>JANRJE010000026.1:0-58753 GCA_033764135.1 Gemmatimonadales bacterium
GAAGACCACTGGACCGCGAGCCCATAAGCACGCCCACACCTCAGACACAGAGGAGGCGGGGCTGATCGCCAAGGGGAAACCCGCCCGGCAATCAGCGGGCCGGAGGCACACCCTTGACAATCACTCTCATAGAACGACTCACGACTCACGACTCTCGACCAAAGAGACTAGCATCCCACCCCACTTCCATCTAATTTCCGAAGTACTTCTCAAAGAGAATGATAATGTTTCTCAGTAGCGTCGCTCTGCTGCTTCAGTTCACTGCCCCTGATTCGGCGGCGCTTGCCCGCCGGATCGCCGCTGCCGCCGATCTCGCGGTCGCCGAATACCGGCTCGGCGTGGTCGACGGTCGAGTGGTCGCCGCTGCGGAGGTGGACGAGGCGCAGTTGTTTCTCCGGGAAGCGCGGCGGAGTTCGGCCGGGTTGCCCGCGAGTGTGGCCAACCAGGCGGTCGACGAGCTCGGCTCCGCGTTGCAATTCGTCGAGCAGATCGGCTCGCCCGATTCAGTCGCAGCTGCGGTTGCCCGCCTGCATGCCACCCTCTCGACCGGACTCAACCTGGTGTTGGCAGAGATCCCGGCGCATCCGCCGTCGCTGGCCAGGGGGGAAGAGCTTTACCAGCGTCAGTGCGCGGCCTGTCACGGTGTCACCGGCCGCGGCGATGGCCCGGCAGGGCGAGGTCTCGATCCCGTCCCGGCCAATCTCGCCGACTACAACGCTCTGATCGACGTCACCCCGTTGGCCTTTTACCAGCGAATCACCATCGGAGTGGCCGGCACCGCGATGCCGGCCTACGAGACGATGATCCCGCCGGAGGATCGTTGGGCGTTGGCGCTCTACGCCTCCACGCTGCGGCAGGTGCGCCCCGATGGAGCGGTTCCGGCGGAGCTGGCCGACTTCCCGCGTTTGGCCGAAATGAGCGACGCGGCGGTGCTCGCCTCTCTGGGCGAGGGAGCCACCCTGGAGCAATTGTCGGCGGTGCGCCACTGGCAGCCGGAGGGTGGCGAACTGGCGCTGACCGGCGCCGCCTTCGCCGCGGTGCGTCGGCACATCGACGAGGCCCAACGGCTGGCTGGTGCCGGCGATCACGATGCCGCCAAGAGCGCCGCCTTTGACGCCTACCTCGCCTTCGAGCAGGTGGAGCGGGCGGTGCGGGTGGCCAATCCTGCGCTGGCGACCGATCTGGAGGCGGCCTTCGCGGCGCTCCGCGAGCAGGTCGCGGTGCCCGGCGGCGCTGCCGAACGGGATGCCGGTCGGCTGGCGCTGCTTGCCGGGCTGGAGCAGGCCGAGCGGGTGATCGCCGACCGGCCCTCGGCCACCAACCTCTTCGTGCAGTCGCTGATGATCCTGTTGCGCGAGGGGTTGGAGGCGATCCTGATCGTCGGCGCACTGATGGCGTTTCTGGTCAAGGTCGGCGCCGGGCACCGGCGTCAGGACATCCACGTCGGGGTGGGTGCCGCCATCATCCTGTCGGTGATCACCGCGGTGCTGCTGGAGACGGTCTTCCTGCTCTCGCCCGCCCAGCAGGAGGTGCTCGAGGCGATCACCATGCTGCTCGCCGTCGGGGTGCTCTTCTACGTGAGCTACTGGCTGCTCTCCAAGATGGAGGTGCACAAGTGGACCGCGTTCGTGAAGGGGCGGGTGGCCGACGCTGTGGGGGGGGGATCGACCTTCGCGCTGGCCACGGCGTCGTTCCTGGCGGTGTATCGCGAGGGCTTCGAGACGATTCTCTTCTACAAGGCGCTGCTGGTGTCCGGAGGCACGGGGGGTGGAGTGTTCTGGCCGGTGACCTTCGGGATTCTGGCCGGCAGTGTGGCGCTGGCCGCGGTCTATCTGGCGATCAACCGCTGGGGCGTGCGGCTGCCGCTCAAGCCGTTCTTCGCGGTGACCAGCGCCTTCCTGTACTACACCGCGTTCGTCTTTGCCGGCAAGGGAATCGGCGAGCTGCAGGCCGGCGGCGTGGTGGGCACCACGGTGCTGCCGGGATGGCCGCGAGTCGCCGCACTGGGGATCTATCCCACAGTGGAGACGCTGCTGGCGCAGGCGGTGCTGCTGGTGCTGGCGGCCGTGGCGGTGGTGGTGGTGCTGCGGCGGCGGGACGACGGTGCCACGGAGACGGAAGCGGTGGTGGAGGGCGCAGGTGAACGGGGCGCCGCTCTCTGGCGCGGGTGAACGGTGAACGGGGGGAGGGGCCGTCGCTTTAGCGACGAGCCGGGCGATGACGGCGTGAAAGGTGAAAGGTGAAACGGAGGCCCCCGCAGCACCCCTTTCACGTTTCACCTCTCACGACTCACGACTCACGACTCACGACCAACAACGAAAAAGCCCGACCAAAGCCGGGCTTTTTCATTGGGAGGTCCCTGGACGCCCCCTGAGTATACGAAACAGGCTTTGGGGCCTGCTTCACCCTTCTTCGCCCAGGGACTTTCTGGTGCGGTCCGGCGATCCCTTGCCGCGACCAACTGAGGAGGAAGCTACGGCCGGTTTCCGGATCGCGCAAGGGGGAGGGGGAACGGCGTGAAAGGTGAAAGGGCGACGACGGCGTGAAAGGTGAAAGGTGAAAGGTGAAAGGTGAAACGGAGGCCCCGGCAGCATCCCTTTCACGTTTCACCTTTTACGACCTACGACCTACGACCTACGACCTACGACCAATAAAAAAGCCCGACCGAAGCCGGGCTTTTTCATTGGGAGGTCCCTGGACGCCCCCTGAGTATACGAAACAGGCTTTGGGGCCTGCTTCACCCTTCTTCGCCCAGGGACTTTCTGGTGCAGTCCGGCGATCCCTTGCCGCGACCAACTGAATACCAAGCTACGGCCTCTTTCCGGATCGCGCAAGGGGGAGGAGAAAGGGGGGTGAACGGGGCGCCGCTCTGCGGCGCGGGTGAACGGTGAACGGGGAACGGCGTGAAAGGTGAAAGGTGAAACGGAGGCCCCGGCCGCACCCCTTTCACGTTTCACCTCTCACGACTCACGACTCACGACTCACGACTCACGACCAACAACGAAAAAACCCGACCGAAGCCGGGTTTTTTCATCGGAGAGGTCCCTAGACGCCCCCTGAGTATACGAAGCAAGCATTTGTGCTTACTTCACCCTTCTTCGCCTAGGGACTTTCCTGGCGTGACCGAGCAATGACCCGCTGCGACCACCTGAGTAACAAGCTACAACCCCCTAGGGATTCTGTCAAGAGGGGTACCAGAACCCCTAGGGATTGGGGTCCGACCCCCTAGGGATTTCGCCCCAAAACTAGGGTTTTGACGCCCCGCCAGCCCGGCCAGCCCCGGCCGGGGTCATCAGCCAAGGCCCGGTCGGCGCCGGCCCCTGCTTCCCCCAGGCCATCATCAGCATCACGCCGACGGCCACCAGCACCAGCGAGAACGCTTGGGCCACCGTCAGCATCCCCAGCAGGCGGTCGTCCTTGGCCCGGAGGATCTCGACCAGGAACCGTTCCGCCCCGGCCAGGACCAGGTAGATCCCGAACAGCCAGCCGGTCCCCTTGGAGGAGGTACGCCATTTCCAGAGCAGGGCGAAGACCAGCAGCATCGCCGCCACCTCGTAGAGCTGGGTCGGGTGGACCGCCAGCACGGTGCCCGGGTCGACCCCCGCGGGGATCGGGGTCCCGAAGGCACTCTCCATCACCGCCGCGGTACTGGGCGGGGCTCCTTCCGGAAAACGGACTCCCCAGGGGAGGGTGGTGGGGACGCCGTAGTCGTCTCCGACCACGAAACAGCCGACCCGTCCGATGGCGTAGCCGGCGGCCAGCGCGGGGGCGGCGAGGTGGGCCGTCCAGCGCACCGGCACCCGGCGGCGCCACCCCATCAGGATCACTCCGATGGTGCCGCCCACAAAGCCGCCGTAGTACACCAACCCGGCCCGCGAGAAGAGCGCGTCCACACCGTGCAGCGCCACATACCAGAGCTTGGCGCCGATGATCCCGCCGACCACCGCGCCGAGGATCAGGTCGCCCGGAAACTCCGGCTTGAAGCCGAGACGGCGCCCCTCGCGATCGATCAGCCAGGACGCCACCAGGAAGAGCAGCATCATGGTGAGCCCGAAACCGGTGATCGGAATTCCGCCGCCACCGGGGAGGGGAATGACGAACTCGAGCGGATAGGCGGTGATCACCGGACGGCTCCTGTGGGGATGGTGAGCCCTGGCAACGGCAGGGTGTCGCGGGCCTCGAGGGCGGGGCCGTCACGTTCGCCGGCGGCGAGCCGCCAGCTCCCGGCGGCGCCGATCATCGCGGCGTTGTCGGTGTTGAGTCTGGGCGAGGCGACTGCCACCCGTGCCCGGCCGTCGAGCGCGGCGCGCATCGCCTGGGCCAGGGCGCCGTTGCAGGCGACTCCCCCCCCCAGAACCACCAGCGGGCGGTCGTGCGCTCCGGCGGCATCGACTGTCTTGGCCACCAGCACCGCAATCGCCGCGTCCTGGAAGCCGCGGGCCAGATCGGCGCGGTCCCGCGCCAGATCGTCCGACTGCTGCACCGCCCGCAGCACCGCAGTCTTGAGTCCGCTGAACGAGAACATCCAGCGATCGGCCTCGGTTGTCGCCCTGAGCAGCGGCCTCGGGAAGACGAAGCGTTGCGGATTGCCCTCCCGCGCCAGCCGTTCGATCGCGGCGCCGGCCGGATAGTCGAGTCCCAGCAGCGAGCCGACCTTGTCGAATACCTCGCCGGCGGCGTCGTCCCTGGTCTGGCCGAGAAGGTGATACTCGCCCCACTGGGGGACATCGAGCAGCATGGTGTGACCGCCGCTCACCAGCAGCGCGGTGAAGGGTGGCTCCACCGTGGGATCTTCCAGTACCGGGGCAAAGAGATGCCCTTCGAGGTGATGCACCCCGATCAGCGGCAGCCCCTCGCGCCAGGCCAGCGTCTTGGCCCAGGTCACCCCCACCAGCAGCGCGCCGAGCAGCCCCGGGCCGCGGGTGACGGCAATGCCGTCGATGTCGGCGAGAGTGACTCCGGCTCGCTCCAGGGCGTGATCAACCACGTCACCGATGGTGGCGAGATGAGCCCGCGACGCCAACTCGGGGACCACCCCGCCGAAGATCCGGTGGATGTCCTGGGAGAGGATCGCCATCCCCTCGAGGGTGGCGGTGTTGCCGTCCCGGCGCACGATGGCGGCGGAGGTCTCGTCGCAGGAGGTCTCCAGCGCCAGGACGCGCATCACTCGGCCAGCAGTGCCGCGACCCGGGCGCGATGAACGTCGGAATCCCAGCGCTCTTCGCCGATCGCCACGAGCTGGATCTTCCCCTGCTTGTCGATCAGGTAGCTCTGCGGCAGACCGATGGTCTGGTAGGCGGGCTGGATCAGGTTGGAGCGATCGTGCAGAATGTCGAAGGTGAGTCCCAGCTCCTCGGCAAAGGCGCGGACCCGCTCGGGGGAGTCTTCGTCGACGCTCACCGCGGCGATCCGGAAGCCCTCATCCTTGTATTCCTGGTAGAGCCGTTCCATCGCCGGCATCTCGAGGCGGCAGGGGAGGCACCAGGTGGCCCAGACGTTGACCAGCACCACCTTGCCGTCGTAGTCGGCACGGAGACTGACCGAATCGCCGGTGGCGGTGTCGAGGACGCGATACTCCGGCGCGGTGTTGCCGACCTGCGCTCCGACCGGGGGGGGGGCATAGCGGGTCAGCGCCCAGGCGCCGAGCCCGAGGCCTGACACGATCACTGCGACCATCTGCCATTGACGATTCATTCCTGCCACACTCCTCAGCTCGCCGGTGCGGCGAGCAGTTGTTCGATGATCCGGCGATTGGCATCCGAGTCCCAGGGATGATCGCCGTAGACAATGCGCATGATCCGGCCGTCACGTCCCACCAGGAAACTCTCGGGCACGCCGGTGGTCTGGTAGAGCTGCTGGATCTTGCCGCCCTGGTCATGGAGCACGTCAAAGGTGACGCCGAAGCCGGCCATGAAATCCCGCACCACCCCGGCCCCGGCCTCGTCGATGCTCACGGCGGCGATGCGCAGGCCGCGCGGTCCCATCTCTTCATAGAGACGCTGCAAGGCCGGAATTTCTTTCTTGCACGGCTCGCACCAGGTGGCCCAGATGTTCACCAGGGTCACCTCGCCGGCGTAGGCGGTCCGGAAGTCGCGCGAGGAATCGGTGGCGACATCGACGGCGGTGAAGTCCGGCGCCTCGGAACCAATCTCCACCGGCTGGGCACAGGCGGCCAGCGCGAGCGTGATGGCAAGGAGCGAAGCTGCAGGGCGCATGGTGTTCAGACCTGGGTCAGGCAGGCGCGCTTGAGGGCGCGCACTGCGTCGGCAATCTGCGGGGCACCGAAAACGGCAGTGCCCGCCACGAAGGTGTCGGCGCCGGCCGCATGGGCGGCCGCGATGGTGCCGGTGGTGATGCCGCCATCGACCTCCAGCACCGCCGTGATTCCGGCAGTCCGGATCCGCTCGGCAATGCGGGCAATCTTCCCCGTGGCACCCGGCAGGTAGGATTGGCCGCCGAAGCCGGGGTTGACCGACATCACCAGCACCAGATCGAGATCATTCATCACCTCGTCCAGTACGCTGAGCGGGGTTGCCGGGTTCAATGCCAGCCCTGCCCGCATCCCCCGCTCGCGAATGGCGACCAGGTGCCGCTGGACATGCACCGTCGCCTCGGGGTGGAAGGTGAAGACGGCGGCGCCGAGCTCGGCGTATTCGTCGATGTAGCGCTCGGGATGCTCCACCATCAGGTGAACATCGATCGGCAACTCGCTGCTGGCCCTGAGCGCCCGGATCATCGGGGCACCGAAGGTGAGATTGGGGACGAAGTGACCATCCATCACGTCCACATGCAGCCATTCGGCGCCACCCGCCTCCGCTTCGGCCACCTGTTCACGCAGGCAGCCGAGGTCGGCACTCAACACGCTGGGTGCAATCCGCACCGTCATCCCGAACTCCTCGTTGCCACGCTCATGGTGACAGTTGTGATGGTCAGCCGATCCTGATTGTCTGTCGTCCCGGCCTCACTGCTCCGGGTCGGTGCCGCCATTTCGCACCAACCGGGCGGCGTAGGCGCCGTCCATCCCGTCGCGGTGCGGCAGGATGAGCAGGTCGCCCGCCTCGGTCAGCAACTCCGCCGGAAACCCCTCCGGTGGCACCCGCCGGAAATCGGGGTGCCGGGCGAGGAAGGCATCGACCTGGGCCTCGTCCTCTTCCGGCTCCAGCGAGCAGGTGGCGTAACATAGCACGCCACCCGGAGGCAGCCGACTGGCTGCGGCATCGAGCAGGCGGCGCTGATCGTCGGCCAGCCGGGTGAGGGCATCGCGCTCGACCCGGAGCCGGGCATCGGGGTGACGCGCGAAGGTACCGGTGCCGAGACAGGGGGCGTCGAGAAAGTAGCCGTCGACCCGGTCCACCGCAGGGTGAAATGCGTCGGCGAGAATGACCCGTTCGTTGCCATGACCGGCCCGGGCAATGTTGTCGCGGAGTCGTTGCAGTCGACGGCGCGAGGCGTCGGCGCTGATCACCAGCCGGGCGTTCCGGGCCAGGCCGAGGGTCTTGCCACCCGGAGCGGCGCAGGCGTCGACCACCACCGAGTCGGGTGGAAAGGCCGCGAAGCGGACCACCAGCGCCTGCGCCGGGTCCTGCACGAAAAAGTCGCCCTCGTCGTAACCCGGCAGCGTTTCGGGCCGAGCGATGTCAACCACCAAGCCGGCCTCCCAGGGTGCCGAGAAGGCGGCCACTCCGGCAGCGGCAAAGTTCCGCTCCAGATCGCCCAGGGTGACTCGCCCCGGTTGGATCACCAGCGCCGGCCGGGTGTTGTTCCACTCGAGCAGCGCCGCGGTGTCGTCCGCTCCGAAAAAGCGCAACCAGCGCGCCACCAGCCACAACGGATGCGACCAGCGCTCGGCCAAGCGGGAGGCGAGATCGACCTCGGGATCGTCCGTCTCCGCCTCGGGTGCCAGAGTGCTCACCTTGCGGAGCACCGCGTTGACGAAGCCGGTGACCCGCTCGCCCATCGCCTCGCGCGCCAGCGCCACGCTGGTGGTGACGGCGGCGTGGGCGGGCACCCGCTCCAGATGTCGCAACTGGTAGCTGCCGATGCGGAGCACGTCGCGCACCACCGGTTGCACCGAGTCGAGACCGCGCGGGATGAACTGCGCCATCGCCGCGTCGAGCGACGCTTCGCGCCGGAGCACGCCGGCTGCCAGTTCGTGGGCGAGTCGGCGATCGGCGTCGGGAAGCAGCCCCAGGCCGCGGTCGAGCGCGCGGTCGAACGGGGTGCCCTGGCGGACGGCGGTGAGAATGCCGAGCGCGGCGCGGCGCGAGGCGAGGCCGGTGTCGTTCAGTCGAGCATCCCGGTCGTAGGTGACGACGGAATGGCGACCTCGCGCCGGGGCATCCGGCCAGCCAGATACGCGGCGCGACCGGCCTCGACGCCGAGCTTCATGGCGTGGGCCATCCGGACCGGATCCTGTGCTTCGGCGAGGGCGGTGTTCATCAGGATGCCGTCGACCCCCTGCTCCATGACCAGGCAGGCGTCGGAGGCGGTGCCGACTCCGGCATCGACGATGATCGGGACGCCGAGTCGGGCCTTGATGGTGCGGATGAAGTACGGATTGAGCAGACCGAGTCCCGAACCGATCGGGGAGGCGAGCGGCATCACCGCCACGGCACCGGCGTCTTCCAGCCGGAGCGCGGTGATCAGGTCGTCGTTGGTGTAGGCGAGCACCTTGAACCCCTCTCCGGCGAGCACCTTGGTGGCCTCCAGCAGGCCGGCGGTGTCGGGGAGGAGGGTGGCCTGGTCGCCGATCACCTCGAGTTTGACGAAGTCGTTGAAGCCGGCCTCCCGCGCCAGTCGCGCGTAGCGAATCGCCTCGTCGGCGGTGTAGCAACCGGCGGTGTTGCTGAGCAGGAAATAGCGCGACGGCGGCAGGTGATGGAGGATGCCGGCGTCGTCGCTCCGGTCGAGCGAAACCCGCCGCACCGCCACCGTGACCACCTCGGCACCCGATGCCTCGATGGCGGCAACCATCTCGGCGTTGGTCCGGTACTTCCCCGTGCCGACCAGCAGCCGCGAGGAAAAGTCATGACCGGCAATCGTCAGCATTCAACCACCTCCCACAAAATGTACGATCTCCAAAACGTCGCCATCGGCAACCTGAGTGGCGGCCAGCGCAGGACGACGCACAATATCGCGATTCAGTTCGACGACCACCGCGCGCGGATCGAGACCGAGTTCGAGGAGGAGTTCCTCGACCGATGTGGCCTCGATGCCGTCACGCGGGTCGCCGTTGATGATGAGATGCATTGTTGGATCCTTTGTGATGTCGGTCTCAACGTGAACGTGAAAGGTGAAACGTGAAAGGGGAGACGTGAAACGTGAAACGTGAAACGTGAAACGTGAAACGTGAAAGGGGAACCGGAATACGGCACCGTTTCACCTTTCACCTTTTACCTCCCGTTTCACCTTTCACCTTTCACCATTCACCTCCCCTTTCACGTTTCACCTTTCCCCTTTCACCTCCCCATTCACCTTTCACGTTCCACCCTCCTCCCGGCGCGGCTCCGCCGCGCCCACCATCTCCACCATCGCAAGATAGGGCTTCGGCGCATCCCACAGGGCACTGATGGCGGCGACGCCCCAGGCGCCGCACTCGATCGCCTCGCGAGCCCGCTCCGGGGTGACGCCGCCGATGGCGTAGGTCGGCAGTCCCAGCGCGGCACAGCGGGTGAGCAGGGCGGTGCCGGCCCCCGGTTGGCCGGGGTGCGAGGTGCTGGGCCAGATGGTGCCGACGATCAGCGCATCGGCCCCCGCCCGGGCGGCCTCTTCGGCGGCGGCGAGGTCGTGGACCGAACGGTAGATCAGCAACGGCAGCCCTCCCGGCCTCTTGAGCTGGCGGGCGTCGGCCACCGCGATGTCCCCCCCCCTGAGAATCACCCCGTGGGCGTCTGACGCCGCGGCGATGTCGGCCCGGCCGCTGACCAGCACCATCGCCTCCGGTGCGCGGGCCAGCCGTGCGCAACGATCGGCCAGTGCGGTGAGTGCGTCGGCGCTGGCGTCGGGAGCACGGACCACCAGCGCCACGGCGGGCCCGGCAGCGGCGAGCGCGGCGGCGAGAATGCCGAAATCCTCCCGCCGGGCAATCTCGTCGTTGGTGTAGGCCAGGACTCTGGGCAGCGGTCTCACTGGAAGGCGGCTCCATCCGGTAGCTGCGCGCCGCGATACCAGGTGAGCGCCGGCATCCGGTTGCCGCCGGCCGGGGTGACCTCGCCGAGCGGCAGCCAGCCGTCGGAGCAGGCGGCGAGGAGGAGGCCGTCGTGCTGCTGGATCGTCCCTGGGGTGGTACCAGGGTGAAAGGTGAAAGGTGAAAGGGAGACAGGGGGGGGACGGTGAACGGGGCGCGGCGGAGCCGCGCGGGTGAAAGGTGAAACGGTGCTGTCGGCAGGTTCCCCTTTCACCTTTGACGTTTCACCGTGGCAGCCAAACAACTTGACATCCCGCCCAGCCACCGTCGTCCACGCCCCGGGCGCCGGGTCCATGGCGCGGATCTGCGCCGACACTTCGGCGACCGGCATGGTCCAGTCGATCCGCGCCATTGCCCGATCAATCTTGGGAGCGTGGGTCGCCCGGCTCTCATCCTGCGGCACCGGTTGCTCGCCTGCTGCGATCCGCGGCAACGCCTCGATCAGCGCTTCCGCTCCGAGCGTGGCGAGTCGCTCGAACAGCATCCCGGTGGTGTCGCCGGCCCCGATGGCGATGCTGCGCTGGTGCCAGACGGCGCCGGAATCGAGACCGGCCTCCACCCGCATGATGCTGACTCCGGTTTCGGCATCGCCGCTCTTGATGGCCCAGTGGATCGGTGCCGCGCCGCGCCAGCGTGGCAGCAGGGAGGCGTGCACGTTGACGAGGCCGAGGCGCGGGATGGCCAGCAGCGCCGGGCGGAGCAGGTGGCCATACGCCACCACCACGCCGAGGTCGGGTGCCAGCAGCGCCAGTGCCGCCATGAAGTCGGGGTCGCGCGGATTGTCCGGCGTCAATACCGGCACGCCGCTCGTCATTGCGGCGGCCTTGACCGGACAGGGGAGCAGGGTGGAGTGCGAACGACCGCGCGGTCGGTCGGGTTGGGACACCGCAGCGACCACCTCGACACCGGCCTGGCGGAGCGCCTCGAAGCTCGGGACGGCAAATGACGGCGTCCCGAAAAAGACCACGCGCATCACCCCTTCGCTTCCGACTCCTCTGCGGTGGGGATCCGGGTGAGTCCGCTTCCCTTGTTTTCCTTCTTCCACCGCGTGACCAGCAGTTGCTTCTTGAGCATCGAGAGGTGGTCGATGAAGAGAACCCCGTCGAGGTGATCGATCTCGTGCTGCACCGCGCGGGCGGCGAGTCCCTCGAGTTCGAGCCGGAACGGCGCGCCATGCTCGTCATGCGCCTCGAGGGTGATCCGCTCGGGGCGAGTCACCTCGGCGAAGGCATCGGGAATCGAGAGGCACCCCTCCTCGGCGGCAGCGGAGCCGCTCTTGGCGACCACCTGCGGGTTGACCATGGCGAAGCGATGGTCGTCGGCGTCGATCACCGCAACGCGGACCGCGCGCCCCACCTGGTTGGCGGCGAGGCCGACTCCCATGGCGACATCCATGGTGTCGTAGAGATCGGCCACGAAGGCGCGGAGCGAGTCGTCGAACTCGGCCACCGCCGCTGCCGGTTCGCGCAGCACCGGCGAGCCGAGGAGGTGAATCGGCAGGATCGCCATCAGCTGAGGCCGGGCGTGGCCTGATCGCCGACGCGGATGATGCGGGGCCGCTCGACCTTCAGTTGCGCCGTGCCGCATTCGAAGGTGATCAGGTTCTCCTTGATCTCGGTGACCCGGCCCACCAGCCCGCCTGCGGTGGTGATCTCGTCGCCCTTCTTGAGGGCGGCAAGAATCTCGGCGGCGCGCTTGCGGGCCTGTCCCTGCGGACGGATGATCAGGAAGTAGAACACCAGTCCGATGGCCAGGAACTGGAGCAGGAGAATCATCATCGAGTTGCCACCCATCAGGAAATGCCTTTCGAGAAATATCGGGTCCGCCACTCGGCGGCCCATCGACTGAACGATCCGTCGAGCACCCGCGCCCGCGCCGTCTCGGCGAGCCGGACGAGGAAGCGGATGTTGTGAAGCGACACCAGTCGCTGGCCGAGTTGCTCCTCGACCACGAAGAGGTGACGCAAGTAGCCGCGCGAGAACCTGGTGCAGGCGTCGCAATCGCAGCCGGGGTCGAGCGGCAGGTCACTCACCCTGTTGGTGGCGGCCCGCACCTGCACCTGCCCCACAGTGGTCCACGCCGAGCCGTGACGGCCGTTGCGAGTGGCGGCCACGCAGTCGAACAGGTCCACGCCGCGGGCGATTCCCTCCACCAGATCATCGGGAAAACCGACGCCCATAAGATAACGCGGCCGCTCCACCGGCAGGTGAGGCGCCAGATCCTCGAGCACCCGGTGCATCGCGGGTTTGGGTTCCCCCACCGACAGCCCGCCGATTGCCACTCCGGTCCACGGATCGCGCTCGAGGATGCCGGCCAGCGAGCGGGCCCGCAGGTCGGCATGGACCCCGCCCTGGACGATCGGCCAGAGGGTTTGCCGGAGCGGCGACTCGGCACTCAGCTCGGCGTGGCGCAGCTTGCAGCGGTCGAGCCAGCGGAGGGTGCGCTCCATGGCGTCGATGGCGTCGGCGTGACTCGACTGGCCGGGGAGGAGATGGTCGAACGCCATCGCCACGTCGGCGCCGAGGGCCCACTGGATCTCCATCGCGCTCTCCGGGGTGAGTCGCCGCCGGGAGCCGTCGATGTGCGAGGTGAACTCCACCCCGTTCTCGTCGAGGCGCTTGAGTCCGCTCAGCGAGAAGACCTGGAAGCCGCCGGAATCGGTGAGCATCGGCTTGGACCAGGTGCTGAAGCGATGCAGACCGCCGAGCGCGGCGATGGTCTCCTCGCCGGGCCTGAGGTGGAGGTGATAGGTGTTGCCGAGGATGATCTGCGCGCCGGTGCGCTCGACCTCGGCGGGATGAAGTCCGCGCACGGTGCCGTGAGTGCCGACCGGCATGAAGCACGGCGTCTGGACGATCCCGTGGGGCAGCACCAGAGTGCCGGCCCGGGCCCCGTCGCTGCTGCCGTCAAGCGTGAATTCGAACACTCAGGGCAGCGTCGCGATGATGCGCATGATCTGGCGCTGGTGCCGGAGATCGTGCCCTGCAGCCATGCGGAGCAGGCGGTCGAAAGTTTCCTCGCCGCGCTCGCTGTGGACGCCGACCCGCTTCATGTCGGCTGGCGTGGCGCTCCGCCAGACGTGCATGTTCCAGCGTCGCTGCATCGAGAAGGCGTGGAACGCCTCGGCGGCATCGGCCTCGGCGTAGCGGAAGCGCTCCACCCAGAGATTCTCGTCGTAGCCCACCATCAACGGACGATCGGCGGTGAGAATCAGCCGGGCGCGCCAGCCGAAGGCGAGTTCGGCATCGGCGAGGTGGGCGAGCACCTGGACAATCGACCACTTGCCCGGTCCTTCCGGCACGCTGAGCGCGGTTTCCGGGAGGTCGTCGAGATGGGTGGTGAGCCATTCCGGCATCTCCGCCAGCGAGGCGATCGGGTCGCGATCACCGAGCAGGGTGATGGTCTCGTCGACGTAGTCCGGAGTGGTGGGCGAGGGGTGGCTGGAGTCGGTCATCGGATCCTCACAGGATGCACATCGCGTCGCCGTAGCTGTAGAAGCGGTAGCCGGTCGACACGGCGTGGCGGTAGGCCGCCATCGTCGCGTCATGACCCGCGAACGCCGACACCAGCATCAGCAGCGTGGAGCGCGGCAGGTGGAAGTTGGTGATCAGGCGGTCGACGGCCTGAAAGCGGAAACCCGGTGAAATCAGGAGGGAGGTGGTGGCGGCACCGGCAGGGACGGTACCGTCGGGTCGCGCCACACTCTCGAGGGCGCGGACCACGGTGGTGCCGACGGCCCAGAGTGCCCCCCCCCGAGACCGGAGCGCGGCAATCGCATCGGCAGTGGCAATGGGGATCTCGAACGATTCCGCGTGCATCGGGTGGTCGGTGATCTGTTCGGTCTCCACCGGCTTGAAGGTACCGGGACCGACTTCGAGGTCGAGGTCCACCACCACGACGCCGTTCTTGCGCAGCTCGGCGAGGAATCCTTCGGTGATGTGAAGCCCGGCAGTCGGTGCGGCCACGCTTCCCTCGCGCTCGGCGTAGACGGTCTGGTAGCGCCGGTCGTCCTCGTCGGTCGGGTCGCGGGTGATGTAGGGCGGCAGCGGCAGCCGGCCGAAGCGGGCGATGGCGGTCTCGACGTCGCCGCCGACGATCCGCACCTCGCGCATCCCGTCGTCCCGGACGGCGATCGTCTCGACCCCGATACCGTCACCGAGATCGATCACCCGTCCCGGCTTCATGGCGCTGCCCGGCCGTCCCATTGCCAACCAGGAGCCGTTGCCCAGCGGATGAATCAGCAGCACCTCGGCGGGACCGCCCGAGGGACGCGTCCCCGGCAGGCGGGCATGGCGCACCCGGGTGGAGTTGACCACCAGGAGGTCGCCGGGGGCGATCATCACGGTGAGGTCACTGAAGTGCAGGTCGGCCACCGCGCCGGAGCGGCGCTCGAGGGTGAGCAGCCGCGAGGCGCCGCGTTCATGCGACGGCACCTGTGCGATCTGATCCTCGGGGAGCAGATACTCGAAGTCGCTGGTGGTCCAGGCGCGCTCAGCCATCCAGCAGGGTGGTCTGGTCGCCGGTATTGTGGGGGGGGGAGATCCCGAGCCGGCGCCAGGCGTGCGCGGTGGCCACCCGGCCGCGCGGGGTGCGCTCCAGGAAGCCCTGCTGCAGCAGGTACGGCTCATAGACTTCCTCGACGGTGGCGGCATCCTCGCCGACGGCGGCGGCGATGGTGGCCAGGCCCACCGGCCCGCCGTTGAACTTTTCGACGATTGCCGCGAGGATGCGCGCATCCATGTCGTCGAGTCCGAACTGGTCGACGTTGAGCCGCTCCAGTGCGGCGGCCGCCACCGGTGCGGTTATCCGGCCGTCGGCGCGCACCTCGGCGTAGTCGCGCACCCGGCGGAGCAGCCGGTTGGCGACCCGCGGCGTGCCGCGCGAGCGGCGGGCAATCTCGATCGCACCGTCGTCACCGATCGGCACGCCGAGCAGGCCGGCGGAACGGGCCACGATCCGGGTGAGGTCGTCGACGTCGTAGAAGTGCAGCCGCTCGACCAGACCGAAGCGGGCGCGCATCGGCGGAGTCAGCAGCCCGAAGCGGGTGGTCGCCCCCACGAGGGTGAACTTCTCGATCGTCATCGGCAAGGTCTGCGCGTGCGGGCCGTCACTGAGGCGGACATCGACCCGGAAGTCCTCCATTGCCGGGTAGAGAAACTCCTCCAGCTGGGGCCTGAGCCGGTGGATCTCGTCGATGAAAAGGATGTCGCCCGGACCCAGTCCGGTGAGCAGGCCGACCAGATCGCCCGGCTTCTCGAGCACCGGCCCGCTGGTGGTGCGGCACTGCACTCCCATCTCGCGCGCCATCAGCAGGGCGAGGGTGGTCTTGCCGAGTCCCGGCGGGCCGAAGAAGAGGACGTGGTCGAGCGCCTCGCTCCGGGCGCGCGCGGCGTCGATGGCGATCTGCAGCGATTGCCGCACCTGTGACTGCCCCACGAATTCGTCGAGCCGCGACGGTCTGAGGGCGCTCTCCGCGCCGCCCTCGTCGGGAAGTGCTGCGGGAGTGGTGACTTCAACCCGGTCGGTCATCGCGTCACCGGGCGCGGGCTGTCCAGCGCACCGGAGTCGGACCGCGGTCGATGGTGTGCCGGAGCCGGCAGTGGAGGCAGCGATCATCCGCCGTGGTGGCACCTGGTGTCACCAGACGGCGATTGGTGGTGCTGCACTGGGTGCACTGCCATTCGGCGGTGTCGGCTGGTCGAGCGGTATCCCAGATCATCTTCAACTGCTCCGCAACGCCGCCAGAGCTCGGCGGATCAGGGTAGTGGTGTCGAGGTTCGCCTCGGCTTCGGCTATCGCCCGGACGGCGCTGTCGGCGCTGCTGGTCGGGAAGCCCAGTCCCACCAGGGCACGGACCGCGTCGGCCGCTGGCGACGATGCGGGGACGGCACTGTCGCCGCCCATGGCGAGATCGTCGAGCCGGTCGGCCAGCTCCAGCGCAATCCGCTCGGCCTTCTTGCGGCCGATGCCGGGAACCGAGGCGAGCACCGCCAGATCCTTTTCGCGAACCGCCCGGACGGCGCGATCGGAGCCGAGTGCCGAGAGGATCGCCAGTGCCAGTCGAGCGCCGACTCCGGAGGCACTCAGCAGGCGTCGAAAGATGACCCGGTCAACCCCGCGATCGAAACCGTAGAGCGACCAGGCGTCCTCGCGCACCACCAGTTCGGTGACCAGGCGGACCGGCTGCCCTTCGGCGGGGAGCCGCTCGAAGGTGCCGAGCGTCACCTCGACGAAGTAGGAGACGCCACCCCCGGTCTCGATCACCACGCCGGTCGGATCGCGCTGCACCAGAGTGCCCCTGATCCCGGCGATCATCTCCCCCCCCCTGCCAGACGGAGTCGCGGCGAGAGCCGCAACAACTGGGTCAGCGCGATCGCGGTGCCGTCGGCCGCGTCCGACGGTGTGGGGGGGGCAGCGAGCCGCAGCAGCCGCGCCATCATCTCGGCCACCTGTCCCTTGGTGGCGGAACCGCTGCCGGTAACGGCCCGCTTGACCTCCGCCGGAGAGATCTCGCTGATCGGCAGCCCGGCCCGCTCCGCCGCCAGCAGCGCCACGCCGCGGGCATGCCCCAGAATCAGCGCACTGCGGGCATTCTGGCCGTGAAAGAGACCCTCGACTGCCACGGCGTCGGGGCGGTGCCGCTCGAGCAGCGCTGTCAGCGAATCAAAGACGGTGGCCAGCCGACTGGCGAGCGGCGCACCTGCCCGGGTCCGGATCACGCCGCATTCCACCAACTGCGCGGCGAGACCGGGCCCACCGGTGACGACTCCGTAGCCGCACGCCGCAGTTCCCGGATCGATGCCGAGCACGGTGAGCGACCGGGGCGGCGTCAGGCGTCGGCCTCCTCGAGGTCGAGCGCGTCGACATCGAGGGTGGTGAAGACTTGCGACACGTCGTCGAGTTCCTCGAGCACCTCGATCAGCTTCAGCACCCGCCGCGCCTCGGCGGCGTCGGGCTTGACGAGGTTCTTCGGCACCATCGCCAGTTCGGACGATTCCGGTCGATAACCGCGCGCCGCGAGCGCGTCGATGACTGCGTGGTAGTCGTGCGGATCGGTGCTGACGACGTAGTAATCGCCGTCGACCTCGAAATCGCTCGCGCCGGCCTCCAAGGCGTCCTCCATTGCCTTTTCTTCTGGGGCAGCGGAGGTGGGCAGCAGGATCTGTCCCTTGCGCTCGAACATCCACGCCACCGAGTTGGTGGTGCCGAGGTTGCCGTGATTGCGGGAAAAGGCGTGGCGAATGTCGGCGACGGTGCGATTGGGGTTGTCGGTCGAGCCGTCGATCAGGATCGCCACTCCGCCGGCGGCGTAGCCCTCGTAGGTGAATTCCTCGTAGGAGACCCCTTCGAGCTCGCCGGTGCCCTTCTTGATGGCGCGGTCGATGTTGTCGCCCGGCATGTTGGCGGCCTTGGCGTCGTCGATCGCCTTGCGGAGCCGGGCATTGGCTGACGGATCACCGCCACCGGCCTTGGCTGCAACCGTGATTTCCCGAATCAGCTTGGTCCACGACGAGGCGCGCCGAGCGTCGGTGACCGCCTTCTTGCGCTTGATCGTGCTCCATTTGCTGTGCCCCGACATCGCCTCTCCTTTTCTCCGTGGTGGGCGGGATCATAGCCCGCGGCGGGCCGCCCGGCAACGTGACGGCTTGCCCCGCTTCGCCTTTGGCGCTACGGTTTAGCCCCATGTCACACAAAACTACTCTCCTGCTGCTCTCGATCGTGACCCTCGCGGCCTGTCAGGCCAAGGACGCCGAACCGGTCGAGGAAGTCCCGGTAACGCTCCCCGAGGTCTTCCCCAACCTGCCGCTGCCGCCAGGTGGCCAGGTCGTCTCGCGCGAGGGGACCGGATCCGCGCTGCAAATGATCTTCTCCTCGCCGATGGCGGGCGATTCGATGGCGGCCTACTACCGTGAGGTCCTGGCCAAGCCGCCTTACCAGTTGATCAACGAGTCGATCAACGACGGGGTGGTGGCCTTTTTCGTGGAGCAGAACGGCCCTTCGATGTGGGTCACCGTTCAGGGGCTGGAGGCCGGTGGCACCTTGGTGACCATAGTGGGCGCTCGCGCGCCGACGAGCCGGAGCGACACCGGACGGGTGCTCCAAACCCGCCCGATCGACCCCAACGAGCTGCCGCGGCCCTGATCCGGGTCACGCCTCGGCGAGATCCTCGAAGCGGCTCCAGCGCGGCTCGAACCAGAGGTCCATGCTGCCGGTGGTGCCGCAGCGATCCTTGAGCAGCAACAGCTCGGCCGCCCCGGCGATGGTAGGGTCGGGGCGATGGAGGTCGTCGCGGTGAAGCGCCAGGATCAGGTCGGCCTGTTCGCGAACTCCGGCATCACCCAGGGTGGCGATGGTCGGCCGCCCACCTGTCGAGGGTGACTCGCCCGGGTTGGCGTGGCGGATCAGGACGATCGCCTGCGCCCGCCGGATCGCCAGTCGCTTCCACGCCAACACCCATGCTGCTGCCGCATCGGCCCGGCTGTACGGCTCCCAACTCAACCCCTCCAGCGCATCGACCACCAGCAGGTCGTGTTCCTCCCCGATGGTCAGTGCATCGCGATCGCTCCCCGGCAGTGGTGGGGCGAGGAAAGCGAGCGACAACCCGCGCAGATGCAGCGCCACTCGCGCAATCTCGGCGCGGCGCCGGTCGTCGAGTTCGACGGCACCGAGCTCGGCGAGTGTGGCCGAGGCGGCTTGGGCGAGCGCCCGTTCGGCCAGGCGAGTGGGACTCATCTCGGTGCTGATCATCGCCACCGAGGCACCCCGTTCGGCTGCCCGGACGGCGAGTCCCAGTCCCAAGGCGGAGCATCCCACGCCACTCTCGCCGCCGAGTACGATCAACTCTTCGCGACGGAAGCCGCCGCCGAGCAGGATATCGAGCGAGGCAAAGCCGGTCGGCAGGTGAAGCGTCACTGAATGACTCCGCGGTGATGGTCGTGAATCGCGCGCGCCGCCGAGGCGACCGCGTCGGCCGCCGCCGGACCGAGGGCATCGCGGGCCGGTGCAACCAGTTGTGCCAGGGCAATCCGGGCCCCGCTGGTGGTGGCGTCGGCCAGATGGCCGAGTGCCGCACTGAGTCCGCGGGCCAGTGGCCGCGGCACCGCCAGTGGGGCGAGCCGCTTGGTGAGCAGATCCACCCTGCGTCGGTCGGCGCGATCGCCGTTCTGGTCGGCCAGCCCGATATCGAGCGCCACCCGCACCACCAACCAGAGGGCAAAATACCCTTCACGAGTGGGGCCACGTTCGGCGGCGTGTTGCGAGTCGAGCAGCGCGACCAGGGCAGGGTGAGTGGTGATCATCTGATCGGTCCCGCCAGCACCTGGGCCACCTCCTCCGGGAGAATCTCCTGCAGGCAGCGGTGATGACCGAGTGGACAGCGCGGACCGCCATGTGCCGAACAGGGACGACACCCGAGCGGGCGTTGCAGCACCCGGGCCCTGGCATGATAGGGGAAGAAGCCGAGTTCCTCCACACCCGGGCCGTACAAGCCCACCACCGGTGTGCCCACCGCCGTGGCCAGATGCAGCAGGCCGGTATCGCCCGCCACCAGAGCGCGCGAGCGTTTGATCAACACCGCCGAGCCGACCAGCGAGAAGCGACCGGCAGCGTTGGCGACGCGGCCACCGCCCGCCTGCACGAGCTGCTCGCCGATGGGGTGATCGTCTCCCCCCCCCACAACCACCAGATCGCTGCCGCCGCGCAACCGGCGCACCAGCGCTTCCCAGTGGGAGGCGGGCCAGCGCTTGGTCCAGTGGGCTGCGCCCGGCGCGAGTGCGATCAGCGGACGACTGGTGCCGAGACCGGCCTCCATCAGAAAGGCATCGGCCTCGCGCTCGGCATCCTGGCTGGTGAAAAACTCGGGCGGGCCACCGTCGGGGCGCACATCGAGCCCGGCCGCGGCCTCGAAGTAGCGCTCCGCCACATGCCCCAGGGCGCCGCCGTACCGCCTCCCGCTCCGGATCAGCAGAGTGCGCCGCCAGCGATGCTTGGGATAGCCGGCCCAACTCCCGCCCATCAGTTGCCGGAGCAGGCGCGAACGGAGCGAGCCGTGCAGGTCGAGCCGGTGAGTCCACTCGGTGCGGCCGAGTTCGGTTGCCAGCGCCCTGAGCGAGCCACCCCGCGGCCAGGTCACCAGCTCGCTCAGGCGGGGGTTGTGGCGCAGGGTGTCGGCCAGGTCATCACGCACCACCATGGTGATCCGCGCCGTGGGATGACGGGCCCTGAGGGCGCGCAACAGCGGAGTGGTGAGCAGGATGTCACCAATCGAGGAAAAGCGGACCAGGAGGATGGCAGGGGAGAGCATGGGGGGGAATGGTAAGGAGGTGAAAGGTGAAAGGTGAAAGGGGACGGGGGAGGTGAAACGTGAAAGGTGAAACGGGGGGGTGGAATCCCCGCCCTCGCGTAGCGAGCGGCGGGGTCTCCTCGCTCCCCTCCGCGCAGACTCCGCCAGGCGGCGCCCCTTTCACCTTTCACCTTTCACCTTTCACGACCCACCCCCCTCTCATGATACCTTCCCTCATGGCCCCTCGTCTCTCCCGGCGTGCCCGCCGCTGGCGGCACCATCTCGGCATTGCCATCGGCTCCGGCGCAGTGCTGCTGGTCGGGATGGCGGTGCTCGATGGCGACCTGCGGAGCCGGATCTCGCTCACCCTGGCATACCTCGCGTTGGCCGCACTGGCGGCCACCCTCAGTCTGGGCTCGCTCAACCTGATCAGGCAGCGTCCCAATCCGGTCAGCAGCGATCTGCGCCGCGACTTCGGCATCTGGAGTGCGCTCCTGGCATTGGCCCACACCGGAGTCGGATTGACCGTGCATTTTCGCGGCCGGATGTCCAATTATTTCCTGGTCCCCGATGGGCCGGTCGGCTGGCGACCGCTACGCCTCGACCCCTTCGGGCTGGCCAACCATACCGGCCTGATCGCCGCCCTGCTGCTGGCGGGATTGCTGGTGATTTCCAGCGACGCCTGGCTGGCACGACTCGGCCGCGTGCGGTGGAAGCGCTGGCAACGTGCCAGCTACGTGGTGGCGGGATTGACGGCGGGTCACGGGGTGTTGTACATGCTGCTCGAGCATCGCCCGATACTGCTGGTCATGATCTTCACCATTCTGGTAACGGGTGCCATTGTGGCACAGGCCCTCGGATTCCGCGCCACGCGAAGTCTCCCCTCAGCTCGTGACCCCGGATGAACAAACCAAGTGCGTTTTTTTCGGGGCCGCTCGTTACCGGGTGCATGTCCTGGCTCCGGTCTCTCGCCCGCTTCGTCATCCTTCCCGCCATGCTGCTGCTCGGAGTGGCCGCAGGGTGCGGTGGCTCCGATCCGGTTGCGACCGACACCCCGCCCCCAGCTCCGGGAGGCGAGCCGCCGCCTGCTCCGCCGCCGCCACCGGCACCCCCGGTGACCGGTGTGTCCGACACCGTGGTGATCACGATCAACGCGGCCACCAGCCGTCAGGAGGTGGAGGGGTTCGGCGGCACCACCCAGCCACTGGTCTTCGGGGGGGTGGATTTTCTGGGAGGCCTGCGCCCCGCCGCCATCCGGGCGGCGTTCGATGAGGTGGGGATCAACCAGGGGATGCTCAGCGTCGGGGTGGTGGAGTCGCCGGCTGCGGCCGGCGATCCGTTCAACCAGCGTCAGAACGACAACGCCGACCCCGACGTGATCGACCCGGCCGGCTTCAACTTCGTCGGTGCCACCACTCTGCAACAGACGGTGCTCACGCCGGCGGCGGCCTGGGGGTACCGGAGCCGGGAACTCGGACCGCTCCTCAATCTGCGGGGGCCGCTCGATTGGCTCACGACGGTGCGGGCGTCCGACTATCAGCGCTACCTGAATGAGTCGGCCGAGCATGTGGTGGCGGTGATGCAGCACTGGCGTGACACCAAGGGAGAGACGCCGCGGCTCCTGCACCTCTTCAACGAGCCGACCAGTGGCAACCAGGAGTTGCAGAGCAGTTCGACGCAGGAGGTGGTCGACCTGGTCAAGCGGGTCGGTGAAGCGCTGCGGAGGGCCGGCTTCTCCGAGGTGCAGTTCGTGGTGCCCAACGAAGAGACGATGGCGCGCTCGCACCAGGTGGCGCAGGCAATTCTGAGCGATCCGGGCGCCCGGCCGTTCGTGGGGGCGATCGGCTTCCACCAATATCCGCTTGGTTCAGCGTATGCCAGCCCGCGCAGGATTCTTGAGTCTTCCGGGTCCGGTGTTCCTGATCCCAGTGCGCGGCAGGAGTTAGAGCAATTGCGTGCCCTGGGAGCGCAATTCGGAGTGCCCCTTTGGATGACCGAGGTTAGCGAGGGGCCGGGCAGGAACGATTTCACACCGGAAGCGATCGAGAATGTTCTGGCCCGCGCGATTCACATTCACGATGTTTTCACGTACGGCGGTGTGTCTTCGTTTTTCGGCATGAATACCATTTGGGATCGCCGGAGCCATGATGCACACTTTGCCGGACGAGGCATTCCGTTCACCACAGAACAGTCTGGCATGGTGTTGGCTGACCAGCAGGACGGCTCCGTGCGGATCACCGGGATGGGGTATGCCGTGGGGCACTACGCCCGCTGGCTGGGTCCCGGTGCCCGGGTGCTCGAGGCGAGCAGCAGTCGCCCCCGCGTGGTCGCCTCGGCGTTTCGTGACCCGGCGTCGGAGCGGCTGGTGGTGATCGCCGTCAACAACTCGACCGAGAATATGCTGGTGCGTGTTCAGGTGAACGGTGCCGTGATCGGCGGCGCCGTCGAGGGTGAGACCTCCTACGGCACGGTGCGCTGGGCGCCGGTGAGCGACGCTGCTGTGGGGAGCGACGGCGTCACGACAGTGAATGTTCGTGCCCGGAGCGTGGTGACGCTGGCGCTGCCGCTGCAATGAACCGCTCCGCCCTGGCGGCTCTCAGCGACCGATGATCCGCTCCCTCGCGACGGCGATGGCGAGAATCTCATTTGCCGGAATCGGACTCGCCGAGCCGTCCCGCGCCGCAGCGTGAAAGGCGGTCACCAGGGCATTCAGTCCGGGATAGGCCGGCTCCCCCTGGCGGAGCCGCCGCACCAGATTGGCGGCCGAACCGACTGACTGCCGGAGTCCGACGGCAATCGGGCGGACGATTTTCCGGTAGCGCGAAGTTCCCCCCCCCTCAACCACGGCGTGACCGTGGAACAGGTCCACGTGAATGCTGCCCCGTTCGCCGACGAGACGCAGCTCGTTGACCGGCGGCCTGCCCGCCATCGACACCACGATCGAGATCCCCACCTCCGCCAGCGTGGTGCCGACCTGCCATTCTCCAGGCCGCGGGCGGCGAACCTGCCACGCCGCCTCCGCGAGCGTGCCGGGGAAAAAGCTGGCGACCAGCGACAACGGGTGCGGCAGGATCTCTTCGGCGACCAGGTCGGCGGCCTCGGGCGATCGCCCAGCGGCACCCGCCGAGCAGGCGAGGTAGCTGACCTGCCGGAGCGGGCCGATGGTGGGGAGGAGTTCCATGGCGCGCCGAACGCCATGCTGAAACGGAAATTGATGCACCGGTGCGACGAGCCGTTGTTGCGCCGCTGCCGCAGCGAGGACCGAGCGGGTCGACTCCACTGACTCCGTGAACGGCTTCTCGACCAGCACGTGGCATCCCGCCGAGAGCGCCTCGAGCGCCAGCGGGAAATGGCTGCTCAATGGAGTGCAGAGGTGGACAATCTCGGTTCTGCCGAGGGCGAGCGCGGCGGCGAGGGAGTCGGTCGACCGGGCGGCCGGATGTCGCGACGCCAGCGCGGCGGCACGGGTTGCATCGGGATCGGCGACGGCCACGACGGTGCTGCCGGCGCGAGCCGCCGCACGGGCGTGCCAGCGTCCCATCAACCCGGCCCCCACGATCGCGACCCGAGGCGGCGTCATCCCAGGCGGACCTCGTGGAGCGTGGCGAGGGTGGCATCATCGATCCGGCAGCGGGTGCCGGTGGCGGCCGAGTGGTACGCGGCGGCAATGACGGCGAGCACGTCGCGTCCCGCCTCGCCGCTCGCCGGTGGTTCGCTGCCGTCGCCGAACGCCTTCAGCGTCCGCTCGATCACGTTGCGGGTGGCGACCATGCCGGGGTCCTTGGGGTTCCGGGCCAGGAACTCCCGCCGGCCGGCCCGCTCCCGCCAGGCCATCCCCGAGACGCCGTACTCCAGGCGCAGCGACGGGCTGGTGCTGCGGAAGAGTCCAGCCAGCAGCCGGGCCCGCCCGCCGAAGGAGGCCCGGATCGAGGCGCGAGCGGTGTCGGCCCGGACCTCGAAGTACTGGGTTCCCCCCTTGCAGAGCCGGTTCTGGGTGATCTGGGCCAGCCGTCCGCGGGAGAACTCCAGGGTCACCAGGGCGACGGCGTCGGTCTCGCCCTCGCGGACCCCGCAGGTGGAGGTGCGGGCATCGACACTGATCGGCCGCTCGCCGAAGAGCGCCATCAGGAAATCGACCAGGTGGACACCGGCCTCGTACAGGGTGCGCTGCAGCATCTGGCCGCGCCACCCCGGCTCGGCCCAGGGCGGCAGGTCCATGAGCTGCCAGACCTGGGCGAAGACCAGTTCGCCGGTGCTGCCGCCGTCGACCGCGTCGCGTACGGCCCGGAAGATCGGCATCTCGCGAAATTCGTGGTTGAGTGCCACTCGGCGTCCTGCCGCCCGCGCGGCGGCGAGGACCCGATCGGCCTCGGCGAGGGAGGCGACGAACGGCTTCTCGCAGATCACATGGGCGCCGGCCGCGAAGCTCCGCAGGCAGTAATCGGCGTGAGAGCCGGGCGGGGTGCCGATCATCACCACGTCGGGCCGGGCCTCGGCGATCATGGTGTCGAAATCGTCGAAGACCGGCACCCCGAAGGTCGCCAGGGCGGCGGCACGGCGCTCGGCGTCGATATCGAGGGCTGCCACGGTCTCGACTCCCGGCAACCCGGCCAGGGCGGGAAGGTGCAGGGTGGTGCCGGCATTGCCGAGGCCGATGACTGCGACGCGCATGAAGGAACTCCAGGGTCAGGGACTGGACGTGGACGAACCGTGAGGGTGTCGGGGTCTGGGCGCGCCGACATGCACGAAGCAGGCCGGTGCATTTCGCTCAACTGGTCGGGCATTCCTCTCGATCACGGGGAAGAGCGTCCCGCAGCAGTCGGCCTGCAGTCCGTCGGGGGTCGGGGTGAGGTCCCCGTGGTGAACCGGGCAGCACCAGAGCATGGCCTGAAGTTAGCGTGGAGTGGGGTTGGGGGGCGACTTTCCCTCTGGTCCCGGACCTTGCCGAACCGGCTCGTCCGTTGCCCCAACTCAGGAGTCCGATGTCAGGCGCATTGATTTCGATCGCCGTGGTGCAGGTGCTCACGATTCTGGTGGGGCTGTTGCGGGCCAAGGGGCTGGCCCTGCTGCTCGGACCAGCGGATTTCGGGGTGGCCAGCACCATCGATCAGGTGGTCGTGACCCTGGTGACCTTCGGCGGACTTGCCTTGCCCTTCACCGCCATGAAGTTCATGTCGCATGCCCACAGCCAAGGAGAGGCGTCCTTCCAGCGTATCGCCTCAGGTTTTCTGCGCGTGCTCACCGGACTTGGGCTGGTGACGGCCCTGGTCGCCTCGATCGTGGTCGTGCTCTTTCCAACCCTTTTCGGCGCGGATCTGGCTTCGTATCAAACCGTGATGCAGGTGGCCGTCCTCGGGGTACCTTCGGCGCTGTTGCTGATATTCCTTGTCAACACCTTCGCCGCTTCCCAGCGTCCCGCCGTTGGCGCTGCAATCAACCTCGCGGGAGTAGCGGCGCTCGGAGCAGCTGCCGTGGCTGGGGCTTGGCGGGGAGGTCTTGCAGGCCTGTATCTGGCGAGTGTGGTGGCGGCCGTGGTGACCTCCATCGTCGGGATGGGGTATGTGGCCCGAAAACTTGCCGTGCGCTGGCGCACGCCTCACGCCGGAGTACTCGGGGAGTTGCGGGCCCAACCGTCGATCCTGACGAATGCCGGCACCTTTTACGCTGCAATGTGCGCCAGCACAGTGGCGATGCTGATTCTGCGCACCACTGTGCTCGGTCAGCTCGGAGCAACAGCGGCGGGACACCTGCAGGCGGCGTTCTCGCTCGCTCTCACGGTCGGAGCCGTACTCCAACCAGTCAGCAATCTCGTGTTGGTGCCACTCGTGAACAGGGAAGCGCCAGCGGCCGACAAGTGCGACTCGGCCAACAAGTTCGCCAGTCAGATGATGGTCCTGCTCCTGGTCGGGGCGCTGCCGGTGCTTGTCGTGCCGGAAATACTGATGAGGCTGCTTTTTTCGTCGGCCTTCGTTTCGGCGGCGAGCGTGCTCTGGCTGTTTGTACTCTGGCAGTGCGTCTTTCAGCTCATGTACGTCTACCAGCAGTTGCTGGTCGGCCTCGATGACATCCTTTTCGTGGGTGTGATGTCCGTCGCCGGTTTCGTCGCCGCGCTGACCCTGGGAAGCCCTCTGGTCCGCTGGCTCGGACTCGGTGGAGTGGCGATCGCACTGGCTGTCGGGATGACGCTCACGGGCGTGGGGCTCGTGGTCCGCCTGCGGGTCAGTCACCGATGCCGGATCTCTCGACGGGTCACCTGGCGGTTCGTCGGACTCCTCGCCATCGCCGCCATCGCCGGAGTGCTTTTTGCCGGGCCGACGGGATTGGCATCTGACACAATCATGGCGCGAGTGGCGTTCGTGGTCGCGGTGCTCGGGGCCACCTGGCTCGTACTCGCCCCGGAGGAACGTGACCCACGTCTCTGGCTGTCGGTCGTGCGTCCCGGCGAGTGAGTCGACTACAGCCGTCTGATCAGTTTCGCCGGCACGCCGCCCCAGATCTCGCCGGGAGGCACTTCACCCCTCACCACGCTGCCGGCCGCGATGACCGCGTTGTCGCCGATCCGGCACCCAGCTACCAACACGCAATTGGCGCCCACCCAGACATTCGCTCCGATCGTGACGCCGGTCCGACGCTCGTCCCATGGGCTGTTGATGACAGGTACGCCGAGCTCCACCTTGTGGTTCACGGCAACGATTACGGTGTACTGACCGATGCCGCTGCCCCTGCCGACGGATACCACACCGCCAGCAGCGCGAATATTGACTCCGGTGGCGATGACGACACCATCTTCGAGTACCAGACGGCCCTCGGTTGTTCCGAAGGGCGAATCGGTGAAAGCGAGCATTTCGCAGTAGGCCATCACCGTCACATCACGACCGATCTCGATCGCATCCGGTCTGGCGTACGGATAGTTCCAGATCACAGTCGGGTCGGCGTTGAGCGTCCGGTGCTTCGCACGGATCCGGTGGGAGAGGATGTAATTCACCAGACGCTTGCGGAGGTCGACAAAAACCGCCCGCACATCGTCAACGAGGATCATGCCACGATCTCCGGATGCGGAATCGGGAGAATGAACCGGCCGCCCCGACGGCGGTATTCCGCTTGCCGCGGCATGAACATGTCGCGTAGATACCGGGTCAGCGTCACGAGGAGGCCCGGTCGTTCCACAAGCGGCCGCGTGGTCGCGGCGATCGCAACACGCATCCAGCACGGCTGCTCCCCCAAGTCGATCAGACGAGCCATTCGCGGGCTGCGGCAGGTCAGACAGATGTTCCTCAACCGTCACTCCTCTCTCATTGCGTGGCACCCGCCCAGCGGGGCAGGGGGATTGGCCACCTGCTGCAGGTACCACTCTGCCGCTCGCCGGATTCGGGCGCGAGGATCCGGGACACTCCAGGCAAGTTCCTCGCGGATCCGTCGGACGTCGGCCACGATCGTCGCGCCCTCGAGTTCGGCCGCAGCTCTGGCCCCAAAGCGGAGGAGATCCGGTCGTCCGACCACGGTCGCCACGGCTTCCGCGAACTCGCGCACCGTCATCCCCTGGCCGCTGCCGACGTGATAGCATCGGCTGCCCAATCTATCAGGTGCGCCCAGTGCCCGGAGATATGCCGACGCCACGTCATCCACATCGGTGTAGTCGCGCCGCTGTGTCCCTGAAGACAACTGAGCTTCCTCTCCTCTGGCGAGGGTTCGGCAGAGGTACGGTAGTAGCCGAGACGGCTTTTCATGTCGCCCGAACAGATAGAAGAGTCGCAGGTGGGTCCACCGGACTGCCGTCGCCGTACCGAGCTGCGTGATGATTTCCTCCTCCAACAGCTTGGCGCGGGCGTAATGGAGGTAGGCGGGGTTTGGCTCTTTGGGTGCGTCCTCGGCCAGCGCGTCACCCGGACGTATAACGGCCACGCTCCCGGTCGTTACCAGATTCGCTCCGGGGACGCTTCGCAGCGTGTTGAACAAGAGCTCCAGCGGCCTCCCGACCATCGCCGTTCGCTGCTGGTCGGACTGTGGCTCGTGACAGGCCGAGTCGAGCGCGAGGTGCATCACGGTCCGCGGGCGCACTGTGGCGATCACCTCGGCCGCATCGGGATCACTGAGATCAGCGCGGAGAATCGACCATTCCGGACCATCGGGGAGCTCGGCCAGGCGCTCGGTGCTGCCATGCGGGCGCACCATCGCGACTACGTGCGCGAGCGGCCGCCCGTCCGGAAAAGCGGGGCGGCCGACGGGCTGGCGCATCGCGTCCACCAGCGCCCGAACTACCGCGGAGCCGACGAATCCCCCTGCACCCGTCACCAGCACCGTCTCCGGACGTGCGTTCACGGGTGGCACGCCCGGGGCGATGTCGACCGGCGGCAGTGGTCGTGGCGCGCCATCATGCCGCACCCGAACCGGCCCACCGGACGATCTCCAAGGTCTTGGCTGCGGTGGAACTCCAGCGCAACCCCCGCGAGCGCTCCAGGCCGAGCTCGCGCATTTCCTGCCAGCGCCCCCGGTCGGTCAATGCCGCGCGCATCGCGTCTGCCAGGGAGTCGACCGTCACCGGATCGAGCAGAGTGCCGCAACCTTCCACGATATCGGCAATCGCCTCGCAGCGTCCGGCCACCACCGGCACGCCGCACGACATCGCCTCGACCACAGTGTTGGATGCTCCCTCGAACAGCGATGGGAAGGCATAAAGCTCTGCCGCGCTGAAGACCGGCACGATGTCGGCGTGGCGAGCGAAGCTGCGATTGGTGATGATCACGCGGTCGGCCACCCCGACTTGCTGCGCCAGTGCCGCGAGCGGCAGGTTCAGATGATTGGGGCCGAGCAGGAGCAGGTTGTGCGGAATCGGGGCCCGTTGCGTCAGTTCGGCAAAAGCCCGGATCAGCAGCGGGATGTTCCGGCGCTCGGAGAACTTGCCGACGAACAGGATGTAGGGTACCTCCGAGCCGGTGAAATCGAGGCGTGTGCGGCGCAGAGTTTCCTGATCGGTGACCGGCGCAAAGTCGTCCGGCGCTCCCTCGCGGACAATTTCGAGTCGCGAGTGCGGCACGCCGTAGTGGGTGTGAACCTTGCCGAGCACGGAGGGCGAGGGGACGATCACCTTGAGCGCCTTCCGTGCGCTGGCCCGGTAGAGTGCCGAGTAGGTGTAGTGATACCACCAGGGATGGGCACCCGGCGTGGTCTCGTTCAAGCTGTGGGTCGCCACCACGCAGCGACCGCGATAACCGAGGGGGAGAGTGTAGCTGGGGCCGAAGAATACGTCGAGGTCACGCAGTCGTGGACACATCGACACGTTTTCCCAGGCGATGCCGGTGAGTCGCGGACCCAGAACCCGGGTGTCGAATCGCCGGGCAATCCAGTCGTCGTCAGGGCAGAGTGGTGCTCGGAGGTAAAGCGACATCCGCTCATCCGGTCGCACGCCGTCAACCCAGGCGCGCAGCAGATACTCGAGGTAGCGCCCCACCCCGAGTCGCTGGCCCTCGAGCCGCCGGACGTTGACCCCGATGTTCACGACACGATCCGGGGCTCGGGAATCGGCAGGATGAACTGGCCGCCACCGGCCCGGAACGCCTCCTGCTGCGCCATGATCTCGTCCGCGAAGTTCCAGGCCAGGATCAGCAGATAGTCGGGCGCCTGTCTCGCGATCTCGTCGGGCGAGACCACCGGGATGCGCATCCCCGGCGAGAGTCGGCCCTGCTTGAGCGGATTGCGATCGGCCAGGAACATCAGCAGGTCGGGCCCGATGCCGTAGTAGTTGAGCAGGGTGTTGCCCTTGGCCGGGGCGCTGTAGCCGGCCAGCCGCTTTCCCTGTCGCTTGAGGTCGAGCAGCAGCGCCATCAGATCGGCCCTGATCTTTTCGACCCGCTCGGCATGGGCGGCGTAGGTGTCCGCCTCGAACAGCCCCGCCTGCCGCTCCCGCTCGAGCCACTCGGCCACCACCGGGCTGGCCGGTCCGCCGCGGCGGAGGTAGACGCGCATCGAGCCGCCGTGGATCGGCAACTCGTCGATGTCCACCACCTGGAAGCCGAAGAACTTGCCCAGCGCGGCGAGCGAGGCGACCGAGAAGACCGACAGGTGCTCGTGATAGATGGTGTCGAACTCGTTCTGCTCGATGCAGGTCAGCGCCTGCGGCACCTCGATCACAAAGGTCCCCTCGGGCGCCAGCAGCGTGGCGACTCCCTCGACGAAGCCGTGCAGGTTGTCGATGTGGTTGAAGGTGTTGGTGGTGACGATCACCTGTGCCGGGCCGTATTGCGCCAGGATCCGGGTCGCGGACTCCGCAGTGAAATACTCGTTGAATACCTCAAGCCCTTTGGCCCGGGTCATCTCGGCGATGTTGGCGGCCGGGTCGACGCCAAGGGTGGCCAATCCCTCATCGCGGCAGGCGCCGAGCAGCAAGCCGTCGTTGCAGCCGATGTCGACCACGCGCTGACCCGGAGCGGTTATCAGCCGCTCGCGAAAGCGGCGGGCGGTGTCACGGAAATGGTCGTGCATGGTCGCCGACGCGGACGGGAGATAGAGGTAATCGACGAAAAAATCGGCGGGCACCTGATCGGGAATCTGGATCAGGGCGCAGTCGAGGCAGACATGAGTATCGAGGGGCCAGCGCGCCTCGGGTGCGTCCACCTGGTCGGGACGCAGAAAGGCATTCGCGACAGGGTGCTCGCCCAGGGCCAAGTACATCAGGAGGTTTCCGCTGGTGCAGGCACGGCACCGGGTCATGGTGGTCATGGCGTGATGGCCTTGGCTGAGTGTGATCCTGTCGCGACGCCACGGGTGACGTCGAGGGTCATTGGAATCGAATCTTCGCTGCGAACCGCGCAGTCCCGCTGCCCCGCGAACCGCTGTCCGTTGAAGGCGATCGGCATCCTAGCGATGCCTCGCCGCGAACTCGGTGAAGACCGCATGGACATGATCGAGTTGCGCCGACACCAGGCCATGATGGCAGGCCAGCAGCATCCCGCCCCGCATCACCTGGTCGGCGTGCGGATATCCCTCGGGCGATTCGCGCCGTGCCACATTCATGAAGCCGGGCTGCCGCAGGATGTTGCCGGTGAACACCGTCCGGGTCTGGATGTTCTGCCGCTCGAGATGGATCTGCAGGTCACGCCGGGTGAACGGCGCCTCATCCCGCACGATCATCGGGAAGGCGAGCCAGCCGGTCCGGCTCGATTCCATCTGCCGCGGCAGGATGAACCATTCCGGGTAGCGCGCGAAGAAGCTCCGTTGGGCGGCGAAGTGCGCCTCGCGCGCCGCGATGTTGTGCGCGAGCCGGTCCAGTTGCACCAACCCGAACGCCGCCCCCATCTCGGACGGCTCGAGGTTGTGGCCCAGCCTGGAGAAGACGAACTTGGCGTCGTACGGGATGCCGCCCACCTCGACGTCGAAGCGATTCTCGATCCGCTCCGACTCCACGAAGAGCGAAGAGGAGCGTCCCCAGCTCCGGAGCAGCCGCGCCTCGTCGGCCCACTCGTCCCGGTTGACGCAGAGCATCCCGCCATTTCCCGCACAGGTGATCACGTGCGAGCCGTAAAAAGACGTCGCGCTGATGTGCGACCGGGTGCCGGTGCTGGTGCCGCGAAGCGTGGCGCCCAGAGTGTCGGCGCTGTCCTCGACCACCACCAGATCATGGCTGGCGGCAATGGCCTCGATCCGGTCCCAATCGGGGAGATTGCCAATCAGCGACGGCACCATGATCGCCCGGGTGGCGGGGGTGATCATCGCCTCGATCCGGTCGACGTCGATGTTGAAGGTGTCGGGCTCGACATCCACAAAGGCCGGAATCAGTCCGCTCCGGACCAGCGGTGCCACCGTGGTGGCGAAGGTCAGCGCGGGAGTGATCACCTCCGAGCCGGGCGGCAACGCCAGCAGTTCGACCGCCAGTTCCAGCGCGCTCGAGCCGGAGTTGACCATGATGCCGTGGCGCTTGGCGAACAGCTCGGCAATCCGCTGCTCGAACTCTCGCACATGGGCGCCCATCTGGGTGCTGGTGCGGAGCACCCGCTCCACCGCGGCGATCTCCTCCTCGCCATACACGCTCTGGCCGTAGGGGACGCGGAGGGCGGGGATCTGAACGTCACTCATCACGAACTCCTGGTGCCCGAATGGGCGGCAGTGGCTGGGGAAAGGTGGGCCTGGAAGGCAGCCAGGTCGCGTGCCACCAAGGCGGGCACCGACTCGGCGTCGGACGCTGCATCACGATACCAACGCGCCGTGGTGTCGAGCGCGTCCTGCAAGGTGAGCCGTGGCTCCCAGCCGAGCTGCTCACGCGCCTTCCGGGCGTCGAGCGTCAGGGTCACCGCCTCGTGGGGCGCATCGGGGTCGACCGACTCGATCACCCGAACGCGGTCCCAGGCGGCCGACAGTTGCGCCGCGATGTCGCGCACGGGAAGGGCGTCGGCCAGATCCGGCCCGAAATTCCAGCCACCGGCGATCGCATCACCTCGCATGGCCAGCGCCTGACCGAGCAGCAGATAGCCATGCAGTGGTTCCAGGACGTACTGCCAGGGCCTGATCGCCGCGGGGTTCCGGATCACCGCCACCTCACCCCGGCCGGCCGCGCCGAGCAGGTCGGGCACCAGGCGATCCTCGGCCCAGTCGCCGCCGCCGAAGACGTTGCCGGCGCGTGCGGTAGCGACGGCCACTCCCTGGGCGCCGAGGAACGAGCGCCGCCAAGCTGCGGCAACCAGCTCGGCACATCCCTTCGAGGCACTGTAGGGATCGTGACCACCCATCGGGGCGTCTTCCGCAAGCGGGCGGCCGCTGCCGTCGTTCTCGTAACACTTGTCGCTGGTGACCACCACCACGGCGCGCACACCGGGAGTCTCCCGCACCACCTCCAGCAGATGGGCGGTGCCCAGCACATTGGTCGCCATGGTCGCGACCGGGTCACGGTACGAACGTCGCACCAGCGATTGCGCCGCCAGATGAAAGACAATCTCGGGTGCCGCATCGCGCGTGGCGGCACGGAGCCGCTCGAGGTCGCTGATGTCGTCAATGATCGAGGTGATCCCCGCGTCGAGCCCCGCCTCGAGATAGAGCGAACGACGCCCCCGTTCCGGCGCCAGGGCGTACCCGGTGACCACCGCGCCAGCGGCGCGCAGCCAGGCGGTGAGCCAGGCGCCCTTGAATCCGGTGTGCCCCGTCACCAGGACCCGGCGACCGTGGTACCAGCGGCTCAGCGCGTCGCTCACGGCTGACGCACCCAGGGTGCATGGCCACTCTCCCAGAGCGCCTCCAACTGCCGCTTCTCGCGGAGCGTGTCCATCGGTTGCCAGAACCCCTCGTGCCGATACGCCATCAGCTCCCCGGCTGCGGCGAGCTGTTCCAGCGGCTGCCGTTCCAGCGAGACATCGTCGCCGTCGAAATAGTCGAGGACGGCCGGCTCGAAGACGAAGAAGCCGCCATTGATCCAGCCGACATCGGTCTGCGGCTTCTCGGAAAAGCGGGCCACTCGATCATCCTGCAATTGCATCGACCCGAAACGTGCCGGCGGATGGACTGCGGTCACGGTGGCCAGGCGGCCGTGGGCGCGATGAAAGGCGACCAGCGCCCCGATGTCCACGTCGCCGAGGCCGTCGCCGTAGGTCACCATGAAGGTGCCGCCCTCCAGCAGCGGCCGCAGGCGGTTGAGGCGACCGGCGGTGAGGGTCTGCAATCCGGTGTCAACCGCATGGATCTGCCAGTCCGGGGCGGTCTGGTTGAGCTGGGTGCGCACCCCGGTGCGCAGGTCGATCTGCCAGTCGGCGGCGTGGATCGAGTAGTCATGGAAATACTGCTTGATCACCTCGCCGCGATAGCCGCAGGCAATCACGAAGTCGCGGAAGCCGTGGGCCGCGTAGATCGACATGATGTGCCAGAGCATCGGTCGGCCGCCGATCTCCACCATCGGCTTGGGGCGATCCCCGGTCTCTTCGGCGAGTCGGGTGCCGAGGCCACCGGCCAGCAGGACGGTGCGCATCAGCGGAACCGGGCCACGCCGTTGTAGATCACGCCCACCAGGCGACCGAAGATGTACCCCAGCACGAATGAGTAGACGAAGCCGAGAAACGCTCCGGCCGTGGTCACCCGGTAGCCGGGGAAGTAGTTCGCCAGCAGGCCCAGGTGTGCTCCGACGTTTTCGCCGCCCTTGAGCACCAGGATCAGCGTCGCAGCGAACAACCCCAGTCCGAACAGCAGCCCGAAGGTGACGCCCCAGGCCTGGGCGTTGAGTCGCAGCACCGCACGGCGCACGGCCCGAATTTCCTGGGGATCGAGTTGGGACGCGGTCATCGCTGGTGCTCCCCCGTGCCTGACACGGTGCTGGTGGACAGTTCAAATGTGGTCAAGAAAATCCCTCGTCTCTGCCAGGTTGGCCCGGCTGCGCACCACCACCAATTCGACTGCGAGAACGAAGTTGCGAACGAAGGCGATGAACCACCCCATCACGAAGCCGGTGAATCCCGCCCAGCCGGCGCCTACGAAGGCGCCCTGCCAAGTGACGGTGTAACCCGAGAAGAACTGGGCCAGCAGTTCCACCGGGAGGCGCGTCGCGGGGTCGCGATAGATGCCGTCGACGGTCAGCACGAAGACCAGCAGCGCCGCGGCAATCCCGACGGCGGCTCCCAGCGCCAACTTGTGCACCGGCAGAAACGCCTGGGGCGACTCGGGCAGGATCGGCAGATCAATCTCGGGCATGTGACGCCTCCTCCTGAACTTGTGCCAAGGCCAGCAGTGTCCGACCCAGCGGCAGCGAGAATCCGTTGGCCACGAGCATTCCTTCCGCTCCGAGCCAGCACCGCTTGAGGTGCCAGGCGGGGTCGGGGCGCGGTACCTCGGCGAGGAGTCCCACGTATCCGGCGCCGTGTCGGCGCTGCCCCCGCAACTCACGCGGAATTTCCGCCAACCCGAGCAGGGCGTTCAGCCGCCCCAGGCGATCGACCCGAAAGCCGGCGGACTGGAGGACTTCGCGCAATTCCGGGGCCGCATACTTGTGGAAGGAATATGCGGGATCGTCCGGAATCCGGGGCCATGACTGGGCATTGGTGCGCACCAGCAGCCAGCCGCCAGGGCGCAGGACGCGCCGGAACTCGAGCAGCGCCTCGGCGTCACCGCCATCGAGCGGCAGGTGCTGCAGCACGTCGAGCGAGATGATGGCGTCAACCGATGCATCCGGGAGCGGCAACGCCAGCACCGAGCCACCCAGCACCTGATTGTCTCCCGCGATCCGGGCCGCCCGGAGCCCCTCCTTCGCCAGATCCACCCCGACGGTCCGCCACTCCGGGTGGCTGCGGCGAAACCACTCCATCGTTTGCCCCGATCCGCAGCCGGCGTCGAGCAGCACTCCCCGACGTGGCAGCCGGGCTCGACGCAACAGCCTCTCGGCCACATCGCGCATGCCGGCGTTCCACCAGCTCGCGGCCTCGAGGGCACGCATCCGTTCGTAGTATTCCGGTTGGAATATCTTCGGTCCGGTCATGGGCGGCATCCTCGCGCGTCGAGCAGGCCCGTCACGCTGTTGTAGATCACTCCCACCTGGCGGCCGAAGATGTAGCATATGACGAAGCTGTAGATGAAGTCGAGGAATGCTCCAGCTGTGGTCACTCGATAGCCAGAAAAATAAATGGCGGACAGGCCGGGATGTTCCCCAACATTCTCGCCCCCCTTCATCACCAGGATCATGGTGGCCATGAACAATACCAATACGAACAGCAGCCCGAAGGCGATCCCCCAAGGTTGAGCGGTCAATGTGAGGACTGCCCGACGCACTGTATGGGCTTCCTGAGTGTTCAATGCAGAGTTGCTCATGCCTGTGTCTCCACGGTGATGCGCATGCGGCTGCTTGGCCGGTCAGATGTGATCAGAAAATGTCTTGTTGCTTCAAGGTTAGCCTGACTGCGCATCACCACCAACTGCAGGGCGAAGGCACAGTCGCGGGTGAATGCCACGAACCATCCCGGCACAAAGCCGGTGAAACCGGCCCACCCGGCGCCGACGAAGGCACCCGGCCAAGTGACGGTATAGCCTGAGAAAAACTCAGCCGGCAATTCGGTGCGCCACCGGGACCCCGGCTCACGACAGATCCCGTCCACTGTCAACACGAACACCAGGATGGCCGAGGCCACTCCTACAGCCACACCCAGGGCAAGCTTGTGGATCGGCGGGAACGCCTCCGGTGACGCCTTCACGTCATGATCCGTCTGAGACGCCGCAGGGCGTGGCGAACCGCAACCCACCTGGCGAAAGATCGGCTGCCCCAGCATTCCAGTCGGGCTGTATCCCGGAAATACCAGGCATCGAGGCGGGGTATCAGCGCCGATGCCGTCCCGTGATGGAGCGGCTGAAATTCCGTGGTGCACCCGATCTCGAACGCTTCCGTCACGACCTCGGCGAGCATGGGGTTGAACGCGCCATAGGGATAGGCAAAGGCCCGTGGCCGCTCGCCGAGCGCCTTGCCGATGTCCTCCGCCGACCCCACGAGCTCATCGGTTGCCTCAGCCGCGCTGCACTCTGTCAAATTCCGGTGACTTCGGCTGTGGGCTCCAATGCTGAATCCCTGATCTTGGAGACGTGCCAGCGCCTGCCAGTCGAGCACGCGCTGTACCGGGATCCCCGGGTCGGGGTGTCCACTCCAGCGATTATCACGACCCACGCGACCACTCACAACAAAAACCGTGGCCGGTAGTCCGTGGGCGCCAAGCAACGGAGCCGCCTCCGTCGCCACACTCTCCAAGGCATCATCGAAGGTTATCGCGACTGCGTTGACGTTGTCGGGAAGCGCGATGAGTTCCGGGAGCGTGACCACGGAGATGTCGCCGCGCGACAGCCACTCGATATGTTGCTGGAACGCTTCGGGCGTCACCGATATCTCTGATCCCGAACGATCCACGGAGTGGTAGGTGAGAATTCCACGCATCGTCATCTGGTCGGTCCTCAGCAGACCTTGCACAGGGAATCACCCTGGCCGAACCAGGCGCCGACAATATCTCCCGCACTCCACGCCGCGACAAAAAGCACTGTCAGGGGCAGGCTCCGCCAGACCAGCTTGCGATCGACCTCCTTGAGGAGGCAGCGCGACACAGTGCGCCAGAGCAAGAGCGGCGGGAGCGCGAAGGCGGCGCAGCCGTAGGCCACACGACGAGCCACGCTGCCCTCCACCGCCCGGGCTCCGGCATAGCTGCGAGCGTAGTAATAACGCTGAGTGAAGTACTCGCGCACGGTGTAATGCTTCTTGTGGCCAACCATGATATCGGGACGGAAGATCAGTGAAATTCCTTCGCTCCGGAGTACATCGTGGAGGTGGCCTTCCCAACGGCCGGCGTGGGTCGCCTCTCGATGTGCCTCGAGTAACTCTCGCGCATAGACGGTATTATTGCCGGTGATCCACTCGCTCACCCCCTCGGGGAGCGGAGGAAGCATGTGGCTGTATTCGCAGAGGTACGCCGCCCAGTCGACTATACGCTCGGTCGCCAAGTTGCGAACGCCACCACCGACCACATGTGCGGACGTTCGCGCCTCAAGTAGCGCCGTCGCCCACCCCTCGGGGACGATTACGTGGTCTTCGATGACGGCGACTGAGGCGGCTGTGGCGCGATCAAATGCCATTGCCCGCATTTCCGGGATCGTGGTCGTCGGCGAGACTGGGAGGATGACTGCAGCCGGATACTTGGCGGCGACAAGGTCGCCAATTTCCGGGCCGCAGCGCTCAGGTATCAGCACTTCGAGAGTGGCACCACGTTGCGCAAAGAGGGCCGTCAGGCAGCCATCGAGGTCGGTCCAACCGTTGACCGATGGAATCACGACCGACAGATCAGGGATTCTCATCGCGTTCTCCCACGGAGATATCCAGCGGCCTCGCCGGCGGCCCACGCGCCGAAGAAGCAAAGCGTGAATGGCAATGACCGTACAAATCCCGCACGATCGATGCGCCCAGCACTCTGCCAAGCTCGCCAGGCAAGGAGCGGCGGGAGCACCAGCGTAGCGCCGGCCGCTGCCACTCGTGTGCCAACTCCCCACGATTCCCTGCGCACCGAGGCATACTCCAACGCATGCTTGAATCGATCGCGACAAAATGATCCCAGCTGGTAGTGCAGGTTCTGGTCCACCACCGCATTACGAACCAGCACCACACGCGCCCCCCGGGCGACCAAGCGGTGGTGAATCACCCCTTCCCAGTCGCCGTGCGCTGCCCACATGGCGGCATCATCGGCAACCGATCGCCGATACCCGACGTTTGCCCCGGTAACCATTGGCGACGCCCCGGCGCCCGGCTCGGTGCGTGACTCGCCGAAGAAGCCATATTCGGCGAAATACGCAGCCGCATCGATCGGTCGGTGGGGATGGGCATTGCCCATGGTTCCGCCGACGATGTCGGCGCCCGAATCGAAGCCTGACATCAATTGCTGGACCCAGTCGGTTCGCGGAACGCAGTTGTCCTCGGTGAGCAGCACATAGTCGCCGGTTGCGGCACCGAGCCCGGCGCCACGGATTTCCGGGATGGTTGCACCGGCGGTACACGGCACGAGCGTGCATCCCGTGAAGAGCGCATCCGGATCGGGAGAGCCGACCGGTGCGCTCCGCGCCACAATCAATTCGGAACCTGCTTCACGGCACTGGGGCAGCAGCCGCGCGATCGCTTCAGCGACCAGTTCCGTGGCACGACAGGATGCCAGCACAACGGAAGTCTTCATCCTCGAGTCCTGACCGACAACGCGCCGATGACCTCGCCCCAGGCCCACGCACCGCAGATCAGCGCCAACGCGGGGAGTGACCGAAGCGCCAGCAGCAACGCTCCCCGCGAACCAGCGGCACGCCGCAGGATCCGGACGAGTAAAACGAACGGGACGAATGGTGCAGCCAGCAGCAGGAGCGTCGCCCTCTCGCCGTAGCACGAAACCCTGGTCGCCCCGAAGCCGAGCCCGTGTCGCGCGCGGACTCGCATGGCTGAGCGCAGGGTGAGTGCCGTAGTGAAAACAGCGAGCGGTCGATCGAAAGCGAGGAGTGTCTTCCCATCGCCTCCAAAGCGCCGATGGAATTCCGTTTCCCAGAACCCTTCGCGGAGCAGGTCTGGGTAAGCCGTGACGGCGTCGCGGCGATAGCAGCCGGTGTCTCCAGGAATATTGTGAACCTGTCGACCCCCTGTGCCATCCCGCGGCAGGAAGGCATTGAAGCGGACCAGGTAGACCGCCGCGGCGACCGGTCCAGCAGCCGGCGCCAACGCTATGGCACCAGCGGCTCCCACTGTCTCGGAAGCACCCGCCTGAAGGGCCGCAAGAATCACCCGTGCCCATTCCGGGTGCACCGTCAGTTCGGTGGTCAGGCAGGCGAAGATCGGGGCCCGAGCCACGATTACTCCGAGTCCCCAGCGGTCGGGAACCAGCGTCGATTCGTCGGCAACGATTTCCCGCACGACTTTGGTGGTGGACTCCGGCAGCGCCGTCCGCCCACCCGGACGCACCACCAGGACCTCGGCGCGGAGGCCGATGCAGGCGCGTTCGATCGCCTTGAAGGACGGACCCAGGTCGGGGTTGTCGATCGCCTCGGCCAGGATCACGGATAGCTCGAATGGTTGCTCCACATCGATTCCCAGTTGCAAGAATGGCGCCGTCCCGTTTCGTTCTAGTATGGAAATTTCAATGATTGAGCCAACCAAGCAGCCCCTCAACTTCTGCATGATCACGACCTTCTATCCGCCTTACCATTTCGGCGGGGAGGCGATGTACCTCTACCGGCTGAGCAATGCCCTGGCCGAGCGTGGGCACCGGGTCACGGTCGTGCATTGCGTCGACGCCTACAACTTTCTGACCAAGGCCGGTTCCCGGGGAGACTTCCCCCACCATCCCAACGTTACCGTCAAGGCGTTGCGCAATCGATTCGGCCCGCTTTCCCCGCTCTTGACCTACCTCAGCGGGCGTCCCGGTCTCAAGTCCCGGGCGCTCGACCAGATCTTCGCGGCCGAGCGGTTCGACGTGGTGCACTTCCATATGATCACATTGTTCGGGCCGGCGGTCCTGCGCTACGGCGAGGGGTCGCTCCGGCTCTACACCACCCACGATCACTGGTTCGTCTGCCCGATGTACGATCTCTGGAAGCAAAATCGGGAAATTTGTGAGCAAACCGCCTGTCTGCGGTGTACTGCGAGTTATGGGCGCCCGCCGCAGCTGTGGCGCTACACCAACCTGCTGCAGCGCGAACTGCCTCGGATCGACCTCTTCATCGCACCGAGTCGTTCGACCATCACCCAGCACCAGCGTCGCGGATTTCCTTACCCGATGCGTCATTTGCCACACTTCCTCCCCCAGGCCGAGACCACAGCACCGGCACTTCCTGCATTCTCACCGGGAGGGCGTTCCTATTTTCTCTTCGTCGGTCGGCTGGTAAAACTCAAAGGGGTACAGATCCTCCTCGATGCCTTCAAGCGCTATCCCGACGCCGACCTGCTGATCGCCGGTGATGGGGTCTACGAACCGGAACTCCGGGTCTTCGCCGAGGGGATGCCCCACGTCTACTTCCTCGGTCGTCAGCGACCCGACGAATTGCGCAGCCTCTATCGCGGGGCGATCGCTCTGCTGGTACCGTCGATCGTCTACGAGACGTTCGGATTTATCACCCTCGAATCCCTCGGCCAGCGGACGCCTGTTATCGCTCGAGAGCTGGGCGCGATCTCTGAGCTGGTTCGCGACACCGGTGGAGGCATCACTTACCAGAGCGAGGCTGACCTTATCCGTGCCATGCGTTCCCTCCAGACTGATTCGGTACTGCGCGACCAGCTCGGCAATGCCGGCTACGAGGCATCAATAACTCGCTACTCAGAGGATGCACACGTCCGGGAATACCTGGATGCCGTTGCAGCAACAGCCGCGGCGCGTGCCTCGCTCGAGCCACGGAACCAAGCCGTGGAAGACAGTCACTTGCCAAAAGGTACCGTGCCGCGGAGAAGATGAATCGCTGTATCGTCGTGGGTAGTGAGGACGACAACATTATTCCGCTGACACCAGGCAGCGATTTCCGGTGCGACGCTCGCCAGGGCCGAGGCGGTAGGTGCTGCGTCGCCGGCACAGAGGTAGGCTTGTGCCGGGTCAATCCGAACGAGCAGCGCCGAGTGGCCCCGAGTGTGTCCGGGGAACGGCACCATCAGTAGCCGCCCGTCCGACGCGATGTCATAGGAAGCGGGAAAGGGCCCGATCGGCGGCCCAGAAAAATCGATCACTCGAGGGCGAATCTGCACCGGCCAGTGCTGCGGCAGATAGCCGCGGAGTCGTCCGCCAAGCCCCTGCGCAGCTTCCCACTCGACACGTGCCACAATGACCTCCGTGTCGGGAAAGCCAACCACACCTCCGGCGTGATCGGTGTGCATGTGGGTCATCACCAACCAGCGGAGTCGTTTCGGATCGTAGCCTGCGAGGCTGAGCTGGGCGCTCGCTTCCTCGCCAGCGTTGAGCTCGAAGCGCGCCAGTCGGAAAAAAGGGTACCACGCTGGGAAATACCCTGGGTGCGCGGCTGCCGCCGTCTGTCCTGCATCGACGAGACAAAGGCCATCTGGATGTTCGATGAGAAAGACGTTGACTGGCAGAGTAGTTTCGCTCCACTCGTCGAGCAGGTAGCGCCTGATCCCGCGCCGTCCCCGCTTCTGCCGCACTCGTCCAGTCGAGAAGACTCGCATGTCAGCTCAACCGCGGTTGTGAGGTCGACCGTCGCTGCTTGATGATGTGCGCCAGCATTCCGAGCGGAACGGCGGCGATCGAGACCAGATGATGGAGCAGGTGAAGCGCCACGCCGCAGGCCGCACATGGCACACCCTGCCGCTGAATGAGGAACCGATAGAACATGTGGTTCAGCGTGAGCAGCAGGGTGAGCGCTACGATGGCAATCCAAATTTGTTGAATGGCCAGCGCTACGACAATCGTGAGCGAGGCAAGCGCACTCAGTCGGTGAGGCCAGCCGAGATTCAGCGCGGAAGTCGACGCTGAGTGGCGGTATTCGAGAAGTAGTCCTACCCAGGGCATCCCCCGGACCAGCAAGTCGGTGCGGAGCATCCCGAGCAGGCTCCATTTCTTGAGGTGGGTACCCTGGATGGTGGGGTCGAGGAGAATGCGTGCACCACCGCGAGAGAGCCGCATTCCCAGCTCGATATCCTCGACTGGATGCACGATGAAGCCACCACACGCCATGAACGCATCACGCCGGATCGCTCCGAGACCAGCCCAAAAGGTACTCGCCGGACCAGCTGCACGTTGGTGGACGTAGTGGTGCAGCAGGTTGCGAAAGGAGGAGACCACGCTGGGTGAATCGGGGGCATCGTCGTACGATCCGAACAACGCTAATAGTTCCGGATCAGTATCAAACGCCCTCCGAATCCGCACAAACGCATCGGTGTGCACCGTCACGTCGGCGTCGACGAACACCAGGACGTCGCCGGTCGCACCTTGAGCGCCGGCATTCCTGGCGAGGGCGGGGTGCGTCAGGGTGTCGTCTTCCACTACAACAATCTGCTCGGGTGCGGCCTCTGCTGCCGCAATGGCTGCCAGGCATCGCGGCAACGTCGCGGGATGATTGGTCGCCGGGATGATCAGAGTTAGGGTCACGCCGCCGCCGCTTCCTGCAGTGCCGAGAGTGTCGCTTCGGCGGTGCGGCGCCACGTCAGGCGCGCCGCACCTTCGCGAGCGATCTGCCCGAGTGCACGGGCAGCGACAGGAGATTGCAGCAGTCGCCCCATTGCCTCGGTCAGTGCAGAGAGATCTCCTGGCGCCACAAAGATCCCACCACCGGCCAGCAGGTGCGGCAGTGGACTCTCGGTTGTCGCGATGACCGGTGTCCCACACGCCGCCGCCTCAACGGCCGGAAGCCCGAACCCTTCGCTCTCCGAGACAAGCAAAGATGCCACCGCCCCGGTGTGCAGGGCACGAACCGTTGCATCGGCTGCGTATCCAGTCCAGATGATCTGACCGGCGGTGCCGAGTTCGGCGATCAGCGCCAATAATTCCGACCGTGAGGTAAGAAACGAATCGCCCTCGAGTCGGCCGATCAGCAGGAGGTAGGGTACAGTTTGGCCCTCCGCCGCCAGCGCAGCGTGCGCCCGAAGGATTACGTCCAGTCGTTTGTGGGGCGAGAAGCCACCGACATAGGTGAAGTAGGCTGCGCCTGGGGGGAGCCCGACTGCAGCTTGCGACTCGGCCACTTCCGCCGGCGTTGCGGGGTAGTAGCAGCTGGCGGGCGCCTCGACTGCCACGCGAATTCTGGCGGTGGGGAGCCGGTGCGCGGCCGCCACTTGCTCTGCGGCGTAGTCGGAGACAGTGAGCACAAGATCGGCTTGGCGTACGGCGAGGCCGACCTTGAGCCGCCAGAAGAACCGGGCGCGGGTAGAGGGCAGCGTGAGTTCGGGAAAGCGCTCTGCGATCGCGTCGTGTACTGTGACGACCGCGCGTTGAGATGGTTGGAGCGGGTAGTAGGTGTACACCGAGGGAGAGAAAAAGACATCGAGGTTGAGCCGAGCTGTCGCCCGGGTGAGGCGCCACAGGTCACTGAGCGAGCGGAAGCCATCGGCAGACGCTGCTTCCGTTGGGGGAGCATCCTGCGGCACCATGATGCGCTCGACGTTTGGTGCGACCAGTGGAAGGGATGCAAACGCAGACGCATCGCCGATACAGAGGAATTGGTGCTCTGGTGCAAGCGCAACCAGCTCCAGCATCAATTCCCGCGCGAAGCGGCCGTAACCGCGCCGGTTCGACCAGCAAGTGGCGTCCACTCCGATTCTGAGTGTCACGCCGCGGCCTCGTCCCGTGCCGGTGCCGGTGACTCGAGTCGCTGCTCCTCATGGTACTCGAAGTCGGTGTTGACCGCCCAGATGTCGTGCGCGGCACCCTGCATGTTCCAGACGGCCATCATCGCCGTCAGCATCGAGTGGTCCTGGTTGTTGTACTTGTGCATCCCGTTGCGGCCGACGGTGTGCAGATTGGCGATCGGGTCGATTCCCTCGCGGACCGCATCGAGGTGGCCGCGATAGGCGCTGTCGTAGATCGGGTAGGCCTTGGGCATCCGGATCACGGTGCCGTCCCGGACCAGGCCGGCGGGGACCAGCCCGAGCGCCTCCAGCTCGCGTGACGCCAGCGCCACCAGCTCGGCATCGGAGGCGGCCCACAGCCCGTCGCCCTCGAAGCAGAAATACTCCAGACCAAGGCAGGTCATCCCCGGTTCGGGGACCATCGCCTTGCTCCAGTTGTTGAAGTTCTGGATCCGTCCCACCTGCACCCCCGGGGTGTGGATGTAGATCCAGTTGTCGGGGAAAAGTTCGGTCTTCTCCAGCATCAGGGCGACCACCAGGAAGTCGCGATAGCGCAGCCCTTCGGCGGCCGTCGTCACCGGCGCGGCGGGCGCAGGTCGGAGCGCCCGCACCAGGCTGCGGACGTCGGTGGTGGTGATGACGTGATCAGCCTCGAAGGTCGCCGGCCCGGTTGGCGTCTCGGCGATCACCCGGGTGACTCGCCCGTTGTGGCACTCGATGCCGGTCACGAAGTGCTCCATCAGCACGCGGTTGCCCATCGCCTCGATCCGGTCGCGGCACGCCTCCCACATCTGGCCGGGGCCGAGCCGGGGATACCGGAATTCATGGATCAGCGTCTTGATGTCCGCATTGCGGCGATTGAGCGGGGTGGCGTTGAGGATGGCCCTGGCGAGCGACAGCCCCTGGATGCGCTGCGCGGCCCATTCGGCCCGGATTTCGGTACAGGGGATGCCCCAGACCTTTTCGGTGTAGGTCTTGAAGAAAATCTCGTAGAGTCGCTTGCCGAAGCGGTTGGTGACCCACTGCTCGAAATTTTCCTCGATCGGCGAGGGGTAGAGTTGCGCCTGGACGTAGCTCCACATGATCCGCACTGCGTTGACGATGCCGAGGCCGCCGAGCGCGTTCATCGCCTTGAGCGGATAGTCGAAATACTTGCCGCCGTAGTGAATGCGGGACATCCGCGGCACGGAGATGAAGTCATCACCGAGGATTTCTTCCCAGAGCGCCTGCACCGGCGCGATCTTGGTGAAGAACCGGTGCCCGCCGATGTCGAACCGGAAGCCGCGATACTGGGCCGTGCGCGAAATCCCGCCGACGATGGTGTCGCCCTCGAGTACCGTCACCCGGTGCCCCGCCTTGGTGAGCAGGTACGCCGCGGTCAACCCGGCCGGACCGGCGCCGATGACCACGACATGGTCGCCGGGCGACAACTGGGCGACGGTGCGAGGCGGAGGCGGGACGCTGCTCATGTCTGCTCCTTGTTCAACAGACCCGCTCCAGAGATCGGCCGGCACCGAACCAGGCCCCGACCACCTCACCCGCGCCCCAGCCGCAGACGAACACCGCCAGCAGCGGCACGCTCTGCCAGAGCTCGCGGCGGGGGACGCTCTTGGTCAGGCAGCGCGACACGATTCGCCACAACAGCACCGGAGGGAGCGCCAGCGCGGCCAGTCCCCAGGCGAATCGGCGGACGGGCGGGGCGCCGGCAACTCGTGCCCCGGCGTAACTCCGCGCGTAGAGGTAGCGTTGCGACAGATACTCGCCCACCGTGTAGTGCTTCTCGTGGTCGACGACGATCTCGGGATGCGAGATCAGCGGTATCCCATCGGCCTTCGCGACGTCGTGCAAATGATACTCCCAATGGCCTGCGTGGGTCGCCGTCCGGAGGCGCACCAACAGGGCACGATCGTAGAGGGTGTTGTTGCCGGTCACCCATGCCACCTCGCCCGCCTCGAGAGGCGGCAGGAGATGACTGTATTCACAGAGAAAAGCGGCACGATCCACCAGCCGGGCGGTGGCAGCATTGGCCACCCCGCCACCGATGATCGCGTCACCTTCCCGGGCAGAAAGCAAGGACTGTGCCCACCCCGGCCGGACCTGGACGTGATCTTCAATCACTGCGACCGATGTTGCCCGTGCGGCGTCGAATGCCATGGCACGCATCATCGGGATGGTGGTCTCCGGGGGGACCGGGATGATCCGCACCCAGGGATGAGCGGCCGCCAGGAGGTCACGGACGGCCGCACCACAACGCTCGGGCACCAGCACTTCCAGCGGCGTCCGGCGCCGCTCGGCCTCCAGCGCGCGAAGGCAGGGATGGAGATCACTCCAGCCGTTGACCGAGGGGACCACGACACTGAGGAGCGGTTCAGACATCGGCAGACGGACTCCAGAGGTAGCCGAAAGATTCGCCCACGCCCCAGGCCAGCAGGAAGACGAGGGTGGCGGGAAGGGCCCGCCAGAACGACCGCGACGAGTGGCGGCCGGTGGCGCGCCAGATCCGGGCGGCGAGGAGGAGCGGCAGCGCCGGTGCCGCGACGCCATGAAGCAGTCGCAGAGCGAGGCCCCAGCCATCACGCCGAACTGTGGCGTAATCGCGGCCATGTTCGAACCGGTCTCTCATGAAGCTCCCCAAGCGGTAGTGGAGTTGCTGGCGCACCACGGCCCGGGGAGCGCGCGCAAGCGCCACGCCGCGGGCACTGAGGCGGCCGTGGATCACGTCCTCCCAATCGCCAGCCAGCGCCGACGCGGCAATCCCCTCGACCAGATCGCCCCGGTAGGCCACGTTGGCGCCAGTGACCAGCACCGGTTCGCCCGGAATGGTCTCGGGACCGAAGAAGCCGTATTCGGCGAAGAACGCCCCCCAGTCGATGATCCGGGCGGTCCGGGCATTCCACATGATTCCCCCGATCACCCCGACATCCGGGTTGAGAGCAGCCATCATCGCTGGCAACCAGTCGGGGTCGGCAAGGCAGTTGTCCTCGGTCAGGAACACCCATTCGGCAGCGGCCATCCGGAGTCCGGCACCACGAATGCTCGGCACGTCGGCCGTGGCGGGGCAGGATACCACCAGCGCGCCGGGAAATCGGTCACCGAGCCACCTCTCATCGGCGTCGGCCGGTCGGCGGGCCACCACCAGCCGGGCGCCGTGGGCGGTGCACTGGGGCAACAGCGCTGCTATCGCGCCCTCCGCGATCGCCCGGGGACGGAACGACGCCAGCACCACCACCACGCTGGGTGTCGTCACGGTAACCCCTCCGGCCGACGCTCATCGTTGGACAACTGATTCTCATCATTCGCCCGCCAGGCGCCCAATACTTCACCCCAGCTCCAAGCCATGAGGTAGAGAATCAGCCGCGGCAACCCCGTGCGAAGGGCTCGACGGCCCCACCGGTTGGGGATCGCCCGGCGCAGAATCCGGCCCAGCATCACCCAGGGGACCAGTGGCGCGCGGACCGTTATACCGAGCCGTGATTGACCGAATCGTCGCACCCGCTCGGCACCAAACTGTTGGGCGTGCCCGCAACGCTGTTGCATGAACGCAACAACACCGGGGGCGGCATGAAACAGGGTCAGCGGTTGAGGGAGGAATCGCAACCGCCACCCCTCCGCCAGCATCCGCTGGTGGAAGCGGATTTCCCAGAACCCCTCCCGGATCAGCTCGGGGTATTGAGTCAGCACGGCTCGGCGGTAGACCGTCGCCTCGCCGGGGAGGTTGGTGCAGGTGTGGGACTGCCCTCCCGCTTGGGGCAGAAAGGTCGAGTAGCGGGCCAGGAAGACTGCGGCATCGGGGCGCCCGGTGGGCAACAGCGCGATGCCGGTCGCCACTCCCGCCACGCCGTCCTCCGCGATCGCGGTCGCCACCGCCGGCCACCAGTCGGGGGTGATCACCGTGTCGCCGGAGAAGAAGGCGATCAGCGGGGCGCTGGCATGGCGGAGTCCCACTCCCCACTGCTCTGGCACCAGCATCTTCGGGTCGGTCGCGAGGTGCCGGATGTGCCAGCACGACGGGAGGAGGTTGCCGTCGGGGACCGTCGGGGGGGGGGATCCGGTCAGCAACAGTTCGATCGTCTCGCCGGGCAGCCCCTCCTGGAGTGCGGTCAGCGCGCGGTTGATGACGTCCGCGCGGGGTGGAGCGGCGAGGACCACCGACAACCGTGGCGCGGCAGTCACCACAACGGGCTCATCTGCCAGGCCATCAGTCGACCGAGTGTCCGGCAAGCGTCCGGTTCGCCGTCCCGGCGCAGCCGGAGGACCACCGCCGGGCCGTTGACCGGAGCCGCAATGGCGAGCTTGTCGCAGGCTGCGTGGAGGCGCGGACCAACCCGCTCAATCTCGACCGGATTCATCCTTGACAGCAGGATGTGGGTGATCCCGAGGCGGGGTAGGAGTTCCGCCAGGGTGTCCAGGTCTCGGTCGAGCAGGTCGATTGGGGTGGTCTGGCGCCCAGCCACGAGGTAGACCAGCGGCCGTTTCGATGTGGCGATGATGGCGTTGGTCGGCAGTTCCTCATCGATCGCCCGGATGCCGGCCATCAAGCCGCGCTGCTCGGGTGAGGTGCAGGCGGCCGGGGTCAGATACGTTCCGGTCCGGGGGCATCCCTCCATCTCGATCATGCGCTTGATCTGTCCCTGCAGCGCCGCAAAGCCCAGGGCGGTGCTGATTGCCAGCAGGGCGAGTCTCCCCCCCCCAACGTTCGGACGACAGCCGCTGGAGGCGCCGAGCAGAATGGCGGCGAGTCCGAAGGGGAGCAGCGGGGCGGCGAGCCGCTCGATCGGCCAGGGCCAGAGGAGCAGGATGGCGAACGTGCCGGCGATGAACCAGGCCACGCTGGGCCAGCGTCGCGCCAACCGGAGCATGCCGACGGTTCCGGCAGCTCCGATGGCAGCCGTCCAGATGAGGTTGTCGATCGAGATTCGCGCCACCATCGGCAACGACAGCAAACCCGGCACACCGACCACGACGTATTCGCGGAAGTTGCCGGTGATTCTGGCCCACAGCCCGCCCAGCGCGCTCATCGATCCCGCGCTGCCATTCCCCAGCGGAGTGTCGTTGATGTCGGCCATGTAGGACCGTCCCACCGAGTCATGACTGGCCATTACCACATACGCCAGCCACCCACCCACCACGACTGCGGACAGCACCGTCGCGATGCCCGCCCAGCGCCACCGCCTGCGGATCAGCAGGGTGACAATCAGGGCTCCCAACACCGCCACGCCGACGGTCCGGACCAGAAATGCAGCCAGCGCACAACCCAGAGCCAACGCCAGCCATCGCCCGGACCGCTCGGCGCCGTCCAACTCGGCCCGGAGGAGGGCATACAGGGCCAGCGTGGTCACAGCCAGAAAGAGAATCTCCGACAACATCGTGCCGGCGAGGTGGCTCAATGTCGGGTTGAACATCACCAGCCCGGCGACCACCACTCCCACGGTGGCGTTTCCGAGCCGTCGCAGCGCGTCGGCGATCAGGTAGCTCGTGCCGGCCAGCAACCCCAGTTGGAGCGCCGTCAGGGTTGCCAGTCCCCCCCCCATGAGGTGGACCAACGCGAGCCAGGCCGGCATTCCCGGTGGATACTGTCCGTGGAGCGGAGTGCCGACCTGCCAGATCTCGCGGTAACCACCCTCCAGCAAGGACTGGCCGAGCAGGAAGTAGGTGACGTCGTCCACACTGGTGAGGTGAGCGGGGAAACGGAGCAGCCACCCGACCACGGCGCCCGCTGCCAGCACGGCGAGCAGTACGCTCCATTCCCGGGTGGTCCACGGCCGCGGCGATCCCGTCGGGAGGAACCCCCCGGCAGGGTCCTGATTCGAATTTAGGGAAGACATGATGGTGGTGGTTGAGCAAGAACCATTCCGGGGGAACGGGGGCCGCCGCTTCCCCGCCGCCGCTTCGCGGGGCGGGGCAGGTGCGGCGGCGGGGAAGCGACGGCCCCGTTCACCCGCGCGGCTCTGCCGCGCCCCTTTCACCTTTCACCTTTCACCTTTCACCTTTCCCCTTTCCCCTTTCACCTTTCCCGTCCCACCCCCCTCCCATGATACTTTCCGTCATGGCCCGTCTCCGCACCATTCTCTGGGTTGACGACGAAATCGAGACCCTCGACTCCCAGCTGCTCTTCCTGGAGCAAAACGGCTTCACGGTCGAACGCGCTGCCAACGGCGACGACGCTCTGGCGTTGTTGCGAGCCCAGCCCTACGGGGTGGTGCTGCTCGACGAGCAGATGCCGGGGACCCGGGGGCTCGATCTGGTCCCGGCGATCCGGGCCATCGATTCGTCGATGCCGGTGGTGATGGTGACCAAGTCCGAGGGCGCCGACACCATGCGCGACGCCATCGGCGCCGAGGTGGCCGACTACCTGATCAAGCCGGTCAACCCGCGGCAGGTGCTCACCGTCATCACCCGGCTGCTGGAGGGCGACCAGATTCGCCAGCAGCGGCTCTCCCGCGACTTCGTGACCCGCTTCCGGGAGTTGGAGAGCCGTCGCGGCGAAACTCTGGAATGGCGCGAGTGGATCGAGCTGGTGGTCGAGCTCACCTCGTGGGACGTCCGCCTCGGCCAGGCCGACGAGCCCGGGTTGCGCGACGCGCTTGCCACGCTGCAGTCGGGGATGCGCCAGGACTTTGCCCGCTTCGTGGCCAGTCATTATCCCGGCTGGATCAAGGGGAGTGGTGGCGCCGATCGCCCGCCGCTGTCGGTTGACGTGGTCAGCGAGTTCGTGCGACCCACGCTCGAGTTGCACGGCCGGGTGCTGCTGGTGGTGGTCGATTGCCTGCGGCTCGATCAGTGGACCATGATCCGGCCGATCGTCGAGCGGCTGTTCGACGTCGAGGTCGATCACTACTTCTCGATCGTGCCGACCGCCACGCCGTATGCCCGGAACGCGATCTTTTCGGGGATGCTGCCGCGCGACCTGATCGCCCGGCATCCGGAGGTGTGGCGCGGCCGGGACGAGCGTTCGCTCAATGCCCACGAGTCGGAGTTGCTGACCGAGCAGCTGCGCGAATTGACCGGCAGGGATGTGCCGGTCCACTACGAAAAGGTGCTCTCTCCTGCCGACGGCGAGACGATGCTCCGTCACCTGCCCGGTCACCTCGCCCGCGACGGCGTCACTGCCCTGGTCTTCAATTTCATCGATCAGCTCACCCACGGCCGCACCGAGAACGAGGCGTTGTACGAAGTGGCGCGCGACACCGCGGCGCTGCGCTCGCTGACCCGGACCTGGTTCGAGCGCTCGGCGCTGCACCAGGCGCTCAAGGAGGCGGAGCGTCGCCGGGTGCCGGTGCTCTTCACCACCGATCACGGCTCGCTGCACTGCCATACCCCGGCCACCATCTACGCCCGGCGCGACGCCACGCCGAGTCTGCGATTCAAGTTCGGCGAGGAGTTGCGGGTCGAGGACGCTGACGGTGCGGTGATGATCGACGACTTCGCGGCGTGGGGGCTCCCCGATTATCCGGCCGCGACCCGGCTCGCGCTGGCCACCGGCGACCGGTTCTTTGTCTACCCCACCAAGCTGCGTGAGTATCAGGCCCGCTATCGCGGCGCCTTCCTGCACGGCGGGGTGTCGCCCGAGGAGATCATCCTGCCGATCGCCCTGCTCACGCCGAGGCGTCGCTGACGCACCCCGGGGTACGGCGCCGCTTGTTCGGGCTGCTGCGCCCGCATCGCGGACTATTCCTGCTCGGCATGCTGGCCGCCTTTGTCGGCGCGGTCCTCGAGGGCACCCAAGTGGTGCTGCTGGAGCCGCTGCTGCGGCACCTCTTTCCCGCCACCGCGGCCGATGCGGCACCGGGCACGCGGTTGGAGGGATGGCTCCGCAACTGGCTCGATCCCTGGCTTGCGGGACTGCCCGCCGCCGAGGTGACCCTGCGGCTGGTGGCGCTCTTTCTCGGGGTGTTGCTGCTCAAGAACGTCGCCACCTGGCTGGCCGGCTATCTCGCGGTGGTGGTGCAGGAGGGGATGGTGCGGCGGCTGAGGACCCGGCTCTATGCCCACCTGCTGCGGCTCGATCTCGATCACTTCCAGCACACCAGGGGGGGGCAACTCACCGCCGTCATGATCAGCGACGCCGATCAGGTGCGTCAAGTGGTCGTGGCGGCGTTCGCGGCTTTCTTCCAGAACGCGGTGGTGATTCTGGTGACGATCGGCGTCATGGCCGCGATCTCGCCGCGACTCACCCTGCTGGTGCTGGTGCTGGCCCCGCTGCTGGTGTTCGGGGTTCAGGGACTGCTCCGGCGGCTGGCGCGGCACGCCCGCGTCTTTGCGCACGAGCGCGGCGAGCTCACTGCCACCATCGTGGAGCGGCTCGGCGCGATGCGGATGATCCGTGCCGCCGGTGGCGAGGCGGCGGAAGAGGCGGAGTTCGGCGCGCAGACCGATCGCTACCGCAAGGGGATGCTGCACACCCAGCGCTACGCCCTGCTGACCTCGCCGGTGAGCGAACTGTTCGGCGGCGCCATGCTGATGCTGATATTCTGGGCGGCCGCCAATCCGGCGATCTCCGGAGTGCGGATGGAGGTGCCGGCCACCCTCATCTTCGTGCTCGCGGCACTCCGGGTGATGTCGCCGATCAAGGCGATCACCAATGCTCCGGCGCTGCTCGCCACCGCGGCCGCCAGCGGAGAGCGGATCTTCGAGGTGCTCGACCTCCCGGCCACCGAGGTCGACCCGCCCGACGCCATTCCGGCGCGCTTCGAGCGCGATCTGGTATTTGACCACGTCACCTTCGGCTATCGGCCCGGTGAACCGGTGGTGCGGGATGTATCATTCCGGGTGGGCCGGGGCGAAGTGGTCGCTCTGGTGGGCCCTAGCGGGGCGGGGAAGACCACACTGCTCGAGCTGATCCCGCGGTTTCACGACCCGGTGGCGGGCGAAATCCGGCTCGACGGCGTCCCCCTCCCCCGGCTCAAGCGGGCCTCGCTGCGCTCGCTCATTGCGGTGGTGGGCCAGGACACCATCTTGCTGCATGACACGGTTCGACGCAACATTGCCTACGCCAGGCCGGAAGCCACGGCAGCCGAAGTCGAGGCCGCCGCGCGTGCCGCCAACGCCCACGACTTCATCTGCCGACTCCCCGATCGGTACGAGACGGTGCTCGGCGAGCGGGGGACGCGCCTTTCGGGCGGCGAACGACAGCGCATCGCGATCGCCCGCGCCTTGCTTCGCGATGCACCGATACTGATTCTCGACGAGGCGACCAACGCCCTCGACCCCGCCGCCGAACGGCTGGTACAGGAGGCGATCGAGCGGGTGATGGCGGACCGCACCGTGCTGGTGATCGCTCACCGGCTCGCCACGGTGCGCGATGCCGACCGGATCATCGTGATCGAGGAGGGGCGGGTGGAGGAGCAGGGGACCCATGCCGATTTGCATGCTGCCGGAGGGCTCTATCGCCGGCTCCATGATTTGCAGTTTTCCGCGGCCGAGGTGACGTCGTGACGACCGAACGCTCCGTCTTGTTCATTGCCGACGAGGATGACGTCCAGCACGCCAACGCCGCCCATCGGCGCCGGGCGCTGGAACGACTCGGCTGCACCGTTGCCAACTGCAATCTGCTGGCGAAACCGTCGTTGCTGGGGCGGCTCAGGGCCGGTGACCTGCCGCAACGCCTCGAGCGTCAGATCGACGAGTGCGAGCCCGAACTGGTGATCGTGATCGGCGGTCGGTTGCTCGACGAGCCGCTGGTCGACCGGCTGCGCTCCCGCTCCCGCGCCCGATGGGTCAACTGGTTGCCGGACGATCTGCGCACCGTCAAGTCGGCCACCGCGCTGGCGCGCCCGTACGATCTGATCTACGCCATCGGCACCGATGTCGCCGCCGAAATCTCCGAGCAGCTCGGCCGCACCGTCGACGTGCTGCGTGCGGCGGCCGATCCGTCGGTCTATCGACCGATCAGGACCAGAGACCAGTATCGCGCCAATGTGGTCTTTGCCGGCACTGCCACGCCGCGTCGTGAGCGGCTGCTGGCCGAGCTGGTGGAGTTCGGCCTGGCGATCTGGGGCCCGGGATGGCGCAAGACGGCGCTCCGCGATTATTGCCGGGGCGAGGCGGCCCACACCGAGGAGTATATCAACGCCTACGGCGGGGCGAGTGTGGCGATCAACATTCACCATGCGGCAGTCGAGGGCGACCTTCCCGAGGCGTCGTGCAACCTGCGGCTGTTCGAGCTGGCAGCGATGGGACTGCCGCAGGTGGTCGATGATCGCGGCGACCTCGCCCGCTGCTTCGTGCCGGGCGAGGAGGTGGTGACCTTCGCCGAGCCGTTCGAGCTCAAGGCCGCCGTCCGCGAACTGCTCGAAGATCCCGCCCACGCCGCCCGTCTGGGCGAACGCGCCCGCCAACGCCTGCTCCGCGATCACACCTGGATGCACCGGATGCAGTGCCTGCTGGCGGAGCAGCCGAGGGTGGGGGGGGGCGTGAAAGGTGAAACGTGAAAGGTGAAACGGGGGGAGAAGGTGAACTGGGCGCCCCTGCGGGGCGCGGGTGAACGGTGAACGGGGGGGGGGACTGGTGAGGCCTGCGTGAAGGCGAGCGAGGAGACCCCGCCGCTCGCTACGCGAGGGCGGGGATCCCCCCCCCGTTTTACCTTTCACTTTTCACGTCCCCCACCCCCCTGTAAATCCCCACATATCGTTCCGCCATCACCCGGTGAGTAAATCGTTCCAGCACCCGGTTCCGGATCTGTTCCGGATCGAGTGCGTCGAGCGTCGGGCGGAGCGCCACGAGCTCCTCCAGCGTGTCGCCGAGGGCGCCGCATGAGTCGGAGACAATTTCCGGCAGCGCGCCGCGGCGGGTACCCAGCACGGGAGTGCCGCTGGCCATCGCCTCGATCAGGGTGAGTCCGAACGGTTCGTCCCACTGCGCCGGCATCCAGAGGCAGCGCGCCTCGGCCAGCAGGGCGCGTTTCTCCCCCCCCCCGACACGTCCCATGAAATGGAGGCCCGGCCGGAACGAGGGCCGCCAGCCGCCGGCGATCACCAGCGGGTGGCCACTCCGGCGCGCTCCCTCGACTGCCCAGCGCCACCCCTTCACGCCATGCAACCGACCGAGGAATAGATCGTGACGCCCCTTGGCAGCTGCAATGTGGTAGTCGGCCGGATCAACTCCGTTGTGGACCCAGCGGGCGAGCCGGTGGCGCCGGGCATGATCGGCCGAGACGCCGATGGTGGTGTCAGGTAGAACGCGATCGGGCGGGGTGTTGCCGTGCAATGTCCAGCAGAATGGCAGCTCGGCGGGCGGATTGCGGAGCGGGACGTGGGAGTGGAGCAGGTCGGCTCCGGCCGGCAGATAGGCGGTGAGATCGGGGCCGCCAGCCACCCGGGTGAGCCCCGGATCGATCGGAATCAGGGTCGCCTCGGCGAGCCGACTCTGCGGGTGACTGATCAGTGAGACCCTGTGACCGAGCTCTGCCAGGCCGCGGGCCAGCCAGACCACCACCCGCTCGGTGCCGCCGTAGCGGACGACCGGGAGGCGTGCCGGGTGGTAGAGGACCACATGCAGGGTGCTTGCCATCGGGCTCCATCGGGTGGAGTTTGGGCGCGTGCCGATCGCCATCTCCGGTTTCACTCTGGTGCGGAACGCCAGTCTGCTCGACTTCCCGGTCGAGGCGAGCATCCGTTCGCTCCTGCCGGTGGTCGACGAGTGTGTCGTCAACGTCGGCGCGTCGGAGGATGATACTCTGCTCAGGGTCCGGAAGATCGCCAACCCCAAGCTCCGGATCATCGAGTCGGACTGGGACGACACCCTGGGCCCTGCCATGCTGGCCATCGAGACCGAGCGCGCCAGGGCGGCCTGCAGCGGCCGCTGGGGCATCGCCATCCAGGCCGACGAGGTGTTCGCCGATGGTGCGGCGGAGCGACTTGCCGATACCATCGCCGCCGTCGATGGCGAAGCGATGGTCGAGGGAGTCGTGGTGGATTTCCGGCACTTCTACGGCGACTGTGAAACCATCGCCACCGGCCGCGGCTGGTACCGGCGCGAGTGTCGAGCCATCCGGCTCGACCCCTCACACCAGATCCACTCCTTCCGCGACGCGCAGGGCTTCCGGGTGGGGCCGACCGGTCGGCGCATTCGCTGCCGGGCCGCCGACGCAGTGATGCATCACTACGGCTGGGCGCGCCCGGCCTGGGCGCTCAAGGCCAAACGCGCCGCCGACCGGGTGATCTATCCGTGGCGAGGGTTGGCCGATCCGGCGCGCCCGCTGCTGCCCTGGCAGCCGGGGCTTCGGGCGTTCAAGGACAAGCATCCAACGGTGATCCGCGAATGGATCGAGGCGCGGCGCGACTCAGTGGCAGCGGTCGCCGCGCCAGCCTGGCGGGCGAAGCAGCTGGTCCAGACGGCCTCGCTGCTGGTCGAGGAGATCTCCGGATGGCGGCCGTTCGAGTACCGGAATTACGAGGTGAGGTGAAAGGTGAAAGGTGAAAGGTGAAAGGTGAAAGGTGAAAGGTGAAAGGTGAAAGGTGAAACGGGGGGGGGGGATCCCCGCCCTCGCGTAGCGAGCGGCGGGGTCTCCTCGCTCACCTTCACGCAGACCCCCATGCGCTCGTCGCTAAAGCGACCGTACCCTTTCACCTTTCACCTTTCACGTCTCCCCCCCGTTCACCGTCCCCTAAAACCTGATCCCCGCCACCAGCGACACGGTGCGCGTCTTGAGGTCCGATTCGGTCTTCACGTCGTCGGTGATGACGTCATAGATGTTGGTCAGCCCGAAGTCGGCGCGGACTCCGAGGCTGTAGCGGCCGATCTCCACGCCGGCCTCGCCGATGGCGCTGAACTCGGTGCTTTTGGTCCGGAGGCGCGATCCGTCGATGTCGATGTCCTGGCAGTTGACCGTGGTGCTGAGCGCCTCGTTGGTCCCCTCGAAGCGGCAGTCGATCTCGAAGCCGAGCGCCGGACCGGCACCGACGTAGAAACGGCTGGAGGGGGTGAGCGGGCCGCTGATTTTGAAGAGCACCGGGATCTGGAGGTAGTCGATGGTGTTCTCGGTGGCGGTACCGATCTGGCTGATCTCGGCGCCTTTCCGGGTGAAGACCACCCCGGGTTCGATCGCCAGCGGGCCGAACTGGAAGGTGGCGTATCCGCCGATCAGGAACGAGGTGGTGGTGCCGGTGTTGCCGATGAAGTCGCCGTCGAATCCGGTGAGCGAAATGCCGCCCATCAGGGTCAGGGGGGGGCGTTGGGCGCTGGCCCGGCCGAGCGGCGCCAGGGCACAGGCGGCGGCGATCGGGAGGGCAATGAGGGATCGTGACAACGTCATGGTCGTCTGCCTTGCGGAAGTGGTGACGGGAGCCGCCTGGACCTTGACTCCCTGCCGGATGCCACCGAAGGATGGATCGGGCGATGGCGTGGTGCAACAGCAGCGGCGTTCCGGTAGCTTTCCTGCCGACCCGACTCTCAACCGGAGCTGCAGGCGATGACCCCAGATTGGAACGCGATCGGCCGCGAGGAATTCGCCGCAATCCAGGGCGGCAGCTACTGCAACACCGCCAGCATCGGTCCGATGCCCACGCGCGCGCTGCGAGCCCTCGACGAATGCAACCGCGATCGTGCCGCGCCGGTCAACTGGTCGATGGATCGACTCAACGGCATCCTGCAACGAGCCCGCGAGTTGAGTGCCCGGCTGATCGGCGCCGACGCAGATGAGATCGCCCTGATGCCCAACACCACCACCGGCCTCAACGTGGCGGCGCGGGCACTCCCGCTCCAGCCGGGCGACGTGGTGCTCACCTTCGATCGCGAGTTCCCGAGCAATGTCTATCCCTGGCTCGCCCGTGCGGCAGAGGGGATCGTGCTCGAGCGGATTCCCTGCACCGCAGAGGGGTGGCCCGACGAGGCCCGGCTCCACCAGCGACTCGACGCCCCCGAGGTCAAGGCGGTCTGCGTGTCGCTGACCCAGTTCAGCAACGGCTACACCATCGACCTGGCGGCGCTCTCCCGCGCCACCCGGATGAACGGCAAATGGCTGATCGTCGATGCCATCCAGGGGTGCGGCCAGTTGCCGGTCGACGTACGCGCCACGCCGGTCGATTTCCTCGCATGCGGTGCGCAGAAATGGCTGCTCGGCCCGTGGGGCACCGGCTTTCTCTACGTGCGGCGGGAGCTGATCACCCGCTTCCCGCCCACCTTCGCCGGCTGGGCCTCGTTCCAGGGCACCGACGACTACACCCGGCTCACCAGCTACGACCCGCGACCGTGGGACGACGCCCGCCGCTACGAGCTGATCACCCTGCCGGTGCAGGACTTCGCCGCGATGAACGCCGCGCTCGAACTGATCCTCGAGGTGGGTGTCCCGGCCATCGCCCGGCGATTGCAGGAAATGCACGCACCGTGGCTTAGCTGGGCCGAGCAGATCGGCGCCACCATCACCTCACCGCAGGGCGAGCGCGGATCGGGGATTCTCTGCGTCAGGCCACCCGGTGATGTCTCGGCTGTGTATCACGAGCTGGCGGAACGCGGCGTGGTCTGCTCGGTGCGGGAGGGGAGCATCAGGTTGAGTCCGTGTTGGGGGGGGGGAGGGACGTGAAAGGTGAAAGGTGAAAGGTGAAAG
>JANRJE010000027.1:0-3719 GCA_033764135.1 Gemmatimonadales bacterium
ACGGAGACGGCTCCGGACCCGGGCGAATCGCTGTTGGACAGCGAGGCCCGCCTGGCGCGCGACGCCTCCGACGGCAAGCTCGACCGGACGGCGACCTGGCGACTGAGCTGCATCCGGGCCGAACTCGCCGCCACGCAAACCACCTCCCGCACTTCGTACCTGATGCCGACTGGCAGTTCCTGGCGGCACGGTGCCAGCATGCTCGCCGCCCGGCTGCTCGACGATTCCGCCTCGGCCCGCGCGGCCGCGCTGCTGGCGGTGCTCAACACCGATCATGTCGTCGCCGAACCGGCGGACTGGACGCTGGGATATCTGGAGCGCGCCGTGTCTGCTGGAGTTGAGCATCCGGCGGTCTTCCGCGGCTGCACCGAGCAGGCGTGGCGACTCGCCGTTCCCGATCCCTGGCGTGCCTCCGCTTGTGCCTTGGCCGGACTCCGCTCGGGCGGCGACTCGACGCTTCACCTGCTGACGCTGTCGCGGGCGGCAGGCCAGCGGGCCGACACCACCATGGCGTGGTCGGCCTTTCTTGCGGCGGCACGCGCGGTACGGGATACGGTTGATCGCGCCGACCTGGCGTGGCACCTCAACTGGTTCCTGACCCGTGGCGAGGACTCCGTTTGGCGCGCGCTCCCCTTGGCGGAGACGGGGCCGTGGGTGCGCGACCTGCTGCTGAGTCGCGACATCCGCGATGGCCGCCCTCCCGGGGCGCGAGTGGTCGAGCACATCAACCGCCTGGCGTATGTCCACGAGCATTTCCGCCTCGACGTGGTCCCTGTCCAGCGGGGTCGGCTGATGGGCGGGGTGGCCAATCCCGACGCCGTGGGTGGCGGCTTCGCGGTCGAAGTGGTGACCCCTGGGAGTGCGACTCCCGCCGAGGCGTTCCGGGAGTTCATCCGCTGGCAGATCGCCATAGACGACCGTGGCGCGGTGTGGATGCGCTTCGGGGCGCCGCAACAGCGCGAACACTTCACTGTCACAGGTGCGGGCAACTACCTCAAGCGCGAGACTTGGCGCTACGATGTCGACGGAAGGGAATTGGTGCTCTCGTTCGAGAGTGAGCAGGGCGACGGCACCCAGGACGCCACCCGGTTGGTCACGGCGGTGGTGGGGGAGCACTTCTGCGGGATCACAGTGCGCCGCTGCGTTCAGGCGGAACGTGCAATTGCCGCTGGCTGGTGGAACCTGTTGCGAGCCCGCACGCCGGCCGACCGCATTGGACTCCCCGTCAACGAGATGCTCGATCTTCGTCACGAGGATCAGGCGATGATCTTCGAGGCGACCACCAAGGACAACAACACCGTTCGCCTGCCTCGGCATTTGGACGTCACCGCCCAGTTTCTCCGCCTCTGGCATCCGCGTACCGGCGTGATCATGGCGCTGGTCCCCTGGGCCATCGCAGCAGACGACCTCACCGACGGGGTAGCAAAGAAAGCCCGCGCCCTCGACCTCCGCCTCGAGCTGCGCTGGTACGACCCTGCCAGCGGAATGTCGCGGGACTCGAGCATTGTCGGTTCGATTCCGTTGCCCAAGCGCTCCGGCAGTGACGCATTTGTCTCCGGCGTGGCCGTGATGTCGGCGTCGCACGGGATCACCGCGTGGAGCGTGGTGGCAGTGCGCGACAGCAGTGCCTCGGGCCGCTCCTTCACGACCGCCGCCGAGCCGCTCGCCGGGGGATCGCTGCAACTGTCGGATCTGGTGCTGGGTGTTGCCGGTCACGGCGTGAGCTGGTCGGCTCCCACCGGGCCGGTGGTGCTGGCGCCGCTCGGCACCGTGGAGCGAAAGACGCCGGTCCAGCTCTACTACCAGGTGCGGAACACCCTCGCTGCCACCGAACTCGCCACCACCGTTGCCGTCGCCGAGGTGGGGCGACGCGACGCGCCGCCTGCGTTCAACGTCACCTTTCGCCATCAGGTGAATTCCGGAATCAACGAGATGCGCCGCGAGCTCGATCTCGATCGCCTCAAGCCGGGACGGTATCTGCTGACGGTGGTGGTCAGCGACGAACGGGGGCAAAACCGGGTGACGCGGTCCACGGCATTGCTGGTGCGCTGAAGGTGGGGCGTCGGTACTTCTGGGTGGCGTTTATGGTGAGCGCGGCGGTGCTCTGGTATTGTGGCCCCGTCCGTGCCCAGTCTCCCGGCCGTCGTGACAGCGCTGGCGTCACGATCGTCTCCAACGCCTCGCGGGCCAGTGCTCGCCCGGCCTTCCTGCTCGGTAGCGTGATCGCGACCCTCGGAGGTCTCTCCGTCGATCCTGCCCGAGAGTTCAATCGGCGCCACGGATACCTCAGGGCGGTGCGCCTCTCCAGCGGAAAGTTCATGGTGCTCGATTCCGATCGCATGCATCTGTTTGGAGCCGATCTCCGGGAACACAGAGTGATTGGTAGAAAGGGAAGTGGGCCAGGCGAATTCCGGTACCTCACGATCATGTGCCGAACGGACGGCGACACCGTGATCGTCTGGGATGACGCGAATCGCCGACTCGGGGTCCTGACCGCCGATGGGCGACTGGTCCGGCACCTCTCGCTTGACGGGGGAGCGATACCCTTCCAGGCGTGCGGACGAGGGGGAAAGCTGCTTGTGGTCGAGCCAGTATTCCGCGCAGCGGAGGAGCGGTCATTCGATTTCGCGGGCAAGGTGATCGATCTGCGAGGCGAACTCCGTTCAGGATCGCTCCGCCTTGGCCCGGGAAGCACAGACATTGTGGGGAGAGTGACCACTCAGGCGATGGCTGGCGCCGACGTCATCGCGGGAGATGGGCTGGCCTCAGAGTATCGCAGAATCTCGGCGGCGGGCAAACTCCTGCAGATCGTTCGGACGCTGGATGCACCGGTTCCGTTGACGGGAAGGGAGTATGACAAATTGCTGGAGCGGATGATTCCACCGCAGCGGGATGCGAAGGCGTTGCGCGACCGGATGAAGAAGGACCGAACCGCTACCCACTGGCCAGCCTATGGTCAGCTTCTCGTCGATCCGGCCGGGTGTGTCTGGATGCAGTCTTTTTTTGCTCCGACCCGGAGCCGTGGTGGTGCAGACGTCTGGGTGGCCTTCGATGTTGCCGGTCGGATGCTGGGGCGATTGGATATCCCACCGCCTGCCCCAGGCGGCCACAGGGAGGTGCTGGCCATCGAGAAGGGCGAGATCCAGATCCGCGAGCGGACTCCGGATGGCGAAGTGTATCTCCGCTTTCAAAAGGTGATTCCGGTGAACTCTGGGATCACCTGCGGACCTGCCTCATAACAGCATCGCTCGGATACCAATCGACGCGGATCACGCCGCAGCGCAGACCTTCCGCCCAGGAGTCACCATTCGCGTCGCGTCTCTCCAGAGCACGAGTCCGCGCAGAGCACGTCCTGCACGAAGTGAAGCGCGGAGCAGGCCACACCTGATACCGCCATCCTGAACGGAGTGAAGCGAAGGACCATCTGGCAATGTTGTGATGCGGCAGGTTCTTCGCTCCGCTCAGGGTACTTCGCGCAATCTGGAACGTCTTCTTTTTCCCCACTTGACAGCCTCATCCGTCCGCGCTAACCCTTGATCCGGCGCCCCCGGCGCCCCCGGCGCCCCCGGCGCCCTCGAGCTACGGCTGTCAGCTTCCGACCCTTTGCGGAGGTGTTCCCCCGATGCGTACCCGATACATCAGCCGGAGTTCGCTGGTCATTTACCCCGACCCGTTTCTGGCCGAGCACGCAGCATTGCTCGGCATGCACTCGCCGTTGT
>JANRJE010000015.1:0-9206 GCA_033764135.1 Gemmatimonadales bacterium
AAAAGGGGGGGGGGCGTGGAAAGTGGAAAGTGGAACCGGGGACAAAAAACCCCCCCCCCGCCCCCAGCGGCGGGGGGGGCGCGCGCCCGCGTTAACGGTTGACCCCCGCCCCCCCGGGGGGGCCCCGGGGACCGGTCACCCGTCACCGCGGGCGCGCGCACCCCCCGCCGCGCCCGGCGGGTGGGGGGGGATTTCCCCCCGTTCACCCACAACCCATACCCCGCCCCCCCCCCTTTTACCTTTCACCTTTCACGCCCCCCCGTTCGACCACCGCCCAATTCCGCTTCCCCTTCCGGAGGAAGACACCGCCGCCGGGCAGCAGGTCCGCCGTGGTGATCCGGCGCGTCTCGTCCGCCACCACGCCGTTGACGGCGAAGCCGCCGGCGGCCAGGCCGCGGCGGGCCTCGCCCTTGGAGGCCGCCAGTCCGGCCGCCACCAGCGCCTCGGCGATCGGCACCCCGTCGCCATCCAGCGACACGGTGGCCCGCGGCACCTCGGCGGCCACCATCGCCAGAGTGGCTGCGTCGGCGGCGCGAAGTTCCCCCCCCCCGAACAGGATCGCCGCGGCGGCAGTGGCCCGCGCCACGCTCTCGACTCCGTGCACCCGCGCGGTGACGTCGTCGGCCAGTCGCCGCTGGGCGGTGCGCCGAGCCGGGTCGGCTGCCTGCTCGGCCATCACCGCGGCAATCTCGTCGAGCGGGAGAAAGGTGAAGAAGCGGAGCAGGCGCTCCACGTCGGCGTCCTCGCTCTGGAGCCAGAACTGGTGGAAGGCGTAGGGCGAGGTGCGCGCCGGGTCGAGCCAGACATTGCCGCCCTCGCTCTTGCCGAACTTGGCGCCCGACGCGGTGGTGAGCAGCGGCAGCACCAGGCCGTGGAGCTTCCGGCCATCGCGACGGGCACCGAGCTCGATCCCGGCGGTGATGTTGCCCCACTGATCCGAGCCGCCCATCTGCAGCTCGCAGCCGTCATGGCGCGCCAGGTGCGCGAAGTCGTATGCCTGCACCAGCATGTAGCTGAACTCGGTGAACGAGATGCCGCTGTCGAGGCGACTCTTGACGGTATCCTTCTGCAGCATGTAGCTGATGGTGAAATGCTTGCCGGCGTCGCGGAGGAAGTCGAGCAGCCCCAGCGGCCGCAGCCAGTCGGCGTTGTTGCGCATCCGGGCCTGCCCAGGGGCGTCGCCGAAATCGAGGAAGCGGGCGAGCTGCGCCCGGATCGCCTCGGCGTTGTGGGCAACCACGTCGGCGGTGAGCATCGGCCGCTCGGCGCGTTTCCCCGACGGATCGCCCACCATTCCGGTGCCACCGCCGACCAGGACGATCGGGGTGCCGCCCGAACGCTGCAACCAGGCGAGCGCCATCACCGGGATCAGGTTGCCGACGTGGAGTGAGTCGGCGGTGGGGTCGAAGCCGACGTAGCCGGTGATCGGTCCGGCTGCCAGGCGGGCGGCGAGGTCGGGGGTGGCGTCGTGCACCATCCCGCGGGCGGCGAGCGTTTCCTGGAGGAGATTCATGCTGACAAGATGCCGCCCAGCGCCGGGGAGGTGCAAGGCGCCCCCGGTTGCGATACCTTCAGGGGATGCCTGCCGCCCAGCCCCGCGCCAAGCCGCGCCCCCGATCACAGCGTCCCTGGCGTCGCTGGTTCAAACGCCTGCTCATCGCCGGAGCGGTGGTCACCCTCTTTGGCGCCTTGGTCGCCGTGGTGGCCTGGACCACCGCCTGCTCCAACAACGCATGTCCCAGCACAGCGGGGCTCACCGACTACGACGCCGACCAGACCTCCAAGGTCTATGCCGCCGACGGCCGGTTGATCACCGACTTCGGCCTGCAGCGGCGCACCGTGATCGGCCTGGAGCAGATGTCGCCGGCGATTCCGGCCGCCTTCCTCGCGGTCGAGGACAAGCGCTTCTATGAGCACAATGGCGTCGATTATTACGGCTTCCTCGGGGCGCTGAAGAGCAACATCCTGGCGTTGTCGCTCTCCGAACGGGGCTTCAGCACCATCACCATGCAGCTTGCGGGCAACGTCTGGCCGTCGGAAATCGACCGCAGCCAGCGCCATGGGCTGGCCGGGCTGGGGCGCAAGCTGCGCGAGGCCAAGGTCGCCATGGAGATCGAGTCCCGCTATTCCAAGGACAAGATCCTCGAGCTCTACCTCAATCAGATCAACCTCGGCAACCGCGCCTATGGAGTGGAGGCAGCGGCGCAACGCTACTTCGGCAAATCGGCCCGCGAGGTCAACGTCGCCGAGGCGGCGATGCTGGCGGCGATCCCCAAGGCGCCCACCCGCTACAATCCGCGGCGGAACCCCAAGTTCGCGCTGCAGCGCCGCAACCTGGTGCTCGCGCTCATGGCGGAAAACGGCAAGCTCAGCGCCGAGGATGCCGAAGTCTGGCAGGGATACCCGATTGCCCTCTCCTCGAGGTCCGACAACAGCGCGGTGGGAGAGTATTTCGTGGAGTTCGTCCGTCAGCAGATGGAGGCGAAGTTCGGCGACACCCTCTATCGCGGCGGGCTCCGGATCTACACCACCCTCGACCTGAACGCGCAGATTGCGGCCGAACGGGCGCTGGCGGAGCAGCTCGAAAAAATCGAGAACGGTCAGGTCAACGGCCGCTTCCCGCATCGCACCTATCGCGAGTACCTCGAGGCGCGCGAGGCCGACGCGCCCGAGACTGCCAACACTCCCTACCTCCAGGGCGCCTCGGTGGTGATGGAGGCGCGCACCGGCAGGATACTGGCGATGGTCGGCGGTCGCGATTTCAGCGACTCCAAGTTCAACCGAGCCGTCCAGGCGCTCCGGCAGCCGGGCTCGACCTTCAAGCCGTTCGTCTATGTCGCCGCGCTGGAGCAGGGGATCCCGTTCGAGCACATCGAGATCGACGAGCCGATCTCGGTCGAGATGCCCGACGGCCAGCCCAACTGGGAACCGCAGAACTTCACCGGCACCTTCTCGGGCGAGCCGATGACGTTGCGCCAGGCGCTGTGGCAGTCGACCAACAGCATCGCGGTCAAGCTGGGGCTGCAACTCGGGCCGCAGGCGATCATCGATGAGGTGCGCAAGTTCGGGATCAGGACCCGGATGCCGGCCGTCCCGTCGCTGGCGCTCGGCGCCGCCGAGGTCCACCCGATCGACATGGTGGCGGCGTATTCGGTGTTCGCCAACCTCGGCGTTCGGGCCGAGCCCACCGCCATCCTCCGGGTGGAAGACCGCGATGGCAAGCTGCTGTGGGAACCCGATCCGGTCACCCGCCGGGTGCTCGACGAGCCGATCGCCTACCTCATGAACGAGGCGCTCCGCGGCGTGGTCACCAACGGCACCGGCAACGCGGCGGTCTGGCGCGCCGGCTTCCAGATTCCGTCGGGCGGCAAGACCGGCACCACCAACGACTACAACGATGTCTGGTACATCGGCTTCACCAACGACATCGTGGCGACGGTCTGGATGGGCTTTGACCGCAACACCAAGATCATGGCCAACGCTCAGGGTGGCCGTCTCGCGGCGCCGGCCTGGACCCAGATGATGACCGAGATCTATCAGCGGCGGCGGACTCCGGGCGGTTGGGCCCAGCCCGAAAACATGCTCATGCCGGTCGAGATCGATCGCACCACCGGTTTCCGGGTGACTCCCTTCTGTCCGGCCGACGTGCGCGAGATCCGCTACTTCCCGCCCGGTGGCGAGCCGAAGGAGTTCTGTCCGGTACACACCGCCGAAAGCCCCGGGAGCGTGCCCTGACGCTGCGACTCTCGGCTGACTGGCTGCTGCCGGTCGCCGGTCCGCCGATTGCCGGTGGTGCGGTGCTGATCGACTCTACCGGCCGGATCGCCGCCGTGGGAAGCGATGCCACGGTGCCATCCCCCCCCCACGTGCCGCACCACCGCCTGGGCGACGTGGTGCTGATGCCGGGACTGGTCAACACCCACACCCATCTCGAGCTGACCGGTTTTGCAGGAATGGCCGAGGAGAATGACTTCTGGCAGTGGATCGTCAGGATCATCGCGCTCAAGGCGGCGCGGTCGGAGGAGGCGTTCTTCGATGCGGCTCTGGCCGGGATTAGGGACCAGTGGTCGGCCGGCGTCACCACAGTGTGCGATACCGGCAGCACCGGGGCGGTGATCGCCGCGCTCGATCACCTCGGCGCCAGCGGGATTGCCCATCACGAACTGTTCGGGATGCATCCCGACGAGTGTGCCCCGGCAATCAAGCGATTCGGACGCGACCTCGACCGGCTGGCTCGCCATGCCACCGGGCGAGTGGCGATCGGCGTCTCTCCCCACGCCGCCTACACGGTGAGCGGGCCGCTCTACCGTGCCTCGGCGGAGCTGGCGCGCGCCCACGGGGTGCCGATGGCGGTACACGTCGCCGAACCACCCGACGAGAGTGCCCTGCTGGCGAGCTTCACCGGGAGCTTCGCCGAAATGTGGCGGGAGCGCGGAGTGCCGAGGCCCACTGAGGAAGCGGTCACCCCGCTGGCCTGGCTGGAGCGGCACGGGGTGTTGTCGGAGCGGACCCTCTGTGTCCATGTGATTGATGCCGACGCCGGCGACGTGGCGCTGCTGGCGCGGCACCACTGTGCGGTGGCGCATTGCCCCCGATCAAACCGGCGCCATCACGGTGCCGACGCGCCGGTGGGGATGTTCGAGGCGGCCGGGCTGCGGATCGGTTTGGGGACCGATTCCGAGGTGAGCGTGGCGCCGCCGGATCTGATCGCCGAGGCGCGTGCGGCGGCGGCGCTGGCGGGGTGGGGTCCGGAGCAGTCTGTCCGGGCGCTGACTCTGGGGGGGGCGATGGCGCTCGGTCGGGACGCCACGACGGGGACGCTGGAGGTGGGGAAGGAGGCCGACCTGGTGGCGATCCGGGTGGGGGAGACCGCCACTCCCGAGGCGGCGGTGTTGGCCGCGGGACGAGCGGCGGTGGTGGCGACCTGGCTCGGTGGTCGGCTGGTGCATGGTCACGAACCGGCGACATCCCCCCCCGGGGCTTGAATCCGCGGCCGGAAATGGGTATTTGTCTTCAACGCCATCAGGAGCCCAACTGGTGCGATGTCTCGCTCTCAACGCCTCTTTCGAACCACTCACGATGGTGCCCACCCGTCGTGCGTTGCGGCTGGTCATTGACGGCAAGGCCGAGATAGTCGAGGCCGATCGACACCAACCGGTGCGCAGTGCTCACCTCAACATGCCGCGCCCGGTCATCATCCGCCTGATCCGCTTTGTCCACGTGCCGCGCCGCTTCCGCCGCCAGGTCACCAACACTTTCCTCTTTGCCCGCGACTCCTACACCTGCCAGTATTGCGGGCGGCCGCAGTCGGCGCTCCGGCCGCGGGAGTGTCTCACCAGGGACCACGTGGTGCCGCAGTCGCTGGGGGGGGGGAACCTCTGGGAGAACGTGGTCACCGCCTGCTCGTCGTGCAACACCCGGAAGGGGAACCGGTTGCCCGACGACATCGGGATGCACCCGCTCCGGGTGCCGACCGAGCCGCACTTCGTGCACCTGGCCTGGGCGATCCGCCGCCTGACGGAGACCCAGCAGAAGTACATCCGGCTCTTCTACGGCGAGGCCGCTCTGGCCGCGCTCCGGCCGCGATGAGGGTTCGGGGTCGCTCCTGCTCCCGCCACCGCGCGCCGGGAGCGGGAGAGCGCCGCAGCCGCCAACCAACCAGTCGCCAGGGCCAGCAAGTCGGCACCTGACCACCGCGACTCTCCTCCGGCGGCAACAGTTCCGGCAACCACTACCGCCAGCATGCCCCATACCCATGGTCGCCGCGACGCTCCCGCTCCCCAGCCCAACAGCAACCCCCAACCCGCCAGCCAGGCAATGGTCCAATGCAGCCAGGTGTCCGGCAACAGCACCCGCTGACTGAACGGATTGATCAGCAGCCATCCCTGGGCAGTACCCAGCGGCACCTTGGCGGCAATTTTCCCCCCCCCTGAACCTGCAATGCCGAGCGAGAGCGTTCCCCCCCCCTGACGCAGGATCGCGGTGAGGGTATCGCCGTCGGCCAGTTGCGGCAGCGGCAGGGCGACCTGCGGACCGCGGAACCTGGCCCAGGTGGCGCTCTGCCGGACTCCGGCTCCCAGAGTGCCGCCGGCAATGTCGAAGCCGATCAGCACCTCCCGCTCGCCGCGCTCCAATCCCGCCAGCGGCAGCCGATCCTTACCGGCGCCGTCCCGCCAGATCATCCGGAGCTTGGCCACGACCGCCCCCCGCTGGCCGGGAACCGCCTCCGCCGCGGCGGCGTTGTCGAGGCGGAGGTCGAGCAGTTCGCTGCTGGCGCTCTTGCCGTCGCTGAGCCGGGGTGGGGTGGCCGTCACCTGCCAGGGGGCTGGTCGCCTCAAGTCGGGGACCAGCAGCCAGGCGGCCAGCAGCGATTGGAGTGTGAAGGCCGCCAGCGCCCCCCCGGCGAGTATATTGGCGAGTCTGGTGTCAGGGCGCATCGCCCGGGTCAGGATCGGCCACAGCGCCCATCCCAGCCCTCCCCCCAAGGAGTTGGCCAGCAGGTCGCCCAGCGCGGCATCCCGACCCGGGAGTGTGAGCGCCTGGGTCGCCTCGATCGTCATGGTGAGCGCCAAGGCGGCGAGCAGGGTTGGCAGCAGTGTGGTGCCCGCCCGACGCCAGGCGAGGCCGAGTGGCAGGAAGAGGAGGAGGTTCTGGAAAAGGTCGGCGCTGCCAGCGTCGCCGCAGGAGATGCACCACCACGGCGTCAGGTCGGCCAACCCGGCCGCCTCGGGGGCGGGCCGGAGGGTGAGCCAGCCGATCGCCACCACCACCAGCAGAGCAGGGGGGGTGAGCAGCGCTGCAATCTGAGCGCGACTCGAGAGTCGCTGTTGCGATATTGTCAAGAAATCAGTCAGTCTTTGAAAAGTCTGTGGAAATCAGTTGCTGCCGAAAGTGAGTCAAGTCGTTGTCCTGTAAGAGTTATGCCGGATCTTGTGAGTCAGGGTACAGGTTGGCACCGAGATTGCCGAAACTGAACACCGAGGTGGCCGGAGGTCGGTCGCCGACAATTGATCACCCGCTGCTCAGAGCACAACCGGTGAAACCCGGCGTCGCAGAGCCAGGGAGCTTCGGTCGGGACTCAACCCCGGCACAGCCCGCCCAGCCGCCAGCGAGACCCTCCCGATCCCGGATAGGGATCGGGAGCGTCCGGTGGCAGAGCCACCGGACCCACCTCGAGGGGAGCCGGTTGCCCGTGACCTACTCATTCAAGATCTCGCGCCGCATTGCCATGAATCATCGAGCGCTGGCAATCCCGGCTCTCTTCTCTCTGGCACTGCTGACCGCCTGTGGCGGCAGCGACCCCACCCAGTCAATCACTCCGCCGATCACCGGCACGGCAACCGCCGGCTGGCTGGCGATCGAGCTCGATTCTCCCAACACCAATGACGGCGCGGTGCAGATTGCCGTGACCGGTCCCGCCATGAGCGAGGCGCGGGTGGAGGCGCCGTTCGATGGCCTGGGTACCCTGAGTGGCACCTCGGCGATCGTGGTGGTGACCGGCACCGTGCAGGACGGCGTGGTGGCCCGAATCCGGGTCGCCGACATCGCCAAGTCCGCCCAGTACACCGCCACGGTGCAGGCCGCCGCGGTCAAGGGAAGTTACGCGCTCCAGACCCTCACCGGCTACCGTGCCACGGTGATCCGATGATCGGCCCCATTACCTGGGTGGCGCCGCGCGCCGCCGTTGCCCGTCGGTTCAAACTCCGGCTCGCCGCCGCCCTGCTGTGCTTCAGTGCGGCGCTGCTGCCGACGTCGCTTCCGGCCCAGCAGGTTTCGGCCGCGCTCCGGAACGCCGTGCAGCAGTCCGGCGGTCGGGTCATCATCCGGCTGAGCCAACAGGGCGGTGCAGCCGCGCTCAGAGTGGCGGGCGATCCGCTGGTGAGCGCCACCGCCGCGGCGGCCGTCGCCCGGAACCTCGACAACCGCTATGCCGCCAAGGCGCGCGGTCGGGCGCTCCGCTTCGGGATGCTCTTCGCCGAGGTGTCGGCAGACCGGTTGGATGCCCTGGCGGCCGATCCGGCGGTCGAGTCGGTCGAGGCCGACTTCGTGAGCGATCTCGCCGAGGTGCGGCGCGACTGGCCTGCGCTGGGAGTGGTGCTGAGAGACCGGACCCCTGACACTGTGGGCTGGGGTGTCACCAAGATCAACGCTCCGGCGGCATGGTCGGCCGGGGTGACCGGTGCCGGCGTCAAGGTCGGCATCATGGACAGCGGCATCGACATCGCCCACCCCGACCTCGGTGTGTCGGGTGGTTTCGACTTTACCACCTCCTCGGCCTCGCCCACGGCCTACGACGACAACATCGGGATCTGCAACGGCCACGGCACCCACGTCGCGGGAATCGTGGCGGCTCGGCAAAATGGCAGCGGCGTGATCGGGGTAGCCCCCGATGCCCAGCTCTATTCGCTCAAGGTATTCGAGATCATCGATGGCGGCTGCAAGGCGTGGGGATCGAATCAGATCGCCGCGCTCGACTGGGCAGTCGCCAACGGGATCAAGGTGGTCAGCATCAGCATTGGCGGGACCACCTTTTCGCAGAGCTATCAGGACGCGGTCACCACCGCGACCAACGCCGGGGTGGTGGTGGTCGCTGCGGCGGGCAACAACAGCAGCACCGTCCTCAATTTTCCCGGTGCCTACTCCGGAGTGACGGCGGTGGGGTCGGTCAACTCCAGCAATATCCGCTCGAGCTGGTCGAACACCGGCAACAACCTCTGGCTGGCGGCACCAGGCGAGGGGATCGTGAGCACCATGCCCGGTGGCGGCACCGGTTCCAAGAGCGGCACCTCGATGGCGACCCCGCACGTGAGCGGGCTGGTCGCGCTCTACTTCCAGAGCAGCCCCGGCGCCTCGGCGGCACAGGTGCGGAACGCCCTGCGTGACGTGGCGATCGACATCGACGCCGCTGGCTGGGACGTCGGCACCGGCTGGGGATTGGCGCAGGCGGCAGGGATCGGCAGCGCGCCTCCTCCTCCTCCTCCTCCCCCCCCCCCGGTTCCGCTGGCGATGAGTGTGGCGCCGGCATCGCGGTCGATCACCGCGCAGGCCGGTTCGGCGGTTGGTGGCGACTCCGCCACCGTCACCCTGAGCGGCGACAACAGCGGCAGCACGGCGTGGAGCGCCACCAAGCGGAAGGCGTGGACCACCTTGACTGTGGCCAGCGGCACCGGCAGCGGCAAGGTCAAGTGGAACCGCAGCACCAGCGG
>JANRJE010000025.1:0-3252 GCA_033764135.1 Gemmatimonadales bacterium
GAGGATGGTCCCCTCATCGAGTCGCGGCATGAACTCGCTCCCGATCTGGGACCACGGGATGGCAGTCAGGATCAGCCCCACCAACGCCGCACCGATGACCGGCCACCGTTGCCGCAACACGAAGGTGATGACTGGTCGGTACAGGGCAATGAGCAGGCGATTGACCGGATTCGCCCGCTCTCGGTAGATCTTGCCCCGGATGAAGATTCCCATGGCCACCGGCACAAGGGTCACCGACAGCAGGCTCGCCGCGGCCATCGCGAACGTCTTGGTGAAGGCCAGGGGCTTGAACAGCCGGCCTTCCTGTCCTTCCAGCACAAACACCGGGACGAAGGAGACGGTAATGATCAGCAGCGAGAAGAACAGCGCAGGCCCGACCTCCTTGGACGATTCTCGAACTACCTGCCAACGCTCCGCCGTGGTCAAGATCGACGTGTCGAGTGATTTGCCAGCCGCTGGGTGTCCCAGGGCAACGTGCCGCGCATCCACGGCGCGTTCGAGGTGCTTGTGCATGTTCTCGATCATGACAATCGCCGCATCGATCATTGCGCCAATGGCGATCGCGATTCCCCCCAATGACATGATGTCAGCGCCAACCCCGACCCATCGCATCGCGATGAACGCGATGAGGATCCCGAGTGGCAGGGTGATGATGGCCACCAGCGCTGACCTGGCATGAAGCAGAAAGACGATGCACACCAAGGCGACGACGAGGCTCTCCTCAAGCAACTTGCCACGGAGATTGTCGATGGCCCGTTGGATCAGGTCGCTCCGGTCGTAGACCGGCGTCAGCACAACGCCAGCGGGGAGGCCCTGCTGGACCTCCGCGATCTTGGCCTTGACGCGTGCGATGGTGGCGAGGGCATTCTGGCCAAACCGCATGACCACGATGCCGCCCACCGCGTCGCCGCGCCCGTCAAGCTCCGCGACCCCTCGTCGGACCGCTGGACCGACGCTCACGCGACCGAGTTCGGCCACTCGGACCGGTATCCCGCTCTGAGTCGCACCCACCACAACATTCTCGATATCGTCGATCGACTTGAGGTACCCGAGTCCCCGCACCATGTACTCGCGCTCGGAGAGCTCGACGACCATCGCCCCGATGTCGGCATTGGCGTTCTGAATTGCCGACATGACCGCCGTGATCGGGATCCGAAACCCCAGCAGCTTCGCGGGGTCGAGATCGATCTGGTACTGCTTCTCGAACCCCCCCAGGGTCGCAACTTCGGAGACGCCCGGGACGGCCGTGAGGGCATACCGGAGGTACCAGTCCTGGATACTCCGCAGCTCCGCCAGGCTCTTGTGTCCGGTGGTGTCTTCGAGCGCGTACTGGAACACCCAGCCAAGACCGGTGGCATCGGGCCCGAGGGTCGGTGTCACATTCGCCGGCAGCTTCCCCTGGATACCGTTGAGGTACTCCAGAACCCGTGAACGCGCCCAATAGAGATCGGTACCGTCTTCGAAGATGATGTAGACAAACGAGATGCCGAAGAACGAGTAGCCCCGGACCGTGCGGGACCCAGGCACCTTGAGCATCTCGGCCGCGATCGGGTAGGTGACCTGATCCTCCACGATGCGTGGCGCCTGATCATTGTACTCGGCTTGCACGATGACCTGCACGTCGCTCAGGTCGGGCAGTGCCTCCAGCGGTGTCTGTTTGACCGCCCAGATGCCGCCGGCGATGGCGGCGATGGTGAACAGGGAAACCAGCAGCAGGTTCGCGGTCGACCAGTCAATGATGCGCTTGAGCATGGCCGTCAGTTCCCCTCGGGCATCTTGTGCCCGGTGTGCTCGTTCTCCGCTGGCTTCGCCTTCGTCGAGTCCTTGGTTGGTGCTGGCGTTGGCGCGCCGCGGCGCGGTGACGGCTTCGCCACCGGGGGGACCTTGGGCGCCGTCATGTCCATCCCCGGCATGCTGGATCCGGGATCGGCGGCGGGCGGTGGTGCGGCGGGCGCTGCCGGCGCGGTGACATCCATTCCCGGCATGTTGCCCATGCCGCCGAGCAGTGAGCCGAGATTGGATTCTGCGTCCACCAGAAAGGTGGCGGAACTCACCACCGTATCACCCACCACCAGACCCGCGAGAATCTCGAGTCGGTCGTCGGTCGCCTGGCCGAGGCTGACCTCCCGGGGCACCAGCATGCCGTCCGGCATCTTGACGAACACGAGGTTCCGTTTGCCGGTCGAGAGAATCGCCGAGCGGGGGACGCTCAGCACCGGCTCGGAGGCCGCCGCAAAACTGAAGGTCGAATACATCCCCGGCTTGAGGAGGAGGCCCGGGTTCGCGAGGGTGACGCGAACGCGAGCGGTCCTGGTTTCAGGATTGATGGTGGGGTAGATGTACGAGATCCGGCCGGTTCGGATGTCACCGGGGAGGGCCTGAAATTCGGCGACAACTTGCCCACCGAGCCGCACCGAGGGAAGATCCCGCTCGTACACTTCGCCGTCGAGCCACACGATGCTCAGGTCGGCAATGCGATACACCGCCTCCCCGGCCATGAGGCGTTGTCCGGCAAGCACGGACTTCTCGATGACCACGCCGTTCACCGGGGATCGGAACGTCACCGTTTTGCGGATCTCGCCCGATTCCTCGATCTGACGGATCTGGTCCGGCGGGATCTCCCAGTACAAGAGTCGGCGCCTGGCGGATTGGAGCAGATCATCGGAGCTCTGGACGGCCTCCGAGGTGCCGGTGGACAGATCGCGATTGAGCCGTCGGGCGAGGAGCAGCTCCTGCTGGGCGGCAACCACCATCGGCGAATACAGGTCGAACAGCGGCTCTCCCACACGGACCGCCTGCCCGGTGAAATTGACATGGAGTTGGTCGACCCAGCCATCCACGCGGGCGGTGACCGACTTGAGCATGGTCTCGTCGTATGTCACGATGCCCACCGTCCGCACGACGCGGTCCAGCGGTCCGAGGATGACCGGGGCGTAGGTGACGCCGATCCGTCGGGCTGCTTCCGTGGAGAGCATCACGGCACGCGCACTATCGGAGGTTGGGGTCGCGGCGTGATTGTGGGCGGCCGATTCGGCGGGGGACGCTGATGGCCGACTGAAGTACCAGGTGACAATCGCGGCGATCGCGAGTACGCCGACGAAGCCCATGACAGCGACGGGACGCGAGAGGCGACGGCGATTGCCGGTCTGGAACGGCGAAGACTCGGGGGCCGGATTCAGGGGATCGTGCTGCGTCGTCATCTATCGTTCTCCCGGCGCGCCGGCCGAATTGGACACCGTGGGGTCGAACAGC
>JANRJE010000003.1:0-181768 GCA_033764135.1 Gemmatimonadales bacterium
GCCGGGGGGGGGAGCTCCGGCCGGCCGTGGTGAAGGGGCGGGACAGGGTCAGGGACACGGCCAGGAACAGGGACAGGGACAGGGACAGGGACAGGGACAGGGAGAGGGACAGGGACAGGGACAGGGACAGGGACAGGGACAGGGGCAAGGTCAGGGCCAGCGAGAAGGACAGCCGGGACAGGGGCGCCCGGGTGAACGCGGACAGGTTGGTGGCGGGCGCGATGCCCGCAGTGGTGATGCGCGCCAACTCGCCGGCGAGGTACGTGCCCGGCGTGAGGCGGCCGAATCGCTCCAGGGAGAACTGGCTCGGCTCGGCGTTTCGCTCCCCGAGCTCGGCGATGCGATTGAGGCATTGCGCAATCTCGAATCTGGTAGTGCCCGGGAGACTCCGCGTGACCTGGTCACGCTGCAGGCCGCGGTGGCCGAGTCGCTCAAACGGGTGGAGTTCGAGCTGTGGCGCCGCTTTGGTGCGGCTGCCGGCAGTCGGCCGGCAGTCGGCGATGCCGGTTCCGCGCCCGCAGGATATCGCAAGGAGGTGGAGGAATATTTCCGGGCCATTGGCCGGGAGCGGCGCTAGCGGTTGTCCGTCAGGGTGCCGCTTGATCGGGGATCCCGGTCGGCGGGTCGCTTAATCCGTCGCCCGACGCTGATTGCGCCCTTGCGCCCGGCTCCCTAGACTTCGTCTTCCTGGCGTGCCGTTCTGGCACCGGTTGGAGGCACCATGAAATACCCCGCAGTCCAGAACTACCTCGATGGACAATTTGTCGGCGATGACCTGCCGAGCATCGCCGTGTTCGATCCCGGCACCGGCGAGGCGATCTCCCGGGTACCGCTCTCGTCCGGAGACGAGGTGGACCGCGCGGTGCAGGGTGCCCAGGCCGCCTTCAAGGGTTGGTCCCGCACCCCGATCAAGGAACGAGTGCAGGTTTTTTACCGGTACAAGGCGTTGCTCGAGCGTGATCTGGATTCATTGGCGGCGCTGGTATCGGAGGAGAACGGCAAGATCGCCAGCGAGGCGCGGGCCGAGGTGCTCAAGTCGGCGGAGCTGACGGAGTTCGCCTGTTCGCTGCCGCAGATCGCTCCCGGCGAGGTGCTGGAGGTGGGTCGTGGGGTCGAGTGCCGGATCGAGCGCTATCCCGTTGGAGTGGTGGCCGCGATCACTCCTTTCAATTTCCCGAACATGGTGCCGAACTGGTCGATCCCCAACGCGATCGCGCTCGGCAACTGCCTGGTACTCAAGCCGTCAGAGCTGGTGCCGCTGAGCGCCCGGCGCATCGTGGAATTGCTCCGCGAAGCCGGTCTCCCCGAGGGCGTCCTCCAGGTGGTGCACGGCGGCAAGGAGGCGGTGGAAGCGATTTGCGATCACCCCGGCATCGCCGGCGTGTCGTTCGTCGGATCCACCAAGGTGGCCAAGATCGTATATCAGAGAGGGACATCCCACCTGAAGCGGATGCTGGCTCTGGGCGGCGCCAAGAATCACCTGATCGTGATGCCCGATGCAGACGTCGAGATGGCCTCCGGCAACATCGTGGCCTCGATGTCAGGATGCGCCGGGCAGCGCTGCATGGCTGCATCGGTGATGGTGGCGGTCTCCGATACCGATCACATCATCCGCCGGATGGTGGAGCAGGCGCAATCGATGGTGCTCGGCCGCGATCTCGGCCCGGTGATCTCCGCCGCTGCCAGGGAGCGCATCATCGGCTACATCGACGAGGCGGAGGCCGCCGGGGCAACGGTGCTGGTGGACGGCAGAAACGCGGCGGTCGCCGGACGGGAAGGGGGCTTCTATCTCGGCCCCACGATCATCGACCATGTGACGCCGGAGATGCGGATTGCCCGGGAAGAGGTGTTCGGACCGGTGCTCGCCATCGTGCGCACCGGCAGCATCGACGAGGCGCTCGCGGTGGAGAACGCCTCGCCCTACGGCAACGCGGCGTCGGTGTTCACCGAGAGCGGCGGGATCGCCCGGCGGGTGATGGAGCGGGCGAGTGCCGGGATGGTCGGTGTCAACGTCGGAGTGCCGGTGCCGAGGGAGCCGTTCTCGTTCGGCGGGTGGAACGAATCGAAGTTCGGTGTCGGCGACATCACCGGCCGCGGCTCGATCGAGTTCTGGACCCAGTCGAAGAAGATGACCACCAAGTGGAACCGCGAAGCCGGGGTCAACTGGATGTCGTGAGCGAGGCGGCGGGCTGCAGGCCAGAGGCGGTGGGCGAGCAATACCAGAGGAGGTATCGATGACGGTGGACCGCACAGTGACCTTTACCGGGATCCGGTTTCCGAATCCCTTCCTCCTCTCCTCGGCGCCGCCCACCGAGTCCGAGAGCAACATCATGCGCGCGTTCGATGCCGGCTGGGGCGGGGTGGTCACCAAGACCATCGGACTTCATCCGGTGGTCAACGTGGTGGGTGCCAAGGCCAAGTTCCAGCGCACCGACGTCGACAGCGCGGTGGTTTCCATGCGGAAGCGGCCGAAAGGCACCGCTGCGCTCCACTCCTCGTGGAACTGGGAGCTGATCTCCGACAAGACCATCGACTGGTGGATCCCGCGGATCCAGCGCATCAAGGCGGCCTTTCCAGACCGGGTGCTGATCGCCTCGATCATGGCGGGATCGGGCAATGACAAGGAGCTCCAGAATTGGCAGACCCTGGCCCGGGCCTGCGAGGAGAGCGGTGCCGACGGGTTGGAACTCAACTTTTCCTGTCCGCACATGGACCGCAAGGATATGGGATCCAACATCGGCAAGGACGAGGGGCTTTGTTCGGTGGTTACGGAAGCGGTCAAGGCCGCGGTGACGATTCCGGCGTGGACCAAACTCACGCCGGCCACCCGGGACATGGTGGTAGAGGCGGCGGCCTGTTTCCGGAGCGGTGCCGACGCAGTGGTCTCCTCCAACACCTTCCCCGCGCTTCCGGTGATCGATCCGGAGACGCTCGAGTTCGAGATCCAGGTCGACGGCCTGGTATCCAGCGGAGGGCTGGGCGGTCCGGCGATTCTGCCGATGTCGCTCGCCAACATGGCGCGCCTCAACCAGGCGTTTCCCGACCGGGCCTTTTCCGGAATCGGAGGGATCTCGGAGTTCAGCCAGGCGCTCAGCTACTTCCTGCTGGGTTGCGGCACCGTGCAGGTGTGCACCGCGGCAATGCTCGACCAGGCGGTCGGCCCCAACCTCATCAAGCGGTTGCTGGCCGATTTCGACTCCTTCCTCGAACGCCACGCCGATCGCGGCTGGCATTCGCTGGAGGATTTCCGCGGCATCCGTCGCGACCGGGTGGTGGCGCAGTCGGCCATCCGGCGTCCCGACGCCAGCGATTATCAGGGGGGGCACGAGCCGGTGGAGGGATACGCCGCCCCCGACGACGTGGAGGTGGCGTCATGACCGCCGTTCAGGAGGGCAGTGACGCGATGACGATGACAGCCGGACCGACGATGCCACCGTGCGGCCACACTCCCCCCCCCTATGACGGCCCCTCGCGCGAAGAGCTGGTGGCGATGCGCAGTCAACACGTGAACCCCGCCGTCTACACCATTTACGGCGAGCCGCTGCTCCTGGTGGATGGTCACATGCAGTGGCTGTTCGACGAGACCGGTCGGCGCTACCTCGATTGCATCGCCGGAATCGTGACGGTGTCCTGCGGCCACTGCCATCCCCGCGTCGTCCGGGCAATCCAGGAGCAGAGCGCCCGGCTCCAGCACGCCACCACCATCTACCTGCATCCCAATCTCCCGCTCCTGGCCAAACGGCTCGCCGCCAAGATGCCGCCGGGCCTCGAGGTGACCTACTTCGTCAACAGCGGCAGCGAGGCGAACGATCTCGCGATCACCATGGCGCGTCTGCACACCGGCAACACCGACGTGATTGCGCTCCGCAACGCCTACCACGGCGGCAGCCCGAGCGCGATGGGCCTCACTTCCCACCACACCTGGAAGTACCCGGTCGCTGCCACGCCGGGAGTGCATCACGCCGTCTGTCCCGATCCCTACCGCTCGCCGTTCAGCGGCTCACCGGAAGAGATCGCCCGGCAGAGCGCGGAGGACATCCGCAACCTGATCCGCTACGGCACTCCGGGCCGGGTCGCGGCCTTCATCGCCGAACCGGTGCAGGGGGTCGGTGGCGTCACCGCAGGCGCGCCCAACTATCTCTCCGCGGTGTACGACATCGTTCGCTCACATGGCGGGCTCTGCATTTCCGACGAGGTGCAGACGGGATTCGGCCGCACCGGTGATCATTTCTGGGGCTTCGAGAACTACGGGGTCGTGCCCGACATCGTCACCATGGCCAAGGGGATCGGCAACGGGGTGCCGCTCGCCGCGGTCACCACCCGGATGGAGATCGCGCGCACGATGACGCAGCGGATCCACTTCAACACCTACGGCGGCAACCCGGTCTGCATGGCAGCGGGGCTGGCGGTGCTCGACGTGATCGAGGAGGAGGGACTCCAGGAGAACGCCCGCGTGGTGGGCGCTCGCCTCAAGGCCGGTCTCCGCAAGCTTGCCGAGCGTCATCCGCTGGTGGGCGATGTGCGCGGCCTCGGCCTGCTGCTCGGCATGGAGCTGGTGCGGGATCGCGCCACCCGGGAACCTGCCAAGGAGGAGACGATGGCCACACTCGAGGCATGCCGCACCATGGGGCTGCTGGTGGGGAAGGGCGGCCTCGACGGCAACGTGTTGCGGATCAAGCCGCCGCTCTGCATCACAGCCGAGGACGCCGATTTCGCGGTCGACGTGCTCGACCGGGCGTTGACCAGCGTGGCTGGCCGCACCAACTGAACCGGGAGAGTAGCGATGCGCTTTGACCGAGTAGTCCGCGGTGGTACGGTGGTGACCCCCGGTGCCACCTTCCGTGGCGACGTCGGCATTCGGGGAGAGAAAATCGTCGCGCTGGGCGACTCCCTCGATACTGCCGGTGCCGAGGTGGTCGATGCCACTGATCACTTGGTGCTGCCGGGCGTGCTCGACGTGCATGTGCACCTGGAACTCCCCTTCTGCGGCACCGTCTCCTCCGACGACTACCTGACCGGCACAAGAGCCGCAGCTCGCGGTGGGGTCACCACGGTGATCGACTTCGCCATCCCCTACGCCGGTGAATCGCTCGCCGACGCCGCGCGGAACTGGAAGGCCAAGGCCGCCGGGAAGGCTCTGATCGACTACACCTTCCACCTCTGCCTCACCCGGTGGCACGACCACAAGGACGAGATCGCCGCCATGGTGGCAGAGGGCTTCCCGACCTTCAAGGCGTTCATGATCTACGCCTCCGAGGGTTGGCAGTCGGACGACCGCGCCCTCTTCGGCGCACTCGAGAAGATGAAGGCGCACGGTGCGATGCTGTTGGTTCACGCGGAGTCCGCTGCTGTGCTTGACGAGCTGATCGCCCGGCATCACACTCCCGAGCTGATGAAGCAGTACGGGGCGCGTCTCCACCGGATGACTCGCCCCAACTTCATCGAGGCCGAGGCGATCCAGCGGGTGATCTGCTGGAGCGAGGCGACGGGAGGGCCGCTCTATATCGTCCACATGTCCACCGCCGAGGGAACCGAGCTGGTGCGGGCGGCGAAGCAGCGGGGTGTGCCGGTGGTGGCGGAGACCTGCGCTCAATACCTGGTGCTCGACGATCGCGTCTTCGACCGGGAAGACGGTCACCTCTTTGCCTGCTGTCCCCAACTCAAGACGCCGACCGACGTGGCGCGGCTCTGGGACGGTCTCAGCGACGGCGACGTGTCGGTGGTGTCGACCGATACCTGTACCTTCACCCGCGAGCAGAAGGCGATGTGGCACGGCGACTGGACCAAGATCCCGATGGGGATGCCGGGTCTGGAAACGCTGCTGCCGCTGGTCTACACCCACGGCGTTCTGAAAGGACGACTGACGCTCGAGGAGATGTGCCTGAAGCTGGCGACCAATCCGGCCACCTTGATGGGGCTTGCTCCGCGGAAGGGTGCCATCGCCGTCGGAGCCGACGCCGATCTTGCCATCATCCATCCCACCAGGACTTTGCGCGTCGATCCGGCGACAATGGAGACGAATGCCGACTGGTCGCCGTATGACGGCTGGGAACTGGCCGGCTTTGCCCGCACCACGCTGTCGCGCGGCGAGGTGATCGTCGATGACTACCGCGTGGTGGGCGCGGCCGGGCGGGGGCAATGGTTGCCGAGGACGCATGCAGGACCGGCGTCGGCGGATACCGTGTGAGCGGGAGCGACATCGAGGCCAGCCCGCTCTGGAACCGGGATCTCGCCCCCACCACGACGGCGCAACGGACCTGGTCAACCTGGAACATCGCCGCGCTGTGGATCGGGATGAGCGTGGTCATCACGACCTACACCCTCGCCTCCGGGCTGATCCAGCAGGGGATGACCTGGTGGCAGGCGATGATCACCATCCTGCTCGGCAACGTTATCGTGCTCGTCCCGATGATCCTCAACGCCCACGCCGGTACCCGGTACGGGATCTCGTTCCCGGTACTGTGCCGGGCCAGCTTCGGCGTGCGGGGCGCCAACATCCCGGCGCTGCTCCGCGCCATCGTGGCCTGCGGCTGGTTCGGCATCCAGACCTGGATCGGTGCGCTGGCGCTCAACCTCCTCCTCGGCGCCGCGTGGCCCGGCTGGAGCGATGTGGGGGGGGGAGTCTGGTATGCCTTCGCGGCGTTCTGGCTGGTGCAGGTGGCGATCATCCTCAAGGGCACCGAGGGGATTCGGCTGCTGCAGAGCTGGGCCGCGCCGCTGCTGCTGCTGGGAGGGATCGTGCTGCTGGTGTGGGCGGTACGCGTCGGGGGGGGGCTGCCGGAAATTCTCTCCCGCTCGGAGGTGCTCCGGGCCGGCAGCACGCCGTTCTGGGTGCTCTTCCCGGCGGCGCTCACCGCCAACGTCGGCTACTGGGCCACGCTGAGTCTCAACATCCCCGACTTCACCCGTTACGCCAAGAGCCAGCGATCGCAGATGCTGGGCCAGGCACTTGGTCTGCCGACCACGATGACGGCCTTCGCCTTCATCGGGGTGGCGGTCACCAGTGCCACGATCGGGATCTTCGGTGAACCGGTCTGGGACCCGGTGGTACTGGTGAGCAGGATCGGCAGTGCCGGCACCATCGTCTTCGCCGCGCTGGTGGTGCTGGCGGCCCAGGTGACGACCAACATGGCAGCCAACGTGGTGTCACCCTCCAACGATTTTTCCAATCTGAACCCCCGGCGCATCAGCTACGTCATGGGCGGCCTCATCACGGCGGTGATCGGGGTGCTGATGATGCCGTGGCGACTCTACGCCGATGCTGCCGCGTACATCTTCACCTGGCTGCTCGGCTATTCGAGTCTGATGGGGGCGATCGGCGGGATTCTCATCGCCGACTACTGGGTGCTCCGACGCCAGCAGCTCGACGCCGACGCCCTTTTTCAGCTCCGGGGCCGCTACAGTTACCGCAACGGCTTCAACCTGCGGGCGGTCACGGCGCTGGTGCTGGCTATCCTGCCGGTGGTGCCGGGATTCCTCCGCGCGGCGGTCACCCCGGGCGGGATGGTGGCGGCGCCGACCTTCTTCGACCAGCTCTACACCTACGCCTGGTTCGTGACCTTCTGCCTCAGTTTTGTGCTGTACCTTCTCCTGATGCGCTCGGCGACATCCGATGCGCGTTCCTGACCCGAGCACCGGAGACTCCGCATGCCCCGTATCGTGAAGTGCGGCCTGATCCAGGCCACCCATGCCTGCTCCACCGACGAGAGCATCCCGCTGATTCGCGAGGCCAACCTCCACAAGCATCTGGAGCTGATCGAACGGGCCGGTCGCGAGGGGGTGCAGATCCTCTGCATGCAGGAGATCTTCACCGGCCCCTACTTCTGCGCGGAGCAGACGCCACGCTGGTACGAGGCGGTCGAGGCGATTCCCGACGGTCCGACCACGCGACTGCTGCAGGAGGTGGCCAAGCGGCACGCGATGGTGATCGTGGCGCCGCTGTACGAGGAGGATGGTCCGGGGATCTACTACAACACCGCCGCCGTGATCGACGCCGACGGCAGCTATCTAGGCAAGTATCGCAAGAACCACATCCCGCACTGCGGGCCGGGCTTCTGGGAAAAGTTCTATTTCCGGCCCGGCAACCTCGGCTATCCGGTGTTCGAGACCCGTTACGCCAAGGTGGGGGTCTACATCTGCTACGACCGGCACTTTCCGGAAGGCGCCAGGGCACTGGGATTGAACGGCGCCGAGCTCGTGTTGAATCCCTCGGCGACGGTGGCCGGGCTCTCGGAATACCTGTGGAAACTGGAGCAGCCGGCCCATGCGGTGGCCAACGCCTACTTCGTGGGGGCGATCAACCGGGTGGGTGTCGAGGGGCCATGGAACATCGGCGAGTTCTACGGGCAGAGCTATTTCTGCGATCCCCGCGGGCAGACGCTGGTGCAGGGGAGTCGCGACCAGGACGAGTTGGTGGTGGCCGATCTCAACCTGGACATGATCCGCGAGGTGCGGAACGTCTGGCAGTTCTACCGGGACCGCCGACCGGAGACGTACGGCGATTTGACGGCTCCGTAGGGGGGGGGAAGGTCCCGTAAACCTGTCCGCCCTCAAGGCACTGAGCGACTCTCCTCGTGCATCACGGCCAGACCGCGGGAACCGAAGGTGAACAGCGACTCGAACTTCCCCTTCACGCGGATCTTCGAGCCGGTGCGCGGGGGAGCGGCCACTGTGCTCACGATCGGGAGGGTACCGGTCGCGTCCCTGACCTGGTAGGCGCCTACCCCGAGTGCCCCGGCCGATTCCCGCACTTCACCCTCGATCCGCACCGTCTTGCCGTTGTAGCGGGACGAGTTGTTGAGCAGGTCGCCGATCGGCGTGACCGAAGCACAGCCGGTGAGAAGGCCAAGTGCCACAGCCGAGCAGACGAGTGATGCCGGTCGACGGCTGCGGAAATGGATCAGGGACATCGGGAGCTCCGTGCAGAAGTGTGGCGGGCAAACTGCGGCGTGAACCGGCTCCGGCCCCGGGGCCGTGATTGGTCTCACCGATGGACAGTACGGAGACGGGTCGCGTGAAGGCGTTTGCACACCCGCGGCGAGCTATCGTGGTGGTGGTGATTCCGGGGGGGGCGAACCGGCGTGACCGTCGACCTGACGAGACCGGAACGGCGAGATCAGCATGCCGTCGAGCCGGCGCCATTCGCGCGGGGTGTAGCCGTCAAGGCCGAGCTCTATTGTGTCGGGATCGTCGCGCAGCCGGAAACTTCCGAACAGCCGATCCCACCAGGAGAAGACGGTGGCGTAGTTGGAGTCGGTTTCCGGCTGCCAGCGGGAGTGATGCACCCAGTGCATCCAGGGCGTGACGATCACCGCTCGCAGCACGCGGTCGATCCGGGCAGGCACCCGCACGTTGCTGTGGTGGAAGAGGATGACCGGTTGCATGATCAATTCGTAAACGAGCAGTTGCAGCGGAGTCACCCCGATCAGCGGCAGCACAGCCAGTCGCGCGGTGGCCGAGAGAACTGCCTCGCCGGTGTGAAACCTCACCGCCGAGCTGGCGTCCATCTCCGCGTCGGAATGGTGCACGCTGTGGAAGCGCCAGAGCAGCGGGATCTGGTGATTGATCCTGTGCCAGCAGTACATCCAGAGGTCGAGCAACAGGATGGCCACGGGCCACTCGATCCAGCCGGGCGCCGCGAGCCGGTGCAGCAGCCCGAAACCGGCTGTGGCCGACCATTCCGCCGCAGCCACCAGCGCCGCGGCAAAGACGACCGACAGCAGCGCGGCGTTGAGCAGTCCGAGCGCCAGGTTGTGGGTGGCGTGGCTCAAGCGACGCTGGCGGTCGAGAAACTGTGGTGCCACTGACTCCAGGGTCCACAGCAGAGCCAACGCTGCCGCGATGACGGCTGGTTTCAACAGAGCGGGATCAGTCATGGCGCGACCGGCGTTGGAGCACCGATTTGCAGGTGGACCGACTCGCTGCGCATCGGCTCAGCCCGGGGTTGCCGCAGGTAGTGGATGCTCGCGTGGGCATCAATCCGTCCCCGCTGTGGGACGCCGCGGCTGGAGCCGCATCCGCACCAGTTCGACCTGCCCCTGGTCACCTTCGCGGATACCCCAGAGTACGTCACTTCCGAAGTTCAACACGCGTACCCGGTCGGGAATCACGACCTGGCCGAGGTAGGTACCGTCCGGCTCAAAGACGTCGAACTGCCTTTGTTCGAGGAAGGGCCATTTCGGTGGCTGGTCCTCTGCCGCTGGAACGTATTCCGGATCCGGCACTACGGGGCCATAAAGCTGCACCCAGACACGCGCCGAGTCGTCCAGAAAGAGATCCCGGTAGGCCGGCTTGACGCGACGAGTCTCCTTGGGGAGACTCGTCATGTACTCGCCCTGGATGCGGATCAGGTATTCCCGGCTCGCTTCGTAGGCCGCATGCTCGGCATCGCTCACCGCACTCGGTTGAACGTCGCGTGCCACCCTGACCACCCGCCCGTCCGCACCTCTGATCTCGAACTGGTAGGTGGAGTTCACACCGACGACGAGCGAGGCGTCCCTCCCGAAGGTCCAGATTTTTGACGGACCGAGAAAGCTGTTCTCACTCTCCGGCTCTCCGGCGATCGCGGGGTCAGGGATCGAGTCGAGCAGGGTACCATGGTCATCGTGATGAAGCAGACCGATCCGCCACGGCTTGTCCGGAACGGGCTCTTCCATCAAGTCCTTGATATATGTGTGATCCGAACGATCGAGAAACATCGCATCAGCGGTGAACAGCGAGTTGGCGATGCGCCATTGCTCCGACCACGAGCCGTCCGGTTCGAAGATGGTGACTCTCCGGTTGCGGGGGTCGAGAATCTGGAGTCGGCCGTCGGAACGGAGCGCCATTCCCAAAATCGCATCGAGATATTCCCCCGGCCCCTGACCTTTGCGGCCGACCTGCCGGACGAACTGTCCTTGGGCGTCGAACTGCCGGATGGCCGGCATCTGCTGATCGTAGATGTAGATGCCACCGGCTCCGTCCGGCGTGAGCCGGGTGACAGCGCCGAACATAGTCTCCTCGGGGCCCTCCGCGGTGCCGATTGTCAGCTCCACCACCGCCTCCAGCGGCTCTTGCCACACGCTGCCGGAGAGGGTCCGCACGACCGTCGTGTCGCCGATGGTGGTGCGCTCAGCTCGCCAATCGCCGTCTTCAGGACTATCGGACGAGCCACAGGCGGCGACCGTCATGGTGCAGGCGATGGCAGCGAGGCGTGCTCTCATTGGTGCTCCCGAGTAGGTGGTCCACATGCGCATTGCATCACTATCCTGCCCCGTGGAGCATCGGATCGTTGAGCGGCATCCGGGACGGCTCGGCCCGCATCGGGCCAATTAAAGGCCACCGCTCAACGGACGCGGGCTGTCCAATAATTCGGTCGACGCCTGTTGTGGGCAATGGCAACGATGAAGAGGTGATCGGCCTCGGGTCGGTATACCACAACGTACGGGAAGCGATGAACGGCAATGCGCCGGGTGGTCCGGGACAGCGGGGTGCCCAACTCGGGATGGGTTACGAGCAATCGTACGGCCTGCTCCGCCGCGTCGAGAAAGCGGGATCCGAGTCCTTGGGCCCGTGCCTCATAGAACTCGCTGGCATCAACGAGCTCTCGCTCGGCAAGAGGATGAAACCCAACCGTCATTCGGCCAGGCGACGCCGGGCCTTGGCGAAAGCGTCTGGCGCCGGGATCGCCTCGACGCTGCCGGCGACCAACTCCGCGGCGCGGCGCTCCGCCTCTTCCAGCCACGAGGGATCGAGTTCCGGCTGGTCATCCAGACTTTCCAGGAGAATCTGGGCAAGGTGCGCCCGGTCCTCGGCTGGGAGAAGGCGAAGCTGAGCTTCCAAGGTTTCACGGGTCATCCAGTCCTCCATGGCAAGCAAGTCCAAAGCTAGCGATCTGCCGAGATGGTGGCAAACCGTGGCTAGCCCGGACTTCCGGTAGCGACACACCCGGCGCCTCCCGAAATGACCGATCCATCAGTCGGCCTGCATCGCCGCCAGTTCGTTGCCGTTGGGATCGAGGAAGTGAAAGCGTCGACCGCCGGGAAAACTGAAAGTCGGCTTGCTGATGGTTGCGCCTGCCGCCGTGACCGCCGCGAGCGTCGCCTCCAGGTTCTCCACCTCGATCACGGGGAGGGGAGCACGGGTGGCCTCGGTCGGGTCGCCCTGGAGGCCGATGTCGACGTCGCCGGTGGTGGTGCAGGCGTAGGTCGGGCCGAAGCCGGTCATCGTCATCCCGAACACTGACTCAAAAAAGGATTTTGCTGCCGCGAGGTCGCGGGCGGGGAGCTCGATGAAATTCGGTCTGGGCATCTGGGTTCTCCGGGTGGTGGGTGTGACAGGGTCAAGTCGTCATGCCGGGCGGGGGAGGGCAAGTTCACGGGGCGGCGAGGCCGATCTCATCTCGATGGACCTCAGCTCAGTCTCCCAGCACGATCCCAACTCCGTCCAGGATCTGCTCCACGTGACGGGGGCCGAGCTGCCGGACACGCTCCCTCAACACCGCCCGGTCCAGCGCCGTGATCTGCGACGCATTCGCGACCGAATCCTTCGGCAACCCCGTGACCTTCGCTGGGAGTGGCGTGTTGCCCGGGGCATCCGCCCAGGCAAGATTGCTGGTGAGCGGGATGCAGACAACGGTCGCGAGCCGACTCCGATTCAGCGCGTTTCCCTGGATCACGATTACCGGGCGTCGGAAGCCCGGCTCGGAGCGCGCGGGCTCGCCCAAGTCGGCCCACCAGACGTCACCCTGGCGAACCTCTACCACTCCGAGCGCTCGATCACACGGCGAGCTGCCCGACCTCGAAACCCATCGGGCGCCTCCTCGCCTAGGCGCGCCACGACGGCGTCCATCGCCGTCGTTACCTCGTCAGGAGTATGTCGAGCGAGATACTCACGGAGTGCGTCGGCGTACAACTGGCTCCGCGACTTGCGGACCCGCTTGGCCAGGCGCTCGGCTGCGCGAAACACCGCGTCGGGAAGCGAAATAGCCGTTTTCATACCGTTAGTATAACCAGCTGCGCCCGGCCTGGCAACCGGTGACACGTCGGGCTGCCTCGCTCCCGCCCCCGCACCTCACCCCGCCTTGTTCTTCTCGTCCCAGAGCATCGGCTCCCACAACTCCACCTTGTTGCCGTCCGGATCGGCGATCCAGGCGAACTTGCCGTTCTCGTGCGACTCGGGGCCGCTGATGATCTCGATTCCGGCCGTCCGGAGGTCGGCGAGGAGTTGGTCGAGGTCATCGACCCGGTAGTTGATCATGAAGGGTGCACCGCTGGGTGCGAACCACTTGGTGTCCCGCTTGGCGACGTTCCAGACGGTGAGCCCCTGGTCTTCGGCGCGATCCTCGGGCCACCTCAACACCGCGCCGCCCCACGGTTCCAGCGGGATCCCCAGATGTTTCTGATACCAGGCGGCAAGGGCCGCGTGATCGCCGGTGCTCTTGAAGAACACGCCGCCGATGCCGGTGACTCTCGCCATTGCTCTCTCCTGGGGTCGGTGGAACTGGATGTTGCGGCATAATCTGCGGTCGCCATGCCGGGAAAGCTTTGGCGATCGGTCGCCCCATCAATCTAGCGCGCTGGCCGCGCGCCGGGTCAACCGGTCCAACCCTCACTCCGCTCGGCGGCGAACCCTCGTCACCCCAAGCCCGGATGCCAGTCGATCAGGGCGAGTTCGGGAACACTGCCGAGCCGGACGGGAATGACCGACGTCCCCAGCCCGCGGGAGACGAAGAGGTCCGGCCCGTCGCCGCGATACCAGCCGGAGACGTAGCGGCCGCTTCCGGGAGGCCGGAAGGGCGCCCATCCGCCGATCGCGATCTGGCCGCCGTGAGTATGGCCCGAGAGGATGGCGCGAATGTTCGGGTGCGGAACTGTCAGCGTGTCCCGGAAGGCAGGTGAGTGACTCAGCACTACGACGTCATCGCCATGATAGTTCGACAGCGGTTCGAGCGTGGGATTGCCGGCCAGCCAGTCGTCGGTGCCGTACAACACGGCACCCGGTGCGATGGCCAGCCCTTCATTCACGAGGAGCTGAGTGTTCCCCCGTTCATACGTCCGGCGAAGCGCGTTGAGGTCCACTTTGCTCCAGTACTCCCAGTTGCCGAGCGTCGCGACGCGAATGCCAGCCGGAGGGAGGAGCTGGAGGAAGTCCGACAACAGCGAGAAACTGTCCAGATGGTCGATGGAATCACCGACGAGGAGGATCGCGTCTGGGTTGGCGTCGTGAACCGCGGCGGCGAGCGCGTGATGAAGTTCGCTGACTTCCTGCAAGTGGAGGTCGGTGATGACCGCCAGCCGGAGCGGATCGCGACCGGGTAGGGGAGTGCCGAGCGTGTGGGAGGAGATCTCAAGACGTCGCGGCTCCAGCACGATCCCCTCGAGGGCGAGCGCGCCTGCTGCCAAGCCAATGCCGGAGCCGACGAGGAACTGGCGGCGGGTGAGGCCGGTGTGGGGTGGCACAATCGGCGGTTTCAGTGCCTCGCGTTGTACGGTCAAGCCGACCAGCCGCTCCTTTGCTCCGGACATCGATGCCCCATCGGCCAACCTGGAAAATTTCCGGCGAGGCGTCGGAGGAGCGGATTCGAAAGATCACGACGATCCACCATCCAACCTTCCGTCCACCCTGCCAAGCGTATCGCCCGCCACTCGATCCGGCAACCCTCCGATCCCCAAAGCCATCGTTACCCCCACCTCCCGCTAACTTTCCCCATTCATGACCGACTCCCTGTTCACGCCGCCCGGACCGCTCGCCGACCGGATGCGACCCCGCACCCTCGACGAGTTCGCGGGCCAACCCCACTTGCTGGCACCGGGCCAGCCGCTCGGCGACGCCATCCGCAGGGGCGATGTCGGCAGCATCGTGCTCTGGGGTCCGCCGGGCACCGGCAAGACCACCCTGGCCCGGCTGGTGGCCCGACACACCGATCGGCAGTTCGTCTCCTTCTCGGCGGTGAGCGAGGGAATCCCCCGCGTCCGCGAGATCATCAAGGAGGCCGAGGAGCGCCGTCGACTGGGCCGCGGCACCATTCTCTTCGTCGACGAGATTCACCGGCTCAATCGCGGTCAGCAGGATGCCTTTCTGCCGGCGGTGGAGCAGGGAATCGTGACGCTGATCGGGGCGACCACCGAGAACCCCTCGTTCGAACTCAACGCCGCCCTGCTGAGCCGGGCCCGCGTCTGGGTGCTGGAACTGCTGCCGGAAGACGCGATCGCCACCCTGCTCGACCGGGCAGTGACCGACTCCCGCGGCTTGGGGGGGGGAGTGTTGCTCGACCCCGACGGTCGCGCGCTGCTGGCCCGGGTGGCCGACGGCGACGCCCGGCGCGCACTGACCATCCTCGAATCGGCCGCCAATCACGTCGGCCCGGGCGGGACGGTGACGCCGGCGGTGGTGGAGGCGGCGATGGCGCGCCGACTCACCCCCCACGACAAGTCGGGCGAGCAGCACTACGACCTGATCTCCGCGCTCCACAAGGCGATCCGCGGCAGCGATCCGCAGGCCGCCCTCTACTGGCTGGCGCGGATGCTGGCCGGTGGCGAGGACCCGCTCTTTCTCGCCCGCCGACTGGTGCGGATGGCCAGCGAAGACATCGGGCTCGCCGATCCCAACGCACTCCGGCTGGCCCTCGCCGGTCGCGATGCATTCCACTTCCTCGGCTCTCCCGAAGGCGAACTCGCGCTGGCGGAGGTGGCGGTCTATCTGGCCACCGCACCGAAGAGCAATCGCGTCTACCTCGCCTGGGGAGCAGCGCAGGAGGCCGCGGCCAACACACCCGTGGCGGCGGTGCCGCTCCATATCCGCAACGCCCCCACCAAGCTGATGAAATCGCTCGGCTACGGGGCCGGGTACCGGTACGCCTTCGACGATCCGGCCGGATACCTGCCGCAGGTCTATCTTCCCGAAGAGCTGGAGGGGACGGTCTTCTATCAACCCGGCGAATTCGGGTATGAGCGGCGAATCGGGGAGCGGATGGAGTGGTGGCGGCAGCGGGGAGCTCACGCAGAGGCGCAGAGACGCGGAGGGGCGGATGATCCGAATGCAGGTAGCTGAGTGGGTTGGGGGGAGGACGACATCAGGCCGTTGATTGAGGTGTTGCCGCCTAAGGAGAGGACGATTCTCGTGGCTGCCCCGCGGAAGGGGTCGCCCGATGCCCAGAAGATCGACGAGCATCTGGAGGAGTTGGCGCGGCTGGCCGACACTGCGGGTGCGGAGGTGGTCGGCACGCTGCGTCAGCAGGTGGCGACGGCATCGGCGCACACCCTGATCGGTGAGGGCAAGGTCGAGGAGCTGGCCAAGCTCTGCTTCGAGACCAAGGCGACGCTGGTGGTCTTCGACGAGGAGCTCACTCCCGCGCAGGGGCAGTCGCTCGAGGAGCATCTCGGCATCCGGGTGATGGACCGCGCCGAGCTGATTCTCGACATCTTCGCCACCAGAGCGCGCACTCACGAGGCCAAGCTGCAGGTCGAGCTGGCGCAGTTGCAGTACCTGCTGCCGCGGCTCACACGGATGTGGACCCACCTTTCGCGCACCCGCGGCGGAATCGGGTTGCGCGGTCCGGGTGAGACTCAGCTCGAGACCGACCGGCGGATGATCCGCACCAAGATCGCGGTGTTGCGCGAGAAGCTGCGCGACGTGGCCCGGCACCGGGAGACGATCCGCTCGGGCCGCACTCCGATGCTGAGTGCCGCGCTGGTGGGCTACACCAACGCCGGCAAGTCGAGCATCCTGCGCGCACTGGCGGGCGATCACGATGTGTTCGTCGAGGACCGCCTCTTCGCCACCCTCGACACCCTCACCCGCGAAGTCGATCTCGGCGACCTGCTGCGGGTCAGGGTGAGCGACACCGTCGGCTTCATCCGCAAGCTGCCGCACCATCTGGTCGCTTCCTTCCGTGCCACCCTGGAAGAGGCGGGGGAATCGGACATCCTGCTGCATGTCACCGATGCCTCGCATCCCGAATGGGAAGATCAGATGGTCACGGTCGACGACGTGCTGGCCGAGCTGGGGCTGGAACAACATCCCACCTTGATCGTCTTCAACAAGCTCGATGCCCTCGATGACCCGACCGGCTTCGCAGAGGCGGCGCACGCCCGCTGGCCCGACGCGATCTTCACCTCGGCGATGCGGATCGACGGCCTCGCCCCGCTCAAGGCAGCGCTCCGCGGGCGCGCCGAATCACTTCGCCCCACGGCACGGGTGTTGCTCAATCCGGCCGATGGCAAACGGCTCGGAATGCTGCATCGACACGGCGATGTACTGGGACAGGCGCTGGAGGACGGGATGCTGGCGGTGACGGTACGTCTGGAACCATGGCGGGCAGAACAACTCAGGCGCGAGGGCGTAACAGTGGACTAAAGAGAGAAAGAGAAACAGAGAGAAAGAGAGAAAGAGAGAAAGAGACACGGGGATAAACTGAGGATCGCCTCGTCCTGAGCGAAGCGAAGGACCTCGGCACTATCCACCAGCTCGGACTCGCCAGCTACCAGTTGGTGGCACCTGCCGAGGTCCTTCGCTTCGCTCAGGACGAGGGCGGTGGCTCTCCGTCGCTCCTCCTCTCTTTCTCTCTTTCTCTCCTTCTCTCTTTCTCTCTTTCTCTCTTTTTGTGGGGTTCATGTGAAGCATCTTGTTACCGGCGCGGCCGGATTCATCGGTTACCATGTCAGTGAGGCGTTGCTGGCGCGGGGCGACGAGGTGGTTGGTTTCGACAACGTCAACCCCTATTACGATCCCTCGCTCAAGGAGGCGCGGCTGGCTCGACTGGCGCGCCATCCGGGGTTCCGGCTGGTGCGCGGCGAGTTGGCCGATCGCTCGGCGGTCGAGGCGCTGTTCGCGGCCGAGCGCTTTCCGAGGGTGATTCACCTCGCGGCGCAGGCGGGGGTGCGCTACTCGGTGACTCATCCGCATGCCTACGTCGAGAGCAATGTCACCGGCTTCCTGCACATTCTCGAAGGGGCCAGGCATCACGGTGCGGAACATCTGACATACGCCAGCACCTCGTCGGTTTACGGCCTCAACACCGCGATGCCGTTCACCACCCATCGCGGGGTGGATCATCCGGTCTCGCTCTATGCCGCGACCAAGAAGGCCAACGAGTTGATGGCCCACTCCTACGCGCACCTCTACGGGCTGCCGTCGACGGGACTGCGTTTCTTCACGGTGTACGGCCCCTGGGGTCGGCCCGACATGGCGTTGTTCCTGTTCACCAAGGCGATTCTCGAGGGGCGGCCGATAGAGGTGTTCAATCACGGCAAGATGCGTCGCGACTTCACCTACATCGCCGACATCGTCGAGGGAGTGGTACGGGTGTCGGATCGTCCGGCCACCGCCAATCCCGCCTGGGACAGTGCCGCGCCCGACCCGTCGAGCAGCAGCGCGCCATACCGGCTCTACAACATCGGCAACAACGAACCGGCCGAACTGATGGAGCTGATCGAGGCGGTCGAGCGGGAGCTGGGACGCAAGGCGGAAAAGGTGCTGGTGCCGATGCAGATGGGAGATGTGCCGGCGACCTTCGCCGACGTCGACGATCTGGTGCAGGATGTCGGGTTCCACCCGGGCACCCCGGTAGCCGAAGGGGTGGGGCATTTCATTCGCTGGTACCGCGAGTTCTACGGAGTGTAACTCCGAAAGAGAGAAAGAGAGAAGGAGAAAAGGAGAGAAGGGGGTGTCCCCTTTCCCCTTTCACCTTTCACCTTTCACCTTTCACCTTCCCAGCGCCCGCCTCCACAACCCGACCATCTGTTCCGCCACCGGGCCATCGCCGAACCGTTCCAGCGCCCGTTGACGCGCGGCGGCGCCCAGTGAGCGGAAGCGTTCGGGTGCTTCGACCAGTCCGGCCAGGGCACGGGTGATCGCGGGGCGATCCTCCTCGTCGACAATCAGGCCGCCACTCCCCACCACATCTGGCAGCGCGCCGCAGCGACTGACCACCGGCGCGATGCCGTGGGCCATCGCCTCCAGCACGACTCCGCCGGTGGGCTCCATCCAGGCCGGGGTGGTGCGGGACGGGGCCACCAGGGCGTCGATGGTGGGCCAGAAATCGCCCAAGGCGGGCCTGGGAACCCCGCCGAGCCATTCGAGCCGGGCGGCGAGGCCGAGCCGCTGTGCCTGGGCCTCCAGTGCCTCCTGGGCCGGACCGGTGCCCACGATCCTGAGTCGCCAGTCGTCATGGATCTCGGCCAGGGCGTCGAGCAGCAGATCGACTCCGCGCTCGACGGTGATGCGGCCGACCACTCCGAATACCGGCACCACTGGCGGATCGCGCGGCAGCGGTGGGGGGGGGATCGGCAGGCCGTCGGCGGGCACCACCGCGCGGGGGGTGTCGAGACTCGCCCCTTCGGCCAGGTGATCGAGGGCCGAGCGGACGATGCCGCCCAGCGCAGCCGCGCTGTCGCGTACCCGACGCGCCTGCCAACGCGAGGTCATCCCGGTCGGACCGCCCACCGACGAGGTTCCCACCAGCACGAAGGGGACTTTCAAGTCGCGTGCAGCCGAGGCGCCCGCCTCAGCCGTGGGGGTCCAAGGATCGCCCACCACGTGGATGAGATCGGGGCGGACGTCGCGCACCAGAGTGCGCAACGCCTTCCGAGACCAGCGCAGGTCCATCGGGTCGGCGGGCTCGCCGCGGGCCTTGACCCGCTCGAAGCGGATCATGCCATCGGTTTCGGAGTCGCCGTGGGGACGGGCGACGATCGGCTCCACGTCGAGAGCAACGAGGGAGCGGAGTACCCCGCGCGAGGGCGGGGTGGGGGCCAGGATGAGGATTCGCACGCTGACAAAGATGCCCTCCTCGCCGTTACTTTCCACCCCATGCGAATTCTCCAGCTCGCCAAGTACTACTGGCCGCGCTCCGGCGGGATGGAGCGGGTGGTCCAAGGTCTCGCCGAAGGACTGGTGGAACGAGGCCACGAAGTGGAGGTTGTGGCGGTCACCGCCTTCGGGGATCCCCGACCCGGCGAACGGCGTCGCGCCTCCGTCACCCGTGCCTGGTCACTCGCCCCGGTGGGCAGTCAGGAGTTGGCGCCGACCTACATGGCGGCCGCCTGGCGTCGCGCCGACATCATCCACCTCCACCACCCCCACTCGCTGGCCGACGTGGCCTACGCCTTCCGGCCCTCGCTGGCGCCGCTGGTGGTGACCCAGCACGCCGACTATCCCGCGGCCAAGTACAAGATCCCGGGCTGGTACGCGCTCCGGAGCGCGGAGGCGATCATCGTCCCGTCGACCGCCCACATCGCCCTCTCGCGCGAGCTCAAGGGGTGGGAGTCGAAAGTCTCGGTGATCCCGTTCGGAATCGATCAGCATCGCTGGGAACTGGTGCCACCGCGTCCGCCCGGCAATCCGCCGCGGGCGATCTTCATCGGTCACCTCGAAGCATGGAAGGGTGTCGACTTCCTGCTCCGTGCCCTGGCGCAAGTGCCCGACCTCCGACTCGACGTGGTCGGCTCCGGGCCGGAACGGAATCGGCTGGAGACGCTCGCTCGTGCGCTGGCGGTGACCGACCGGGTCAAGTTCTGGGGCGAGTATCCCGACGAGGATCTGCCGCGCAGGATGGCCGACGCCGACTTCCTGGTGTTGCCATCCGTCACCGTCGACGAGATGTTCGGCCTGGTGCTTCTGGAGGCGATGGCCGCCGGACGACCGGTGATCACCACCGCAGTGCCGTCAGGAGTGCGCGAGGTGAACGATCCCGGAGTCACCGGTCTCGAGGTGCCGCTGCGCGATGTTGATGCGCTCGCCGGTGCGATGCGCACGCTGGCCGAAGACCGCGAGCTGCGCGAGCGAATGGGTGCGGCAGGGCGGGCAAGAGTGCGCGAGAAGTTCACGGTCGACCGGATGACCGAGGCGCATCTGGAACTCTACCAGCAGGTCCGGGCCCCCAAATCGAAGGTCTGAGGGCGGCCGGGAATGTGGAAAACCTGCTTCGTGGAATGGGGTGGGGGGTATATCTCAAGTGGTGTTGTGGAAAAGTGACACTTGAGCGCTGCGTTGGAAGTTGTTGTCTGGTATTTGGTTCGGCCTCGTAGCTCAGGCGGTTAGAGCAGCGGACTCATAATCTGAAGGTCGAGGGTTCGAATCCCTCCGAGGCCACTGGGTTGTCAGCATTGCCGAGAGGTGGTATCATCTCTCTGCCACACGTTGGGCGATTAGCTCAGCTGGTTAGAGCGCGCGCCTCACATGCGCGAGGTCGGGGGTTCGAGCCCCTCATCGCCCATCGCCCCGAACCATCCCGCTGGGTGGGGAGGGACGCCGAGTCAGTCAGTGAGTGGAGCCTCCCGGGCTGGCTCGGAACGGTTGTAGGTCGTAGGCTGTAGGTCATAGGTCGTAGGTCATAGGTCGTAGGTCGTAGGTCGTAGGTCGTAGGTCGTAGGTCGTAGGTCGTAGGTCATAGGTCGTAGGACTTGCGCGACCTCACGCGATTTCGCCTTGCGGACCTACGACTTAAGACCTATGACCTACGACCTCTTTTCCAGTCACCACCGCCGCCCCGCGCTTCCCCACGCTGACTCCAGCGGCGAGATTGGCCAACCAGGCCGCCTCCTGCATGTTCGCTCCCGCCGCCAGCGCCGCTCCGAGCCAGGCGGTGACCGTGTCGCCGGCGCCCGAGACATCGAACACCTCGCGCGCGATGCTGGGGAGTGCCCGGGGAGCGGCGTCGGGCGAGACCAGGATCATTCCGTCGGCGCCGAGGGTGAGGAGGAGGTGTTGGGCGCCGGTGCGCTGGCGGGCCGCCTCCAGTTGCCGGGGCTCGCCACTCACGGCTCTGGCGAGCGCGGTCTCCAGCTCGCGACGGTTGGGCTTGATGACGGTGGCACCGGCGTAGTCGAAGAATTGCCGTTGCTTGGGATCGACCACCACCGGCACTCCGGCCGCCCGTGCGGTGTCGATCAAGTGACGCGCCAGGGCGGGATGACAGACTCCCTTGTCGTAGTCGGCCACCAGCAGCACATCGATTGAATCGATCATCGACTCGACGCCCCTCCGCACCGCTTCGGCGTGCTCGGGCTGGAGATCGGTGGTGACCTCGTGATCGAGTCGGGTGACCTGCTGGCCGCGGGCGATGATCCGCGTCTTGGTGGTGGTGGGCCTGCCGGGGACTTGAATCAGGTGACCGGGATCGATCCCCAGGGCGGCGATGCATCCCAGCAGCGACTTGCCAGCCGCGTCGTCGCCGTGCACTCCCACCAGGGTGACCGCTGCTCCCAGGGCAACGAGGTTGGCGGCGACGTTGGCCGCCCCGCCGGCCGACTCGCGTTCGCTGGCAATGGCGATGACCGGGACCGGTGCCTCGGGCGAGATCCGCTCGACATCGCCCTCGAGGTAGCGATCGAGCATCAGGTCGCCCACCACCCCGATCCGGACCGTCGGCATCGCGTCGAGGAGGGCCTGCAAGCGCGATCGCGGCATGGCGGGGAGAGAATCTGGCATTTGGAAAACTACCCGACTCGAGGGGGCGGTGGGTATCTTCGGCGCACCATGACTGACCTGTCCATTGTCGCCACCAGAGGAAATCTCGATGAATCGGTCCACCACCTCTCCGTGGCGGTCACCGATACCGACGGCCGCCTGGTGGCCCACGCCGGCAATCCCGAGCTGGTGACCTACTTCCGCTCGGCAGCCAAGCCGTTCCAGCTTTATCCGCTGGTGCACGACGGCGGGGTGGAACGGTTCGGACTCGACGACGAGATGCTGGCGCTGGCGTGCGGTTCGCACAATGCCGAGCCGATCCACCGCACAGTCGCGGAGCGCTGGCTGGCCAAGGCAGGCCTCGCCGAGGAGGATCTGGCTTGCGGCGGCCACTTCTCGCTCTCGCCGAGCTATGCCCGGGAGATGACTCGCACCGAGGTCCGGCCGACGCCGCTCTGGAGCAACTGTTCCGGCAAGCACGCCGCGCTGCTGGCGTTGGCGCAACTGCATGGCTGGCCATTGGCAGGGTATCAGAGCGTTGGTCATCCGGTGCAGGCGAGGGTGGCGCAGTCGATGAGCCAGTGGAGCGGCGTCGCGGAGGAGCGCCTGCAGTGGGGCGTGGACGGTTGCACCGCCGCTGCGGTGGCGATGCCGCTCTCGGCGATGGCGACGGCGTGGGCCCGACTGGGAGGATCAGACGACCCGGCGCTCGCCCGGATTCGTGCCGCGATGATGGCACATCCGGTGATGGTGGCCGGTGCCGATCGTCTCGATACCGTCCTGATGGAGTCCTGGCCGTGGCGGGTGCTGGCCAAGGTGGGGGCCGAGGGGGTCTATGGTGCGGCGCTGCCGACCCTCGGCTTGGGGATCGGGCTCAAGGTCGAGGACGGCGATTTCAACTTTGCCGCCCACGCCGTGGTGACCGTGCTCGAGCAGGTGGCGACCCGGTTGGGTCAGCGGCTCGACTGGCCTGCCGAGCGGCTGGCGCGTTGGGGGACCCCGTCGATCCTCAACACCCGCGGCGAAGTGGTCGGCGCCATCGCCGTGCGCGGCGCGCTGAAATTCGTCTGAACGCCAAGGAGACTGATCATGCCCGACACTCCCCCCCCCAAGCCGCTCGACGACGCCACCCGGGCGCTGGTCACCCTGGCGGCCGCGATCGCCCAGGGTGATGAGCCGGCGGTGCGCGAGGAGGTCGCCGAGGCGATCATCGCCAAGGTGCCCCTGGCCTGGGTCGACGAGCTGCTGTTGCAGTCGATGCTGATGGTGGGGTGGCCGCGGACTCTGGTGGCGGCGGGGCTCTGGCGGCAGGCCGTTGGTGTGCCGGCGACCGATGCCGACAGCGGACTCGACTACGCCGAGCATGCCGACTGGACCGCGCGCGGCGAGGAAACCTGTCGGCTCATCTACGGCGACAACTACGCCAAGCTTCGCCGCAACGTCAGCGGCATCCATCCGGCACTCGATGTCTGGATGATCACCGAGGGATACGGCCGCACTCTGTCCCGTCCGGGACTCGACCTGGTGCGCCGGGAACTCTGCGTGATCGCCCAGACTGCGGTGCTCGACACCCCGCGCCAGCTCCATTCGCACCTCCGCGGTGCCCTCAACGCCGGGGCCTCGCCGGCGCTGGTCGAGGCGGTCCTCACCGTGGTCAATCCCTTTCTCGCCTACGATCACTGGAAGGCGGTCAAGGAACTCTGGGATGCAGTCCGCGACGCCTGGGAGTCCGTCGCATGAGCTTTGTCGATCGCGTCACAGTCGAGGTCTTCGCTGGCAGGGGGGGGGACGGCGCCTCCTCGTTCGCCCGCTTCAAGTATGAACCGAAGGGCGGGCCCGACGGCGGCGACGGCGGCCATGGCGGGCACGTGCTGGTGCGGGCCAACGGCAACCTCTCGACCCTGCTCGACTTCCGCTATCACTCGGTGTGGAAGGCCGAACGCGGCGTGCACGGCAAGGGGAAGAAGATGACCGGTGCCACCGCCGACGATCTGATCCTGCCGGTGCCTCCGGGGACGGTGGTCGAGGACGCCGATTCCGGACTGGTGCTCGGCGAGGTGCTGGCCGACGGCGACACCCTGCGGGTGGCGAGGGGGGGGCGCGGCGGCCGCGGCAATGCCCGTTTCGCCACCTCCACCCATCGAGCGCCGCGCGAGTGGGAAGAGGGCGGCGAGGGTCAGCATCGCCGTCTGGTGCTGACCCTCAAGCTGATCGCCGATGTCGGTCTGGTCGGCGAGCCGAACGCGGGAAAAAGCACCCTGCTGTCGGTGATCAGCGCCGCGCGTCCCAAGATCGCCGATTATCCGTTCACCACGCTGGAGCCGAACCTCGGCGTGGTGGGGTTGTCGGGAGCACGCACCTTCGTGGTGGCGGACATTCCGGGGATCATCGAGGGTGCACACGAGGGGAAGGGGTTGGGACTGACCTTTCTCCGTCATGTCGAGCGGACCCGTCTGCTCGCCTATCTGGTGCCGCTCGATTCTCCCGATCCGCAGGCCACCCTCGACACCGTGCGCCACGAGGTCGCCCAGCACAGCGCCGTGCTGGCCGCGAAGCCGTTCCTCGTGGTCCTCAGCAAGCGCGATCTGATGCCGGCGGGTGATCCCCTGCCGGAGCTCTCGGCGCCGGGAGCAGCCGCGATCGTGACGATTTCGGCTGCCTCGGGCGACGGGCTCGAAGAGCTCTCCGAGACCCTCTGGCGCGCCGTGGTGGCCGCCCGAGCCGCCGACGACCACGACGAGCCCCCAGCGGGGGCGCAGGGGACAGAAGAGGACGATGCCGACACCACCTGGGACCTCGATTGGGGCGACACGCCTCCCGCCGACCCCTCTCCCGCCTGACACCGGGGAGGTGCGCCTGGCGTGGATCACGCTGGCGCGCCTCCCGGGGATGGGCCCCCGCCGCCTGGCGGGGCTGCTCTCCCGGTTCGACTCTCCACTCGACATACTCGCCGCGCCACTCGCCGCACTCCGCGACGTTGAGGGGATCCCGCCATCGCTGGCCCGCCAGATCACCTCATGCACCACCACTCTGGCCGCAGAGTTCCTCGCCGAGGTGACCCGCTCCGGCCAGCAACTGCTGGTGCCCAGCGACCCCGATTTTCCGGCCGCGCTCCGCTCGATTCCCGATCCGCCACCGCTGCTCTTCGCCCGCGGCACGCTCGACTGGCTCGGCCGTCCCGCCGTGGCGATCATCGGCAGCCGGGAGCACTCGCGCTACGGCGAGGAGGTCGCTCTGGTGCTCGCCACCGTGGCAGCGGAGGCGGGGGCGGTGGTGGTGAGCGGGATGGCGCGCGGCCTCGATGCCATCGCCCATCAGTCCGCTCTTGACGCAGGGGGGGGGACCATCGGCGTTCTCGGCACCGGAGCGGACATCGTCTATCCGGCGCGCAACCGGCTGCTGTTCGACCGGGTTCTCGGTGGCGGGTTGTTGCTCACCGAGTCGCCGCCCGGCGAACGCCCCACTGCCGGTGCCTTCCCGCGCCGCAACCGGATCATCAGCGGGCTGGCCCAGTGGTTGGTGGTGGTCGAGGCCGCCGATGCGTCGGGGACGATGATCACCGTCGGGACCGCGCTGGAACAGGGGCGCGACGTGCTCGCGGTGCCCGGTCCGATCACCTCGCCCACCTCGCGGGGGACCAATCGTCTGTTGCGCGATGGTGCCACCCCGATTCTCTCCCCCGACGACCTGGCCACCATCCTCGGCGCTCCACCGAGTCACCCCGGTCCGCAGGCGGTGGTACCTGCCCCTTGCACCCTCTCGGCCGACGAGGCGAGGGTGCTCGGCGCGCTGACTCGCGACGAGCGGCATGTCGACGAGGTGACGATGACCGCTGGACTGCCGATCGGGACCACCCTCGGGGTGCTGCTCGGTCTCGAGCTGGGCGGATTGGTGGAGCAACTCCCGGGAGCGATGTATCGGCGGCGGTTGCAGTGGTGAGGTGGATGGTGGATGTTGGATGTTGGATGTTGGATGTTGGATGTTGGTGGGTGCCCCTTACTGTGGGGAGGGGCTGCCGGTAGGATTCCGCATGCACGTCTACGTCCACGTCCCCTTTTGCGCCCGGCGCTGTTCCTACTGTGATTTCGCGATCGCGGTTCGCCGGGTGACGCCCGAGCGCGAGTTCGTGACTGCGGTGCTGCAGGAGTGGCGGGCCCGCCAGGACCACGCCAGCGTGCAGCGTGCCGCGGCGGTCGCCACCCTCTACTTCGGGGGGGGGACTCCCTCCCGTCTGGAGCCGACCGCGATTGCGCTGCTGATCGACGGTATCAGGGCCGAGCGGGCGCTCGCTCCCGGAGCCGAGGTGACGTTGGAGGTCAATCCGGACGATGTCACCCCGGAGCGGGCCGAGGGATGGGCCCGAGCCGGCGTCAACCGGATCTCGCTCGGGGTGCAGAGTCATGACCCGACCGTGCTGGAGTGGATGCATCGCACTCATCAGGCCGCTCAGGTGGCGCCTGCTGTCCGGGCGCTCCGTGCTGCCGGGCTGGCCGACATCTCGATCGATCTGATCTTCGGCCTGCCGACCTCGCTGCAGCGCGACTGGTGGCGCGATTTCAAGCTCACCATGGCGCTTGAGCCGACCCACCTCTCCCTCTACGGCCTCACGGTGGAACCGCATACCCCGCTGGCTCGCTGGACCGCTCGCGGCGAGGTCCGCTCGATCGGAGACGAGCAGTATGCCGTTGAATATCTGGCCGCTCACGATCGGCTCCTGGGCCACGGATTCGAACACTACGAAGTGAGCAACGCTGCCCGGCCCGGCCATCGCGCCCGCCACAACGCCGCCTACTGGCAGGGAGCCGAGTACCTCGGACTCGGCCCCAGCGCCCATTCGTTTCTGGCGGGCGTTCGCTCGTGGAATGTCCGGGACTGGGCCGACTACGCCGCCCGGTCGCTCGGAGGCGAATCGCTGGTGGGCGGCGAGGAGCAACTCGATGCCGGCCAGCTTCGCCTGGAGCAGCTCTACCTCGGGCTACGCACCGACAGCGGACTGGAGCGGGATCTGGTCCCGAGTGCTACCCGGGAAAGCTGGCTCCGGGAGGGGTGGGCGGTGGAGTCGGATGGGCGTTTGCGGCTCAGCGCCGAGGGGTGGCTGCGGCTCGACGCGCTGGTCTCGGCGGTCGCGGGCTCGTAGGTCAGGCCGGTACGGCTGCTTGCCTTGCGCTCATCATCGACGCAGTTGCCGTAACGGGCCGCTGGCCGTACGCTTGATCTGGAATGCGCTCCGCGCCGGGAGATCGGGCTCGTGGGGCAGTGCTCGAATGATTGTTAGCCGGACTTGATCGCTGAATGGTGTTGTCGCGGTAACGGTTCACCTATCACACGATGTTGTTCGAGAAGGTAAAGGAATGAGCATTCGGAAGAGAGTCGAAGATGCAGAGCACCTTTGGGCACTTGGCCAAAAGGAGGGTGCGTGGGTCTCTGCATTATTAGCAACCGCTGCTACCGCACGAAAGCGGTACCCCAAACCAATGCCGGATGGTAAAGCGTTCAAATCCTTCATCTGCGATATCGCTGGGTGTATCGTCAACGGTACGGTTGGAGGAGCAAGTCCGCTCTACCTGCGCTTCTACACTGAGGATCGCGCACAGCACAGGACCCTCGAGGACATTTTCTACACCGAGCTGCGGTGCAACCTCATCCATGAGGCGGAGTTGAAGGAGGTTGGATTTAGTGAATCGAAACTCGTTGACGGCCGATTGGAGGGGACTCTCTCTGTGCCAACGACTGGCCCGGCTGAGATTCCTGACTTCTGGGTTCTTCACCTAATTGTTGCCATAAAGGCAGCCCCGGAAAACGCGGCTGAATGGCCTGACTAGGCGGCTACCTTTCAAATGTCGGGCGGGTCGTCGGCTAACAAGTGTTTGCTACTGGCAGCGCGTGCTATTACGCGGCTGCCGCCGCGAGCGCGCTGCAGCAGAAACACAGAGCGATATGCATACCCGGCGCTCGCGCCTTGAGTCATCCCCGAGAGGAAATCCGTGGCCAAAGTGAAGAAGAAGTCGGCTTCCGCCAGCGCCAGTGCTGCCAACGTGGGCTACGAAGCCCAGCTCTGGCAGATGGCCGATGCGCTGCGCGGCAGCATGGACGCTGCCGAGTACAAGCATGTCGTGCTCGGTCTGATCTTCCTCAAGTACATCTCGGATGCCTTCGAGGAACGTCATGCGGCGCTCATGGCCGAACAGGCCGAGGGGGCCGATCCCGAGGATCCGGACGAGTATCGCGCCCAGGGCATCTTCTGGGTGCCGCCCGAGGCCCGGTGGCAGCAGCTCAAGGGCCAGGCGAAGCAGCCCACCATCGGCCAGCTCGTGGACGACGCCATGACCGGCATCGAGCGCGACAACCCCGCGCTCAAGGGGGTGCTGCCGAAGGACTACGCCCGTCCGGCACTCGACAAGCAGCGGCTGGGACAGCTCATCGACCTGATCAGCAACATCCGCGTCGGCGACGAGGAGGCTCGCGCCAAGGATGTGCTTGGCCGGGTCTACGAATATTTTCTGGAGAAGTTCGCCCTGTCGGAGGGCCGCAAGGGGGGCGAGTTCCTCACCCCCCACAGCGTGGTCAACCTGCTCGTCGAGATGATCGAACCGTACCGCGGCCGTGTGTACGACCCATGTTGTGGCTCGGGCGGGATGTTCGTTCAGTCAATCAAGTTCATCACCGCCCACTCCCACGGCAACGGCAACGGGGGGCGGGCCAAGGCCGACATCTCGATCTACGGCCAGGAGTCGAACTACACCACTTGGCGGCTGGCCAGGATGAACCTTGCGCTCCGGGGGATCGACGCCCAGATCGGTCACGGCGACACCTTTCACAACGACCGTCACCCCGATCTCAAGGCCGACTTCATCCTCGCCAATCCGCCGTTCAACATCTCCAAGTGGGGCGGCGAGCGGCTCAGGGACGACAATCGCTGGCAGTATGGCACGCCGCCGACTGGGAATGCCAACTTTGCCTGGGTGCAGCACATCGTCCATCACCTGGCTCCGTCGGGTATCGCCGGATTCGTGCTCGCCAACGGCTCGATGTCGTCCAGCCAGTCGGGAGAGGGGGAAATCCGGAAGTCACTGATCGAGGCCGACATCGTGGACTGCATGGTGGCGCTCCCGGGCCAGCTCTTCTACTCGACCCAGATCCCGGCCTGCCTCTGGTTCCTGGCACGCGACCGGAAGAACGGGAACCCTTCGGCGGGCACAGGGAAGGGGTTTCGCGACCGTCGCGGTGAGGTGCTCTTCATAGATGCCCGCAAGCTTGGCCGCATGGCCGACCGGACCCACCGCGAGCTGGCCGACGAGGATATCGCCAGGATTGCCGACACCTACCACGCCTGGCGCGGCGAAAGCGGAGCGGGCGAGTACGCCGACATCGCCGGCTTCTGCAAGGCCGCCTCGCTCGAAGAGATCCGGAAGCACGGCCATGTGCTGACTCCCGGGCGCTACGTCGGTGCCGAGGCACAGGAAGAGGACAGTGAGCCGTTTGACGAGAAGATGAAGCGGCTCACCGCGACCTTGCGCGAGCAGCAGGCCGAGGCCGCCAGGCTCGATGCCGCCATTGCCGCCAATCTGAAGGCGCTCGGGTATGGCGGGTAGGAAAAATCCGCCGGAGATGCCTTCGGCTGAATCGCGAACAGCGCCTGCCCGGGTCTCACGCGGGCGCAAACACCCGGACGGGGCGTCGTTCCCCGCGGCACCGCCGAGCGCGGAATTGCCGCGTGGCTACGCGAAGACGCTCGGAGAGATCAAGCGTCGCATCCGGGAAGAGCGGCTGCGTGTCGTCCTGGCCGCCAATTCGGCGATGGTCCTGCTCTACTGGGACATCGGGCGCGTCATTCTCGACCGGCAGGAACGGGAAGGCTGGGGAGCGAAGGTCATCGACCGGCTGGCCGCGGACCTGCGCGACGCCTTTCCCGACATGAGGGGCTTCTCGCCGCGCAATCTCAAGTACATGCGTGCGCTCGCCGCCGCGTGGCCGGAGCGGGAATTCGTGCAAGAGGCGCTTGCACAAATCCCCTGGTACCACCACATAGCCCTCCGGGAGAAGCTTGACGACCCCGCCGAACGGCTTTGGTATGCCCGGCAGGCGGCCGAGAACGGTTGGTCGCACAACATCCTGGTGCATCAGATCCAGAGTCGCGCCCACGCCCGCCAAGGCAAGGCGCTCACCAACTTCGAGGCCACGCTGCCGCCCTCCGACTCCGACCTGGCCGCGCAGGTGTTCAAGGACCCCTACCTCTTCGACTTCCTCGGCACCGCCGACCCGCGGCGCGAGCGCGAGGTCGAACAGGCACTCGTCGACCATATCCAGCGCTTCCTGCGGGCGCTGGGCAGCGGCTTTGCCTTTGTCAGTCGCCAGGTGCACCTCGGGTTCGTCATACACGACTACTGCCGCGACCTGCTATTCTGCCACCTCAAGCTGCGCTGCTACGTCCTGAGCGAGCTGAAGTCCGTGCCTTTCGATCCCGGGTTGAGGTCAGCATGGAAGCGGAGACCGTCTGGTCGGCACAGCAGCAGATTGCCGACCTTGGCCCGAAGGATGTCAGTACCGTCACCGAGCATCTTGCAACATCTTGGAGGAAGCCGAGTTGCGACCGGATTCAGTGATCCGGAGATTCCGGATACCTGCCACCGCTGGCGGGGAGTGCGGCACTCGAAGTTATGCTTCCATGGGAGCGCCGAAGGTTGGCCGTTTTGAGGTCAAATCGGAGTGCGCGTTCCTACTTGCGCGGGCGTATCCCGATCCAGCTGACTTTTCGCCACCGGCGGTGGCGAAATTGCTGCCGGAGGAATAGTGCAACAACCGGTGGCACAATTGCCGGAGCCGCTCCCGTGGTCGGTGCCGACCGCACTTTTGGTTCCCCTGGAGGTCCACGCATGAAGCTTGACCTTACCCCGCTTGCGAACGCCATCGGCCGGCTCGAGGAAGGGCTGACCGAGTACGGCCGGGACACGACGAACACGCTGGTCCGTGACGGGCTGGTGCAGCGCTTCGAGTTCACCTACGAAATCAGCCACAAGATGCTCAAGCGCTATCTGGAGACGACCTCACCGACCCCGGGAGAGTTCGACGACATCGGTTTTGCCGATCTGATCCGCTCCGGGAGCGAGCAGGGTCTGCTCCTGAACGACTGGTCGATCTGGAAGAACTACCGTGCGATGAGGGGGAAAACCAGCCACACCTACGACGAGGAAGTCGCCTTGGCGGTTGTTGCCGGCATCCCTGATTTCCTCGCAGAGGCTCGCCACCTGCACCAGCAGCTCGAGAAGCGGCTGGGATGACGGACGTTCCGCCGATCGACATCAGCCCGGCCAACTGGGAGATAGTTGCCGGGATCCTCCGGAGGCACATCCCGGACCGCGAAGTCTGGGCCTTCGGATCCCGCGCCCGGTGGACGGCCAGGGAGTACTCCGACCTTGATCTTGCAATTCTCGGTGACGGCCCGATTGGCCTCTCCGTAGCCGCCTCGCTCGACGAAGCATTTGCTGAATCGGATTTGCCGTTCAAGGTGGACCTGGTGGACTGGGCCACGACCAGCGAGGCATTCCGGCAGGTCATCCGGGAGCAGAATGTGGTGGTGCAGGAGGGGAGGGGCTCGGGGAGGGCGGGTGAGTGGCGTGAGACGACACTCGGAGATGTCATCGAGCTGAAGCGCGGCTACGATTTGCCGCAGCGCGAACGCGCTCCAGGACCGGTGCCGCTGGTCTCCTCGTCTGGCGTGACCGACTGCCATTCCGAAGCCAAGGTGAAGGGCCCAGGCGTCGTAACGGGGCGATACGGAACCTTGGGTCAGGTATTCTTTGTGCGCGAGGATTTCTGGCCACTGAATACGACCCTCTACGTCCGAGACTTCAAGGGCAATGACCCCCGCTTTGTCGGTTACTTCCTGACAGGGTTGGATTACTTGGCTTACTCCGACAAGGCCGCAGTCCCCGGCCTGAACCGAAATCACCTTCACCAGGCGACCGTGCTCTTCCCGTCGGACACCGAGGAACAACGCGCCATCGCCCACATCCTCGGCACGCTGGACGACAAGATCGAGCTGAACCGGCGAATGAGCGAGACACTTGAGCAACAGGCGCGGGCGCTCTTCAAGTCGTGGTTCGTGGACTTCGACCCCGTCCGCGCCAAGTCGGAGGGCCGCGATCCCGGCCTGCCCCAGCCGCTGGCCGACCTCTTCCCGGATTCCTTCGAGGACTCGGAGCTGGGGGAGATTCCGAAGGGGTGGGGGGTGGGGACGCTTGGGGATGTGACAATGTTAAACCCAGAGGTGTGGTCGAAGCGCACGCGCCCGACGGATATCAGCTACATCGACCTTTCGAACACCAAGTGGGGGCGGATCGAGTCGATCGTCGAGTATCAACAAGCTGATGCACCAAGTAGAGCACAGAGAGTCCTGCGGCCAGGTGACACGATCGTCGGGACGGTGCGGCCCGGGAACGGCTCATACGCTTTCGTTTCGGATGCAGGCCTGACGGGCAGCACGGCCTTCGCTGTTCTGCGCCCGAAACGTCCAGAGTACGCGCAATTCGTTTACCTGGCCGCGACTGATCGCGAGAACATTGAGGCGTTGTCTCACTTGTCGGACGGGGGGGCCTATCCCGCTGTGCGACCCGAAGTCGTTGCTGCGACGCCGGTCGCACTCCCCTTGGACGCTATCGTTGATAGGTTTGCCGAACTGTCCCACCCGTCTTCCGCAAAGATCGCGACGAGCGAGCGCGAATCCCGCACCCTCGCCGCCCTGCGCGACAGCCTGCTGCCCAAGCTCATCTCCGGCGAGCTGCGGGTGAGGGATGCGGAGAAGTTCGTCACGAGGGCGGCTTCATGACCACACGCCCGGCAACTACGCACAGCGAAGGCCTCAAGGCCACCCGGCTGCTGATGGTCCTGAGCAGCATCTCGCCGCTCTTCGTCTTGTGGGCGATTCGCGGGAACAGCTTGATCCCAGATAAGTGGTTTATGGGGTTATGCGCTCTGCTGGTCTTCGTCCCGAATGCCTTCCTTTGGCTGCGCATCCGCACGGCGATAAAACAGTCCGACAAGCGCGGTATCACCGTCGGCACAGCCGATGACCACCGGGATCACGTCCTCGTCTACCTGTTCGCGATCCTGCTGCCATTCTACTCCGAGAACCTCGGCAGCTGGCGCGATCTTGGCGCCACGGTCACGGCTCTAGCGTTTATCGTTTTCCTCTTTTGGCACCTGAACCTGCACTACATGAACCTCATGTTCGCGGTGCTCCGCTACCGGGTCTTCACCATATATCCGCCGGCTGACGGCAACCCGCACACCGCCAAGACCCGTCAGGTTCTCATCACACGTCGCGTAAACCTGGCCTCCGGCGAGCGAATCGTGGGCTACCGCTTGAGCAACACGGTGTATCTGGAGGTCGACACATGAAGCTGGACTTCGACCTCGAAAACGTCACGGTCACTGAGTTTGGCGTTGGACGCGACCGCTGCAACGGGCATAGTTTCGTCACGGTACCGGTAGGTGTCGATGTCCAGAATGCGCTACGCGAGATCGTATCGGCGACCCGGGCCGCGATGCAGAAGGACACCGACGATCCGCCGAGGTTCGAGCCATCCGAGAAGCATGGCAGCACGGAGTACCTCTACCTGCCGATTGACGACGTCCTGGCAGCGTCAGTCCGGGAACTGCACGAGGCGGCCAGCCTGGACATCGATGCTGCAGCACTGTCCGATCCGGCCGACGTGTTCTGCTGCTTCGGCCGTTTCACGGACAAGGAAAAGCGACGGTTGACGGCCCTGCGCCGGGCGACCCAGTTCAAGGGGGTTCTAAAGAGCAAGAACCGTCTCGTCCGCATGCTCGATGACACGCTGGAGATCATCGAGGGCACGGTATTCAGGCTGGACAACGACTTCGACCTCCTGGTCGACTCGGCCAATGTTCACATCTTGCGCCCCAGCGGCTTCGAGTTCGTCGGCAAGCTCCAGCAGGCTATTCTTGACGCGGTTCCGGAGAACATCACGGCAATCCAGAAAGATCTCGCGTTCGTTACTTTTGACAGCATCAGGGAGTACGCTGGCAAGCATCCTAGGGCGGCGCGTTACCTCGCCTCAATCCGGAGTCAGTCGGAGACCAAGAACATCGACGAAGGCAAGCTTAGGAGCTTGTGCGAGCGGGTGGGAGTCGCAGTCAAGGAGTCGAGCGGCAAACTCGTTGTTGAGGCTGGGCACGAGATGGACTTCCTGGGGGTTCTTGATCGCCGCCTCTACGACGTAGATCTTGTACCCGCGAAGCCGGAACGATACCGCGCAGCGAGTCGAAGGAAGATCAACGATTGAGGTGACGATGGCGGACATCAACCTGACTCAGGCCGAAGCGGATGCCTTGATCGCGATGGAGAAACACCGCGCGAACGAAGAGCACGCTGATTTCCCGATGAGCGGACAGTCGGTTGTGTTCCCGCTTCAATCGGCGGATCGGCGAGAACAATTCCTGCTGGACCTCAGTCGGGGGCGCATTGATCTTCTCAAGGTGAAGATGCAGAACCGCGGCAGACAGGTAGTTGTCCTCGTCCGCCTGGATCTTGGCGGCGCGCCGCATCGCAATCCGGATGGCGAGGAGGTGCCGGTGCCGCACCTGCACGTGTATCGCGAGGGTTACGGGGACAAGTGGGCCGTGCCGGTGCCCGCTGACCGCTTCAGCGATATCACTGATATATGGGGCACGCTGGATGAGTTCATGCGGTTCTGCAACATTTCGCAGCCTCCGCACATCGAACGAGGGCTGTTCACATGATCCAGGACATCCAGAATCTGCTCGATTCCTACCATTCCTGGCTCAAGGACAAAACTGCCCTGCGACGGATCGATCAGTGGGTTGAAATCACGACGCCCTACCTTGATCGGCACAACGATTACGTGCAGATCTATGCCAAGCGGGCCAATGGGGGGTTCATCCTGACCGATGACGGTCATACGATCGAGGATCTGGAGCAAACCGGCTGCAAGCTGGAAAGCAGCAAGAGGCAGGATCTACTGCGGATGACCCTTAATGGATTCGGGGTTCAGATGGACGGCAAGGCGCTCCAGGTCCATGTGTCGCCCGACAATTTTGCGATTAGGAAGCACAACCTGGTTCAGGCGATGCTCGCCGTAAACGACATGTTCTATCTGTCCGTGCCAATGGTTACAAGTCTGTTCTACGAGGACGTGGTTGCTTGGCTCGACCTGCTCGATGTGCGCTACACGCCGAAGGTCAAGTTCACGGGCAAGACTGGCTACGACCATCTGTTCGACTTCGTCATCCCCAAGTCGCGGCGGCAACCTGAGCGGATTGTCCAGACCATCAATCGACCGAGTCGTGATACGGCCCAGGCAGTCGTACTCTCGTGGGTCGACACCAAGGAAGTGCGATCGCCGGACTCGCGCGCCTATGCGCTGCTCAACGACGCGGAGCAGGCTGTTTCGCCAGCTGTCGTGGACGCGCTCCGAAGCTATGATGTCAAGCCCATCCGGTGGAGCCAGAGGGAAGGCGTGCAGGAGGAGCTGGCGGCGTGAGTCCTACCCCCTTCACCGAATCCGTGGTCGAAGAGGCCGCCCTCGCCTGGCTGGAGGGCATCGGCTGGCGCACCGTTCACGGCCCCGACATCGCGCCCGACATGCCGACGGCCGAACGGGCCGACTACGCCACGGTGGTGCTGGCGCAGCGGCTGCGTGACGCTCTCGCCTGGCTCAATCCGGAGCTGCCAGCGAAGGCGCTCGACGAGGCCTTCCGCAAGCTGACCCAGCCCGCTGGCGCGGAAGGGTTCCGGCGGAACCACGCCTTCATGCCGGTAGGACAGGAGGATTGGACGTGACCCACGACGTCGATGCTGAGATTCCCGGCGGCGAGGTCGTCGTCTACCAGGCGCCCGATGGCGAGGTACGGGTCGACGTGCGCCTGGAACGCGAGACCGTCTGGCTCACGCAGCAGCAGATGGCCGAACTGCTCGGCACTTCCACCGATAACGTCGGTCTGCACCTCAAGAACATCTACCGCGAAGGTGAGCTGGACGAGGCGGCAACTACCGAGGATTCCTCGGTAGTTCGCACCGAGGGCCGGAGGCAGGTCAAACGTAAGCTCCGGTTCTACAATCTCGACGCGATCTTGTCGGTTGGCTACCGCGTCAGCTCCAAGCTCGGCACCCAGTTCCGGATCTGGGCGACGACCACCCTGCGCGAGCACCTGCTGCGCGGCTATACGCTGAACCAGCGCCGCCTGGCCGAACGCGGGCTGTCGGAAGCGCGGCAGACCCTCGAGCTGCTGGCCCGCACGCTCACCAACCAGGCCCTCGTGGACGATACCGGTCGCGCGGTGCTGGAGCTGATCGTCGGCTATGCCGACACCTGGCGGCTGCTGCTCGAGTACGACGAAAACCGGCTCGTCGTACCGCCCGGGTCGCGGCCCTCGCAGGGCGTTCTGGATCTTGCCCGGGCCAGCACCGCGATCGCCGAGTTCAAGCGCGAGTTGCTGGCGCGACGCGAGGCCACTGCGCTGTTCGGCAACCCGCGTGGCGACGCGCTTGACGGCATCCTCGGCAGCATCGAGCAGACCATGTTCGGCGAGCCGCTGTACCGCTCGCGAGAGGAGAAGGCCGCCCACCTTCTCTACTTCGTCATCAAGGATCACCCGTTCTCCGATGGCAACAAGCGCATCGGCTCCTTCCTCTTCATGCTCTATCTGCAGCAGGAAGGGATGGTCCATCGACTCAACCCGCAGATGCTCACGGCGCTGGCGCTCCTGATCGCCGAAAGCGCGCCGACGAGCAAGGACGTGATCGTCCGCCTGATCGTGAACCTGCTCGTGGAGCCCGCGCCGTGACCCCTTTCACCGAATCCGTGGTCGAAGAGGCCGCCCTCGCCTGGCTGGAGGGGATCGGCTGGCGAACCGCTCACGGCCCCGACATCGCGCCCGACATGCCGGCGGCCGAACGGGCAGACTACGCCACGGTGGTGCTGGCGCAGCGACTCCGCGACGCACTCGCCCGGCTCAATCCGGAGCTGCCAACGGCGGCGCTCGACGACGCCTTCCGCAAGCTGACGCAGCCCGCTGGCGCCGATCTGGTGACCCAGAACCGCGCCTTGCACCGCCTGCTGGTGGATGGCGTGACCGTGGAGTACCGGGCGACCGATGGCGAGATCCGTGGCGCCCAGGCGCGGGTGATCGACTTCGACCACCCCGCCGAGAACGACTGGCTGGCGGTCAACCAATTCAGTGTCATTGAGAACCGGCACTCCCGCCGCCCGGACGTGGTGCTGTTCGTCAACGGCCTGCCCCTGGCAGTGCTCGAACTCAAGAACGCCGCCAACGAGGACGCCACCATCTGGAACGCCTGGCAGCAGTTGCAGACCTACCAAACGGAGATCGCCTCGCTGTTCGCCCCCAACGCCCTGCTCGCAATCTCCGACGGGGTGGCCGCGCGGGTCGGCACCCTCACCGCCGGCCGCGAGTGGTTCAAGCCCTGGCGCACCATTCGGGGCGAGGCGCTGGCCGATGCGCTCCTCCCGGAATTGCAAGTGGTGATCGAGGGGCTCTGCGAACCACAGCGCTTTCTCGAGCTGCTGCGCGATTTCACCGTCTTCGAGGACGATGGCAGCGGCCAAGTGGCGAAGAAGATTGCTGGCTACCACCAATTCCACGCGGTGCAGGTGGCGGTCGGCGAGACGCTGCGTGCGGCGGCGCTCCGAAGGGCGAACGACCGGATTCTGGAAGTCGGCCGCTATGAGTCGGGCAAGCAGCCGGGCGGCAAGCCCGGCGACCGCCGGGTGGGCGTGGTCTGGCACACCCAGGGCTCGGGCAAGAGTCTTACGATGGCGTTCTACGCCGGCCGAATCATCCGCGAGCCGACCATGGAGAACCCCACCATCGTCGTGCTGACCGACCGCAACGACCTCGACGACCAGCTCTTCGGCACCTTCTCGCGCTGCCGGGACCTGCTGCGTCAGCCGCCGGTCCAGGCGGAGAGCCGCGCCCACCTGCGCGAGCTGTTGAGAGTCACGGCCGGCGGTGTGGTCTTCACCACGCTCCACAAGTTCTTCCCCGAGACCCAGGGCGACCGTCACCCGGCGCTCTCCGGGCGCCGCAACATCGTGGTGATTGCCGACGAGGCGCACCGCAGCCAGTACGATTTCATCGACGGCTACGCGCGTCACATGCGCGATGCACTGCCGAACGCCTCCTTCATCGGCTTCACCGGCACGCCGATCGAGCTGCAGGACGCCAACACCCGCGCGGTGTTTGGCGACTACATCAGCGTGTACGACATCCAGCGCGCCGTGCAGGACGGCGCCACGGTGCCGATCTACTATGAGAGCCGCCTGGCCCGGCTGGCGCTCGACGAGGCCGAGCGGCCGCGTATCGACTCCGAGTTCGAGGAGGCGACCGAGGGCGAGGAGGTCGAGCGGAAGGAGGCGCTCAAGAGCAAGTGGGCCCAGCTCGAAGCGGTGGTCGGCTCCGACAAGCGGCTCGCGATCGTGGCGCGGGATATCGTCGAGCATTTCGAGACGCGCTGCGAGGCGATGGACGGCAAGGCGATGATCGTCTGCATGAGCCGGAGGATCTGCGTCGAGCTGTACCGCGAGATCGCGAAGCTACGGCCGGCCTGGGCGAGCGGCGACGACGATGACACAGGCGTCATCAAGGTGGTGATGACCGGCTCGGCCTCCGATCCTCCCGATTGGCAGCCGCACATCCGCAACAAGCCCCGGCGCGAGGCCCTGGCCAACCGCTTCCGTAATGCCGCCGACTCGCTCCGGATCGTGCTGGTGCGCGACATGTGGCTGACCGGCTTCGACGCGCCGAGTCTCCACACGATGTACATCGACAAGCCGATGCGCGGGCATGGCCTCATGCAGGCGATCGCCCGCGTCAACCGGGTGTTCAAGGACAAACCTGGCGGGCTGGTGGTCGACTATCTGGGACTGGCCCACGAGCTCAAGGCGGCACTGGCGACCTACACGGAGAGCGGCGGCACCGGGAAGACGGCTCTCGACCAGAACGAGGCGGTGGCCGTGATGCTGGAGAAGTACGAGGTCTGCTGCGGGCTCTTCCACGGTTTCGATCGGGACAAGTGGACCACCGGGACGCCGCCTGAACGGCTCGGGCTCCTGCCAAGGGCCCAGGAGCACATCCTCGCCCAGGACAACGGCAAGGATCGCTGTCTGGGTACTGTTCGCGAGCTGTCCCAGGCCTTTGCTCTCGCGGTGCCGCACGAGGAGGCGCTCCGCATTCGGGACGACGTGGCCTTTTTTCAGGCGGTGAGCGCCGTGCTCGCCAAGCGAGCGCCCGGCGATGCCCGGCCCGAGGAGGATCTCGACCACGCCGTCCGGCAGATCATCTCGCGGGCGGTGGCTCCGGAAGGTGTCTTGGACATCTTCGCGGCAGCCGGACTCGCCAAGCCGGATATCTCGATCCTCTCCGACGATTTTCTGGCGGAGGTGCGCGGCATGCCGCAGCGCAACCTGGCGGTTGAGCTGCTGCAGAAACTTCTCAAGGGCGAGCTCAGGACCCGTCGCCGCAAGAATGTGGTGCAGGCCCGTTCCTTCGCCGACATGCTCGAACAGACGGTGCGGAGGTATCAGAACCGCGCCATTGAGGCGGCCCAGGTAATCGAGGAACTGATCCAACTCGCCCGGGAGATGCGCGAAGCCAGCGCCCGCGGCGAGGCGCTGGGGTTGAGCGAGGATGAACTGGCCTTCTACGACGCGCTGGAGATCAACGACAGTGCGGTCAAGCTCCTGGGAGATGACACCCTGCGCGGCATCGCCAGGGAGCTGGTCGAGACGGTGCGGAACAACGTCACCATTGACTGGACCCTGCGGGAGAATGTGCGGGCCCAGCTCCGGGTGCTGGTCAAACGCATCCTGCGCAAGTACGGCTATCCGCCGGACAAGCAGGAGAAGGCCACCCAAACGGTGCTGGAGCAGGCGGCATTGCTGTCCGGTGAATGGGCGGCAGCCCAGGGTGGGCTCTGAAGTACCCGTCGGCCCGGGTTGCCCGGGGCATCGCGCCCGCCGAAGCGCATGGCGTCTGGTACGGAGCGGCCCTAAGTTTGCCCAATGGCTGAACTGGAATCGTTGACCGAGCGGGAGCGCCGGGTGCTCGCCGCCGTCATCGAAACGTATATTGCCACCGCCGAGCCGGTCGGCAGTCAGACCGTGGCCCGCCGGACGGCGCTGGGGATCTCGCCCGCCTCGATTCGCTCCACCATGAGCGAACTTGAGGCGAAGGGTTTCCTGTTCCACCCCCACACCTCCGCCGGCCGGATCCCGACCGATCAGGGGTATCGGGTCTACGTCAACGCCATGGTCAGCCAGCAGCCGCCCGATGCCCGCTCGCGGGAAGCGCTCGAGGCGGAGCTGTCCGGGGCAGGCGCCAACACCACCAGCGAGGAGATGCTGCGCCGGGCCGCTCAGGTGCTGGGGATCCTCACCCAGGAACTCGGCGTGGCGGTGGCCCCGGCGCTCGACGAGATCGTGCTCGAGCGGATTGACCTCGTCAGCGTCGCCGCCGAGCGCCTGCTGCTGGTCTTCAATCTCCGGAGCGGCACCATGCGGACGATCTATGTCCGGGTGCCGGGGGTGATCGATCCCGCCCAGTTGGACGAGGTCACCCGCCTGCTGAACGAGCGCCTGGCAGGACTGACCCTGCGGGAGATTCGCGCTACGCTCACCGACCGGCTGCGCGATGCCGCCACCTCGCCGGAGGCGTCGGAGCTGCTCGACATCATCCTCGCCGAGGGCGAAGGGGTGTTCGACGTGCAGGAGCCCGTGGAGTCGGTGATGCTGGGGAGCGCCGCGATGCTGGCGGAGCAGCCGGAGTTCGCCAGCAACGAGCGGATGCGCTCGCTGCTCACGCTCACCGACCGGCGCGAGGCGCTGCGCGAGGCGCTGGCAATGCGCCGGCGCGACGGCATAGTCGTCACCATCGGCGGGGAACACGGCGACCCGGGGCTGGCCGGCTTCACCCTGGTCACCTCGACCTATCACCGGGGGGGGGCGACCGGCGTCATCGGCGTGCTCGGCCCCACCCGGATGCCTTACGACAAGATCATCGGTCTGGTGGAACACACCGGCCGTCTCGTGGAAGGATTGCTGCAGTGAGTGATTACTACCAGACCCTCGGAGTCTTCCGGGATGCGACCGAGGCCGACATCAAGAAGGCCTACCGCAAGCTGGCGATGGAGTTCCATCCCGACCGCAACCCCACTCCGGAAGCCGAGGGGAAGTTCAAGGAGATCAGCGAGGCCTACACCGTGCTCTCCGACGCCGACAAGCGGGCCCACTACGACCGCTTCGGCACCGCACCGGCCGGCGCCGGTGCCGGGGGGGGGGGATTCGGCGGCTTCCAGCACGTCGATCTCGCCGAGGCGCTCAACATCTTCATGCGCGACTTCGGCGGGATGGGCGGCGGCTTCGAGGGAATCTTCGGCGGCGGCGGCGGTGGGGGGGGGAGCGCCCGGCGCGGTCAGGACGTCCGCGTCACCGTGCGGCTCACCCTGCAGGAAGTAGCCCACGGCGCCAAGAAGAGCATCAAGGTCAAGACGCTGGTGCCGTGCGAGAGCTGCGACGGCAGCGGAGCGGGGAAGGGCACCCGGCCGGTGACCTGCACCAGTTGCCGCGGCAGCGGCGAAGTGCGCCGGGCGGCCCGCTCGATGTTCGGGCAGTTCGTGCAGGTCGGGCCGTGCCCCACCTGCCAGGGCGAGGGCGTGATGATCATGACGCCGTGCGAGGTCTGCCGCGGCGAAGGACGCATCAAGGGCGAACGGGTGGTCAGCGTCGACATTCCCGCCGGCGTCTCCGATCAGAATTACCTCACCCTCCGCGGCCAGGGCGCCAGCGGTCCGCGCGGCGGCGATCCCGGCGACTTGCAGGTGATGCTCGAGGTCAAGCAGGACGAGCGCTTCGAGCGCGACGGCGACGACCTCTGGCTGGCGCTGCCGCTGTCGTTCTCCCAGGCCGCCCTGGGGGTCGAGCTGACAGTGCCGACACCGTGGGGCGATGCCCCGCTCGAGATCCCGGCCGGCGCCCAGAGCGGCGCGGTGATCCGCCTGCGCGGCAAGGGATTGCCGCACCTCAACTCCAAGGGAGTCGGCGACCTCAACGTGCGGATCGAAGTCTGGACCCCGCGCACCCTCTCGGCCGAGCAGCGCCGCCTCTTTGCCGAACTCGCCGAACACGAGGGCGACGGGCCCGGCAAGGAGGGCGGTCTCTGGACCAAGCTCAAGGAAGCACTCGGCGCATGAACACCGCCTGGTGGCAAATCGCCGTCGACTGCGATCCGGCGACCACCGATCAAGTCGCCGCCACGCTGATAGGCGCTTGCCAGCAGGCGGTCGAGGAGGTCTGCCCCGGTCGGCTCACCACCGCGGTCACCTCCGAAACCGAGGCAGCCGCAGTGGCCGATGACCTGAAGGCGCGCTTCCCGGGGCTCACAGCCAGCGTCACGCCGCTCGAGACAATCGACTGGTCGGTGCGCTGGCGGGACGGAATCGTGGCGCGGCAGTTCGGCCGACTGTGGCTCACGCCGTCGTGGTTGCCGGTCAGCGCCGGACCGGGCGAGACGGTGGTGGTGCTCGATCCGGAGTCGGCCTTCGGCAGCGGCGAGCACGGTTCCACCCGCGCGGCGTTGACGCTGCTCGAGCGTCATCTCAAGCGGGGAGATCGGGTGCTCGATTTCGGCAGCGGCTCAGGGATATTGGCAATCTCAGCCGTCAAGCTCGGCGCGGTCGCCGCCATCGGGATTGAAGTGGACGACGAGTCGAACCCGATCGCCGAAGCAAATGCCGAGCGCAACGGCGTGGCCGACAAGGTCACCTTCCTGCTCGGTGATGCCGATGAACTCGGCGTGCTCGCCGGGCCGGCCGAAGTGGTGTGCAGCAACATTCTCCGCACCGTCAACACGCTGTTGCTGCCGACCATCGCCCGCTCACTCGTGCCGGGCGGGGTGGCGATCTTCGCGGGGATGGAGGAGCCGGAGGAGCAGCTCTTCCGCCCGGTGCTGGAACGCCACGGCTGGCAGGTGATCGACGACGTGCGGGACGCCGGCTGGTGGGGCGTGGCGGCGCGGCGGCCAGCGTGATCCGGGTGCTGGTCGAGCCCGGCTCCCTCGATGCCGGGCAGGCAGTGGTGCTCGATGACGACGAGGCGCACCACCTCCGGGTGCGTCGAGCGGTGGCAGGCCGGATGGTGATTGCCTACGACGGTGCCGGTGCAGTTGGCAAGGGAACGCTGGAGGGAAGCGGCGCACGCTTCGAGGTTCAGGTGACCGAGGTCACCCATGCGCCACCCCCGCATCCGCTGTTGTTGGCGGTCGCCGCCGGTGATCGTGACCGCTATCTCCGGCTCGCCGAGCAGGGTACCGAATTGGGAGTCACCCACCTGGTGCCGCTGGTGACTGAACGGGCCAAGTCGGTCGAGAGCCGGATTCGCGAGACGGCGCTCCCCAAGGCGCAGCGACGCGCCAGGGAGGCGTGCAAGCAGAGCGGCAATCCGTGGGCAACCGTGGTGACGCCATTCATCGCCATGACCGAGTTGGCCCACCGGCACCCCGGAGTGGCCTGGTTGCTCGCCGACCCGGAGGGAGAACCGTTGCCCGGGCTCGCCTCTGACAGCACCCCGTACGGTTGGTTGATCGGGCCGGAAGGTGGCTTCACTCCGGAGGAGTGCGGGTTCGCAATCGATACCCTGGCGGCTCGCCGGGTCACTCTGGCCGCCCACATTCTGCGCTTTGAAACCGCTGCGGCGCTGGCAGCCGGATTGATCATCGATCGTCGGCAGCGGCCAACCAGGAGGAAATAGGACAATCATGAGCAACTGCATTTTCTGCCGCATTGCCGCGGGCGAGATTCCGGCCGATGTCATAGCCCGGAGCGAGACAGCGGTGGCGTTCCGGGACCTCAATCCGCAGGCACCCACCCACATCCTGGTGATTCCCGTCCGTCATGTCGATTCGGCTGCCGCGGCAGGCCAGGATGAGACCGCGGCGCTGCTCTTGGGCGAGGTGATGCGGCTCGGGGTCGAGGTGGCGGCCCGGCTCGGGCTCGACCGGGACGGCTACCGCTTCGTGGTCAACACCGGGGAGCAGGGCGGCCAGACCGTGCCGCATCTCCATCTCCACCTGCTGGGCGGGCGGCAGATGCACTGGCCCCCGGGGTGATTGGGACCCCCTCATCCTTGCCGTAACCCCTTTTCGGAGCTATTGTTGTGGATTGGACAGCAACCGCCCCGGGATGGGGCCTGAGAGGGGTGATTCAGGATATGTCAGAAGTCATCATCCATGAGGATGAGAGCTTCGAGCGGGCCCTCAAGCGCTTCAAGAAGAAGTGCGAGAAGGCGGGGGTGCTCTCGGATCTGCGCAAGCATCGCCACTACGAGAAGCCGAGCGAGAAGCGCAAGCGGAAGATGAACGCCGCCCAACGGAAGAGCCGCCGCAGTCGTTCCGATGCCTGATCTCTTTGCCACCTTGCGTGCCGACCAGGTCGCCGCGCGCAAGGCGATCGACAAGGACCGTACCCTGTTGCTGGGGACGGTCCTTGCTGCGTTGAAGAATCGCGAGCTGGAGGCCAACCGCCCGCTCGCCGACGCCGAGGTGATCGACGTCCTCCGCAAGCAGATCAAGCAGCGCGAGGACTCGGTGACCCAGTACACCGCCGCCGCCCGGCCGGAGCTGGCGGAGCGCGAGGCGGCCGAAATCGCGATCCTGCGCGGCTATCTCCCGCCCGAACTCGATGATGCCGTGATCCGTGCCGCAGCCGACGAGGCGATCGCCGCCGGAGCAGGCGACCTCGGCCGGTTGATGGGGGTGCTGATGGGCCGCTTCAAGGGGCAGGCCGACGGCAAGGTGATCAACCGCATCGCCCGCGAGGCACTGCAGCAGGAATGACGGCCGCGCCGATGGACGACGGACTCGAGACCATCGAGTTTCCGGCCGTCCTCGACGTCGTTGCCGGTCACGCCGCCGGGGCACTTGGTGCGGCCGAACTCCGCGGCCGCCGCCCCTCCACCGATCACGACTGGATCAGCAACGAACTCGCTCTGGTGGGCGAGTTGCTCGCCGTGCTGCGTCGCGGTGACGGCGTCGACGTCCCCGCCGTGCCGGAGTTGCGCGGGGCATTGTCGCGGCTCCGGCTCGACGGCGCGGTGCTCGAGCTGGGCGAACTGGTGGCGGTGCGGCAAACGGTGACCGCTGGTCGCACCATCATCGGGGAACTCGATCGACTTGCCGAGAGCTGTCCACGGGTGGCGGCACTCGGGGTCCCGCCGGTCGACCGCACCGTCGAACGAACCCTCGAGCGCGCGGTGAGCGACGACGGCGAGCTGCTTGACGGCGCCTCGCCCGCACTCGCCGCGGCGCGCCGCGAGGTGCACCAGGCGCGCGAGCGGCTGATCCGCCGTCTGGAGGCGTTGCTGCGCGATGTCGACGGCGCGGGCGGGGTGACCCTCCGGGCCGGCCGCTACGTGATTCCGGTGCGACGCGATGCCAGGGGCCGTCCGGACGGGATCATCCACGACGAGTCGGCCAGCGCGGGTACCCTCTTCATCGAGCCCACCGCGGCAATCCCGCTCGGCAATGCCCTCCGCGAGGCGGTGGTGGCCGAGGAGCGCGCCGTGTTGCAGGCGCTCCGCGACCTCACCGAGGTGGTGCGTCCGGTGCGCGAGGAGGTGCTGGCGCTCCATGCCATGGCGGTCACCATGGACTCGTTGCTGGCCCGGGCCCGTTACGCCCGTGCCTCTGGCGGCGAGGTGCCGGCGCTCGGTGGTCATGGGGGGGGGATCGCCCTGCGGTCGGCCCGCCATCCGCTGCTGCTCGCCCGGGGCATCGAGGTGGTCCCCTTCGACCTGATCCTCGAACCCGGTGAGCACACCCTGTTGATCTCCGGTCCCAACACCGGCGGCAAGACGGTGCTGCTCAAGACCGCCGGGTTGATGATGGCGATGGCGCAGTGCGGCATCGTGCCGCCGTTGGCTCCGGAGTCGACCCTGCCGGTCATCGGCAGGACCTTCGCCGACATCGGCGATCACCAGTCGCTGCAGGCCGATCTGTCGACCTTCTCCGCGCACGTCGCCGAGGTGCGCCGCATCCTCGACGCCGCCGACGCCTCGGCGCTGGTGATCCTCGACGAGATCGGCTCCGGCACCGATCCCGCTGAGGGGGGGGCACTGGCGATGGCGGTGCTGGAGACTCTCACCGCGCGCGGGGTGCTGACGCTGGCGACGACCCACCTCGGCTCTCTCAAGACGCTGGCGACCCGGGTTCCGGGGGTGGTCAACGGCTCGCTGCATTTCGATGCGGCCACTCTCTCGCCCACCTATCGGTTCACCAAGGGAGTGCCGGGACGCTCCTACGGTCTGGCGATCGCCCGTCGACTCGGCGTCGATCCGGCGGTTCTGGCCATGGCCGAGGCGCTGGTGCCGGAAACCGAACGCAACCTCGACGAGCTGCTGGCTGCGGTGGAAGCGCGCGAGCAGTTGCTCGAGTTGCGGGAGGCGGTGGTGACTGACCGTCAGGCCGAGCTGGAGCGCCGGGAGGCGATCGCGGCCGCCACCGCTGCCAACCAGGCGGAGCGGGAGGCCGAACTCGCCCGGCAGGCGAAGGAGGCCGAACGGGATCAGGCGCGGCAGGCCAAGGCCTATCTCCTCGAGGCCCGCAAGCGGGTGGAGCAGGCACTGGGACTGGCGCGCGGCGCGGCCGACGAGGCGGCAGCGCGGGAGGCCCGCCGTCTGGTCGAGGAAGGGGTCCGCACCGAGGCGATGCGGCTTGAGGAGCCGGACCTCGATGCAGTCGGCAACTCTGGGGGGGGGATCGCCGTGGGAACCCGGGTCCGCCTCACCACCGGCGCGATCGGCGAGGTGGCCGACCTGCGGGGCGACGGCCGGGTGACCGTGGTGGTGGGAGCGATGCGGTTGGTGGTCAAGGCCGCCTCGCTGGTCGCCCTGCCGGCCGCCTCGCGGGCTTCGGCTCCGGTGCGTGCCAGCGTGCGGGGCGACGAACCGGTGCGGGAGGCGGCCACCGAGATCGACCTCCGCGGGATGCGGGTCGACGAGGCGACGCCGGTGGTGCAGGCGGCGCTCGACGCCGCGGTGCTGGCCGAGGAGCCGGAACTGCGCATCATCCACGGCATGGGTACCGGCGCGCTCCGCGATGCGGTCCGCCAACTTCTCGAGCATGATGCCCGGGTGGCCACCATGGATTTCGCGATCCGCCAGCAGGGCGGCACCGGCGTCACCGTTGCGGTGCTGCGCTGATGGCACGCATCCCGGACGACATCATCGAGAAGATTCGTGACACTGCTGACCTCCTCGAGGTGGTCCAGGAATCGGTCGAACTCAAGCGGCAGGGGAGTGACTGGCGCGGTCCCTGTCCGTTTCACGGCGGCACCAGCCGCAACTTCGCGGTCATTCCCCGGAAAAATCTCTACTACTGCTTTGTCTGCCATGCCGCCGGCGATGTTTTCACCTGGTTTCGCGAGCGCTTCGGCCTCGACTATCCGAGTGCGGTGCGCGAGGTGGCCCGTCGTTGCGGCATCGTGATTCCCGAGGCGACCGAGGCCGCCGGCCCGGATCCGCGCGAGCCGCTCTTCCAGGCGTGCGATGCGGCCCAGAGCTGGTATGCCGCCCGGCTTCGCGATGCCGACGACGCCGAACCGGCGCGCCGCTATCTGCTGGAGCGGGAATTCTCGCTGGATGCCGCAGCCGAGCTGGGACTTGGTTGGGCACCGAGGGGGGGGGACTTCCAGGTCGCGATGACCAAGCTGGGGATTTCCGCCGAGGTGCTGGTCGAGGCCCGGCTGATGGAACGGCGCGACGACGGCACCCTGCGACCGCGCTTCTGGAACCGGTTGCTATTCCCGTTGCACGACCTGCGCGGGCGGACGGTGGGATTCGGCGGCCGGTTGATCGGACCGGGAGAGCCGAAGTATCTCAACTCGCCCGAGTCGCCGATCTTCCACAAGGGCGAGCAGCTCTACCATCTCCACCTGGCGCGTCACGCCATCCGGAAGAGCGAGCGCGCAATCGTGGTCGAGGGATATTTCGACGTCCAGCGGCTCGCGCTGGCCGGCATCGAGGAGGTGGTCGCCCCGTTGGGCACCGCCTTCACCGACGCGCAGGCGATCCTGCTCAAACGCTACACCACCGAGGTGGTGATGCTCTTCGATGCCGACCCCGCCGGTCTCAAGGCCACCTTCCGCAGTGCCGACACCCTGCTCCGGCACGGGGTGAGGGTGCGCCTCGCCACTCTGCCGCCCGGCGAGGATCCCGACTCGCTGGTGCGTCGGGGGGGGGCAGCAGCGATCGAGCCGATCCTGCGCGATGCGGTCGACGTGCTGGAGCGGAAGCTGCAACTGCTGGAGCTCAAGGGCTGGTTCGCCGATGTCCACAAGGCGCGCGAAGCGCTCGACCGGTTGCTGCCGACGCTACGGGCCGCCAGCGATCCGGTCACCCGCGAGCTCTACGTTTCGCGTGTGGCCGAACGACTCGGCATCCCGCGCGAAACGATCGCCAACGAGGCAGCGCGGGCCGCTCCACCGGCCATCGCCCCGCTCGCGCCAGTCGCTCGGCCAGCCGCGCCGGCATCGTCCGGCCCGGAACCAGGCAGCAACACCCCGGGCGCTGCTCTGGAGCGGCGTTTGCTGCGTCTCCTGCTCGGCGACCGCGGCTGGCTCAATCGGGCTGCCGAGGAACTCGATCCCGAACGATTCAGCGTCCCCGCCTTCCGGCGGATCTACGCCGCACTGATCGCATTGCCGCCCGACGCGCCGCTCGGCGACGCGCTGGCCGCTCTCGATCCCCGCGCGCAGGAGGCCTGGCAACGGCTGGCGGCAGCAGGTCCGCCGCCCGAGGGAATGGACGTTGACGGCGAGTATGTCGGCATTCTGGAGGCACTGGAAGAGATGGCCACCTTCGCCGACATGGCGGCCGAGAAGGATCCGATGGTTTTGCGCAGGCGCTGGCAGGCCCTCAGCAAGGAGGGGCAGGCCCGCTTTCAGATGTATCTTGCCAACGCACGGCGGCCGGTCACTCGGCACGCCGGCTCACCCACCGAGGAGTAAGTCCTGATGCACCCGGAATTGCCCAAGTTGATCGATCTGCAGGCCAAGGACAGTCATCTCGCGACCCTGGCGTTGGGGCTCGCTGATCTGGCCGCTGAGGCCGCCGCGCTGGACGCCGCCGCCGCCGGGGCACGCCACCAGGTGGCGCAGGCGAGCCGTCACGCGGCCGATGCACTGGCGCGCCGGATCGAACGTGAGACCAAAGTCGAGGCGCAGCGCGCCCAGCAGGAAAAGCGGCGGGCCCGGCTCGAACAGGAGCGCAGTCCCCGCGTCGCGGCGCAGTTGATGGCCGACGTCGAACTGGGCCGCAGCATCCTGGCGCAGGAAGAGAGTGAGTGGTTGCGGCTCGCCGAGGAGACCACTGCTCGTGAAGCTGCGGTGACCGCCGCGACTGCGGCCCTGGAGGAGATCGAGGCGAGTCAGGTGGAGGCCCGCGCCGACTTGGCCGCACGCACTGCGGAGGCCCAGGCCGGCTTTGACGCCGCGTTGGCCGAGCGCGAAGCCGTGGCAGAGCAGATCACCCGCCCGATCCGGATGCGCTATGACCGGCTCCGCGGCAGCCGCGGCAAGACGGTGCTCTATCCCGCAGCCCAGGCGACCTGCACCGCCTGTCACACCGCCATTCCGACCTCGCGCGTGGGGGTGTTGCGGGCCGAGGGGATCCTGCTCGACGGCTGCGAGATGTGCGGCGCCATTCTCTACCTGGTCGAAGAGGCCGCAGTCTGAGCACCGCGCCGCGCTGGCGACTCGCGGCGCCGCCCGATCCCGAGGTCACGCGGGGCCTCGCCGCGGCGCTGTCGCTGCCCGAGCCGCTCGCCGCACTGCTGGTTCAGCGCGGCTTCGGCACTGCGTCGAGCGCGCGCGACTTCCTGCGCCCCCCCCTGGATGCCATGGCCGATCCCGGCACGCTCGCCGGGATGTCTGCCGCCGTGGCGACGATTGCCGAAGCGGTGCGCGGCCGCGAAACCATCCTCGTGCACGGCGATTACGACGTCGATGGCCAGTGCGCCACCGCGCTGCTGGTGCGGATTCTGCGCCTGGCCGGTGCCGACGTGCACGGTTTCGTCCCCCACCGGATTGCCGACGGTTACGACTTCGGCGATGCCGGCCTCGCCGAGGCGGCACGGCTCGGTGCCTCACTGATCATCACCTGCGATTGCGGCATCACCGCGCTCGACACCGTGGCACGAGCGAAAGCGGCGGGCCACCGCGTGGTGGTGACCGATCACCACCTGCCTGGGGGGGGGGGACTTCCCGCGGCCGACGCGGTGGTCGATCCGCAGCGCCCCGATGACACCTCCGGACTGGACGCGCTGTGCGGCACCGGCATCGCCTTCAAGCTGGCCCAGGCGCTGGTGGAGCCGCTCGGTCTGTCGCCCCACGCCCCGCTGCACCTGCTCGACTACGTCGCGGTCGCCACCGTGGCCGATGTGGTGCCGCTGGTGGGCGAGAACCGCACCCTGGTCAAGCACGGGCTCCGCCTCCTCGCCGATTCGCGCTGGGCCGGCTGGCGGGCGCTGATGCAGCAGACGGGACTCGACGGGAAGGAAGTCCGCGCCGGTCAGGTCGGCTTCATCCTGGCACCGCGGCTCAACGCAGTCGGACGGATCGGCGATGCCAAGGACGGTCTACGCCTGCTGCTGAGCGATGACGATCGCGAAGCGACCGCACTCGCCGAGCAGCTTGAACGCTGCAATCGCGAACGACAGGCGATGGACCAGGTGATCCTCGAAGAGGCGCTGCTCACCGTTGAGCGCGACTACCCCGATCCCGAGTCGCATCGGGCGCTGGTGCTCGCGGCCGACGGCTGGCATCCGGGCGTGATCGGCATCGTGGCGTCGCGGGTGGTCGAGCGCTTCGGCCGACCGACCTTCCTGATCGGACTCGACGGTGCGACGGGGAAGGGGAGTGGTCGCTCCATCCCGGCGTTCGACCTGCACTCCGCTCTGGACCGCTGTGGTGACCTGCTCGAGCGTTTCGGTGGCCACCGGATGGCGGCCGGCCTGACCATCCGGCGGGAGCAGGTCCCGGCCTTTCGTGAGCGCTTCACCACGGTGGCGCGGGAACTCCTGCCGGTCGAGGCGCTCGGCTCCGAGCAGCGGGTCGATCTCGAGCTGGAACTGGGCGCGGTGGACGACGCGTTGGAGCGCCTGGTGCGCCACCTCGAACCATGCGGGATGGGGAATCCGGCGCCGGTCTTCGGACTGCGGCGGGTGACCATGGCCGAGTCGCGGGTGGTAGGCGGCAACCATCTCAAGGCGCGATTGACGGCTCACGGGACCACGCTCGACGCGATTGCATTCAACTGGGCCGATCGAGCCACCCCACTCCTCGGTGCCCCGGTTGACGTGACGATGCGGCTGGAGCGGAACAGCTATCAGGGACGCTCGGGCTTGCAGGCACGGGTGTTGACGATCGCGCCGGCCGGATCATGACGCGGATCGTGGCCGGCATCTGGGGCGGGCGGCGGCTCCGGGTACCCGCCGGTCGAGAGGTGCGCCCCACCGCCGAACGGGTGCGCGAGGCATGGCTGTCGATCCTCGCGCCGGCCCTACCAGGCGCCCGGGTGCTGGACCTCTGCGCCGGGACCGGGGCGCTCGGCCTCGAGGCGTTGTCGCGTGGAGCGGCGTCTGTCACTTTCGTGGAGAAGCATCCCGCCGTTCTCGAGCTGTTGCGCGAGAATATCGCCGCGCTTGGCGCCGGGGACCGCTGCAGGGTGGTCCGGGCCGACGCGGCGGCGCATGTCAGCACCCTGGCAGCCGGGGCGTGTGACGTGGCCCTGGCCGACCCTCCCTTCGCCAGCGATCTGGCGGTCCGGTTGGCGGCTGCATGGCAGTCGACACCCTTTGCGACCATCTTTGCTGTGGAGCACGACCCTCGCACCCCGCTGGTGGGGGGGGCAACCCGCCGTTGGGGCGACATTGCCGTGACCTTCTTCCAGAGGGAGGATGCGTGACCCGCATTGCGATCTACCCCGGTTCATTCGATCCTCCCACGCGCGGTCATGAAGATCTGGCGCGCCGGGCCGTCACCATGGTCGACCGTCTGATCGTGGCGGTCGCGATCAATCCCAACAAGCAACCGCTCTTCAGCGTGGAGGAACGGCTGGCCTTCCTCTCCACCGCGCTCGGCGACGATCCCCGGATCGAGTTCGCCTCCTTCAGCGGCCTGCTGGCTCACTTCGCCCGGGAGCGCGGTGCCCGGATCGCGGTGCGCGGCCTGCGGGCGGTGAGCGACTTCGAGTACGAGTTCCAGATGGCGCTGATGAACCGGCGCCTCAATCCCGATCTCGAGACGGTCTTCCTGGTGCCGGCGGTTGACCTCACCTACCTCTCCTCGTCACTGGTGCGCAACGCCGCCCGCTTCGGGGGCAACCTCGAGGGGCTGGTGCACCCGATGGTGCAGGAGGCGCTGGCCAACCGGTTCGGCGCGTGAGCTTTCGCAAGGCGATCCGTGCCCGGGCGGCCGGTTGCCGGGCACGGCTGGTTTTTCCCGAGGGGGGCGATCCGCGAGTCGTTGCGGCGGCCGACATCCTGCGGGAACTGGGAATTGCCGAGCCGATCCTGATCGGGGGGGGGGACGGTCTCTCCCCTGACTTCGACCACCGGCTCCAGGAAATCGCCGAGCATCTGCGCGCGCGTCGACCGCACGTGGTGCGCGACGGGATTCATGCCCTTGACCTCGCCCACGACCCGCTTCGCTTTGCGGCGTCGCTGGTGGCACTGGGTCATGCCGACGGCTGCGTGGCCGGGGCGGTCGCCGCCACTGCCGACGTCCTCCGGGCGGCGTTGTGGGCAATCGGGACTCGGCCGGGGATCGGCGCGGTGACCGCGGCGATGTACCACGGACTCCCCGATGGCCGGGTGTTCACCTTCACGGACATCGCGGTGCTGCCCCGGCCGACTCCTGCCGAGCTCGCCGCCGCCGCCCTCGCCGCCGCGCACGATCGGCCCATGCTGGTGGGAGATGAGCCGGTCGTGGCATTCCTCTCCTACAGCACCCACGGCAGCGCCGGCGGAACGGATGTCGAGGCGGTCCGCGAGGCGGTCACTCTTTTTCGGGAGATTGCACCCGAGGTCATTGCCGATGGCGAGTTGCAGCTCGACGCAGCGATCGTCCCGGAGGTCGCGGCCCGCAAATGCCCCTCCTCGCCGGTGGCCGGACGCGCCAATGTGCTGGTCTTTCCCTCGCTCGAGGCCGGCAATATTGCCTACAAGCTGACCGAACGGCTGGCAGGTGCCAGCGCCGCCGGCCCGCTGCTGCAGGGACTGGCACGACCGATGTCCGACTTGTCGCGCGGGGCCGACACCGACGATATTGTTGACGTGGCCGCCATGGTGGCCTTGCAGGCCGGGACCGCGGTCCGGCCCCACACCAAGGAGCAATGATCCAATGCCCTTTCCGGCAACCAAATCGGCCGATGACATCACCACGGTGACCGTCGAAGGTCAACTGATCGTGGCCAATCGGCAGGACCTCAAGCAGGTCGTCCAGGATGCACTCGACGGCGGGGCGCGCAAGCTCCTGCTCGACTTCACCCCCACCGCCTATATCGATTCGTCCGGGCTGGGCGCGCTGGTGTCGATCAACAAGAAGGTGCGCGAGGTGGGCGGCTCGCTCCGGCTCGCCGGTCTCAACGAGGACCTGCGCTCGCTCTTCGAGCTGACCAAACTCGATTCCCTCTTCGCGATCTCGGAGACGGCAGCCGAGGCGCTGGCTGGCTTCTAGGACGCCGAGGATGGGGTTCGCAGTCCCTTCCAGGAGCGACCAACCCGAGCGGCCGGCCCGATTCCAGTTGATCGTGCCGACCGATCTCGGTCAGGTGGGTGCCGCAGTCGATGCGGTGCTGGAGTCCTGCACCGCCTGCTCCGAGGTGAGCGGGGCGATGCGCTTCCGGCTCTGCACCGTGGTGGCGGAGGCGGTCGCCAACGCGATCGCCTACGGCAACCGGAACGATCCCAGCCGCCACGTGATGATCGAGGTCGATTGCCGCCCCGACGAGGTGCTCATCGGGGTCACCGACCAGGGCGATGGCTTCGACCCCGCCACCGTGCCGGACCCGTTGGGCCCCGAATGCCAGGACGCCACCTGCGGTCGCGGCCTGTTCATGATCCGTCATCTCACCTCCCAGGTGGTCTTCAATGCGCGGGGGAACACGATCTGGATGACTTTGCCCCGCCGCTGACCCATCTCGGCGGCGTCCTCCCCCCCCTCGGCCGGCTCGCCGGGGTTGTCCTCAGGATCTGGCGACTCGACGGCGGGAGCTGGCGCCTGCTCGCCGGTGAGGGGGGGGGAGAGCTGCCGCGCGCACCGCGAGCGGCCGGCCAGGACTCCGCCACCTTCGCCGCGATCCCCGATTCGCCGGGCCTCTTCCTCGAGCTGGTGCCGCTCCGGCCCGAGGCGTCTGATGGCGCCATGGCCAACATCCTGCCGATCGTGCAGTCACTGCTCAGAGCCGAATCGGGGATCAGCACCCTGACACGGGAACTGGCCGACCGGTACGAGGAGACTGATCTCCTCTACACCATCGGCGAGTTGCTCGGTCATGCCCGGGCGGTGGAGGAAGTCGGGGCGTCGATTCTGCGCGAGGTGGCGGCGGTGGTGGGAGCGCGGCGGGCCGGACTCAGGGTGCTCGACGAAGGGAGCAGGTCGCTCCGCAGCATCGCGATGGTGGGTGTCTCGGCCGGCCTGATCCCGCCCGAGGTGTCGATCGACGCTCCCGACGACGTGGTGGTGGCACGCGCCTTCCGCTCGCACCGGATCGAGACTGGCCCCCAGCCGACCTGGGTGCCGGGCGAGGTCCTGGCAGTGCCGATCATGTACGCCGCCAGCGGACAGATTCCGCGGGTGGTGGGGATCCTGGCGCTGGCCGACCGTGCGGGGGGGGGATCGTTCACCCGCGAAGAGACCAAGCTGGTGGCCGCGATCGCCAACCAGATCGGCGCCGCGCTGGAGAACGCCCGCCTGGTCGAGCGGGTGCGCGAACAGCAGCGGCTCGGCCGCGAACTGGAACTGGCGCACGATCTCCAGATCAAGTTGATGCCCACCGCCGCGGTGCTGCAGGGCGAGGCCGATGTCTCGGTGCGGAGCGTTCCGGCGGAATCGCTGGGGGGCGACTTCTACACCTTCTCCCGTTTGGGACGCGGCCGCATCGGAGTGATGCTCGGTGACGTTTCCTCCCACGGCTTCTCGGCGGCGTTGATCGCGGCGCAGGTGATGGCGGCAGCGGGAATCCACGCCAACGCCGACACCCCGCCCGACGAGGCGCTGACCCTGCTGCGTGATTCGCTGGGCGACGAACTCGCCTCCACGGAGATGTACTTCACCCTCTTCTACGGCGTGCTGGATCCGATGGCCGGCCACCTGGTCTACTCGAACGCGGGCCATCCCCACGCCTTCCGGATTCCGCGCTTCGGGCCGGCCGAACGGCTCGAACCGACTGCCCCCCCCCTCGGGCTGGCCGACAGCGCCTTCGGGCGCGCGGTGGTGCCCTGGCGGTTCAGCCAGGATCTGCTGGTGCTCTTCACCGACGGATTGACCGACCAGGCCGGACCGCTCGGCGTGCGCTACGGCGAGGAACGACTGATCGCCCGGCTCGGGGCGGGTCGCGATCGCCATCCCGACGACCTCCAGGCCTGGGTGCTCGACGATCTCACCGCCTTCGGCGGGACGCCGCACGACGACACCACGCTGCTGATCTTCCGGATGTAGCCGGTGAAGGCCAGGAAGTCTCTCGGACAGCATTTCCTCGGCGACCCGCGCCTGCTCGCCCGGATCGCAGCCGCGACCACCGCTGAGGCGGGCGATGTCGTGCTGGAGATCGGTCCCGGACCCGGCGCGCTGACCGCCGCACTGCTCGATCGCGGGGCGACGGTGGTGGCAATCGAGCGCGATCCGCGGATGGCCGCCACGCTCCACCGCCGCTTTGCCGATCGCCCCTTCGCGCTGGTGGAGGGCGACGCTCTGGAGCTCGACTGGGCCGGTCTGGTGGCACCATGGACCGGCCTGGGCGCCACCTGGCGCGTCGCCGGCAATATCCCCTACTACATCACCTCGCCGCTGCTCGACCGGGCGCTCAGGGCTCCGCTGCCCGCCTCGGTCACCTATCTGGTCCAGCGCGAGGTGGCCGATCGCGTGGTCGCTCCGGCGGGGCACGACGACTACGGCGCACTCTCGATCGGCATCCAGGCGGTGGCGGTGGCGACTCGCGGGATGACGGTGGCCGCCGGGGCGTTTTCTCCCCCCCCCAAAGTCGATTCCGCCGTGCTGCATCTGGTGCCGCGCAGCACACCGCTGGTTCTGCCGGAGCAGATCCCCGCCTTCCGCCGCCTGGTAACCGGGCTCTTCTCATATCGTCGCAAGCGGATGCATCGTGCCGTCCGCGAGGCGCTGGGACTCGACCCTGCCGCCGCCACGGATTTGCTGACCGCTGCGGCGATCGACCCTGACCTCCGGCCGGAGGTGGTCGATGTCCCCGCGTGGGTCCGCCTGCTTCATGCCCTTCCCGGAGAGTCGCCCTGATGCGGCAATTGCTGCGTGCCGGTCCAGTATCCGGCTGAGTCTCAGGCGGGCGTCTGCACCAGGGATCAATCAGGTTTAGAATACCTCACCGAGTTCTCCCACAGACTGGAATTCAAAATGCTGGTGCAACTCAATACCGACCACAACATCGACGGCCACGCCCGTCTCGAGCGCTACGCCGAGGATGCCATCTCCGGCGCACTGGCACGATTCGCCGACCGGATCACCCGGGTCGAGGCGCATCTTTCCGACGAGAACAGCGCCACCAAAAAGGGCGGCAACGATCATCGTTGCCTCCTCGAGGCCCGGCTGGCCAATCTCAATCCGGTCAGCGTCTCCCACCTCGCCGCCACCAGGGAGGAAGCCCTCGATGGTGCGCTCGACAAGCTCGAGCGGATGATCGACGCCAACCTCTCAAGGATTTTCGACCCCAAGGGAGGGGCATCGTTCGGCGATCAACCGGCCTGAAAAACCGCACCCGAGTTGCCCCGGGGCCGCGCTCGTGAAACATTTCACAAATGCTGCCCCGGAAGATCGCGGACTCCACCGTCCGACGCCTCGCCCTCTACCTCCGCTTCCTGGAGGAATTCGAGGGGCAGGGCCGGGACACTGTCTCCTCCGAGTCGCTGGCCCACCGCGCCGGGACCACCTCGGCCCAGGTCCGCAAGGATCTCTCGTTCTTCGGCTCGTTCGGCAAGCGCGGTCTGGGTTACGACGTGCACGCATTGATCAGCCGGCTGCGCGACATTCTCGGACTCGGCCGGGGCTACCGGGTGCTGATCGTCGGTGCCGGTCGCTTGGCCGGTGCTCTGGTGCAATACGCCGGCTTTCCGGCGCGCGGTTTCGGGGTGGTCGCCGTGGTGGACCATGATCCGGCCAAGATCGGCACTGTCTGGGGCAACCTCGCCATCGAGGACGTGGCAGGGCTGGAGGCGATCGTGGCGCGGGAACGAGTCGAGATCGCGATCCTCGTCACCCCTGCCGAACCGGCGCAATCACTGGTGGACCGGCTGGTAGCGGCAGGAGTGACGGCGGTGCTCAACTTCGCGCCGGTGCAACTGCACGTGCCGGAAGGGATCGACGTCAAGAACGTCAATCTGGCGGTCGAACTGGAGACCCTCTCATACGCGCTGGCGCACCGGGTGTCGGAGTGACCGGTCTCTCGATGCATCAGTCCGGGACTCTGGTCGATCGCGCCCTGACGTTGATGGCATCGGGGCCGCTCGGCGCCACTCAGCTCGCCTCCGAAGTGCTCGGCTTGGCCAACGCCCCGACCGTGGTGGCCGAACGGTTGGCGACGGCGTTGCTCGGAGCCGATCCCCGGGTGCGCCAGCAGATGGATGGCCGCTGGGCATTGGTCGGCGCGGCAAGCGGCTCGCCGTTGCTCGACGAATGCGCCTTCGCCGTGGTGGACGTCGAGACCACCGGGATGCACGCCGCCGGTGACGACCGGATCACCGAGATCGCCGTGGTGGTGGTGCAGGGTAGCAGGCGCGAAGTGGTCTTTGATTCGCTGGTCAATCCAGGTCGTCCGATTCCACCCCGGATCACCGAGCTGACCGGCATCTCGGAGGCGATGGTGCGCACCGCGCCGACCTTCGCGGAAATCGCCGAGCCGCTGCTCGCCGCGCTGGCGGGCCGGGTCTTCGTGGCCCACAATGCCCGCTTTGACTGGGGCTTCGTGAGCGCCGAAGTGCGCCGCGCCCGCGACCTGGTGCTCGACGGTCCCCGACTCTGCACCGTGCGGCTGGCGCGCCGCCTCTATCGCGGTGAACGGTCCTACGGACTCACTGCGCTGGCAGGACGATTCGGACTGGAGTTTCCGGCCCGCCATCGGGCGGCTGGCGACGCGATCGTGACCGGGATGCTGCTGGAGCGCCTGCTCCGGACGGCACGTGACCAGGGGACGGAGACCCTTGCGGCTCTCGAAGGGATCCACCGCACCCCGTTGGCAGGAGGTTGAGATGAGCAGAGTGACAACGCTCACCGTCGGACGATTCAAAGTCCACGCGCTGGAGGGGGGGGGACAACAGCTCGACGGCGGTGCCATGTTCGGCGTGGTGCCGAAGCCGCTCTGGGAGAGGCGGATTGCCGCCGACGATCGCAACCGGATTCCCCTGGCGATGCGCTGCCTGCTGATCGAGCACCCGGACGGCCTGATTCTGGTCGACACCGGCGCGGGCAACAAGGAGGACGCCCGCTTTCTCGACATCTACGGTCTCTCCAACGCCGGTGCCGACGGTCGCACCGCGCTCGAGGATGCCCTCGCCGAACTCGGTCATCGCCCCGAGGACATCAACACCGTGGTGCTGACCCACCTGCATTTTGACCATGCCGGCGGCGCCACCTGGATCGCCCCCGACGACGCGGCAGCCCGTGTTCAGCCTGCCTTCCCCAATGCGCGCTACCTGCTGCACCGGCGTGAACTCGAGTACGCACGGACCGGCAACGAACGCACCCGGGCGAGCTACTTCGAGCGCAACTTTGCCCCGCTGATTGAAGCCGGATTGGCCGAAGTGGTCGATGGTCCGGCCGGGACGATTGCCCCCGGAGTGCGCACCATGGTCACCCCGGGGCACACGCCCTGGCACCAGGTGGTGTTGATCGAGAGTGATGGCGAGGCGCTGCTCTTTCCGGCCGACACGGTGCCGACCGCGCATCATCTGCCGTTGCCGTGGATCATGGGGTATGACGTGGAGCCGCTCCGCACCCTGGAGAGCAAGCGGGCGCTCTATCATCGCGCCATGCTGGAGGGGTGGCGGGTGGTGTTCGAACACGATGGCCATACCGTCGGTGGTCGACTGGCCGAGGGAGAGCGGGGGATCGCTCTGGTCGAGGCGATCCCCGCGCCCACGGTGTAGCTCTACTCTGCGAGCAGGTTCCGGGCGATCACCATCCGCTGGATTTCGCTGGTGCCCTCGCCAATGGTGCAGAGCTTGACGTCCCGATAGTACTTCTCCGCCGGAAACTCCTTGATGAAGCCGTAGCCGCCGAAGATCTGCACCGTCTTCTCGGTGGCGCGCACCGCCACTTCGGAGGCATAGAGCTTGGCCATCGACGACCACTGGGTGGTCTTCTCACCGGCATCCTTGAGCGCCGCTGCACGATAGCAGAGCAGCCGCGCCGCCTCGATTTCCGTTGCCATGTCGGCCAGCATGAACTGGATCGCCTGGAAGTGCGCTATCGGCTTGCCGAACGCCTGTCGCTCCGCGGCGTACTTCCGGGCCGCGTCGTAGGCGCCCCGTGCAATGCCGAGCGAGAGCGCGGCAATCGAGATGCGGCCGCCATCGAGCACCTTCATCGCATCGATGAAGCCGTAGCCGATCTCGCCGAGGACGTTGGCGTGCGGGACCCGGCAATTCTCCAGCACCAGCTCGGCGGTGTCCGACGTGCGCATGCCGAGCTTGTTCTCCTTCTTGCCGGCGCGGATGCCGGGCCGATCCATCTCGATCGCGAACGCGGTCACCCCGCGCTTGCTGTCGTTGCGGTCGGTGACGGCGAGTACCACTGCCACCTGAGCGTGACTGGCATTGGTGATGAAGTTCTTGGTGCCGTTGAGCACCCACTCGTCGCCCTCGCGCACCGCGGTGGTCACCAGCCCGGCCGCGTCACTGCCGGAGCCGGGTTCGGTCAGCGCCCAGCAGCCGAGCCACTCGCCACTGGTGAGCCGGGGGAGGTAGCGTTGCCGCTGTTCCTCGGAGCCGGCGAGGTAGATGTGACCGGTGGCGAGAGAATTGTGGGCCGCGACCGCCAGCGCGATGCCCGACTCGCATGCCGCCAGTTCCTCGAGGACGTTGACGTAGTCGATGTAGCTGAGCCCGGCGCCGCCGTAGCGCTCCGGGAAGATCGCACCGAGGAGGCCGAGGCCTCCCAGCTGCTTGATGACGTCGAGCGGGAAGGTCTGCGCCTCGTCCCACTCCATGATGTGCGGCTTGATCTCGGCGGCGGCGAAGGCACGCACCATCTGCCGGATCTGCTGTTGCTCGGGTGCAAGGTCGAAGTTCATGGGTCCCGGGGGTGATCTGTGAACGCGTGCGAGGTGCAGGATCACCTCGCGGGGGATGTCCCGTAAAGTAGCAGGGGAGGTGCTCCCCTTGTCTATGCAGGGCGGATGTCGCAGATTTCGGGGCTGTGGACGGGTGTCCGAGTGGTTGAAGGAACCGGTCTCGAAAACCGGCAGACCGGCAACGGTCTCGAGGGTTCGAATCCCTCCCCGTCCGTTCCAGGGGGCATCTCACTCGGTGAGTTGCCCCTTTGGCGTACCGTCGATCTGCTATGTTCCGGTCATGTCGTTGCCGACTTACTTCGTGTTGCAGACGGGAACGCCCGGCGATTGCGTGCTCACCGGGCTCTGCGGAGTCGTGGCCGAACCGGAATCCGCCATTCCGAGCGGGGTGATGTATCTCGCCGCCGGACTGGTCTTGATCGGACTGTATGGGTGGCGGCGATTGCGTCGACGCGACTTTGCGCCCGTCGATCAGCCCGTCGAGTGCAACCGCGAGCGCTGACCGGCGTCCTCCAGTTGCAAGTGACCAGCAGCCAAGCAGCCGGAACCACCCTCGGCCCACCGTCGTATCCCTTTCAGTCCCTTCGTTCGATGCTCGCAGCTCTCGCCCGTGGAGTGATCGATGCCCCGCTGTTCTTCTGCTCGCCTCTTCGCTGGGTTCATACTCCTGCCCCTGCTGCTCCCGGCGCAGGCTCCAGCTCTTGACCCCGCCTGCCGCCCGGCCGATCCGCCCGCCGTCTGCCAACATCTCGCGGCTCAGGTCGCGGTGCTGGACGCCCCCACCAACGACGTGGTCTGGGACGAGCTGCTCACCACCGCCCGCCTGGCGCAGCGCTACCCGAAGAGTCCGGGGGCTTGGCTGGCACTGGCGCAGGCGCGGCAAGCGGCCTCAACGCTCCGCATCAAGGCAGTCGAGGGGCCGCTTCAGACCGGTGGAGAGAGTTTCACGATTGGGGCGGGGAACGCCCTGGTCCGGGCGCTGGAGCTCGACAGCAGTGACGCCCCGGCGGCGGAGGCACTGGCTCATCTGCCGCTGCCTACCGACGGGGCCCACCACCTCAAGAAATGGGCAGCGGCGCTCAAGCGCCATGTCGCCCTGCTCTCACCCACCGGAGTGGCGGCTGCTGCGGGGTTGCAGCGGGAGGTGGGGGATCGGCGCGAGGCGGTGACACTCTGGCGGGAGGCGCTGCTCAAGGGCTACCCTCATCCGGGGCTGTTGCGGATGGAGCTGGCGCGCGATCTCCATGCCCTCGACAGCGCCGCGGCAGGGGCCCGCTCCTACTTCGCAGGAATCGAAGACACCTCGACGGCGACTGTGGCGGCATACACCCGGGAACTCCGCTGGCTCGGCTCGCCGGAGGAGCTGGAGGCATGGGAGGCACTGGCTCCGGAAGAACGGCCCAACTGGCTGGCGGGGTTCTGGGGCACCCGCGACGTCGCAGAGGGACGCGCCGAGGGAGCAAGGTTGGCGGAACATTACCGACGACTGGAGTACGCACTGACGGCGTACCGGCTCCGGGTCTCGGCGACCGGTGGCCGTCACCGGATCAAGTCGACCAGTTCCTCGACCGAGTCACTCTCGGATAGCCGCGAACTCCGCGAACTCCGGGCTGAGGGAAACGTGACCTCCGAGCAGGAGATGGATCTACTGCGCTTCCTTGATCAGGATGCCGTTACCCTCGGTAGCAACTCCGCCTTTTTCAGCTACCGCTCGTCGCAGGATCTCCTCGACGATCGCGGCGTGGTCTACGTGCGGCACGGGGCGCCCGAACAGCGCAAGGCAACGATTGGTGGCGTGGCGATGGAGATCTGGCGCTACCAGCGCCACACCGGCGACATCGTGTTGTCGTTCAAGGAGGTGGACTTCGACGGGCAAGCCGGGGCGTCGGTGCTGGTGCCGACCCTTCTCACCGAGGATCCCTACTTCCGTGACCAGCTCTGCGCAATCGATGTCACCCTCTGTCCATTGAAATTCAGCGTCGCACTTCCGGGAGCAAGTCAGAATAACATCAGTCGATTCGCTTCTGAAGCACGCCGACTCCGTTCCGGCGTGCAGCTCAACCACTCTCGGACCAAGGGGTTGGAGGCAATCCAGACCGCCACCGAGACCGACGACTTTGTCCGCCCCATCGAGCGCACGCTATCTCCGCTGATCCAGATCTACGGCCTCACCCACCTGACCAGCGATGGACCCCGACTGGTGGCGTCGTTCGCGATTCCCGGCGAGGAGCTCACCGCCACGCAACCTGCCACTGCCAATGGCCGCTACCTCTATCCCATATCGATCCGGCTCGATGCCGTGAGGCGTAGCGACGGCGTGCGCTTCGGGGTCGACACGCTGCGCCACTTCGCCACCACGGTGCCGGTCGCCAAGGGAGCCTTTCTGGTCGGCACAGTCGAGTTGCCGGTGGCACCGGGCGAGTGGACCGCGTCGCTCACTCTCGCCACTCACGACGGTCGGCTGGCGGTGGCCAACCTGGGCCGTGTCACCGCACCCGCGGTCGGCGGCGTGGTGCTGAGCGACCTGGTGTTCGGGAAGGTGGGGGGGGGAGCAGAGTGGTCGTCAGGGCGGAGCCGGGTGTCGCTCAATCCGCTCAACACCTTCACGGAGCGGGGCGAGGCAGCGGTGTATGTCCAAGTACGCGGCATCGCCCGCGACGCCAGCTACCGGGCGGTGTTCGAGTTTTTCGACGGCAATGACGACGCGGCCGACGTCACGCCGAAGCTAACGCTGAGCTTCACGGAACAGAGTCCGGGCGGGATCCAGGAGCTGCAGCGCACCTTGGGGCTGGGGCAGCTCAAGCCCGGCGGCTACCGGGTGCGGCTCACGGTGACCGCCGAGGGTGGCACGGCGACGTCCGAGGGGTGGCTGCGGGTGGTGAAGTAGGGTCCAGTGAGCGTCCACCGGACCAGCTTGCCCGTGCCGATCAGCCCGTGGAGTGCAACCGCGAGCGCTGACCGGCGTCCTCCAGTTGTCAGTGAGCAGTAGCCAGAACCGCCCGCCCGCTTTGATCGTACCTCTTTCAGTCCCTTCGTTCGATGCTCGCAGCTCTCGCCCGTGGAGTGATCGATGCCCCGCTGTTCTGATGTCCGCCTCCTCGCTGGTCTCGCCATTCCCCTGCTGCTCCCGGCGCAGGCTCCCGCTCTTGACCCCGCCTGCCGCCCTGCTGATCCGCCCGCTGTCTGCCAACATCTCGCGGCTCAGGTCGCAGTGCTCGATGATCCCACCACCGACGTGGTCTGGGACGAGCTGCTCACCACCGCCCGCCTGGCGCAGCGCTACCCCAAGAGTCCGGGGGCTTGGCTGGCACTGGCCCAGGCGCGGCAAGCGGCCTCAACGCTCCGCATCAAGGCAGTCGAGGGGCCGCTTCAGACCGGTGGAGAGAGTTTCACGATCGGGGCGGGAAATGCCCTGGTCCGGGCGCTGGAGCTCGACAGCAGTGACGCCCCGGCGGCGGAGGCGCTGGCTCATCTGCCGCTGCCGACCGACGGGGCCCATCACCTCAAGAAATGGGCAGCGGCGCTCAAGCGCCATGTCGCCCTGCTCTCGCCAACCGGGGTGGCTGCTGCTGCGGGGTTGCAGCGGGAGGTGGGGGATCGGCGCGAGGCGGTATCACTCTGGCGGGAGGCGTTGCTGAAGGGGTATCCCCATCCGGGGCTATTGCGGATGGAGCTGGCCCGCGATCTCCACGCCCTCGACAGCGCCGCGGCGGGGGCCCGGTCCTACTTCGCAGGAATCGAGGACACTTCAGCAGCTACCGTGGCGGCCTACACCCGGGAACTCCGCTGGCTCGGCTCGCCCGAGGAGCTTGAGGAATGGGAGGCGCTGGCTCCGGAAGAGCGGCCCAACTGGTTGGCGGGATTCTGGGGCACCCGCGACGTGGCGGAGGGCAGGGACGAGGGGGCTCGACTGGCGGAACATTTCCGGCGACTGGAATACGCGCTGACGGCCTACCGGCTCCGGGTATCGGCGACCGGTGGCCGTCACCGGATCAAGTCGACCGGCGTGTCGACAGAATCGCTCGGCCTGGTCGAAGAGCTGCGAAATCTTCGCGCCCAAAGTGACGGGAGTGACGATCTGTTGCGTTTCCTGGATCATGACGCCGTGACCCTCGGCAGCAACTCTGCGTTCTTCATCTACCGCTCGTCCCAGGACTTTCTGGACGATCGCGGCGTGGTCTACGTCCGGCATGGCGCGCCCGAACAGCGCAAGGCGACGATCGGTGGCGTTGCGATGGAGGTCTGGCGCTACCAGCGCCCCGGTGGCGACATCGTGTTGTCGTTCAAGGAGGTGGATTTCGACGGGCAAGCGGGTGCCTCAGCGCTGGTGCCGACCCTTCTGACCGAGGATCCCTATTTTCGCGACCAACTCTGCGCCGTCGACATAAGCCTCTGTCCCTTGGCTGTCTCAATCAAGCTTGGAGACCTCTCCGCCTATCGGTTCGAAGCACGCCGACTCCGTTCCGGTGTGCAGCTCAATCACTCGCGCACCAAGGGGTTGGAGGCAATCCAGACCGCCACCGAGACCGACGACTACGTCCGCCCGATCGAGCGCACGCTATCTCCGCTGATCCAGATTTACGGCCTCACTCACCTGACCAGCGACGGCCCGCGCTTGGTGGCGTCATTCGCGATTCCCGGCGAGGAGCTCACGGCCACGCAACCTGCCACTGCCAATGGCCGCTACATCTATTCGCTCACGATCCGGTTCGACGCCGTGAGGCGGAGCGACGGCGTGCGCTTCGGGGTCGACACGCTGCGCCACTTCGCCACCACGGCACTGGTCGCCAAGGGGGCCTTTCTGGTCGGAACAGTGGAACTACCTGTGGCACCGGGTGAGTGGACCGCATCGCTCACTCTCGCCACGCATGACGGACGCTTGGCCGTGGCCAACTTGGGCCGTGTCACCGCACCGGCGGTCGGCGGCGTGGTGCTGAGCGATCTGGTGTTCGGGAAGGTGGGGGGGGGAGCAGAGTGGTCGTCAGGGCGGAGCCGGGTGTCGCTCAATCCGCTCAACACCTTCACGGAAAAGGGCGAGGCCGCGGTGTATGTCCAGGTACGCGGCATCGCCCGCGACGCCAGCTACCGGGCGGTGTTCGAGTTTTTCGACGGCAATGACGACGTGGCCGATGCCACGCCGAAGCTAACGCTGAGCTTCACTGAACAGAGTCCGGGCGGGATCCAGGAGCTGCAACGCACCCTCGGACTGGGTCAGCTCAAGCCGGGCGGCTACCGGGTGCGGCTCACGGTGACCGCCGATGGTGGCACGGCGACGTCCGAGGGGTGGCTGCGGGTGGTGAAGTAGGGAAGTGGTGGTGGCGTCCCGCAGCCCGTTTGGTGATTGACAAATCGTTGATCCATTAGGTATAATTGTACCCATTAAGCCAATCAAGGCGTGTTTATGGGTGCCAATATACCTTTTATTCTTGCACCTGGATCGGTCGCCCGGTTGATCGCGGAGCGTGCCAAGGCGGCCCGGCTCGGGCGGGGGTGGAGTCGGCAGGAGCTGGCTCGTCGGGCCGGGATCTCGGCCGAGACGATCAAGGGCTTTGAGCAGACCGGTCGCATCACGTTCGGCCGCCTGCTGGCGATCGCCGGCGCACTGGGCGCCCTGACCGAGTTCGCCGAGCTGTTTCCGGCGCCGGTCGCCCGGAGTCTGGATGAGCTGGAGTCTGCCGCCCCGGCCCGGCAGCGTGGTCGTACCCTCACGCCTGATGCCGACCGCGATGCGGGTTGAGGTCACGCTGGCCCAGGGTGACTCGCCGCCGCTGGCGATCGGAACCCTGTTGAGTCGCGGGCGCCAAGTCTACGTGGAATACGCGCCTCCGGTCCTGGACGGCACCGTCCGCCTGACCCCGCTCACCGCTCCGCCATCGCCTGGTGTGCACCTCCTTCCCACCGGCCTGGACAATTCTCTGTTGGGCATCTTCGGCGACTCGTTGCCCGACGGCTGGGGTCTCAAGGTGATGCATCAGCGGCTCACTGCGCGGGGTCGGGATCCGTGGTCGCTCACCGCGACCGAACTCCTTCGTCTGGTCGGCGAGGGTGGGCCGGGCGCGCTGATCTACCAGCCACCGGACCGCGATGACGAGGGGCCGGCGGTCGGCTCGACACTCGACGACCTCGCCACCGAGGCCGAGGCGCTGTTCGAGGATCGGCCCGAGGTCGTGCTCCGGCAACTCGTCGCGGCAGCCGGGCGCTCGGGCGGCGTCCGACCCAAGGTGCTGATTGCGGTCGACGAGCGGGGCGTCGCCTGGGCCGGACACACGGCACCGATTCCCGGCACGACCGAATATCTGGTCAAGTTCCCGACCCAAGCGGACGGTCGCCAGGCGGGAAGAATCGAACTCGCCTACACCGACCTGGCACGACGGGCGGGCATCGTCATTCCCCCCACCCGCGCCTTCGTGTTGGGATCGGGTGTCACCTGTTTCGGCGTGGAGCGATTCGACCGGACCGCGGTCGGCGGTCGTCGGCACTTGGCGTCGCTCGCCGCCTGCCTGGAGGCGGATTACCGCAACGGTTTCCTGGACTACGCGCAGTTCCATCAGGTGGTCTACGCCGCCACCGAGGGCGACCTCAGCGCGGTCGAACAGAGCTACCGGCGGATGCTCTTCAATATCCTGGGCCGCAACCAGGACGATCACCTCAAGAACTTCGCGTTCCTGATGCGACCGAGTGGCGAGTGGCAGCTCGCGCCGGCCTTCGATCTGACCTACTCCCCGATCACCGCCGACCGGCACCTCATGAGTGTGGCAGGACACGATCATCGCATTCGTCGCGAGCATGCCGTGGCGACGCTCGACCAGGTCGGCGGCTTCGCCCAGCAGCGACTGCGCGAAATCGAGGAAGAGGTGATCGAGGCGCTCGGCGAGTGGCCGACAGCGGCCGCTCGGTACGAGGTATCCCCGAGCCGGATCCGGGAGGTGGAACGTGCGCTGACCCGACTCCGGCACGACTTCGAGGGGACACCAACATCCGGCTAAGCCATTCTGTGACAGGTGTGCGATCTGATGGCGAAGGTATGTCCTGACCGGCGTCCTCCAGTTGTCAGTGAGCAGTAGCCAGAACCGCCCGCCCGCTTTGATCGTACCTCTTTCAGTCCCTTCGTTCGATGCTCGCAGCCCTCGCCCGTGGAGTGACCGATGCCCCGCTGTTCTTCTGTCCGCCTCCTCGCTGGTCTTGTCATTCCCCTGCTGCTCCCGGCGCAGGCTCCCGCTCTTGACCCCGCCTGCCGCCCGGCCGATCCGCCCGCCGTCTGCCAACATCTCGCGGCTCAGGTCGCGGTGCTCGATGATCCCACCAACGACGTGGTCTGGGACCAACTGCTCACCACCGCCCGGTTGGCGCAGCGCTACCCCAAGAGTCCGGGGGCTTGGCTGGCACTGGCCCAGGCGCGTCAGGCGGCCTCAGCGCTCCGGATGCGGGCGGTCGAGGGGCCGCTCCAGACCGGTGGGGAGAGTTTCACCATCGGGGCGGGGAACGCCCTGGTCCGGGCGCTGGAGCTCGACAGCAGTGACGCCCCGGCAGCGGAGGCACTGGCTCATCTGCCGCTGCCGACCGACGGGGCCCACCACCTCAAGAAATGGGCAGCGGCGCTCAAGCGGCATGTCGCCCTGCTCTCGCCCACCGGGGTGGCGGCTGCAGCGGGGTTGCAGCGGGAAGTGGGGGATCGGCGCGAGGCGGTATCACTCTGGCGGGAGGCGCTGCTCAAGGGCTACCCTCATCCGGGGCTGTTGCGGATGGAGCTGGCCCGCGATCTCCATTCCCTCGACAGCGCCGCGGCAGGGGCCCGCTCCTACTTCGCAGGAATCGAGGACACCTCGGCGGCGACAGTGGCGGCGTATACTCGTGAGCTCCGTTGGCTCGGCTCGCCGGAGGAGCTGGAGGCATGGGAGGCACTGGCTCCGGAAGAACGGCCCAACTGGTTGGCGGGGTTCTGGGGCACCCGCGACGTGGCGGAGGGCAGGGACGAGGGGGCTCGACTGGCGGAACATTTCCGGCGACTGGAATATGCGCTGACGGCGTACCGGCTCCGGATATCGGCGACCGGCGGCCGCCACCGGATCAAGTCGACCAGCGCATCGACGGAGTCACTAAGGGATAGCCGCGAACTGCGCGAGCTCAGGGCTGAGGGAAACGTGACCTCCGAGCAGGAGATGGATCTGCTGCGCTTTCTGGATCAGGACGCCAACCTTTTGGGCGGCAACTCGGCGCTGTACTCCTTCCGCTCGTCGCAGGATTTTTTGGATGATCGCGGCGTGGTCTACGTCCGGCACGGTGCCCCCGAACAGCGCAAGGCGACTGTGGGTGGAGTGGCGTTGGAGATCTGGCGCTACCAGCGCCCCGGTGGCGACATCGTGTTGTCGTTCAAGGAAGTGGATTTCGACGGGCAAGCCGGGGCGTCGGTGCTGGTGCCGACCCTGCTGACCGAGGACCCTTATTTCCGCGACCAACTCTGCGCGATTGATGTCACCATCTGTCCGCACACCTTCGAGGTCAGGCTGCCGGGGACCTCGCCTGGGCGGTCGATCGGTCGCTTCAGCCAGGAAGCACGCCGACTCCGTTCCGGTGTGCAGCTCAATCACTCGCGCACCAAGGGGTTGGAGGCAATCCAGACCGCCACCGAGACCGACGACTACGTCCGCCCGATCGAGCGGACCCTCTCGCCGCTGATCCAGATCTACGGCCTCACTCACCTGACAAGCGATGGCCCGCGCTTGGTGGCGTCATTCACGATTCCCGGGGAGGAGCTCACGGCCACGCAACCGCCCGAGGCCAATGGCCGCTACCTCTATCCCATATCGATCCGTCTGGACGCCGTTCGGCGGAGTGACGGCGTGCGCTTCGGTGTTGACACGCTGCGCCACTTCGCCACCACGGCACCGGTCGCCAAGGGGGCCTTTCTGGTCGGCACAGTCGAGTTGCCTGTGGCACCGGGAGAGTGGACCGCGTCGCTCACCCTCGCCACTCACGATGGTCGGCTGGCGGTGGCCAACCTGGGTCGCGTCACCGCACCGGCGGTCGGTGGCGTGGTGTTGAGCGACTTGGTGTTCGGGAAGGTGGGGGGGGGAGCAGAGTGGTCGTCAGGGCGGAGCCGGGTGTCGCTCAACCCGCTCAACACCTTCACGGAAAAGGGCGAGGCGGCGGTGTATGTCCAGGTACGCGGCATCGCCCGCGACGCCAGCTACCGGGCGGTGTTCGAGTTTTTCGACGGCAATGACGACGCGGCCGACGCCACGCCGAAGCTAACGCTGAGCTTCACTGAACAGAGTCCGGGCGGGATCCAGGAGCTGCAACGCACCCTCGGAATGGGTCAGCTCAAGCCGGGCGGCTACCGGGTGCGGCTCACGGTGACCGCCGAGGGTGGCAAGGCGGCATCGGAGGGGTGGGTCAAGATCTCCAAGTAAACTGGCTGGAGGATTGATTTGTAGGCCGCCCTAAAGCTATTTTGCGGTTGCCTATGAATGCCCAAACTGCCGTTCTCGCCCCCTTTCCCGATCCGGCCATCGCTCTGTTGGTCTTCGGCGCCATGGTTGTGGTGCTTGCCGCGCTCTGGTGGCCCCGGGTCGGCCTTCTCGCCCGGTGGCGGCGTGCCGGGATGGCTACCCAGCGGGTGCAGCTCGAAGACGGGTTGAAGCACCTCCACACCTCCGAGGTCGAGGGCCGGGCGAGTTCGATCGACTCTCTCGCCGGTGCGCTGTCACTTTCGCGCGGGGCGGCACTCGATGTGGTGCGTCGCCTGGAGGAGACGGCACTCGCCGCGCACGACGGTCAAGGATTGACCCTGACTCCGGACGGTCGCCGCTATGCCCTCCGGATCGTCCGCAGCCACCGCTTGTACGAACGCTTCCTCGCCGACCGCACGGGGATGATCCCCGAGCAGTGGCACGCCGCTGCCGAAGACGCCGAGCACGATCTCTCGACCGATGAGGTCGAGGGACTCGCGGCCAGTATGGGGCATCCACTCTACGATCCCCACGGCGATCCGATCCCCACCGCCGACGGCGTTCTCCCCCCCGAGCGTGGTGTTCCTCTGCCAAAGCTGGCGGAGGGCACGGCGGCGCGAGTGGTGCACATCGAGGACGAACCCGAGGAACTCTTCCGCTCGCTGCACGCCGCCGGCTTGCGGGTCGGTTCGCGGCTCCGTCTGTTGCGCGTCGACGCCCAAGGTCTCCACGTCGAGGTCGAGGGACGCGAGCTGCTGCTGGAGCAGTTGGCCGCGCGCAACCTCACGGTCGAGCAGGTGACCGACTCGGCAGCCGACCACGGGGTTGATCGGCTCGACGTGCTGCGGCCCGGCGAGACCGCCGAGGTGGTTCGGTTGGCGGCGACGGTGCAGGGACCATCGCGTCGGCGTCTGCTCGACCTCGGCGTGGTCCCGGGCACCCCGATCCGGGCCGAATTCGCCAGCGCCGCAGCAGATCCGATGGCGTACCGGATTCGCGGGGCGATGATCGCGCTTCGGCGGGTGCAGGCGCACGAAATCCTGGTGCGCCGGGTGAGCAACGGGGTGGCCGGATGATCAGCGCTCCCTCCATCTCCCCCCCCCTCAGTGGCTGTCGCGGATGCGGCAACCGCGAGGAATCTCTGGTGCAGCTCGGCGTGTCGCCGGGAAAGTGGGATTTCCTGGTCGCCCTGGCCGGCAACCCGAACACCGGCAAGAGCACCGTCTTCAATGCCCTCACCGGGCTGCGGCAGCACACCGGCAACTGGCCCGGCAAGACGGTCACCCGGGCCGAGGGGATCTTCCGCCACGGCGACCACGCCTTCAAGGTGATCGACCTGCCGGGCACCTACTCCCTGCAGGCGGGCAGCACCGACGAGGAAGTCGCGCGGGACATGCTGCTGTTCGGTCAGCCGGACGTCACCGTCATCGTGGTCGACGCGACCCGGCTGGAACGGAACCTCAACCTGGCGCTGCAGGTGCTCGAGATCACCGACCGCGCGGTGGTGGTGCTCAACCTGATGGACGAGGCGCGGCGGCACGGCATCGGGGTCGATCCCGACGCGCTCGAGCGAGAACTCGGTGTGCCGGTGGTCGCCGCAGCGGCGCGACAAGGGGTGGGAATTCCCGAGTTGCGAGAGGCGATTCTGCGGGTTGCCACCGGAGCGGTGCGCACCACGCCGTTCCGGATCGCGCGTCATCCCGGGGCGGTTGAGGCGGCGATTGCCGCGGTGGCTCCGGCGGTGTCGGCGGCCTATCCCGATCTGCCAAATGCCCGCTGGGTGGCGCTCCGGCTGCTCAACGCCGACGAACGAGTGATGGAGGCGGTGCGTTCCGGGGAACTCGCGGCGCTGGCCCCGACCGGGACGCATCCGGTCGCAGCCGCATTCGAAGGGGGGGGGACGGAGGCGGATGCGGCCGTCGGCCAATTGCTCGACGCGGTGGCCGACACCCGTTGGCGGCTGCCGGTCGACTTTCACGATACCCTCACCGCGTCGATTTTCGCGGCGTCGGAGACGATCACGCGTGCGGTCCAGGTCACCGGGATCCGGCGTGTGCGGGTCGACCTCGATCACCACCTCGACCGGCTGCTCACCTCCCGGTGGACCGGCTTCCCGCTGATGATCCTGATGCTGGCGCTGGTGTTCTGGATCACCATCGCCGGGGCCAATGTTCCGTCGGGCGCACTGTCGACGCTGCTGATCGACGGGCTGCACCCGCAGTTGCACCGTCTCGGCGATCTGCTGGCGTTCCCGGGCTGGCTCAGCGGACTGCTCTTTGACGGGATGTATCTCGCCACCGCCTGGGTCATCGCGGTGATGCTGCCGCCGATGGCGATCTTCTTCCCGCTCTTCACCCTGCTGGAGGACTTCGGCTATCTGCCGCGGGTGGCGTTCAACATGGACCACCTCTTCCAGCGGGTGGGCGCCCACGGCAAGCAGGCGCTGACGATGTGCATGGGATTCGGCTGCAACGCCGCCGGCGTGGTGGCGACCCGGGTGATCGATTCGCCGCGCGAGCGGTTGGTGGCGATCATCACCAACAATTTCTCGCTATGCAATGGCCGCTGGCCGACCCAGATCCTGATCGCCTCGATCTTCCTCGGCACCCTCGTGCCGGCCCATCTGGGCGGGCTCGTTTCCGCCGTCGCAGTGGTCGCCATCGCGCTGCTCGGCGTGGGATTCATGTTGCTGGTCTCGTGGGGGCTCACCCGCACCGTGCTGCGCGGCGAGGCGACCACCTTTTCCCTGGAGCTGCCGCCGTACCGCCCGCCGCGACTGTGGCAGACGCTGTACACCTCGCTGATCGACCGCACCGCGATCGTGCTCTGGCGGGCGGTGGTCTTCGCCCTGCCGGCCGGGGCGGTGATCTGGCTGATCTCCAACATCCGCATCGCTGACCTCAGTCTCGCAAGTTACGCCGTGGACTGGCTCTCGCCGGTCGGGATCCTGCTCGGCTTGAACGGGGTGATCCTGCTCGCTTACGTGGTGGCGATCCCGGCCAACGAGGTGGTGATCCCCGCGATCCTGATGCTGACGGTGCTGACCGGTGGGATCGTCGGCGTGGGGAACGGCGACGGGGTGCTGTTCGAGCTCGAGAATCCCGGCGCGGTGGGTGACTTGCTGCGCTCGGCGGGGTGGACCACGCTGACTGCGGTCAACCTGATGCTCTTCTCGCTCTTGCACAACCCGTGCAGCACCACGATCTATACCATTTACAAGGAAACCCGGAGCGTGCGCTGGACTGCCATCGCCACCGGGCTGCCAGTGGTCCTCGGCGTCACGGTCTGCTTCCTGGTGGCGCAACTCTGGCGCTTGATGGTCACCTGACTGGAGCAGCTACCATGACCACTCCCGATGCCGCCCCTGAGGCGCTGACCCGGTCGGCCGAAGATTACCTCAAGGCGATTCTAGCGCTGTCGGGCGACGCACCGGCCTCGACCACGCACATCGCGCTCCGGCTCGATCTCACCCCGGCCTCCGTCAGCGGGATGATCCGCCGGTTGAGCGAGCAGGGGCTGGTGCACCACGAACCGTATCGCGGCGTGCTGCTCACCGAGGCCGGGCGGCGCGAAGCGCTGCGCATGGTGCGGCGGCACCGGCTGATCGAGAGCTACCTGGTGGCGCGGCTCGGTTTTGCCTGGGACGACGTCCATGACGAGGCCGAGCGGTTGGAGCACGCCGTCTCCGACCTGCTGGTCGAGCGGATGGCGGAGGCACTCGGCGATCCGCGCTTCGACCCGCACGGCGACCCGATCCCCTCGGCCGATGGCTCGATGGATGTGCCCGTCTACACCGCCGTGCCGGAACTCGCACCCGACGAGACGGCGCTGCTGCATCGCGTCGACACCGGCGACGCCGACCGGCTGCGCTACATCGCCGACGCCGGACTGGTGCCGGGCACCGCGGTCACCCTGGTCCGTCAGGAACCGTTCGACGGCCCGGTGACGGTGCGGGTCGGCGGGAGCGAACGGGTGATTGCGCACGATCTGGCGTCGCTGCTACTGTGCGTGAGGACGTAAAAAGAGAGAAAGAGAGAAGGAGAGAAGGAGAGAAAGAGAGGATACCCCTCGTCCCGACCGGAGGGAGGGACCTCGGTACTCACCACCACCCTGAAGCCACTGGCTCCGAGTTGGTGGCACCTACCGAGGTCCCTCGCTTCGCTCGGGACGAGGGGCGCCCTCTCTTTCTCTCTTTCTCTCCTTCTCTCCTTCTCTCTTTCTCTCCTTCTCTCTTTCTATCTTTCAGGCGTCACGAACCACAGCTTTTCCGGCACCGGCTGGTCCCACCTTGGCCGTTCCGCGCCGTCGGCGATGTGCCACGTGGTGACGTAGACCTGGCGGCTCACCTGCTCCATCTTGGCAGGGTCGAGGGTGTTGGTCTCGTCGGTTTGTCGATGATAGCGCGGGTGGAGGCCGGTGAAGAACTGCACCACCGGAATCCCGTTTTCGAGAAAGGGCGCCGCGTCGGTGCGCGGATAGAAGAACTGACTTGCTGGTTCATCGAACTCGCGTCGAGCCGTGACGAAGCCGTAGTGCAGCAGGGCAGCGTCGACGTGTTGGCGGAGAACGGTGCTGAGCGGCCCAGGTCCCGCGACATGGACCTCGCCCGGACCCGCGAGGTCCTCTTCACCGGGAACTGCGGTGCCGGGCGCCTTGGTGCCGCCGATCATGTCGACATTGATCATCGCCACCGCCCGCTCGGCCATCGGCCCGTAGGCCAGGTGCCGGGTACCCCAGAGCCCGACCTCCTCGCCCGAGTCCCATACCAGCAACACGGAGCGGCGAGGTCTGGGACCCGACATCATCGCAGCGGCGACGGAGAGATTGCCGCCACTGCCGGAGGCGTTGTCGTCGGCGGCGTTGTAGATGCTGTCGCCGTCGGGCGTCACTCCGCGACCGACGGCGCCGTCGAGATGCGATACCACGGCAATCCACTCGTCCTCAACGCTCTTGTCTCGACCCGGAATCATCCCGACCACGTTGGCGGCGCGAAAACTCCCCACACTGCCGTTGAGGTCAATTCGCAAACGTCCCCCAACAAACGGGGCAGGGAACTCCCTCGTGGAATCGGCGCTCAGCAAGTCGGCCGCCGTGACTCCGCTCCCCGCCAGGATCGTCTCGAGCAGCGACGGCGCGATGCTCACTCTCGGCAACGGATAGGCGGAGTAGGCGCGACCCACCGCCGGGTCGAGGTCGCGACCGGTGACCGCGCGCCGGCGGAGGCCGTCCCAGCCGTTCATCACTCCCGGCGTGGGGATGGCGAGCAGTCCCAGTGCGCCGCGTGAGCGGGCCTCGTCCATCACCGTGGTGTAATCGACTCCCGGTGTGCCGAGCGTCTCGCGAGTGATGCCGGAGGGGAAGGCGTTCAACCCGTGCACCAGAATCCACTTCCCCCTGACATCGACTGATTGGTACGGGTCGAGGCCGAGCGCGGGAGCCCGGAGACCGCTGCCGAGGTAGACCACCTCGCCATCGCGACTCCCCAACTCCACCAGCGAAGTGACCACGAAGTCATCGCCGTAGCGAAAAATTCGAGAGCCCACCGAGGCGATGGTGGTGGTGCTGTCGAGCGCTGCGGTGCGGACGGTGTACCACTGGAAGTAGCTGCCATCATCGCCCATCGGTTTGACGCCCAGCGAGTCGAGCCGCCGGGCCACGAAGGCCCGCGCCGAATCGAGGCCGGGAGAGGGCGTCAACCGGCCGCGCAGCTCGTCGGAGGCGAGATGACCGACATCGCGGAGCAACTGCTCTGCGGTGATGGTGAGTGCGGCATCGCGGACGGCGCGGTTGGCCTCGCCCTGTGCCGCGAGGGGCAGCGTCGCTCCTGTCAGGATCAACAGGGCGAGCGCCGTCATTGAATTGACGGTGGATCGGTTCATCATCTCTGGCTGCTACTCCGCTCTCGGGAAAACGAGCACCGGGCGGTCCGCGCTCCGCAGCACGTTCTCGGTGATGCTGCCGAGCACCAGATGCCGGAAGCCGCTCCGTCCGTGTGTCGACATCGCGATCAGATCAAAGCTGTACTCGCGGGCATGCTCGGTGATCGCCTGGCCGACCTTGCGGGCGCGGATCACCTGCACGTCGATGTCGAGGTCCTCACCCAGCACGCTCTTGTGGCTCTCGAGCCAATCGCGCGCGGCCCCCTGTTCCTCCTCGAGTCCGGGCGAGCTCATCGGCTGGGCGAACGGCGCGCCGTGGGGAATCACCGGCACATCCTCGACCACGTGCAGCAGGGTGATCGCCGAATGCTGGGCGCGGGCGAGGGCAGCGAGCGGGGCGAACGCGCGCAGCGATTCGTCCGACAGGTCGGTGGTGAGGAGGATTCGGGCGAGTCGCATGGCCGCTCCTGGGTGACGGTTTGTCCCGTCATGATAGCCGTTCGGACGCCCGCTCGGGAGGGCACAATTCCGACACTCTTCCTCGGATTGCGGGAGGGATTAGCTTTGAAAGGTTGTCCTGCTGCAATGGAATCAGATTGTTGTCCATCCACTCTTCCCGAGGTGCCGATGCGCATCCCTTCCGCGCTGGCCCGATCCGCTCGCCGAGCGGCTCTGCCGACTTTGCTGCTTCTCCTCGCGGCCCCGCTGCCGGCGCAGTACCAGGATCACCGTGCCCTCACCGCCACGCTCCAGTCGCTGGCCCAACGTGATCGTGCCCGAACGGAACTGGTCACCGTGGCGACCTCTCCCGGCGGGCGAGCCGTCCAGGCGCTCCGGGTCGGTGCGGCCAACCGGCCGGCGCTGCTGGTAGTCGCCAACGCTCACGGCCCGCATCTGGTCGGTTCGGCGGCGGCACTGGCTGCCGCTGAGGCGCTGCTGAACGGCAGTGCTGCGGGAGTGCTGGACCGTGCTACCGTCTGGTTCGTGCCGCGCCTCAACCCGGACGCCGCCGAGGCGATGTTCGCCAAGCCGTTGGGCGAGCGCACCGGCAACGGGATGGCGACGGACGACGATCGCGATTGGGAACTCGACGAAGATGCCGGCAATGACCTCAACGGCGACGGCTTGCTGACCGCGATGCGGATTGCCGACCCGAACGGTGACTGGCTGGAGGATGCCGAGGAGCCGGGGCTGATGCGCCGTGCCGATGCGGCCAAGGGTGAGGTCGGCAAGTGGCGTCTGCTCACCGAAGGTACCGACGACGACGGCGACAAGCGCTACAACGAGGATGGACCGGGGGGAGTGGACGTCAATCGCAACTTCCCCTACAACTATCCCCACCATGGCATCGCCGCGGGCCGCTTCCCGATGGAATCGCCCGAGGCACGCGGGCTGGCGGAGTTCGTCATGGCGCATCCCGAGATCGCCGCGATCTACGTCATGGGGCCAGAGGACAACCTCCTCAAGGCGTGGGAGAATCGTCCCAACGCCGGGATCATGAACGCCACCACGCGCGAGCGGGCCACCGAGGGCACCAGCGCTGGTGGTCAGCTCAACTCGATCCTCCGCGCCGACCAGAACACCTTCGCCGAGCTGGCCCGCCGCTTCCAGGCCACCACCGGACTCAGCAAGGGACCCGCGAGTGCCGCGCTGGCCGGCGACGTCCTCTCCTGGAGCTACTTCAATTTCGGCCGCTGGTCGGCGGGATCGAGGGTCTGGTGGGCGCCCGAGGTTGCCAAGGACACCACTAAAGGCACCAAGGACGCCAAGGACACCAAGGACACCACCGCGGCAGGGGGTGCGCGTCCGTCCGGTGGGGGGGGCACGCCGGGCGGTCGGGCGTCCGGTGGGAGCACGGATGCGAACGCCGATGAACGCACCGCGATCAAGTGGTACCGGTCCATCGGCCAGGAGGCGGTGGTGCCGTGGACTGCGGTGAAGCTGCCGGGGGAATCGGCGGTGGTCGAGGTTGGTGGCCTCAAGCCCGGGGTGCTCCTCAACCCGCCCGCCGGTTCGGAGCTCGATTCCGCGCTGTCACGTCAATCCCGTTTCGTGGCGGAATTGGCGGGGATGCTGCCCCGGATTGCGCTGCGGGATCTCAAGGTGGAGTCCGTCGGTGAAGGGGTCTGGCGGATCACCGTCGAGCTGGCCAATGAAGGGGCGTTGCCGACCAACACCGCGCTGGGCTCGCGGATGCGCAACCCGCGCAACGTCCGGGTCGCGCTCGACCTGCGCGGTGCCACGCTGCTGAGTGGTCAGGCAATCCAGGTGGAAGGCCCGATCGCGGGGGGGGGACGATCATCGACCCTCGCATGGACGGTGGGCGCCGCACGCGGCGCCACGCTGTCGCTCCTCGCCGAGTCGCCCACGACGGGCTCGATCACTCAAACCATCACCCTGCGGTGAGGCCCATGATGCAGAACTCCGTGATCTCGCTCACGCTGGTAATGGCCCTGGTCGGCGTCACTCCGGCCACGGCTCAGCAGTCCGCCGCCGTGCTCGGCAATCTCGCCGCAGCCGGCTCACCCAAGGCACCCAAGGTGCATCTCACCTGGGACCGCTTCTACGACCACGCGGCCATCGGCGAGATCGGCCGGCGCCTGCAGTCGGCGCACCCCAACACCTGTCGCCTCTCCTCGATCGGCAAGAGCCAGGAGGGCCGCGACCTGTGGATGATCACCGTCACCGACTTCACCAAGGGCGAGGCCGACCGCAAGCCGGCGATGTACATCGACGGCAACATCCACTCCAATGAGGTGCAGGGCACCGAGTTCTCGCTCTATGCAGCGTGGTACCTCTGCGAGATGCAGGGCCAGAACGCCTGGATCGACTCGCTGCTCACCGATCGCACCCTGTACATCGTGCCGTCGATCAATCCGGACGGCCGCGACCATTTCCTCAAGGAGGCCAACACCGCCTCCTCGCCCCGGACCGGCAAGGTGCCGCGTGACAACGATGGCGACGGTCTGGTGGACGAAGATCAACTCACCGACCTCAACGGCGACGGCAGCATCACCCAGATGCGTCGCCGCAATCCGAACGGCCGCTTCATAGTTTCGCCGGAGGAGCCGCGGATGCTGGTTCAGGCGCCCCCGGGGACCCGCGGCGAGTGGGATCTGATCGGCCAGGAGGGTCTCGACAATGACGGCGATGGTCGCGTGGGCGAGGACCAGGTGGGCGGCTACGACCCCAACCGCAACTGGCCCTGGCGCTGGCAACCGCAGTACGTCCAGGGCGGGGCCGATTTCTACCCCACCTCGCTGCCGGAAACTCAAGCGGTGGTCAACTTCGTCAACGGCCGCGACAACATCGCCGGGGCGCAGAGCTACCACAACTCCGGCGGCATGATTCTGCGCGGCCCGGGCTCGCCCCAGGACGAGTACCGTCCCCAGGACGTGCGGGTCTTCGACGAGCTCGGCCGCACCGGCGAGCGGATTCTCCCCGGCTACCGCTACATGGTGGTCTGGAAGGATCTGTACATTGTCTGGGGGGGGGAACTCGACTGGTTCTACGGCGCGCGGGGGATCGTCACCTTCTCCAACGAGCTCTGGACCCCGTACAAGATGTTCGAGAGCCGGGAGCGCAACAGCAACCGGTATGATTCCGAGCAGTACGAGTTCGACCGGCTGCTGCTCTTCCGCGACGCCTTCGCTCCGTGGACGCCGTTCAACCACCCGCAGTACGGGCCGGTCGAGATCGGCGGCTTCAAGAAGAACTTCGGCCGCACGGAGCCGGGCTTCCTGATGCGGGCCGAGGCGCACCGCAACATGGCGTTCACGCTCTACCAGACCTGGGAAATGCCCAAGCTTTCGATCGACTCGATCGCGGTCCGCCAACTCGGCAACGGACTCACCGAGGTGACGGCCGAGGTGAGCAACACCCGGCTGATTCCGACCCACACCCAGCAGGATCTGGAGAACCGGATCACCCGGCCCGATTACATCTCTCTTACCGGGGGCACGGTGATCAGCGGGTACCGGGTCACCAACACCCTCACCGGACTGAGCGAGGAACAGGAGCGGAATCCGGCCCGGATCGAGATCCGCAACATTCCCGGACGGAGCAGCGTCACCGTCAAGTGGGTGGTGCGCGGCAACGGCCCGTTCACCGTCACTGCCGATGCGGTCAAGGGCGGAGTTGTCACCCGACGGTCGCGGTGAGGAGCACGGGGCGATGACCCGACCGGTAGGGGTCTTCGCCACCGAGGGGCGGCGCTTTGTTTGCGAGGAGTGTCGCCTCCCGTTCGCACCGCACACCGGCGGATTGTGCCGGGTGTGCGGTCACACCTACTGCGATGCCCATTTTTTCGGCCGCTTCGCGCTGCTGCAAAGGTGGTTGGGGCGGGACCGTCCCTGCGTCGCCTGTCGTGGGCACCAGCCAGCAAAAGAGGATCTGCCGTGAGAAAGAGCGCCTTCCTGTCGCTGCTCATTGCCGTGGGGCTGTTCGGTTGCGGAGATGGAGCAGCACCGGAGCCGTCACCCGATCAGGTCGCCATCCAACCAACCGAGACCACTCCGCCAATTCCGATTTCCCAGCGCGAGCCAACCACGCTCACCGAGCGCGACGTGACGCGCTATCTCGCCGTCATGGCGGAATTGCGCCGCAGCGAAGCCCGGGTGCAGTCCGAGTTGCAGGCCGACACCCTCGGCGTGGTGATGAACGAGGGAGCGCTCGCCGCCAGTCCCGCCGCCCAGCGAATCATCGCCCGCCAGGGATTCGCGACTCTGGAAGAATTCCATCAGGTCGCCTACAGCATTGCCACCGCCCTGGAAGCCGCCGCACAGGGAGAGGCGGACGGAATGCCGCTGCCCGATGATCCCGAGGAGCGGAAGGCGTTCGAGGAAATCCGCGCCGCGATGGGAGAGTTCAGCAGCACTCAGCCGGCGGGGAACGTGGAGCTGGTGAGGCGATATCGGGAGCGGTTGGTGAACGGGAGAAAGTGAAAGGTGAAAGGGAAAAAGGTGAAAGGTGAAACGTTAAAGGGGTTGTTGCCCGACCTTCCGTTTCACCTTTTACCTTTCACCTTTTTCACCTTTCACCCAGCCGCCGCAGAGCAGCGGCCCCGTTCACCTTCCGTCCACCCGCCGCACGAAATCCGCCACAGTTCTGACCGCATTGACGAAGAACCCCGGCATCATCCGCTCCGGCGTGTCGCTCGGCTGGTGGTAGTCGGGATGGTCCTCGACGCCGAAGTAGACGAACGGGATCGCCTTGCCGTGGAAGGCGCGTTGGTCTGATTGATTGGTCCAGTCGTATCCGGCCGAGCCGCTGTCGTGACCGATCTTGAGGGTGAGCGGGGCGCAGCGCGCCGTCTGCTCCACCAGCGGCCGGAGGGCGGGATACTTGGCCGGTCCGGCGGCATAGAGCTCGTTGTCGATGTTGCGGCCGATCATGTCCATGTTGACGTTGATCACGATCTGCTCGAGCGGCACGGTCGGCGCCTCGACGAAGTGGCGGCTTCCCCACATCCCTCGCTCCTCGCCATCGACCGCGGCGAAGATGATCGAGTGTCGCGGCGGATTCTCCACGAAGTACCGGCCGAGGACCGCCAGCGCTGCCGCACCGGAGGCGTTGTCGTCGGCACCGTTGTAGATCGAATCTCCGTCGACCGGCCGACCGATGCCGACATGGTCGTAGTGGGCCGTCACCACGATGTAGCGCTCGGGCGTCACCGTGCCGCGCACCATGCCGACCACGTTCCATCCCTGCTCGATGTTGAGCCGCGCGGAGGGGATCACCGGAACCGGATGGAGTCGGCCGGGAGGGAGGACGTCGAGCCCGACGGCGTCGAAGCGGGAGGCGAGCAGGTCGCGGGCCAGAGCATTCTCGACCGAGCCGATCAGGCGACCGCGCATCGAGTCCGCCGCCAACCGGAAGACATCACGCAGCAGGGAGGCGGAATCGAGCACCGGCAACGGGTCGCACATCGGGGCGACTGCGGGGAGGCCGGTGGCCTTCACGTTGATGTTGGGCAGCGGCACCCGGCCACCGTTGGCACTCCCGCCGCTGCAGGCGGCCAGAGCGAGGAGTGGGAAAGCAAGCAGGCCAACGGCAAGGCTGGGCATGAGACCCCGGTGTGATGGTTGGGCAATCTACAGCAGAATGGAATATATCAGATCGCCCTGAAGCGGTCCTCGTCGGGAGGATGTGGTACCTTTGGAAACCCGACTCTTTTTGCTCCAGCCGTCAGGAATCAGCGTCATGCCAAAGTTGACTACCCGTATCCTCCTCCTCTCCATGGTCCTCTCCGCGTGCGCCCGGCCCACCGACCCTCCTCCTCCGCCGGTGGCGGCGCCGACGGAGTCTCCGGCTGCGATGTCGCACGGCGAGGCCAAGGTCGACGATCCTGCCGCGCCTCTCGTCCGCTCGGCCGCGGCACCTGCGCGCTCGACGCAGCGGATGCACCGGGTGCGGATGACCACCACCCACGTGCCGCATGTACTCTCACCGACGGTGACCTACAACGGGTGGTCTTTCGACGATCAGATCCCCGGCCCGGTGGTTCGGGTGACCATCGGTGACACGGTCGACTTCACCATCGTCAACACGTCGCCGATGCAGCACTCGATGGACTTTCACGCCGCCGAGATCGCTCCGAGCCGGGCCTACGTCAACGTCAATCCTGGCGACTCGCTCACCTTCCGCTTCGTGGCGCGCGTTCCGGGAGCTTTCATGTATCACTGCGGTACCGCGCCCGTGGCGGCCCACATCGCCAACGGGATGTACGGTGCGATCATCGTCGATCCCGCAGTGCCGCTGCCGCCGGCGCGGGAGTTCGTCGTGGTCCAGTCGGAGTTCTACCTCAGCGATGCCGCAGCCGATGGTGCCCACTCGCTCGATTGGCCGCAATTGCTCGACCTCTCGCCCGATCATGTGGTGTTCAACGGTGTCCCCGGACAGTACGCTGCCAACCCGTTGCAGGTGGATGTTGGAGAGCGCGTGCGTTTCTACGTGGTCAACGCCGGGCCCAATCGCGTCTCATCGTTTCATGTGGTCGGCGCGATCTTTGACCGAGTGCGAGTCGGTGGATTCGGAGCACCCCTCGAAGGCGTTCAGACCTTCAATGTTCCGGTCGGTGGCGGGGCGATCTTCGAGGCCCGGCTCGCTGAGGAAGGGTTGTATCCGTTCGTCTCCCATGCATTCTCGGATGCCACCAAGGGCGCGGTGGGGATCCTGCGGGCGGGAGAGCCGAGCGGCACGGTAGCGCACTGATCGCTGGCAGCAAAGACAAAACCCCGCCTCCGGACTTCCGGGACGGGGTGCAGCGACACGGACAGGGAGGGATTCGAACCCTCGGTACGGTTGCCCGCACGCCACGCTTCCAACGTGGTGCCTTAAACCACTCGGCCACCTGTCCCCGGGCGGGGAAAGTAGCGACTCAGAGGCGATCTGTCAGCCCGGTAGGCGGTCCGGATGAAACCCGGAACCCCCGATCGATGTAGAATACGGGGTACCGTCACGGAGCCGACCTTTGATGCTGATTCGTCGCAACGCTGAAATTCCTGCCCGGGAGATCACCCCCGAGTCGCTCTACCTGGGGCGGCGCGAGTGGCTCACGGCGGCCGGAGTCACCCTGTCGGCACTCGCCCCGCTGTCACTACTCGAGTGCACCCGACCCGATTCCAGCGAGCCCGGTCAGGACGACAAACCGACCCCGTTCGACGTGGCGACGTCGTACAACAACTACTACGAATTCGGCACCGGCAAGGAAGACCCCAAGGAGTATGCGGGGGCATTGACCACCTCGCCCTGGAGCGTCGAGGTCGTTGGTGAAGTGGCCAAGCCGGGGTTCGTCCCCATCGAGACCCTGCTCAAGGGGTTGCCGACGGTGGAGCGGATCTACCGGCACCGCTGCGTGGAAGCGTGGTCGATGGTGATCCCCTGGAACGGCATCATCCTCAAGGATCTCATCGCCCGTCTGGAGCCCAACTCCAACGCCCGATTCGTCGAGTTCACCACCCTGAACCGACCCAAGGAGATGATTGGTCAGCGCGGCCGCGGTCTCCCTTGGCCCTACGTCGAGGCGCTGCGTCTCGACGAGGCGATGCATCCGCTGACGATGCTGGCGACGGGGATCTACGGTCGCTCGCTGCCCAACCAGAACGGTGCCCCGCTCCGTTTGGTGGTGCCGTGGAAGTACGGCTTCAAGGGCGGCAAGGCGATAGTCAAGATCCGCTTCACCAGCGAGATGCCGCGCACCACCTGGAATCGGGTCCTCCCCGGCGAATACGGCTTCTATGCCAACGTCAATCCCGAGGTCGATCATCCGCGCTGGAGTCAGGCGCGCGAGCGTCGGGTCGGCGATTTCCTCAAGCGGCCGACTCTGATGTTCAACGGCTACGCCGATCAGGTCGCCTCGCTCTATGCGGGGATGGATCTGCGCCGAAACTATTGAGCCGGTGACACTCCACGGCATCATCGGGCGGGTGGTCCGCCCGCTCATCGTCGTCGGCGGCATTCTCCCCGCCGTGGTGCTGGTAATCCGCCTCCTCACCGGTACCCTGGGGGCGGATCCGGCCGAGGACTTGGAGCACTCCACTGGGCTCACCGCCCTGATCCTGCTGCTGAGCTCGCTGGCGATGACCCCTCTCAAGCGGCTGACCGGACTGACCGCGCTGGTCCGGCTCCGCAAACCGCTCGGCCTCTGGGCCTTTGCCTACGCGGTGTTGCACCTCTCGTGCTATCTGGTCTTCGATCAATCGCTGCTCTGGGGGGAGATCGGCCGTGATATCGTCAAGCGCCCATACATCACGGTTGGATTTGCGGCCTTCCTGATTCTGCTGATGCTGGCCGTCACCTCGCCGGCCGCGATGATCCGGAAAATTGGCGGGCAGCGCTGGCAACGGTTGCATCGCCTGGCATATGTGGCTGCCGTACTGGCGGTGCTGCACTTCCTGTGGCTGGTCAAGCTCGACATCACCGAGCCGGCGATCGCCGGAATGGTCCTGATCGGGCTGCTGGCGCTCCGGATCGAGCGGCCGGGCACTGGCAAAACCAAAAAGGGCGAGATAGTTTGAGGTCGATGATGAAGATGTGGCGTTCTCACCTGAGGCTGCTGGCCTCATTCCTCCTGCTCGCCTCACCGGCGGTCGGGGGGACGGTGTTGCCGTTGGCGCATCCGTGTCCGGTGGACTCGCCCTGGCTGGCCGACTCCGGGAGCGGCGATTCGCATCACGGTCACCACGGCACTGCCACTCAACCTGATGATTCAACCGGGGAAGTCCCCTCCGGCCAGGACTCCCACACCGACTGTTCCTGCATCGGCTTCTGCGCCACGCCGGCGCTCCTCCTGGCCCCCCAGGGCGTGGTGGCGCTGGTGGCTGCCGTCGAGGTGCCGTCTGCTCCGCCTCATTGGGCGGTGGTCGATGCCATCGAGGTTCGCCAACAACTTCTCGATCTCCTCCCGCCGACCACCGCTCCACCTCAAGTCTGATCCGGCGGCTCTCGCCGCCATCGCGCCAATTCGTGTCGCCTCCCTCCCGGAGGACGGCCCATTCCTGACGTGAAGTCGTCCGAGTGCCGCTGGCACCGGGCGTCGTGGAGATCAGACCATGAAGCTGCTCGCGCCGCTGTTCCGCTCGCTCTTGCTCGCTGTCCTGTTGCTGCCCGTGTGGGTCAGTTCCGCCACGGCCCAGCAATCACCCACTGCCCGCCTCCGGGGCACCATCACCGATAGCGCCACCGGCCGCCCGGTTGTGGCTGTTCAAGTGATGGCAGAGGGGCAGGGTGAGGCCACCACCGATCGGGCCGGTCGGTGGCAGCTTCGTGGCCTCGCCGCGGGGCGGATCACCATGCAGATGCGGCGGCCGGGATATGCCGCGATCACCCGGACAATCGACCTCTCCGCGGGCGAGGAGCGGGTCGTTGATGCCGTAATGGTGCCGGTGGCGACCGAGCTCACCCCGATGGTGGTCAGTGCCACTCGCGATCTGCGTTCGCTGGCGCAGGTGCCGGTGGCGGTGAGTGTGGCCGATTCGGCCACGATTCATTCCAGCCGAACGGCGGGGCTGCACGAGGTGTTGCGGCTCACTCCGGGCGTGCAGGCCACCTCGCGCTTCGGACTCGATGACGTCAATATCTCGATCCGCGGTTCGGGGGTGCGGACCACCTTCGGGGTGCGTGGCGTGGCGATGGTGGTCGACGGTGTGCCGATCACCGAGCCCGATGGGCAGACGCGCCTCGACATCATCGAGCTGGCCAATGCGCGTCAGGTGGAGGTGGTGCGCGGCCCAGCTTCCGCCCTTTACGGCGGCACCGCTGCTGGTGGCGTGGTCAACATTCTCTCGCGCTCGGCGCTCGAAACCAACGGGGCGACTATGCGCGTCTCGGGTGGCACCTTCGGCTTCGAGAAGTATGATGGCACCATCGGGGCGGTGACCGCCGACCGGACCTTGGGCGCCTATCTCTCCGGGACTTGGACCGAGAGTGACGGCTTCCGGGTTCACAACAACAACCAGATGAAGCGGCTCAACTTCCGGGGTGAATGGGCCGCAGCCGAACGGACTCGAATCTCGCTGGAGGCGAGCGCGTCGGACCTCGACATGACGATTCCCGGTGCACTTACCGCCGCCGAGTTCGGAGTGACTCCCTTCGCGGCGGAACCGACCACGGTAGCCAACAACTTCGCCAGGCGGGATGAACGGTGGCGTGCCGGAGTGAAGCTCGATCAGGGCGTAACCTTGGCTGGTCAAGCGGGCACCTTGAGCGCCTACGGCTTCTTTGGTGAGCGCGAACTCGACCACCCGATTTTTCAGGTGATCGATCAGAGTCTCGATCGCTTCCAGACCGGGGCCCGGCTCACTCTGCCGCTGGCGGCATCGGGGTGGCGAGTGACCACCGGCGCGGACTACGATGTCCTCTACGGCTCGTCCGGCCGCTTTCTCAACGTCGGCGGTGAGCGCGGCGCGGTCACAGTCGACCAATCGAATGACGTCCCCAACATCGGCGTCTTCGGTCAGATCGAGGGACGCATCCTGCCCCGGCTGGCGTTCACCGTTGGCGGGCGATATGATCGCGTCGAATACGGGGTGACCGATTTCATCAACCCGGCGTTGTCGGCCAGCCCGAGCTTCACCCAGTTCTCACCCAAGGGGACCCTCTCCTGGCAGCTCGGTGCCGACGCCTCGATCTACGGGACCGTGGCGCGCGGCTTCGATGTGCCGACCCTCAGCGAGATCACCGCCAGTGCCGACCCCAACCTCGGCTTCAATCCCGATCTCGATCCCAAGCGGCTCTGGAACTACGAGGTGGGCGTCAAGTCGCTGGTCGGTGGTCGCCTCTTCGTCGATGCCGCGGTTTATACCCAGTCGATCACCGGAGAGCTGCTCCCCCGTAACGCCATCGTCGCCGGCACCAATCAGACGGTGACCGTATTCGACAACGCCGGCCGTTCGCGGCACTGGGGAACCGAGCTGGCGGTCAACGCCTTCGTCACCCGGCAGATCGACTTGGGTGCTTCGTACACCTGGTCCCATTTTGAATTGCGGGATTTCGTGGGGACCGTCACGGGGGCCGACGGATCGGCCATCGCCACCGACTTCGGCGGCAACCGGCTTCCCGGGGTGCCGGAGCACCGCATCGCCGGCGAGATGCGGGTCCGGCCGATCGAAGGCCTCCAGCTCGGCGTCACCGCTGAATGGCAGAGCCGACTCTTCGTGGACAACGCCAACACCCGGGAGGGGACGCTGTTCGTCCGGGGCTTCGGGCCCAACCCGAGCATCACCGCCGTCCCCTTCCGGCAAATCGACAGTTGGGGACTGATACACCTCGCCGGCTCGTATCAACTGGCGGGTCAGCGGCTGTTCGTGAACATCGAGAACCTGTTCGACACCCGCTATGTCGCCAACGCCACTCTCAACGCCGCCAACGGCCGCTTCTTCTCGGCCGGAGCCGGGCGCTACATCACCGCCGGCATGTCACTGGCCGCCTTCGGAAGGAACTGACCAATGCGCACGACTGTCATCACCTCGATTGGATTCATCCTGCTGCTGCATGGTTGTGGCGAGAGCTCGTCCGGGCCGGGTGAGGCGACCGAGTTCACCACCGCTGCGGTGGTCTCGGCGGCAACCTCCAACGGTGCCTCGCCGATGTTCACGGTCACCTCCAACGGAGCTCGGGTCCTCTCCTGGGTGGCCGATGGCGGCGGTGACGCGGGCGGAACCGGTGCATTGCACTTTCAGGTCGGGGCCGGTTCCGGCGAGATCACGTCGGTCCTGACCGATCCGTTGGGTGGCATCGAACCGCACGGCGAGGGCCCGCCACAGATCGCGGCGGGTCCGGACGGTTCGCTGCACGCGCTGTATGTGGTCGGCAAGGATGTCGGGGCACGTTTTCCGAAGAGCGCCCTGCGATACGCTCGCTCTCTAGACGAGGGACGCAGTTGGAGCGAGCCGGTCAGCATCAACGAAGGGGAACAGTTCGGCTCCCACAATTTTCACGCCCTGCTGGCGGGCCCGGACGGATCGGTCTATGCCAGTTGGTTGAGCAGCAACGGCAACGACGATTCCTCCGGGGTGTGGCTGCGTGCCTCAAGAGATGGTGGCATGACATGGGAACCGTCGCATCCGATTTACAGCGGACCGACCTGCCCCTGCTGCCGCACCGCGCTGGCGCTCACGAGTGACGGGACGCTGCTCGCGGCATGGCGCAAGATCTTCGATGACAACGTGCGCGACATAGTGGTGATGACCTCCCGGGACGGCGGCGCGAGCTGGACCGAACCCGGCAAGCCGCGTGATGACGGTTGGTCCTTCCCGGGTTGTCCGCACGCCGGTCCCTCGATGAAGGTCGATGCCGGCGGAGTGGCTCACATCGCCTGGTGGACCGGCAAGGCGGGTGAGGCCGGGGTGCGCTATGCCCGCTCGACCGATGGGGGGGGGACGTGGATCTCGCAGCCGATCGACATCGGCGAGCGGTCGTCGCCGGCGCACGTGCAACTGGCGGTATCGCCGAGCGGTTCGGTGGTCGTCGCTTGGGACGACGGCAAGTCGGCCACGCCGGGTGTTCTGATCCGTGAATCAAGCGACGGCGGGGTGACCTTTGCAGCCACCGTCCGGCTCAGCGACCCCGGTGTGGCGGCAACCTTCCCGGTCCTGGCGATGCAGCACGACTCGCTCACCGTGGCCTGGACCCAGGTCGCCGACTCGGCGTATCGAGCCGCGATGGCGGCCCGCCCGGACATGAGGGACCCTACCGCACGGCTGCCGCTGCCGCGCGTCGGTCAGCAGGAAATCTGGGCCCGCAGCGCGTCCAGAAAGAGAGAATGAGAAAGAAGTGAAATAGCTGCCGTCCTCCTACTCTTCGGATCGGGTTGAAAGATGGTGGCCGCGGCGGGGCAGGGCGTGGCAAGGGTGCGAGGCCAGTTGCCACCGCGGCCATGGCGTCTCTTCGTGGAACGTTCTTGCGCGGCTGGCGACCCGGCCCGTAGTTTCAACGCGGTTGCTATCACCAGAGCAGCGTCTCCTTTCAATGTCTTCATTCAGGGAGTCACGATGATTAGCTTCGCATCGCCGCATCGCCGCATCGCCGCATCGCTGCATCGCCTGGCTGCTGACCGTGGTCTTGGTTGGCTGCGCTCCAACTCCTACCGAGCCTGAAGATTCTGCCGACCTCGGACTGAGGGCGACATTGAATGATCCGGCCGAGCTTGGCGGGATCTGCCAGGCGGCGAGTGGAATCGCGGCAATTTCAGCCGGAATAGACCATACCTGTCACAGCGGCGTTGCAGAGGTTCAACTCGCGGTGGTGGGCCCTGGCAAGAATTCCACCACCGAAGACGAACTCGAGGGGAGCATTGCGCAGTGGAATGCCCTTCTCAAGCAGGGACAGACGCTTGGCATGTTCAGACTGAAAAAGGACCTCGCCTCCGGCATCCGGGTTCACATCGAGGGAGGCACGGGTGACCTGTGGTGCGGGCGGACCTTCGGGAAGAGTGGTGGCATCGATTCGGTGCTGATCCGGCGGGACCAGAACTGCGGCGGTTCTCGGCGGGCCTCCCGCCAGACCATCCTGACTCACGAACTTGCACACGTACTCGGTTGGAATACCGGGCATGGCCCCGAGTTCGCAAAATTCTCGCCGCTCACCGCAGGCATTTGCACGACATTTCTGCCCCGGGACAGTGCCATCATGGCGGAGACACCTGTGGCCGGTAGCGTCTGTCATGCCGAAGTGGAAGCACTCTTCCGGGCCCGACTCGGCGGTGGCTGGCTCCCCGACACCGTCCTGTTGGCGAGCCAGATCCTGACGCATACCGATGCCTCCCCCCGCACGGTTACCGGACTCGCAACAGGCGACACTGCCACCGTCGCTGTAACCCGCTGGTTCAGCGCCCCCAACGGTGTCACTGTCACCAATGGGGTGGGGAGTCTGGCTTGGAGTTCGGACAACAGCAATATCGCGGCGATCGTTGCCCCGGGAAGAATTCGCGGTCAATCGGGTGGGACGACCAAGATTCGGATGCGCGGCCTGTCGTCGTTCGCTCCGCCAGGATTCCAGCTCTGGTGGCCATTTCGCCACCTCGGCGACAGCATCACCGTCACCATCACTGCCCCGGCCACCAACATTCTGCTCGACGAGGTCCCGGTGTGGACGGCGGGCTATCACAGCTTGACCTTCGTGTCGGGTGGGACACCGGGTCAGCTGGTCTGGACGATTGATGACAGCCGGACTACCACCCTTTCCCCGGACACGACGTTCACAACGCCGGGGTGGACCGCCATGGTCCATATCGGGGCGGGGTCCTATACCCTGACCGTGACAGCAGGGGGAATCGTTCGGCAATTCCCGGTTTGCACCGCCTCCTCCTCGCAGGCGGCCATGGCGAGTGTGCCAAGTCTTCCGGGGACCGATGCCGTGGCGAATTGCCCGCCTCCATCCGGTCCGCCGGAGGAGGAATTTTGATGCGCGCCGCAATTCGATGCACGTTGTTCCTGCTGGTGGTCGGATGCGGGGGGGGGGATCCCAGTGGCCCTCCATCACCACCCACGCTGGGATCGAGCGAGGCCACTGGATGGATCTATTTCATGAAATCGAGTCGCATGTTGCCAGCTTCGTTCACCATCTGGCGGATTCGGCCCGATGGCTCGGGTCTGGAGCAAATCCCCACCCCGTTCGAGAGCTCGATCGGCGGCAATTTCGATGTCAGCTCAAGTGGCCGATGGCTGGCCGTCAACGAATCGTCGGATATTCTGGTAATACCGGTAGGCAACCCCGACGGGTGGGTCGACATCACGTTCGACAAGAGCACTCTCGGGGACCCGCGGTGGCACCCCAACGAGACATCGGTACTGGCGACCTACCTGCCCCAGATCAGCGGCCCGATAACGGCCCGGCTGACGGCGCGGGATCGTTCCTGGCAGATGGAACTGATGGAAAGGCCCATTTCGTCCACATTCCTCATCAGGGAGTGGTTCGCCGGCGGAGACAGTCTGTGGTATCGGTCGACGCCGGAGGGGGGCGCGATGGTATTTCGCCTATCCGACAGCAGCTCTCATCCGCTCTCGGCCGTGATCGACAACCGGAACATCGTAGCAGTTTCTCGGACGGGACGCCGGGCGCTCTCGTGGGACACCAACGAGGAGTTGTATCCTGATATTCACTGGTGGATCCACGACCTTCCATCCGGGGCGGTGGTGCTGGATACCATACTTCCGTTCAGTCCCTTCGAGGCGATTTGGTCGCCGGATGAGCGGTTCATTGCCTTCGGTCCATCGACCGTCGTGGAGGGCATTCCTGAAGCCGAGTTCGTGATTATGCTTTTCGACACCAACACCAGAACGTTTTCGGGGTTGGTGCCGACCGATGCCCAATTCGGTATCGGATCTGTACGGTGGATAAAGTGACGACGGCCAGTGGTGGATGATCGGTGCCCTCATCGCGAGATGGGGGCCGCCCCTCCAACCTCCAACATCCAACATCCAACCTCCAACATCCAACATCGCAGTACCTTTCTCCCGACCTACGACCTACGACCTACGACCTACGACCTTGAAAAACTACGACCAATCCTACTTCGACCACTGGTACCGCAATCCCCGCCACCGGATCGGCTCCCGAGCCGATCTTGATCGCAGCGTGGCGTTGGCGGTTGCCCTGGCCGAGGGAGTGCTGGGCCGGGAAATCGAGTCGGTGCTCGATGTCGGGGCGGGGGAGGGGCGTTGGCAACCGGTGCTGCAGCGCCTCCGGCCAGGGTCGCGCTACGCCGGCGTGGAGCCGAGCGAGTGGGCGGTGCGTCGCTGGGGGCAGCGCCGCAATCTTCGTCAGGGGAGTCTGCTCGACCTCGCCGAGCTGGGACTGGAGGGGCCGTTCGACCTGGTGATCTGCGCCGATGTGCTCCATTACCTGCCGACCGCCGAGCTGCGACGAGGGCTCCGGGCGTTGGCCGATCAGGTCGGTGGGATCGCCTTCTGCCCCTTGTTCACGGTGGAGGACGACATCGACGGCGATCGGGAGGAGTTCCAGCGCCGTCGTGCCTCGACCTACCGCCGCTGCTTTGCCGAAGCGGGGCTGATTGCCGTCGGAATGCACGGCTGGACCACCTCGACAATCGCCGCGTCGCTGGCCCGTCTGGAGCGTCAGTAGCGCCCCCGGCGTCCTGGCCCCCGCTCGCTGCCGCTCCGGGTTATCTTCCGCCTTCGATGACAACGACCTCTCCGCTGCTCGACGCCATGGCGATGCGTCGCGTCCTCGCGCGCATGGCGTCGGAAATTGTCGAACGAGTGGCCGCGGACGGCGGCCCCGTGGTGCTGGTCGGAATCCAGACGCGCGGGGTGCAGCTTGCCGACCGGCTGGCTCCCCTGATCGCCCCGCAACTTGCCGCACCGTTGCAGCGCGGCGTGCTGGGGATCACCCTCTATCGCGACGACCTCTCCACCATCGGGCCGAGTCCGGTGGTACACGAGACCCGGCTGCCGCCGCGGCTCGACGGGACCACGGTGGTGATCGTCGACGACGTCCTCTTTACCGGACGCACCGTGCGCGCGGCACTCGACGAGATGGCCGATTTCGGCCGGCCGCGGCGCATCCTGCTGGCGGTGCTGGTCGATCGCGGCGGGCGCGAACTCCCGATCGCCGCCGACGTGGTGGGATTGACCGTCACAACCCGTCAGGACGAGCGGATCATGGTGCGGGTCAGCGAAGTCGATGGCAGCGACGAGGTTCTCCTCGTGCCCAGGAGCGAGTCATGAGCCGCATCGCGCTCGGCAAGGATCTGGTGGGACTCGAGCAGCTGAGTCGCGATCAGATCACCGCCATTCTCGACACAGCCGAGCCGTTCAAGGAGGTCAGCGAGCGGCCCATCAAGAAGGTGCCGGCGCTCCGCGGCAAGACCATCGTGAACCTCTTCTTCGAGCCGTCCACCCGCACCCGGATCTCCTTCGAGTTCGCCGAGAAGCGCCTCTCGGCCGACACCGTCAACGTCGCCAGTTCGGGCTCCAGTGTCAGCAAGGGGGAGACGCTGGTCGACACTGCCCGCAACCTCGAGGCGATGCGGATCGACATGGTGGTAATCCGCCACGGCTCCTCCGGCGCGGCGCAGTTTCTGGGCGACCGGATCCGCTCCAACGTGATCAACGCCGGCGACGGCAAGCACGAGCACCCCACCCAGGCGCTGCTCGACCTGCTCACTCTCCGTGACCGCTTCGGCAGGATTGAGGGACTCAAGGTCTGCATCGTGGGAGATGTGCTTCATTCGCGAGTGGCGCGCAGCAACATCTGGGGGCTGACCAGGCTCGGTGCCGAGGTGGGAGTATGCGGCCCGCTGACGCTGCTCCCCCGGGAAGTGGCCGAACTCGGTGTGACCGTCTTCCGGCGGGTCGAGGAGGCGATCGAGTGGGCCGACGCCCTCAACATCCTGCGACTCCAGCTCGAACGGATGACCGCGGGATTCATCCCCTCGCTGCGTGAATACAACCGGGTCTTCGGCGTCACCAGTGCTCGTCTGGCACAGGCACCGAAGGAGATCGTGATCATGCATCCCGGTCCGATGAACCGCGGTGTCGAGATCGATTCCGACGTGGCCGATGGTCCGCATTCGGTGATCCTGCCCCAGGTCACCAACGGGGTGGCCGTGCGCATGGCCGTGCTCTACCTGCTCGCGGGTGGCTCACCCGACTGGGCTACTTCCGGAGGTGACGCGTAGTGGATCAACCGATTCTCGTGCGGGGTGCCCGCATCATCGATCCCAGTCAGCAACTCGATGCGGTGCAGGACCTCTACCTGCGGGACGGGGTGATTGTCGCCTGCGGTCGCGATCTCGGCACGCCCGACGACGCCCGGGTGATCGACGCGGCCGGGTTGGTGCTCGCTCCCGGTTTGGTCGACGTGCATGTCCACCTCCGGGAACCCGGTCAGGAGGAGCGGGAGACGATCGCCACCGGTGCTGCCAGCGCCGCCGCGGGCGGCTTCACCGCGATCTGCGCCATGCCCAACACCGATCCGGTGATCGACAACCAGGGTGCGGTGGGCTTCGTCAAGGCCAAGGGCGACGCCGCGGGATTTGCGCGAGTCTTTCCGATCGGCTGCGTGACCGTGGGGCAGCGCGGCGAACAACTCGCCGAATTCGGCGAGATGGTTGCCGCTGGAGCGGTGGCGGTCAGCGACGACGGTCATCCGATCATGTCGAGCCAGATGATGCGGGCTGCGCTCGAGTACGCCCGGACCTTCGGGATTCCGGTGGCCGATCACTGCGAGGATATGCCGCTCGCCGCGGGCGGCGCTATGCACGAGGGGATCGTCTCGCTGCGGCTGGGGCTCAAGGGGATTCCGGCGGCGGCCGAGGAGATTCACGTGGCCCGCGATTGCATCCTCGCCGAGCTCACAGGCGGTCACGTCCATCTCTGCCACATGAGCACCCGTGGTTCGGTGGAACTGATTCGCCGGGCCAAGGAGAAGGGGTTGCGAGTCACGGCCGAAGCGGCGCCGCACCACTTCACCCTCACCCACGAGCGGGTGGGCCAGTACGACACCAACGCGAAGATGAATCCGCCGCTCCGGGAAGACGCCGATCGTGACGCCATCCGCCAGGGTCTCGCCGATGGCACGCTCGACTGCATCGCGACCGACCACGCGCCGCATCACTACGACGCCAAGGAGCGCGAGTTCGACGACGCACCCAACGGTATCATCGGGTTGGAGACCGCCCTCTCGCTCGGGATCCGCGAACTGGTCGAGGGAGGGGTACTCACCCTGCCGATACTGATTGAGCGGATGAGCTGTGCCCCGGCCCGGCTCTGGAACCTCCCCGGTGGCACCCTCCGCCAGGGTGGCGTTGCCGACCTGGTCCTCTTCGACCCTGCGGCGACCTGGACCGTGGCCCCGGAGCGGCTCCATTCCAAGTCCCGCAACACTCCCTGGGCCGGTGAGACGCTGCCAGGAGTGGTAAGGATGACGGTGGTCGGCGGGAGGGTGGTTTATGAGGCGGGAGTCGCAGATAGAAGCAGGTGAAACGTGAAACGTGAAACGTGAAACGTGAAACGTGAAAGGTACCCGCTGCGGTTTCACCCAATGCACCCCTTTTACCTTTTACCTCTCACCTTTCACCTTTCACCTTTCACCTTTCACCCCGTTCACCCGCTTCGACCCTCGGATGACCGCAGAGGTGCTAGTTTCAGTGACACTTTTCACCAGGTAGCCCATGTCCGAGCACCACCCCGAATTGCCAGCCATCGACACCCTGCTGGGTGAGCGTGACGCGCTGCATGCCTGGCTGACCAAGCTTGAAGGCGCCCAGGTGGCGGTGCCCGACCGGGTCCGCGACCGGGTCCGGGCCGACTACCAGGGACGCCTCGATGCGGTGACGGATGCGCTGCGAGCCCATCGGTCCACCATTGCGGAGCGCCTGAGTGCCGACCGCAACGAGCAGCAGGAGCTGATCGCCAATGCCACCGCCACCCGGGAGGCGCTGGCGGAGGCCGAGCTGCGGCATGCGGTGGGCGAGTTTGCCGATGACCGCTTCGAGGAGGAAAGGGTTCGCTATGCCAGCAACCTCGAGTCGTACGAGATCTCACTCGATGCGGTGGTGGCCCGGATCGCCCGACACGAGGAGCTGGAGGCCCAGTTGACTGCGGCTCCCGGTGCCGTACCGGATGAGCCGCATACCCCAGCCGAAGTGCCGTTGGCTGCCGCCCCGGAAGCCCCGGCGCCTCCCGCGGCGATGTTCCCCGAGGATGACCACGCTGTGGACGGGGAAGACGAATTCCTCTCCGTTTTCAGTACCCCGGAGGTCGAGGAACCGACCCCCGCGCCGCAGCCGCCCTTGCCGCCGCCCGGGGGTGAGGGGACTCCTCTGTCATTCACGCCCAGCGGGTCGGTACCGCCGATCGGGATGCCGCCGCACGACCCACCGCGATTCTCGGCCCCGGCGCGCCCGAGTTCGCCGCCTGTATCGCCTCGAACCGGGCCTGCCGAGATCTTTGTCGGCGGGATGGTGCCGCAGTTGGAGGAGGAGCGGGAGCGCCCTGCTGTGGAGCCCCAGGAGGCCGTGGCCCGGACCGTCCGCTGCGGCGAGTGCGGCGCGATGAACCGGCCGTTGGAATGGTACTGCGAGAAGTGCGGGGCGGAGTTGACGGCGGTCTGAGGGAGAAGGTCGCTGGTCGGGAATAGCGAAAACACGAAGGGCCGACTTCCTGCTGGGAAGCCGGCCCTCTAACGACCTACGACCTACGACCTACGACCTACGACCTACGACCTACGACCTACGACTATTCCGCCCTTGCCGCATTCACCAGCTTGGCCAACCGGGACTTGGTCCGGGCGGCGGTGTTGCGGTGGACGAGGTTCTTGCGTCCGGCCCGGTCGACCAGCGATTCGGCAGTCTTGAAGGCCTCGATCGTTTCAGCTGGCGTGGCGGCAACGCGCACCTTCTTGACGGCGTTGCGGAGGGTGCTCCGCTGGGCCTTGTTGCGGGCGGTGCGAACCTTGGTCTGACGCAGGCGCTTCTTGGCTGACTTGATACGGGGCACGGCAATCCTCGATTTTTCCGGTCTGGCGCCTCCCTCCACGGGAGCCGCATAGCCAACAAAGCTACCAGCGGGGTGGTCAGTGGACAAGGGGTCCCAAATCCCGGCCTTTGACCGACTCCCTCAACATCGCTACCTTCCGCCCTTTCCCGTACCCCGAGGACTCCGCCCTGCTCGGTGATTTCTTGCTGGCCCTACCGATGCTCCTTTTTGCGCTCACGGCGCACGAAGTGGCGCATGCCTGGACCGCCCACCAGCAGGGCGATGATACCGCCTTCAAGCTGGGGCGGATCACCATGAATCCGCTGCCGCATCTCGACCCGATCATGTCGCTGGCGATGCCGGCGCTGCTCTGGTTCATGACCAATGGCGCCTTCACCTTCGGGGGCGCCAAGCCGGTGCCCATCATCACCCGGAACTTCCGCAATTACGTCCGTGGCGACCTGATCGTCTCCAGCGCCGGGATCGTGACCAACATCCTGCTGGCGATCGTCTGCACGGTGCTCTTCATCGTGGTGGGGTTGGCTCACAACCTGATGGCCCAGCTCGGCACCTCCACCGTCGATGCGGCTCAACGGATGCTGACCTGGGGGATCTATCTCAATCTCCTCCTGGCCGGCTTCAACCTCATCCCGATTCCGCCACTCGACGGCTCCCGACTGTTGTACCATGCGCTCCCGCCGGCAGCCGGGGCCTGGTATCGCGGCCTCGACCGCTTCGGAGTGCTGCCGCTGATGGCGCTGCTGCTGCTGTTCCGACCGTTGATCGGCATTCTGCTGACGCCCACCTACTGGGCCTTCTCCCACCTCCTTGGCCTCGCGCTGCCCTTTGCGGCGGGCGATGGTTGGAACATCTTCGGGCGATGACAGCACCCCATGACGCCGTGACCGCCATCCCGTCCCCAATCCTCCCCGGCTTCGTGGTGGACCTCGACGGCTTCAACGGTCCGCTCGATCTCCTGCTGCACCTGGTCCGCGAAGAGCAGATCGACATCGCCGACATCCCGGTGGCCCGGATCGCCGATCAGTTTCTGGCGGCCATTCACCATCTCGGGCTCAACCAGGCCGCCGACTATCTCGAGATGGCCGGTCGGCTGCTCCGGTTGAAGGCGCAACTGCTGCTGCCCCGCCGATTCGACGACGAGGGCTGGGACGACCCGCGCGCCGAGCTGGTGCGCCGACTCCTCGAGTATCAGCAGATCAAGGAGATTGCCATCTGGATGGCCCGGGCGGCGGAACGTCGCGCGTTGAGCCACGCCCGCGGCTGGCTCCCCCCCCCAGGCGAGGCACCGCCACCGCCACCGCTCGAGCTCGACCTGGCGGAGCTGCTGCGCGCCGTGGAGCAGGTGATTCTCGGAATCCCGTCGCCCACGCTGCACAGCGTGGTGGCGCGGCCGCTCGACGTCGAGGGTGCCACCCTCAGGGTCGAGGCGCTGCTCGCGACGCGTGAAACATTTGACTGGCGCGAGGCGCTGGGGCCGCATCCCACTCTGGTGGATGTGCTCTCCACTTTCCTCGCCATTCTGGAACTGGCCAAGCGCGGATTTTGTACCGTGAGTCAGGACCTTCCTTTTGCTGCCATGGTGGTGATCCGTGAGCTCGTTGAGCCCGCTGTCCCAGTTGCTTGAAGCCGCACTCTTCGCGGCCAATCGTCCCCTCACTCTGGAGGAACTCGGTGCTCTCGACACCGATGCCTCCCCGGCCGAAGTGCGCACCGCGCTGGAGACTCTGGCCGAGCACTACGAGTATGACGGTCACGCGGTGGAGGTGGTCGAGCTGGCGGGAGGATGGCAGATCCTGACTCGTGCCGCCTTCGCGGCTGCGGTCGAGCGCGCTCATGCCGCCCAGCGGACGCCGCGGCTCTCGGCCGCGACCTACGAGACGCTGGCAACGATCGCCTATCGCCAGCCGGTTGGTCGCGCCGAAATCGAGGAAATCCGCGGCGTCAGCGCCGGCGGAGTGCTGCGCACCCTGCAGGAGCGCAATCTGATCGAGGTCGTTGGCCGGGGCGAAGGGCTCGGCCGTCCGTTGCTGTACGGCACCACGCCGCTCTTTCTCGAACTGCTCGGCCTCAATGATCTCTCCGATTTGCCGCGTGCCGAGGAATTGACGATCGCCCTGCAACCGCATCGACCCGAGATGGCCGAAGGCGACGATGGCGGTGCGCTCGCGTCGGTGGAGGAAGGCTGATGCCCGCCATGCGGTTGCAGCGGTATCTGGCCCGTGCCGGCGTGGCGTCGCGACGTCAGGCCGAAGAGTTGATCTCGGCCGGTCGGGTCAAGGTCAACGGCAAGGTGGCCACCCTCGGCTCTTCGGTTGAGCCCGGGGTGGACCGGGTGGCAATGGGGAAACAGGTCATCACTCTGGCCCAGAAGCGCTGGATTGCGCTCCACAAGCCGCTCGGCATCGTCACCACCGCCAACGACGAGGAGGGGCGCCGCACCGTCTTCGACCTGCTGCCGACAGCGGCCGGGTTGACCTATGTCGGGCGCCTCGATGCGGGAACCACCGGGCTGTTGCTGATGACCACCGACGGCGACGCGGTGCACCGGCTCACGCATCCCCGTTGGAAGGTGCCGCGCAGCTACATCGCCCTGGTGCACGGAGTCGACACCGCTACCCTGACCGAGCGGGTCAAGGGGCCGGTGGTGGTCGAGGAGCGCCCGGTCGTCCCCACGCGGACCCGGGTTCGGCCCGGCAAGGAGGGTCGCAGTCTGCTGGAGGTGACGCTCACCGAGGGACGCAACCGGATCGTCCGGAAATGGGTCGAGGAGATGGGCGGCAAGGTGGAACGTCTGGCCCGGCTCAGCTACGGCCCGGTGCGCCTCGGCGATCTCAAACCGGGCGAGTGGCGGCCGCTCACTCCCCAGGAAGAGCGCGGCCTCTACCGCGCCATCGGCATGAAGGAGGATGACGCGTGACTTTTCCGGTGCAGGCCGTAGTGGCCGAAGTGCAGAAGCGGATTGTCGGCCAGGATGCCATGGTGGAGCGGCTGCTGATCGGGCTGCTGACCGGAGGACACGTCCTGCTCGAAGGGGTGCCGGGGCTGGCCAAGACGCTCACCGTCCGGACTCTCGCCGACGTGATGAACGCCTCGTTTTCACGCATCCAGTTCACCCCGGATCTCCTCCCCGCCGACGTGGTCGGGACGATGATCTACGACACTCAGCATCAGGCCTTCACGGCGCGGCAGGGGCCGATCTTCGCGCAGATAGTCCTGGCTGACGAGGTCAATCGCGCCCCCGCCAAGGTGCAGTCGGCGCTGCTCGAGGCGATGCAGGAACGGCAGGTCACCATCGGCGGCACCAGCTACGCGCTGCCGTCTCCGTTTCTGGTGCTGGCCACCCAGAATCCGATCGAGAGCGAGGGCACCTATCCGCTCCCCGAGGCGCAACTCGACCGGTTCCTGCTCAAGGTGCATGTCGGCTATCCCGACCGGAGCGAGGAGCGCGAGGTGCTGCTGCGGATGAGCCAGGCGAGCGCGGCGATTCCGGTCACCAGGCTGGCCGATCCGGAGCAGGTGCTGGCGGCGCGTCGCGAGATCGAGGGGCTGCATCTCGATCCGCGCCTGGCCGACTACATCATCGATCTGGTGCGCGCCACGCGCACACCGGATGCCGTCGGCCTCGCCGCTCTCGCGCCGATGATCGCCTTTGGCGCCTCGCCACGCGCCTCGATCGCGCTGGCCCAGGTCGCCCGGGCCCACGCCTATCTGCGGGGCCGCGATTACGTCGCGCCCGAGGATGTTCAGGCGCTGGCGCCGGATGTGCTGCGCCACCGGATCGTCCTCACCTTCGATGCCGAAGCGGAGGGACTCAACACCGATGCGGTGGTGAGCCAGGTCCTCCGCGCGGTGCCGGTGCCGTGACGTGGCAACCACTCTACCGCCTTCGCTGCTGAGGCAAGTGCGCACGCTGGCCCTCAAGGGCCGGCGTGCCACCGATTCGCTGGTTGGTGGTGAGGTGCGCTCGGTCTTCCGCGGCACCGGGATGGAGTTCTCCGACGTCCGTCCCTATGCCGAGGGGGACGACGTCCGCCACCTCGACTGGAACCTGCTCGCCCGGACCGGGGTCCCCTACGTCAAGCTCTACACCGAGACCCGGGAGCTGACCCTCCTGCTGGTGCTCGACCGGTCCCGCAGCACCATCGTCGGCGACCCCGAGCCGAAGGCCGCCCGCGCAATCGAGGTGTCGGTGCTGCTCGCCCTGGTGGCGCTGCAGCAGCAGGATCGGGTCGGACTGGTGGCGTTCGGCGAGCAGGTCGGGCCGGTGATTCCCCCCGGTCGCGGTCATCGTCACGTCTACGGCCTGGTGCAGCGGGTGCTGGCGCTCGACCCCGAAGGGGGGGGGACCGATCTGGCCGGTGCCCTCCGGACCGCCGGTGCGCTGCTCCGGCGGCGGGCCCTGGTGGTGATCTGCTCCGATTTTCTCGCCACCGGGTGGGAAGCGCCTCTCAAGGGGCTCGCCGCGCGCCATGAGGTCACCGCGGTGGTTCTCGAGGATTCCCGCGAGACCCGGCTGCCAGATGCCGGGTGGGTGCGGGTGGCCGGTGCTGAGGGGGGGGGAGGCACGCTGTTCGATGCCGGCGATGCCGAAGCGCGCGCCCGGGCGCACGCCGCCGTGCAGCGTCGACGCGCCGATCGCAACGCGGCTCTCTCTGCGGCAGGTGCGCGCGAGGTGGTCGTGCGCACCGACGGCGATTATCTCCCGGCGCTGCGGACCGCATTCGGCCGCAGTCCGGGCCGCCGATGAGCAATCAGTCGTCCCAGGCGCAGGAACCCGGCCGCGATCAGGGGGGGGCGCGCCTCCCCACGGTCGGCGACACGGTGGTCGTCATTCACCGGGTTCTGGCCCCGCCGGGCGCGCTGGTGCAGCCCGGCGCTCCCCGCGACTCGACGATCGCCACGCTGCTGCGCGCTCCCGACGTGGTCCGTGAGGGCGACTCGGTGCGGATCGCCTACACTCTCACGGTCTGGTCGGCCGGGCGTCACGAGGTGGTCCTTCCCGGGGCGATAGTGGTCGGGATCGATGGCAAGGTGGACACGCTGGCCGACGCCCGGATCGGCCTCGAAGTCGCCTCGCTGCTTCCCGCCGACACCCCGATCGAGAGCATCCCCCCGCAGGCCGCCCGTCCCTGGGTGCCGCGTGCCGACCGTACCGAGCTCCCGTTCCTGGTCATTCTCCCGCTGGTTGCGGCGCTGATCCTCCTCGCGGGGTGGTTGTGGCGCCGCCGGGGATCGGCGATTCCTCCCCCCCCCGCGATCCCCGCGCCGGCCTCGGATGCCGATCGCCTCGCGGGCTGGCTCGCCGCCGGCGAGCCGGGGTTGGTGGTCGATCACCTGTTGCACGACCCTGCCGGACTCCCGGCCGGGTGGCCTGCGGCGGTGGCCGAGGTGCGCTTCACCCCCGGGGCCGACAGTCGCCTGGCGGAACTGGCGAGGGAAGGACTCGCCCGGCACGTCGCCGGGGGGGGGGATGAGGGATGATCCAATTCACCCGGCCGCTGCTCCTGCTCCTCCTCCTCGCCCTGCCGTGGTGGTGGTGGCGGCGATCGCGCGTGCCGATGCCGGTGGCAATCGTGAGCGAGGTGGGGCCCTTCGCGCGCGCGGTGCAGCGGCGCTGGCGGCTCTGGATTCCTCCGGTCCTGCGCTCACTCGCCTGGGCCGCCCTGATTGTCGCCGCAGCCGGTCCGTTTCGCCCCGGAGACCGCACCCTGGTGACCACCGACGGGGTAACGATCGTGATCGCCATTGACGTGTCGAGTTCGATGCTGGCCGAGGACTTCGCACCGGCCAATCGTCTCACGGTCGCCAAGCAGCAGGCCGCCAGTTTCATTCGCGGCAGGAGCGCCGACCGGATCGGCCTGGTGAGTTTTGCCGGGGAGGCGTTGACGCTGGTGCCGGTCACTCTCGACTACCCGATGCTGCTGCGCGCCATCGACAACATCGAGACCGGTCAGCTCGAGGACGGCACCGCGATCGGGATGGGATTGGCCACCGCGGTGGCCCGGCTCCGGAAGGTTCCCGGCAAGGAGAAGGTGGTACTGCTGCTCACCGACGGCGAGAACAACCGGGGGATGATCGATCCCCGAACCGCCGCCCAGGCAGCCGAGGCGTTCGGCATCCGGATCTACTCGGTCGGGGTGGGCAGTGAAGGGGAGGCCCGGGTTCCCCTCGATCGCGGCCTCAGCGGCTTCCGCTACGAGATCATGCCGGTGCGGATCGACGAGGCGCTGCTGACCGAAATCTCGGAGCAGACCGGCGGACGTTATTTCCGGGCCAAGGACGCAGCAGGACTGGCCAACATTTTCCGCGAAATCGACCGTCTCGAGCGCACCCCGGTCGAGACTGTTCGCTACCGTCGCCAGGACGAGAGAACTCGCCCGTTTTTGTTCGCCGCGATGCTGTTCCTGATGGTGGAGCTCGCCGTCGGGGCAACCTTGGTGGTGAGGGTCCCATGATGCTGGAAAGACCGCTCCTCCTGATCGCGGCTGCCGTCATCACCGTGACGGTGGTGTTGCTGGCGCGCTGGGCCAGGGCACGGCGAATCGCTGCGGCCGCCGGATGGTCGGCCGAGTTGGGCCGTACCGCCCGGCTCCACGGGATCCGTTCTCCCTGGCTGCTCGGCGCCGTTGCGTTGCTGGCCGGGATCGGTCTGACCGGGCCGCGCTGGGGACTCGCCGAGCGGGTGACGGAATCTCGCGCCCTCAATGTCGTTCTGGTGATGGACATCTCCCGCTCGATGCTGGCGCAGGATGTCGCCCCGGATCGACTCACCCGTGCCCTCGGCATCGCGCGTCGGCTGGTGCAGGATCTCGACGGTGATCGGCTCGGGTTGATCGCCTTTGCGGCACGGCCATATCTGCTCGCGCCGCTCACCCTCGACCAGAGTGCGCTTACGCTGCAGCTCGACGCGCTCGACCCCGAAGTAGCCAGCGAGGGCGGCTCCGCCCAGGGAGCGGCCCTCGTTCAGGCGCGGACCGTGCTGGATGGTGCCATCGAAGGGGGAGACAAGGTGGTGGTGATGCTGACCGATGGCGAGAGCTTCGATGGAGAGGATGCCATGCTCTCGGCTGCCACCAGTCTGCGGAGCGCCGGGATCACCCTGGTGGTGGTACCGGTGGGGACGCCCGACGGGAGCCGCATCCCGGCCGCCGATGGTGGCTGGCACCTGGATGGCAACGGAGTCGAGGTGATCACCCGGCGGCGGGATGATCTCCTGACCCCGCTGGTTGCCGCAGCCGAGGGGGTATTGATCGCAGCCGACTCGCCCGATCCGACCGGTGATGTGCGGCGCGCCCTGTCGCGATTGGAGCGTGCCGAGGCCCGTGACCGCGCCGCCGCCGATCTGGTTCCGCGTGCCTGGTGGTTCGCGCTCGGCGCCGCCCTGGTGCTTGGGGTGCAGACCGTCACCCGCCGGAGCGCCGCCCTGGCCGGGTTGCTGCTCCTGCTGGGGGGGGGGACGGCTTCGGCTCAACGGCCGTCGGCGGGGAGTGCCTTGCTGCAGCGCGGCGACACCGCGGCAGCCGGGGCGGCGTTCCTCGAGGAGGCGCGCCGTCGCGGCACCGATACCGCCTGGTTCAACGCCGGCACCGCGGCTCTGGTGCAGGGCGACTTCGCAGCCGCGCGCGACGCGCTGGAACGGGCTTCAACATCGCTCGATCCCGACCTGCGCCGCCGCGCGCTCTACAACCTCGGCACCGGACTGCTGCTGCAGTCGCGGCAGGATTCCACCGGCCGGGACTCCCTGGTCACCGCGGCCGCTTCCCATCTCCGCTCGGCACTGCAACTCGATCCGGGTGATCGCGCCGCCAAGTTCAACTACGAACTGGCGCGGCGACAGCAGCCGCCACCTCCCCCCCCCTCACCTCAGGGCGGCGGCGGTGGGGGCGGCGGTGGTGACGGACCGCCGCCTCCTGATCCGCAGGGCGGTGGTGGGGGGGGGATGAGCCAGGCAGAGGCCGAACAGGTGCTCGGTGCCATGGAGCGCGCCGAGCGGGCCACCCGCCAGGAGCTGGCACGGCGCCAGCGCCGGGGCCAGCCGCCCGCGGGGCCTGACTGGTGACCAACCTGCTGGCTCTGCTCGTCACTCTGGTGGCGCAGGACACGACCGGTCTCTCGCCCCGTGCCCTGGCGATGCTTGACCGCTTTCCGCCACCTCGTCGCGGTGAGGTGACTCTCACCACCCAGTTCTCGACCAGCACCGCCTGGGTCGGCGAGCAGGTCGAGCTGGTCACTGCCGCGTGGTTTCCGCGCGAGCTGAGGGACCGGTTGCGCCGCCCTCCGACACTCAGGGCGCCGACGATCGGCGGGCTCTGGAGCGCGCCGACCCGGGGCACCCCGATGCTCGCGGCCAGCCGCTTCGTCGATGGTCAGATCTACGACCTCTTCGTGGCGCACCAGATTCTCTTCCCGCTCGCCGCCGGAACGATCAACTCGCCACCGGCCGTCCTCTCCTATGCGGTGCCCACCTCGGTTTCCTTTTTCGCACCCGAGGAGAGGACCGAACTCTCCTCCAGATCGGCCACGCTGATCGTGCGTCCGGTCCCCGACGATCGACGCCTGGCGCTCGGCAACGGTCCGACCGCTCGAGGACTGCGCCTCGCCTGGCGTGCCCCCCCCGAGGGACTCCGGCGGGAAACGCCTGCCCGCGTGGAGCTGGTGATTACCGGCGCCGGAAACGTGACGCTCTGGCCCGAACCGCAGATCGACTGGCCATCGTCGGTCCGCATCTATCAGGAACCGGCTGATCAGGCCGTCAACCGCCCGAACGGTTTGATCGCCGGCGAGAAGCGATTCCGCTTCACCGTGGTCCCGGATTCGGCTGGGGTGATCACTCTCCCCGCCATCAGTTACCCGTACTTCGATCCCGGTACCGGCCGGGTGATAACTGCCCGGGCGGAGTTGTTGAGTCTGGCGGTGCGGCCGCCAACCGCCCGGCGCGACCGTCGGCTCTTGCCGGTCGAGCCCGAGCCGGGCGCGGCCGTGATTGCCGCTCCGGTTCGGCGTGGCTGGCCCGTGATGCTGCTCCTGGCACTGCTCCCCTTTGTGCCGCAATTGCGCCGTCGGCTGCGACGCGCCCCGATCACTCAGCGCGCGCCAGCACCTCCCCCGGAAGTGGAACTGCGGCTGCTGCTCGGTGCTCCCGAGGACGCGGCGCCACAGCGGGTGGCACGGGCACTTCGCCACCGCGGAGTGCCGGCAGCGGAGGCGCGAGAGGTGGCCGTGTGGCTCGGTCAGCGGGACCGTGCCCGTTACGGTCCTGACCAGGCCGCCGACGCCACTCCACCGGCCCGGATCAGCGTCATTCTGGCGCGGTTGCGTCGTGCCGTCCGTGGTGTGGCGACGCTGCTCCTGCTGCTCCCAGCAGTTCTCGGGGCCCAGACCGCCGAGGCGATCACCCGCTATCGAGGCGGGGATCTGGAAGGGGCGGAGCGGCTCTTCGCCGCGGCCGTTGTCCAGGAACCGCTGGCCGCGGGCCGCTGGCGCAACCTCGCAGCTGCGCGGTGGGCCACCGGAGATGATGTCGGTGCCGCCGCGGCTTGGCTCCGGGCCCTGCAACTGGCGCCGCGCAACGGCGAGACGCGAGCGGCTTGGCAGCAGGCCACCACGATACCGCCGGATGTTCGCTCGCGAGGACCCAGGGTACCTCTGTCTCGGGACGAGATGCTGCTGCTGGCGCTGGTCCTCTGGCTCGGCGCCGGGGTCTCCTGGTATCGGGGCGGACGGCGTCTCGCACTCGGCGGTGGGGCCGTGGCACTGCTGCTCCTGGCGATGGCAACGATGCGGACTCTCGCTGAGCGCGAGCCGCTCCTGCTGGTGCGGCCCGATGCGGTGCTGCGGGTGTCGCCACTGGCGACTGCGCCAGCATTGCAGCCTGCTCCGGCGTGGGGCGGGGCCACCAGGGTCGCTGCCGAGCGCGGCTGGAGTCTGGTGGTGCTCGATGGTGGTGCGCGCGGCTGGCTCCCCGATGAGGCGTTCGCGGTGGTGGGGACGCTAGATTGACGGGATGGTCGCCGTGACATCCCGCCGCATCGCCATCCTTCCCGACACGGTCGCCAACCAGATTGCCGCTGGCGAGGTGGTTGAGCGGCCGGCTTCGGTGGTCAAGGAGCTGGTGGAGAACGCGCTCGATGCCGGAGCAACCGTGATCCGGATCGCCGTGGAGAATGGTGGCAAGACCCTCATCGAGGTGGCCGACGACGGCTCGGGGATGTCGCGCGATGACGCCCTCCTCGCCCTCGACCGGCACGCCACCTCGAAGATCCGGGCCTCCCACGACCTGGTCGGGATTGCCACCTTCGGCTTTCGGGGTGAGGCGCTCCCGGCCATCGCTTCGGTCTCGCAGTTCACGCTGCTGACCGCGCTGGAGGATGGCGTGGCGACGGCGGTCGATCTGGCCGGCGGGCGCGTGGTGGCGGTTCGCGATGCGGCCCGCCAGCGCGGCACCACCATCACCGCGCGCGCCCTCTTCCACAACACCCCGGCCCGCCGGAAATTCCTCCGTTCCGCGGCCAGCGAATCGCGGGCGGTCTGGGATGTCGTCGCTACCCTCGCCCTCGCCCATCCTGCCGTCGGCTTCGAGCTGACCCTCGACCAGCGCCCCCGCCTGTCGGTGCCGACCGGCCAGGAGCAGAGCGAGCGGCTCGCCGCCGTCTGGGGCGAGGAACTCGCCCGCACCCTGCTGCCGGTCAGCTTCGGAGTCGGCCGCGTCCGGGTGGTCGGCTTCAGTCAGCGTCCGGCCGACGCGCGCCCCACCGGTCGGCGCGTGCAGTTGTTCGTCAACGGTCGTCCCTTCAGGGATCACTTCCTGGTGCGCGCGGCCGAGGCGGGCTATCGCAGTGCCATTCATCCCGGCGATCGTCCCTCGCTCTTCCTCAATCTGCTGGTGGACCCTTCGGAGGTGGACGTCAATGTCCATCCGGCCAAGCTGGAAGTCCGCTTCCGGGAGCGGATCGCGGTCGAACGGGCGGTCGAGGAAGCGGTGCGCCACGCCCTCGGCGAGCTGGTCGCCTCGGCGATGGTCGGCATCGGCCCGCTGCCGTCTCCGGCACCCGTCCCCCCCCCAAGAAGTGCCGGTCGGGAAGGCGACATCGCCGACCTCTTCGCTCCGCTCGAGATGCCGGGGGGGGATGAGGCCGCCGATCCCCCCCCCTCCGAACGGTCGCAGCCGCGTGACCTGCCGGTATTCCAGCTCGCCGACAGCTACATCTGCTACGAGGCACCCGACGGCCTGATCCTGGTCGACCAGCATGCTGCGCACGAGCGGGTGCTCTACGAGGAGGTCATGGCAGTCTTCGCCCGCGAGGGGATCCCGGCGCAGCGGCTGCTCCTCCCGCTCACCGTCGATCTCACCGACGAAGAACTCGACGTGGTCGCGGCACATGCCGAAGAGCTGGCCAGGATCGGCTTCGAGGTCGAGCCGTTCGGCGGCCGCACGGTTGCCATTCACGGAGTGCCCCACCCGCATCCGCGCTTCGACGCGCTCGCCTGCTTCCGTGACCTGGTGAGCGATCTGGCCGGCGGCCGTTTCGGTGGCTGGGCCAACCGGATCGAGCGCTTCGCCCAGACCTATGCCTGCCGGGCCGCGGTCAAGGCGGGTCAACCGCTCGATGAGCGCAGCATGCGGGAACTGCTGCTCGCCCTCTTCGCCTGCGCGCTGCCGCCCCACGACGTGCACGGCCGCGCCACCATCGTGCAGCTTCCTCTCGAAGAACTGGAGCGACGCTTTGGCCGGCGCTGACACCGTGGTGCTGGTCGGTCCGACCGCCGTCGGCAAGACCGCCGTCGCCCTTGCCCTCGCCGAGCACTGGCCGATCGAGGTCGTCTCGGCCGATTCCCGGCAGATTTATCGCGGACTCGACATCGCCACCGCGGCACCGACCAGACGCGAGCGCGATCGCGTCCGGCATCACCTGACCGGAATCCTGGCGCCGGGTGAGCGTTATTCCGCCGGGCGCTTTGCTCTCGAGGCCGCCGAGGCGCTGGCCGACATCCGGCTGCGCGAGCGGATGCCACTGGTGGTCGGTGGCTCCGGCCTCTACATCAGGGCGCTGGTGGACGGGCTCTTCGCCGAACCGCCGCTCGACCGGCCCAGGCGCACTGCCCTGGCCGGGTTCATGGCGACCTTGGACAACGCCACCCTGGTGCGCTGGGCCGCCCGCCTCGACGCCACCATGCCACCAGGGGGGGGGAGACAGCGGGCCACCCGGGCCATCGAAATCGCGATCCTCACCGGCAGGTCGCTCGGCTGGTGGCAACGCGCAGCGGCGGTGCAGGGGGTGATCACCCCATGGACCGTGCGCTTGACGGTGCCGCGGGCCGTGCTGCACCAGCGGATCCAGGCTCGTGCCGCTGAAATGGTGCGCCGCGGACTGGTCGAGGAGGTCGCCGCAGCGCTGGCCGACGGTGCCCCGCTGAGCGGACCGGGAATGGACGGCATCGGAGTTCGCGAGGCAGTTGATGTTCTCCAGGGTCGGCTCGCGCGCGAGGAACTGGTCGCCCGGATTGCCCTGGCCACCCGCCAATACGCCAAGCGGCAGGAGACCTGGTTCCGCAACCAGAGCAAGGGGCCGGTGCTGGTGCTCGATGCCACCACCCCGCCGGATCGACTGGCCAGCATGATCGTGACCGCATTCGAGGAACGTACCCCATGAAGATCGGCATAACCTGCTATCCCACCTACGGCGGTTCGGGTGCGATGGCCACCGAACTCGGCCTCGAACTCGCCCGGCGCGGACACGAGGTCCACTTCATCACCTACGACTCGCCGTTCCGGATGCGCGGTTACGTCGAACACGCCACTTTCCACCAGGTGGACACCACTGCGTCGCGCTATCCGCTGTTCGAGCACTTCCCCTACACTCTCGCTCTCGCCTCCCGGCAGTACGAGGTGGCGATGCAGGAAAAGCTCGACCTGCTGCACGTCCATTACGCCATTCCCCATGCCACCACCGCGTATTTGGCCCGCGAGATGCTGCGCGGCAAGCTGCCGATGAAGGTCATCACCACCCTGCACGGAACCGACATCACTCTGGTGGGGCAGGAGGAGTCGTTCTACGCCATCACCAAATTCTCGATCGAGCAGTCCGACGGCGTCACGGCGGTATCCGATTTTTTGCGGGACGAGACCCACAGGGCCTTCGGCTGCGATCTCTGCGATCTGGCCATGATCCCCAACTTCGTCAACCTGGCGGAGTACCGGCCCGAGGCGCGACTGGCGGACGATCACCTGGCGCCTGCCGGTCATCGGGTACTGGTGCATGTCTCCAACTTCCGCGAGGTCAAGCGCGTCAAGGACGTGGTGCGGATCTTCGCACGCGTGCGCCGGGCGCTGCCGGCCACCCTGCTGATGGTGGGTGACGGCCCCGATCGTCACGATGCCGAGCACGAGGCGCGCGAACTGGGGGTCTTCGCCGACGTGCGCTTTCTGGGAAGACTCGACACCGTCGCTCCGATCCTCGCAGCAGCCGATCTCTTCCTGCTTCCATCGCAGACAGAATCATTCGGCCTGGCGGCGCTGGAGGCGATGGCCTGTGGCGCTCCCGTGCTGGCCTCCCGCACCGGGGGACTCCCCGAGGTGATCACCGATGGCGTCGAGGGGATTCTCGAGCCACCCGGCTCGGTCGAGGCGATGGCCCGTCGCGCCGTGGCACTGCTCAAGGATCCGGAAGCGCACGGCCGGATGCGGTTGGCCGCCATGGCCAGGGCCCGGCAGTATTCGGCCGACCTCGTCGTCCCCAGCTACGAGGCCTACTATCGCGAAGTGCTCGACCGGTGATTCTCCTCACGCCGCTGGTCATCGCGTTGCTCCTCGGTTTGGTGGAAGGGATCACCGAGTTTCTGCCGATCTCCTCCACCGGTCACCTGATCGTGGTCGGGGCGCTGCTCGACTTCACCGGCGAGCGAGCCGACATATTCAGCGTGGTGATTCAGGTCGGGGCGATCTTCGCGGTGATCTGGCACTACCGGCAAACCCTGATCGACTTGCTGACCGGATTCGCCACCGTTCCGGGTGAGCGCCGCCTTGCCGGGCATCTGCTGCTCGCCTTCCTCCCGGCCGTGGTGCTGGGTCTGCTCTGGCACGACTGGATCAAGGCGGTGTTGTTCGCGCCAACCGTGGTGGCCTCGGCCCTGGTGATCGGCGGGGTCATCATCATCGCCCTCGAGTGGCGTCGCCCGGTGGTGACCGCTGCCACCATTCGGGAGATGACCTGGCGGCAGGCCCTCCTGGTGGGGGTGGCACAATGCCTCGCGATGATCCCCGGCACCTCGCGGTCGGCCGCGACCATTCTCGGCGGCTACGCGGTCGGGCTCTCGCGACCGGCAGCCACGGCCTTCTCCTTTCTGCTCGCGATCCCGACCATTCTCGGAGCGGCTACGCTCGATCTCGTCAAGGGATACCACGCACTGGGGGCCGCCGACCTGCCGCTCTTCGCCGTCGGGACGCTGGCTGCGTTCGTGTCGGCGCTGCTGGTCATTCGCGGCTTCCTCAAGTTCGTTGAACGGCACACCTTCGTGGCGTTCGCGTGGTACCGGATCGGCTTTGGCGCGTTGCTCTTCCTGCTGCTCAAGGTCGGTCTGCTGTGAACGAACCGCGCTGCCATCATGTGGAATCCCTCCCCTCCACGATGGATCAGGCCCACGCTCTGGCGCAGGAGGGCGCACCGCACGGCACCAGTGTGCTCGCCGACCGTCAGACCGGCGGGAGAGGGCAGCGCGGTCGCCGCTGGGCTTCGGAGGGGGGGGGACTGTGGCTTTCGGTGATCGGTCGGCCCGTTGCCGGTCAGAATCTCGGTGGCCTCTCGCTCCGGATCGGCCTGGCGGTGGCGAGGGCGCTCGAGGTGGTGATCCCCGACTTGCCAAGCATCGGTCTCAAGTGGCCCAATGACCTGATCATCGATGGCCGCAAACTCGGCGGCATCCTGACCGAGGCGCGCTGGAGCGACCAGACCTGCCTCTGGATCGTGGCCGGGGTCGGCCTCAACGTCCGCAACCTCCTTGCCGATGAGCTCCGCCCGATCGCGATCCGGCTGGCCGAGTTTGCTCCGGACATCGGGCCGACCCAACTCGCCGACCCGATAGTCGCCGCCGTGACCACTGTGTTGGGAGAGCCCGGTCCGCTCTCCTCCCGGGAGTTGGCTGACTTTGCCCGGCGGGATGTCCTGCTCGGCACGGCGGTGGAACAGCCAGTGCCCGGCACTGCTGCCGGGATCACCACCGAGGGGGCCCTGGTTGTGCGGGCCGCCGACGGAACCATCCATCACTGCGTCACCGGGGTGGCCCCGGTGGGCTCCTGAAGCGAGATTTCCTCATGCTCCTCGCCCTCGATGTCGGCAACACCGAAGTGACCGTCGGGCTGTTCGATGGTGACACGCTGCTCGGTCACTGGCGGCTGACCACCACGACCGATCGTACACCCGACGAATGGACGCTGCTGATCGAGGCGATGCTGACTCGCGCGGGGCAGGGGACCGGCGTGCTCAGGGCCGCGTGCGTCGCCTCGGTCGCTCCGGCCGTGACCCAGGGGCTGGTTGCGGGAGTCAGCTCGCTCGGCGTGCCGGTGGGGCTGGTGGAGCCGCGGGCAATACTGCCGCTGGTACTGGATGTTGACGAGCCGCTGGCAGTCGGTGCTGACCGGATCGCCAACGCCTTGGCGGTGCTCGACCGCTACCCTGGCGACGCGATCGTGGTCGATTTCGGGACCGCCACCACCTTCGACTGCGTCACTGCCGACCGGCGATTCATCGGGGGCTCCATCATGCCGGGCCTCAGGACCTCAGCGGAGCAATTGGTCCGCCGGGCAGCCAAGTTGACCGCCACCGATCTGGTCCCGCCCAGGCGTGCCATCGGACGCACCACCGAGGAGCATCTGCAGGGCGGCATCCTCTTCGGCACGGCCGACGCCATCGACGGGATGATCCGGCGGATTCGTGCCGAATGGCCCGGTGAGCAGTCGCCGGAGGTGGTGGCAACCGGCGGGTTGGCAACGTTGATCGCACCGCTCACCACCACCATCACCCGGGTCGATCCCGATCTGACCCTCCACGGTCTCCGTCTGGCTGCCCGCGCGCTCCGGCTGCCGGCGTGACCTTCCCCGCGTCCCCCCCCCTGGTGGCGACTCCGGTGCGTCGGGTGCTGCACCGCGTGCTGGGTCCGCTGCTTCCGTACCTGCTCCACCTGCGTCCCATGGAATGGCCGGTCATGACAGCCCACGCAGCGCTCGGCTGGCTGTTGGCCGGTGGCTTCCGGGAGCCGGACGCCGGGGCTTGGCTCGGGCTCGCGGCCTGGGTCGTTTGCCTCAACGGCGGGACGCTGGCGCTCAACTCCGCGTTCGATCGCGACACCGGCGACGTGGCCTATCTGCGCAGTCCCCCCCCCCCACCGCCGGGGCTGGCAATCGGCGCGCTGCTGCTCATGCTCGCCGGGCTGTGGCTGACCTGGGCGTTGCCACCCACGTATCGCCTGCTCTATGGCGTCAGCATCATTCTCTCGATTGCCTATTCGGTGCCGCCGGTCCGGCTCAAGGCGGTGGCCGGCGCCGACTGGATCATCAACATGGTGGGTTTTGGCACCCTCACTCCCTGGGCGGGGTGGGCCATCACCGGCCGGACGCTGACTCTCAGCGAGGGTCTGGTCTTGTGGGCCTTCTGCCCGCTCTTCGCCGCCCTCTATCCGCTGACCCAGTTGTACCAGATGGATGAGGACCGGGCCCGCGGCGACCGGACTCTGGTGCTCCGGCTCGGCATCGACCGCGCCCTCGCCGTTGCCATCGCCGCGGCCGGGGTGGCCTTCCTGATGCTGGCCGGAGCCGCCTGGCTGCAGGGGTGGAGCAATGGCGGGCCGCTTCGCTGGGCGGCGCTCGGCGCGGCGGCCCTCGGCTGGCTGGCGGTGCTGGTTCCCTGGCACCAACATGGCCGGGAATGGGCGATGGCCGAGCACCAGCGCGGGATGTACCATGCCCTGGTCGCCTGGGAACTGACCGATGCCGCCGTTCTGATCGCCTGGCTCGCTTGAGAGAGCGAGATTCTGCCGGCTCTTGGCCGCCAGCCATCGCCGCGGCTAGTTTTGCAGGGACGTTAGATACTCAAGACGGAGATTTCTCGATGGCCAGTGCGGTCCAACCCGACGCCCACGTCGACACCACCCACCTCCCGCTCATCATTCGCGGCTCGATCATCCTTGGGCTGATCCAGGCGGTCGCCGTATTGCTGGTTTCCGTGATCAACAAGGCGATCGTGGGGACAACGGACACGCTGCTCACCGGCGCGGTCATCGCCATCGGTGCAGCGCTCACGATCGTGCTGCCGGCAGTCTGGACCAAGGCGCGCAGCATCGAGGGGATCAGCGGCGCCGCGGCGATCGGACTCGGGGCCACGATCATGTTCCTGATCCTCGACGTGGCGATCCTGCAGCCGCTCGGCACCTACACCAATCGCTGGCACGAAATCGGCGGTCACTCCAACTGGTGGTATCACCCGGTGTGGTGGATGGCGGGAACCTTCCTGTCGTGGATGGGGGCGTTCATCTTCGCCAACCAGGCGGCCCGGCGTGGCAGTGCGTCGGCGCTATCGGTGCTGGGTTTGGTGGCAATCCTGACTGTGGTCTGCGGGGCGGTTGCGGCGGCGGTCGGTTTCCCCGGTGCCGGGTGGAACCTGCCCACCTTCGCCGTTGCGGTGCTTCCGGCGCTGGCGCTCGGGACCGCCCTCAGCTCCGTCGGCGCCGCGCGGAGCTGACGGCCCGTCGACGTGCTGCGGAAGATCCTCCGGCTCTTCCTCCGCCTCGCCGGGTGGTTGCTTACTCCGATTGCGGCCCTGCTGGCTGCGGTATTCGGAGCGCTGCTCGCCACCCTGATCGCACCACTGCTGTCTCCGGATGTCGGCGTGGTGCTCACTCTCGGTGCTGCGGTGATCGGTGCGACCGGCGGCCTCTGGTTCTGGCTTCGGCTGGTCCGTCGCACCCCCCGACTGCAGGCGGTGCTCGCAGTGAGTGCCGACGGAGTTCCCACCGAGGGGGCCCTGGAGGAATTCGCCGCGCCTCACCAATCGGAGGATCGATCGCTCCCGTGATTCGCCAACTCGCCGTCGCCACGCTGGTGGTCTTCATGGCCACCCCGCTCGCCGCCCAGGATGGAGTCTTCTTCTCGGCGGGGCGGGTGCTGGCCGGAAAGCCGGATCAGGCCAGTTGGCGCATCACCGTCCAGCGCAGCCTGCTGGGGCCATTCGGGGCGGACTTGTCGGCTCAGGTGCTCCCTGGGTCACGACCGGGCGGTGGATCGCTCTTCGGCGGCGGTCTGGACATCACCCTCTTCGACGGAGCGCGACGCTTCCCAACCTTCTTTGTCGGTGCTGCCGCCGGAGTCGGATCAGAGGACCAGGACCGCGGCTGGGCAGGTTCATCGCTCGGAGTCCGGATGCCGATTGTGGTCGCCGGACCGATCCGCACTACGGTGGAGGCCCGCTGGCGCAATCTCACCATCGATGGCCGCGACGGCGTCGAGATCGCCGCCACAATCGGCTGGCGAAGGCCCAGTGAGCAACGAGGCGGCCGGCGTGACGAGACTGCCGGGCTTTGGGTGCCGAGGCGGACCACCGAGACGCTCCGCGCCACCGGCATCCCCGAGGAAAAGGCGCGCATCCTCGGTGACATTGTCTCCACCGCCCTGGAGGAGATGGGGCAACCGTATGTCTGGGGCGGGACGGGAGATGGCAGTGGCGGCTTCGACTGCTCCGGACTGATCCAATATGCCTACGCTCGTCACGGGATTCGGCTGCCGCGCACCTCGATCAGCCAGGCCGAGGCCGGTGTCGCCATCAGGCGAGAATTCAGCGCCCTCCTTCCCGGTGACATCCTCACCTTCGCCGATCGCGGCAGCGCGGTGACTCATGTGGGGCTCTACGTCGGAGAGGGTCGCTTCATCCACACCGCCACACGCGGGGTGCGCCTCTCGCGGCTGGCGGAAGACGACCCCGATGGCAACTACTGGCTGCGACGTTGGGTGGGCGTCCGCCGCATCGTGGAATGATCGAGAGGGGAGAGATTGCCGATCTCCCCCCATTGATGCCGTACTGATGGCCCCCGGCTACTCCTTGCCGCGACTCCTGAGCCACTCCACGTCACGCTGAAGGTCGCGATTGTCCGGGGACGCCTCGGGCCAATCCTCGAGCTTGTCGGGCGCCACCAGCATCACCAGATGGACCATCGCCCCCTTGGCAAGCGTCTCGCCGGTCGGGTTGTTGTAGACACCGGTCACCCGGTAGGTCTTCCCCTCACTGAGTTTGATACCGCGCCCCCTCACTCCGGGGAGTTGGCGTTCCACCTGTTCCAGCGCACCATCGGGCGTGGTCCGCACCTTGAGCGACACCAGCTTCCGCGGGTCGCCATCGCGCAATTCCTCCAGGATCAGACCAGTGGCGTAATCGTGCATGTGACCGCCCACTCCGATGATCCGGGCGTTGATCGGCATCTTGTGCTCCGCGGCGAACCGCTGCACCCCTGCCGGCAGGTCAAAGTCGACCGGCTTGGCAACCGGATCGACCACGTCCATGTAGCTGGGCAAGGCCGAAACCGGCCTGGGGTTCTGATTGTGCGGCAGATACTCGATGACCAGCTCGACCGTGACACCCTCGACTGCCGAGTGATCGGTATTGTGCCACGCCAGGATCAGCGCCATCGGCATACCGGACGACACCGGGATCCCCACCGTGGCCGGCAGGCGGATGTCCTCGGTCTCCTGGCCCAGCGCCAGAGTGCGCTCGACCGCCGGGTAGAAGAGCTGCCGACGCGCAAAGTTGATCACGTTGACATGATGCACCAGACGACGGTCCAGCGGCATTCCCTCAGTGTCGTGAAGAGTCATCCGGACCCCCCTGAGCCAACCGTCGATCGGCATCTCGAAGGGGAGCAGAGGCAGCTCCTCACCTCCGTGCATGTGCCCGCCCCCGCCGCCGGCGTCGTGGTGCGCCCCCGCGATCGTGAACGGACCAGCCGACAAGGTGACGGTATGCTGGGTGGAGTCGATGGTGACGCGAAGTAGCGGGTCGGCTTGGGAGGCGATTGGAGAGCCGAGCATCAGGGCGGCAGCCAAGGCAATCATACAAACATCCTCGAGCAGGGTGGGTAGCAGGGCCAGTCGGCCAACGTCCACAGGAGGAACGGTTCGATTGGAATCACGGTTCCGGCGCCGCCGCCCGTCTCCAAGGCGAGTCGCCGCCTCCAAGTCCTCCTGCCACATAGTTTGTCAAAACGACCCACCTCGGTCAAGGCGGTCGGCCAAGATGGCTTGGCACTCTGGCACGTCGATTGCCAAAGGGTTGTCCTGTCTTGACTTGCCGCCTGCGAGGCGACATGATTCAGGCTTGGCACTCGGCTCGGTTGAGTGCCAGATGGTTCCACTGGCAGTTCACAATCAACAACTCGTTGGAGTTCGGAGGCAGGAACAGATGGCGGCCACGAAGACCAAGCTCAAGATCACCCCCCTCGAGGATCGCGTGGTGATTCTCCCCACCGATGAGGCCGAGTCGATGCGCGGCGGCCTCTACATCCCCGACACCGCCAAGGAAAAGCCGACGATGGGTGAAGTCATCGCCGTCGGTCCCGGCCGGGTCGAAAAGGGGGCGCGGGTACCGGTCGACCTCAAGGTCGGCGACAAGGTGATTTACGGGAAGTACAGCGGGACGCCTTACACGATGGGCTCCGATGAGGTCATCATCATCAAGGCCTCGGACGTCCTCGCCAAGCTCGGCTGATCCCCTACCAATTGACTGGAGACTGAAGCAATGGCAGCAAAGGAACTCCTCTTCGACGTGGACGCTCGCGCGAAGCTGAAGAAGGGCGTTGACGCTCTCGCCGAGGCGGTCAAGGTGACCCTCGGCCCCAAGGGCCGCAACGTCGTGATCGACAAGAAGTTCGGCTCACCGACCGTGACCAAGGACGGCGTCACGGTGGCCAAGGAGATCGAGCTCTCCGACGCGATCGAGAACATGGGTGCCCAGATGGTCAAGGAGGTCGCCACCAAGACCTCCGACCTGGCCGGCGACGGCACCACCACCGCCACCGTGCTGGCGCAGGCGATCTTCCGCGAGGGGCTCAAGAACGTCACCGCGGGCTCGAACCCGATGGAGCTCAAGCGGGGCATCGACAAGGCCGTCGAGGCGCTCGTCGCCGCGCTCAAGGCGCTCTCGGTTCCGACCAACGGCAAGAAGGACATCGCCCAGGTCGGCACCATCTCGGCCAACAGTGATCCGGAGATCGGCAAGCTGATCGCCGAGGCGATGGAGAAGGTCGGCAAGGAGGGCGTCATCACGGTCGAGGAGGCGAAGGGCCTCGAGACCACCCTGGAGACGGTCGACGGGATGCAGTTCGATCGCGGCTACCTCTCGCCCTACTTCGTGACCGACCCCGAGGCGATGGAAGCCTCGATGGACGCGCCCTACATCCTCATCCACGACAAGAAGATCTCGGCGATGAAGGAACTCCTCCCGGTGCTCGAGAAGGTGGCCCAGTCGGGCAAGCCGCTCGTGATCATCGCCGAGGACATCGAGGGCGAGGCGCTGGCCACGCTGGTCGTCAACAAGCTGCGCGGCACCCTCAAGGTCGCCGCCGTCAAGGCGCCGGGCTTCGGTGACCGCCGCAAGGAAATGCTGCGCGACATCGCCGTTCTCACCGGCGGCAACGTGATCAGCGAGGAAGTCGGCTTCAAGCTCGAGAACGCCACGCTGGCCGATCTCGGTCAGGCCAAGCGGGTGGTGATCGACAAGGACAACACCACCATCGTCGACGGCAAGGGGAAGGCCGACGCGATCCAGGGCCGCATTGCCGAGATCCGTTCGGCGATCGACAAGTCCACCTCGGACTACGACCGCGAGAAGCTCCAGGAGCGGCTCGCCAAGCTGGCCGGAGGTGTTGCCGTCATTCACGTCGGCGCTGCCACCGAGACCGAGATGAAGGAAAAGAAGGCCCGCGTCGAGGATGCGCTGCACGCCACGCGTGCCGCGGTCGAGGAAGGGATCGTGCCGGGCGGCGGCGTCGCGCTGATTCGCGTCCAGCACGTGCTCGACAAGGTCAAGGCCTCGGGCGACGAGAAGATCGGCGTCAACATCATCCGCCGCGCCATCGAGGAGCCGATTCGTGCGATCGCCGCGAATGCCGGCGTCGAGGGCTCGATCGTGGTGGCCCGGGTCAAGGAGTCGAAGGCGCAGGGCTTCGGCTACAACGCCTCGACGGATGAGTACGAGGATCTGGTCAAGGCCGGCGTCATCGACCCGACCAAGGTCACCCGCACGGCGCTGCAGAACGCAGCCTCGATCGCGGGACTCCTGCTCACCACCGAATGCGTGATCGTGGAGAAGAAGGAAGAGAAGAACGCGGCCCCGGCAATGCCCGGTGGCGGCGGCATGGGCGGGATGTACTGATCCGCCGGAGGCGGATCAGTATCCTGAGGACGCGTAGCGTCCGAGGGATCTCCCGCCCGAGATAGATCGGTGCGCCGGAGGCGGATCAGTATCCTGAGGACGCCAAGCGTCCGAAGGATCTCCCGCCCGAGGAATGAACAACCAAACGGCCACCTCTTGGGGTGGCCGTTTGGACTTTCTTTCAGAAGGTGGCCGTGCTGCTTCCTCCACTGCTCACGCAGCCGCCAGCCTGCCGATCCAGCTTACGGTGCGATGGTACGCCTCCGGGAGCGCTTCGGCGGGAATGCCCAGCCGGGCGGAGAGGGCATCGACGGCATCCCACTCGCCCTGATCGTAGGCGACTGCGAGGGAGAGATACCCGGACAGCGGGGTCGTCTCACCGCGAAGGGTGGCAGCGACTTCCCGGTTGAGCGGCATTTCGGCTATGGCGACCGCCATTGGACGATCGAGCAGGGCGTCAAGCGTGGACAACAGCCCCACCAGGAAGAGTGCCGAGCAGCGACTCTGGGGGAGTCCCGCGGTGCGGCCGAATTCCTCGCACAACTGGGCCCTCACCAGTGAAGTCGTCACCAATTCCTGCGGTTTGCCGTTGCCGACAAGCGAGTAGGCCGTCAGCGAGGCCCACTTGCGGGCGCCCTGGTCGCCCAGAATCCGCAGTCCCTGGCCGATTGTGGCAACTTCGTGGCGCCATCCCATGGCGGCCGACTGCAGGTAGCGCAACAACTTGACCGAGAGCGTCACGTCGCGCTTGATCAATTCTTCCAGGGCATCGAGATCGAGCTCGGGGCGATTCACCTCCGCCACCAGCAGCGCGCTGGACATGCTGCCGGGCGCGAGGGCGCGGGTCGTGAATCCTTCCGGCTCGCAGAAGAAATAGCCCTGGAACCAGTCATAGCCCGCGGCAGTGGCTTCCCGGAATTGGTCGTGGGTGGCAACCTTTTCGGCAATCAATCGTCGACCGGAGTCGCCATGACGTTCCGCGAAGGCGGTGCGGTCTGCCACCGTTGCCGAGGCGAAGTCGACCGAGAGGGCATCGACGTGCGGAATCAGGCGATCGAGCTCCGGCATCTGGTCCGCGTCGGCAAGCAGGAGCGGTTGTCCGGCCGCTTTTGCTTCCTCACACGCCGCCACCAGCTCCGGCGTGACCGTTCCGGCAAGCCGCAATTTGAGGATGATGCGTTGGGAGGGGAGGGCGGCCCAGTGACCACGGGTCAGGAACTCGGGACCGACCCTCAGCAGGGCTGGCTGGCACCCGACCAGAGTGTCCAATCCGAATCCATGCAGCGCGGCGTCGAGCATCCTGCGGTCCGAGTCACAGTCCGGCGCCGTGGGGACGCCCTGCAGAATCCCGCTCCGCAGCAGCAATTCATAGCCGACGAGGTTGCCGGTGCGATCGAGAACTGGGTGTCGGGCGGCATTGAGGTGCATGGCTGGCGACAAGATAACGGGATCCCGCGGTCGGCCCAAGATCCCGGCAGGTTGTCCGAACCGGGCGCAGCCCGTGACTCTCCGGCATGTGCAACCGGATATCTTTCCAACGTCCGCATCTCTGAACCCGAATTGGAGTCATCGTTGTGCGTCCTGTAACCCTGCTTCTCGCCCTCGCGCTGCTCACCGCGCCGTCAACTCTGGCGGCCCAGTCCCGCACAGCCGAAATAACCGGTACCTGGCGTGTGGCCACCGGCGCTGACGTCAAGGAAGGTCCGAAGGAGGTAATCATCCGGGCCGATTCGAGCGCCAGTTGGGGCAAGGAGACGGTGCGCTGGCGGGTGCGGGACAACAAGATCTGGATCGCCCTGGGAGGCGAGTGGGAGATCTACACGCTGCGACTGACCGCCAAGGACATCACCCTCTCGGGAGGCGACCTGCAGAAGCCGGTGACCCTCCGGCGAGTGGGCGTGGCCACGCCTCTGGCCCCGGGCGTCAAGGTGCCCGCCGACCCGGACGGTGAGGAATAGGTAGAATTACCGCAGGCAAGCCCGCGAGGGGGGGGGAACCATCACGGTGCCCCCCCTTCACGCACCGACTACCTGAACCCGCCTGGCCTCAGGTAGTGCGGGGCCGGCGTTCGGCGCGGCGGCCTTCCTTCGTGAAGCCGAGTTCCTTCCGGTCGCGGCCGCTCGGCAGCAGCTTGAGGAAGTACTGCACCGCCTCGGCGCCGTAGAGCGGCTGGACCCAGCGGGCGTGCTTCTGAAACGCCTTGCCGGCATTGAGGCCCGCACTCTTCAGCAGGGCGCGGACCTGCCGCAGCTCTGCCTGGGAATTCACCACCAGCCGGACCTCATCACCCTTCTTGTAGCCGTACGGCCCCAGCTCCTCCGCCAGTTCGGCCGACCGGCGCCGGATGTATCCGCCGGCCTGGAAAACCGCGGCCAATTGCTTCGCTGCTGCTGCGCTCATCGAGTTCCCCCCTCTGTGGTCTGCACCGGCACGGCTGCCGGTGCGGTGGTCCAGACTACCTGATCCTTCCCCTTCTCCGTGGCCGGAATGCCCCGGATCATCCAGTCGGGCGCCGGACGCCCGCGAAGCTTGGTGTCGAAGAACTGCTCCATCCGCATCGCCATGTCCTTCTGGTTGGCGCGCGAGGCGGGGTTGTGCACGTCGTTGTTGTAGTTGATCAGGTAGACCTCCTTCTGGAGCCGCCGGAGACCGACATAGAGCTCGATCCCCTGATACCACGGCACCGCGTCGTCACGATCGTTGTGCATGATGAACAGCGGCGTGGTCACCCGTTCCAGGTGGAAGAGCGGCGAGTTCTCGATGTACAGATCGGGCGCCTCGAACAGCGACTTCCCGATCCGGCTCTGCTGCTTCTCGTACTGGAAGGCACGGGCCAGACCGCTACCCCAGCGGATCCCGCCGTAGGCACTGGTCATGTTGGCGACCGGAGCACCAGCCATCGCAGCCCTGAAGAGACTCGATTGAGTGATGATGTAGGCCGCCTGGTAGCCACCCCACGACTGCCCCTGAAGCCCCAGCCCCTCAGGGTCCACATACCCGCGCGCCAGCAGCATCTGCACCCCCGGCACCACCGACTTGACCGCGCTCGGCCCGGGATAGCCCATTTCGTAATGGATATCCGGCATGAACACCAGATAGCCATTGGAGGCGTAGTGGGTCGCGTTGATCACGTTGCGGCCGGTCGGTGCCACGTAGTTGTGGAGGTTGTCCGAGAGCCGCTCGTAGAAATAGCTGATCAGCGGATACCGCTTGACCGGATCAAAATCTTCCGGCTTGAAGAGCAGCCCCTGCAGCGGCACGCCATCGGCACTCAGCCAGGAAACGAGTTCAACGGTACCCCAGTTGTATTCATGCTGGAACGCATTCGCCCTGGAGATCTGGTGGGTCACCGTGAGGCTTGGGCCCACGTGCAGGTCGGGGAAGACGGTGAAGGTCCCCTTGGTGACCAGATACATCTCGGCATCGCGCGCCTTGGTCGGGGTGCCGAAGCGCTGGTCGGCCATCACGATCGGAGCAGCCGGCTGCCTGACGCCGAGACGGTCCCGATAGAAGCCGCTCGCCTTGGTGTCGACATTGAAGGCGCGGAGCAGCAACTCCGCATCCGGTGCGATCCAGCGCTCGTCGTCGCGATCAAGGGTGATGAGCCGGAGTGTGGTCTGCTCCCGGCGACCGATCGAGTCGGTCACCATCACCGGGGCGCGAACGCCAGCGGGATCAAGCTCCCATATGTCGAACCGGTCGTACACCAGCACCCTTTGATCATTCCTGGTCCATCCCGCCACTCCCCATGGCGACGGGTCGCTCGGAGTGCTCCAGGTCTCCTGATCGAAGCTGACGCCGGCGATTCCGCCGGTGAGATCTGCGACCCGGCCAGTCCGGAAGGCGTAGCTGTACCAGCGGCCGGCATCGAAGAAAATGATGTAGCGGCCGTCGACCGAGAGCTGCGCCGTGCCGGTGATCTTCCGCCTAACCAAAGTGAACTCGCCGGTAACGGGATTGACAGCGTAAATGTCGTTGCCGCTGTCGCCCCACATCTTGGCGATGTCATAGGCGCTGCTGCTTACCGCAAGTCCGGTGCGGGCGTCGTCGGCGATGGTGACGTTGGTGATCGAGTCGCTGCCGAGCTGCACCACCCGGCGAGACGCCAGATGAACGACGGTCTGGTAGGTCCGGTTGCGATCGCGGCTGAGCTGGAGGAGCTGGGTGGGCTGCAGCCGGTCGTCCTGCCAGTGCCAGAGGTCGAATGTGGCCTTCCCCTTGAGCGAGTCGGCAGGGATCGAGTCCGGCTTGGGGGGGGCAATGCCGACCACCAGCGCCGTTCCCCCGCGGGTGAACGAAAGTGTCGGCGAGTCGGGTAGCCGCATTCCGGCGGGGAGCTGATCATTCCGGAGAACCGGTGCGACGCTGCCGCCCCGCACCGAGCCGTGGTAGATCACCATCTCGACGGAATCACCGCCGAACGTGTCGCGGTCGGTGCCGAAGACGAACTGCAGCTGGGCCCGGTCGAAGGTGAAGTCGCGGTAGTGGCCGGGCCCGCTCAGCAGCGTGCGGGTGGTGCCGGTGCGGAGGTCGCGCAGGTAAACGCCGTCGAGGGTGGAGTCCTTTGAGGTCACGGTGTAGGCGAGCACCCGGGCGGAATCGTCGAAGCTGTGGGCGCTGATGTCGGCGAGTCGTTCCTCCTCGCCGGTGATCAGATTGCGGAGCACCAGCGGGCGACCGAGGGTGCGGCGAGCTCCTCCGCGTGCCCCCCCCCTGTCCCCCCTTGCGGGGCGGGCGGTCGAGTCTTCGGCTGCGGCGGAATCGGGCGCCGGCTGGTAGCTGAGCCAGGTGCCGACCATCCGCGGGAAGCGGTAGGAGCGGGCCCTGGGCAGCTCCTCGCGGTCGCCGGTGGCGAGGTCGAGCAGCACGATCCCCCCGCGCGGCAGGGTGTCGAGTGCCAGCGCCGGGTCGACCGAATCCTTGGCGGCCTTGGCCTTCCGGATCGCGGCCCGGGCCCGGTCGGCGCGCTCGCTCTCCTCACGGGTCGCCTCGGTCACCGCCACCGCGAAGCGGCCGCCCGGGATCAGCGCAGCGCTGCCGCCAGCGGCCGGCGTCTCCTCGCCCTCCTCTGGTCCCCCCCCCCGGTTGCCGCCCGGAGTATTGTCCGGCTTGGAGATGTAGCCGAGCGCAATCCGGTGCTCGGCCTCGCCGGTGGTGCTGCGGATGATGTAGGTCCCGTCACCTGCCTGCGGACGCAGCGTGTAACCGGCCCACTGTCCGTCGGTCGACAGCGTCGCGCCGGCAATTGTCTCCCAGCGATCCCAGTCGGCCTGGGTCAGCGCGGGCCTGGAGCCCTGCGCTTCCAGGGATGCGGCGATCAGCAAGAACGGCAGACAACGGGCAATCCACGGCATCAGCACTGGTCCGGCGCAAAGGTGAACGGGGGGGGAGAAAACAAAGATACGTCCATTTTCAGGTTACGGGGGCGACAAGCCGCATCAGTTGTGCCGCCAGCCAGGCGCCATAGGTTCCGACGGCATAGCCCAGCACCGCCAGCAGTACTCCCACCGGGGCCAGGGCGGGGTGGAAGGCCGAGGCGACGATCGGGGCAGAAGCCGCCCCCCCCACGTTGGCCTGGCTGCCCACGGCCAGAAAGAAGAACGGGGCGCGAATGAGACGACCGACTATCAACAGCAGGCCGGCGTGGCACGCTATCCAGATCGCGCCCACGGCAAACAGCCCGGGGCGCTCGACGACCGCCCTGAGGTCCATCGACATCCCGATCGTCGCAATCAGCACGTACAGCATAGCCGAGCCGACAGTGGATGCCCCGGCCCCCTCCAGGGTCCGCGCCGGTGTGAAGGAGAGCAACAGGCCACCGGTGGTGGCGAAGACCACCAGCCAGAAAAAGCTGCTGGTGAGCGACAACCGCTCCAATGCTGGGTGATTCGCCGCAATCCAGGTCGACAGTGGATCGGCCAGGGCGTGGGACAGCCCCATCACCCCGAAGCCGATCGCCAGGATCAGCATCAGGTCCGGCAGCGTCGGAATCCGTGCATGGCGGGCCCGGAATGCCGCCACCCGCTCGCGCAGCTCGTCGATCGCCTCGGTCCGCGCCCCCGTCCTCCGGTCGATCGTGGCCGCGTGCGGGGCAAAGTAGAGCAGCACCGCCAGCCAGACGTTGGCGATCAGGATGTCCACCGCGATCATGGTGGCGAACACCCCGTCGCTGACGGCGAATACTTCCTTCATCGCAGCCTGGTTTGCCCCCCCCCCAATCCAGCTTCCGGCAATGGTGCTGAGGCCCCTCCAGATCGCATCCGGACCGGTGCCGCCAACCGTCTCCGGGCTGACAGTGGCAACGATGATCACCGCCAGCGGCCCGCCGAGGATGATCCCCGCGGTGCCCGTGAGGAACATCACCAGCGCCTTGGGGCCCAGCCGCATGATCGCCTGCATGTCGATGCTCAGCGTCAGCAGGACCAGGGTGGCGGGGAGCAGGTAACGGGACGCCACGGTGTAGAGCCGGGAGGCCTCGCCGTCGATCAGTCCGAAGGTGGCGTACAGCGAAGGAATGAAATAGCAGAGGAGCAGGGAGGGGACCACCCGATAGAAGCGCTGCCACCCCGGTCGCGAGCTGCTGGCGGTGGCGAAGATGATTCCCAACGTGGCCAGCAGCAGGCCGAGGACGGCAGCGTCGTTGGTCAGCAAGGGGGCGGTGGGGCCAAGGTCAGCCATCGTTCGGGACTCGCAGGTCAGGGCAGTTGGGGGGGGCGTGAATCAATCTACTGCAATTTTCCGGATCTGGGGGGGGCGCTCATCCGGACCCGGCCCCCCGGGGTCAATCGAACATCGCTCCCTGGAGCGGCGCCTGCACCGCGATGGGGGGCAGCCCGCCATCCTGGTCGGCCAGGTGGAGCTCACCGAGAAAACCTGCCGCGTCGAGCCGCTGAAGCACTGCCTCGCGCGCCGCCTCGGGAGAATTGCAGCGCTGGCTGAGGTGTGCCAGTACGACGGTCGCGAGCTGTTCGTGGTGGAGTTCCGCCAGCAACTGGGCGCAAGCGTCGTTCGAGAGGTGGCCGCCGTGGCCGGCGATGCGGTCCTGCACCACCGCCGGATAGCCGCTGGTGCGCAGCATCAGCTCGTCGTGGTTGGCCTCCAGCACCAGGCAGTGACGTTCGCGCAGGAACCAGCGCACCGCCTGAGTCGGTCGCCCGAGGTCGGTGGCCATTCCCAGCGCCGCGCCATCAGGCAGCCGGACCCCCAGGGCTACCGGCTCGGCAGCGTCGTGGGAGGTGGGGCACCCCTCAATCTGGAAGGGGCCTGCCGTCACCGGTCCGCGGGAGCCCAGCGGCAACCAGTCACACGGATCGCCACCCTTGCTGAGGGCGCGCCAGGTTCCCAGCGAGGCGCACAACGGCACCCCATGGCGGCGAGCGAGGCGGATCGCCGAGACAGCGTGATCGCCATGCTCGTGGGTAACCGCCACGCCGTCCACCCGGGCCGGGTCCAGACCGGCGCGGTCGAGTCGACGGTCGATCTCCCGCAGTGAAAAACCGGCCTCGAGGATCAGCAACCGACCTTCGTGCTCCAGGGCAAAGGCATTCCCCTTCGACCCGGAGCCGAGCACGTGCAGCCGGGTCACGTCACCCCGTGCATCGGGCGTGCAGCGCAGTCAGGGCCGCCACCATGCTGGCGTCGACGCTCACCCCGCGCCGGGGCAGGACGCGTCGTGCCACGGCCAGGAATGCGGCAACGTCCATCCGTTCGGAGGTGTCCCCCCCCCACGCAAAAGCCGGGACATCTTTCGGGGCCCGCGGCGAGCCGAACAGTTGCGCCCCGGTCCCCACCACCGCACCGGTCGGCATCAGCGTGCCGATCGCGGTCTTGGCGTGATCCCCGAAGAGCGTGCCGAGATTGGTCCGGCCGGTCTCGATCCGCTCACCGCCGACGTCGAGCCGGATCGGGCCGTAGGTGTTCTTGAGATTGGAGGTGATGGTGCCGGCCCCGAGATTGACCCACGACCCGACCACCGAATGGCCCAGGAAGCCGTCATGGCTCTTGTTGGCATGACCGGCGAAAACGGTGTGCGAAATCTCGCCATGGAGACGGCAATGCGGCCCGGCACTGACATGCCGGAGCACGCCGCCGGAGACCGTGCTCTGCTCGCGAATCCAGAGGGGGCCCTCGAGCCGGGTTCCGGAACGGACCTCCACCCCCTTTTCCAGCACGATCGCACCCTTCTGGACGTCGAGGATGACTCCCGGTTCCACCGCCGCGCCCCTGATGGCAACGGCGGCGGCATTGCCGAATACGGTCACCCCGTCGGGCAGAGAATCGGTGCCGCTCTCAAGACCGATGATCGTATCCGCGAAGAGGAACTCGTCCAGCGCGGTGACGAGGTCGAAGGCCCCCCGCAGCGGCAACCCCTCGACCACCATCCCGTCGCCGTCATCGTGCGGACCGCCCCAGCGCTCACCGGCGTCCAGGCGCCAGGCCACCGCGCGGCCATTGTGGAGCAACCGCTTGGCCCCCTTGACCGCACGCATCGGCAGCTTGGGGGCGAAGGTGCTGTCGGCCACCCAGCATGGGCCGACGACCGTGTCGGCAGCGACCGTGGGCAGGGAATCGGCAGGTCGCGGACCGGCAGCATGGACCGACAACAAGCCGCGGGTCTTGGGGATGTTGAGGGCGCGTTCCCAGCGTTCATGCAGGCGCCATGCGCCTGCGCGCAGCTCGGCCAGGGGGACGGCGCCGGCATAGGGGGCCCAGGCGGCGCCCGGCTGATCCGGGTCCAACAAGTACAACACCGACATGTTACTCCAGTTCGCGCACCTCGACGGGTAGCGCGTCAAGTGTCTTCTTCAGTTCCGGGGCCAAAGCCCGGTCGAGCACCAGTGTCCGCTGATTGGCGTGTACCACCACCAATTCGCTTACCCCGCTCAGCACCATCGGGGGGCCATCATTCCAGACGATGCAGTCCTGACAATCCAGCAGGGTGACGGCACCGTGCACCACATTTCCCGATCGATCGCGCGGCCGTACCCGGGCCAGCGCTTCCCAGGTGCCGATGTCGTCCCAGGGGAAGTCGCCCCGGACCACGGCGACGGCACCGCTCCGCTCGAATACCCCGACGTCGATTGAAATCGGGGTTACCTGCCCGAAGAATGCTGCCACGTCGCCCTGATCGAGGTAGCGGAGGGCGGCTGACAACTCCGGGGTGTGGAGGTTCACCTCGCGACGGAGATCGGCGGCGCACCAGGCAAACAGCCCGCTGTTCCACATCGCACCATCGGCCATCAGGTCGAGTGCGTGCGCGGCATTGGGCTTTTCCACGAAGCGAGCGACCGTCCGTGCCGCGCCGTCCAGCGGCTCCCCTGCGATGATATAACCGAAGCCGGTGTCGGGACGCGATGGCACCACGCCCACCGTCACCAGCCGCCGGTGGGTGACCGCGGTCTCCAGGGCGGTCGCGGCGGTCGCCACGAACGCTGCGGGGTCGCGAACCGCCCAGTCGGCATGCATCGAGAGGACGTCGGCGTCCGGGTCGCGGCGGGCGGCCTCGAGGGTGGCCCAGACCAGCGCAGGAGCGGTTCCGGCTGCCCGCGGCTCGATCAAATAGTTCTCCGGAGGTACCGGCAGGCAGCCCTGGAGCAGCGGGGCCAGAGAGGCGCCTGTGACAATCAGGATCCGTTCCGGCGGGATGAACCCGGCCAGGCGGTCGACCGCCTCCTCGGCGCTTGAACGCGAGCCGGCCAGCGGCAACAACTGCTTGGGGTGCCGCGGCGATGAGAGCGGCCAGAACCGGGTTCCTGATCCACCGGCCAAGAGGACGCCCCAATGCATCAGGCCCCCGCCATGAGTGCGGGGGCGTGCCGACCCAGATCGTGGAGCAGATCGCCGAGTGGCACGTCGGTTCCCGCTGCGAGGACGAACACCATTACCCCGGGGCCTAGCCGACGAATGACTACCACGCCATCGCTCCCCTCCATTACCAGCTCTTCCGGCGTGCCGGTACCGGCCACCCCGCTCAGTGTGACGATCCCGCGCCAGATCGTGGCCGCGTGGGCTGCGGTTGCCTCCGGATCGAGAGATGGCGGCAGCAGGGCGGCGATGGTCAGCCCCTCTTCACTGAAGACCAGGGCGCCAGCGACGTCCGGACGCCCGGCGAGGAGCGTCAGGATCTGGTGCATTTGGGACATCGGCTACGCTCCTTCAGGGGAAGTCACGCTGCAATCGTAGGCCCACGCGCCACGTCAAGTCAAGCAACCAACCGGCTTGCCGCTCTCGCCGAAGGAGTCTAACCTTCCTGACTATGCGAATGACCCGATTTCTTGCTCCGGCGGCGATCTTCCTGGCTGCGGCGTGTGGCGACCAGCTCTTCCCGGCCTCCTTCGAGAATGTGGAGGAGGATGTGGTCTTGGGCTCCTTGACCAATACGCCTCTCTCGATTCCTTCTGGCTATTCGATTCCCGATGCCCAGGCCGTCCGCACGGAAATTTCATCGGCATTTGACTTTGCGTATGTGATCAATGGGGCGGGAGAGCACTTCCTGGTTCCCCTCGATGCCCTCGGGTTGGGTTCCAGCGGCTTCAATCCGGGATTGATCCGTTCAGAAGTCAGCTTCGAGGCGATCGAGGAGGCCCCGGTCAACGGCTATACCACCTCGGATTCAGTAGCGGTGGCCGTTGGTGACGTGCTGGTGGCTCGGTCGAGGATCGTTTGCTCGCTGGGCGTGCCGCAGTACGTCAAACTCGAAGTGATGGAAATCAATGACGAAATCAGCACCATCCGGCTTCGGACCATGCCGAACGTGAATTGCGGGTTCCGGGCTCTGCTGCCCGGGATCCCGACCTCTTGAGGAGCTGAGCGTGATCGATCTCCGCCGGCTGCGCGGTGCTACCGATGCCCACCGGGTGGCAATTGCCCGGCGGCTCGATCCGGCTGCCCTGTCGCAGCTCGACCGGGTGCTCGAGCTCGACGGTCGTCGTCTTGCCGTGCTCGGCGATGTCGAGCGGCTCCGCGCCGAGCGCAACGAGGCGAGCCGGGAGTTCGGTCGACTGAAGCAGGCCGGCGAATCGGTCGAGACGCTGCAGGCCGATCTCGCTCAGCGGGCCGCTGGACTCAAGTCGCTGGAAGAGGATCTCCGCGAGTTCGATGCTCTGGTGTCCGAGCACCTCGACGCGATCCCCAATCTGCCCCACGAGGAAACCCCTGATGGGGACGCCTCGGCCAACCGGATTGTGCGCCACTGGGGGACGCTCCCGACTCCGACTTTCGAGCCTCGTCCTCACTGGGAAATCGGCGAATCGCTCGGCCTGTTCGATCTCGCCCGCGGTGCCAAAATCGCAGGTAGCGGCTTTCCGCTCTTCACCGGTCAGGGCGCCCGCCTGGTGCGGGCCCTCGGCAACTTCATGCTCGACCTCCACACAGCAGAACATGGCTATCGCGAGGTCCATCCGCCGCTGCTCGTCAACCAGGCCTCGGCCCGCGGTACCGGCCAGTTGCCCAAGTTCAAGGAAGACCTCTACCTCGCCGAGCGGGACGATCTCTACCTGGTGCCTACTGCGGAAGTTCCCGTCACCAACATCTACCGCGACGAGATCCTGGAGGCCGACGCCCTCCCGATCGCCCTGACCGCTCATACGCCATGCTTCAGGCGTGAGGCGGGATCGCATGGCAAGGACACCCGCGGGCTGATCCGGGTGCACCAGTTCGACAAGGTTGAGCTGGTGAGAATCTGTCGGCCCGAGGAGAGTCCGGCCGAACACGCCCTGATCACCGCGCAGGCGGAAGCGGTACTGCAGCGGCTGGAACTCCCCTACCGCGTGGTGGAGCTGGCGGCAGGTGACACCGGCTTTGCCAGCGCCCGCACCTTTGATCTCGAGGTCTGGGCGATGGGACTCGGGGGTTGGCTGGAGGTCAGCAGCGCTTCTACGTTCACCGATTTCCAGGCTCGTCGCCTGAACATCCGCTATCGCCCGGAGCCGGGTGCCAAACCTGAGTTCGTGCATACCCTGAATGCCTCGGGGCTGGCCTTTCCGCGCACCATCATCGCCCTGCTGGAGAACGGCCAGGAGGCGGACGGTACGGTACGCCTCCCGGCGGCACTGGTGCCATATGCCGGGACTGACCGCCTCGTCCCGGCGTCCTAGCGGGGGACTGCGGCGCTTCGCGCCCGGCGCCGCGATTGCGCTGGTCGCCCTGCTGGCCGGCCTCAGTCTCGGCACCAGTTGGCTGGTGGCCCGCTATCTCAGCGACTCGGCACTCACGGCTTCACGCCTCTATTCGGTGGTATTCGAGGCGCTGAACAACCCGGAACCAGACGCCGCCAGCTCGGCGCTGCTCGATCTCGGTGCCCAGGTGCGCGAATTGGGAATTCCCCTTATCGTCACCGACAGCGCCGGGGCAGTGACAGCCACAGCAAACCTGACATTCGAGGCACTTCCCGGCGACCCTCGTCTGATCGAGGCGGCCCGCCAACTCGACGCGATCAATTCCCCCTTCGAAACGCCGGGACTCGGAGCGGTGCATTACGGATCCCTGCCAGCCAGCGGGCTGCTGCAGACCCTTGCCATCCTCCAGGCGCTGACACTGGTGGTGATGGTTGCCGTGGCGGTGGTGGCGTACCGCAACGCCACCGGGGCACAGCGGGATCGCCTCTGGGTGGCGATGGCGCGCGAGGCGGCCCACCAGATGGGGACCCCGCTGACCTCACTGCAGGGGTGGATCGAGCAGTTGCGGAGCGAAGGAATGCCGCCACAGAAGCTGGCGGAAATGCTCGATGCCGATGCCGAGCGGCTGCACCGGGTGGCCCAGCGATTCGAGCGGATCGGCAACCCCGCCCGTCGTGATCCGGTAGCACTCGGTGCGCTCGCCGAACGGGTGGCTGGTTACTTTCGACCACGGCTGCCCCGCCACGCCAACCGGATTGGCCTGGAGGTGCTCGCACCAAGTGCCGGTCCGGTCATCCTCGGCGATCCGGTCCTCCTGGAGTGGGCGCTGGAGGCGATGGTCAAGAACGCCGTCGATGCGCTGCAGGGACGGGGCGGCAAGATTGTGCTGACAGTGCGCGCCGAAGGGCCGGAGGCCATCTTGCGCGTGACCGACAACGGACCGGGAGTGCCGCGGGAGCTGCGGCGCACCCTCTTTGAACCAGGCATCACGTCGAAGCGCGGCGGCTGGGGAATCGGGCTTGCCCTGGCGCGTCGCGTTGTGGCCGATGGCCATGATGGCACCCTGATGCTCGAACCAAGTGAGAAGGGAACCACCTTCGTGATGCGACTGCCCCTGGCCGAACCGACCGCATGACCACCGGTCGATACCTGCTGCACGGACTCAATCCCGCCCAGGGCGAGGCCGCGGCACACGTCGCGGGACCGATCCTCGTGCTCGCCGGCGCCGGATCCGGCAAGACCCGGGTGCTGATCACCCGGATCGCCCACCTGATCGAGCATCACGGCGTGCCGCCCCAGCGGATCTTCGCGGTGACCTTCACCAACAAGGCCGCCGGCGAGATGAAGGAGCGGATCGGTCACCTCCTCGAGCGCGATCCGGCCGGCCTCTGGATCGGTACCTTCCACTCTCTCTCGGCCCGTCTCCTGCGTCGCGAGGCCGAGCGGCTCGGCTTCGCGCGGGAGTTCACCATTTACGACCAGGACGACTCGCTCGCGCTGGTCCGCCGACTGCTGGAGGAGCGCAACCATCCGGTCAAGCTCTACCCGCCCAAGGTGATTCAGGGAATGATCTCCGGCGCCAAGAACCGGATGCAGACCGCCCGGGATCTGGAGCGATCGGCCCCGGACGATCCGGTGGTGCGGGTGGCGGCCGACGTTTACGTCGCTCTCCAGCGAGCGCTCAAGACCGCCAACGCGATGGACTTCGACGACCTGATGCTCCATCCGCTGGCGCTTTTCCGCGATCACCCCGAGGTGCTCGCCCGCTGGCAGCAGCGCTTCGATTTTCTGCTGGTCGACGAGTTCCAGGACACCAACCGCGCCCAGTACGAACTGATCCGGCTGTTGGGGGGGGGGCACCGCAACGTCTTCGCAGTGGGCGACGACGATCAGGCGATCTACGGCTGGCGCGGTGCCGATGTCGGCAACATGAAGCTGCTGCAGCAGGACTTCGGTGCCGCCCGCCTGGTCAAGCTGGAGGAGAATTACCGCTCCACTCGACCGATTCTCGATGCCGCCAACGCCGTCATCGTCCGCAATCGCGACCGGCTCGGCAAGACGCTGCGCACCTCGCGCCCCGGCGGCGATTCGCTGGTGGTGCTTGCCGCAGCCGATGAGCGGGACGAGGCGGAGTGGATCGCCCGCGAACTCTCCCGGCGCGAACGCAGCGGCATCGGCTACGCGGGGATGGCGATTCTCTACCGCACCAATGCCCAGTCGCGCGCGCTGGAAGAGGCGCTGCGCCGGGCGGGCGTCCCCTACCGGATCGTCGGGGCGATCTCCTTCTACGATCGGCGCGAGGTCAAGGATCTGCTGGCCTACCTGCGGCTCGTCGCCAATCCGGCCGACGATCAGGCCTTCCTGCGGGCCATCGCGGTCCCCCGGCGCGGGATCGGCGATGCTGCCCTCGCGCTCCTCTCTGACCAGGCCCGGCAATGGGATCTGCCGCTCCTCGCCGCTGCCGAGCGGGCCGAGATGGCAACCGAACTGCGCCCCAACGTGCGGGCGGGACTGGCAACCTTCGCGCAACTGGTCAACGGAGTACGGCAGCGGGTCGGCTCCTCGGCGCCGGTGGTGGTGATGGAGGAGCTGGTGCGGGTGCTCGACTACGAATCGATCCTGCTGGCCGAGGGGGTCGAGGGAATCGAGCGCTGGGAGAATGTCCGCGAACTCATCGCCAGTGCCGCGGAATGGTCCGAGGTGGTCAGTGAGGAGGACGAGGTTGCCACTGCGCTGCAGCGATTCCTGGCGGAGGCCGCGCTGCTCTCGGCGGTGGACACCAGCTCCGGCCAGGAGGAGGGCGTCACCCTGATGACGCTGCACACCGCCAAGGGACTGGAGTGGCCCCTGGTGGTCCTCAGCGGGATGGAGGACGGCCTTTTCCCGCTGGGACGCGCACTCGAGAGCGTCGAGGGACTCGACGAGGAGCGCCGGCTCTGCTACGTCGGCATCACCCGCGCGCGCGATTCGCTGCTGCTCACCTGGGCACGGGCACGTCGCAGGGGGGGGGAACTCCGGCCGGCGCTCCCCTCGCGGTTCCTGCGGGAGCTCCCCCCGGAGCTGGTCGATGAACAGCGAACCTCGTTCGGTGCAGGGATCGCCGGGACGGTGCATGGCTGGGGTGGCGGATCAGGTTCAGGGGGGGGGACGCGACCGGGTGGAAACTGGAGCGGACGTCGGGACCGGTCCACTGCCTCCAGGGCGGAAGCGACGCAGCCGGCGGCCGCTGCGGCGGTCGACGAGAACCAGGATTCCCCGCGCTACGTCAAGGGCGAGCGGGTGACCCACCGCCGGTTCGGCGGAGGCACCATCATGGGATTGAGCGGTGGAGGGAAGGACCTCAAGGTGGCCGTCACCTTCGACGACCCCGATGTCGGAGACAAGCAACTGCTGGTGGCCTTCGCGGGCCTGGAACGGGAGTGGGAGAGCGCATGACGATCGATCGTGGCACGGTGCAGCACATGGCGCGCCTGGCCGAACTCGCAGTGACCGATGCCGACGCTGATGCCTTGGCGGACCAGCTCGACCGGATCGTGCGTCTGGTCGAACAGTTGACCGAGGTGGACGGTGTCGCAACTTCGACCGACCCGGCCGGTGTGGTGGTGGGACCGTCCCGCACTCCGCTCCGTGAGGATGTGGTGGCTCCCATCGCCATGGCGCATGGGCCCGCCGAGTTCGCACCGGCGATGCAGGACGGCCTCTTCCTCGTGCCGCGTCTCGGCGGGATGACCGACTCATGAGCGCCGCCGCACTGGCAGCCGAAACCGCGACACGGCTTGCTGCAGCCGATGCCCGGGGGCTCAACGCCGTCCTCGCCTGGTCCGGGCCGCTGCTCGAGCAGCAGGCCGCGCTCCTCGATGCCGCACCTGCCGGTCCGCTGAGCGGGATGGCGGTGGCGCTCAAGGACAACATCGTGACCACCGATCAGCCCACCACCTGCGGCTCCCGGCTCCTCGAGGGATACCTCTCTCCCTTCGAGGCCACTGTTGTCAGCCGCCTCCGCGCGGCAGGCGGGCTGGTTGCGGGGAAGACCAATCTCGACGAATTCGCGATGGGCTCCTCGACCGAGCACTCGGCCTACGGTCGGGTGCTCCATCCCCATCACCCCGAGCTGGTGCCGGGTGGCTCCAGCGGAGGATCGGCGGCGATCGTCGCGGCGGGCGCCGTTCGCGCTGCCCTGGGCAGTGAAACTGGCGGCTCGGTACGGCAGCCGGCCGCCTTCTGCGGAGTGGTGGGGATCAAGCCGACCTACGGGCGCGTCTCCCGCTTCGGGCTGGTGGCCTTCGGCTCCTCGCTCGATTGCATCTCTCCCTTCGGTGCCACCGTCGCCGATGCAGCCGCACTGCTGGCCGCGATTTCCGGCCCCGATCCGCGCGACGCCACCACGCTGGACCTCGAGCCGATCCGGGTCCCCCCCCCGCGCGCCGACCTGCGCGGGATGGTGATCGGGGTGCCACAGGAATACTTCCCGGCCGACCTGCACCCCGGCGTGCGTGCCGCCTGTGACCGGGCGATGTCGCGCCTTCGCGACCTCGGAGCCGAACTCCGCGAGGTGAGTCTGCCGCACACCCGCTATGCGGTCCCCGCCTACTACGTCGTCAACCCGGCCGAGGCGGCGGCCAATCTGGCTCGCTTCGACGGGGTGCGTTACGGCCAGCGGCGGATCGGCCCGGAGGGGGACATCCGGGCGCTGTACCGCGCCACCCGCGGGCAGGGATTCGGCAGGGAAGTTCAGCGGCGCATCCTGGTGGGTACCTTCGTGCTCAGCGCCGGATATGCCGAGCAGTATTACCACCGGGCGCAGGCGGTGCGGCGACGGATCATCGCCGACTTCGACGCCGTCTTCGCCAGCGGAGTCGATCTCCTCTTCACGCCGACCACCCCCACGCCGGCCTTCCGGGCAGGCGAGAAGACCGCCGATCCGGTGACGATGTATCTCGCGGATGTCTTCGTTTGTCCCGCGTCGCTCGCCGGGATACCCGCGATGTCGCTGCCGATCGGTCGCGACGACGGCTTGCCGCTCGGCGGACAACTGATGGCCCGTTCGACCGACGAAAGCACCATGATCTCCGTCGCCGCCGCTCTTGAGTCCGTGATCGACGCTACCGCGGAGGTGCGGGCATGACCTGGGAAACCGTCATCGGGCTCGAGGTGCACGTGCAACTCGCCACCCGGACCAAGATGTTCTGTCCCTGCCCGACCACCTACGGCGAGCAACCCAACACCGCCGTCTGCCCGGTCTGCCTCGGACTCCCCGGTGCCTTGCCGGTGCCCAATGCGGAAGCAGTCCGCCTCGGCACTCTTGGCGCTCTGGCGTTCGGCTGCACCATTCATCCGGTCAGTGTCTTTGCCCGCAAGAACTACTTCTATCCCGATCTCCCCAAGGGATATCAGATCTCCCAGTTCGACAAACCGCTGGCGACCGGGGGGACGCTTTCGTTCGAGTCGCCGGAGCGGGGGCCGCTCACGGTCGGCATCACCCGGCTGCACCTTGAGGAGGATGCGGGCAAGTCGCTGCACGACCGGGTGCCGGGGCAGACCGCGGTCGACCTCAACCGCGCCGGCACCCCGTTGGCCGAGATCGTAGGCGAACCCGACTTGCGCTCGCCGGGAGAGGCCCGCGCCTATCTCGTCGCACTGCGCCAGTTGCTGGTCTACGCCGGGGTGAGCGAATGTTCGATGGAGGAGGGCTCGCTCCGCGTCGATGCCAACCTGTCGATCCGCCGCCCGGGCGATCCGCTCGGCACCAAGACGGAGGTCAAGAACATGAACTCCTTCGCCAACGTCGAGCGCGCGCTGGAGGCGGAGCGGCTCCGCCAGATGGCTCTGGTTGAGGGGGGGGGGCGCGTCACCCAGGTCACCCTCACCTTCAACGCCGCCACGGGCGGGGTGAAGCCGCTCCGCACCAAGGAGGACAGTCACGACTATCGTTACTTCCCCGATCCTGACCTGGCGCCGCTGGTGCTCGACGATGCCTGGCTCGACGACCGGGTGGCCGAGCTTCCGGAACTTCCCGCGGCCAGGCGCACGCGCTTCGAGACCACCCTCGGGCTGCCGGGATACGACGTCGGAGTGCTGACAGCCGAGCCGGCGATTGCCGACTATTTCGAGGCGATCGTCGCCGAGGGGACCGATCCCAAGGTCGCGGCCAACTGGGTGATGGGCGAGGGACTCGCCTCGTTCAGCGCTGCGGGCGCCTTTGCGGTCCCGCCCGGGCGAGTGGCCCGACTCGCCGCGATGGTGGCCGATGGCGAGCTCTCCCTGCAGGCCGCCAAGCGCGTCTACGCCGAAGTGGCCGCCGCCGATGACGATCCGCGCGTCATAGCCGAGCGGCTCGGCGTGATCCAGGTGCGCGACGAAGGTGCGCTGGCCGGTTGGGTGGAGGCCGTCATCGTGGAGCATCCGGATGAAGTGCGCCGCTTCAGGGAGGGTGAGGCGAAGCTGATCGGCTTCTTCGTGGGGCAGGTGATGAAGCGCTCCGGTGGTCAGGCCGATCCCAAGGCGATCCAACCGCTCCTCCGCGCGAGGTTGACGGCATGAGCGCGGCACTGTCGGTCTCCGAGATTCGCGCCGCCTTCCCGGCGCTCCAGCGGGTCCACAACGGCCACCCGGTGGCCTACTTCGATGGCCCGGGCGGCACCCAGGTCCCTCTGGCAGTGGTCGACCGGGTGCGCGAGGTGATGCTGCATCACAACGCCAATGCCCACTGGCACTATCCCAGTTCGCGGGAGACCGATGCCATCCTCGACCAGGCGCGCAACACTTTTGCGTCGTTCCTCGGTGGCGCGGCGGATGAGATCGTCTTCGGCGCCAACTTCACCACCCTCGCCTTCCATGTTGCCCGGGGACTCGGCCGCGAATGGCAACCTGGCGATGAGGTGATCGTCACCGAGCTCGATCATCACGCCAATGTGGCGCCCTGGCAGGCGCTGGCCCACGAACGCGGCATCGTGCTGCGCTGGCTGCCGATTGACATCGCCTCGGGAACACTGCGTCTCGACCTGCTCCCCGGACTGATCACCCCTCGCACCCGGCTGCTGGCGATCAACGCGGCTTCCAACGCTCTCGGTACCCTGACCGACGTTGCCGGTGCGGTCGCCATCGCCCAGCGGTCGGGGGTGCTGACGATGGCCGATGCCGTGCACCTCGCCCCCCACGTGCTGGTGGACGTGCAGGCGATGGGGGTCGACCTGCTGGGCTGCTCCCCCTACAAGTTCCACGGCCCCCACCTGGGCGTGCTCTGGGGGAGGCGGGAACTGCTGGCGCGGATCGACGTGCCGCGGCTCGAACCGGCTCCCAATGCCCCCCCCGAGCGACTCGAAACCGGCACGCTCAACTTCGCCGCGATCGCGGGGGCCGCGGCGGCCGTTGAATGGCTGGCGACTGTGGGGGGGGGAGGCGGCGATCTCCGCAACCGGCTCGCCAAGAGCTACGCCGTGCTGGAAGAGCGGGAAGCAGCCCTGTTCGCCCGGCTCTGGGAAGGCCTCGGCGGGATCCCCGGGGTGACGCTGTTCGGTCCGCCGCCGGGCGCTCCGCGAACCGCCACGGTGAGCATCACCGCTGGGCAGCGACCCGCCGCAGTGGTGGCAGGCCAACTGGCAGAGCTCTCCGGTTGCTTCGTCTCCGACGGCGACTTCTACGCCAGCACCACCGCAGAGCGGATGGGCGTGACGGAGCAGGGCTGGTTGCGCCTCGGCCTCGCGGCATACTCGACCGCCGATGAGGTCGATCGGGTCGTGGCGGGTCTCAAAGAGGTGATCGAGGAACGGTGAACGGTGAACGGGGCGATACGCATCCCCTTTCACCTTTCACCTTTCACCTTTCACCGTCTCACCTTTCACCTTTCACGTCTCACTCCTCGTGCGCCAACGACTCCGGAGATGCAATCGCGATGTCGCGCACCGGGGGGGGGATGATCGCCGCCGGATCGGGGTCGATGCCGAAATGCGCGTCGGCAATTGCCGCGATCCAGTCGCGCTCGGTGCCCTCCTTGCCGCGGAGCGCCTCGCGCCGGACCGACTTGCTCCGCAGGATCGCGGCCTCGCCGTTGGGATCCGCCAGCAGGATCCGCGAAGTGTCGTCCGACAGCACCTCGCGGATGTGTCCGGTGGCGAGCGCCAGGTGGCGCTCAACCATCTCCTCCGAGAGATCCCAGCGACTCTGTTCGGCTGCCACCTGCATCCCCACTTGCCAGGGGCGGGAGTCGGTCAGCCGGACCATCCCCCGGAAAAACCGGCGATTGGTCCGCACCGAGAAAATTGTGGGCGAGAGAATCCGCTCGAGGTGGGCGTCGGCCGGGCGATGGTCGAGCCGCAACAATTCGCGGGCGGCCCGCGGGACGGCGTCGCCGAGCATCGTCTCGACCCGTGATTCCCAGTAGGTGTGGCCCATGGTGCGGGTGCTGCTGGTGACCACCAGCTGGCGCGGCACGAAGTGGTTGTGGGCCACCACGTCGGCCGCGAGGTGAGCGAGGTAGCCCAGCCCGAAGGCACGCAGCGCGTCGGTGGGAGCCAGCTCGTAAACTTCCCGGCCGACGTGCCAGGCATGGCAATGGCGGTCCGCCGGAGCGTATTTCTTGGCCATGGTGGTGTCGGCCGCGATCGAGCCGTACAGGAAATCGTAGGGGAAGGCGCGCAGCAGGTCGGCCACGGCGGGAGCGAGGAGCTGCAGCGATCCCAGCACCCTCTCTCCCAGAACCACATGGGTACCCGGACTCCAGGCATGGAGAGATTCGGGCCAGGCGAGTCCACCGAGAAGGACCAGCGCCAGCGCCAGAAAGATCACTCGCGCGGCCGGCGTCGGGGGACGATCAGTCGGCGCAGCTGGCCGATCATGCCGCGGCCCATCCGGGCGGTGCGGAGCGCGGTGGCGAGATCGAGCGCCGATTCTTCGACCTCCTCCTGCACCACCTCGAGGAGGGCGTCGAAGTCACCCAACCGGTTGCGGGCCCGGACCGAGGCGCGTTCGACGTCCTTGCGCAGTCGGCGGGTGGTGTAGATCACCTCGCGCACCTCCTCCTTGACCAGCTCGGCAACTTCGGCACCGCCCTCACCCATCCGGTTCAGCGCATGCAGCGCCGGAGTGAGCTCGGCCCGGAGCTCGCTCAGCTCCTTCGAGAGTGAGGTGGTGCGCGATGCCATCTCCCGTCCGGCGATCAGCAGCGCCAGCATCGCGCCCAGCACGCACAGGGCGATGATGAGCAGCGAGATCGCAATTGTGGGTCCAATCCAAGCGGCCATGGAGCGCCTCCGGCAGTGTGGGGTCGCCCCGTAAACTAATCCGGCGGTCGCTGCCGCTTGCGGTGATCGGGTCATCCCGAGAGGTTTGGGGGATGCCTCCTCGCTTCGTCGTCACTGGTGGTGCCCGGCTCGCCGGGACGATCCGTCCTGCCGGCAACAAGAATGCCGCCCTGCCCGTCATCGCAGCGACCCTGCTCGCCGACGGGCCCGTCCAGCTCGCCAACATCCCCCGGATCCGCGACGTCGAGACCCTGCTGGAGATCCTCGCCGATCTCGGGGCCAGCGTCACCTGGGGTGATCACGGCCGACTCACCATCGACACTCGCGCCGTCCGTCCCAAGCCGCTCGATCCGGTACTCTGTGCCAGGATCCGCGCCTCGATCCTGCTGGCCGGTCCGCTGCTGGCGCGCTTCGGCAGCGTGACGCTCCCCCCCCCCGGTGGCGACGTCATCGGTCGGCGCCGCATCGACACCCATTTCCTGGCGCTGGAACAGCTCGGGGCCAGAGTCACCGTCGGGGCGCGCTACGAGATCGAGGCCCGCCACCTCGAGGGCGCCGACATCTTCCTCGACGAGCCGAGCGTCACCGGCACCGAGAATGCCCTGATGGCGGCAGTCATGGCCCGCGGGCGGACCGTGTTGCGGAACGCCGCCGCTGAGCCCCACGTGCAGGACACCGCCCGCGTCCTGGTCGCGATGGGTGCCAGCATCGAGGGGATCGGCAGCAACAGCTACGTCATCGAGGGAGGCAGGCCACTCGGCGGGGCAGAGTTTGCCATTGGCCCCGATCACATCGAGATCGGCTCGTTCATCGGGCTGGCCGCGGTGACCGACGGCCAGGTGACCATCGAGGGTGTTCGCGGCGACGATCTGCGCTCCACTCTGCTCGGCTTCGAGCGTCTCGGCATCGTGCCCCGACTGGATGGCGATGCGCTGATCGTCGATCGGGGTCAGGAGCGCCGGGTGCGCCCAGACCTTGGCGGCCATGTCCCCAAGCTTGAGGACGGTCCCTGGCCCGCCTTCCCGGCCGACGTGATGTCGATCGCGATTGTCGCAGCAACCCAGTGCGAGGGGATGATCCTGATCCACGAGAAGATGTTCGAGTCGCGCCTCTTCTTTGTCGACAAGTTGATCGGCATGGGCGCCCGGATCGTGCTCTGTGACCCGCACCGCGCGGTGATCAGCGGACCGTCACCGCTCCGCGGAGGCAGGGTCGAATCGCCGGACATCCGGGCCGGGATGGCGATGCTGCTCGCCGCGCTCGCCGCCGAGGGGACCAGCACCATCCACAACATCGGCCAGATCGAGCGCGGCTATCAGGACATCGATGTCCGTCTGCGAGCCCTCGGCGCCCAGATCGAGCGCCTTGACGACTGACGAACTGCCGGTCGATGCCGCGGTCCCCCGCTGGGAGATTCCCGGTTGGCGGGAGCGTTTCGGCGTGCTGGCCGGTGTCACCGGACGTGGGGCGGGGGAGACCCCGTTTGACCTGGGTCTGATGACCGACCAGCCGGTCGGCGCTGTAATGCAGCGCTGGCGCGCCTTCAGGCAGAGTCTGCCGGAGTTTCCGGCCCAGGTCATTGCCCATCAGGTTCACGGCGATCGCGTCGTTTGGCACGACGGCGCTGAGGAGGGCTGGACCATCCTCGATGGCGCCGATGGCCACGTGACCAACCGCCGCGGTCTCCTGCTGATGGTCACCGTTGCCGATTGTGTCCCGGTCTATCTGCTGGCGCCCCGGCAGAGGGCGATCGCGCTGCTTCATGCCGGCTGGCGCGGCACCGCCGCCGGGATTCTGGAGCGTGGCATCGACCTCCTTGAGCAGCGGACCGGCGCCGTGGCGGATGATTTGATTCTCCATGCCGGCGTGGCGATCTCGGGTCCGGCCTATCAGGTGGGAGCCGAGGTGATGGCCGGGGTGGGCGAACCGGCCACCGGGCAGGGCCCATGGTACCTCGATCTGCGAGCCAACCTGGCCCGCCGGGCCCGGGAACTCGGGGTGCCGGAGGTGAGCGTCTCCGGTCACTGCGCTGCCCGTGAGGCCGGGAATTTCTTCTCCCATCGCCGCAGCCGGGGGGGCGATGGACGCATGGTGGCCTATCTGGGACTCCTCCCTTAACCGGGCTGCACCTTGCCACACCCCGGCTGGGGCGGCTATCTTCACGTGCTGGGGCAACTTGCGCGCTGGTGGCGAGGTGTCGGGTTTCCCCCGGCATTTTTGTTTTCCCGGAGAGTGCGGCGATGCCCCAGTTCGCGTTGGAGCCTGCGGTGATCGAGCCGATGGTCGAGGCATTGGGCTTCGAATTGGTCGATCTCCGGGTCGCCGGATCCGCCGCCCGCCGCGTTGTGCGGGTCCGGATCGATCTGCCGGGTGGTGGACGGCCGGGGCATGGCGTGACCACCGACGACTGTCGGCGCGTTTCCCGGGAGTTGGAATCCCGTCTGGAAGCGGCCGGTGCCGTGGCGACGCAGTGGGAACTCGAGGTGTCCTCCCCAGGCATCGAGCGTCCGGTTCGCTTCGCCAGTCATTGGCGGCGCTATGTCGGACGCGAGGTAAGGCTCAAGGCGGTCGGGGTGCGCGGCAAGGCGAGGGCGACCATCGTGGCCGTCCCTGACGACGCCCATGTCGCGCTGGAGATGGAGGGTGCGGTGGTCACCATCGCGCTCGAGGCGATCCAAGATGCCACCCTGGTGGTGGACTGGTCCACGTACGGAAAACGGGAAGCAGGGGAATCCTGATGGCGACATCACCGGACATGATCGAGGCGTTTCGCGAGCTGGCCAATGCGAAGCAGCTGGATCGCGCCGAGTTGCTCGATTTGCTGCGTGACGGCATTCATGCCGCCCTGATGCGCAAGTACGGCCCTAACGTCCGCTTCGAATTGTCGGTGGACGAACTGACCGGCACCCTCTCGGTGACGCGCTTGCGGCAGGTAGTCGAGAAGGTCGAGGACGACAGCGCCGAGGTATCGCTCGAGGAGGCCCGTTTCGAGGATCCCGACTTCCAGCCGGGCGACATGCTCGAGGAGGAGATCCCCTTCGAGGCCTTCGGTCGGCTTGCCGTGCAGGCAGCCAAGCAGCGGATCATCCAGCGGGTTCGCGAAGGTGAGCGCAACCGGATCCGCGAGGAGTTCTCCCACAAGGTCGGCGAGCTCCTCTCGGGCGAAATCCAGCAGATCGAGCGCGGCAAGTTCGTCCTGCTGCTCAACCGGTTCCGGGAGGCGGAGGCGATCATCCCCTACCGCGACCAGAATCATCGCGAGCATTTCAATCAGGGCGAGACGATTCGCGCCGTGCTCAAGCGGATCGAAGAGACACCCAAGGGGCCTCGCCTGGTGCTTTCCCGCTCCGACCCGCTGTTCGTCAAGGCGCTCTTCAAGCTCGAGGTCCCCGAGATCCAGCAGGGGGTCGTCGAGATCCGCGCCTTGGCGCGGGAAGCGGGCAGCCGCACCAAGGTGGCGGTGATCTCGCGCGATGACGCCATCGATCCGGTCGGCGCCTGCGTCGGGCTCAAGGGCTCGCGCGTGCAGAGCATCGTCAACGAGCTGGCCGGCGAGCGGATCGACATCGTGCCATGGTCGCCGGACCCGGAGCGCTTCGCCCGGCTGGCGCTGGCACCGGCCCGGGTCGCCAAGGTCTTCAGCGAAGTCGCCACTCGCACCATCAACGCGGTGGTCGACGAGGACCAGCTCTCGCTCGCCATCGGGCGCAACGGGCAGAATGTCCGGCTCGCCTCCGAGCTGACCGGCTGGAAGATCGACCTCTATTCCAGCCGCGAGTGGCTGGAACGGGGCGGCGAGGGAACCCTCTTTGGGGGGGGGACTGCCGGGGACGACGAGGACGACACGCCGCGAGTGCCGCTGGCGCAGCTGGAAGGGCTGTCGCCGGAGTTGGTGGCGGTGCTCGCCAAGGCCGACTACACCGCGCTCAACGACGTTCTCGATCTCGAACTCGAGGAAATCGCGGCGATTCCGGGGATGACCTCCGGCGCAGCCGAAGAGTTGGTCCGCTTCCTCGGCGAATTGACCGAGGAGGAGGAGCCGGTTGCTGCCGACGAAGCCCCGAGCGGGGACGAACCGTCGGCGGCGTAAGGTGAGTGATGACCGCCTCCTCGGCCTGCTCGGTTTGGGTGAGCGCGGTGGGCGGGTGGTCATTGGCGTCGATGGCACGAGGGCGGTATTGCAGCGGAACGACTGCGCGGTAGTGGTGATGGCGGAAGATGCCTCGCCCCGCGCGGTCGCCAAGGTGAGGGCGCTGGCGGCGGGGAAGGGGGTCACGGTGATCACCGGACCCTCCGCCGATCGACTCGGGGCACGCCTCGGTCGACCGCCGGTGATGGTAGTGGCAGTGCGGGATCGAGCGCTGGCAGCAGGATTGCTGGCCGCGCACGATCATCGCGACGGGACCTGATGGAGGAGTTGAGTGGTCAAGACCAGAGTACACGATCTAGCTGCCGAATTCGGCATCCCCGCGGAACAACTCCTCGGAGTGTTGCGGGAGATGAACGTGCTCGTGCGGAGTCACATGTCCGCCCTGGAGCCCGATCAGGTCGCTGCGATCCGGGTGCGCTGGGAGCGCGAGAAGCGCCGGAGCGCCGAGCCTGCTGCCGCCAAGAAGGGGCGCCGCAAGGTCGCCGTACCCGAGCCCGAGCCCGTGGTCACGGATGCCAAACCGGTTCGACGGCGCCGGACTGCCGCAGAGGTCGCAGTTCAGGAGGCCATCGCAGCCAAGGAGACCGAACTCGAGGCGCCCAAGATCGCCAAGTTCGACGCCGACCCGGCGCCAGCCGAAAAGGCGGCTGACGCCAAGCCGACGCTCTCCATCGAGGAGCGCGCCAAGCTGCTGTTCAAGGATCTGCCGGCGACTGCACCCACCGCGGAGCCGACTGAGTCCGCGCCGAGTGAGGTTGAGGCTCCCAAGGCATCAAAAGCGCCAGAGCGCGAGTCCGAGCCCGCGCAGCCCAAGAGGGCTGCCGCTGCGCCAGCTGCTGCCGCTCCTCCGCCCGCGAAGGAGTCCCCGTCGGAGAGCCCGGTGGTGCCGGCTGACAAGTCGGCGGCTGGCTCGCCACCACCGCCTGCTGCTCCGGCCAAACCGACCAAGGCGCCCTTCATCCCGCCCCGGATCACTCGTCCTGCGCCGAGCGCCGGACCGGCTCGTGGTGCGGGTTCCGGCACCGGCGGAGCTCGGCCCCGGCCGGTCTTTTCATCCAGCACGCCCGCCGCGCCGCGCACCCCGCCACCCGGTCCGGCCGGTCCGCGTTTCGGGCCCGATGCCCAGCCGGGCGGCGGACGCAAGAAGGGCGGCAAGAAGGGCGGCAAGAAGGGATTCGTTGACCAGGATCAGGTCCAGGCCAACATCCTCAAGACCCTTCAGGGAATGAAGGGCAGCGCCCCGGGGCGTCGACGCACCCGTTCGGACGAGCCAAGCTATCGCGAGATCATCGCCTCGCGGACCGCCGAGGAGAAGGAGCGCGAGAAGACCCAGATCCGCGTCAACGAGTTCGTCTCGGTGGCCGAACTCGCGGATGTGATGAAGATTCCGGCCAAGGAAATCGTCGGCTTCGCCTTCAAGGAACTCGGTCTGATGGTGACCGTGAACCAGCGACTCGACTTCGATCAGATAGAGTTGATCGCCTCCGAGTTCGGCTTCGAGGCAATCCGTGAGCAGGAATACCACGCCGACGTGGCGGAGGAAGAGGCCGAGGACCCGGTCGATCTGCGGCCCCGGCCGCCGGTCGTGACCATCATGGGACACGTCGACCACGGCAAGACCTCGCTGCTCGACTTCGTTCGCAAGGCGAACATCGTCGCAGGGGAGGCCGGTGGTATCACCCAGCACATCGGTGCCTATCTGGTTGCTCTGCCGGACGGTCGCGAGATCTCGTTCCTCGACACCCCGGGTCACCAGGCATTCACTGCTATGCGCGCCCGTGGTGCCCAGGTCACCGACATCGTCGTGCTGGTCGTGGCGGCCGATGACCAGGTCATGCCGCAGACCATCGAGGCCATCTCCCACGCCCGCAACGCCGGCGTGCCGATGGTGGTGGCCATCAACAAGATCGACCTCCCCGCGGCCAACCCGCAGAAGGTCAAGCAGGACCTGCTCCAGCACAACGTGATTCTTGAGGAGTTTGGTGGCACGGTGCTGCACGTTCCCATTTCCGCCAAGACCGGTCAGGGGATTCCCGAACTGCTCGAACAGCTGTTGCTGCAGGCCGAAATTCTCGAGCTCAAGGCCAACCCCGATGCCCGGGGACAGGGCACCGTCGTCGAGGCCACGCTGGACGCCGGCAAGGGTCCCTTGGCAACCGTACTCGTGCAGAAGGGCACCCTGCGGGTCGGCGACAACTTCATCTGCGGCAAGTATTCCGGCCGCGTCCGGGCGCTGTTCGATGAGCGCGGCAAGACCGTCAAGTCGGCCGGTCCGTCGATTCCCGTGCAGGTGCTCGGTTTCGAGGGTGTCCCCTCGGCCGGTGACACCTTCCTGTCGGTGACCGATGCCGGTGAAGCCCGCGAGATCGCCCAGAAGCGTCAGCGCCTGGAGCGTGAGGCGCAGAATCGGCGCTCGGCCCGCGGCGGCACCCTCGAAGATATTTCGCGGGCACTCAAGGAAGGCGCCGTCACCCAGCTCCGGATCATCATCAAGGCCGACCAGGGCGGTCCGGCGGAAGCGCTTGCCGACTCGCTCGCCCAGTTGGGTACCGGCGAGGTCAGGGTCGACATCGTCCATCGCGGCGTCGGCCAGATCAGCGAGAGTGACGTCCTGCTCGCCAAGGCGTCGGGCGCGATCATCCTCGGCTTCCATGTCCGGCCCGACGCGAATGCCCGGGTCACTGCCGAGCGTGAGGGCGTCGATGTGCGCACCTACCGCGTCATTTACGAGGCGGTCGAGGATGTGCGCAACGCCCTCGAGGGGCTGCTCAAGCCGGAGGAGAAGGAGACCATCCTCGGCGAGGCCGAGGTGATGGAACTCTTCAAGGTGAGCAAGGTCGGCACCATCGCCGGCTGCGTCGTGCGGAGCGGCGTCATCCAGCGCACGGCCAAGGCAAGGGTGGTTCGCGATGGCGTCTCGGTCTACACCGGCGACCTCGCATCGCTCAAGCGGTTCAAGGACGACGCCAAGGAAGTGCGCGAGGGACTCGAGTGCGGCATCGCCATCGAGAACTTCAACGACCTCAAGGTCGGCGACCGGATCGAGGCGTATCGCACCGAAGAGGTGAAGCGGACCCTTGCCGCGTCGGCCGCCGCGGGAGAGTAGCAGATGGCGGGCAAGGGACCCTCGCGACGGCCGGAGCAGGTGGCCGAGCAGATCCGAGCCGTGCTCGCTTCGGCGCTGTTGCGGGGCGAGGTGCGCGATCCGCGCGTCTCGCTGGTGACGATCAGCGGGGTGGAGGTGACGCGCGATTTGTCGACCGCCACCGTGAGAGTGGTGCCACCGGGGGATGACGAGGAGGCACGGGCCGAGGCGGTGGCGGGACTGCAGAGCGCCGCCGGTTTCCTCCGTCGACTGCTCGCCAGGGAGTTGACGACGCGCGGAGTACCCGAGCTGCGCTTCGTGCGGGATGTCGGACACGATCACGCGCTCAGGATCGATCGCCTTTTCGCCGAGCTGAAGCGCGACGAGGTGGACTCCTGATCGGAGGGTTGCTCATTGACAAGCCGGTCGGCTGGACCTCGCATGACGTAGTCGCCGTGGTCCGCCGCCAACTTGGCCTGCGTGCCGTGGGACACGCCGGCACACTCGATCCCTTCGCCACCGGCTTGCTGGTGGTTCTGGTCGGGCGCGCGACACGACTGGCCCGGTTCATCGAGTCGGCGGCGAAGCATTACGACGCCGTGGTCCGCTTTGGAACGGCTACCGACACCGACGACGCCACCGGCGCCCCGGTGGCGAGCGCCGAGGTGGCCGGATGGCCGACGAGCGATGCGGTCGATGCCGCGCTGGCAGCGATGATCGGGCGGCACGAGCAGCGGCCACCGGCCTATTCGGCCAAGCATGTGGGGGGGGCACGAAGCTATGCCTTGGCACGAGCGGGTCGTCCTGTGGTGCTCGAACCGGTGCCGGTCGACGTGCACCAGTTGACTCGCCGGGACTGGACTCCGCCCGACCTGACGATCGAGGCGGTGGTGGGGCCGGGGACCTATCTCCGGGCCATCGCGCGGGATCTGGGGACGCGGCTCGATCTGCCGGCTCACTGTGCGGCGCTGAGGCGCACCGCGATCGGGCCGTTTCGGGTTGAGGAGGCGATCGATCCGCGGCTGGTTGGTCCCGAGTCGGTGCGCCCGGCGGCCGCGATGGTGTTGCATCTGCCGCAGCAGCGGCTCGATGCCGATGGCTGCCGCGAGGTCGGGTTCGGCCGCACGGTGTCAGCCGACACCGATGCGGAGGGGCCCGCCGCACTGCTCGCGGAGGATGGCCACTTGGTGGCGGTGGCAACCCGGGCGGTCGATGGGCGGTGGCAGCCGGTGGTGGTCCTGGAGCCGGCGGCATGACGCTGCCGCTGGGGATCGGTTCGGGCAGCGTCGTGACGGTGGGCACTTTCGACGGGGTTCACCTCGGACACCGCGCGGTGCTCGACGAGATCGCCCGCCGTGCCGGAGCTGCTGGCCGGATGAGCGTGCTGGTCACCTTCGAGCCGCACCCGCTCGCAGTGGTCAATCCCGACGCCGCACCGATGCGGCTGACCACCTCGGTTGAACGGCTGGAGTTGCTGGCGGACAGTGCGGTGGACCGGGTGCTGGTGTTGCAGTTCGATGAACGGATGGCCGCGATGACACCGGCCGAGTTCGTCGACGAGGTGCTCTGCGCCAGGTGCGGCATGCAGGAACTGGTGATCGGGCACGACCACGGCTTTGGCCGGGGCCGCAGTGGCGATGTCGAGACGCTGCGTGCCCTCGGCGCCACGCGCGGATTTCCGGTCGACGTGGTCCCGGCGGTTACCCCTGAGGGGGGGGCACCGATCAGCAGCACCCTGATCCGCCGGGCGGTGGCGGGGGGGGATCTCGACGGCGCGGCCCGCTGGCTCGGCCGTCGCTACGGAGTGGCTGCGCCGGTGCGTCGTGGTGATGGAAGAGGGCGGTCACTCGGATTCGCCACCCTCAACCTGCCGCTGCCGCCGGGAAAGCTGCTTCCCCCAGACGGGGTGTGGGCAGTTACGGTGGAGACTCCCGCCGGCCGGTTCGGCGGGATGATGAACCAGGGACATCGGCCGACCATCGCCGATGGCCGACGACTGTTGGAAGTCCACCTCTTCGGATTCGAGGGGGACCTGTACGATCGGTGGGTGCGCGTCGATTGGTTGGCGCGCCTCCGTCCGATCCATCGCTTCGACGGGATGGATGCCCTCCGGCGGCAGCTGGAGGTGGACAACAGACATGCGCGGGCCATTGTGGCAGCCGCGCATCCGGACCTTGACGCGCCAAGCACGGCGTCCGAGTGACGATGTTTGCTTCGCTACAGAATCGCGTGCTCCTGATCCTCGCCCTTTCCGGGCTGTCGATCTTCTATCTCTTCCCGCGCGACGTGATCGAGCGGCAGCGTGGCCCCGACGGCGTGATGCAGGATGTCACGGTCAGTCGGGTGCCGCTCAAGCGCGGCCTCGACCTGCAGGGCGGGATGCACCTCGGTCTAGAACTCGACCAGTCGGTGCGGGTCTCCTCGGACCCGGCACGGGACATCGATCTCGCGCTCACCGTTCTTCGCAAGCGGATCGACGAGTTCGGCGTGACCGAGCCGGTGATCCAGCGAGTCGGCGACGAGCGAATCGTCGTCGAGCTTGCCGGCATCACCGACCCGGCCCGAGCCAAGGCGATCGTGGCTGAGGCGGCCTTTCTCGAGTTCATGATCACCGACAAGACCCGCGCCCTCGACAACGCCCTCCCGGCTATGGACAGAGTGCTGGCCCAACTCGGTGTGCGCCCGACCGCTCCGGGGCAGGGAGCCGCCCCGGCCCAGGCCGATCAGGTCGCAGCACTGCTTGGCGGTGGCGACACCGCCAAGGCAGCGGCTCCGCTCACCGATTCCACGACCGCTACCGATTCCGCCACTGTGGCCCCGGCCGGACCGATCCTCCAGGAACTGATCGCCCCGTCGGCCGACCTCGAAGGCGAGTATCTCGTGGCAGCCGGTGCCTATCCGCGGGTCGACTCGCTGTTGCGGCTGCCGGAAGTGCGCCGGCTCTGGCCCCGCGGGATGACGATCAAGTGGTCGCGCACTGTCGAGTCGATCGGCGCGGACCAGTATCGCCTCCTCTATGTCGTTGACGAGACTCCCATCATCACCGGTGAGCGACTGGTCAGCGCCAACGCCCAACTCGATCCGCTCACCAACCGGCCGATCGTCATCTTCAATCTCGACCGGGCCGGGGCACGCCGGTTCGGTACCGAGACCGGGCGGCACGTCGGCGATTACATGGCGATCGTGCTTGACGGTTACGTGCAGGGCCGCCCACCGGTCATCAACTCCAGGATCGATCGCACCGGCCAGATCGAACTCGGCGGCCGCTCGATCCAGGATGCCCAGGACCTCGCCCTCACCTTGAGCGCCGGCGCGCTGCCGGTGCCGCTCAAGATCGTCGAGGAACGGCAGGTGCTGGCATCACTCGGTGCCGACTCGATTCGCGGCGCCCGCCTGGCCGGTCTGGTCGGCACCTTGGCCGTCATCATCATCATGATCGGCTACTACCGGATCTCCGGGCTGCTCGCGGTGCTGGCACTGGTCTTCTACCTGCTCTTCACCCTGGGCGGTCTGGCGGCTATTCAGGCCACCCTGACCCTGCCGGGTTTGGCGGGTCTGGTGCTCTCGATCGGCATGGCAGTCGACGCCAACGTGCTGATCTTCGAACGCATCCGCGAGGAACTCAACGCCGGTCGAACGGTGCGAGTCGCCGTCGCCCAGGGATTCCAGCACGCCATGAGTGCGATCGTGGACTCGAACGTCTCGACCGTCCTGACCGCCCTGTTCCTCTTCCAGTTCGGCACCGGACCGGTGCGCGGCTTCGCAGTCACCCTGATCATGGGCATCATCGCCTCGATGTTCACTGCCATCTTCGTGACCCGGACCTTCTTCCAGATCTGGCTGGAGCGGAAGAACTCCCAAGCCACCACCCTGAGCATCTGACGGGACCATGATCCGCATCTTCGCGAATTCTCATATCGACTTCGTCGCCTTCCGCCAGCGGGCCATCATGGCGACCGCGGCGTTCTTCGCCCTCGGCGTGGTGGCAATGCTGGCGCGCGGCATCAACTACTCCATCGAGTTCACCGGTGGCACCGTGGTCAAGGTGCAGGCCGAGCAACCGGCGACGCTGAGGACCATCAGGACCGCACTCGACGCGGCCGGCCTCCAGGGGGCCGAAATCACCCCCTTCGCAGATCAGGGCGAGTATTCAATCAAGGCCAGGACCACCATCGACGGAGTCGATGCCGACAACACCGCCGCCACCACAGCAGCGGTGGCCGGTGCGCTCGACCAGGTTTTCGGCAGCGGCAAGTGGGTCCAGGAGTATTCCGAGGCGGTCTCCCCCAAGGTCGGCAGCGAGCTGCGGACCCAGGCGTTCCTCGCCATTTTCCTCTCCTTCTTCGCGGTGCTGGCCTACCTCGCTTATCGCTTCGAGTGGCGCTTCGGCGTCGCTGCTGTCATCGCCACGGCGCACGACATCGTGCTCTCGATCTTCTTCCTGGCGGTCATGGACCTCGAAGTCGGGTTGGTGGTCGTTGCCGCCCTTTTGTCGATGGTGGGTTATTCGCTCAACGACACCATCGTGATCTTCGACCGGGTCCGCGAGAATCTCCATTCCGCCAAGCGCGAATCGATCCCTGCCGTGCTGAACCGGTCAGTCAACGAGACCCTGCCGCGGACCGTCTTCACCTCGGGAACCACGCTGGTAGTCCTGCTGGCCCTGCTGGTCTTTGCGGGACCGATCATCCGGCCGTTCGCCTGGGTGATGTTCTTCGGGGTCCTGGTCGGAACCTTCTCGTCGATGTTCATCGCCAGTCCGGCGCTGCTCTACATCGACCAGCGCTGGCCGGGACTCAGCGGCCACGGTGTCACCATTGGCGGCAAGGTCACCACCAGAGCGCGCCCCGAGACCGTGTGACCTGATGCTGGTCGACTCCCACTGCCACCTCACGGACCCGGCGTATGCGGCCGACCTGGAGGAAGTGGTGGCCAGACAACACGCGGCCGGGGTGACCCGCGCCTTGGTGATCGAATCGGTGCCCGCCCGGTTGGAGGAAACCCTCCGCTGGGCGGCGTCACATCCGGGGTTCAACATTGCGACCGGCTGCCATCCACATGACGCAGCGGCCTGGACCCCGGAGCTGGCCGACCAGTTGCTCAAGGCCTGGGCCGATCCACTCGTCGCCGCCGCTGGCGAGATGGGGCTCGACTACCACTACGATTTTGCGCCGCGGGAACTCCAGCGCCACGTGTTCGCCGAGCAGCTCGACCTGGCCGTCCGGGCGGGGAAACCGGTTGTGATTCACGCTCGTGAAGCCGATCAGGACATGGTCGCGATCCTTCGGGAACAACCCGGTGCCACGGTAATTCTCCACTCCTTCTCGAGCGGGACCGTGCTCCGCGATGCCGGGCTGGCGGCCGGCTGGTACTTCTCCTTCAGCGGGATGGTCAGCTTCAAGTCCTGGACCGATGTGGAGACGCTACGGAGCGTGCCCGACAACCGGCTGCTCCTCGAGACCGACTCTCCCTATCTTGCTCCGGTGCCCTTTCGTGGCAAGCGCAACGAACCGGCACACCTCGCCGCCATTGCCGCCAAGGTCGCCGAGTGGTGCGGGACCACACCGGACTACATTGCCCGGGTGACCACGGAAAACGCTCTCCGGCTCTTCTGGCCGCTCTATCCTCCTCACCCTTGAACAAGGACCACTCGTGCGCACCATCACCACTCCCGATGCTCCCGCTGCCATCGGCCCCTACGCACAGGGAACGGTAGTCAACGGTTTCCTCTTCACTGCCGGACAGATCGCCCTCGATCCCGCCACCATGTCGGTGGTCGAGGGGGGCATCACCGAGCAGAGCGAGCAGGTCTTCACCAATCTGGCCGCGGTGCTCGCTGCCGCCGGATGCAGTTTCGCCGATGTGGTCAAGACCACCGTCTACCTGCAATCGATGGATGAGTTCACCGCGATGAACGAGGTTTACGCCCGGTGGATGGGCGACCATCGTCCGGCCCGGTCGACAGTGGCCGTGGCCGGCTTGCCCAAGGGAGTCAGGGTGGAGATAGACCTCGTCGCGGTGGTCGATAGTCGCTCGTGACGACTCAGCGGAGGGGATGCGCCTGATGAGCGAGCCGTCGGCGTTGGGGGAGCAGTGGCGCCGGGGAATCGAAAAGCTGCCGCGGCGGGCGCGACGGCTGATCTACGCCCCGGGCCGGATGGCCGGCGGCGTGTGGGACGATTTCGTCACCTGGTTCAACGGACTCGACCTCTCCGAGAACGCGGTTCTGCTCGGTTTCGCCGTCGTCGTCGGCGCAGCAGGTGCCTTCGGTGTGATCGGTTTCTACAAGCTGATCGACCTCGCCTACCTGGTTTTCTTCGACTGGCCGTCCACCTGGCTGCCACCGCTCGGCCCCTACGTGACCCGGCCCCTGATCACCGGTGTCGCCATGCTCGCCGCCTGGTGGGTGATGCGCCGTTTTGCACCGGGCGAAGAGGGGATGAACGTACCCGACGTCCAGCGCCGGGTGGTGCGGATGGGAGGCCGCATCCCGGCTCGCCCTGCGATCGTGCGGACCACCGCCGCCGCTGCCACACTGGGGGGGGGAGCCTCGGTCGGCTCGGAGGGGCCGGTCGCGGTACTCGGCGCGGCAGCGGGATCGGCAGTAGCCCGCATCTTCCGCTTCGGTCCCGAGCGGATGACGCTGCTGGTCGCCGCGGGCACCGCAGCCGCCATATCGGCGGCGTTCAACGCCCCGCTGGCCGGCGCCTTCTTTGCCCTGGAGGAGATTCTCGGAGGGCTGAGCGTGGCGGCCTTTCCGGTGGTGGTGGTCGCCAGCGTGGTGGCCGCGGTGATCTCGCGATCGGTGTTCGGCAATCACCCCGCCTTTCCGATTCCGGAGGAATATTCGTATCGACATCTCGCCGAAGTGGCCATCGCCTACCCGTTGCTCGGAGTGGTGCTCGGCATTGCCGCGGGATACTTCGTGCGGATCTTCTTCCGGTTGGCGCGACGTGAAGTAAGTGCCGGGCGTGCACTTGCCGGAGGTGCGTTGGTGGGGTTGATGGTGGCGGCGTCCGGTGGAGTGCTGGTGGGGAAGGGCCACCTCGCCATTCCGCTTGACGTATTCGGCACCATGGCTTGGTGGGCGCTCGGGCTGCTGGCACTGGGAAAGATCATCGCCACCGCGGTCTCGATGGGATGGGGCGGTTCTGGCGGCGTCTTCACTCCGGCGCTCTACATCGGCGCTGCCACCGGTGGGGCATTCGGTGCGGGCCTCAACGCTCTCTTTCCCGAGGCCGGCATCGAGCCGGCGGCCTATGCGATCGTGGGAATGGGGGCGATGGTCGCCTCCGCCACCGCGGCACCGATCACCGGCATTCTGATGATCTTCGAGATGACCGACGACTACGCCATCATGCTGCCCCTCATGGTCACCGTTGCCATCGCGGTCGTGGTGGCGCGACGGATGGAACGCGACGACCTCTATTCGGGATGGCTCCGCCGTCGTGGTATCCACCTCGAACACGGGATGGATCGTGATGCCCTCTCCGGCCTCACCGTGGTCGATGCCATCGATCGGGCGGCCATTGTGGTGCGGGACGACGAACCGGTGACTCTGCTGCTGGCGCGCTTCGCCTTCGCCGAGCAGACGGTATATCCGGTCGTCGATCCGGCCCGCCGCCTCCTTGGCACCTTTACGCTGCGTGATCTGGGAGAGGTGGCCCGGGCCGCAGATATTCCGCTGGAAGGGATCACCGCTCTCGACGTGGCCCACCCGACCGAGGCTGTCACCCTCGAGGTGCCGCTCGCCGACGTGGTCCGGCGATTGGGCACCCTCGGCGTGGCAGCCCTGCCCGTCGTTGATGCTCCGAGCGGTCGGGTCCTGGGCACCGTGGGACGGGCCGGCATCCTCCACCGCGTCGGCATGACGGCCGACCCGACGCTGCCGTGAGACGCCTTGGGATTTCGGGGCTGCCGGGCGACTTTTCCGGAATGCGAATGACCCCTTTGCTGCTCGTGCTGATCTTTGCTGCACCACTGCGAGCGCAGGCCCCGCCTGGCGCTGTTCCTGCGCCAGCCACCGAGGGGCGTCGCCATGCACCGCTCAATTACTTCTTTCGCTCGCTGCTCCTTCCCGGATGGGGACAGGCCTCGCTAGACCGCAAGTTGACCGGCGGGCTGTTCATCGCCTTTGAAGGGGTGGCGCTTGGCATGGCTCTCAAGGCCCATCACGAGATCGGCTTCCTGGAGCGAACCAACTCCGAGCGTCTCGCCGACAAACGCGCCGAACGGGAGGATTGGCTGGTATTGCTGGCGGCGAATCACCTCTTCAGCGGACTGGAGGCGTTCGTGTCGGCCAACCTGTTCGACTTTCCGGGCGATCTGCGCGTTCGTCGCATGAATGACGGACGCACCGGGATGGGCCTCTCCCTGCCGATGCCCCGATGACCAACAACTCACCGATCGGCATCTTTGATTCCGGAATCGGCGGGCTCACGGTCGCCCGTGCCGTCCACCAGCTCCTTCCCGACGAGACCACCATCTACCTTGGTGATACGGCGCGGGTGCCCTATGGCCCCAAGTCGCCCGCCACGGTCAGGCGCTACGCCAGCGAAATTCTCGAATGGCTGCTGGCCCAGCAGGTCAAGGCCGTCGTGATCGCCTGCAATACCGCCACTGCCCATGCTCTCGACCTGCTGCGGGAGCATTCTCCCGTACCGGTGATCGGGGTGATCGAACCCGGCGCACGGGCCGCTGCGGCTGCCACCCGGATCGGCGGTGTGGGGGTGATCGGCACCGCCGGAACTGTGGCGTCGGGCGCCTATCGCCGGGCGCTCCTCGCACTCCGGCCGGAATTGCGGGTGGTCGAGCAGGCCTGTCCGTTGTTCGTTCCGCTGGTCGAGGAGGGGTGGTTCGGCCACTCGGCCACTCGCCAGATCGCCGAGGAATATCTGGCTCCGGTGCGGGCTGCGGACATCGACGTCCTGGTGCTCGGCTGCACCCACTATCCGCTGCTGGCTCCGTTGCTGTCGGAGGTGATGGGGCCGTCAGTCACCCTGATCGACAGCGCGCGGGAGACGGCAAGCGAGCTGGCCGGCGTGCTGGATCGCGCCGACCTCCGGGCGCCTTCAGGGGGGGGGAGACCGCCGCACCGTTGGGCTGCCACTGACGACGTGGCGCGATTCGGCGCGGTCGGCGCGGTCTTTACCGGCGAGTCACTGGGTGAGGTCGAACTGGTGCAATTGACGCCGGAACCGGAGTTCAACTGAACTGGTGCAGCCTGGCGCCGTCGGCATCGAGAGTGGCATAGCGATGGTCATCGAGCCAGGCGCCGGGGTTGAGGTACCATCGCCCGGGCGAAGTCTCGATCGCAGCTGCGGCGTGGGTGTGACCCATGACCAGGGCGCCGACGGCCGGTTCGAGCTCCATCGCCGCCGTGGCCCAGGCAAGCTGTCGTTCGGCTGCCGCCCGGACGATCTCCGGGTGGGCCTCGCCAAAGGAGAGGTTTTGGCCCATTCGGTCGGCCAGCCAGAAGCCGAGATCGGGGTGCAGCAGGCGGTAGGCGGCGATGACCGCGGGAGAGCTGGTCAGGCGATGCATCCAGCGGGAGCCGCGGCGTTCCTCGTGGAGTCCGTCGCCGTGGATGGCCAGCAACTCTCGTCCGGAGGCCGCCAGGCGCAATCGGTGTGGGGCGAAGCGGACCCCCGCGTCTCCCTCCCAGAATGAATCGCCCCAGCGGTCGTGGTTGCCGCCAACCATGAAGACCGGGAGCCGGCGAGCAAGGTTGGCGAGCGCTGCGGCAACCAGGAAATTGCGCCGGGGAATCAGGCGGCGATAGCTGAACCAGTAGTCGAACAGATCGCCTGCCACGAGCAGCCCATCGCCTCGCGACGGCATGCTGTCGAGGAAGGCGAGCAACGCCTCCTCCGCTCTGGGAGGGGCCGCCCCGAGATGGGCGTCTGCGATGATGACCAGCCGGTCGGGATGCACGGCGCGAAAGGTGGACCATGACGGGAGCCGAAGCAACCACCATCACCACGATCCATCGCCGGGTCGATTATTCCGAGACCGACCAGATGGGGGTGGTGTATCATGCGAGATATCTGGTCTGGCTCGACGTGGCGCGCACCGAACATCTGCGTACCACTGGAATCAGCTACCGCGAACTGGAAACCCTAGGGTTGCGGCTGATGGTCTCCGATCTGGCGATCCGCTACCGCCAGTCGGCCCGTTATGACGACCCGATCCAGGTCCGGACCTGGGTGCGCGAAATTGCCTCCCGCCGCGTTACCTTCGGGTACGTTGTCGAACACGGTGAGAGCGGCACCCTGCTGGCATCCGCCACCACGGCGCTGCTGGTGCTCGATGCTTCCTCCGGTTTTGCCAGGCTGCCGCCTGCGGTGGTTGCCCGCTTGCTTCCCATTCCTGACCCGGTGCGACTCTGATGCGAAATGCCGTTCTCTGCTGCCTCCTCGCTTTTGCTCCTGCAAGAATCCTCGCTGCGCAGGACCCGGCGCTGGTCGAGGCGCTGGCCCCGATCCTGATGACCGAGGATCGTCGCGACCTCAATCCTTCAATCCTTGCCCCGGCACTGGAGCATCCGGAACTGAGGGTGCGCCGGGCAGCCGTGCTGGCCGTGGGGCGGATCGGGGTGCCGGAAGGAGTGATGTTCCTGATCCCGCGGCTCCAGGATCTCGAGCCTGCGCTGATCGCCGACGTCTTCTTCGCGATGGGGATCCTGCGCGACCAGCGTGCCGTCGGACCGATCATGGCACGACTCAATTCGGCCGATTCGCTCGATGACGCTGCGTTGCAGGAGGCAGCGATTGCCCTGGCCCGCATCGGCGGACCGGCCGGCATCGCTGCCGTCAATGAAATAATCGGTGGCGGTGGCGGGCAACTGAGCCGGGCTCGTCGGGAGGTGATGCTCCTCCCGGCGATGCTGGAGAGTTGGCGGCTGGGCCGGGACGCACCGGTGTCGGCGTTGCTCCGATACATCGAGGACCAGGATACCGACCGACGTTGGCGCGCCATCTTCACGCTCGGTCGCATTCAGGCCCCATCGGCTGCGGAACGGCTCCTCCAGGCGGCGCGTGACCGGGTTGCGTTGATTCGGGAAACTGCTCTGAAAAACCTGACCCGGCGCTACGCCGACTCCACCGGACTCGATCACCCTACAGTCATCAATGAGCTGCGCCGGGCAATCAACGACCAGGAGGCAGGGGTCCGCATCAACGCGCTCGGTGCATTGGCGACCTTCAAGGATTCCGCCTCCGTCGATCGCGTTGCACCGCTGCTCAACGATCCCGACCACAACGTGAGGGTGGCGGCCGCAGGGGCACTCGCCGCTGTTGCCGGCAGCGAGGCGGTCACAGCACTCGCCTCCGTCTTCACGATGCGCGGCAACAACTGGGCCCTTGAACGTGCTGCGCTCGACGCTCTGGCACAGACCGACACCGCCGTATTCAACCAGCATGTCGCTCCCTGGCTGGTGGCGGAGGACCCGCTCTCCCGCATGGTCGGCCTCCAGCTTCTGGCGCGCACTCGACCGGGCACCGATGAGTCGTTCCGCCGGGGGATGACTGACCGCGATACCCGGGTCCGTGCCGCAGCGCTGGGCGCTTGGGCCAACGCTGGACCGACCCACCGCGAAGCGGCATCGGAGGCCGCCCGAACAGCGATCAGGGACAGCGACCCGTTGGTCCGCCGGGCCGCCATCAGTGCGCTCGCTCCCGCCAACAACCCCGGCGACATCGACCTGATGGCGGCGGCCTGGGGACAGGCAGATGTCGACTCCCGCGAGGCGATCATCATGGCGCTCGGGGCTCTGGCCCGGGAGCAGCCGGAGTTGATCACGACCCTCGCCTCACCAACGCGTCGAGTGCTGCTCGATCGCCCAGCCGACGCTTCACTCCGCGCCTTGGCGGCCCGGGTATTCCCGGCGTTGGGGGCTCGCTGGGCTCCCATCTATCCAGTCGAAACCGGGAGGACCCTGGAGGATTACCGTGGCATCGTCCGCACCTTCGTCCTGGCGCAGGACAATCCGCGGGTGATCATCGACGTAGAGGGACGCGGCAACATCACCGTCGAGCTCTTGCCTCGGGAGGCGCCGCTCACGGTCGCCAATTTCCTGCAACTTGTGGGGCGTGGTTACTTCGATGGCAACCGCTGGCACCGCGTCGTTCCCAACTTCGTGGTTCAGGACGGCGACCGTACCGGCTTGGGGAACGGCGGGCCTGGCTGGGCCATCCGGGACGAGATCAACCGGCGCCAATACGATATCCCGATGCTCGGCATGGCGCTCTCCGGACCCAACACCGGCGGCAGCCAGTGGTTCATCAATCTCTCGCCGCAGCCCCATCTCAATGGGCAATACACCATCTTCGGCAGGGTGACCGGAACCTATGGTCCGCTCAAGCGAGTCCTCCAGGGTGACCTGATCAGGACCATCCGTCTGGCCGGTCAGGGTTGAGCACTGCGGCTCGGGGGGCGACCTTTCCCGTCATGCGAATTCCTGCCGCCCTTTCAGTGGCCATTCTCGTTGTCGGCTGCGCGGGTCGGCTGCCCGGCCCAACCATTCCGGATGGGCACCTCCCCATGACCGCCGGGGAGGTGGCACCTTGGATCGCCGCGACCGAACGAGATGCCACCACCCAAACACGCTTCTCCTGGCGCTTCCTCGACGAAAAGGGGACTGCCAGCGGACGGGGTGCTGCCCAGATTGCCCCCCCCGACTCGCTGCGCTTTGATTTTCGCGGCCCGCTCGGTTCCGGTTCCGGTGCCGCTGCAGTGATCGGTGACACCGCCATCTGGGCCGAGCCGGAGGATCAGGTCGAGCGCCTGGTCCCCAACTATCCGCTGCTCTGGGCCATCCTCGGGCAGGCCCGCTATCCCCACCAGGGTGATCTCGTGAGCGGGATGAGCAACGAGCGGCTCCAGGCGTGGCGCTACGTCAATGGGATCGATACCGTCGACTACGTGCTGACGCGGATCGGTACCCGGCAACTGGTGGCCGACGTCCGCCAGGGACGGAACCGGATCGGTCGCGTCTTCACCACCTTCGACGCAGCCGGAAGACTGATCAAATCGCGACTCGATATCCCCGGGAGCCGGGCCAGGCTCGACATCACCTTTGACGAACCAACCCTGCTCGATTCGATTCCTCGCGAGCGATGGGTGGCGCCCGACGATGCTCAATAAGTCCATCCTCATCGCCGCACTGTTGCTGGCCGGCTGCTCCTACGGATTCGCGGGGGGGGGATTCCCGCCCGAAATCCGCACCGCAGCAGTGCTCCCGTTCGAGAACGACACCGCCGACCCGACCCTGGTACAGCAGGTCGCCCAGTCGGTACGCGAGGCGGTTGAACGCCGACTCGGCCTTCGCTCCGCCAGCGAGGCGCGAGCCGATGCGATTGTGCGGGGGCGCATCACCCGCTACGAACCGGACGTGCCGATCGCCTTCACGGGGGGGGGCGGCACCGGAGTCAACCGCACCACCGATGTCGCGGTGACCCGCCGACTGGTCCAGATGTCGGTCGACGTCGAGATCATCGAGCAGGCCACCGGCAAGGTCCTCTTCCAGGCCCGCAGCATGAACCTGGAGGGGCAGTACGAGCCGGGCCGCGAGGCCGATGGTCGGCGGATCGCCCTGGAGTTGCTGATCAACAAAATCGTCACGGGAGCACAGAGCCAATGGTGACCAGGCAACAACGAAACGGTGGCAGCAATCTCGGGTGCCTGGTCGTGCTCGTCATTGCGGGCGCAGGGATCTATCTCGGCCTGCTGTTCGTACGGCCCTGGTTCCGGAACGAGCAGTACCAGCAGGAAATGAAGAACGTGGCGCTCGAGTCCACAACCATGAGCGACTCCCTCATCCGGGTTCGTTTGGTCGCTCGGGCCGACTCGCTCGGCCTCCCCCGCGAGGCGAAGCGACTCACCATCAAACGCCACCCGCGCGAGGACCGGATCGAGATATTCGCCCGGTACTCGATCACCATCGAGATCCCGGTGTACGGTCCCAAGGTGCTCAATTTCATCGCTGCGGCCGAGGAATCGCTCTGAACTGGTCGGATACCGTCGCGAAGTTGCGGTCACTGCCAGACGCCGTGCTCTGGCGCAGCAACGCCGAGGGACCGGTCGTGTTCAGCAACGGCGTATTCGATCTGCTCCACCCCGGCCATATAGCGGTGCTGGAGGCCGCGCGTTCGCTCGGCGGGTCGCTGGTGGTGGGCGTCAACTCCGACGCCTCGGCTCTGGCACTCGGCAAGGGCAGCGACCGCCCGGTGATCGCCGCAGCGGGTCGTGCCCGGATGCTCGCCGCCCTCGCCGCGGTCGATTGCGTGGTGACCTTCGAGGAGCCCACGCCGCTCGAACTGATCGCGGCGCTGCAACCCGACGTGCTGGTCAAGGGAGGGGACTATCTTCCCGAAACCGTCATCGGTGCCGACCTCGTGCGTGCCCGCGGCGGACGCGTGGTCATCGTGCCACTGGTTCCTGATTGGTCCACCACCCGATTGCTGGAGCGTATCCGTGTCCCGTCCTGATGGCCGCCAGAACAACAACCTTCGTCCCACCGTGCTCGAGCGCCAAGCCAACCCGTTTGCCGAAGGGTCGTGCCTGGTCCGCATGGGCGCCACCCTGGTGCACTGCACCGCCAGCGTGGAGGAGGGAGTGCCGCGCTTCAAGAAGGGGAGCGGGGAAGGGTGGGTCACCGCTGAGTACGCGATGCTGCCTAGGGCCACCTCGGAGCGGAGTCCGCGGGAACGGAACGGCCCCGGAGGGCGCACCTACGAGATCCAGCGGCTCATCGGCCGCTCGCTCCGCGCCTCGATGCGCACCTTCGCCTTCGGGGAGTACACCATCAGGGTCGACTGCGACGTCCTCACCGCCGATGGCGGCACCCGCTGCGCCAGCATAACCGGTGCTGCCGTGGCGCTCCACGACGCCTGCGCCTGGCTCGCGGAGCGGACCGGCCAGCCCAGCGCCTTCGGGCAGCTCGTCGCCGCCGTCAGCGTAGGCAAGGTGGCCGGCGAGCACCGGCTCGACCTCGCCTACCTCGAGGATCGCGATGCCGATGTCGACGCCAACATCGTGATGCTGGCCAATGGTGAATTCGTGGAGGTACAGGGAACCGGCGAGGCGGGAACCTTCGCTCGCGCCGAGCTCGATGCCCTGCTCGACCTCGCCGAGGGCGGCCTCCACGAGATCTTCGCCCTGCAGCGGAGCGCCATCGGAGCGTGACCCGGCTGCTGCTCGCCTCCCGGAGCAGGGGGAAGCTCGCGGAATTCCGCGAGCTGCTCGCGGACGCCAACGTCGAAGTCGTCACACCCGACGACATCGGTTTGCCTGAACATCCCGACGAGCAAGGTTTGGAGGTGTTCTACACTTTCGTCGACAACGCCCGCGCCAAGGCGACCTGGTTCGCCCAGCGTAGCGGTCTCCCTGCGCTCGCAGACGACAGCGGCCTGGAGGTCGACGCGCTCGGCGGCGCCCCCGGTGTCTGGAGCAAGCGGTTCGCGGGTGTCGATGGTCCCGACCATGAAGTCACCTCTGCCAACAATCGGGAACTGCTGTCGCGATTGCACGATGTGCCGATCGATCGGCGCGGCGCGCAATACCGCTGCGTGCTGGTGCTGGCTTGGCCGGACGGCAGGGAACTGGTGGCCGAGGGAACGACCAGCGGCCGTATCGGGATGGCGCCGGAGGGGACCGGTGGCTTCGGCTACGACCCGCTGTTCGTGAGCGACGATTTGGGCGTCACCTTCGGAGTCGCCACGCCGACCGACAAGGCCCGGGTGTCGCATCGGGGACGGGCGGTCGGGGCATTGCGGAGCGAGTGGCCGTGGGGGTGAAAGGGGCGGGGAAGCGGCGGCGGGGAAGCGCCTGCGGGGTGAAAGGTGAAAGGGGACGACAACAGATGAGCCTGTTCCGCCCAGAGAAGGACCTACAGCGTGTCCCGGGGGAAAAAGCTGCCGATCAACGCCCCGGGGAATGCGCCGCCGAGGAAGGCCACCGGGGCAAGCGCCACGGCAACGAGCATGCAGGGATTGCTCCCACAATCGTCCGAGGCAGCGACGAGGGCCACGACCAACGCCGTCGCGATCCCCCCCCCGATCAATGCGCCGCGCTTCCAGTGGTTGGGCCGCACGCTCCGCATCATGTCGGCACGAAGGGTTGAGGCTTTCGCGACGACCGCAGGGGTCAGGAGTGACGGTTGCGGGCCGTCAATTCGCGGCGCCTGGGCCGAAGCCGGGGGTGCCAAGGTGGCGAGCAGCAGGGTCGCAGCGAGTAGCATAGCAGGAACTCGGCCCACGGGTGGCCCCGATCTCGATGATGTTGATCCGTCCTAACCCTGGACGGCTTGACTGTTGATGTACATAAAGTGACAAGGGAGTCCGTTTATTGTCAATGCTTGGTTCTTCGCTGGACGCCTGCCAGCGACCGGGTGCCGTCCGGTTTTCCTCCCAGCGCTTCCGATCGCTTCCCATGTTAGATTCTCGCTCACGGGGCGTGGCGCAGTCCGGTAGCGCGTCCGCTTTGGGAGCGGAAGGCCCCGGGTTCGAATCCCGGCGCCCCGATGACTTGCAACATTGGTCCAACGAGCGGGGCGGGTGGCCAAGGGGCCGCTCGCCCCGCTCGCCTTTGCCGGTCCGCCCCGGCCGGGGGTGGCGATTCGGCGATCCCGCCATCAGATTTCCGCTTGTTCAGCCATCTCCGTCTTCCTCCGTTCAACCAGCATCTCCGACCTGTCGCCGGGTCGGCAATCGGTCCTCGTCCAACTCAAGGGAGTCATCCGCATGAGCATGATGTCGGAATTCAAGGAATTTGCCCTCAAGGGCAATGTCATGGATCTCGCCGTTGGCGTGATCATCGGTGCCGCGTTCGGGAAGATCGTCACCTCTCTCGTGGACGACGTGATCATGCCGGTGGTCGGCTGGCTCTTCGGCGGGTTGGACTTTGCCGATTACTACCATCCGCTCAGCGAGGTCCCTGCCGGTACTGCCGAGACGCTCGCCGCGGTTCGCGAGGCCGGCGTGCCGGTGGTGGCCTATGGCAACTTCGTGACCATCCTGCTCAATTTCGCCATCATGGCCTTCATCATCTTCCAGATGGTACGGACGATGAACAAGCTCAAGCGCCAGGAAGTTGCGGCACCAGCGGCACCGGCCGCCCCCGCCGAGCACATCGTGTTGTTGCGCGAGATTCGGGACGCGGTCCGGAAGTAGGCACCGGGCGTGAGCGGGTCGCTCGGGGCAGGTGACCCGCTCACATTACTGTGAGGTGACATGACACACCGATACCGATCGAAAATCGACGCGTGGCTGGTGATCGTCTTTCTGGCCCCATCGGTTCTGTTGTTGGCGCTCATGCCGGTGTCCACCGCCGGCAGCGCGATTCTCATTGTCGCACTGACCGACCTGCTCATCCTCGCGCTGGGGGCATGGCTGGTGCTCACCACCGGGTACACCATCGGGAGCGACGAGCTGATCGTCCGCTGTGGTCCGCTCACCGAACGAGTGCCGCTCCGCTCCATCACCGGGGTGAGCGCGTCACGTTCGCTGCTCTCCTCACCGGCGCTGTCAATCGACCGACTCGCCATCAGCTACGGCCAGGACAGGCGGGTGCTCGTCTCGCCCAGGGACAAACAGGGATTTCTCAGCGAACTCGGCAAGGCCGGAGTGCCGGTGGCCTTGGTCGTCTCCGATTTGACGCATTAGGCGGTCAACCATTCAACCGGGCTATCGAGTGCGAAATCCTTCTCTCCTTGTTTCCGGGTTCGCTGCTCTGGCACTCGTCTTCGCCCCGTCTCGTGGTGGAGTGCTTGGTCAGTCGATCCCTTCCTTCGTGCGCCCTGCCTGGACGGCAAGCGAACCGTTCACCACACTGACCAGCGTGCGGGAACTCGCCAACGGGTCGGTGCTGGCCGTCGATTTCAGTGAGCCAGCCGTTTACCTGATTACTGCTGCGGGCCAGACGAGCAGACAGCTCGGCCGCAAGGGCTCAGGCCCTGGGGAATATCTGACTCCCGTGCGACTGATTCCCCTCCCGAATGACTCGACCCTGTTGCTGGATCGGGACGCCAACCGCTACTTGATCATTGCGCCGGACGGGGGGATAGTCGTGACCACGCCGTTCCCCGAGGAGATGAAAGTTGCAGGGCAATTTGTTCAGGGCGCCGACCGGCTCGGACGGCTCTATTTCCAGACCCGTGCGCTCCCGACCACGCCGACCGGTCCATTCACCACCGCTGTGCTCCGATGGGATCGCCGGACCACCAGGTTCGACAGTGTCGCTGCAGTGCGTATGCCCGTGGCGTCGCCCCTTTCCGGTACGCTTTCCGACGGCTCAAAGTACGTCGGCATGCGCGTCCTGCCATTTGCACCTGCAGATGACTGGGTTGTCGCGCCAGACGGCCGAGTCGCTACCGTTCGGGCCACACCGTATCGACTTGAGTGGCACGGCGATGCTCGGCGGAGAGCCGTGGTTGGAGCCCCCGTCAGTCATGATCCAGTGCTCGTCACCGAGCGTGATCGCCAGCGACAGGAGCCGCAGGGGCCGCCGTATCGCCTGACATACCCCAAACACAAGCCGGCCTTCGTGCCTGGATCGGTCATCCTCGATGACCAGTCACGAGCCTGGGTCCGCCGACAGGTGCCCTTCGGCGCGTCAATGGGTGAATGGGACATCTTTGACGGCAGCGCCAAATACGTGAAGACAGTCCGGCTGTCCACCAGGAAGAGAATCCTCGCGGTAACGGCGAGGTTCATATACGTGGCCAGGACTGACGATGATGATGTCCAGTGGCTTGAGGCATATTCCCGGTGAATCCCCTTCGGCGGTCCACTCTGTAAACGGGTACCCACCCCACCCCCCGCTTTTCCCCGTTCACCCCGCGCGGCGGAGCCGCGCCCCGTTCACCGTTCACCGACTCCCGTCCCCGCCCCCCTTTCACCTTTCACCCCGCGCGGCGGAGCCGCGCCCCGTTCACCGTTCACCGGCTCCCGTCCCCGTCCTCCGACTCCCGTTCCCCCCCCAATCGAATACCTTTCTCCGGCGCCCTCGTAGCTCAGCTGGATAGAGCAGTCGCCTTCTAAGCGACAGGTCGGAGGTTCGAGTCCTCCCGGGGGCACTCACACGGAGCCGAGTCATGACCGACGACATCTTTGCCTCACCCAAGTCACGCACCACCGTCATGCTGCTGGCGGCCTTTCTCGGCGTGTTCGGGGCTCATCGTTTTCATGTCGGCAAGATCCGGAGCGGGGTCCTCATGGCCCTGACCCTGGGCGGTCTCGGACTCTGGTGGCTCTACGACATCATCACCATCGCCTCGGGATCGTTCCGCGACGACGACGGCGCTCTCGTTGCCAACTGGGAGCCGGAGGCCGACCGGCTTGCTCCACCGGAGACCGCCGGCGCGATTCTCGAGGAACTCGACCAGCTCCGTCTCGACATCGGCGAGCTCCATGAGCGACTGGAGTTTGCCGAACGCCTCCTCGCCGATCCGGAGCGTCGCCCAGGCCCCTCGACGTGAACCGCCCGGAGGTCTCCTCCTGGCAGAGTGCCACCGCTCCGCTGCTCCGGCTCTCGCTGCCGATCGTCGGGGTCAATGTCGGGATGATGCTGATGGGCGCCGTCGACACCATCATGGTCGGTCGCGTCTCTCCGGAAGCGATCGCCGCGGTGGCATTGGGCAACGTCTTCTTCTTCGCGCTTTCCATCTTCGGCGTGGGAGTGCTGCTCGGCCTCGACCCGATCCTCGCCCAGGCGCTCGGCGCCCACGACCACGACGGCTTCGCGATAGGAGTCCAACGCGGTCTGGTGCTCGCGGCCATCATCTCGGTCCCGCTCGCCCTCGCATTCCTGGGAGCGGAGCCGCTTCTCCGCCTGGCGCGCCAACCTGCGGAGGTGTTGCCGCTGGTCGGGACGTATTGCGTGTTGCTGATTCCGGGGATGCTGCCGTTTCTGGCGTTCAGTGTCGGTCGCCAGAGCTTGCAGGCGCTCCAGCGGGTGGCACCGGTGGTGTGGACCATCATCCTCGCCAACATCGCCAACATCGCCCTCAACTACGTGCTGATCTTCGGTCACCTGGGGTTCCCCCCCCTTGGCGTCGCCGGTTCGGCGTGGGCCTCGACTCTGAGCCGCTGGTTGATGGCACTGCTGCTGCTCTGGGTTGGCCGCGACGTGCTGCAGGACGCCATCCGCCCCTGGCGGCGTGAGGCCCGGCATCTCGGTGCGCTGGGCCGACTCTTCCGGCTCGGCTTTCCCATCGGGATCCAGTTGGAAATCGAGATGGCCGCCTTCTCGGCCGTGGCACTGTTGATGGGGACCTTCGGCACGCTCCACGTTGCTGGCCACCAGATCGCCCTCAACCTCGCCTCGCTCACCTTCATGGTGCCGCTGGGGGTCGGGATGGCGGCTGCGGTGCAGGTGGGACGCGCGGTTGGCCGCTCCGACACGGCGTCGGTGCATCACTCCGCCAAGGCCGCACTGGTGCTTGGCGCGGGCTTCATGGGCTGCACCGCCTTGATTTTCCTGGCGGTGCCGACGGTGTTCGCTCGGCTCTACACCACCGATCCCGGGGTGATGGCATTCGCCGCCACCTTGTTGCCGATCGCCGGAGTGTTCCAGGTCTTCGATGGGCTGCAGGTGGTGAGCGCCGGAATCCTGCGCGGTCTCGGCGAGACCCGGGCTCCGATGCTCATCAACCTGGTGGGGTTCGCCGGGATCGGTGTCACTTCAAGCGTGGTGCTCGCCTACTACACGCCGCTCGGGCCGGTCGGTCTCTGGTGGGGACTGGTGATTGGCCTCGGCGTGGTCGCACTGATCCTGATGTTGCGCGTACGGCAATTGCTGCGACGGCCGCTGGCTCGACTGCATGTGGAGCGGTGATGCGCCAGCAGTCGTGAGTCGTGAGTCGTGAGTCGTGAGTCGTGAGAGATCGGGCTACTCGCCGACAGGACGGGGTGACGCGGCGTAGCGCGCCTCGGCGAGCGAGCGTGCCTCGCTGTCGCCGAATATCTTGTCGCCATCGAAGCGACCGTTTTCGATGAACACTTCGCCTGTCTGCCGTCCCGCCGCGGCACTGCCGGCCAAGTGCACTCCCTGGATGTTGGTTTCCATCGTGGCCGGATCGATGGTCGGCCGACCGGTCACCGGGTCGAGGATGATCCCGATCGACTCCATCATCGCAAAGTCCGGGTGGTAGCCGGTGAGCGCGAGGACGCGGTCGGCGGGGATCGCAGTCTCGACACCGCTGGCCAGCACCACCCTCACCGAAGTCGATGTGATGCTGCTCACCTTGGCGCCGAAGTGGGCGGTGATCTCGCCGGCCGCCACGCGGTTCTCGAAGTCCGGCCGGAGCCAGTACTTCACGCTCGGCTTGAGGGTGGTGCCACGGTGGACCAGAGTGACCTCTGCACCTGCCCGCCAGCAATCGAGCGCTGCCTCCAGGGCGGAGTTCTTTCCCCCGACGATCACCACCTTGCGGCGAGCGGTCAGGTGCGGCTCCTCGAACCAGTGGGAGACATGCGGCAACGACTCGCCCGGGACATCGAGCAGGTTGGGGTGTTCGAAGTATCCGGTCGCCAACACCAGTCGGTTGGTCGTGACGGTGAGTTGCCCTCCCTGCGTCTGCAACTCACAGGCAATCAGGCCATCGGCTTGCCGTGTCGCGCCGAGGAGCCGGATGAACGGCCGCACGTCCAATGCCTCGACTCGAGCCACTCCGCGGTAATAGGCGAGTGCTTCCTCGCGGCTCGGTTTGCTGCCGATGCATGTCAGAGGGTGACCGCCGATCTCCAGCCGTTCGGCGGTCGTGAAGAAATGCATTCCGACGGGGTAGCGGCTGATCGAATGGGTGATCGCGCCGGCATCGATCACCACCGTGTTGATGCCACGGCGACGGGCGGCGATGGCGCAGGCCAAGCCGATCGGACCGGCACCGACGATCAGGGCAGGGAGGTGGGCAGGAAGTGTCATCCCCCAATATCGCCCCGACCGGACCCCGCCGTCACCTCATTCTGCGTCGGGGTGACCGCACGATGCGCAGGGGCAGGGATTGGACTCGAACAGGTGGCGGCGCCGGGCGTTCCATACCAGTCCCACGACGGTAACCAGCGCGGCCGCAACTAGCGGCCATTCGCCGGTCACCGCGACAAACAGATGAGCGAGCAGGCCGCCCCACGTCGCCAGCCCCACCCCGGTCAACAGCGCGGGCCGCAGGTCGCCATGAACCCGGAACCCGGTCAGCAATGACCAGCCGATCAGCGGGACACTCGCAACGAAGAGCCATTGCTCAACGACATGACTCAACTCCAGAGCGGGCATCAGCGCCACCAGCAGCGGGGTTGCCGCGCAATGAACGGCACAGATCAGGGGAGCCAGCGCCGAGAGGGAGTGTCGGAGGGAACGGGAAGTCATCGAATTTCAACGCAATTCTGACGCGGCGATGTCGCGCGTCCATTTGAGGCGGCCATGGGTATCGCGAATGGTGATGGTCAGGACGCGGTTGTCACGTGGTCCGTGTGCTTCCAGCATCCCGAAGTTCCGCTCCGTGACCAGAGTTCCGGCCACGCGATGCGCGTTCTGCTCCCGCTGCCAGCCGGTGGACAACCCGGCCGTGAGCGGTGAAACGGTGATGTCGTACAGCGGATAGCTGCCCGGACGCTCCATGCGCGACAACTCCGTCCAGTGCTTGTCGCCGCTCAGGAACACCACCCCGGCAATCCCCTCGGAGGTAAGTGCATCGAAGAGCCGGGCACGCTCGTCGGCATACTGCGCGTAGTTCTCGAAGGTCCGCGAGCTGTTGACCACCTGTCCGCCTACGGCGATCACCTTGAAGGTCGCCCTGCTCGCCTTGAGCGCGTTGACCAGCCAGCCGATCTGGCGCTCGCCGAGGAAGCTGGCCGTGCCGGTCACCCGGTCGTTGGCACTCCGGTAGCTGCGGTCATCCATCATGAAAAACTGGACGTCCGACCATTCAAACGTCGAGGTGATCCCTTCGCCGCCGTCGATCCCCATCGCCGGATTGCCCCAGAACGCTTCGAATGCCTCGCGGGTGATGTGACGGTCGCGATACGACATGTCGCTATCGTTCGGGCCGAAGTCATGGTCATCCCAGATGGCGTAATGACTCGTGCTGGCGAGCAACGGTTGCAACCCCGGGTAGGCCCGGGTGTGCGAATAGCGATGAAAGATTCCCGTCCTGGAGAACCAATCGGGTTCCCGCAGGTAGGTGTTGTCACCCAGCCAGAGCATCAGGTCCGGACGTTGCGCGGTGATCGCGTCGAGAATCTCGAAGCCCCCCCCGTACGGCGTCCCGGGGCGGTCGTACTGTGGTTCGTTGACATAGAAGCAGCTCCCCAGCGCGATGCGCACATTTGGAGGATCATGCCGCCACTGCCAAAGCGAAGGTGTGCGGAACCGGGTGGGGTAGGGACGTGGTACCACAACCGCATTGACGCGCAGTTCGTATTCGTAAGTGCGACCGGGTTCGACGCTGTCGGCGATCACCTTGGCCGTGTGACTACGCGTCGGGTTGGTCGTCACGGTGTTCGTCGTGTAACGACGCGAAGGTGCCAGCGAGTCCCAGTAGACAAACTGCACCTGAGCCGGACCGCTGGTTTGCGCCCAAAGCAGTACCTCGCGCATCTCGGCGTAACCAACCATAGGTCCCGCCACGAGACCGACCGGACTCTGGGCGACAGCGAAAACAGGCGACCAGGCGATGCCGCACAAGGCGGCCAGAACGATTCGATACAAGGACGGCATGGCTTGAATGATAGTCCAATCGCAAAAAGTCCGATAGGGTGTACTCCACTGCTCCGGAACGTCGTCCCGGCCCATTATGGGCCGGGGGGATTTAAACTGTAGCCGTGCTGCATGTAACGCCACTGATCGAGCCCCCCCTTGAGGACGAAGGGCCGAGATGGCCCGCCCTCCTCGCGAGTGCCGGGTTCCACCTCCTCCTGGTCCTCCTGCTGGTGGTGCGGACGGCTATCCCGGAGAATTCCGAGGCCGATGCCTCGGCGACTCCGCCGACCGAGGAACAACAACAGGAGCGACAGCAGGAGTTGGCCTTGGCGCCGATGCCTCCCTTTCAACCGGAGCCGGATCGCCCTCGTCAGGCGCCTCCCCCTCAGGAGACCCGCGCGCTCGGTCCTGATTCGGACAACCCGGACGCCCGTATCCCGCAGGAGCAGGGGCCGGCGGTTCCGCCTCCGGATGATATCGCTCCGAGTCCCGAGCAGGGGGATGCGGCCGAAGAACCAGCGCCCGGGCCGCCGACTGCCGACCGGATCACTCGGGCCGAGGAGTCTCGACAGACCGGCAAGCTGCAGCCACCGACCTCGCCGTGGGGGCCGGCCCGCACTCTGCGGCCTTTGGAGTCGGGCGATGGCGCGACTGCCCCGACCCGGACCACCGCAGGCGCAATGGGCCGCGCCGGGGCGAGCAATGTCGACAGTCGCGGGTGGCGGCCATCATTCCCGGAAGCGGCCGGACAATGTGTCGAGATCCCTGATTTCGGCACCAATCCCGACGGGACCCCGGTCTTGGCCGCTGTGCTGGGGTTGGTCAAGGACGATCGCGGCTTTCCGCTGCCCAATGCCCACCTGCAGTTGATCGGCCACAATTTCTCGACCTTCAGCGACAATCAGGGACGCTACCGTCTGGAGTTCAACCCCAAGCTGTTGGAGCGTTGCCGCATCCAGTACATCCGGGTCACAGCCGACGGCTATTCGGGGGCCAACCTCACGCTCTCGGTCGGGCGCCAGGTCCAGAGCGACGACGTGATTCTGCGCCGGAAGTGAGCCGATGATCTCTACTGCGCCGCTGTGGACCCCCGATCGCGTGGGGCGTCACGAGACAGAGATCGCTCGCTTGATCGAGTACCTGCGTCATCGCGGGGTGTCGCTACCTGCACCTGACGATCCCGACGCCTATCGCGCCCTGCATGCCTGGTCCATCCGGGAGCTCGACGCCTTCTGGTCGCTCATCTGGGACCAACTCGAGATACTCGGCCAGCGACCGGCCCATTCGCCCGCCTGGACTGGCTCGCACACCATCGCCCCGCCGGGGGGGGCAGGCGGCGGCGAATGGTTCCCGGGCACCAAGCTCAATTTCGCCGAGAACCTGCTCCGGCCTGTCGGGCCTGAAGCCGCGGTGGTCGCCTGGGACGAACGCGGCCCACTCGCCACGCTGAGCCGCGATCAGTTGCGGGACGAGGTGGCACGCGTCCGGGCGGGGTTGCAGCGCCTCGGTGTCCGCCAGGGCGATCGAGTCGCCGGCTGGTTGCCGAACATCCCCGAAACTGTGGTGGCGATGCTGGCGACCTCTGCCTTGGGCGCGGTCTGGACGTCGTGTTCACCAGACTTCGGCGTTGACGGTATTGTCGATCGCTTCGGACAAACCGAGCCGGTGGTACTGCTCTATTGCGACGGCTACGGCTACGGCGGCAAGGTGCATGACTGCGCCGCCCGAGCCGAGGCCCTGCTGCCGCGACTCCCCTCGGTGCGCCATGCGGTGCGCATTCCGTATCGCGGTGGCGGCGGTCCTGTCACTGACCAGCGCACCATCGACTGGGGAACGCTGCGGGGCCCGGAGCAGCCGGTACCGGCCCTGGAATACTGCCAGGTGCCGTTCGATCATCCGCTCTACGTCCTCTATTCGTCGGGAACAACCGGGTTGCCCAAGGGGCTGGTGCACGGCTCCGGGGGCACCTTGCTGCAGCACCGCAAGGAGCACGCGCTCCATCTCGATCTCCGCGCCGGCGAACGGCTCTTCTACTTCACCACCTGCGGATGGATGATGTGGAACTGGCTGGTGTCCGCGCTGGCAGGCGGCAGCACCATCGTCCTCTACGATGGCTCCCCGGTGCCACCCGCCGAGCCCGACTTGCTCTGGCGCCTGGCCGACGAAGCGAGGGTGAACGTCTTCGGCACTTCGGCGAAGTACCTCGCCATGGCGGAAAAGCACGGAATGGAGCCGGCCCGGCATCACGATCTGTCCTCCCTGCGGGCCGTGCTGTCAACCGGTTCACCACTGCTGCCAGAATTGTACGACTGGGTCCACCGTGCGGTCGGTCCGGCGGTGCAGACTTCCAGTATTTCCGGGGGGACCGATATCGTATCTTGTTTCGTGCTCGGCAACCCGCTCACCCCGGTTCATCGGGGCGAGATCCAGGGGCCCGGCTTGGGGATGGCGGTCGAGGTCTTCAACGACCAGGGTGAACCGGCCCCGACCGGCGAGGCGGGGGAACTGGTCTGCACCGCTCCATTCCCGGCGATGCCGGTCGCCTTCTGGAACGACCCCGATCAAACCAAATACCAGGCAGCGTACTTCGACAGTTGGCCCGGGGTCTGGCGGCACGGCGATTGGGCTGCCAAAACCGCCCACGGTGGGTTCCTCATTGCCGGGCGGAGCGACGCCACTCTCAATCCCGGCGGTGTGCGCATCGGCACCGCCGAGATTTATCGCCAGGTCGAGGCGGTCGATGAGGTGCTGGAGAGTCTGGTCATCGGCCAACGGGTGCCCGGCGCCGCCGACGGCGATGTCAGAGTGGTGCTCTTCGTGCGGCTGCGTGATGGGGTCGAGCTCTCTCCGGAGTTGATCGAGCGAATCCGGAGCCGGATCCGCACCGGCGCCTCACCGCATCACGTCCCCAGGGTAATCCTCGCGGTGCCGGACTTGCCCCGTACCAGGAGCGGCAAACTCAGCGAGCTCGCCGTCCGCGATGTCGTCGAGGGCCGACCGGTGCGCAACATCGGAGCGCTGGCCAATCCCGAGGCACTCGACGGCTTCAGGGATCGGCCGGAATTGCGGTAGGGGGGAGGGGAAACGTGAAAGGTGAAACGTGAAACGTGAAAGGTGAAACGTGAAACGGGTGGGCCGGTAGGGGGTGGGCCTCATCGCACGGGATACCACGCCTGTACATGGGGTGACAGGATTGGTCCCTTTCACCTTTCACGTTTCACCCAGCCGCCGCGGAGCGGCGGCCCCCATCCCCGGTCCCCCATTAGATTTACCAAGTTGACCCTCCGACGAGGTCCTGATGCCGACTGCTGCTGATCCGCCCGGACTCACCACCACCCAATCTCCCTTTATCGAAGCGGAGCAGGCGGCCGGACGGCTGTACATCGAGCAGCCGTACGATCTCTACTCGAATGGCAATCATGCGGTCTGGAGCCGTCTCTATGAGCGGATGACCGAGCGCTGGGCGCGCTACGCCAATCACCGTTTCCTCGAGGGACTGGCCACCCTGCAGCTCGACCCGACCCGGGTCCCCCGTCTCGAGGATGTCAACCAGTTCATGGCTCCGCTGACCGGATTCCGTGCCAAGGCGGTGAGCGGCTACGTTCCGGCCTACCGCTTCTTCGATTCGTTGCGGCAGCGGGAGTTCCCCACCACGATCACGATTCGCGACGGTGCGGTGCTCGACTACCTGCCTGAGCCGGACATCTTCCATGACATCGCCGGTCATGTGCCGATGCACACCGACAAGGCCTTCGCCGATGCCCTGGTGCTCTTCGGCGAGTGTGCCAGGACGGCGGCGCTCAGGGCTGGTCAGGTCGAGAACGAGCAGGAACGGATCCGGCAACTGACCAGCGTGATCAAGGCGATGGCCCGCTTCTTCTGGTTCACCGTCGAGTTCGGCCTCATGAAGGGCAGCGGCCCGGGCGAGCTCAAGGCGTACGGTTCCGGCCTGCTCTCGTCCTATGGCGAGCTGGAGCACTGCATCGAGTCGCCTGACGTCCAGCGTTGGCCGTTCCAGTTGGAGTGGGTGGTCAACCAGGCCTTCGAGATCGATCGCTACCAGCCACTCCTTTTCGTGGTGGACTCGTTCGATCAGCTCTTCGATGAGGTTACCCGGCTGGTCGAGTGGGTCAGCGAGGGTCGGCTCGATCATGTCGCGCCCGGGGAGCCGGAGATCAGCGAGGCGGATCTCGCCTCCTTCCTCGAGGCGGCGGTGACGGCATGATGGTCAGCCAGTCGCGCCGCACTCGCAATCAATCGTTTTTCTGGAGGTTACGATGACTGCCGCCGCGCCTGACAAACGGTCCGTCGTTCCGCACGACGCCTTTCCGATCAACGGCACCGACTACATCGAGTTCTGGGTCGGCAACGCCAAGCAGTCGGCAATGTTCTATCGGGCCGCCTTCGGATTCCGCCTGGCTGGCTACCGCGGGCCCGAGACGGGAGTGCGGGATCGCGCCTCTTATCTGCTCGAGCAGGACAAGCTCCGCTTCGTCCTCACCTCCGCGCTGGGCCCGGAGAGCGAGATCGCCGATCACGTCAACCGCCACGGCGACGGCGTCAAGGACATGGCCTTCTGGGTCGATGACGCGCGCGAGGCACATGCAGTGGCAATCGCCCGCGGCGCCACCAGCGCCCGCGACCCGGAGGTGCTCCGTGACGAAGGCGGCGAGGTGATTGTCGGCGCCATCCGGACCTACGGCGACACCATCCACTCGATCGTGGAGCGGAAGAACTATCGCGGCCTTTTCCTCCCCGGCTTCGTGCCGGTCGACTCGCCATACCAGTCCGCGAGTACCGGCCTCAAGTACGTCGACCACTGCGTCGGCAACGTGGAACTCGGCCGCATGAACCACTGGGTCAAGTTCTACGAGGACGTCCTTGGCTTCACCAACATCCTCACCTTCGACGACAAGACCATCAGCACCGAGTATTCCGCGCTGATGTCGAAGGTGATGAGCAACGGCAACGGCCGGATCAAGTTCCCGATCAACGAACCGGCCGAAGGACGGCGCAAGTCGCAGATCGACGAATACCTCGACTTCTATCGCGGTCCGGGAGTGCAGCACGTCGCGGTCGCCACCGACGACATCATCACCACCGTGCGCGACCTGCTTGCTCGGGGCGTTGAATTCCTCACCGTGCCGACCACCTATTACGAAACCGTGCTCGACCGGGTCGGCGCCATCGACGAGGAAATCGGCGCACTCGCCGAGCTGGGGATCCTGGTCGACCGCGACGATGAGGGATACCTGCTGCAGATCTTCACCAAGCCGGTGCAGGATCGACCGACCCTGTTCTACGAAATCATCCAGCGCAAGGGAGCCAAGAGCTTCGGAGCGGGGAATTTCAAGGCGCTGTTCGAGGCGATCGAGCGGGAACAGGCCCGACGAGGAAATTTGTAGGAGTCGGGAGTCGTTAGTCGTTAGTCGGGAGAGGTCGTTCAATTTTCTCCAACCCCCCTCTTGGGTCGCCGACCAGAGAGGGGGGTGGCAGAGTGGGAAATTCCTCTCCCGACTAACGACTCCCGACTAACGACTAACGACTGACAACCAACAACCAGGCAGTCCAATGCCAATCTACCATCTCATGGGCAACGTCCCACGCAAGCGGCACATCGTCTTCCGGCGTCCCGATGGCGGCCTCTATGCCGAGGAGCTGATGGGCCACGAGGGCTTCACCGGCACCGCCTCGCTGCTCTACCACATCCATCCGCCCACCACCGTCCTCTCGGCGCGGCGGCTCGAATCGATCACCTGGGAAGCGGACACCGACACTTCGCTCCGGCATCGCCATTTCCGCACAGCCCGGGCGGCCTCCGGTGGTTCCGCCGTGCTCGACCGGATTCCGATGCTCTTCAACGCCGACATCGCGATGCTCCATGTCGCGCCCGACGCAGCGGCCGAGCCGTTCTACCGGAACTCGCAGGCCGACGAGGTCATTTACGTCGCCGAGGGTGAGGGAGAGCTTCATTCCGTCTTCGGAGTGCTCCCCTTCCGGTCGGGCGACTACGTGGTGATTCATCGCAACATCACTCACCAGTGGCGCTTCGACCGCTCGCGGGTGGCGCCGAAACTGTTGGTGATGGAGAGCCGGGGGCACATCCGCTTTCCGCGTCGCTACCTCAACGACATGGGACAGTTGCTCGAGGGCGCGCCCTACTCCGAGCGCGACATTCGCCGGCCCTCCAGACTGGAGCCGGTCGATCGGCGCGGCGAGTTCCCGATCCTCGTCAAGCAGTACGATGCCCTCAACGAACTCGTCCTCGACCATCATCCCTTCGACGTGGTCGGCTGGGACGGCTACTTCTATCCGTGGGCGTTCAACATCCACGACTTCGAACCGATCGTCGGCCGCATTCACCAGCCGCCGCCTGTGCACCAGACTTTCCAGGGCGACGGCTTCGTGATCTGCTCGTTCTGCCCGCGGCCCTACGACTTCGACCCCGAAGCGATTCCGGCGCCGTACAATCACAGCAACGTCGATTCCGACGAGGTGCTCTACTACGCCTCCAGCGAGTTCATGAGCCGCAAGGGAATCGAGTACGGCAGCGTTACCCACCACCCGGATGGTTTGCCCCACGGGCCGCATCCGGGCCGGGCCGAGGCAAGCATTGGCGCCACCCATACCGAGGAACTTGCGGTGATGATGGACTCGTTCCGTCCGCTGCACGTGGCCCGCGACGCCGAGGCGTTCGAGGACCTCGATTACCACCGTTCCTGGCTCGACCAGCAGCATGAACAGTTCAACCCGCCGACGTCATAGCACGCGGCGGCGCAGCCTCACTCCGTCACCACCATCCACCCGGGCCACTCCATGATCGTTCTCGCTCTGCTTTTCGCTGCTCAGCAGCCGGTTCCCGCCCAGGAGGCGGGTTTGCCGCCGTCACCCATCGCGCGCATCGAGGTGCAGCCCGCCCGGGGTACCGAGGTGACTGTCACTGCCCGGGACAGCATTCGCCTGACCGCGCGTGCCTTCGACCGTGACGGCGCCGTCCTCTCCGACGCCGGTTTCACCTTCTTCCAGGGCGGCAGTGGCCGATTCGAGGGAGCGGTGGCTCAGGACGGACTGGTGCGCTCCGGCTCCACCGGAAGCATCGCGATCACCGTCATCGGCCGTCTCCCCGGTGTCAGGCCGTTCGTGCAGCCGCTCACCGTGAAGATGGTGCCCGGGCCTGCGGCACGGATCGCGATTGCACCGGCCACCGATCGCCTCGTGGTAGGGCAGCGATTGCACCTCACCGCCGAAGTCTACTCGGCCGCTGGTGATGTCCGACCTGATGAGGAGGTGACGTGGATCGTCGCCCCAAACAGTGCGGTCTCCCTGCTCGGCGACGGATTCATCACGGCCATCAAACCCGGCACCGCCACGCTCGCCGCAGTGTCCGGGGCGGCACGGGCCGAGCGCACGATCACCGTGGTACCGAACACCATCGCGTCGGTCGAGTTGGTCCGCACCGTGCGCGAAGCGCGTCAGGGTGATGTCGTCCGGTTCCGTGCCGTTGCCAGGAACGCGGCTGGACGCGAGCTCGAAGGATTGTCGCCCATCTGGAGTTTCTCGCCGGGCGAGGGGATGATCGATCAGGACGGCGCCTTCGTCGGCTATGCGCCGCGGACCTACACCATCACCGCTTCCTTCGGAACCATTTCTGCCGACGCCATGATCACTCTGGCTCCGCGCGAGGTGCGCCGACCCGCCACCGTCGTCGGCCGCCTGCCGCGCACCGCTTTCACGACCGAGGAGGTGTGGATCCATCCCAACGGCAAGGTCGCCTATCTCGGTACCGGCTCCGGCGGCGACCGGATGTACACCATCGACATCAGCGATCCCGCCAATCCGGTCGTGACCGATTCGATCCTCAGCAACACCCGACGCGTCAACGACGTCATGACCACTCCCGATGGCCGCACCCTGGTCTTCACCCGCGAGGGTGCCTCCGACCGGAAGAACGGCATCGTGATCGCCTCGCTGGCCGACCCGCTTCATCCCCGGCCAATCGCCGAGTTCACTGAAGGGATGGAGGCCGGAGTCCACTCGGCCTTCATCTACCGGCAGGAGCCCTTCGGCACTCACGTCTTCGCGACCAACGATGGCACCGGCGCCATTCATGTCATCAACATCGATGACCCGAGCGCGCCGCGCGAGGTGGGACGCTGGCGCACCGACCGCCCCGACGCCGGGCGCACCCTGCACGACGTCGACGTCCAGGACGGACTGGCATATCTCAGCTACTGGAATGACGGACTGGTGATCCTCGATGTCGGCAAGGGGATCAAGGGTGGCAGCCCCGCCAACCCGCAACTGGTGGCACAGGTCAAGTACGACCTCAACGCCCTCTACCGCGACGTCGAGGCGGTGGGTGGACCGGGCTTCATCCGGGGGACTCACACCGCCTGGCGCCACAAGGACTATGTCTTCATCGCCGACGAGGTCTTCCCGGCCTCCCCGGTTGAGGGGGCCAAGGATGCCTCGGCCGGTCGCGCCTATGGCCGCCTGCAGGTGGTGGACATCAGCGATCTCGCCGCTCCCCGGATCGTGGCTCACTACGAGCCGGAGTTCGGCGGCGTCCACAACGTCTGGGTCGCGGGGGACACCCTCTACATGGGTGCCTACAACGCCGGCTTCAGGGCCTTCGACATTTCCGGGGAATTGCGGGGAGACCTGCGGACCCAGGGTCGTGAGATGGTCCACCTCAACACCGCCGACATGGATGGCTCGACCAAGAACACCGCCATGACCTGGGGAGTGGTGGTCCGCGACGGTCTGGCCTATGTCAACGACATGTACAACGGCCTCTGGATCGTGCGGATGGAGCCGCGCCGTCGCGATCTGACGCCCTGAAACGGAACTCCGGAGGCAATCACCATGGCCGAGACGCGAGGGCTGTTCTACTCCATCACGGAGCGGCTGCGAATCACGGCTCGGCCCCGGTATGTCCCCGAACAGTCCCGGCCGGCGGCGGGGCACTACGTCTTCGCCTACCGGATCCGGCTGGAGAATGTCGCTGACCAGCCGGTTCGGCTGCTCAGTCGGCGGTGGCAGATCCACGACGAGGCAGGGGAGGACACCGAGGTGGAGGGGGACGGGGTGGTGGGAGAGCAGCCGACCCTGGCGCCTGGCGAGGTGTACGAATACCAGTCTTTCTGCGTGCTGCGCTCTCCCCGCGGCTGGATGGCGGGGGCCTACCGGATGGCGCGTTCCGACGGGACGACCTTCTGGGCTCAGATCCCGCGATTCGAGCTCGAGGGGGGTTGACGGTATCGGGGTCGTCGGCTATGATTGCCGTCCCTCTTCCGCCGTTGGTATTGGCGGAAGCGAGGGCAGGGAAGTGCGGATTTGAAGCGGATTTGAAGTCGATAGTGACCTGCCCTTGACGAATGAAAAGTGCCCTAGTATTATTGGGGGCTGGCGACGAAATGGTCGCCCGAGAAGATGAGCAGGACGCTCTTTGACAAGTGAAGGATCGGGGAGAAGTCGGAAAGTGCGGACCCAATGAGGTGCGGCCTGTTCAGAGGACGCACATCGGGTTTGATGACTGAACGATTGATCCGGACAACTGAATACCAGTTGTTTGATCTGAGAGCTATTTCGAATTTTCCATTGGAGAGTTTGATCCTGGCTCAGGACGAACGCTGGCGGCGTGCTTAACACATGCAAGTCGCACGGGGGTAGCAATACCTTAGTGGCGGACGGGTGCGTAACACGTGAGGAATGTACCCATCGGCGGGGGATAGCCGGCCCAACGGCCGGGTAATACCGCGTACGCAGCTCGGGTGGCATCACCTGGGTTGGAAAGCAGCAATGCACCGATGGAGCACCTCG
>JANRJE010000013.1:0-31118 GCA_033764135.1 Gemmatimonadales bacterium
CTTGGCGGCAACGACGTTCTTGGCGACCCACCGGGTGGCGTAGGCGGCCGAGCGGTCGACCTTGGTGGCGTCCTTGCCGCTGAAGGCACCGCCGCCGTGACGGGCCATGCCGCCATAGGTGTCGACGATGATCTTCCGGCCGGTGAGGCCGGCGTCTCCCTGCGGGCCGCCGACCACGAACCGGCCGGTGGGGTTGACGTGCACCTTGACGCCGCTCAAGTCGAGGTCGAACTCCGCCAGCACCGGGGCGATCACGTCGTCGCGCATCGCGGCGGTGATGGCGCGATTGGAGAGGACCCGGCCGTCGACTTTGTCCTGGTGCTGGGTCGAGAGCACCACGGTGCGCACCGCCACCGGGGTATCGCCATCGTACACCACCGACACCTGGGTCTTGCCGTCCGGGCGGAGCCAGGGATGATGCGGCCGGCCGCGTCCCCCCCCCCGACGCACCGCAGCCAGCCGCTCGGCCATCCGGTGCGCCAGTACGATCGGCAGCGGCATCAGCTCGGGCGTCTCGTCGGTGGCGTAGCCGAACATCATTCCCTGATCGCCGGCACCCTGCGAATCGGGGTCGCCGCCGTCAACGCCGCGGGCAATGTCGGGCGACTGCCGGTCGATCGAGGTGAGCACGGCACAGGTGCGGAAGTCGAAGCCCATCTGCGCATCGGTGTAGCCGATCCGCTCGACGGTGCGGCGCACCACATCGGGGAGGTGGACATAGGCGCTGGTGGTGATTTCGCCGGCGATCACGGCCATCCCCGTGGTCACCAGAGTCTCGCAGGCGACGCGCGCGGCGGGATCCCGCGCGAGGATGGCGTCGAGCACCGCGTCGGAGATCTGGTCGGACACCTTGTCGGGATGCCCCTCGGTGACCGACTCGGAGGTGAAGACGTGCGTGCTGCCTGAAGCCATGTGCGGTGCGCCTCGGTTGAAGAGTTGAGCCTATCGGAACCCGGGCAAGCTAGTCCCGACCGACAGTTGCGGCAACGCGCCGGAGGGGTCCACCAGCCGGAGGTCGAGATGGCGCCCCAGCACCTCGCGCACCACGGCATGCACGGCGGTGGTTTCGTGGGCATCGAGGGCGGCAAGAGCCGCCACCCGGGCTTCGGCGGCCGGGACATGGCGGATCACCCACTTGATCAGCGGAATGGCGGGCGGCGCAATGCTCAGCCGCCGGTAGCCGAGTCCGATCAGGAGGACCGCGGCCACCGGATCGGAGGCCATCTCGCCGCAGACCGACACCGGAATGCCGGCCCTCGATGCGGCTTCGTGGACAGTGGCGAGCTGGCGCACCACGGCTGGATGCATCGGGGCGAAGCGTGCCGCCAGCCGGGCGTTGCCACGATCCACCGCGAGGGTGTACTGGGTGAGATCGTTGCTGCCGACGCTCAGGAAGGCGCACTCCGCTGCCAGCGCATCGGCCAGCACCACGGCGGCAGGAGTCTCGATCATCACGCCCAACGGCACGTCGCTCGCCGCGCGCACGCCGGCCGCGCGAAGCGATTCCGCCTCCTCCGCCAGCCAGGTGCGGACGGTGCGCAACTCGTCGAGCGAGATCACCATCGGCAGCATCAGTTGCAGGTCGCGGTCGGCGGCCGCCCGCAGCATCGCCCGCAGTTGGGGACGGAAGATGTCGGGCTGATCGAGACAGACCCTGATCGACCGCCACCCCAGGAATGGATTGGCCTCGTGAGGGGCCTGAAAGGCGACCGGGAACTTGTCGCCCCCCAGGTCATAACTCCGGATCACCACCGGATGCCCGCTGAAGGCGCTGCCGACTCGCCTGAAGTATTCGGTCTGATAGTCTTCCGACGGGAGCGAAGTTCGACCGGTCACCAGAAACTCGGTGCGGAGCAGCCCCACCCCTTCGGCTCCCATCCTGAGCGCCGGTTCGATCTCCTCAGGGAGGTCGATGTTGCCCTGCAGCATGATGCGGACCTCGTCGGGGGTGATCGCCGGCAATTTGGCGATCCCCTCCAACTGCATTTCGAGCTTGTGGCGACGCGAGACCTGGAGCCGGACCACTTCGAGTTCGTCGGGCGAGGGATCGACCAGGACGCTGCCGGTCTGCCCGTCGAGCAGCACGATGGTCCCCTCGGTGATCGCCTCCATCGCACCGCTGACGCCCATCACGGTGGGGATGCCGAGCGAGTGGGCCAGGATCGCGGCGTGCGAGGTGCGGGTCCCCTCCTCGCTGATCAGCCCGGCGACATGCTCGCGATCGAGCTGCACGGTGATGCCGGGCGAGAGTTCGCGCGCCACCAGAATCACCTGTCCCTGACCGACCCCGAGCCATGACTCGTCGGTGGATTGCCCCATCAGATGGGAGAGCATCCGGACGTGAATGGCGTGGAGATCGGCGAGCCGGTCGCGAAGCACCGACATCCGCGAGCGTTCCCAGACGTTGCGCAGTTCCAGCGCCTTGAAGTCGTAGGCGGTTTCGGCGGCGAGGTTGTTCTTGCGGATCAGCGCCTCGACCCCGTCGAGGAAGTCGCGATCCTGGGCCATCATGATCTGGGCGTCGAAGATGCCGGCCTCTTCGACACCGGCCCGCACCAGAGTGCGCTCCCTCAGGTCGTCGAGATGGCGGACAACAACCGCCACGGCGCCGTGGAGGCGCGCGATTTCTCCCTCCACCTCGGCGTCGGCCACGGTGCGGTCGGCCACATCGGGCAGAGACCAGCGGACTGACACGGCGGGCGCCACCGCCACTCCGGGGGAGACTCCCACCCCTTGCAGGCGCTGTCCCATCAGGATTCCCCGAAGCCGCGCTGAATCAGTGCCGCCAGCGCCTCTGCCGCGGCATCCTCATCCGGGCCGGTGGCACGCACCACGACCTTGCAACCCTGTTCCGCGGCGAGCATCATCACTCCCATGATGCTCTTGCCATTGACGCCGGTGCCATCCCGCAGCAACTCGATCTCGGACCCGAAGGTGGTTGCCAGCCGGACGAACTGCGCTGCCGGACGGGCGTGCATGCCGAGATCGTTGACGATCGTCGCTTCGCGTTCAATCATCCGAGCCCTCCGATAACTAGTAGGACGATGCCAAGGCAGCAGAGTCCGTAACGAATTCCGGTCACCCGGGTGCGAGTAACGGGTGCCAGCATGAGAGTCGCGCCGGCCAGGGCGATGCCCAGAGTGACGAGCAGCGCTCCGCTGTGGCTGCGGTCGACCGACCAGGCCACCACGATCGGCAGGGCGAGTCCGGCCACGAACGCCGCGGCGCGCTGTGCCCCGGCGGCCAATCGCGGCAGCGCGGTACGACGCAACACGGCGCCCACCTCGGCGCCGCTGGCCAGGCCGAGGTCGAGGCCCCAGAGGGTGAGCCGCCAACGGAGCAGGTTGTGGATGATGACCGCCCCGAGAATGCCGCGCCAGCCGAGCCATGGCACCGACGCCAGCGCCAGCCCCATCAACACCGGGACCTGACCGGCCCAGATCAACTGGTCGCCGAGTGCGCCGAGTGGCCCCGAGAGGGCGACGCGCAGGCGGGAGATTGCCACACCGGGGACGCCGTCCGACTCGGCCCGCACCACAGCCCCGACCGCTATGCCGGCGAGATAGGGATGCGAGTTGAAGTACTCGGCCGACCTCGCCACGGCGGCCCGCCGCTCCTCCACCGGACGATCGCGATACAATTCGCGCAGCAACGGCGCGGCGGCATGTCCCACGCCGATCCCCGCCATCCGTTCGTAGGTCCACGCGGCCTGCACCGCCATCAAACGCCAGAGCGCCTGCCACCGGGGGGAGATCATCGCCACAACACCACGATCATGCCGGTCACCAGGCCGACACCGAGCCAGCGTCGTGCCCCCCCCGGTCCGGCGCGGCGGAACGCTCCGGCCAGCGCAGCTGCCATGCCGCCGGCCAGCAGGGCGAGACTCAACCACTCGCCGTGATTGAGCCACTCCCAGGAACGATTCTGCATCACTACAACCACCAGCAGGCCTAGCACGGTGACGGCCACCCCTCGGGTGGTCTCCCGCAGGAAGCCGTTGCGCTGCAGTTCCCAGATTGCCCGGGCATCGCCGGCCGCCACCCGGGCCCTGCGCGGTTCGACCGCGAGCGCATTCCAGCGACGAACCTGGTGCAGTCCCCAGCCACCGAGCACCGCCAGCGGGAGTCCGAGCAGCCCCGCGACGCCGACGGCGGCCGCTGGGGGCGCCAGTGTTGCCAACACCGCAGCAGGGACCGCAGCGGTGCCGAAGTCAGGGTAGCGTGCGGCGCCCACCGGCAGGACATCGAAGGCATACAACTCGAGCACCATCCCCACCAGGATTCCGGTCTCGACATCGGACATCAGCGCACCAGCAACGGTGGCGGCCACGATCGGCCGGTTGAGCAATCCCTGCGGCGCGATAGCGAGATCGAGTGCCACGACGGTACCCCAGAGCAGCAACAACGCGAGGATCGCGATGCTCACCAGAGATCTCCCACCGCTACCGGCGAGGTGGTGGGGAGATCCTGGGCGGTAATCCTGGCGCCCTCCTGATCGAGTCTGTTGAGCAGCTCCCGTTCATTGGTGTCGAGGAAGATGTAGGGAAGATATTCGACCCGGTCCGACCGGTGATGCAGCCCGCCGAGATTGATCCGTTGCACCAGCGAAGGGTGGGCCTCGCGCAACGCCGCCATGGTGGCGAGATCGCCGGTGAGCAACATTCCCGGGCGACGGTCGGCAACCCAGGTCGGCAACTCGGCGATGGCAGTGGCGGTGTCCCGGAAGAGGACATCGACGGCATCGGGCACCGCCATCCGGTAGAGATCCTGCTCCCACGGACTGCCGGCCACGGTGTCGTCGACCAGGACGATGAAGCGGGCGCCGAGCGGTCGGCCCCAGCCGATCACTACCTGGCCGTGGACCAGCCGGTCGTCGACGCGGCAGAGCGCCAGTGCCATCAGCGCGCCACCACGGCCCGGGCGCCGATGGTTGCGACATGCTCGGCAATTTCGTTGACGTCACCCTCGCGGTGAAAAGCGAACTCGAGCAGCATGGCGAGATTGACGCCGGTCACCACCCGCACGCCGGTCATCGAGGCGAGCTTGTGCATTGCGGCGAAGAGGCAGGAACCGCTCGGCATGTCGATGAAGACCAGCGCAGGCCCCTCCCCCACCGCCGCCTCGATCCGCTCCTCCAGGGTGCCGCGATCGCAGTCGGTGTTGGAGATCGCCACCAATCCCGTACCCGTGCCGGCAATCAGTTCGACGGCACCGATCAGCGCGGCCGCCAGCGTCCCGTGTCCCACCACGACCCCGCGAATGCCGGTCATTCGAAATCTCCCCGCAGGTACTCGCGCACGCCGCGCTTTTCCCGCATGTTGCGAATCAGCCGCTCGTTGAAGGCGTTGGCCACATCGACGCCGGTGTAGCGCAGCAGATGCATCATCGCCACCACCTCGGCGACCACGGTGATGTTCTTCCCCGGATTGAGCGGCACCATCACCTTGGGGATGAGCACGTCGAGGATCGGAGTCATCTCGCGCTGCAACCCGGTCCGCTCCGCGTTCTGCGCCGTCTCCCAGTCCTCGAGCTGGACGACCACCTCGATCCGCTTTTGCTGGCGCACCGAGCGCACCCCGAACAGCGCGGGAATGTCGACCAGTCCGATGCCGCGGATTTCCATGTGATGCCCGGCCAGTTCGTGCCCCTGTCCGATCAGCACGTCGGTGCCGCGACGGATCACCTTCACTACGTCGTCGGCGACCAGGCGGTGACCGCGCTCGACCAGATCGAGCACACACTCGCTCTTGCCGATTCCGGAGCGACCGGTGAACAGCAGGCCGACGCCGTAAACGTCGGCCAGCGAGCCGTGCAGCGTGGTGCGCGGGGCAAAGTTCTCCTCGAGGATCGGCTTGATCCGGCGGTAGAACTCGGCCGTCTTGAGGGAGGTCCTCAGCACCGGCACGAGGTAGCTGCGGGCGAGTTCCAGCAGCGGCTCGGGGGCGTCGAGTCCCTTGGTGATGAAGGCGGCAGGGACGTCGAAGCGGAAGAATCCCGCCAGCGACTGCTGCCGGACCTCGGCATCGAGAGAGGCGAGATAGGTTATTTCGGTTTCGCCGAAGACATGGAGCCGTTCGGGAATGAAGCGGCCGTGATAACCCGCCAACGCCAGTCCGGGAGAGGCGATGTCGGCGTCCGGCACCAGGGCATCGAGACCCAGATCACCGGTGAGCGCCACGAGTTCCAGTTGCGGATTGGCGAGCAGGTCCCGAAAGCGCACGGCGATCCGTCTCCCTTCAGGTGGCAGCGACCGGGGATGATGCCCCGGCCAGGAAATCCGTCAGATGTCGCTCAAGCGCGTCGGCTGCGGCATCCCAACTCAGTCGCTCGGCATGATCCCGGGCCGCGCGACCCCAGCGCTCAACCGTGGCGGGGTCGTCGGCCAGATCGAGCATCGCCTGAGCGAGTGCGGTCGGGTCGGCATGGGGGACCAGGCGGCCGGTAATGCCGTCCCTCACCGAATCACGCAACCCCGGCGCATCCGACGCCAGCGAGGGAGTGCCGCAAGCCGCCGCCTCCATGACCGTGATCCCCCATCCTTCCTTGGGAGAAGGAAACACGTTTGCCACCGCGCGCCGCAAGAGCGAGATCTTGGTGGCCTCGTCGACAAAGCCGAGGAAGCGGACATGGCCGGCCTGGCCGAGGCGCCGGGTGAGCTCCTCCAACCGGGGTCGATCATCGCCGGAACCGGCGATATCCACCGACAGTTCGGGGTGGGTTTGCCGGGCGATGGCCAGCGCCCTGATCAAATGCTCCACCCCCTTGTAGCGCTTGAGCCGACCCACATAGACGAAGCGGCCGGGATCATGCCGACCGATGGCGGGATCGGGGGTGAAGCGGACGGCATCGACACCGGGGCAGACCACATCGATCCGGTCGGCGCTGATCCCGCGCGCCACCAGGTCGTCCCGCGTGGAGTCGCTGATGGCATGGAAGCGGGCCCGCCGGTAGATCATCGGGATCAACCGCTCTGCGGTCCACACCGTGGCTGCCATCGGCCAGGCCGCCTCCTGGAAGGCGGTGGTGCCGAAGAGGTGCGGAATGATGGCGTAAACCGGCAGCTCGGTGAGGGTCGGCAACCCGAGCGGCAACTTGTTGATGTCCTCGATCACCAGATCGGGCCGCTCGGCCCGGAGCGCCCGGCGCACCGCTCGCCTCCCCAGCAGCGCGAAAGAGTGGCGCCCGCCGGTGCGATGCACCTCGATCCCGTCGACCAGTTCGGGAGTTGCCCCCCCCTCAAAACCGGAACAGACCAGTCGCACCCGGTGCCCCCTGGCCGCGAGCCGGGAGAAGAGTTCGAACAGGTGCAGTTCGGCGCCACCGGCCTGCGGGTTGCGGATGTCCTGCCAGTTCACCAGCAGCAGGTTCATTGCCGCCTCAGAGCAGACGGAGGTCGCGGGCGACCCGGTCGAGGACGCCGTTGACGAACGCGGGCGCCTTGCTGCCGCCAAAGCGGTGCGCCAGCCAGACCGCCTCGTCGAGTACCACCTTGGGAGGTTGCTGGCCGAGAATCAGTTCGTGGATCGCCAACCGCAGGATGTTGCGTTCAACCACGGCGAGGCGATCGAGCCGCCAATTGGTGGCGGCCTCCTGCGCCAGAGTATCAAGCCGGTCGCGATGTGCCAGGACGCCATCGACCAGATCGCAGGCATCGTCGAGCAGCTCCGGTTCCGGGCCGGTCAGTCGCGCCAGTCCGTGGGAGACATCATCGCCAACACTACCCGGCAGCATCTCCAGGGCGTAGAGCATCTGCAGCGCGCGGGCCCGGCGCTTGGTTTCGACTCGCATCATGAGAGGTCGGCCCGGCGCAGCAGGTCGGCGGTGCGGATCGCCGCCTCCGCCGCCTCGTGTCCCTTGTTGCCGGCCGAACCACCGGCGCGCTCGACCGCCTGCGCCATGGTGTCGCAAGTCAGCAGCCCTAGGCCGACCGGAACTCCCGTCGACGCAGCCGCCTCCGACAACGCAGCTGCCGTCTCGCCTGCCACGATATCGAAGTGCGGCGTCTCGCCCCGCACCACCACGCCGAGTGCCACCACCGCTGCATAGCGCCCGCTGCGGCAACAGGCCGCCACCACCACGCCCAGCTCGAACGCGCCGCTGACCCGCAATTCATCCATCTCGGCGGAGGCGATGCCGGCCTCGCAGCAGGCGGCCTTGGCGCCCTCGAGCAGACGCTCGGTGACCCGGGCGTGATACTGCGAGGAGACCAGAGCAATCCGGCCGATCGCGGTGAGTTGTCCAGAGAAATCGGTCATCGACTCAGGCAGTGAAAAGGTGGCCAAGCTTGTCGCGCTTGGTGTCGAGATAGACGCGGTTCTCGGGGGTCAGGTCGGCGATCAGCGGCACCCGTTCGACGATTTCCAGGCCGTAACCATCCAGACCCACCACCTTGCGGGGGTTGTTGGTCATGATGCGCAGCGTGGTCAGGCCGAGGTCGCGGAGAATCTGCGCGCCGATTCCGAAATCGCGCAGATCGGGCTTGAACCCCAGCCGTTCGTTGGCCTCCACGGTGTCGTCGCCCTGATCCTGCAGGGCGTAGGCCCTGAGCTTGTTGAGCAGTCCGATGCCGCGGCCTTCCTGGTCGAGGTAGACGATCACCCCCGCACCGGCGTCGCGGATCTGTTCCATCGCCGAGTGCAACTGCACTCCGCAGTCGCAGCGCAGCGAATGGAAGACGTCGCCCGTGAGACACTTGCTGTGCATCCGCACCAGCACGTCGGGGCGTCCCTCGACATCGCCGTGAACCAGGGCGACGTGCTCGGCGGAGTCGACATCGTTGCGATAGCCGATCACCCGGAACATTCCGGCCGCAGTGGGCAACGCCGCCTCGGCCACCCTATGCACCAGTTGCTCGGTGCGGAGCCGGTACGCCACCAGGTCGGCCACGCTCACCAGCGTGAGCTGGTGCTGGGTACAGAATTGCTGCAACTCGGGCAGCCGAGCCATCGAGCCGTCGGGATTGAGGATCTCGCAGATCACGCCGGCCGGACGGAGGCCCGCCAGGCGTGCCAGGTCGACGCTCGCCTCGGTGTGGCCGACGCGCTGCAGCACGCCACCGGGCCGGGCGCGGAGCGGATTGACATGGCCGGGACGACGGAGATCGTTGGGCGTGGTGGCAGGATCGAGCGCCACTCGCACCGTGGTGGCACGATCGGCGGCGGAGATCCCCGTGGTCACTCCGAAACGCCGCTCGGCATCGATGGTGACGGTGAACGCCGTCTCCATCGACTCGGTGTTGCGGGTCACCATCTGGGGCAGCTCGAGGCGGTCGCAGTCCTCCGGCGTCAGCGCGAGGCAGATCCAGCCCCGGCCATGCTGCGCCATGAAGTTGATGACGTCCGGCGTCGCCGACTCGGCGGCGCAGACCAGGTCGCCTTCGTTTTCGCGGTCCTCGTCATCGACGACCACGATCACCTTGCCGGCCTTGAGGTCGGCGAGCGCCTGTTCAATCGAGGCGAATGGCATCAGCTACCCCCGGCCGCGCGCCACGCCGTCGCCTGCTGTCGGACATGCTTCCCCACCAGATCCCCTTCCACCTGCACGCGATCGCCCGGTCGACGATCGCCGAGCGTGGTGTGCTGCAAAGTAAACGGGATGATCGCCACCTGGACGATGCCCGCTGCCGGCAAGGCGTTGACGGTGAGCGATACGCCGTCGATGGTAATCGATCCCAGCGGAATCGATACGTCCGCCACCTCGGTCGGCACTGCGATGTCGATCAGGTGGGTGTCGCCCGCCACTCTGACGTCAACGACCGTTGCAACCCCGTCGACGTGGCCCTGCACGATATGGCCGCCCAAGCGATCGCCCAGGCGGAGAGCACGTTCCAGGTTGACTCGTCGGCTGCGTTGGTAGCCACCGAAGTTGGTCCGGCCGCGTGAAGTACCGATTACCTGAACGACGAAACCACCGGCCACCAGCTCGGCAACGGTGAGACAGGCGCCGTCGACGGCGATGCTCTCGCCCAGGACGAGGTCGCTCCACGGCACCATGATCTCCAGTTCGCGTCCATCAGCAGTGTCACGGACTTCGCTCACTACGCCGATCGCCTCGATCAATCCGGTAAACATCGTTCAGCGCTCCAGAACCAGCAGGGTGTCATCGCCGAGTGCGCGCCGGCTGACGGTGCGCCATCGCGCCGCCGATTCCAGCGAATGCGAACCCAGGCCGGCCCAGGCGGCAGCGCCCTCGCCCAGCCAGACGGGACTCATCACCTGATAGACCCGATCGACCAACTGTTCGCGGAGCAGCGCTCCGGCCAGGCGACCGCCGCCCTCGATCAGCAGGGAGTCGATCGACAGCCGGCCGAGTTGTTCCAGCGCCTCGCCGAGCGACTCGGCCACCAGCACTTCGGCGCCCGCGGCCATCAGCGCCTCCCGGCGACTCGCCTGCCCCGCACTGGTCACCACGACCAGCGGAACGTCGGCGGCGTCGGCGAAGATCCCGTGACTGGTTGGCAGCAGTCCCGAGCGGTCGAAAATCACCCGATGCGGCGCCACTCGCGGCACCACGCTGCCGCGAACGGTCAGGCGGGCATCGTCACGAATCGCGGTCGCGGCGCCAACCCCGATGGCGCCCCACCCGGCGCGCTCCCAGTGAACCCAACTGCGCGCCTCGACGCCGGAGATCCACCGCGAGCAACAGGCGGCATCGGCAATCAGGCCGTCCATCGAGACCGCCAGCTTGATCCCCACCAGCGGCCGGTCGGATCCGGAGAACTGATGCAGGAAGCGGGCGTTCTGACACGCTGCGGCTTCCTTGAGGAGACCTGTCTCCACCGCGATCCCCTGCTGGGCCAGCCGCGCCAGCCCACCCGCGGCAACCGGGTTGGGATCGGCCAGCGCCACCACCACGCGGGTGATCCCGGCGGCAATGATGGCATCGGTACAGGGCGGTGTCTTGCCGTGGTGAATGCACGGCTCGAGGGTGACGTAGAGCGTTGCCCCGGCCGCTGCCTGACCAGCCGCGGCCAGCGCCACCGGCTCGGCGTGGGGTGCACCGAAGGCATCGTGCCATCCCTCGCCGACGATCTCCCCCCCCCTGACTACCACCGCCCCAACCAGCGGATTGGGGTGGACCCGTCCCCAGCCGCGCTCCGCCAGCGTGAGCGCGTGGCGCATCGCATCGTGATCGGAGAGCGAAGCTGTGGGCATGGCGGGTTGCCCCGGATCAGTCGGCGAAGAGCACGCGCCGACTGCCGGTGCGCACCTCGCCCATGCGCCAGGTGGTGATCCCGGCCGCGGCTGCTGAGCTCTCGACCGCGGCAAGGTCGTCTGGTGCCGTCACCGCGATCATCCCGACGCCGAGGTTGAAGACATCGCGCATCTCCTCGAGGGGAATCGAGCCGCCCTCGGCGATGACCCGGAAGAGGGTCGGCCATTGCCACGATCCGGGATCGATGATCGCCTCGACCCCGGCCGGCAGGATCCTGACCAGGTTGCCGGCGATCCCCCCCCCAGTGATGTGGGCGAGTCCATGTACCCGGTCGAGCACCGGCGCAAGCGCCGCGGCGTAGCTCTGGTGGACGGCGAGCAGTGCGTCGACCAGCGGCGTGCTGGTGCCGGGCACCGGCGCGTCGAGCGCGAGCCCCATCACATCCTGCAACACCTGGCGCGCGAGGGTGTAGCCGTTGGTGTGGAGACCGGTCGATGCCAACGCGACCAGGACGTCGCCAGGGCGGATCGCCTCGCCATGAATGGCGCGATCCTCCTCGACCACGCCGATGATCGTCCCCGCGAGGTCGAAGGTCCCCTCGGCGTAGACACCCGGCATCTGGGCGGTCTCGCCGCCGGCCAGCGCCATCCCGTGCGCCCGGCAACCGCGGGCGATCCCCTCGACCACACCCGCAATCATTTCAACCGGCAGACGATGTCCGGCGATGTAGTCCATGAAGGCAATCGGCGTGGCGCCGTGGACCAGGATGTCGTTGACCGAGTGATTGACGAGGTCCTCACCGACGCTGTCGTGGCGCCCAGTCTGCTGCGCCACCAGCACCTTGGTGCCGACGCCGTCGGTGCTCATCACCAGCACCGGTCGTTGCATTCCCGCCGGGATCCGGACCATCCCGCCAAAGGCGCCGACCTCGCCGACACTGAGCGGGGTGCGGGTGGCCGCCACCAGTTCGCCGATCCGTGTCTTGGCGACATCGGCGGCGTGGAGATCGACTCCGGCAGCGGCGTAGCGGGAGGTGGTCACACTATCCGCTCCGCCACCGGGACATGGGTGAGGTCCACGAAGCGCCGCACCCGCCGCTCGAGGTCCTCGACGGTGACCCCTTCGAAACCCTTGATGTCGAACCCGGACACGGCGTACGAACCTGCTGCGGAGCCGTAGATCATGGCGCGGCGCAGATGGTCGGTGTCGACCTCACCGGCTCGCGCGAGGTAGCCCATGAAGCCGCCGGCAAAGGCGTCCCCCGCCCCGGTGGGATCGAAGACTTCCTCCAGCGGGTAGGCGGGCACGGCAAAGGTGCGGTCCCGCTCGATCAGCAGGGCACCGTACTCGCCCTGCTTGATCACCACCCGCTTGGGACCGTGATCCAGAATCCAGCGGCCGGCCCGGTGGATGTTCCAGTCGCCCGAGAGCTCGCGCGCCTCGCTGTCGTTGACCATCAGCAGATCGACCCGCGGCAGCAGCTTCATCAGGATTTCGCGCTTGGACTGGATCCAGTAGTTCATGGTGTCGCAGGCGACCAGCTTGGGAGCGCGCACCCGGTCGAGGACATCGAGCTGCAGCACGGGATCGATGTTGCCGAGAAAGAGGAACTTCGACTCCTCCGCTCCGGCAGGCAGCTTGGGGGAAAAGTCGGCGAAGACACCGAGCCGGGTTTCGAGAGTCTCCCGGCTCTGGAGGTCGTAGGAATACTTCCCCTTCCAGCGGAACGACTCGCCCTTGACCCGTTCGACTCCGCTCCAGTCGATGCCGCGCGGAGCCAGCCGTTCGAGTGCGGCCACCGGATAGTCATCGCCGATCACGCCGACGACCTGCACCGGATGGAGCAGCGAGGCGGCGACGGAAAAGTGCACTGCTGAACCACCCAGTGAGTCGGCGGTTTCGCCGAACGGGGTGAAGATGCTGTCGAGAGCGACACTGCCAACCACGAGCAAAGTCATGTCATCACATCCGATCCGGCGCGCTGACGCCGAGCAGGGTGAGTCCGTTGCCGACCACCTGGCGGGCCGCGCGGGCCAGCAGCAGCCGCGCCTGCTGGACCGGTGCCGGTTCGCCGAGTACCCGGCAGCCGTGATACCAGCCGTGCACCAGCCGGGCGAGATCCTCGAGATAACCGGTGATCCGGTGCGGCTCGCGTTCGCGCGCGGCGCGGAGCACCGCCTCGGGGAAAGCGGTCAGCTTGCGGAGCAGCTCGAGGTCGGCGTCGCCGAGCACCGTCAGGTCGAGGGTGCCGGTGATCTCCTCCGCCGACCTCCCGGCGTTGCGGAGGATGCCGCTCATCCGGGCGTGGGCCATCTGCACGTAGAACACCGGGTTCTCGTCGGTGCGGGCGGCGGCCAGGGTGAGGTCGAACACCAGGTGGGAGTCGCCACGGCGCATCAGGAACCACCAGCGGGCGGCGTCGACGCCGGTCTCCTCGTAGAGGTCGCGCAGGGTGACGAAGTCGCCGGAGCGCTTCGACATCCGCACCTCTTCCCCCCCCCTGACAACCTTGACGAGCTGGACCATCGAGACTTCGAGCCAGTCGGCGGGAATCCCCAGCGCGACCAGCGCGCCGCGCATCCGGGGGATGTAGCCGTGGTGATCGGCACCCCAGACGTTAATGGCCCGGTCGAATCCCCGGGCCCGCTTGTCGAGGTGGTAGGCGATGTCCGGGACGAAATAGGTGTACGAGCCGTCACCCTTCCGGAGGACGCGGTCCTTCTCGTCGCCGTAGGAGGAGGTGCGGAGCCAGAGTGCCCCCCCCTCCTCGTAAGTCAGGCCGGCGGCGTCAAGGCGCTCGAGCGCGGCGGCGATCCCCCCCCCATCATGGATCGCCTGCTCCGAGCTCATCACGTCGAAGCGCACCCCGAAGGTGGCGAGGGTCTCGTCCTGCTCCTCCCGCTGCTGCTCAAGCACCACGGCGCGGCAACGGGCGATCCCCGCATCGGCGGGGAGATCGGCGAACTCGCGGCCCTCGCCGGCCAGGAGCGCCGCGGCGCTGGCCGCCAGATACTCGCCGTGATAGCCACCCTCGGGAATCATGGCCTCGCGACCCGCGGCTTGCTGCACCCGGGCCCACAGCGACTCGGCCAGGCGACCGATCTGCACCCCGGCGTCGTTGACGTAGAACTCGCGGGTGACATCGTGACCGGTCCACTCCAGCAGCGCCGCGATGGCATCACCCTGGGCCGCCCCGCGACCATGGCCCACGTGGAGCGGACCGGTGGGGTTGGCCGAGACGAATTCGACGTTGATCCGCTGCCCCTGGCCGATGGTGCTCCGGCCGTAGGCGGCACCCTCGTCGAGGATGAGGGCGTGGTCGGCGGCCAGAGCTTCGGCGGCGAGCCGGAAGTTGATGAAGCCGGGACCGGCGATCTCCGCAGTGGCGACACCGGCGCCGGCCAGATCCAGCGCGCCGATCAGCCGTTCGGCGATTGCCCGGGGATTGCCGCGAATCTGCCGGGCCAGCTGCATGGCGAGATTGGTGGCGAGATCGCCGTGGCTGGGGTCGCGCGGCCGTTCGAGGGTGAACTCGACGTCGACCGCCCCCTCCAGCTTGGCGAAGGCGCCCAGTGCCTCGCGCAGGCGATCGCTCACGCTGCGTCGGCCTTGGGGCGCGGGCTGGGACTCTTGGGCGGATCGGAGCTGGGCGCGGCGCCTGCTGCGGGTGCGGCAGCAGGCTTGCTGTCGGTCGCCGGTGCGGCCTCGGCCGGAGCGTCCTTGCGCGGCCCCTTGCCGTCCTTGCCGTAGTCGGTGATGTAGAAACCGCTCCCCTTGAAGATCAGCCCGGAACCGCCGGTAACTTTGCGCTCCGCGCGCGCGCCGCAGGTCGGACACTTGCGCAGCGGCCGGTCTGACATTTTCTGGATCTTGTCGAAGGCATGACCCTCGGCACACAGGTATTCGTAAGTCGGCATGGCTCCCGTCCAGTGACCTAACCCAAGGCAACATGGAAAGATAGACCCCTCCGGACCCCCTCTCAAGCCGCCGGGGTGCCGCCGCGATGCCTTGGACGCGCTTCCAGGGCAGCGAGAACGCCATTGTCGATCCGGTGACCACCGCTGAAACGGTGCAATTCCGCCGGAACCCCAGCCGCCACCAGCTGCTCGACCCCGGCCACAACCGCAGTCGGGGCCACCCAGGCATCGCGGTCACCGATCACGAAATGGATCGGCTCGGGCGCCGTCGAAGCCGCCAACGCTGCTCCATCGACTTCATCCGGGAGAGTACCGCCCCAGCAAACCAGCCGACCGACCGGGCGCACCCGGCGCACCGTCCAGCGGGCTGCGGCAGCAACCCCCTGCGAAAAACCGTGGAGATGGAGCTCGGGAATCCCGCCGATCAGCTCGGCGACCACCCGATCGAGGTACTGCTGCTGGTCGATCAGCTCGTTGTCGCGGTCCTCGCGGGTCATCCAGGAGGCTCCGACGGTCCGCATCCCCTTGTGCTCCTGGTAGAAGCGCGACAGCCCCTCCGGTGCCACGAGCAATCGATCGGGCCGCTCGGCCGCCTCGAACCAGTGGAGGATGCCGCGGGCCAGCATACCGTAGCCGTGGAGGATCAGCCACGCTTCGGTGGCGGTGTCGGGATTCCCGACGAGGCCGATCCTGCCGTGGCGGGTGACTTCGACGCTGTGGTAGCGGAGTTCGCTCACCGCTGGCCGCCATGCCAGGTGCCCCAGACGTCGCGCAGCGCGTCGCTGATCTCGCCCAGGGTGGCGCGGACCCGCACTGCGGCGATGATCGGCTCCATCAGCGAGGTGGTGCCTCCTGCGGCATCGCGCACCCCGGCAAGCGCCGCCGACACCGCCTCCTCATGCCGCGACGCCCTGCTGGCAGCGAGAGCCGCGACCTGGCTCCGTTCGAGGGCGGCGAAGTCGGGCGGCTCCATGATCGGGGGGGGGGTGGCGTCGGCGAACCTGTTCACCCCGACCACCCCGATTTCGCCGCTCTCCACCGCCTGCTGCCAGCGCCAGGCGCTGTCGGCAATCTGCCGCTGGAACCACTCGGCTTCGACGGCAGCGGCTGCCCCCCCCATCGCGTCGATCTCTGCGATGAGCGCCCGCGCCTCCTCCTCGATCCGGTCGGTGAGCCCCTCGACGTACCAACTGCCGGCCAGCGGATCGACGGTGCGGTCGAGACCGCTCTCGTGGGCCAGGATCTGCTGGGTACGGAGCGCCAGAGTCGCCGACGCCTCGGAGGGAAGCGCCAGCGCCTCGTCGTAACCGTTGGTGTGGAGTGACTGGGTGCCGCCCAGGGTGGCAGCGAGCGCCTGCACCGTGACCCGGACGACGTTGTTGAGCGGCTGCTGCGCCTGGAGCGTCACCCCTCCGGTCTGGGTGTGAAAGCGGAGCCGGGCCGAGGCGTCATCGGCGCCGAAGCGCTCGCGCATCAGGGTGGCGTAGAGGCGACGAGCGGCCCGGAACTTGGCGGCCTCCTCGAAGAGGTCGTTGTGCGCCGCGAAGAAGAACGACAGCCGCGGCGCGAAGGCGGCCAGCGGCACTCCGGCGGCGATACCGCGCTGGACATACTCCAGCGCGTTGGCAAGGGTGAATGCCACCTCCTGCACCGCCGTCGCACCGGCTTCCCGCATGTGATAGCCGCTGATGGAGATCGGGTTGAATCCCATTTTTTCGTCGGCAATGAAGCGGAGGATGTCGGTGATCAGTCTGAGCGACGGTTCGGCCGGATAGATGTAGGTACCCCGGGCGATGTACTCCTTGAGGATGTCGTTCTGGATGGTGCCGCTCAGCGCCTGCCGGGAGATCCCCTGCTCCTCGCCCACCACGACGTACATCGCCAGCAGGATGGCGGCGGTGGCGTTGATGGTCATCGAGGTGCTGACGCGGTCGAGCGGAATGCCGCGGAAGAGAATGGCGAGATCGTCAACGGTGTCGATGGCGACGCCCACCCGACCGACCTCGCCCGCCGCCATCGCGTGATCGGAATCGTAGCCCATCTGGGTCGGCAGGTCGAACGCGGTCGAGAGTCCGGTCTGGCCGGCGGCAAGCAGGGCGCGGAAGCGGGCGTTGGTGGCCTCCGCCGTGCCGAAGCCGGCGTACTGCCGCATGGTCCAGAGGCGCGAGGTGTACATCGCGGGGTGAATCCCGCGGGTGAAGGGGAAGGCACCGGGTTCGCCGAGTGCTGCGGCGGGATCGCGAGGCCAGTCGGCAGGACGGGCGACGGAGGGTGCGGTTACCCGGAGGTCACCTTCGCTCACGATCCCTCTCCCGACTCGATCAGCACCCGCCGAACATACTCGACGTCGTCGCGGCCGCCGATCACGAACGGCACCCGCTGGTGCAGCGCGGTGGGAACCAGGTCGAGGATCGGGGTGATCCCGTCGGTGGCGGCGCCTCCGGCGGCCTCGGCGAGGAACGCCATCGGCGCACACTCGTAGAGCAGGCGCAGCTTGCCGCGCGGGTTCTTGGTATCGCCGGGATACATGAAGATCCCCCCCCCGATCATGTTGCGATGGAAGTCGGCCACCAGCGCTCCGATGTAACGCGAGTTCTTGCCCTTGAGCCGCGCCGGATCGTCACCGTGAAAGCCGCGGACCGCACGCTGCACCCCCACCGACCAGCGCCCGAAGTTCGACTCGTTCACGCTGTAGTATTTCCCCGTCGGCTTGATGCGGATGTCATCGTGGCTGAGCAGGAACTCGCCGATGGTCGGGTCGAGGGTGAAACCGTGCACCCGGCCGCCCCGCACCGCGTAGACCATCATCACGCTGGAGCCGTACATCACGTAACCAGCCGCCACCTGCCTGCGTCCCGGCTGCAGCACATCCTCCAGCGTCCCCGGACCATCGCGAGTGACCCGCTCGTAGATCGAGAAGATCGTCCCGACCGCCGCGTTGACGTCGATGTTGGAGGAGCCGTCTAGCGGATCGAAGAGCACCGCGTAGCGGCCTGGTGCGGTGCCGTCAAGCACCGGAATGAGCGCCTCGTCCTCCTCGGAGGCCATGGCGCAGACCCGACCGGTGTGGTTGAGGGCGTTCTTCATGGTCTCGTTGGCGAAGATGTCGAGCTTCTGCTGCTCCTCGTCCTGGATGTTGGTGGTGCCGGCCGCGCCGAGCAGGTTGACCAGCCCGGCGCGCCTGATCTGGGCGGAGATGATCTTGGCCGCGAGAGCGATGTCGTAGAGCAGATTGGTGAGTTCGCCCGTGGCATCGGGGACGGCGCGCTCCTGATCGAGAATGAAGCGCTCAAGGGTGGTGACCAGCGAGGGGTGCAGCACGTGAGTTTCCCCGGTTCAAGTCGAAGGTCCGGGCGGCGCGTCCGCCCCGAACCGTGAAGCTCCTGCCATCGGTCTCCACCCGCACGGTACCGTGCTGGTCGGTCCGCCACACCGGCACGCGCGCCGCCCCCAAACGAGCGAGAGTGGCCGGCGCCGGATGGCCATAGCCGTTTCGTCCCACGCTGATCACCGCCGCCTGCGGGGCAACCGCCGCCAGGAACGACTCGCCGGTGCTGTGACGCGAGCCGTGATGCCCGACCTTGAGCAGCGCCACCGGCCCCACCGTTCCCGCCAGCAAAGACTCGGCCGGAAATCCGGCGTCGCCGGTCAGCAATGCCACAAATTCGCCGTAACGCAGTTCGAGGACAATCGAGTCCTCGTTGAGGTCAAAGCCCCGCTGCGGCCAGCGCGTCGGCGGGTGGACCACCCGGAACTCGACTCCGTCGATCGTCCATCGATCGCCTACCGCCGCCCGCCGCCACCGCACGCCCCGCTGGGCGAGGGTCTCGAGCCAGGCATCGTAACTCGCCTCGACAAACGGTTCGCCCGGATCGATCGCCAAACCGACCTGAAAGCGCTCCGCCAGCGCAGCCGCCCCGCCCACGTGATCCTTGTGCGCGTGCGAGAGCACAAACGCCTCGATTCGACGCACCCCGAGCCGCGCGAGATATGGCCCCACCACCCGCGCCCCGGCATCGAATCCGTTGCCGCTCGGGCCGGCATCGATCACGATCCAGTGCCCACCCGGTGTCCGGATCGCGGTGGCATCACCCTGCCCCACATCCAGCAAATGTAACGCGAGACCGCCGCGGCTCGTGTCCGGCCGCCAGGCAATCGCCGCACCGACCAGCGGCCACCAGAGCACCAGGGCCGCACACCAGCCCAGGCGGCGCGCGGCCTCACGACGAGTGGTACGGCGATGGGTGATCCAGAGCGCCGCAATCAAGGCCGCCACCCAGGGAAAGGCGGCACGCCAACCGGCGGCACCAACCTCGGACGCGCCGGGGAGGCCCGCACCGGCAACGGCGATCCGGGTGAGCAGGACAAGCAGGAGATCGGCCGAAGCGGCAAACGCCGCCGCCGATTCCGGTGCCGCGCCATGCAGCACCAGTGCCATCAACACTGCCGGCATCGCGGCCGCCACCAGCGGGATGGCAAGCAGATTGAGCCCCACCCCGATGGTGGCGACCCGGCCCAGCGTGAGTGCCGCCACCGGGGCGGTGGCGAGCGTCGCCCCAATCGACGCGGCGAGACTCCTGACCACCACGTGCGAACCCAAGGCGCGATCACTCCAACCGAGTGCCCATCCGACACCGGCAACCGCGGCGAAGGAGAGCCAGGCGCCGAGATCGACCACGCTCCAGGGTGAGCGGATCAACACCACCAATGCACTCGCGCCGAGAATTGCGTCGAACCGGGGATGCCGTTGGCGGGAGCGGGCCACCGCCAACACCAGGAGCAGCGAGGCTGCACGGGTGGCAGGTGCGGGCCAACCGAGCCAGCCGGCATAGCCGAGTGCCATCAGCGCGGCGGTGATCTCGGCCGGGTGTCGAGGTGCCCCCCCCAGACGCAGCACCAGCAGCAACCATCCCGCCAGCAAGCCGACATGGAAACCGGAGATGGCCAGCAGGTGAATCAATCCGGCGCCCACGAACGCCTCGCGGAGCAGCGGATCGAGGCCGCCGCGACGGCCGGTGACCAGAGCGCTCACCAGCGGAGCGCGAGTGCCGAACAGCTCGGCGATGCGGAGGTCGAGCCGGGTCCGGAAGGTTGCCCCGACAGAACCATCTCCCGCCACCGCCAGCACTTTGCGGATCACCAGAGTGCCGCCGGGCCGACCAAGCGCACCATCGCGCTGGATCCATCGAGCGGTGACGGTCACCTCGCGACCGGCGGCGATCGCGGTGCCCCGGGGCCAGCGGGCCGAGAGCGCTCCGTCGCAATCGGGATTCAGCACTGTCACCCTGCCGACGTCGCTGCCGGTCTCCACCAAGCGCAGGACGATGCGACTCTCACCGGTCGGCAGCCGGAGGGCACAATGGGAGTTGATGGCGGTGCGAGTCTGGCTACCGATGGCGACGCCAGCGACGAGGGTCAGGGTCAACCCGATGGCGACCGGACGGCGGATGACCAGGGCGACGCCGAGCGCTGTCAGCACAACGCTCACTGGGTCCGGAAAACGCGAAAGGCCGGTCACCAGACCGGCCCCATAACAGATGGCAACGAGGAGAGCGCCGCCCGGCGGCCTCATCCACCGCCCTGCGAATGTCGGCGCTTGGAGCGAGGCACCCGGGCCACCTGACGCAGCGCCTCGATTACCTGCACCTCGATGGCGGTGCGATGTTGCGGGGCGTCGAGAGCTGCTTCGGTGACCGCCTTCCCCTCGTGGGTGACGACGTACTTTGGTGGCAAGCGGTTGAGGGCATAGACCACCACATCCTCGCGATGTTCCGGCGACTCTTCAAAGTCCGCGACGATGGCCTTGAGACGCTCATACGCCTCGACGACATGGTGTTCCATCACGTTGACGATCATAGCACCGCCAGGGCAGGTCGATCGACCGTGCCGGTGAAAGTCGATCCGGTGGTTCCGGTGAGCCGGACCCGGTGATACTCGCCAGTCTGAGCTGGCGACATTTCGAGAAGTACCAGGTGATTGCGCCGGGTCCGCGCCAGCATCATATCGCCGCGACGCGCAGGGCGCTCGACCAGCACCTCGTGAACCTCGCCCACCCGCCCGGCGTTGCGCTGCCGCGTCTGGGCCCGCACCGCGGTGATCAGGTTGTCGAGCCGCGCTGAGGCCACGGCGTCGTCGACATGGTCCTTCAACTTGACCGCCGGGGTGCCGTCGCGCACCGAATACTTGAAGGTGTAGGCATCGTCAAATCCGGCCTCGGCCACCAGCGAAAGGGTCTCGTCAAACTCCGCATCGGTCTCGCCCGGGAAGCCGACGATGATGTCGGTCGACAACGTCAAACCGGGCATCGCCTCCCGCAGCGCCGCCACCACTTCGAGATAGCGCTCCCGGGTGTAGCGCCGCAACATCCGCCGGAGCACCGTGTTGGCACCGCTCTGGACCGGCAGGTGAACATGATCGCACACCGCCGGAGTGGTGGCCATCGCCTCGATCACCGCCGGCGTGAAGTCGGTGGGATACGGCGACGTGAACCGCAGCCGCTGAATACCGTCGACACCACCAACAGCCCGAAGCAACTCGGCGAAATCATGATTGCCATCGTGATACGAGTTCACCGTCTGGCCCAACAAGGTGACCTCGCTCACCCCCTGCTCCGCCAACTGTCGCACCTCGGACACTACGTCGGCCAGCGCCCGGCTTCGTTCCGGCCCGCGCGTGGTCGGGACGATGCAGAAGGTGCAGCGATAGTCGCAACCCCGTTGCACCGTGACAAAGGCGGTCGGCCCCGGTTGGCGCACCTGGGGCACCTCTTCGTAATGCTCCCAGCTGCGGTAGGCGGTATCGTGAACCCGCTGCCCCGCCTGAGCGTGGCCCAGCAGTGTTGCCAAGTTGCGGTAGCCATCGGGTCCCACCACCAGATCAACCGCTGGCACTTGCTCCAGAAGTATCGGACCAAGCCGCTGAGCCATGCACCCCACCACACCAAGCACCACGCCGGGGTGCTTGTGCCGCTGCAGCTCGCCCATCCGGCCGATCACCCGCTGCTCCGCGTTGTCGCGCACGGCGCAGGTGTTGACCAGAAGAATATCGGCGCCGTCGGGACCATCGGCCACGGCATAGCCGTCCTGGCCCAACACCCCGAGCATCAGCTCGGTGTCAGCCACGTTCATCTGGCAGCCGTAGGTTTCGATCCAGACTCGCTTCATGTCAGTCCTGATGGGGAACGGTGAACGGTGAACGGTAAAAGGTGAAAGGTGAAAGGTGAAAGGTGAAAGGTGAAAGGTGAAAGGTGAAAGGTGAAAGGTGAAAGGTGAAAGGGAATGTAGTCCGAGATTCCGTTTCACGTTTCACCTTTCACGTCCCCCACCCCCCGTTCACCCGCGCGGCTCTGCCGCGTCCCGTTCACCGTCCCCTTTACTGCAATCCCGTCCGTCCTCCGGTCTGCATCGAGACGCCGACGCTCAACACCCAGGCGGTCTCGCGGAAGGCACTTCCCTGGGTTCGGCGCATCCGTTCCACTGCGATGTCGAAACCGGCCTGATTGCGGGCAAAGCGCAGTCCGGTCCCGGCGGAAAAACCGATCTCGCTGGGTTGTCCTCCCTCACCGACCAGGAAGGGGAGTTGGGCATAGCGCACACCCAGTCGGAGCGGCAGCTGATCCCGGTTGCGGAGATTGCGAAAAATCTCCACGCCACCGCTGTATTCGATGGTGTTCTTGGCCGCCACACCGCCCTGATCAACGATCCCCTGGTTGGCAACCGACCAATTTCTGCGGGTTATCTGGCTCGCAACGACCAGCCGGGATCCGACCGCCATTTTCCCTGCGGCCGCGATGGTGATCGGCAGGTCCACTGTACCGGTCTCCGCCGAGTCCTGCCGCACAGTCAGATCGTTGTCCTGGCGAATCGTGCCGGCGAGTTCGAGCCCTGCCCGAGGCCGGTAGATCACCCCGGCACTGAGGCCGTATCCGAGGTAGTCCAGTTCCGAGCTCTGCCGGGGGGAGAGAAATGTGGTGTCCTCCCAAACGCGCCTCGACGTCAACCGGTTGACGCCGGTGAGGGCATGGACCGCGAGACCGACCTGGAGCCGCGAATGGACTCGCCATGCTGCAGCCACGCGCAGATCGTTGATCCCGCCGGTGGAACTGAGGGTGTCGATCACACCGATCGGTACGCCTCGTGGCGACGCGGTACCCACTGTGGCGAGAGTGAAGTCACGGTCGGCGTAAGTGGAGTAGCTGAGCGAGAGGGCGAGGCGTGAATTGGGGATCGGACCGCCAAAGAGAAACTGCGGGAAGCGGTTGTCACGGGCCGAGGCCGAGCCGGCGGGGTTGGTGCTGGTGCGCCATGCCTGCGAAGTTGTCAGTACCGTAGTAGCCAGCGGCAGCGACCATAGGGCGGCAGGGTTGAGACTCGACTCGCCGTCGAAGAGTCCCATCGAGCTGGCCGAGCCGAGGGTGCGGGCAGAGGCGGATCTCCCCGGCAGGCCGAGGCCCCGGATTCCGAACTGCGACGACTGCGCCGCCAGCTCGGGAACGATCAGAGCCAGCAGGGTGAGGCAGCACGTCAGGGTGCGTCTCTTCATCAGAAGCCCTGGAACGGGAATTGGGGTCGGTAGGTGATCCGCAGGCGAGGGGCGAATCCGCTACCGCTCGTGGAATGGAAGCGCGGCACCAGGAACGAAGACCACTCCTCGCCCATCTGTAGCCGGAGCGCCGATGGCAATGCGTTGGTCCCCTGCCAGAGGCTGACTGTGGTGGCCATGTCAATGGAGAGGCCGCTCTCCCCCACTCTCATGAAGCCAGTGGAGCTGATGTTGCCAACGACCGGCGATTTCGCCCCGAAATCGGCCAGGAGACCGCGGGCATCCACCCTGACACTATCGCCAGCCAATCCCGTCAGAGGGGCGATCCCGTCGAGCTCCAGGGTGGCACGCAGAATGGTCACCGAATCGCGCAGGTTGTCCGGCAGCGTGAACCGGAGAAAGGTCCTCGTGGCCGGGAATCCACCCAACTGCAGGAAGGCAGGGTCGAGTGGTGGCGATGGCGGTCGGACCGTGAAACTGCGGGTCGGCGACCGGCTGATGATCTGTGCGCGCAGAGCCGTGTCAGCGTTTTCCGTTGCCACGAAGGTGAACCAGACCGGCCCCTGGTCGCCGGCGCGGCCGGTGCCGAAGCGCGCTGCGGCAGAGCCCGGCGCCGTCAATCGCAAACCGATCACCAGTTGGGTCGAATCCAGTGGTGTGAATCCGAGCCCCGCAAGTTCCGACCCGGTGAATCCCAGGCTGAACGATCCGACCTTGGCCGAATCGACGATTGCGACGCTGCGGAGCAAGCGGTCGGGGGTCATCAACTCCGCGAGCTCCGTCGGAGTGATCAAGGTGTCGGTACTGGTCGGCAGACGATAGACCTCAAGTTCCAGACCTGAGACGGTTGTGTCGCGGCGTTGCAGAAAGAGCCGAATCACCACCGAATCCACGGTGAAGGTCCGCACCGTGTCCTGCACGAAGACCGAGTCACCGCGTGGGAGAAATCGGATGACACCGCGCGATTCGCCGAAGGCCGGACCAGTGGAGAGCAGAATCGAGGTGGCATCGAGGAGTCCGGTGAATCCCGCAATCGAACTGTCGGTCCCGACGGTGACCGAAATCACCGTGTCCTTGACCGCCACCTCGCCTCCCGGACAGAGCCCCGGACAGGTTCCCGGGGTGGTCAACCGCTCGGTACAGGCGCCGGCGCCGGTGGCCAGAGCCAGGAGCAGCAGCAGTCGGCGCATCACTTGAGGGAGTCGCCGCGAAATGCCGCGGGGAGCAGCTCGGCCATGGTCCAAATCACCGCCTGCCCCCCGGCGCGACTCTCCACCACCAGGTCCGGTGCAAATTCGACCAGCACCTGACGGCAGGCGCCGCACGGCGCCACCGGCGCGGTGGCGTCGCTGACCAGCAGGAGGCGGCGAAAGCGCCGCATTCCCGCCGAGACCGCAGTGGCCACTGCCGAGCGCTCGGCACAGATCGTCAAGCCATAGGAAGCATTTTCCACGTTGCACCCGGTAACGATGGTCCCCTCCTCGGTTTCCAGAGCTGCCCCGACCCGGAATCCCGAGTAGGGGGCGTAGGCCCGGCTTCGGGCGGCCTCGGCGGCCGCCAGCATCGCTGTCACGTTGCCCATACCTCAGTGAGAAAGGACGTCCCGACCGCCAAAGGCGGCACGCCCAGGAATTCGGCCACGGTCTGGCCCAGATCGGCAAAGGTGCTCCGGACGCCCAGCGCGACCGGTCGGACCTGCCCGCCCAAAACCAGGACAGGGACCTGCTCCCGGGAATGGTCGGTCGAGGGGGTCGTCGGATCATTCCCGTGATCGGCGGTCAAGATAATCAAGTCGTCGGGCCGGATCTGATTCTTGAGCCGGGGAATCCAGCGATCGAGGGCCTCTAGTCCCTTGGCAAATCCCGGCACATCGTTGCGGTGGCCCCAGCTCTGGTCGAACTCTATGACGTTGGCAAAGAGGAAGCCGCGGCGCATCGCCAGTAGCCCGCCCTCGATCAGTTCATACGCCTCGGCGTTGGTGGCGGTGTGGATCGACCGGACATTCCGCCCGGCAAAGAGGTCATCCACCTTGCCGACCCCGACCACCGGGATGTGCGCCTCGGCCAGAGCATCGAGAAGGGTGCGCCCATGGGGCGGCAGCGAGAGGTCCTTGCGCCGCTTGGTACGGATCCATCCTCCCGGTTTTCCCACGAAGGGCCGCGCGATGACCCGCGATACACCATGGTCACCTACCAGCAACTCACGGGCGATCCGGCACGCCTCATACAGCTCATCAATAGGCACCAGATCCTCATGTGCCGCAATCTGGAAAACCGAATCCGCCGAGGTGTAGACGATCCACGAGCCGGTCGCGAGATGCTCGGCAGCGAGATCATCCAGGATGGCGGTGCCCGACGACGTCCGGTTGCCGAGCACTCCCCTGCCGGTTCGGGCGCTGAATTCGGCGAGCAGCTCTGCCGGGAAGCCGTTCGGGTAGGTCGGAAACGGATCGGTGATGGTCAGCCCGCAGAGTTCCCAATGGCCTGTGGTGGAGTCCTTGCCAGCAGAAGCGGGCTGGGCACTCCCCCATGCTGCGCTCGGCGCGTCCACGGTGCGCACCCCGCTGGCGCCGCAGCCGCCGAGGCCCAACGCCTCGAGATTGGGCAACCGGAGCGCGGGATTGGCCTTCAGCACGTTGCCGAGGGTGTTGCTGCCGGTGTCGCCGTAGGCATCGGTGTCGTGCGCAGGGCCGACGCCGAGGCCGTCGAGGACGATCAACGCCGCCCGGCGACTCAATGGACCTTCCCAGTGGCAAAGCGGAAGCGGAGTGCAGTGAGCGCCTGCTCGACCAGCTTCGTCTCATCGGTCTCGAGGTTGCCCTGGGTCTTGGCCTCGATCATCGCCAAGGTGTCGATCAGGGTCTTGGCGAGTTGCCGCGCATCCCCGGCACCGGCCTCGGCCGCTCCGGGAGGAAGCTGGCCTTCGAGTGCCGAGTTGGCCTGCGCTGCGAGTCCGAGCACTAGTGATGCGAAATGCGGATTCATCCCCCCCCCTGATAGCGGCGCGGGAGTCGTGCTCCCAGCGCGGTGAGCAATTCGTAACTGATGGTTCCGGCGTGGCCGGCCTGCCGGTCGAGCGAAACACGGCCGCCGAAGACGGTGGCAATATCCCCTGTTCTGACCGGGAGCGCACCTGTGGCGACCATCAGATGGTCCATGGTTACCCGTCCGACGATGGGGACAACCTCCCCGTTGAGCTCCACTTCTCCGCAATTGGAAAGCGCCCGCAACACCCCGTCGCCATAGCCGACGCCCAAGGTAGCGACGGTGGTCGGCGCCCCGGCGGTCCAGGTGCCGTGGTAGGAGACCGTCTCGCCCGGCCGCACGGCACGCACCGAGACCACCCGGGCCCGCACGGCGGCGACCGGTTCGGCGACCATTCCTGGAGTCTCGCCTCCGTAGAGATGGATGCCCGGGCGGGCAAAATCGCCGCCATACAACTTTCCGAACGCCCCAGCCGCCGAGTTGGCGGCATGGACCAGAGGCGGTCGGGTGCCGATCGCGGTGAGGGTCTCGTGCAGGTGCTGCCATTGGCGGGCCGTGGCCGCCTCGTCGCCGTCGGCGGAGTGGAAATGGGTGTACACCCCCTCGAAACCGGGTGCCTGAGCCACCAGCGCCGCCACAGCGGCGAGTGCGGCACTGTCATCATGGCGGAATCCGTTCCGGGCCATCCCGGTGTCGATCTCGAGGTGAAACGGATTATCGCCCGCCGCCAGCCAGGCGCGAAGGGCGTCGAGATCGCCGATTGTGGGTCGGGCATTGGCGGCCCTGACATATTCCACGGCATCCGGAAGAAGGGGGGAGCAGATCAGGATTGGTCGCTCGATCCCGGCGCGGCGCAGTTCGATCGCCTCGGCGACGGTGACCACGCCGAATCCCCACGGGTCAACCGCCTCGAGCGCGCGAGCCACGGCGACGGCGCCGAGTCCGTAGCCATTGGCCTTGACCATCGGCAGGAGTGGCACGCCGACGCGCACGCCATAGGCGAGGGCGTTCCGAACCAGGGCGTCGAGGTCGACGTCCACCCAGGCCCGGGCAGTCTCGGGAATCTTCAGTTCCAGCACAGCGGGGAGAGTATGGACGGCAGCGAGATCATGCAAGACGGCTCACCACTCGACCGGGCGGTGGCGATGGTGGCCGACCTCCGCCAACGGTGCAGTTGGGACCGGGTGCAAACCCGGAACACCCTGCGCCCCTACCTCATCGAGGAGGCCCACGAGCTGGCCGCGGCGATGGCGGGCGACGACCCCGATGCGATCCGCGAGGAAGTGGCCGACCTGATGCTCCACCTCGCCTGGCAACTGGTGCTTGGCGCCGAAACCGGCGAGTTCACCGCCGATCAGGTAGCCGACGACCTGGTGGCCAAGATGCGCCGCCGTCATCCGCATCTGTTCGACCTCGGCGAGCGCGAACGCTGGGAGTCCCTCAAGGCGAAGGAACGGAAGGTCGGGCAGGGGGTCCTCGACGGACTCCCCCCTACCCTGCCCGAGCTGCTGATGGCGTATCGGCTGCAGGAACGCGCCGCGGGCGTCGGCTTCGACTGGCCCGACACCAACGGCCCCCTGCACAAGGTCCACGAGGAACTCGCCGAGGTGGAGGTGGAACTGCTCACCGGCGATGCCGACCGCACCAAGCTCGAGGATGAACTCGGCGACCTGCTCTTCGCGGTGGTCAACCTGGCGCGGAAGGCCGGGGTGCAGCCGGGCGCGGCACTCGACCGCGCCAACACCAAGTTTCGCCGCCGCTTTGCCGGCATCGAGGCGGGCGCCCGTGAACGCGGCCTGGTGCTCGGCGAGGCGACGCTGGAGGAACTGGACGAGGTGTGGGAGGCGGTGAAGCGGGGGGAGGGGGGCGCGGCGAAGCCGCGCGGGTGAAGGGCCTGCCCCGCCCCGCGGAGCGGCGGCGGGGTGAACGGAAAAGGTGAAAGGTGAAAGGTGAAACGGTACTTGGGCCTGGTTCCGTTTCACCTTTTACCAAGCGCGGCGAAGCCGCGTCCCTCTCCCGACTAACGACTCACGTCTCACGACTCCCTCACGGATACTCCGCCGCCGTCCATGTGACGGGAACTTCCATGCGCCCCGGCTTCCCGAATCCACCACCCAGTTGCAGACCAGTTGCGATGTCAAAGACCGCCAAGCCCTGCAGAGAGCCAAGAGTGACAACCTGCGAACCGTCAGGTGAGAGCACGAATTCGCCGCCATGTTGTGGGGGAAACCGAACCTTGACAACTCCATCCGTTTGATCGATCAGATACTCCACCAGTTCCGTTGTATCGCGATGGTCGGCATCCATAGTGACTCTCTCCACGTATAGCCTGTCACCACCGGGAGAACCAAGAAGGGTGCGGCCCCAAACAAACGCTCCGCGCAAAGGGAGGTATTCCTGCGGCTCCCAATCGGGTGAGCGCATTTCCGTCACCCAAGTGATTGGTGGTCCAACCCCAGTCACCAGCCGTGCGGCCACCATCAGGCGGTCATTCCCGACCCACACCGGAGGACCATAGGTCAGCCCCGCCTGCGGAGGTGGCGAGAAGACCGCCCTAGGGTTGGTCCCGGAGGCATTCATGATGATCACCCGCTGAGCCTCCTGCGGCTGTTGGAAGGCCAGCATAAGGCCGTTGGGCGAAACGCGGATGTTGGCCGAGTTGAAGGGATCGAACAGTTCTGTCAACTGGCCACCCGCGGGCAGGTTGAACCGGGCAACCTTCCCTTTCGCCGCGACGTAGAGAAACCTCCCGTCAGGGCTGGCGGCAAAGTTCCGCAGTATTGCCTGCTGGAAAAACTCGGCGTCGTCTCCCGGCCAGTACGGCGATAGATCGAGCGGCACCCAGAACTCCCGATTGCTCCCATCAATGCCAACCGGTGCCTCCAGCGGCTCGACCCCGTTGGAGTTCCGCACGACAAAAATCGTCCCCGCGAACGCCTTCGCGGGTGCGGGCGTCGGCGCATTCGGCTCGGTTCCGCCGCAGCCCAAAGCCAGGAACAGGAGCAGCCCGGGAGCAATGCGCAACCCGGATGGCGCACCCATCAAAACTCCTCCTCCTCGGGTGGCACGCAGCCGACGACCGCGTCAGTTGTCGGCGGCGAGGACTCTGAAGCCACCACCTCGGTGCCGCCGCCGCTGGGGCCACTCAAGAGCGCACTCCCGGTGCATACCGGGATGTTCTGGAATGCCTCGAATCCGATGATCTGACCGAACTGCGGCCGGGCTCGCAGGCCGATGGCGTAGGACGCCCCTGCAGGAATCAGGATGTCCAACGTCGAGGAGCCCACCCTCCAGATGGTATCGGCAACTGTGGGTGTCCGGCTGTCGATCACGATCCAGCGTGTGGTGACCGGTGTGCCGGGAGCACCGACCACATGCGCAGTGAATGTGGTCAGACCCGGAACCGAAATCCCGGCCGTATCGGGAGTGATCCGGTCGACCTTGAAGACCACCGGCGGAGGGGGAGTGACTGTCAATGAGACGGCACGGCCTTCCGAACTGAGCGGCTGCCAGAGCTTGAATCCGGTCGGGGCGCTGGTCGGGCGCAGTGTCACATTCACCAAGCCAGCCACCAGTCCCGTGACGGAGTTTCCAGTCCGGGACGCCGAGGTACTGGGGAAGAATTGACTGGAATAGCTTGCCGGTCCGAACGGCACCGTGGCGGAGTATTGGGCGAAGGGACCGGCCGTCAGATTCGTCGCCGTGATCGCCACACTGCTCCCCATCGCGACCGTCGAGGCCGCCAGCCCGACATCGCTCAGCGCCAGGATTCGGGTGCCCCAATAGTTGGTCGGATCTCCCAAAACCGCATCCCCGAACCGGTACAATTGCATGATCCCGTCGGCATCATGGTAGCAATGCTGGGTACTCAGCGGTCCCGGATCCTTGGTGCCCGGGAAGGTGGCCACGCAGAACTCGTCGGAGACCCCGGCCACCCCGAACAACTCCACCCCATCTACCCATCCAAGCACCGTCACCAGTTCGTGGGCCAATACCGTGGCGATATCGCCGAACGAGCTGCGGGTGGTGGGGCACTCGCTGCTGCCCAGCCGGAAGAGGTCAATTCGGCCCCCGTTTTCCTTGCCGCAGTAACTGTCCGTCGCGCTGCCATGGACCTCCACGATGACGTCGGCCCCTGCGGTCGTGGTGTCATTCCAATTGAAGAGCCGACGGTAGGAGGTCGGAGCCTGGCCGAGCAGCGCGTTCCAATTGTTCACGCCGGCTTCGAGGCCTGCCTTAACCAACGGATCCGTATTCACAGTTGCCACCATGATCAATCCCTGGCTCGGCCAGCACCGTTTGAGGTAAAAGGTGCTGGAATTCTCGCAACTCGGTCCGACGAGTGAAGCCTTGAGCAACGGCACCTCCGGGGAACTGAGTTCCGGCGGCATGACCGAGTCAGGCCCAGCACACGAGGCAAGCACCAGAAGGGCGAGCACCCCGGCTATGCTTACCGGGAGGGAGGGAGGGAGGGAGGGAGGGAGGGAGGGAGGGAGGGCAGGAGCGAACGAACGACAGATCGA
>JANRJE010000017.1:0-2207 GCA_033764135.1 Gemmatimonadales bacterium
CGATCAACATCACAGCCAGCGTGCCGAGCCATCCCGCAGCACCAATGATGTGCAGTCCATCGGAAAGGACGGCCAGCGGGATCCACCGCTCAGCGGCAATGGCGTGTCCCGAAAGCGCTGGGGTAAACGCCAGCAAGAGGCCCACGACGCGGATGGGCATCCACCGCCCGGTCGTTTGGGCCCGCCTGAACAGGATCACGGCCGCCACGCCGAGGAGCACTTGCGCCGCCCAGGCCCATCCCCACGTGGTGTGCACGATCAACCCACCGATCATGTCTGCCTGAAATGCCTGTCCCGGTGTGTGCATCGCCACCGACTGCGCGGCCAGGCGCAGCGGCAACGTGACCAGGAGCAGGACGGCAGCGACGTGCCCGACGGTGGCGCAGAGCGCGGTCAGCCCCGCTCGCGGGGCGATGCCGAGACGGCTCCAGTGCAGCTCGACGCGTCGGAGGACAGCCATCTGAAATACCGCAGCGCCAACGATGCCGGTGAGCGCGATGTACATCAACCAACGCACTCCGACAAAGAGCGGGTCGGACACGTGAAATGGTGGCCCAGCCGTTGCCGTCGGCTGATGGACTTCGTGCGGAGTGTCGGGCGGCGCCACACTGCCGGCGTCGCCTTCCGCGCGGAGCTGTTCGGGAATGTTCACCACGAAGCGGAACTCACCACGCACCACGTGCGCATCCGCGCCCGCCACTTGCCATCGTACCAGGTATGATCCGTTCCCGAGGAGGCGGTCGAGCGTGGCCACGATGGTGCCCTGTGAAGCCGGGATGGTGGCGAGTGGATCCAATGCCACCGTTGTCCCCCTGGCGTCGATCAACTGGATCTTGGAGAAGCGCAATTCAACCGGCTCACTAAAGCTGAGCCGAAGCAGTCTCGGCGGAATGGTCAACGTCTCGGCCGCGGCGGGTATTGATCGCCGGAGGACCGGATGCGCACCCGCCACGTCGGCTTGGGTGAGAAGTAGCAATCCCACGCCTAGCGCGATCCGGGTGAGCATTCGACTGGTTCTTGATCTTGGGGTGCGCGGCCTCCGTCGGCCTGTGGCCGCGAGCCACTCACTCTGCTCATCGGTCGCCAATCGTCGCATCACCGCCTCCCGCTGCTAAATTTGACCTGATCGGCCCATTCCCCCGTGCTTGATGATACCGGGCCAACGATTACGGGACCTTCGATCCGAGGTTAAGGTTTCTTGGATTCGTTCACGTCTTCGGCCCGTCGATGGGGGGTTCCCCCCCCATCGCGGCCGCCCAACTTCTCGGGAGCCGGCATGCGCATCTTGGTCGTCGAGGATGACTCGCAAACGGCCCGCTTTCTCAAGCAAGGCTTGGAAGAGGAGGGCCATGCCGTCGATGTGGCTACTGATGGTGAAGAGGGTTCACACCTCTGCCACAGCTACTCGTACGACCTGATTCTGTTGGACGTCCAGATCCCGAAACGGACGGGACTCGAGCTCTCGGCCGATCTCCGGCGCGAGGGAATTGACACGCCAATTCTGATGCTGACGGGGCGCGATTCGACACCGGACGTGGTGCGCGGTCTCAACGCCGGCGCCGATGACTATTTGACGAAACCGTTCGACTTCGATGAGCTGTTGGCGAGGGTCGCCGCCCTCACGCGGCGACGGAGTGGGTCTGTCAGTGGCGTCCTGCATTTCGGCAACCTGCAGGTTGATCGGCTCAACCGCCAAGTGCGCGTCGGGCACCGCCGTGTCGAGCTCTCGCCACGGGAGTTCCGGCTGCTCGAGCACTTCATGTTGCACCCAGAACAGGTGGTGACACGGGTCCAACTGCTTCAGCAGGTGTGGGATATGTCGTTTGACCCCAAGACAAACATGATCGATGCCCATATCTCGAACCTGCGTAAGAAGCTCGAACGGTACGGTGACCCGCGGCTCCTCCAAACGATCAGGGGCGCTGGCTATGCGCTGCGGCTGGGAGATGAATAGGGTGCGTTCGTTCCGCCTCGCCCTGGCGCTTCGCGTCGCCCTCGGGGCGCTTGCCATTCTGGCCACAGCTGGTCTGGTCAGTATCCTCGCATTGCGGACCATTCTGTATCAACAGCTCGACGATACCCTCCTGCATCTTGCTGAGGTGGAAGCGCGGGCCGGGGCGGCCACCAGCGGACCCGCGTTCCAGTTCCATGAGGGAGTCCTGCTCGCCGCCCGCGTGGGCCCGCCGGCGGAATTGATCCGGTACGCA
>JANRJE010000024.1:0-71637 GCA_033764135.1 Gemmatimonadales bacterium
TCGACCCCGCGCAACTGTTCGGGCTCTGGGTCCGACGGGATCGGGAGCGCCCCAGCTCGCTGACGGACTGAGATCCTGAGGGACGACGGGCTACTCCCGACCCAATTCTACTCGATGGGGAAGACACAAGGGACCTCGGCATGTGGAACTACCTGGTGGCTGGTGAGTTCGAAGTGATGACGAGTGCCGAGGTCCCTCCCTGCGGTCGGGACGAGGGGAGGGGATCACCCTCACCGCCTGTCAAAGGGCAGCGTTTCCCGGTGTGACCTTCTGCAGCACCAGCTTGACCGTTCCGAAATTGTAGGTCGACTGGATCTGAACCGGGATCCGCCGACTGTCATCCGTCAGCCAGAGGCGGGCGTCTGAGCGCGCGGAAAACATCCCGTTCGGTTCGTCGACGATCGGGTGGAGCACCAGGCACGGCACCTTGGCGCCGTCGGGCATCTCCATCGTCTCCCGCTTGATGACCCGCACTGTGACCGGATTGCGCTCGTCGCGATAGTAGTTGGCGAACCGGTAAGTCTCGCCCACCTGCAAAGGGATAGTCCTGATCCAGTAGAAGAACGCGACGTCGTCGAGCGGTCGCTCCGCGGTCCGTTTGGTGACGGTGTCATCCCCTCGACGGAAGAAGCCGGAGTCCGGGTGGATCCGGAAGTCCTCGAATTTCCGGCGGCCATTCTCCTCCATCGTCTTGGTGAAGCGACGCGACATGAAGTCGTCCACGCCGGTCCACGACACCAGTTCGGTCCGGGACTTGAAGCCCAGGAAGGAGACCGACGACGTGAATGAGAACTTCCAGTGCGGCACCCCCTGCCAGCTCTCGATCGCGTCCACGCTCAGCACCGCCGTCCCCGGCCGGAAGATGGTGTGCCGCCCCTGGTACTCGAGCCGCTCGCCCACGGCGAACGGCATCCCGGCATGAGGAGGGGTGGCAGCCATGGCGGCCTGGAGCAGGAGAATGGCAACGGCGAGGGTCATCAGGCGGATTCCATTGGTCTGGGCGATCGGATCCCGGTCGGGTGTTCAGGGAAGATACTGCCACCGGGGGTCCGGTCAGGCCTGGAGAGGGCGGAACCGGTTACTGTGTTCGCACTTGGTGCGGGATGCTGATCCGGAAACCGACCAACGCCGGTCCATCCGGGCCCGTCAGTGACACGCCGATCATCAATGAATCGGATATCCACGCCGGCCGGAAGCCGTCCGGGAGTGCCATGGGAATTACCACTTTCGCCGAGAGGTCCAACACGAACAGGCTGTCTGACCAGCCTTCGGGTGGTTCATAGCCGACAAGCGCCAGCTGGTCTTCGGTCATCGGAATGATGCGTGAGAACAGCGGCACCGAGTCCGCGAACCGGTCCTGCGTGAACATGTTCGGGGGTGCGTTCAGAGAAGATGCGAGCGCCGTCATCGCCTTTCTGTCATTGTCTGTGACTGGTCGAGCGACTTGTGCCCATGTGAAGATCTGCGGCGTTGCACTGGTCGTGATCTTGAGGCGGGAAAGTTGTGAGAGATTTCCTTGACCGAACCACAAGTATTCGCCCTGGATCGCGGCGACCGCTCGCCAAGCGAAAAACATGTACCCTTGTGGACTCAGTATCCCCCCGGGAAACTCGGCAAGCGTGTCGGCTGCATCAGAACCTGCTCCGATGAATATCCGGCTCTCCACTGTGCGCACTCCCCCTTCTCCTGCAGGAGGACGGTGATAGTCAAAACGCGCCACGTGCTTCCCATCCACATATCCGAGTGGGTCCGCAACCATGCCGCCTTTGGGCAATTCAACAGATGAAAGAAAACCGGCTGTTCGGCTGAACACCAGAATTTTCCGGCTTGTGGCGTCGAAAATGACAAGACTGTCGGTCCCAATGGCCTGGATGAGGCGTGGACTTCGAAACTCGCCTGGTCCGTCTCCTGGTCGGCCAAGCAGTACGGCATCCGCCGGATTGTTCGGGTCGATGACAATGAGGCCCGGCAGACTGGCGTCCACCAGAGCGATGTAGCCGTCGCTGAGCGCGATCAGGCCGCGTACGTCGCCGAACGGCTCAGTTGTTGTCCCGAAGCGACTGACAGTGAACAAGGTCTCCACAATGGAAAGTGGTTCACTCGACCGCGTGAGAACTGTCACGCTCGACCGCTCGGGGTGGTTGCCGTTATTAGCGGAGCAAGCAGCCAGCAGTCCGAGGCCAATCAATGAAAGGAGGCAGCACGCAGATGACGCCTCCGCAGTTGATCGGTGCAGTGTGGCTTTCATTTCGGCCTTTCGGCTGAACCGTTGTCATGGTGAGTGAGAAAGTGGTATTCACTCCTCTCGGAAGATCGGCTGTGGCGGGCTCCGCTCCACGGGTTCCACAAACCAGTGTAACTACAGGCAGTCCACAGACAAATCGACTATCCGCATGCGTATGAGAACGCGGCTGGACCTGCGCTGTTACCTGTCTTCGTGGCAGGACCGATATTCGCGAGGATATCCTTGCCAAGCTTGAACACCAGCGTTCTGGTCTTCTGGTGTGTGTTTGGAATCAAAGAATTGAACCCCGACGCAGTCGCTCATGATCACCGCCGCCGACTCCATAGTGCCACCAGCATGGACTATATCACCTTCGATGCATGGAGTCGAGCGGCACCTCCTGGAGCGTGCCCGGCAGTCTAACCACCTCCAGCAGGGTCCCGCCCGAATCCTGATCATCCCGGGGAACGATCAACCGACCATCTGGCATCATTCCCAGAGGCAACGGGGCATCTCGCCAGGTTCGGAGGTAGGCCCCGGTCTGGCGTTCAGGAAAAATACCGCCACTGGGGTTCTGCTCGGGCCATATCAAGGCCGGGATGGGTGGGAACGAGAGAAGGAGAAAAGGAGAGAAGGAGAGGGATGGTCCCTCGTCCCGACCGAAGGGAGGGACCTCGGCAGGTGGAACCACCTGGGGGCTGGCAAGTTCTAAGTGATGACGAGTACCGATGTCCCTCCCTTCGCTCAGTACGAGGGGAGGGCAGAGCCCCTACTCACCGAACTACTGCCCGCCACTCCCAGCCCCCGCAGTGCTGCCAACCGATGATGCCACGCGCATCCAGACCAGCGACTCGGACGGATCCACCGCTCCCGGTTGGCTCACCAGAATCAATCCATCTGCCGCAGTCAGCACCCTCGACTCGGTATCCAGCATCACTGATCCCACGGGGGTTCCGGCGGAATCGAGCACCAGCCACCGCACGGAATCGCCTGCCGCCCGTGGTGCCTCCCGCATCCAGATCTGACCATTCTCCAGTTGCCTGAGTGCCGTGATCGCCGGCTGCCGCTCCGCGACCCGACCGGCCTGCGATGCCCGCATCGCGTCCCGCATCTGAGCGTTCGGTGCCTGCCGCAGGACCACTTCAAGGGAGCGTTCCGCCTCGTCCTTCGTCACTTCGCGCGGTTGGGCGTCAAAGCCGACATGAAGAACAGGAGCGCCCGATTCATCGTATCGATGCACCAGAATGGCCGTCGCCGCGGAATACAGCACCTGGCCATCCGCGAGGAGCTGCCACTGGGGAGTTGCGGCGAACAGTCCGGGCACGGGACGCATATCAGTCAACGCCCAGGCCCTCTGCCGAACCGGCAAGGTGAAGAGCCGCCTCGGCTTCTTGCCGTCGGGTTCCAGTACAAACACACGCACTGAAGCAGAATCTGGCGCTCCGGATCCTCCGGCCTTGTCGACCGCGAGTGCGCGGAGTTCCCCCCCGACGAATGACGCATCGATGAAGCCCGGTGGCAGCACCACCTGCGAAGTGGCCACCGGACTTCCGGAACAGTCGTACCGGAGCAGGCGTTGCTGGGCTGGATCGAAGGCGAGCAATTCTCCAGATCGGGAAAATCCTGCTGCCATGATCATCCTGTACTCGCCCGGTCCTCCACCGACCCGTCCCACCACTTTCGCAGGAGATCCTTCTCCGGCGATCTCGTGGAGTGGCCTGTCGAGACTCCACACGAGGAGTCGCCCCTCGCTGCCGACCACTGCCTTGACCTCACCCCCTGGAGAGCAGTCCAGGACATCCACCACGCACGCCGGGCGTGTCGGGACGAGATCGAGAACGGGGATGGCATCGTAGGCCGACCGGGCGTGGATGGTCGTGGGGACATTCGCGGCGATGCCCTGCGGTGTGTCGCGTGCCCCGCAGGCGGCACTCATCGAGACGCCGAGGGCGAGGACCAGATGGAGCGGGGGCATGTGGCCGGTGGATCGGGACGGTCGGGAAGGCATCATGGGCGACTCGCGGAAACGGGGGATACTACCGTCGCAGTCGCCATGATCACTTCCGGCGGGAGGAATCGGTAATGAGGCGCTCGGATGTTGAACGGATAGCCGAGCCTCGGTCCGGGCGCAATGGGGTATCGATTTGACGATTCAGCCCTTGTCATGGCCGAGAGGGATCATCTTCCTGGTCTACATTCCTCCGATTACCGCTTGGGCCGGAGGCGCATAATCGTCGGGCTCGGGTCGTTGAAAACGACGAAATAGCTGCCATCTGGCGCGCTGGAGAATCCGCTGACCGGTTCCGGCAAGAGCTGCGAACCCAGATACGATCCGTCGGACAACCGGTATTGGTCGAGCCATCTCCGAGCCTCAGGGCTTTTCCCTTCATACAGGATCGTGACCATGCCGTCTCGGACGCTGACAGCCTGACCGGCGATGGTAGCGCCGACAATCAGTTGCAGGTCTGATTTCTCGATTACCGATGGCATCTCCAGATGCTCGACGTACCGCCCGAGGTATGACGCCCCTGGCTGTTCACCAACCGCGAACCAGCCATCACCATGGATCATGATGAATGCCGCAGTTGCCGCAGTCGGATCCGACGCGATGTATCCGCTTTGGAGCAGCGGATGCAGATCCGTCCAGCCGTCCCACGGCACGTCAAGACTGGTCAGCACCCGGCCGTCGTCGCGCATCACCACAAACGGAGAGCCCTTTCGACGGGGCGCAGTGCCGAGCAGCTTGCCATCGGTCCATGGCACGACCTGATCCAGCCTCTCCTCGAGCACCACGGTGGTCCGAAGCTCACCGGCGCGGGTCAGGAACGTCATCCGCTGGGTGGCAACATCGAATATGAGGATCTCTCCCGCCGGAGTGAAGGCGATCGATCGCCCCTGTCGAAATTCTCCCGGCCCCGCACCCTTGCGTCCGAATTGCCAGAGTGGCCTGAGGTCATGATCGAACGCATGCACCTCCTGGGTGCTATTGTCCCAGGCGACAAACATGGAGGAGTCGGCTGCGCTCAGCCAAAGGTGTCCAAGCGTCCCTTCGGCATCACCACCTCGGGTCGCCAGGGTATCCCACTCCGCAGTCATGACAGTCCGCTTGAGCGAAGTGATCGACTCGTCGGCCCACGGACCTTTTTGCAACTGTGGCCCCGAAGAACAGGCGGCGACGAGTGAAACGATCAAGAGGCATTTGAATCTTGGGAGAGATTGCGTCATGAAGCCGTCGGTTCGAGGAGTTGGAGGAGTCGGTCCACCTGGAGCGAATCGGTGGCATTCCACGGCAGCGCGAGTCGCACCCGACCCCGAGGATCGACCAGGACTGCCACGAGAGATTGGGAATAGCCCAGTTGCTTCAGGACCACTCCGATCTCCTCGGCATCGGCATCTGCCACCGGAAAGGTAATCCCGCCGTTGGCGAGCACTTCGCGCCGGGTCTCGCCATCGCTGGGCGCATCAAGAAGCAACCCACGAACATTCGCCAGTTTCCGACGATGGATGTCGTTCCAGACGGCCATGGAGTGAAGGGCATTGCGACAATCCGCCGACTGGAATATGACATAAACCGTCGGCAGACGGGTAGCGCCTCCACCGCCCGAGTCCCCCGCGAGAATCGAGGCTGCACCTCGGGTCGCGCGTTGCGCTGATCTGAGCATTGTCATGTTGACGATCAACAGACCCAACGCGAGTACGAGGATGATACGCCACATCATTGACCCCATGGTTCGTGACTATACTACAAGTGTTTCGGAAGACGTCAGATTGCGATGCCGACACCCCGTCTGTTCACGACTTCACGCGATACAACACGGCACCGGTGCATCGGTGCCGTGGTTGGCTCAACCAGTCCAGTTGTAGATGAATTCCCACTGGTCGCAAGCTCCCCAGAAGGTGCGGTCGGTGCACTTGTTCCCGCACTGGTTGACGACACCGGCTCCGCACTGGACGACGCCCGTGGCCGCGGACGCAGTCGAGACGGTGGAGATGCCGCTGATGGCCACGGCGGCAACGGCGATACAGCCGATCAGGAAATGCTCGATCTTGCTCATGGTGATACTCCTGTCGAATTTGTTGAAGTGAGGGTGACGGCATCGCAACTTATCAAAAATGCGTTCGCTCATGACGAGCATCGCCGCATTGTATCTGCCCGCAACATCTGCGAATGCAGGCCATGTCACACCGTGCCTGCTACTTCGGCCTGCCTTGGTGTGATGAAGCATGTGCGGAAGTCAGCCTGAAGATGAACTGTGGATTGACCATCGGCTGCGCGAGGTAATGGAGCAGCAGAATACCTTCAGACCTGGCGGCGTTCCGCGCGTCGGTGACACAGGAAAGCTACGCCATCCCGAACCCCCACACCATCCACAAAAGCGCCGTTTCCTGACCAGTTCCGTAATCAGATTACCGAATCTGTCGGGGAGACATGCTCCACCTCGATCAGTCACCCATCGGGCAGCGATACCCGGCCCTCCGGAGGGCCAGTTCCGTCAATGCCTCCCAGCTCTGCCAGTCACGCAGACTCCGCCAGTCGAGTCCGAACAGCGAGCATGACCATTGCCACACCGTCTTCGGAACGAGCTTCCGGTTGCCAGCCAGGACCTCGAGCGACGACGCCGACATGCCGGCATCCGCGAAGAGCTGCACCACGTGGAACAACCCCCGCCATCGCGGCGGACCGAATGGTCCGTGCCGACGCATCATCGCCGCAGTGGACCGGGAGATCGGCCGCGATTCGAGCATCTCTGCCAGGGGACCACGTGCCGCATGATCGAATCGGTCGGCCAGAAAATCGGCAAAGGAAGCCGTCGAGGGGGCGGACCGGCTCCGGACGGCGGTGCGGACGGCGAGTGCATCCCGGCTGGCTTGGCCGCTCACCTCCCAGATCGCGAACGCAACTCCCTCGAACCGGATGTCATCCGGTCGCCGCTTGGCATCCGTCGACTCCAGCCCGATCGCCAGCGGCAACCATGGATGTCGCCGAGCCATGGAGAGAGTGAACGCGAATCGCTCGAGCCACTTCGAGCCGTCGCAAGAGATCAGAATGGAGTCGAGCGGAACGTTCCGGAGAGAAGCCGGTTCCACCTCGACGATCTGCAACTCCCCCGGACGCAGCAACCGCAGCGCCGTCATCGCTGGGGCCTCGAAGCGGATGCCGGGAGTCGGGAGTCGGGAGTCGGGAGTCGGGAGTCGGGAGTCGGGACGGCCGAAAGGTCGTTGATTCAGGGGGCATCGCAAGAACTCTTCCGTGGGGTGGTTGAGACGCTCGGATGCTGAACAGATAGCCGCCGGTTGTTCCGGGCGCAATGGGGCATGGCCTCCGACCAGAAACCCGGCGTTCCATTGTGGATGATACATGGGGCCGGTCCCTCGTCCCGACCGAAGGGAGGGACCTCGGCAGGTGGAACCACCTGGGGGCTGGCAAGTTCTAAGTGATGACGAGTACCGAGGTCCCTCCCGTCGGTCGGGACGAGGGGATACGCGTCTCCTTCCCTCCTTCTCTCTTTCTCTCTTTCTCTCTTTTTACGGCCTTCCCATGTCCAGCGTCCACGGCTCGCCGCTCGGCGTGCGGCGCAACTGTTCCAGCACGCTCAACGCCTCGCGCACCGTCCCCCGGAACGCCCGGGGCTCCACCGGCAACGGATGCGGCGTGCTGGCAACGGACCGGTACCCGAAGCTCGAGCCGGCCGACATGTTGCGCACCAGAATCCGGAGCACCGCGGAATCGGTGGCTACCGGGGTGAACCCGACCGTCACCAGCACATCGGCCGGAGACTCCTCGCCCTCGACGCGTGGTGCCGCTGGTACCACCTGCCACCCCTCGGAGCGACCGAGCCAGCGCGACAGCTCCGCCACGATGGTGTCGCTCGCCACTCGTGCCGCACTGTCGCGCCACCGTGAGGGGGGGGCAACCACCATCACCCGCCGCACTGCCGAGGGAGTGGCCCGCATAACTGAAATGCTGCGGTCACCCCGGGGCTGATCCAAAGACGAGAAGCCCTCGGCAGACGAGGGGAGTCCGGGACGAGATCTGTCCGGCCGACGCGCCGTCAACTCGATCAACCGCAGCCGCACGATCGAATCGGTCCGCGCCAGCTCCCGAGCCAGCGTGGCCTCGATGCTCGCAACATCGGCCGGACGCGCGGGAGCAGTCACTCCCTCCGGATCGAGACGATCGAGTTCGTCCCGCAGCGCCTGGGCGATCGCCAGCGAATCGGCCCGGGTCATAGGCCGGTTGCTGGGGGGGGGGAGCGTGTCGAGCTCCTCCGCGTCTCCTCCAGCCACAATCGGCGTCGCCGCCTGGGGCACGACGACCGGAACCGACACCGGGTCGCGGCCACTCCACCAGATGCCGCCCACCACCACCGCCGTGGCCGCCAGCGCCAGGGGCCAGGAGATCCCAGCCCGGCGCGCGGCGCTCTCGCCGGAGCGCGAACGGTGAACGTCGGCCGCCAGCGCTCCCTGGATCGCGTCGAGTTCGCCGAGCACCGCCTCGGCACTTTCCGGTCGATCCTCGGCGTTCTTGGACAGGCAGCGCGCCACCAGCGCCGACAACGCCGGCGGCACGTCGTCGCGCAGGGTGTGGAGCGGGTCGGGGGTGCGGGTGAGCTGTGCCGTCATCGTGGCGGTAGGCGACGGCGCCGCGAACGGACTCGCTCCGGTCAGCAACTCCCAGGCGAGCAGACCGGTGGCGTAGATGTCGACGCGATGATCGGCCGACGGATCGGCGGCAAGCTGTTCCGGCGCCATGTAGGCCGGGGTGCCGATGGCAAATCCCGAACTGGTGTGACCAGCCACTCCCTGGGTGGGAAGTGACGCGCCGAGCGCCTTGGCCACGCCGAAGTCGGCGACCAGAGCGTGTTGCCCATCGGCCAGGATGTTGGCCGGCTTGATGTCGCGATGAATCACTCCGCGCGAGTGGGCGTAGGCCAGCGCCTCCATCACGTCGTGCAGCACCGCCAGCGTCTCGCGCACGCCGAAGGGGCCGTCGGCCTGCAACCGGCTGCGGATCGAGTCGCCCGCGATGTAGGGCATCGTGAACCACAACAGCTCGCCCGCCTCACCGGCGTGCAGCAACGGCACGATGTACGGGTGGGAGAGCCGGGCAGCGAGCTGGATCTCGCGGCGAAACCGCTCGTGATTGAGCCCCGCGGCCAACTCCGGCGGGAGCACCTTGATCACCACCTCGCGGCCCAGCGCCTGCTCCCGCGCCACGAACACCCGGCTCATCCCGCCGCCGGCCAGCTCGCGCTCGATATCGTAGGCGTCGCCCAGGGCGGCGGTGAGGTCCGTCAGCAGCTTGTCCGTCACGTGGTCCCGATCGTGCTCCGATGGCAAGAAATAGCGTCCCCATCAATATACGGTTTGCCGTCGGCAGAAGCTGACCAGAGGATGCCCAAGCCAAGGGGCAGGTTGCAGTCGCGGAGACGGTCCCCGGACCGTAGATTTGACCATTCCCACATCGTCACGGAGTCTGTCCCATGCGCCATCACCTGATCGCGACCCTCGTTTGCCTTGCCCCCTGCACCCCCTGCGCCACGGCCCCACTGGCCGCCCAGGCCAACCCCGATGCCCGGACCCTCGGCTGGCAAGTCCGCGCCGATCGGCCCACGACCGACCCGGCAGTCCTCTCGTTCGTCGAGATGAAGCCCGGCTTCCATATCACGACTGGCAAATTCTCGGGCATCATGTACCACCCCGAAATGACCGGCACCGGCACCTTCGAGGCGACGATGAAGGTCCACTTCTTCCCGCCGCCGGGCCAGCATCATGAGGGGTACGGTCTGATCATCGGTGGCAAGGAACTCGCCGGCGCCGACGTGCGCTACCTCTACTTCCTGATCCGCAACAGCGGCGAGTTCCTGATCAAGTCGCGCCAGGGTGCCGAGACCACCGAGATCGTCGCCTGGACCAGCAACGACGCCATCAAGACGCTGCCGCCGGACGCCACCGGTGGCACCACTGCATTGAATCAGCTCACTGTCCGCGCTGCAGGTGACGTGGTCCGGTTTCTTGTCAATGGGACGGTCGTGGCCACCAGACCTCGCACATCGCTCGATGTTGACGGCGTGGTGGGGATCCGCGCCAATCACAATCTCAACCTGCACGTGAGCGAGATCGAGGTCACCACCCCCGGAGAACCGGCAGGCAACTGAACCTCGACCGCCGTGGCGAGCGGGCTACTCCTTGTAGCCCGCCATGCGCGCCAGCAGGTTCGCGACGATGAAGCAGGAGATGGCGAATCCCAGCAGCATCAGGATGTAGCCAAGTTCGGGGGAGGGAATGGGCGGCATGCGCGGCTCCGTAATCGGGGTGATGATGACGACCGAAAGGTAATGCGCTGCGGGGCGGTGGTCAGCCGCCCCGAGCCGGGTGCAACTCGTCGAGTCGACCGGCGTCGAGCACGGTCCAGCAGCAGAGCGCCACGTGGGTCTCATGACCGGCCACCAGTCGGCGCACACCGGGTGGCTTCATCCTCGGGAACAATTCCCGGACCACCCTCTGCACCCCGGCATCTCCCTCGGGCCAGATTCCCGGATGCCCGAAACCGAAAATCGCGAACATCTCCGCGCTCCACCGCCCGAAGCCGCGCAGTTTCTGGATCTCGGCCAGCAACTCAGCAGCAGCCATTCCGCTCCAGCGTTCGCGCGGATCGCCCTGCTCGGCTATGAAGCGCCCCCACCCCGCAATCGCCCGCCGCTTGGCCCGGGAGAGCCCGTGGCTGGAAGGGGCATCGTCCGGTTGGGCCATCGCCCAGGCAATCACCCCGTCGATCGTCCCGTGACCTTCCAATAGACGGGCCTTGATGGTTCGCGCCGCCGCGGTCGATACCAATTGAGAGACCACGGTGCTCACCGCCAGCTCCGACAGCGGCCGGGGATCGGGAATCCGGTCGCGGATCGGGTGGGCGACCGCGACCAGGCGCGCCAGCCGCGGATGGCGGGCAGCGAGTTCTCGGGCCACCGCTGCATGGGGGTCCGTGCGGGGTCGTGCTGGACGAATGGTCATCGATGCCCCAATTTCAAGGCGTCTCCCGGCAACAGGTGGTCACGATGCTATGCCGAATAATGGTCGGTCGCTGTCTCTGGCCTGTGATGCTCCTCGCGGCGTGTGCCGACGCGGAGGTCCCGGCCGCCGAGCCAGCCAGCGAGCCGATCGCCAACATTCTCCCCATCGAGGCGTCCGCCGCCGACCCGGAGGCGCTCGACATCGCCCGCCAGAGCGCCGATGCGCTGGGCCACGAACTCATGGGCCTCCTCCTCGCCACCCTCGAGCGCGAGGGGCCCACCGCAGCAATTGCCTACTGCTCCGATTCCGCACAGAATCGCACTGCCGCCCTCAACACCGCCAGCGTCCAGGTCCGTCGGGTGACGATGCAACCGCGCAACCTGGCCAATGCGCCCGATGCCCTGGAGGAGGAACTCCTCGGGCAGTTCGCCCGGCAGCACGCCGAGGGGCGCCTGCCAGCCGACACCAGCATCTGGGTGGGCGAGGGGGCGGAGCGCGAACTCCGCTACCTTCGCCCGATCATCGTACAACAGGGCTGCCTCGCCTGCCATGGCGATCCGGCGGGATTCGCTCCCGCCATCCGCACGGCGCTGGCCCGACACTACCCCGACGATCGCGCCACCGGCTACCGGGTGGGCGATCTGCGAGGGGCGATCAGCGTGAGGGTGACCCCTTAAAAGAGAGAAAGAGAGAAGGAGAGAAGGAGAGAAAGAGAGAACTAGTACCTCGTCCTTCGCTGCGATCAGGACGAGGGCCTCTCTTTCTCTCCTTCTCTCTTTCTCTCCTTCTCTCTTTCCAATCCCGCCTGCACCGCAAAATGATCCGACGCCCACAGCGCTCCGAAGCGTCGTCGATCGATCCCGGCATCGAGCACGCGCCATCCCGGACCGACCAGAATGTGATCGATCATCCCGCCGGTCGAGTCACCCTTGAAGCCGTTGAAGGTGCCGACCACGGTTGCATCCGGATGACGCTCGCGGAAGCTCTCGCGGAGCGGCACGCGCCGGTCGGCGAGCAGTGCGGTGAACGCCGGGTTCACCTCGTCGGCGTTGAAGTCGCCCATCACCAGAATGGCATCATTCGGCGCCGAATCGGTGGCGATCCGGTCGAGCAGCAGCGCCGCACTGCGTTGGCGTGACGGCTGGCTCTCATGATCCCAGTGAGTGTTGTAGAAGCGGATGGTGTCGCTGGTGGCGCGATCGACCAGCCGGGCCCAGGTGGCGATCCGGGTGATCCGGTTGCCCCAGTGCATCGACCCCGGCACGGTGGGAGTGTCGGAATACCAGAAGGTGCCTTCGTCAATCACCGCAAAGCGCGCGGTGTCGACCAGAATCGCGCTGTACTCGCCGGCACGGACGCCGTCGTCGCGACCGACCCCCACCACCCGGTAGCCGGGCATGTCGGTGGCGATCTCGTCGAGCTGAAAGCGGAGCGCCTCCTGGATGCCGAGCAGGTGCGGGGCGTGATCGCGGATGGTGGTGATCACGTGGGCGCGGCGGTTGACCCAGGCATGGTCGCCGTCGTTGGCCGTGCCATAGCGGATGTTGAACGAGAGCGCGCGGAGCGGGGACTGGGCGGCGACAGGGGTTGCGCCGAGCAGGACGGGGCAAAGCATGAAGGTGAAACGTGAAAGGTGAAAGGGAGTCCGACGTAGCAACAACCCCATCGCCGCGATCTCAGTCATCAACCCCGTTTCACCTTTCACCTTTCACCTTTCACCTTTCACCTTTCACCTTTCACGTTTCACGTTTCACCGTTCACCATCATCTCACCTCTTCGCCGGCTGCCCCGGCTGGGGCGTCGACTTGGCGATGAACTCCCGGATGTCCTCGTTGGACGTCGCCAGGTCTTCCGCTCGCAGGTACATCATGTGACCCGAGCGATATCCCTTGAACTGGAGCCGGTCTTGAAAGCGGCCGGTCGGGTCCATCGCCCACATGTTGTACTTGGCGTTGAAGTAGTCGGTGCCGCCGTCGAAGTACCCTGACTGGGTCAGCACGTGCAGGTAGGGATTCTCCGCCATCGCCTGCTGCAGTTGCACTCCGGTCCGCTCGCCCTGCCGGTTCCAGGGACTCACCGGTCCGAACAGCCAGTACTGCAGGTCGGTCTTGAAGCCGAGCTTCTCGCGCAGGTAGAAGTTGATTGCCGGGGCGAAGGCGTGATTCCAGGCGGTGAGTGCCGGATCGAAGTCGGGCGAGGTGCCGGCGTCGGTGCGGTCCAGGCCCCGGTAGCGCGAATCGAGCCGACCGACGGTGAGCCCCTGGTCGCGGAGCAGCTCCTTCCAGAAGAACGAGGTCGGCACCGCCATGTTGTACTGCGCCACCGCGGCGGGCTTGAGCCCGGAGTAGCGGGCGTACCTGGCGATCAGCGCCTCGCGATCGGCCGCTGGAAGTCCCCCCCCCCGCGTCATCGCCGGTACCAGTTCGTCAATCGTGAACTTTTCCACCTCCGGCAACAGCTCGGCGAGGTCCCGCGCCTGAAGGTCGGCCGGCAGCGCCTTATGGTACCACGCAGTGGCGGCGTAGTAGGGCAGCGTGAGCGAGCTCCCCACCGGGCCGGCGCGATCGAGTCCCAGCCCGACCGGCGAGACCATCACCACTCCATTGACGTACATCCAGTGCGAGCCCTGCAGCCGCGCCGCCAGCCCCGCCACCCGCGTGGTGCCGTAGCTCTCGCCGATGAGATACTTCGGCGAGGTCCAGCGGCCGTTCCGGGTCACGAACATGTCCACCCACTTTGCCAGATAGCCGATGTCCTCGTTGATCCCGAAGAACTGCTCCCGCTTGGCCTCGCCGATGATCCTGGAAAAGCCGGTGTTGACCGGATCGACATAGACGATGTCGGCCACGTCAAGAATCGAGTGCGGGTTGTCCTGGATCCCGTAGGGCTGGACCGGATACCCCTCGTCATCGATCCTGAGCAGCTTGGGGCCGGTGTAGGCGATGTGCATCCACACCGACGCCGACCCCGGTCCGCCGTTGAACGACATCACCAGCGGACGGGTCGCCTTGTCCTGGCCCACGTCGGTGCGCTCGTAGTAGGTGTAGAACAGCGAGGCGACCGGCTTGTTGTCGTCGTCGAACACCGGCTGCATTCCCACCGACACCCGGTACGGTACGTCCTTCCCCTTGATCTTCACCACGTCGGTGGAGCGCATCACCGTGTCGGCGACGATCTTGATGGCGCCCTCGGCGGCCGCACCCTTGGCAGCCGGAGCCGCCCCGGGGGAAGCGGGTGCTGGCGATCCACCCACCCGGACTGGGCGTTCCTGCGCGGCCAGTGGCAGTGCGCAGGCGGTCAGGACGAGCAGTGAGCGGAGCAGTGTCTGGTACATGGGACGGTGACTCGATCGCGAAAGGTGAAACGGCAATGACGACCGGTGCCTGCAACCGGTCGCCGATCAATCAGAAATTGTCCTCGCGCTTCTCGACCGTCCGGTGACGATCGACCTGATAATACTTGGCCCAGAAGTTGTTCAGCGAGAAGAGAATCGGCTTGCCGACGATCTTCTGCATTGCCAGCGACAGCGCGAAACCGCGATTGGTGGTCAGGTAGCGGTAGTAGCGCGACTCTGAACTGGCGTCGTGATCGAGGACGTGGTTGGCGACGTAATCGCCGCAGAACGATGCCCACGGCAACCCGACGCACCCCAGCACATAGTGCACCCACGGTGCCTCTTTGTCCCGGATGATGGTTGGGAGCAGGTCGCGCGTGGTGTCGATCAATCCGGGCCAGTACTGGATGAACTGCAGGTGATCCAGAAACGGGAAGCGCCGCTTGAAGTCCCGGATCACGCCGTCGATCACCCGCGACGAGGTCCAGGCCTGCATCGCGAAGGTGCTGATCGCGCTGCCGCCGCCCAGCAGCAGGCGGCCGTCGCCGGTGAGCCGGAAATACGAGTACACCAGCGAGCTGTCCCAGCACTGCATCGGGCCGGCGGGAAAGAGCCGGGCGATGTCCTCGTCCTCCAGCGGTTCGCTCACCGACATGAAGGTCTGGGCGTGATAGATGTTGCGGGCAAACGAACTCACACTCGGTTGCACCTTGTCGGAGCAGAAGATGATCTCGTCGGCGGTGACCGAGCCGAGGTGTGTGCGCACCGTGTGGCCGTCAACGTGGGTCACCTCGGTGCTCTCGTAGACGCCCACGCCGTGATCGAACAGCACCGGCTTGAGTTCCTGCGCCCAGCGCAGCGGATTGAAGCCGTAGGTGCCCGGATAGCGCACTCCCCCGCGGTACCCGCCGCCGCCGATCACCTTGGGCAGCTCGGCCTCGTGGTACAGCGTGGTCTCGTAGCCCACCAGCCGACGCGTCTCGACTTCCTCCTCCACTGCATGCCAGCCGCCACGCCCGATCCCCAGAAAGAGCGAATCCTGCGCCGCGAAATCGCATTCGAGCCCGTGCGTCTCGATCGAGGAGCGGATCAGTCCGATTCCCGACACCGCCGCGTCCCAGAGGTCGCGGGCCCCGTCGGGGCCGAACCGCCGCGCCAGTTGCGCCAGCTCGAGTTCGCTGTCGGGAGTGAGGAACCCCGCACTCTTTCCCGTCGAGCTGCCGCCGAGAATGTTGCGCTCCAGCAGAATCACCCGCCGCCCGCTGGTCATCAGGCGGAGCGCGGCCGACAACCCGGCCATCCCCCCCCCAACGATCACCACGTCGGCGTTGTGATCACCCCGCAAGGGCGGGCAGAGCGGATACTTGGTCCCCAACAGGGTGGTGTACCACCAGTTCTGCAGAATCATGACGGCACCTCGGCCAGCCACTCCGCCAACCCCGGCCACCCTTCGCCGTTGTATGTGGCGATGGTCACCAGATAGTGCCGCGCCGCCTCGCCGTGCGTGGTCAACAGCGACTCGGCTGCCGAGCGCACCCGCGCCTGGTCGGCGAACGGCATCGCCAGATCATCGGCCATCGAGCCATTCTCGTGAGCCACCCCGGCCGCGTCGAGAAAAGCCATTTGCAGCCCCGGCTCGAGTTCCACGTAGAGCAGTTGCAGCAGACCGAGCTGCTCTTCGGCCGATTCCATCCCGCGGCGGACTATTTCCGCGGCCAGTTGCTCCACCGGCCACTTGCGCAGCGTCTGGGGCCGGAATCCCCCCCCCTTGCTGACCAGCCGGAGGATGTAGCCGTCCCGTGCCTGGCGGCTCTTCCTGAGTTCGTGGGCGATCAGCGAGACGCGACGCTCGACGGGCAACTGGCGATAGGGAGACTGGGCAGACATGAAGATCCTGGAAAGTGAGGCGCGGCGAACGGCGAACAGGGGTAAAGGTAAAACGGGTGGACAGGGGTTAGGAGGGGGACGAACCGGCGGGTGATATCGGTTAAGGGAACGGTTGGACCGGCAGATCGGTCAGGATACCTTCGATCTCCTCCAAGGCTGACCTGAGGTCATCCGCAATCTCCTGAGCCAGGATTTGAGGTTCTGGAAGTTTCGCAGAGTCTTCGAGTGATTCATCTCGAAGCCAGAAGATGTCAAGCGAGATCTTGTCGCGCGCCATGATCTCCTCGATCGAGTAGCGCCGCCAGCGTCCATCCGGCGTCGCCTCGCTCCACGTCTCCTGACGCTGGTGCCGATTGTCCGGACGGTAGCACTCGACGAATTCGTCAAGATCAGCCCGCGTCATCCGTCGAGTCTTGAGCGTGAAGTGCTTGTTGGTGCGGAGGTCGTAGTACCAGACGTCCTTCGTCGCTGCGGCGTCGGACCCTGGCTTCCGATCGAAGAAGAGCACATTCGCCTTGACGCCCTGCGCATAGAAGATGCCCGTGGGAAGGCGAAGGATGGTGTGCAGGTCGCACTCATGCAGCAGCTTCCGGCGAACTGTCTCCCCGGCCCCACCTTCGAAGAGTACATTGTCCGGGAGCACGACGGCGGCCCGACCATGGACCTTGAGCAGCGACTTGATGTGCTGGACGAAGTTCAGCTGCTTGTTGGAGGTCGTCGTCCAGAAGTCCGGGCGCGAGTAGGAGATCGTCTCGCGATCGGTGTCGCCGTCTTCCCCGACGACGGTGATGCTCGACTTCTTCCCAAACGGCGGATTCGTCAGCACCACGTCCGCTCGCTCCGAGGGTTCGCTCCGGAGGGAGTCGTCGGTCTTGATCGGAGGTTCCTGCGCGTCGTCGTCGGGACCGATTCCATGCAGGAAGAGGTTCATCGCGCAGAGCCGGGAGACCCCGTCGACCAGCTCGATCCCCCGGAGCGCCTTGAATCGCAAGTGTTTCTTCTGCTCCCGATTGAGCTCGCTTCCGCTCAGGTAAGTGTGCGCGGCGAGGAGAAAACCGCCGGTTCCGCAGGCCGGGTCCATCACCAGTTCGCCCGGCTTCGGCTGAATGCAGTCCACCATGGCGTCGATCAGCGGCCGCGGCGTGAAGTACTGCCCGGCTCCCCCCTTCACGTCTTGTGCGTTGCGCTCCAGGAGCCCCTCGTAGGCGTCGCCCTTCACGTCGGACGCCATGGAGAGCCACTGCTCCCTCCCGATGAGCTCCACGACCAACTGGCGGAGCTTGGCGGGATCCTGGATCTTGTTCTGCGCCTTCTTGAAGATCAGTCCCAGCATGCCTCCGGCCTCGCCGAGGCGTCGGAGGGTTTCTCGATAATGTCCTTCGAGGCGAGCGCCCTCCATCTGCGGATCGGCGAGGTCGCTCCAGCGGAACCCCTCCGGCACCGTCTCGGGGGTGCCCGTGATGCTGGCCCGCTCGTCCGACATCTTGAGGAAGAGGAGGAAGGTCAGCTGCTCCAGGTAGTCCTGGTAGGACAAACCGTCGTCCCGGAGAACCTGGCAGTAGGACCAGAGTTTGGCGACGAGACGGTCGGAGTGGGTAGTCATATTCGCTCAGGAATGGATGGTAGTGATAGCACAACTTAAGGGAAGTCCGGGTGTGGGGGGTTGACGCATGTTCCGGATAATATATTATCCAAGTGGATAATTTGTTATCCGTTTGGGTAAATGCTTATCCGGAGACAATATGCCTGCCTACGCACAGCCCCTCGATGACATCCTCGGCTCCCGTGCAAAGGTACGAGTCTGCCGAATCCTCCTGACCACAAGCGAGGCGCTGTCTGCCCGCGAGATTGGGCGTCGCACCGGAACAGCCAAGCGCTCCGTTGATCTGGCGTTGGTGGACCTGCTCCAGCTTGGGTTGGTGGTCCGGCAAGGGAGTTCTTCCGTTTCCCCCTATCGCATAAATCGCCGACACGTGCTCGTGGAACACGCCTTAGCACCGCTCTTCCTTGGAGAGGACGAGACGATGCAGGAGATGTTTGCTGCCCTCCGGAAGATGGTCATCGCCGAGGCCGTGCTGGCCAAGAGTGGACTGGCATGGGCGGGGGTATTTGGGAGCATGGCGAGGGGGGATCATACGATCGAGAGCGACTTGGATCTGGCGGTAATCGTTGACGACCGCACGGCGACGTCCCGTGTGCACGATGCGCTCAGCGACCAAGCGCCGTCGTTCACATCGCGATTTGGAAGACGCCTATCGCCGCTGGTGATGAGTAGCTCCCAATTCGGCCGTATGCTGAAGGACAGGGACTCGTTGGCATTGACGATGGTCCGTGACGGACGTCGGCTGGCGGGCACGGTCCATGAGCTGGAGCACCTGGCGGATGGCTAGAACCGCGGCAACCAAGACCGTCGAGCGGGCTCAGGCTGCGGGATACATGGGGACGGGCAGAACTTTTTGGCAGCAGCTCAGGCGCTTGAGACGCTAGCCGACGAGGACGAATCGTATGGCAACGCGATCTCGCTCCTCGCGGTCCATGCTGCGATCGGGCACGTGGACGCCCTCACCATCGGGTTCGCCGAAAAGAAGTCAGTCTCGGGTGATCATCGCGATGCGGCGAAGCTGCTCCGGGCCGTTCTCGGGAACCGCCTGCCCGACAAGCAAGAGCGAGCACTGATGTCCCTTTTGAGCTCGAAGGACGCGGTATCGTATCAGGGAAAGCACTTCCCCCTCGATGACGCCAAGGAGTTGCTGGCGAAGGCAACGGCATTTGCAGTGTGGGCGGATGAACGGTATCAGGGGCGACCGGGATGACAACAAGGTGCCGTCGAACGGGGCAAGTTTGCGGACCGGACAGTCGAGCTGCACGGCCATAGCGGTCGCGCCCTATCGGTGGGGGGGGTGCAATACTTTGACTCTGCCATTCTTGGTCACAAGGAAGGCGGTACCCGGGTCATTCTGCTTGATAGCGATGAGGACATCATCGAACGAGCCGAGCACAACCGCGGCCTGCTTGTAGATCCGTTGTGACGAAATTTCCTCGTAAAACACGGTCGTCAGTCCAGCTTCCTGCCACGCGGCAAGATTGGGGGGGCTGGCACGAATCCGGGTGTCTCCTGTCAGGATGACCCACCCACCCTCCGAGCCGAGCGATTGTAACCACTCGGGGTCCGGCGTTCCCCGGAGGAACTTCTCGTCGTGGTGACAGAATTCACGCCTTGGTGGTACAGGTTCCAGTTCTCGAATCGCTGCAACCAGACGGGTTGAAATATTGGCGTCTACGAAGAGCCGCACTCATCCGCCCCGGTCGTCGCCGCCACGCAGCCAGCTTTCGAATCCGATGGCCTGCCGAACCTGACCAGGCGTCACGTCATACCAATCAGCAGCAGTCTCAATCGACTCAGCCAAAGCAAATGCGGCGAGAGTGTGGGTCGGGAGGAAAGCCCCCTCGACGACGGGAGCACCGAATCGAAGTGCAGGGTCGACGAGAATGCCACCGTCCGATCCGAGAGGGCGCCACCTGGTGATACCGCGGTCGGGATCGTCAGGGTCGAACTCAACGTCGCGAAGCAGGACACTGGATGTGACATCCATCAACTCGAACTGCTGGCTTACGAGGGAGAGCAGGTGCTCCTCACCAGATCGATGAATCAGGTCGGCAATGATTTGGTGACCATCGGTGCGAAAGCGCTGCCCTTGGAACAGGTGCCTGAGACCGAGGAGGGCGACAGCTTCATGGCTGGCGAGGCGGATCATGGACATCTTGACGCCCGCATCGAGAAATGTCTCGACGAAGCGAAGCTCCATGAGGTCGTGGAACGTGAGGTAGGGCACCCCCTCTGACTCAGGAAGTCCACCGCCGATGACTGGCGTTAGCTCGCGACGGTGCCCAGCCGACGACCGGTAGTGATAGCCTCGCAGCCAACGGCGGATCTTCCGCCGGTCTGTGCGAAGCAAACGCGAGGCTTCTGTCAGCGAATAGACTCCGCCGCCCACCATTGACTCGCGAGCACTACCCACAGGTGACATCCGCAATTCCCCTTTTCCCGGTTTACCCTGGAACTCCCTGCAAGATAAACGCCCGATTCAGTCGATTGGCCCTCCCGTGAAGCGCTTACACCAGCTCCCCCCGAAATGCAGCCCGCAGGACCCTACTCCGCAGCACCGAGAGGCGGGAAAGGTCCGCCAAGAGCGCCCCTTCCACCGCCACGGCGACGGTGAGCAGGCGGGACACTTCCAAACTGATCCGTTGTTGCTCCGCGGATGGGGGAATGGGGAGGACAAGGCCGGCGATCTTCGAAATGCTCAGCGTGTACAGACCAGAGGTGGAACTCGACACCCTCTCAATCGACTTCCGACCCGATGAAGATCTCAGCCAACTCAACACCCAGCGGTTCATCGGTCCAGGCTGAAATCGCGCCTTGATGAGATGGTTCTGATGCACGCACGGCGCAATGCTCCCGTCCCAAATCGCCGCCCTCCCGATGTGGTCTGGGCTACCGTTGCCTTCAACGACGAGAAGATCTCCTGTATCGAGCGCTACACGATCGAACTCAGCATCAGTGACTCCGATCTCGGAGACTTCTTCCAGGCGTAGCTCATCAGCGTACACATTCGCCACTCGGAGGTACGGAACACGTCGTAGCAATCGATCGCGCTTTGCATTTTTGGTGATGCCACCGGATACATCTGCGATTTGCCCGACCGTCCCCCAACACCACCCCTCCGGTAGCTCGGGCAACCCAGTCGTATCGGGTGCCACCGGCTCCTTGTACGTCCCACGCTTGCCGCTCGCCTTCCACCGCTCCCGGCGTTCGGCCAGGATCCGCTCCAGCAGCACGCTGGCCGGCTCGTAGCTCCGCCCCTCGGCGCTGGCGAGCGACGCCTCCGTGGGGACCAACCGCCCTTCCACCGCCGCCTTCAGCACACTGGCGCGGTAGCGCTTCAGGTTCCGTTGGGCCCGTTCAAGCGTGTCAGAAGCGGCGTCGAGGCGGGAGAGGTGGGTGTCGAGAACTTCGACCACCGCATCCTGATCCGCTGGCGGCGCAAGTGGAATTTCGAACCGGAGGAGCCGTTCTTGGTCGATACTTGCGACAGTAGTTCCGTGCTTGGAGCACTTCGTCAAGATGTCCCGCTCGAATGCTCGCATCGCAGCGGCTACGTACCTAGATGAGACCCCTTCAATGGGGACCAGCGATTTGATGTCCTGGTTGATAGCCGCGTCAACAGCGGTCACCGCAACAGGCAGCGTCCGAGACAGAATCCCGCTTCGCGTCACAACAAGCACGGCGGGGTGCGGCACAACTCGCGTCGAGGATTCACTCACGGCCGCCGGCGTGATGTAGTCCTCCGCCGAATGCAAAATCTCGCGCTTCATGTCCTTCGGCGAAATCCATGGGATTGTCCCCCCCGTCCAGTAGGACTCGACCGCCTTCGAGGGTGTCCCACCGCCTGCCCACGCTCCCATCTCTCCGAGCGGAACCATCCGCCATCCAGCTGGAAGTTCACTCACGCCGCCAATGCCTCATTCAGCTCATCCACCACGCGCCGAAGCTCCGGGCCAAAGACCCGGCCTGCAGCACCAAGGCCGCCAGCCTCTGCGAAGGGAACCAAGTCGAAATCCTCAAGGTCGATGGTCAGCGAGCCAGCAACATGGTCCCGCATCATCTCCAACCAACGGAGCTGCTCCGCGGAGAACTGCCGCCCGCTCTGCTCATGTCGGGCCAGCCAACCCGCAAAGCGTTCCCGGACCCGTTCGGAATGGGGCGCCAGTTCGTTGTCCTGATGCAAAGCGAAGCGCACCAGCGAGACGATGTCCGTGAGCAGGCGCTGGCCCGATGCGCCTCGCACCCGGTCGGCGGCAAGCACCTCGTACGCACGCCAGAGTTGTTCGGGTGTCCACGACCTCGGCGGCGCCTTGATGTCGTTCGCGAGCGCGCGGATCTCTTCCAGCCGGAGCCGCGCCCCATGCGGTCGGGCGTAGAAATACTGCAACGCGTCAATTTCGTCGGCGTGCGTGCGCAGGTATTCCTCGAACGACGTCGTGAGCGCCGCAGCACGCGCCTTCGCTTCGTCGGTCGCACCGGCAAAGAGGACTTCGTCCTGGCTCACTTCGTCAATCACCTGCTCAAGCTCCGCCCGCAGATCGATGATGGCCTGCCTGAGGGCGGGATTGCTGGCCAACGGCTTGGCGCCGGCAATCGAGAGTACGCGGGCAGCCGCCGAGAGTTGCTCCGGGGTGGGTTCCTCCCCTTCGGCGAGCCTGGCGGTCTGGCGAGCAAGGGCGTCCTGCCGGTCACCATCGAGTGCTTCGACGAGTGATCGGGCCAAGTCGGCCAGCGAAGGACCTCCACTCGCTGCAGTGATGCGCTCGTGCTGTTCCGGCGAGGCCTCCTTGTCGAGCCTGGACAAGCGGGAGGCCAGCGTCGAGAGATACTCAGGGTCGCTCCCCCCCATCGCGACATGCTCGAGCAGCGACGCCAGCGACACTGACTTCTTCCGCTCCAGCGGCTGGCAATCCAGCAACTCGGACTCGACCACCCCGACACAATCCACAATCACGAAATGTGTCTTGACCGTGGCATCCGGGGTAACGGCCTGCAGTTCAGCTGGGTCAATGATTCGGACGCCACGGCCCTTCATCTGGTCGAAGAGCACCCGACTCTTCACCGTGCGCATAAACATCACAATCTCGATGGGCCTGATGTCGGTACCGGTCGCGACCATGTCCACCGTGACCGCAATCCGCGGCTCGAACGAGTTGCGGAACTCCGTGATCAACTCCTTGGGAGTCGCCCCGGTGCTCCGGTAGGTGATCTTCTTCGCGAACGAGTTCCCGCGGCCGAACTCCGTCCGGATGATGTCCACGATCAGTTCGGCATGGGCGTCGTCCTTCGCAAAGACCAGCGTCTTCGGCACCTCGGTCCGCCCGGGGAAGATCTCGGAGAAGAGCTTGTCCCTGAACGTCCGGACAATCGTCCGGATCTGATCCGGCGCGACAACGGAGCGGTCCAGTGCCTCGGCGCCGTAGCTGTAGTCATCATCCGGGGCCTCCCATCGCACCGCACGCGACTGCCGGTTCCGATACCCGAGCACCACCCCCGGGCCAGCCTCGACCGTACTCCCGTGCTCGCTGATCTTGGTGCGAATCCGATAGACCTCGAAGTCCACGTTCACGCCATCCGCGACCGCCCGCTCGTGCGAGTACTCCATGACCAGATTCTTCTCGAAGAACCCGAAGGTGTGCTTGGCCGGGGTTGCCGTGAGCCCCACCAGGAACGCATCGAAGTACTCGAGCACCTGTCGCCACAGCGAGTAGATCGAGCGATGGCACTCGTCGATCACGATGACGTCGAAGTAGTCCGGCGGGATGGCTGCGTTGTAGGCAATCGGCACCGGATCGGTGATCAGTGCATCCGCCTTGCCGAAGGTGCCATCCTCCTCGGCCTCCGGGTCGAGCTCAGGCTGGCCTGAGAGCATCGAGTACAGGCGCTGCACCGTGGTGATGACCACCTTTGATGACGCGCCGATCGTGTTGGTCGTCAGGCGTTGTACGTTGTAGAGCTCGGTCAGCTTCCGGTTGTCGTCCGGGGTGCGGTAGCCCTCAAACTCCAGCTCAGCCTGCTCGCCGAGGTTCTTCCGGTCGACCAGGAAGAGGATGCGCCTGGCGCCACCGAACTTGATCAGCCGGTAGATGGACGTTATGGCAAACATCGTCTTTCCCGAGCCAGTCGCCATCTGCACCAGTGCGCGCGGACGTCCCTCGCGGAACGAGCGCTCCAGTTTCGTGACGGCCTCGATCTGATTGGGGTAGAGCCGGGGGGCTTCAAGGTTGGGCATCGCGCGGATGCGCGATCGGAGTGTTGATGGCTTCGTGTCGTCGGCGGAGGTGTAAAGACCGGTCCCCTCCTCTGCGAGCCGGCGCACCCACGCATCGAGCGTGTCGGCCGCTAGCCACTCCGCGAGCGTCTCTGGCCGGTGCACGGCGAAGACTCGCCGGGCCCGCGGGTCAGGGTCGAGTCCGTTGGTAAAGGCGGTCTCGACGCCGGTGCTTTGGTAGAGGAACGGCAATGGCCGGATCGGCGCCGTGAGCGACGTCGGCAATCCTGCTGAGTAACGCTCCGCCTGCCCTTCGACGCCCGAGAGGGTGTGACCCTCCGGCTTGGCCTCCAGAACCCCGACGGCCTGCTGGTCAACCATCAGCAGGTAGTCGACCGGGCCCGTCGAAAGCGGAAACTCCCTGACGGCGACGCCTCGGGAGGCATGAAGGTTGATCTCATCCCGACTCTGCACCACCCACCCTGCGGCCGCCAACATCGCGTCGATGTTGACGCGCGCGCGCTGCTCAGGGGTGAGGGAGTCCGAGATCACGCGGCCCCAAACCCGGTTCGAGGTCCCGCCACAGCATTGTTACTCCAATCGGAGCTATCAGCCGGATACGGCCATCGTGCTCTGCCGTCCGGGAGTGACAACTGGATGGTTGTTGATGGCATATCGCCTGGACTTAGGTTGTGGTTATTCTGGACAACACGCACACACGTCGGCGGTGGAGGTTGCTATCCCCGCCCCCCGTTCACCCGCGCGGCTCCGCCGCGCCCCCCTCACCCATCACGCCCTTGGCGCAGCATCCATCCCGCCCCAGGCGTTGCTGGTGCCGATATCCTTGGCGCCGGAGGCCTTGGCATAGAGAAAGAGTTGCAGCTTGTAGGCCGGCAGCCAGAGCACTGGGCCGCCGAGAATCGCCTGTTCCAGCGTGGCCGTGCCGCGCCCGCCGGGCAGCGGCGTCTCCTGGGTGGCCATCGTCTCGTCGCTGACGTTCGCGAAGAACTCGCGGATCGCCGCCTTCTGACGCTCCATCGCCGCCGGAAACTCCGCTGCGGTCATGGTGGCAGCTGCCGCGCTGCGGGGACCGAAAAGCGACCAGTCGCCGGTCAGGAACACCTCGAGCACCGAGCTTCCCATGTGGGAGAGGTATTGCAGCAACTCCAGCGTGCTCCGCTGGTCCGGGCTGGGCCGATAACCAAAGCCGGCCTCGTCGAACTTGCTCCAGAGGTGAACGCAGATGTCGCACTCGCGGATCATTGCCGCGGCGAGGTCGTTTTTTGTCAGCATGGGGATCCTGTGGTGAACGGTGAAACAGGGTGAAAGGTGAAACGTGAAAGGGAAAACTAGTCTCCCCCTTTCACCTTTCACGTTTCACCTTGTATAGTTTCCCATTCCCTTTCGCCCAGGAGCTCCCAGATGCCGACCACCGCCAGCGCCATCGCCGCCTTTGCTTCCGATCAACCGCTCGGGCCGCACACCATCCCCCGCCGCGATCCAGGTCCCAAGGATGTCGCGATCGCGATCGAGTTCTGCGGGATCTGCCACTCCGACATCCACTTTCTCCGCGGCGAGTGGGGCCCGATTCCCTATCCCGCCGTGGCCGGCCACGAAATCATCGGCCGGGTGACCGCGGTCGGCAACGAGGTCAGCAAGTACAAGGTGGGTGATCGCGTGGGCGTCGGCTGCCTGGTCGATTCCTGCCGCTCCTGTGATTCCTGCGCGGAAGACCTCCAGCAGTACTGCTCCAACGGCTTCGTGGGAACCTACATGTCGGAAGACCCGATCCTCGGCGGCCCCACCTATGGCGGCTATTCGAGTGCGATCGTGGTGGACCAGGACTTCGTCCTCAAGATTCCCGCAAACCTCGATCCGGCCGGCGCCGCGCCGCTCCTCTGCGCCGGGATCACCACCTATTCGCCGCTCCGCCACTGGAAGGTCGGCCCCGGCCAGACCGTCGGCGTCGTCGGCCTCGGGGGGCTCGGCCACATGGGCGTCAAGCTGGCGGCTGCCATGGGCGCCAAGGTGGTGGTCTTCACCACCTCGCCCGGCAAGGTGCAGGACGCCAAGGACCTCGGCGCTCACGACGTCGTCATCAGCAAGGACGAGGCGGATATGGGCCGCTACGCCGGCCGACTCGACTTCATCCTCAACACCGTCGCCGCACCGCACTCGCTCGATCCATACATCGCCTGCCTCAAGCGCGACGGGGTGATCTGCCTGGTGGGCGCGCCCTCCGAGTCGCACCCCTCGCCGGCCATCTTCCCGATCATCTTCGGGCGGAAGTCGATCGCCGGCTCCCTCATCGGCGGCATCAAGGAAACGCAGGAGATGCTCGACTTCTGCGGCCAGCACAACATCACCGCCGAGATCGAGAAGATCACCAAGGACCAAGTCAACGCCGCCCACGAGCGGGTGCTCAAGAGCGACGTGAAGTACCGGTTCGTTATCGAGATGTGAGAGGGTGGTGATCGGTGAACGGGGGATAAAGCGTGAAAGGTGAAAGGTGAAAGGGTTGACGATCCAACCAAACCCCGTTTCACCTTTGACGTTTCACCTTTTACCCCCCCTTTCACCTTTCACCTTTTACCCCCCCGTTTCACCTTTCACCTGCGCGGCTTCGCCGCGCCCCGTTCACCCTACATTACCCCAGGACGCCACGATGTCGACCCCAGCAGTTTCGCCCAGCGCCGATCTCCCGCCGGAGGAGTTTCGGGCGGCCGGCTACGCGGTCATCGACCGGCTGGTGGACCACTTCGCCTCGCTGACCAGCGCCACCGACCAACCGACAGTCTTCCCGACCACCACGCCGGTCGAACTCGCCCCGCTCTTCGACGCGCCAGTTCCCGAACACGGCGAGTCGCTGGATACGATCATCGCCGATTGGGAGGCGAAGATCCTCCCCAACAGCTCCATTCAGGGACATCCCCGCTTCTTCGCCTGGGTCAATGGGGGGGGGAGTCAGGTCGGCACACTCGCCGACGCGCTCGCCAGCGGGCTCAACCCCAACCTCGGCGGGTGGCGCGCCGCGCAGTCCGGGGTGGTGATCGAGAACTTGACCATCCGCTGGTTGGCCGAGCTGCTCGGACTGGCGAGAGAGACTGCGGGATTGTTCGTGAGCGGCGGCACGATGGCCAACACCGCGGCACTCCGGATGGCGCTCAGCCGTGCGGCCACCTGGGATCTCGCCGGCGAGGGGCTGCAATCACCGGAGCGTCCTCGGCAACTCACCATCTACATGGCCGACCACGAGTGGCATGTCTCGTTCACCAAGGCGGTCGACCTCCTCGGACTAGGCCGCAACACCATTCGTCTGGTTCCCTCGCGAGCCGACTTCACCATTGATCCGGTGGCCCTCGACGCCATGCTGGATGCCGACATCGCCGCCGGAATGACGCCGTTCGCCATCGTCGGTCATGCCGGCTCGATCAACGTCGGCGCAATTGATGACCTCGACGCGCTGGCCGGAATTTCCGAACGACGCGGCCTCTGGTTGCATGTCGATGGCGCCTGCGGAGCGCTCGGCGCCATGCTCCCCGAACTCCGCCACCGCTACAGGGGGATGGAGCGCGCCGATTCGGTCTCGTTCGACGCCCACAAGTGGATGGGTGTTCCCTACGAGTGCGGCGTGCTGCTGTCCCGGGATCCGGCGATGATGCGCCGGGCCTTCGGGGTCACGGCGAGCTATCTGCATGAGCAGCCCGACGCCGAATTGGAGCGCTACGACTTTTTCGACCGCGGACCGCAGATGTCACGCGGTTTCCGGGCGCTCAAGGTCTGGATGTCGCTGCGCCATCACGGGGCGGAGGGGTATCGGGGCTTTTTCCGGCAGACCATCGACTGCGCCCGGCATCTCCATGCCCTGGTCGAGGCGGCGCCGGACTTCGAGGTGGTGCAACCGGAGCCCGCGCTCTACATCTACGCCTTTCGATACAACCCGGGGGGGCTCGACGATGCCGCACTCGACGCCCTCAATACCCGGATCGCCGAGGCGATCAGGATGCGCGGGGTGGCGCTGGTGATGACCACCCGCGTCCGCGGCCGGGTCTGCCAGCGATTCTCAATTGCCAACCATCGCACCACCCGGGCCGACGTGACTGCGGTCCTGGAGGCGATGAGGGAGATGGCGACTTAGGGAGGGAGACTGCGGACTGGGCCTGCTGCCAATGGCCAGAGTCGGAATCGAACCGACGACACCACGATTTTCAGTCGTGTGCTCTACCAACTGAGCTATCTGGCCCTAGCCCGTAAACTTATCCCCCCGCCCGGCTCTGGGGAAGAGGCGGCAGCGGCGCTCACTCCCGAACCACCCGGAGACCGATAATCCCCACCACAATCAGCCCGATGCTCGCCAGACGGAGCAGCGAGCGCGACTCGCCCAGCAACGCGATCCCCAGAATCGCCGTGCCGACCGCCCCGATTCCGGTCCAGACCGCATAGCCGGTTCCCGCCGGCAAGACCCGGAGCGCCTGGGCCAGGAGCCACATCGAGCCCGCCATCCCGGCCAGGGTGAGTGCAGTCGGCAGCGGGCGGGTGAAGCCATCGGTGTACTTGAGCCCGATAGCCCAACCGACTTCGAGCAGGCCAGCGACGGTGATGTAGAGCCAGGCAGTGGTGGTGGTCATGGGTTAGGGGCCTGCCCCGCCCCGCAACGCGGCGGCGGGGTGAACGGGTGAAAGGTGAAACGGGTAAAACGGGTGAAACGTGAAACGGGTGAAAGGCCTGCCCCGCCACGCGCCAGCGTCGGCGGGGTGAACGGCGTGCCCCCCCGCAGAGCGGGAGCGACACCAGATCACCGCAGCTCGTTCCGGAAGTCCGGGTGAGCGATCGAGGTCAGCAACTCCGCCCGCTCGCGAAGAGTGCGCCCGTGAAGATTCACGGCACCGTATTCGGTCACCACCCAGTGAACATGTCCGCGGGTGGTCACCACTCCGGCACCAGGCGAGAGTTCGCGCACGATCCGCGACACCGTCCCTCCTGCCGCGGTGCTCGACATGGCGATGATCGGCTTGCCGCCCTCCGAGCGGGCTGCGCCGCGCATGAAGTCCATCTGCCCACCGATCCCCGAATAGATCCGGTGTCCCAACGAATCGGCGCAGACCTGCCCGGTCAGGTCCACCTGCAGGGCGGAGTTGATCGCGGTCATCCGCGGCATCTTGCGGATCAGCAGGGTGTCGTTGGTCCAGTCGCAGCCGTGAAAGCTCACCAGCGGGTTGTCGTTCACGAAATCGAACAGGCGGCGTGTCCCGGTCACGAACGAGGTGGTGATTTGTCCGCGGAGGATCGGCTTCTCGCGATTGGTGATGACGCCGGCGTGCACCAGATCCACCAGTCGGTCGGAGAACATCTCCGTGTGCACTCCCAGCTCGAGTTTGTCCATCAACCGGGCCAGGACGGCGTTGGGAATGGCGCCGATTCCCATCTGCAAGGTGGCGCCGTCGTCCACCAGCCCCGCCACCAACTCGCCGATCTGGGCCGTGACGGCTGTCTCGACATCGACCGGATGTTCGTGCAGGGGCCGGTCGGTCACCGCAAATGCGGTCACCCGGTCAAGTGGAATCGAGGCGTTGCCGTGGGTTCGCGGCATCCGGTGGTTGATCTCCGCCAGCACGATCGGCGCGGAATCCACCGCGGCGCGCGCCGCATCCACCGACGGACCGAGGGTGCAGTAGCCGTGCGCGTCGGGAGGCGACAGTTGCACGATCGCCACGTCGAGCGGCATCACCCGAGACAGGAACAGGTGGGGAATGTCGCTCAGGAAGACCGGGACATAATCGGCGCGTCCCTCGGCAATCGGCCCCCGGCACGCCGGTCCCGTGAACAGCGACACGCTGCGGAAGCGTCCCTCATGTTCGGGGTCGAGCACTGCCAGCGGTCCGGACAGGTGGAGATGACAAAGCGTCACCCCCTCAAGCGCAGTCTGCCGCGCCAGCGCGTCGAGCAAGGTCGTCGGGGTGGCCGAAGCGCCATGCACGAAGCAGCGATTGCCCGATCGGACATGCCGCATCACCTGATCCGGCGATTCGGCACGCGTCAGCCATCCGGCCGTCATGGGCGAACCGACCGGGCCGACGGTGGCGTCGATGAATAGCGGATGTTCTGCTGCACATCTGACAGGTGTCCACCCCTCATCGGTTTTCGAACACCACGGCGTCGGCCTCGATCTCCACCAACATGTCGGGATGAATCAACCGCGACACCTCGACCATCGACGTCGCCGGGCGGACGTCACCGAACAGCTCACCGTGCGCCTTGGCCACCGCCTCCCATTGGCTGATGTCGGTGACGTACATCCGGGTGCGGATCACGTCGTCCGGTCGCGCCCCCGCCTCGGCCAGCGCCTTGACGATCACCTTGAGAGTGGCCCTGGCTTGCGCGTAGGCATCGCCAACGTGCGCCACGGTGCCGTCGGGACGCGCCGCGGTACTGCCCGACACGCTCACGAACTGACCGGCGCGCACCGCACGCGAATAGCCGACCACTGCTTCCCATGGCCCGCCGCTCGACACCCGCTGTCGCCGGATCATCCGTCGGCACCCAACGCAAAACCGGCATCGAGATCGCGCCGGGCGTAAGCACGAAAGGCGATCAGCGTTTCGGTGTCGAGGATCCCCTCGAGCTTGACCATCCGGTCGGTGACCAGATCGGCGAGATCTTCGTTCACCCCCACGCGCACCAGGGCGACCAGGTCAAACTTGCCAGCAACCGAGTAGACCTCGGTCACTTCGGGCATGTCGGCGAGCGCTTCGGCCACCTGGGCGATGCGTTCACGCTGGACGGTAAGCAGGACGACGGCTGTAACCACGGGGCCCTCCCTCGGTAAACGGACTCCGAAAGGTAAGGCCGTTCAGTGATCGGGGTCGAGCAGCGGCGCGATCGCCATGGCGTCGACGCCGAGGGCATCGCCGGTCAGCAGGCGCCGATGGAAGTCGACCTGTCCGAGGTGATAGGCGAGATGGGTGGCGAGTTGAACCAGAATCACGCCTACCGGAAGAGACACCCCGCCGAGCGTGACCGGAAAGGGCTGATCGAGCAGATCAGGGTCGAGCGTGCGGAGCGTGGTGTCAACCTCGTGACGCGTCAGCGCCAACAGCTCACTCAACTCCGCGCGAGAAACGGGGGCGCTGGTGAACTCGGCGTCACGATTCCGCTGGTAACCGGTGGCTCCCAGAACGGCACCCAGAAAATGACGCAGGTTGCCGCAGCAGTGCAGCACCAAGTGACCAGCGGAATTGGGAGCGCCGGGCGGACGCTGCCACGGCACGTGATCGTCCGGGTAGGCAGCGAGTTGCCTACCCAGGGTGTCGAGATCGCGAAGGAGACAGCGACGCAACGCGTCGGACATCCTTTCTCTCTTTCTCTCCTTCTCTCTTTCTCTCTTTTTCAGGGCTTTACCAGCATGATGTGCGATGCAGGCGTCCCCGGGAACATCAGCCAAGGCGTCCCCGGAGGGCCGGCCGTCGGCAGCCCGGTCGACTGGACCGTCGCGCCCGGCAGGTGCACCACGTTGAGGCCGCGGAGTGGCCCCTTCGCCTCGCCGGTCGACCAGTCGATCAGACTGTCAGCCCCGGAGAGCTGCCAGATGGTGCCGATCTTGGGCATCGGCAGTTTGCCGCTGTTGATCTCGGCATAGCGCACCGAATCAATCGAGGCACGCGCCGTCGTGTCGGCGCGGCGGAGCGCCCGGCCACGCTCCATGTACGGCTCCAGATCGCGATGATAGCAGGCCGCGTGGAAACCGTCGGCGAACGGGTTGTCGGCCAGGCAGATCATCGGCCCGCTCCCCTCGCGGAGCGGCGCCGTTTGCCAGCGTCCCGTCCATTGCAGCACCGTGGCGGTTTCCCGGAACTCGGCTGGGAGAGGTGACAGCGCCGCCGTGATCACCGCGGCCTCCGGGCGGGGTGTCGGCGCCTGGGCCAGAGTGACTGCCGGAGCGATCGAAATCAGAATCAGTGCTTGGAGTCGCATGGGGACATCAATTCGAATTGAGGTGAGCGAAGAACGGCACCGCGCCGTTCAAAGATTGTCCTTGCAGGGTACGAGCGCGGTCGTCCCTTCGGTTTCCTACGACATCGATGCCCGGGGCACCGATCGATGGGCCACCGGCAGGCGAATCACCGTGGGCTCGGCCGCGAGCACTACATCGCGCCACAACACGCCACCGGGAACGAGGTCCATCGCCTCGACGGACGACGACGCATACCCGTCTGCCGCGACCTGCAGCGCGACCCGACCGGCGGGCAACAGGAAAGCGAACGAACCATCCGGACCGGTGAAGGTGGTGACATCGTGCGGCAACAGGGTGATCTCCGCACCAGCGAGCGGAGTTCCCGACATCTCCCGGACCACGCCCGTGAGTCGAGCAAGCACTCTACGGGAGCGCTCGATCGACTGGTAGGTGGAGCGGCGGGACGGCAATCGTGTCATCATGAACCCCGAGGGAGAGGGCCGGTTCAGTTCAGAAACTGGGTTGACTCGGACCCCGATATCCTACCGCCAGAATTCTGATTTCGCCACTCCCCAACTTCCCGGGGCATCACCCCTTGGGCAATTCCTTCTGGTGGGAGAGGATCTGCCCCACCAACCCGTAGGCAATCGCCTCCTCGGGGCCGAGCCAGAAATTGCGGTGGGTGTCATCCTCGATCCGCGACACCGGCTGACCGGTCTCACGGGCAAAAATCAGGTTGAGCCGCTCCCGCATCTTGACGATTTCCCGCGCCTCGATGGCGATGTCCGACGCGGTCCCGCCCATTCCACCGGCCGGCTGGTGCAAAAGGAAACGGGTATTGGGAAGGCAGAATCGGTCTTCCTTCGGTACCGCGACGTAGATCAGCGCCCCGGCGCTCGCCACCCATCCGGTGCCAATGATCCTGACCTTGGGGGCTACGAAGCGGATCATGTCGTGGATCGTGTCGCCGGCCTCGACGTGGCCACCCTGGGAGTTGATGTAGATCGTGATCGGCTGCTTGGGGTCGGCAGCGCTCATTGCCAGCAACTGGGCCGTGACCCGCTCGGCGAGTTTCTGGGAGATTTCCCCGCTGATGATGATCGTGCGGGCATCGAAGAGCCGCTGCCCCACGGGATCGTGCGGCGGCGGAGTCGGAGTCTTTTCGGCGTCTGCCATCGGTTCCTGGCGGCAAGAGGGTTGGCGCGGCAATGTCCCGGCGTCGATCACGCTCGGGCGATCTTGCCCAAAGGTAAGCAGACCACCCCGGATACCGCCTCCCCTCCACCCAACATCCAACCTCCAAAGTCCAACATCCAAAATCCCACCAGATCATTCCCCGGTCGGCGCCCCACTCGAGGTATGGCCAAACTGGAACTGCCACCCCTCTTCCCGATGCACCAGCACCATTGAAATGGCTCCAGCAAATCCACCGACTCGGCCTTCGTGGTCTTCCACCTTTTGGGCAAAGCCGGTCGTCACGGCCGCCACCCCGGGCGCCAGCGGGGTGATGATGGTGCCATCCATCAGCAGCTCGGTGCGCCGGACGCTGCCGGCCAGCTCCCTGATCGCATCAGCCACCTCGGCCCGACTGCGGTAGCGCACCACCCCGTCCTCGATCCACCGGAAGGTGGAATCTGCCAGATAGAATTCGGCAGCCCCCTCGACATCGAGCGCGTTGACAGCCGATCGCCAAGAAGCGAGGACGGTGTTGATGCTGTCGGTCATCGCCTCGGCGTGGGCCGGGGTGAGCCGGGTGTCGACCGGCTGGGGCGGCGCCGGGGTACAGGCCAGCCAGGTGGCGGCCATGATCAGAATGGTGCCCAAACGGCGCATCGTGAGTATCCTGAAAGAGGTGGCTTGACCGGACCCCTCCAAGCTATCAGGAATCCGCCCCGCATTGCCAATGACCGACCGTGACGAGATCATTACAGGATGACCACCGACCGATCGAACGGCCTCCTGGTCCTTGACCACCCGCTGATTCGCCACAAACTGGCTCTGCTCAGGGATACCAGCACCACCTCGCGCGACTTCAAGCAGTTGGTGGGAGAGATCGCCGCCTTGATGACCTACGAGGTCACCCGTGATCTTCCCACCGTGGCAATCGAGGTGCAGACACCTCTTGAGCTGACCCGTGGCGAGAAGATCGCGACCGGAATCGCCCTCGTCCCGATTCTGCGCGCGGGACTCGGCATGGTGGAGAGCATCGTGCAGTTGATTCCCAATGCGCGGGTCGGTCACATCGGGTTGTACCGTGATCCCGACTCCCTCGAACCGGTCTCCTACTACTTCAAGGTGCCAACACCCGTGGCGGACTACCGATTCTTCCTGCTCGATCCGATGCTCGCCACCGGCGGGTCGGCCGCCGAGGCCGCGGACGAACTCAAGCGTGCCGGGGCCAGCGACATCTCACTCCTTTCACTGGTGGCCGCGCCCGAGGGAGTGGCGACCTTCCGGGCCAGGCACCCTGACATCCCGGTCACCGTGGCGGCGCTAGACCGCGCACTCAACGACCACGGCTACATCCTTCCCGGCTTGGGCGATGCCGGCGACCGGATCTTCGGTACCCGATGAGCGCGCCACGGACTCTGACCTTTCACGGCGGTGCCGCCACCACCACCGGCTCGATGATTCTGATGGAGGCCGCTGGCGCTCGCGTCCTCCTCGACGCCGGCCTCTTTGAAGGCGATGTCGCGACTGCCGGCGCCAAGAACCGGGAGCTGCCGCTCGACCCGACCCGGCTCGATGCCGTGATTCTCTCGCACGCCGGGCTGACCTACGCCGGCCGGACGCCTCAACTGGTGCGCCACGGCTACAAGGGACCGATCTACGCCACTCCGGGCACCAGGGACCTCGCCGCGGTCCTGTTCGCCGAAGAGGCTCTGGCATCCCTCGACGACGACCCCACTTCGCTATACGACCTCGAAGACGTGATGGCCACCCACCGCCAGATGGTGGGTCAGCCGTATCACCGCCCGATCCACCTCCGCCGCAATCTGGTGTTTGAATTCGCGGATGCCGGCCACATTCTCGGCTCGGCATCGATCGAGTTGCGCACCGGCGAGGGCGGCTCGCACCGGATCATCTACTCCGGCTGTCTCGGTCGTCCCGGATCGACTCTGTTCCGCGATCCCGAACCGCTCCCCGGCGAAGTTGACACCCTGATCATCGGCGGACCGTTCGCATATGCCCGGCACCCGATGTTCGCCGACGCCCAGTTGTTGCTGGCCGACCTGGTCACCAGGGTCCACGCCAGGGGGGGGCACATCATCATCCCCGCCAGCACAGTCGGCCCGGTGCACGAGTTCGTGCGCACCCTGCAGCAGTTGCATCGCCGCGGGGTGATTCCTGCCATGCCGATCTGGCTCGACACCCCGACCGCAGTGGATCCCGGCACGGTGCTGCGTCTGCACCCGGAGTCACTGAGGTCCCCGGCGCGCGCCTATGCTGGTGAGGGGGGGGCATTCGACCAGAGTCTCCTCAGGTTCGTCGACAATGACGACGACCGAGCCGCGCTGGACCTGCTCGCGGAACCGGCGATCATCATCGCCCCGAGCGAATTGGGCGACAGCGGGCGCGCGGCCCATCACCTCCGCCGCTGCCTTCCGGACCCGCGCCACGCCGTCATCCTGCTGTCGTTCCCCGAGGAGGGATCGGTCAGCGAACGGCTCCACGCCGGAGACAAGAAGGTGAGCATTGACGGTCACCAGACCGATGTCCGGGCGGAGGTCACTCCGATGCCGGCCTTCAGCGGCCACGCCGACTGCGAGGAGCTGCGCACCTGGGTGCGCTCGCTGCAGGGTCCGGTCAAGCGCGCCTTCGTGGTCCATGGCGACGACCTGGCCGTGGCGATGATCGTCACGGTGCTGCGCGAAGAGGGTGTCCGCGACGTGATCGTGCCGAGGGAGGGGGAGGCGTTTCCCTTCTGAGTCTTCCCGGTCGGCGCTGGACCGTGAGCATGCTGACGGCCGCGGCCGGGGTCTACCTGCTCTCCTTTCTGGCCGTGGTCGCCGTCTCGCGCAGCGATCAACGGGTGCCTGCCGATGCGATAGTGGTCCTCGGTGCCGCCCAGTACGATGGTCGCCCCTCGCCAGTCTTCGCCGCCCGGCTCGACCATGCCGTCACCCTGTTCACCGAGGGGTGGACTGACCTGATTGTGGTCACCGGCGGGATCGTTCCGGGCGACCGGATGAGCGAGGCGACTGCCGGTCGCAGCCATCTGGTCGCCGCCGGAATTCCGGCCGATCGCGTGGTGGTGCAACCCGAGGGACGCACCACCGCCGGATCGATGGATGCCGTGGCGGCCTGGTTGGTGGGAGAGGGACTGCAACGGGTGATCCTCGTCAGCGACCCGTTCCACCTGGCCCGGCTCCGCCTCGAGGCGCGCCGGCTCGGCCTGGTCGCCTTCACCTCTCCCACACCCAGTTCGCCGATCTCCTTGCGGTTGCGCCTGGAACTCCCCTATCTGCTGGCCGAAGGCGCCAAATTGCCTGTCATCATTTTCCGGAGTCTGCTGCCATGAGCACTCGCGCGATCTCCTTCTGGGGTGCCGCTGGACAGGTCACCGGTTCGTGCCACGTGGTGGAATGGGACCAACAGCGCTTCCTCCTCGATGCCGGTCTCTTTCAGGGGCGACGCGCCGAATCGCGCGCCCTCAATGCGGTGCTGCCGTTCGACCCGCGACACCTCGACGCCGTGATCCTCTCTCACGCGCATATCGACCACTCCGGCCGGCTGCCGCTGCTGGTGGCGCGCCAGTTCGACGGGCCGATCCATGCCACGCCCGCCACGCGCGACCTCTGCGCGGTGATGCTCCCCGATTCCGCCCACATCCAGGAGAGCGACTACCGCTGGCTGCTCAAGAAGGGACGCGTGGGCGACGAGGCGATGCCGCTCTACACCATGGCCGATGCCATGCACGTCCAGGAACTGATGCACGGCCACCCATACAACAAGAAATTCCGCATCAACGGATCGGCACTCCGCGCCACCTTCCACGACGCGGGACACATTCTCGGCAGCGCATCGGTGGAGATAGCCGACGACAATGGCCATCGGCTGATCTTCTCGGGCGACATCGGCCGCTGGAACCAGCCGATCATCCGCGATCCGTCCCCCCCCCCGGCAGGCCCGGTCGACACCCTCATCATCGAGAGCACCTACGCCGGTCGCCATCACGAGACCACCACCGACGCCACCCGGGCGTTGGGCGAGGTCGTGCGCAAGGTGGCCGGACGCGGCGGCAAGCTGCTGATTCCGTCGTTTGCCGTCGGTCGTGCCCAGGAGCTGGTTTACGCCCTGCACCAACTGCTGCAGGATGACGAGATCCCGTCGGTGCCGATCTACATCGACTCGCCGCTCGCCCTCGAAGCCACCGCCGTCTTCCGGATGCATCCGGAGATCTTCGATACCGCCGAGGAGATGATCAGCGACGATGCCCGCATCTTCGACCACCGGCTGGTCCGGTTCGTCCGCTCGGTGGAGGAATCCAAGGCGCTCAACCGGCTCGACGGAGCCGCCATCATCATCGCGGCCAGCGGCATGGCCGAGGCCGGCCGGATCCTGCATCACCTGAAGAACCACGCCAGCGACCCCAAGAACGCCATCCTCTTTGTCGGCTTCCAGGCCGAGCACACCCTCGGAAGGCGCCTGCAGGAAGGACGGAACCCGGTCAGGATTCTCGGAGTGGAGCAGGATGTCGCCGCCGAAGTGATCAGCATCGACGGCTACTCCGCCCACGGCGATCACGAGGAATTGCGGCGCTGGATCCGCGGCCTCGGCGGACCGATCACCCGCGCCTTCTGCGTGCACGGCGAACCGACCGCCCTCCAGGCGATGAAGTCGCTACTGGAGGAGGAAGGGGTCGGCGAGGTGCATATCCCGACCCACGGCGAGCGGGTAGTACTGTAAGTTCCCAAAATTGAGCTCCTTCTCTCTTTCTCTCCCTCTCTCCTTCTCTCTTTCTCTCTTTCATGACTCTTGTTCGCACCCACCGCGTCCATAGCGGCCGCGTCATCTCCCTCGACATCGACACCGTCCGTTTTCCCAACGGCAACGTCGGCGATCTCGAAATGATCCGGCACCCTGGCGCCTCGGCCGTCCTCCCCTTCCTCGACGACCTTGAACTGCCCGACCCGCGCGTGCTCCTCATCCGGCAATATCGGCACGCCACCGGCGGTTGGCTCTGGGAAATCCCTGCCGGGCGGCGGGAACCGGGTGAATCGCCCGAAGCCACCGCCCACCGGGAACTCGCCGAAGAAACCGGCTATCGGGCCGAGCAGTTGCAGCGACTGACCTCGATCTGGACCACGCCCGGCTTTACCGACGAGGTGATCCACCTCTTTCTGGCGTCCCGGCTCTCGCCTGGCGCGATGGCGCACGAAGCCGACGAGATCCTCGAACTCCACCCGACCCCGTGGTCGACCGCGCTGCGAATGGTCAAGGACGGTGTCATCATGGACACCAAGACCGCCACGGCCATCCTGTTTGTGCAATGTCACCTGCGGAATGCGGGGGATTCATCGCCCGATCACCCTTCGGCACGGGGACCGCGTTAGCTTTTCGGGATGTCGCCACGCCTCACCGCCGATTCGCTTCAGCGCGCCCTCGCCAAGGGTGCGCCTGCAGCCGCGTACTACATCCACGGTGCGGAAACGATCCTCAAGGATGAGGCCGTTGCCACTCTGATTGATGCGATCCTCGATCCGGGGCTGCGCGACTTCAACCTCGACCTCCTCTCGGCACAGACCCTCGACCCCGAGCAACTCGCGGCGGTCTGCAGCTCGCTGCCGATGATGGCCGACCGCCGCGTCGTGGTGGTCCGCGATGTCGAGGCATGGAAGCGGAAGTCCAAGGCGAAACTCGCTGCAGCACAGGCGCTCACCGAGCTCGGCGATACCTCGGTGGCGATCCTCGTGCAGGGCAATGACGATGCGCCCGATGGTGAACTCGCCAAGCCCTGCACCATGGTGGATTGCGCCGCGCCCACCGGCGAGGCACTCGACGCTTGGCTCGATGACAGACTTGCCGACTCCGGAGTAGTGCTCGAGCCCGAAGCGAGAGAACACCTCCTGCGCGCCACTGCCGGCGATCTCGGGCTGCTGGCGGCGGAGTGCGCCAAACTCGCCGGTCTGGGCGGCAGCAAGGCGCTGGACCGCGACACTGTAGGCGCCCTGGTAGGTATCCGCTTTGGCGAAACCGCCGATGATTGGCGTGACGCCGTGTTGCGGGACGACCTCGCCACTTCGGCCAGAATCCTGCCGCGCCTGCTCGAGCAGAGCGGCACCTCCGGAGTACGTCTGGTGATGCTGCTCGGCAGCTCCCTGCTGGCCCTGAAATGGGGCCGTGCCACGGCGGAGGCCCGCAGGATCAAGGGTGCGCCGCTGGCCAGTGCGGTCAAGACGCTCTGCTTTGAATCTCGTCCGATGGTGGGAAGTTATGATCCCTTCGCTCGCCTGGTGGGCGAAGTGGTGGGACGCTGGTCGCTACCCCGAATTGACCAGGCTGTGCGGGCCACCCTTGCCGCCGACGTCGCCCTGAAGTCGACGACCGTCTCCGGCGAAGCGGCCATCCTCACCGACCTGGCGCTCAACCTCGCTGTTTCTCGATCTCGGAAGGCCGCATGATCTCTCTCGCGCTGGGCGCGAATCGCGCACCGCTGATGGTGAAGTCTCACTCCTGGCTGGCACTCTTCGGTGGGCTCATTCTCTTCGCAAGCCCATCGAGCGCCCAGGATGTCGCCCTGCCGACCACTCCCGAGCTGCTCGCCATCGTCCGGTTGGCGCAGGATGGCTATGCCGATTCCGCGCGGGCCGCGGTGGATGACCTGTTGGGCCGCACCGTCCCGGCCGATCCGCTCTACGCCGAGGCGCTCTACACAGCCGCCACCGTGGCCAAGAACGGCGAAGACGCTCGCCTGCTCTTCTCGCGCGTAGTGGTTGAACACGGCAGCTCTCCATGGGCGGATCGCTCCCTGCTGCGGCTCACCCAGCTCGACTACGGCACCGGCGATACCGAGGCCGCGATGCTGCGGGTGCGTCGCCTGATGACCGACTATCCCACCTCACCCACCATCCCCGCCGCCTCGCTCTGGGGAGCCCGCGCCGCCTTCGAGCGTCGCGACAACCAGCAGGCATGCGCCTGGCTCGAGCGCGGCATCAACACCGCCGGCGCTGATGTGGAGATGAAGAACCAGCTCGAATTCACCTACCAACGCTGCACCAACCCAGTCCCGGCCCGCACCTCAACCGGCGCCGAGCGGGTGGTGCCGCCCAGTCGTGACATCGGCACCCCAGCGGCTCCCCGACCGTCGGCAGCGCAACCGTCTCAGAAAAAGGCCGTTGGTCCGTGGCGAGTTCAGGTCGCCGCCGTTCGCGACCCCGCCGCCATCCGGAGAGTGGAACAACAGATCGCCCGGGCCGGCCTGACGGCCTACAAGGTCCCCGGCCCCAACGGCCTCACCAAACTGCAAGCGGGCCCCTTCGCGACCCGCGAGGCGGCGGTTGAGCGGGTGGCCGAGTTGAAGGCGATGGTCGGGGGGAGTCCGTTTGTGGTGAGGGTTGAATAGGTCGTAGGTCGTAGGTCATAGGTCATAGGTCATAGGTCATAGGTCATAGGTCATAGGTCATAGGTCATAGGTCATAGGTCGTAGGTCGTAGGTCGTAGGCCGGGAGTGTGCAGAAGAGAACGTGATACTCAAACCCGAGCTACGCGAGGACGAGTCGGAGATTTTGGCCTTCTGGGAGGACCTACGACTTACGACTTACGACCTACGACCTACGACCTACGACCTACGACCTACGACCCGTTGACCTACGACTATTTTCCCCCCAATGGCCGACACCCCGCTCCTCATCCAATACCGCGACATCAAAGCCCAGCATCCGGATGCCATTCTCTTTTTCCGGATGGGGGATTTCTACGAGATGTTCTACGACGACGCCAACATCGCGGCGCGCGTCCTCAACATCACCCTCACCTCGCGGGGTGATGGCGTGCCGTTGGCTGGTGTCCCGGTCAAGGCGGCGGCGGGGTATCTGCGGACCTTCATCGCGGCCGGGCACCGGGTCGCCATTTGCGAGCAGATCGAGGATCCCAAGCTCGCCAAGGGAATCGTCAAGCGCGCCGTGGTGGAAACGATCACCCCGGGCGCCTTTCTCGACGAGGAGTTCGTGGCCGGCTCCCGCAACAACTGGTTGGTGGCCGTCCACCGCCAGAGTACTGGAGTTGGGGTGGCGGCGCTCGATCTCTCCACCGGCGAGTTCTGGTTGGAGACAGTCGCGGAAGACGGTTTGGCCGAGGCGATTGGCCGACTGAGTCCGGCCGAACTGGTGGTGGCCAGGGAGAGCGAGCCGTTCCCGGCCAACCCGGAGATCATGCGCACCATGCGCGATGGTTGGGAGTTCGACCACGATCTTGCCCGCGAAGAATTGTCCCGCCAGCTCAAGATCGCCTCGCTCGACGGACTCGGCCTGGGGCCAGCGGACGGGCCGGCGATCGGCGCCGGTGGCGCACTTCTCCGTTATGTCGCCGACTTGCAGCCCGCAGGGTTGCCGCACTTGCGCCGCCCGAGCGTGCGTCGAGCCGATGACCTCTGCTGGCTCGACGAGATGACCCGCCGCAATCTCGAACTGGTCGAACCGCTCCGGGCCGGTGCCAAGGGTGTCACCCTCTTCGAAACGCTCGACCGCACCATGACCTCGATGGGCGCTCGGCTGCTCAGGGACTGGGTCGTCTCGCCCCTCAAGGATGTCGCCCGCATCACCGCACGCCACGAGGCGGTGGGCGTGCTGGTCGAACAGGGACGCTTGCGGGCCCGCTTGCGTGAGGCGCTCGATGGCGTCCGTGATGTCGAGCGACTCGCGGCGCGGGCAGCAGCCGGCCGAGCCACCCCACGCGAGATGGGCGCGCTCCGCGATTCGTTTCTCCGCCTTCCCAACGTCGCCCAGGTACTCAACGAGTTGTCGCCTCCGGATCCTGCCGGTACGGCGCCCGACTCGACCGCTGCCCGGCTCCTGGCCCACGCCCGCGACCGCTTCGATCCCCTGGCCGATCTGGCGCAGCTCCTGGCGCGAGCCCTGACCGAGCGACCACCGGTCTCACTCCTCGATGGCGAAGTCATCGCTCCGGGATACGACAGCGACCTCGACCAGATGCGTGACCTGCGCGACAACGGCAAGCAGGCCCTCGCCACGATCCAGCAGCGCGAGCGCGAACGCACCGGGATCGCCTCGCTCAAGGTCAGCTTCAACAAGGTCTTCGGCTACTACATCGAGGTCACCCGCGCCAATCAGGCCGCCGTTCCCGCCGACTACGAGCGCCGCCAGACTCTCGCCAACGCCGAGCGGTATGTCACCCCCGAACTCAAGGACTACGAGGCCAAGGTGCTCGGCGCCGAGGAGCGGATCGGTGTGCGCGAGGCCGAACTGTTCCAGGCGCTGCGGCACCGGATCGGCGACGAGATTGCCAGGGTGCAGGCGAGCGCCTCCCTGCTGGCCAGGCTCGACGTCCTCGGCTCACTCGCCGAGGTCGCAGTAACCGAGCGCTATGTCCGCCCGGAACTGCACGAGGGGATGGAACTGGTGCTGACCGGCAGTCGCCATCCGGTGATCGAGCGGATGATGGCCCGGGAGCGCTTCGTGCCCAACGACGTCCGCTTCGACCAGGCCGAGCGGGTCCTCCTGGTCACCGGACCGAACATGGCCGGCAAGAGCACCATCCTCCGCCAGATCGGGCTCTGCGTCCTGTTGGCCCAGATGGGGAGTTTCGTCCCCGCCGTCCGCGCCCGCATCGGGGTGGTCGACCGGCTCTTCACCCGGGTCGGCGCCAGCGACAACCTCGCCCAAGGGCAATCGACCTTCATGGTGGAGATGAGCGAGACCAGCGCCATCCTCCACAACGCCTCCGCCCGCTCCCTGGTCCTGCTCGACGAAATCGGTCGCGGCACCAGCACCTACGATGGCGTCGCGATCGCCTGGGCCGTCACCGAGTTCATTCACGACACCGTCGGCTGCCGCACCATGTTCGCCACTCACTACCACGAGCTGATGCAGTTGCCGGAAAAATTGGCCCACGCCCGCAACTGCAATGTCGCGGTCCGCGAAACCGAGAGCGGCATCGTCTTCATGCACCGGCTCGAGTACGGCGGTACCGACCGGAGCTATGGGATCCACGTGGCCGAGCTGGCCGGCCTCCCCGGCAAGGTCGTGGGCCGGGCCAAGGAAGTCCTCGCCAAGCTGGAGACCGGCCACCGGATGGTACCGGGAGCACCGCCCCGCGAGCCGGACCCGCTTCAACCCACCCTGTTCGACCCTGCCCCGCCCACCACCGCAGGTGGGGCCGCGGGGCCTCCTCGCTCGGCTCCGATTGACGCGCTCACCGACCGGCTGCGCTCCCTGGACCCCAACCAGATGACGCCGCTGGAGGCGCTGCAGGAACTGGCGCGGCTCAAGGGGGAGGCTGGCGGGGAGGGGTCGTCGTAGGTCGTAGGTCGTAGGTCGTAGGCACACAGGCTCGCGAGGATGCGGGGTCCGCTGTGCAGCTCCTCCGTCCATCATGACCTACGACCTACGACCTACGACCTACGACCTCCTTGATGTAACCTCCAAAACACAGTACGTTGATTACATGCTCCCGCAAGACAGAGATTTCACCGTATTGGAATTTCTCCACACCCCGCTCGATCCGGCCGACCCGGTCGCCAAGCCACGGGTTCGGGTCGCGGTCCTCAAGGTTCGCGATCTCCTCGATCGGATCCTCCGTGACGAAGCTTCGGGTACTGGGGCCGGTGAGCACGATCTGGCATCGTTGGCCCGCTTGTTGGCGCGTGCCGGCTCGGCGCGTGGCATCGTCCCCACGGTGAGCGGCTATGGCTGGGGCTGGCGTCGCGATCCGGGAGAGGTGACCAGGCGATGCTTCCGGGCAGTCTGGTCGGTGGCGCAGTTGCTGACCTCGGATGATCGTCATCGCCTCAAGTGTTGCGATGGTTGCGGCGCGCTCTTTCTCGATCGTTCACGCAATCGCTCGCGCCGCTGGTGTGCCATGGAGTTGTGCGGCAACCGTGAGCGAGTGCGGGCCTTTCGTCGGCGGGGTGGCGCCTGATTGGTGGGCAGCTTGCCGATCCCTCACCAATTTCTTTGGTCCGGTTAGGTTGTGAAGATGATTCGATGCGACTGGTCTCTTGGGGTCCTCATCTTTCTGGTTGCCTGTGGCGATCCGGCGCCCACGCCCGGTCCATTCACGGCTGCGACACCGGTCGAGGGATTGCCGCCGATCCCGTATCCTGCCGAGCTCTTTCGCCAGCAGATCGAGGGCGAGGTGTTGCTGTACTTGGTGATCGACTCGTCCGGCTACGTGGTGCATGATTCCACCAGAATCGCCACCTCGAGTGGCCGGGCAGAGTTCGACGCAGCGGCCCTCGAAGCCGCCCCCGATCTCCGCTTTCTCCCGGCTCGTCGCGGTGACACCGCCGTCACCGCACCGCTGCAGGTCCCGATCAAGTTTTCCTTGCCGGGGTCGCACCAGCCGACGGACGATGGCAAGGAGGGTGAACGGTGAACGGGTGAATGGTGAAAGGTGAAAGGTGAAAGGGAACCAAGCCCGTTCGGGTGAACCGACCGGTCTCGACTCGCACCCCAGCTTACCCTGCGCCCTTTCACCTTTCACCTTTCACCTTTCACCTTTCACCTTTCACCTTTCACCTTTCACCACCTACCCCGCCCCCGACCCCCCTCCCTTACCTTTCCCCCATGTCAAATCCGCATCCTCGCCCCTACGATTCCGTTCTGGAGACCATCGGCCAGACTCCTCTGATTCGCCTCGGCCGGGTGGGGGCCGGGATCCGGACCCCGGTCCTGGGCAAGGCCGAATACGCCAACCCGGGTGGCTCGGTCAAGGACCGGATCGGATTGGCCATCATCGAGGCCGCCGAACGGGATGGCTCACTCAAGCCGGGCGGGACGGTGGTCGAGGGGACCAGCGGCAACACCGGGGTGGGACTGGCGATCGCGGCAGCGCTCAAGGGATATCGCTGCATTTTCACGATGCCCGACAAGATGTCCCAGGAAAAGGTGCGCCTCCTCAAGGCCTACGGAGCCGAGGTAGTCATCACCCCCACCGCGGTACCGCCCGATCACCCCGAGAATTACGTCATCAAGGCCAAGCAGATTGTGCATGACACGCCGGGCGCGATCATGGCCAACCAGTTCTACAATCAGGTCAACCCCGAGGCGCATCTGGCCACGACCGGCCCCGAGATCTGGGCTCAGACCGAGGGGAAGGTGACCCATTTCGTGGCCGGCGCCGGCACCGGCGGCACCGTCAGCGGCGTCGCCAAGTTCCTCAAGGAGAAGAACCCGGAGATTGTCGTCATTGCCGGCGATCCGGTCGGCTCACTCTACACCGGCTATCATCGCACTCGCACCATCGGCACCGACGGCGCACCCTACAAGGTCGAGGGAATCGGTGGTGACAAGGCACCCGACACCGTGTGGTGGGACCTGATCGACGAGTTCCGGCAGGTCAGCGATCGCGAAGCGATGGCGATGGCTCGGCGCCTGGCCCGCGAGGAGGGAATCCTGGTGGGGGCGTCGGCCGGAGCCAATGTCCATCTCTCGCTGGAGTTGGCCCGCACGCTCGACAATCCCGACGCTTGCGTGGTAACGATTCTTTGCGACACCGGCGAGCGCTACCTGAGCAAGCTCTTCAACGACGAGTGGCTGCAGGAGAACCAGTTGCTCGACACCCCTCGGCGCACCGTCGGCGACCTCCTCTCCCGGAGGGCCGGTGGTGCCCCGGCGTTGGTTCAGGTGAGCCCCTCCGCCGCCGTCAGACAGGCTCTCAACTTGATGAGCACCTGGAATGTCTCCCAGTTGCCGGTGTTCGATGGTGACAACTGTGTCGGCTCGCTGGTCGAGGGATCGCTGATGCAGTCGGCGCTCGAGCAGCCGGCGTTGCTCGATCGGCCGGTGCGCGAGGTGATGGATGCTCCGCTGCCGGAAGTGGAGGCCTCGTGGGCGGTAGAGCGGCTCGCCGCGTTGCTCACCCGGGAAACGCCGGCAGCGCTGGTTCGTGATGGCGGCCGCCTGGCGGGAATCGTCAGCCGCTACGATGTGCTCCAGATCATGATCGGCCGCTGAGGCTAGGGGCCCCGGGGGCATCGTGCCTCTGTGGGCCCCCGTCGGTATCTTCCCTCCATGCGTCTCCTCGTTCTCACCGGCGGTTCCTCCTCGGAGCGCGACGTAGCCCTCGCCTCCGCCTCCCAAGTGGTTGCCGCCCTGCGTGAGCGCGGCCATCGGGTGACAGTGGCCGACACCACCGAGGGAATCCTCGACGCCACAGATGAAGCGCGGCTCCTCTCGCCAAGAGTGTCGCAAGGGCCGCCGCTTGGCACCGATCTCGCCACCAGGGAGCGTGAGGTGCTGTTGGGTGGGCTGCTCGCCGACCCGGCGGTGACTGCTGCCGACATCATCTTCCTGGCACTCCACGGTGGCAGTGGTGAAGACGGCACCATTCAACACTTGCTCGACCTCGCCGGGGTACCCTACACCGGCTCAGGAGCTCTCGCGAGTGGCCTGGCGATGGACAAGGATGTCGCCAAGCGACTCTTCCGGATGGCAGGGATCCCCACCGCCGACTGGCGGATGGTGCATACCGGCGACAACATCCCGATGCCCCGCGGCGCCTTCGATGCTCCCGTGGTCGTCAAGCCGAGCAAACAGGGCAGCACCGTGGGGCTTTCGGTGGTCCACGACGCCGACGGACTGCCGGACGCCATCGACGAAGCCGCCCGCCACGACGACGAAGTGATGATCGAATCGTTCATTCCGGGGCGCGAACTCACGGTCGGAATCCTCGGCGACCAGGCCTTGGCGGTCGGTGAGATCATCCCGGTACACGAACTGTTTGACTACGAATGCAAATACACCCCGGGAATGTCCAAGGAGATTTTCCCCGCCGACCTGCCGCCCGCGGTGGCTCAGGATGTGCAGCGATTGGGGTTGATGGCCCACCGGGTGCTCAAGTGTCGCGGTTACTCCAGGGTCGATTTCCGCTTGACACCGGACGGAGAATTGTTCTGTTTGGAAGTGAACACCCTCCCTGGGATGACTGCCACCTCGTTGCTGCCCCAGTCGGCGGCCGCGGTGGGGATCGATTTCGGGCAGCTCTGCGAGCTGATCTGCAACCAAAGCTTGGAACACCCAAATCCCTCTCACGACTCACGACTCACGACTAACGACTAACGACCATCATGCTCGATCACCTGCTCAGCCGCATCACTCCCGTCGTCGGTCGCCTCCTGGCGCTCAACGCGATCGTGTTGCTGTTGCAGCAGACCTTGATCACCTCGCCAGTGGTCACCTCCTGGCTCCGGTTCGACCCCGCCTCTGCCTTCACCAGACCGTGGACCTTCCTCACCTACATGGCGGTGCATGGTGGCCTCTTTCACCTGCTGACCAACTCCTTGGCCCTCGCCGTCTTCGGCCCTCCTGTAGAGCGGCGCATGGGCGGCACCACCTTTCTCCTGTTCTATCTCTACTGCGGAATCGGGGCGGCCACTCTGTCGTTGATCCTGTCGACGGTCATCCCGATTGTACCGTTTGTCGGTGCTTCGGGCGCCGTCCTCGGCGTGGCGATGGCATTCGCCATTCAGAACCCCGACGCCGAGCTGATGATCTTCCCGATTCCGGTGCCGATCAAGGCGAGGACGCTGGTGATGATCATCGCCGGCATGGACCTGTTGGGGGCACTGGTGGGTGGCAACTCCGGCATCGCCCACGTCGCGCACCTCGGCGGTCTCGCCTTTGGTTGGTTGTTTTTCCGGGTGCAGCAGATCGGCCGCGGTGACAGTGCCCCGCACTTTCCGCTGACGCGACCCAGGGTGGCCGTCTCGGCCGGGCGTGAGTTCAAGCGCGAAGTGGGATCGGATGAGGAGGCGACGACGCCACCCGCCCCTCGCCCCACTCCCACGGCGGAGCCGGATCCCAGGCAACTCGAAGCCGCCGAACTCGATCGCCTGCTCGACAAGATCGGGGCCACTGGAATCGACTCCCTCACCAAACCCGAGCGGGCCTTTCTCGACCACGTTTCCCGCCGCCGTCGCAGCGATTCGTAATCGCCCATTGAGCCGCCGGGCAGATCATACCGGAGCGGAAGGAAGCTCTCCGGAGCACCAGACGAGGCGGCGCATAGTGCCAATCACTGTCGGATAACAGATGCGGATCCTCGATCTCGTTTCACCTTGGGCCGCCGCCGTTGCCGCCGAGGGCAGTGCTCGAGCCCGAGCGGCGTTTCGGACCCGCTGGGGTGGGGTACTCGAGCGGATCAACCGTCAGCGGAGCCCGCTGGCGCCACAGTTGGCGATGCCGACCAAGGTCGCTCACCTGGTCGAGCGGGCGAGTGATCCCACTCTACCCGTCAGAATCCACGAACTGCTCGGCGCTCTGCGAGAGTTGGGGGTCGAACCGCCAACACCCCAAGTGGTCCTGATTGCCACCGATGCTCCCGGCGATGGCTGGGAAGTGCTCCCCGATGCCACTGACCCGCTGATCATCCTCTGCTTGGATCGTCTGGCCGACGACCTCGCCGTCACTGCCGCTACCACCCGAGCGCTCACCCTGCTGGCCCGGTGGAGCCACTTCTTGGCAACCTCGAACCGTGCCGACCTTCCGCATGGCGACTGGGACCGGTGGCAAATTGCCCGCGAGGTTCCCCTGACCGAATGGATCTATGGCGCCGGACTCGCCGAACACGCGGTACGGTTGATTTCCCCTGAGATCGATGGTCCAACCCAATTCGGGGTGTCGCAGACCGCCTTCCAGCGGCTTCGCGAGCAGGATCGATCGCTACGGGAACGCCTTGGCGCCGACCTCGAACTGACCGGACTCGGTCCGTGGCTCCGCTGGATGGGCGACGGCGCGCCCCCCTCGATCCGGAGCGACGGCGGCCCGCCAATTCCCGCCGGCGCCGGGCGTTACTTGGCCTGGCGGCTGACCGAGGCACGTGTGGAGCGAGTCGGACTGGGAGTTGCCTTGCAAGAAAAGGCGTGAAGTTGCACTAACTACTACTTGCCAACACAGAAGTCGGCAAAGAGCCGGTCAAGGATCGCCTCGTTGTCGCTGGCGCCGATCAGAGCATGGAGCGACTCCGCAGCAGTTCTTAGCGCCGCCGCGACCAGGACCGGCTCGCCACCGGCAATTTCCTGTTCGGCCAATCGCACCTGGGCCAAGCCCGCAGTCACCGCCTCACGATGTCGTGCCCTGGTAAGCAGCGGCTCACTTGCAGCGGAGTTGTGGTTGCGGCGACCCCTGAAAAGGGCGCTCGCAACTGCACCTCCCAGAGCATCGAACCCCTCGCCTGTCAGCGCCGAGACCGGCAAATGACCGGGCGGGACGGGGAAGCGGAGGTCCGACTTGGTGGCGACCATGATGATGGCACCGGTGGAGGTAAACGACGGTTCACTTTTGTTAATTTCGGGTGACTGGCACCAGATCACCAGATCCGCCTCTGCCAGCCAACGCTTGCCCTGCGATATCCCCAGCGCCTCCAGCCGGTCGCCGCCCTCGCGGATCCCCGCCGTGTCTACCAGCCGGACCGGCAGGCCGCCAATTGAGGTGTCGGCAGTGATGGCGTCGCGGGTGGTCCCCGGAATTTCGGTCACCAAGGCCCGATCCCGACCAAGCAGGGCATTGAAGAGGGAGGACTTGCCGGCATTGGGTGGGCCTGCCAGTACCACCAAGGCACCGTTCCGAACTCGCTCCCCGTCGCCAGAGGTGGCCAGCAGGGCCTCGAGTTGCCGCCGAATCTCAGCCACCGCGTCTGCCACCCGACCCACCGGCAACGGACCGTCGTCCTCCTCCGGAAAGTCGATCGCGTAGGCCAGCAACGCCTCGGCCCGCAACAGCGACTCGCGCAACTCGCCAATACGGCGGGAGAGGTTGCCATCGAGTTGACCAAGCGCCTGAGCAGCCTGGGCCGACGAGGTCGCCAACAACAGGTCGCCAGTCGCCTCGGCTTGCAAGAGGTCGAGCTTGCCGTGCATTACCGCTCGCCTGGTGAACTCGCCCGGCCAGGCCTCGCGCGCCCCCGCTGCCAAACACGCAGCCACTACCCGCGCTGCCGTGAAAGCCCCACCATGGCAGAAATACTCCACCACATCCTCGCCGGTAAACGAGCGCGGCGCCGGGTAGGCGATGACAATGGCCCGGTCCATGATTCCGTCTGCATCGGAGAGAGTGAACAGCCGCGCCTCGCGAGCCCTGGCCGGGTCAAAGCCGCTGGCCAGTGTTGCGGCCACCTGGAACGCTGCCGGTCCACTGAGGCGGATCACCGCGAGAGCGGCAAACCCAGGAGCTGTGGCGCAGGCGACGATGGTGTCTTGGGGCATGGCGGAATAATCTATCGGGGAGAAAGGAGGGAGGCGCGGAGGGGGCTCACGCAGAGGCGCGGAGGGGGCTCACGCAGAGGCGCAGAGGGCGCAGAGGGGGAGACGCAGAGGGGGTTACAGGTTGTTGACGATGCGGTGAATTCCTTCCTTCATGGTGGGGGATCCGAAGTTGAGTAGCAGGCCGAGTCGGCAATTGGTAAGTCGGAGATAGGTGATGAGTTGCTTGCGGTGGACTGGGGCGAGATACTCGACCGACTTCAATTCCACAATGATCAGGCCATCGACCATCATGTCCAGTCGCAGGCCGTTCTCGAAGCGCATCCCTTCGTAGTCGAACGAGACGGGCAGTTCAGTGGCGACCTCCAGTCCGCGCCGCCTCAGCATCGCCGTGAGAACTCGCTGGTAGACGGACTCCAATAGACCAGGCCCAAGCCCGACGTGCAGGCGAAAGGCGCAATCCACGATCTCACCCGAAAGTTGGTTGATGTCTCGCATTCCCCGAAGATGAGGGGAGACCACCTTCGGCGCGTACCATTCCACCCCAACCCCAACCCCTTCTCTGCGTCTCCCCCTCCGCGCCTCTGCGTGAAACCCCTCTGCGCCTCCCCCTCTGCGCCTCACCTGCGCCTCACCCCTTCTTGGTCTTCACCTCTACCTGCGGCTTTGCCTTCATTGCCATCAGCTTCTGCCGCTCCTTCATGATCAGCCACTGCTGGGGAATCGACGCCAGGTTCTGCACAGCGTAGTAGAGGTTCAACCCCGAGGCGAAGTTGAGGAACAGCACGCCGAGCATCACCGGCATCACGTACATCATCATCTTGGCTTGCGGATTGGGCGGCATTCCCAGTTGGCCGATTTTCGAGATGCCGAACATCGAGACTGCCATCACCACCGGGATGATGAAGAGCGGATCAGGGCGAGAGAGGTCGGGCATCCACAGGAAGCCGACGCCGCGAATCTCGATCGTGTTCTGGAGCACGAAGAAGACCGCCACCAGGAACGGGTAGGGCAACAGCATCGGCCAGCAGCCGCCGAACGGGTTGACCTTGTGTTCCTTGTAGAGCTTGAACATCTCCTGCTGCAGGCGCGCCGGATCCTCCTTGTACCTTTTCTGGAGCTCCTGGAGTTCGGGTTGGATCGCCTGCATCGCCGTCATCGACCGCATTGCCTTCTGGTTGAGCGGCCAGAGCACCACCCGGATCATCACGCCGAAGAAGACGATCGCCAGTCCGTAGTGGAGGCCCAGCGTCTCGTGCATCCAGACGAAAATAGCGCGGATGGCTACCGCAAACGGCCGGATCACGGTGCGGAATCCCGGCCAGCCGTAGGGATTCACGTCGTCGAAGTCGTGGCCCATTGCTCGCAGCCGGTCGTACTCCATCGGCCCGAGGTAGAGTGTTGCGTTGAAGGTTCCGGCATTCGAGACCAGGAGGCCGGCCCGCACCTCGGCCCGCACCGGCTTCTCGGGCAGCGAATCGCGGGCGATCGCCAGGACGCCGCCGATGTTGCCGGTCGATCCCACCCTGGTGCTGTCGTAGCTGAACAGGCCGGCCACGAAATATTTGGACTTGACCGCCACCCACTCGAACGGTCCGCTGAGCACTTCGGGCACCAGTGGATCGAGCGAGGAAAAACGGGTCAGCTCGGTGCCATCGCGCTTGGTGACCACCCCGCCCTCGCGGTGATTTTCCGCCAGGTTCGCTTCGGTGTCGCGGAAGCCGTTGCCGAGTCCCAGCAGCAGCGTTCCGCCGGTGGAGCCGATGCCGGTCAGGCGGCCTTCCAGATGGATTCGGTAGTCGTCGGGCACGAAGGTGTAGTCGAGTTCGATGCCCACTCCGCGCACGCTGCCGACCATCCGGAGCGTAGCCGGGCCGTCGCTCACGGTCAGTTGGCTCGCGTTGGGAGTCAACTGGGTCGCGTCGAAACGGACCGTGTCTCCCGCCACCACCAGGCGAGCGTCCATGATCGGGCGGGCAACCGGCAGCAGTTGCAGGGTGTCGCGGTTATCGTCGGCGTGCATCGTCCGGTAGCGAAGGAAGCGGGCCGAGACGATCTGGCCGCCACGGGTGCTGATGCCGTACTCGTAGAGACCGGACCGGACCAGAACAGTGTCATCGGGAAAGCCGGGGATCGGCCCACCGCTGATAGCGGAATCGACCACAGGAGCGGCTTGGAGCGCGGGCGGCGGGGTCAGGGACTCGACTCCCCCCCCCGTGGTGGCCGCAGTCGATGCCGGAGTGTTGTCCACCGCATCCGGACGGACGGGCGGATCCATGAAGAAACTCGGGATGAAAGCGATCACGAGAATCAGGGCAATCGCAATCAACGGGCGACGATCGTTCACGCGGCAATCACCTGGTCAGGGAACTGGATCGTGGCCGCCGGGATGCCATGGGTGGCAACGCGCGATCCGTTTGATGGCGAACCAGGAACCGCGGAACGCTCCGTGGCGCGTGAGCGCCTCGACTGCGAACTGCGAGCAACTGGGATGGAAGCGACACGCCGGTGGCAATCCCGGCGAGATGAAACGCTGGTATCCACGCACCACCAGTCTAAGGGTGCGGGCCAGCAGGGAGGGAGGCGAGTCGGGCATCGGCCTAACCTTGAACCGTCTCGCACCATCGGCTGAGTTCCTCCCTGAGGACTCCAAACGGGGCTCGGTAGCTCTCCGGCCGGGCCCGGAGGACCAGATCGATGACGGGCAACCGCCCCTGTAGCTCACGGCGCCACAATTCCTTGAGTCGCCGCCGCAGACGATTGCGGGCCACTGCCGTTTGCCGGAACCGAGGTACTATCAGTCCCAAACGGCCGTGGCCCACCAGGCCAGGTGCCCAAATGATGTCCAAGTGCTCCCGGCGAGCTCGACGCCCTGCTGTCATTACCCGCCGGATGTCACTGCCACGAACCAGCCTGCGCGAGCGCGGCATGCGCTCATCGTGGCTCAGACGCGGGCGTGCTTCGAGCCGATCGCCACGCTCAGACGCTTGCGACCCTTCTTGCGCCGACGCGACAGTACGGCCCGACCCCATCGGTCGGCCATCCGCTTGCGGAACCCGTGTTTTGCTATACGCCGCTTGTTGCGCGGCCGATACGTTGGCATCATCTGACATTACCCCTAAAGAAGCTCGCCGGGGAAGTTACCAAATGCTCCCCACTCAGGTCAAGGGTTTGACTTTTCCACAAAGGACCCGTAGAATCGGCCTCCCTTACGAACCAGCTTCACCTCGTCCCGGTCAAGAATCGCCCATGTCGCTGTCTGCCAAAGAACTCTGGAAGCGGGTGCTCCAAGGCGCCAAGGGAGCCATTCCTGAGCCGATGATTCAGACCTGGTTGGCCACCAACGAGGCGCTGTCGTTCGAGGCCGGCAACCTGATCGTGAGCACTCCCGACGATTTCGCCAAGCGCTGGAACGAGGAGAAATACGCCGGGGCGTTGGCCCAGACGGCCAGTGACGCTGCCGGAGAGCCGGTGACGGTGACCTTCCAGGTCGCGGCCGAACGCCAGAAGCGCCCCCAGATGGACCTCTTCGTCCCCACCGCACCGGCCGAGCCGCAGGCACCGGGGACCCCGGCCGTGAACCCCAGCGCCCAGCCGCTCAACAGTCGCTACACCTTCGGGCATTTCGTCATCGGCAAGTCCAACGAGCTGGCGGCCGCCGCGGCCCATGCCGTGGCCACCGCCCCCGGCAAGCAGTACAACCCGTTCTTCATCTACGGCCCCACCGGCCTCGGCAAGACCCACCTGATGCAGGCGATCGCCCACGACGTGGTTGCCAAGGCCCCCAATACCCGGGTTCTCTACCTCGGCGCCGAGCAGTTCATCAACGAGGTGATCGAGGGTATCCACGGTCGCACCATGGCCGACCTGCGCAAGCGCTACCGCTTTGATGTCGACCTATTCCTGGTGGACGATGTCCATTTCCTGGAGGGGAAGGAAGCGACCCAGGAGGAGTTCTTTCACACCTTCAACGCGCTCTACGAGGCCGGCAAGCAGATCGTCTTGACCTCCGATCGCCCTCCCAAGGAAATTCCGGGGCTGGAGGCGCGTCTTGTCTCCCGGTTCGAATGGGGAATGGTGGCCGACGTCAAGCAGCCCGACCTCGAGCACCGGATCGCGATCCTTCGCAAGAAGCAGGAGCAGGACCACCTCGAGACCACGATTCCGGACGACGTCCTCCGGTTCATCGCCGAGAATGTCCGCTCCAACGTGCGCGAACTCGAAGGGTGCATCATCAAGCTGCTTTTGTATGCCTCGCTGCGCCATCGCGAGATTTCGACCGACCTCGCCCGCGAGGCGCTGGCCGACAAGATGCGGCCCAGCGAAGATGGTGAAGCATCCGCGCGCACCCTGCCGACCATCGAGAAGGTCCAGGAAGTGGTAGCTCGTCGCTGGGGGGTGACACCCGAGGGACTCCGATCCAAGGCGCGGATCAAGACCCTCACCGTGCCGCGCCAGATCGCCATGTTCCTGGCGCGGGAGTTGTTGCAGATGCAGTTGGTCGAGATCGGACAGGCGTTTGGCGGGCGGGATCACTCCACCGTGATCCATTCCGTCGACAAGGTGCAGAACCAGTTGTCGCGCGACCGCCAGTTCCGGGACCGCGTGGATTCTGCCCGGCAGGAGTTGTTGACAGTGTGATGCACAGTGTGCACGACCGCGCGTTGAGATCGTGTGGACGTGCGGATCAGCGTGGGGAACCGGGGTCGAACATCACCGTCATCCGCATGCGATCCACAGACCATCTGGGCAGAGAACGATGCAGCATCGCAGCTTACGGATTGGGTCCACATTTCCAATCCCTCTACTACTACTACGATATTCTTATACACAGAAAGTCGTAGGATCTTCTTGGCAACCCGGGGAACCGAATGAAGTTCACAATCACGCGGGAACAGCTCCACGAGGGTCTCGGTGCAGTCGCGGCCGCAGTTCCCTCCAAGACCACGCTCCCGGTGCTCGCCAACATCCTGTTGGAAGCCACCAAGGACGGGCTGAAACTCTCGGGAACTGACCTCGACATCGCGGTTGGTACCACGGTGCCTGCCTCGGTTGATCAGGAAGGAGCGATTACCCTGCCGGCCCGCAAGCTGGTCGAGCTGGTGCGCGAACTGCCAAGCGCCGGAATCCGCTTCACCACCCAGGGCGAACAGCGGGTGACCATCGAGTGCGGTCGCTCCAAGTTCAAACTGCTGGGATTGCCGCGTGAAGAATTTCCAGCCTTCCCGCAGGTCACCTTCGACGCAACCAGCCGTACCACCGCTCGTGATCTGCAAAAACTGGTGGCTCACGTCGCCTTCGCAGCCAGCACCGAGGAATCGCGACCGATTCTCAACGGGGTGCTCTGGCAGCTGACTGCCGACCGGATGCGCATGGTCGCCACCAATGGCCACCGGCTGGCCAAGATGGAAGTTCCCCTGCAGGGCAATGCGGAACCGGCCGAGTTGATCGTGCCACCCAAGGCACTGGAGCAGATCCGCAAGTTGTTCGGACCCGATGACGAGATCGAAATCGGTCGCTCCGACAACCACCTTGGCTTCCGCTCGGCCACCACCCAGGTCTTCACTCGCCTGATCGAGGGGCCGTACCCGAACTACGAACAGGTCATCCCGCGCGAGAACGACAAGACCGCCACCTGCGAGAAGGCCGCCTTGATGTCTGCCCTGCGCCGGATGAGCATCGTAGCCTCCGACCAGACCCATCGCATCCGGATGTCCTTCGGCGATGGCTCGTGCAAGCTCTCAGTGACCACACCAGACCTCGGAGAGGCGCAAGAGGAGCTGACGGTCACTTACGAGGGAGAACCGCTGGATATCGGCTTCAACGCGACCTACCTTCTCGAGGTCCTCAAGTTCATGCCGACCGAAGAAATCCGGCTGACTTTCAAGGCACCAGAACGCGCAGCCACCGTCGAACCGGTTGGTTGGGATGACCCGGCGTCGTACTTGACCCTGGTGATGCCGCTTCGTTTGATCGATTGAGGGGGTCTCACTCCCTGCAGTGAGGCGCAGAGGGGATCTCACGCAGAGGCGCAGAGCCGCGGAGGGTGCTCATGGCAAGAGCTTGCCAGCCCAAGCCTCCGCGGCTCTGCGCCTCTGCGTGAGATTCCTCCGCGTCTCTCCGCATGAGCCCCCCTGTAACGAACCAATCCCGCCGCGCGTATGACCAGCATCCCCCAGTCACCCTTGCCCAGGACCACCGACGTGATCTCTCGTGCCCTGCTCGCCCTGCTCCTCTTGGCCCCGTCGCTCAGCGCCCAACTCGTCTGGCCCGATGAAGAGGGACCGTGGACGCCGCGCCCCACCCAACCAGCAATCGTCGCCAACGACTTGCGCTCCCGGCTGGGAATTCTCGCCCACGACTCGATGATGGGACGGGAGGCCGGTACCCTCGGCGCCTTCAAGGCCAGTGCCTACATCGCCGCCGAGTTCCAGCGAATGGGACTGCTCCCCGGAGGCGACAACGGCAGCTACTTCCAGGAACTGCCCTTGGGGCCGACCGGTTTTGATCTGCTGGCCTCCCGCCTGGCCATTGGCGGAACCACCCTCATGCCCGGCGGCGACTGGATCCCGATGAACCCGTCGGCCCCCAACGGCATTGTCGGCACCTTCGCCGGTCGGAACTTAACCGTGGTTTATGGCGGAGTGTGGGGTGATACTACTACGCAACTTCCCGCCTCTGTCAAGGGCAAGGCGGTGGTTTTTGCGCAACCACCAGCCCCACCAGAGGCGGCCGGTCGTCGGGCTGCCGGACTGGCCCGCGACCGCCGCGCCGAACAGGCCGGAGCGGCCTTGGTGCTCCTGGCCGGGCTCGATCAGATGAATCCGGCACTGGTCGCCAACGCCTTCAATCGGCGGATCGCCATGCGCCCCAGCACCGACGCCCCGAGCACAGGAATTCCCGGGGCGATCATCTCGGTGGCAACTGCCCGCTCGCTCTTTGGTGACAAGCACCACGACGAGCTCACCATCGGCATGGCCGGTTCGCGCATCAGCGGCAACTGGAAGTACCAATGGACCATGGCTCAGTATCCCGCCCGCAACGTGGTGGGGATCGTTCCCGGCACCGATTCGCTGCTCCGAAATCAGTACGTGGCACTCTCTGCTCACCATGACCATGTCGGGGTGATTCCTGCCAGTCAGGCAATTGAGCACGACTCACTGCGGGCCTTCAACACCGTCATGCGGCCTCAGGGTGCCAACGATCGCCCCGGTCCGCCGAGTGCCGGGCAGTGGGCCGAGATCAACGCCCTGGTGGCCCGGGCCCGCGGGATCAGGCCGCCGCGAATCGATTCGGTCTTCAACGGTGCCGATGATGACGGATCGGGGACCGCAGTCCTCATGGAGGTGGCGGAGCAGTTCGCGGCTGGCCCGGCTCCCAAGCGCTCGGTGCTGATCCTGTCGGTTACCGGTGAGGAGAAGGGGCTGCTCGGTTCGCGCTGGTGGGTCGACCATCCGACCGTGCCGCTCGATTCGGTCGTTTCCGCCCACAACATGGACATGCTGGGGAAGGGGCGGGTCACCGATGTGCAGTTCGGGGGTCCGGCTGCCATTCAGATGCTGGGCAGTCGTCGGCTCTCCGCGGAGTTCGGCGACATCATCGACTCGGTCAACGCGGTGCGCAGCGAGCCAATGGTGATCGACTACTCCTGGGATCGTACCAACAAGCTCAACCGCTTCTGCCGCAGCGACCAGGTCTCCTTCTTCAGCAAGGAGATTCCGGTGACCTACTTCTCGCTGGGCTACTCACGCGATTACCACCAGCTCACCGACGAAGTGCAGTACATCGACTTCGAGCACGGGGCACGTGTGGGGCGTTTTGTTCACGAGATCATGACCACGGTGGGGAACCGTCCCGAGCGAATCCGGGTGCTGCCACTGGCCGAGCGGGACATGTCGGCGCAGTGCGGTCGCTGACATAGGGGGGCTCACGCAGAGGCGCAGAGCCGCGGAGGCTTGGGTTGGCAAGCTCTTGCCATGAGCACCCTCCGCGGCTCTGCGCCTCTGCGTGAGCCCCCCCCTGCGTCCTCAAGGGCTATAAAACGCTCAAGGACTACCAATCCCTCAAGGAATCGGCGTCAACTCGGTAGTCGTCTTCATTTCCATCCTGATCACATCGGGTGCCTGAGCGATCAGGATTTCCATCTTCTGCTCGCTCTGCAGCCGGGCCGTCCTGGCAGGACCACCGGGGGTCGAGGTCACCTCGGCGGTGCCGCTGACGGTGCCGGTGAGTTGCTGTCCGGGTTGCGGCTCTCCGGAGATGCTGCCCTGCTGCGTCCCGGTCATGCTGACCATATCGCCGTTGACAGCGGTCACCGTCCATTCGGTGACAGACTCATTGGACATCCCGGGTGAGCCGTCGGCCGGTGGGGTTGCCCGGGTGGTGTCGGTCCAGACGTCGCCGACCTTCTTGCCGCTTGGCAGACCAACGAAGAGCACCGAGAGAGCGGGGGCTGCGAGCCCCATGGCCGGACTCCCCTCCAGCGAGGGGTTTACCGGCCCCTTGATCTTGCCGTCGACGATGTAGGCGTGGAAAAACTGGCCCTTGGCGGCGCTCATTGCCTCGGTCGGGAACTGCATCGCCAGCATTCCAGTGGCGTTGACAATGATCGAATCGACCACCAGGTGGGCCAACTGCCCCCCTGTGGTGTCGCTCATCGTCAAGGCCACGTATGCGGAGCCGGTCACCTCGGAGTCCATGACGCCTTGCCCCATCGGGGTGAGGTCGAGGGACTGGGTCATGCTGAAATCCATTTTGAAGCGCTGCGGCGCTTGAGCTCCCCGATCAGGTCCGATCGGACCACCTGCGATCAGTGCAGCCATCACTCCAAGTGCGATCACCTGCGTGCTCCTTCGTTCGGCGCTCCGGTGAGCGCGTGGGTTCGGGAATATTCTCCCGTGGTGGCCCCCGTCGTCCGCCAATATCGGGAAGACGGGGGTGCGGGTCGAACCGTAAGCCGAGTCCTGTTCCGTCGCCCGAAGACGAGGGATGATCATCTATCTGGGATGGTCGTCGCCGACCACCTCGTGCAGCCTACCCACGGCTCAGACGGTGCGGGCCGCACCTCGCCGCATATTTGGCCTTGCTCCGACCGGGGGTTACCGTGCCACTACCCGTTGCCGGGAGTGCGGTGGGCTCTTACCCCACCGTTTCACCCTTGCCTGTGCCCTTCGAGCAAGCTCTCGGGGCCATCGGCGGTTTGCTTTCTGTTGCCCTGTCCGTCGCCTCGCGGCGCCCAGGCGTTACCTGGCGATCTGCCCTGTGGAGCTCGGACTTTCCTCGATCCGGTAGGTACCGAACCGCGATCATCACGTCCTACCCGCGCCACAAAAACTAGTCGGCTCCCTCTCTACGCGTCAGATGGTACCGCTGTGTCACGGTCGAATCGGCCGCTCGGTTGAGCGGGGATTGACGGGGCGTGGCGAAGATCCCCGCATCCCCGCAACCGGAGAGTGCCATGCCGATAGCCGTCGCCACGCCCACCATTGCCGCCGTCCTCGACCCGCAGGAGAGGGGTCGCGCCGATGCTGCCAGCACCGGCTGCTTTGCGCTGGTTCACCGCGACTCGGTTCGGGACGCCCTCCGCGTGGTCCGCGAGCGGGGGGTCGATGCCGTACTGGTCTCGGTACGCCGCTGCGCCGGCGAAGCCCCGGCCTTGCTGGAGCAGTTCTCCCGGGCCTTTCCTGCCATCCCGACCGTGGCGCTGATGACCTCACGGACCCCCGCCGACACCGAGACCCTGCTCCGGCTCGGCGCCACCGGCGTGCGGCGAGTGGTTGATGCCACCGACGCTGCCGGTTGGCATCGGCTCCGCGAAATCCTCGGCACACCGGCGGTCGATCGTCCCGAACTGCTCCTGGCGCCGGTACTGGAAACGCTGGGACCCCTGCCGAGTGGCACACGACGGTTCTGGGAGGAACTGGTGCGGGTGGCGCCGCAGACCACGACAGTGCGGCAATTCGCCGCCCGACTCTCGGTCACTCCGTCCACTCTGGTCTCTCGCTTTGCCCGGGTCGGCTTGCCGAGCCCCAAGGACCATCTCGTGGCGGTCCGGCTCTGCCATGCGGCCCGGCTCTTCGACGAGGGCGACCTCACCATTGGCGACGTCGCCTACCGACTCGAATATGCCTCGCCCCAGAGCTTCGGTCGGCACCTGAGGACCGTGCTCGGGATCACTCCGAGCGAGTTCCGCTCACGCTTTCCATACTCGACCGTGCTCGAACGCTTCCTGCATCGCCTGGTGCGGCCCTATGTCGGGACTTGGCGGACCTTCAGGCCGCTGGCGCCGGGACGGCGGTGAGGGGAGGGGAGACTGAACGGTGAACGGTGGGGGACGTGAAAGGTGAAAGGTGAAACGGGGCTGGGCGAGTTGGGGTGCGCGTGACCGCAAGTCCCTTTCACCTTTCACGTTTCACCTCTCACGTCCCGCCCCGTCATTCCCGCACCCCAATTCCCGGGCCGACACCAGACTCCTCACCGGAATCCCGGTGGCCGCGATCCGCTCTCTCCCACCCGCTTCGCGATCGACCACGGCGAATACCCCGACGACGATTCCACCTGCCGCCTGAATCACCTCGATGGCGGTGAGCGCCGAGGCACCTGAGGTGATCACATCCTCGACCACGACCACTCGGTCACCGGGTGCGAAATTGCCTTCGATCTGCCGGCCGGTGCCGTGCTCCTTGGCGGCCTTCCTCACCGAGAAGGCGTCGATCGGGGTGGAGTTGTCGGCGCTGGCCGAGGCGATGGCGTAGGCCACCGGATCGGCCCCCATGGTGAGCCCTCCGACGGCCTGCACCTGCCAGCCGGCTTCCCGTATGGCGGCGAGACCGAGCGCACCGACCAGCCGCTGGCCGCGGGCGGACATCGTGGTGAGGCGACAATCGATGTAGTACGGAGAGTGGGCACCCGAGGCGAGGACGAAATCACCGAAGCGGACCGAGCGCTCGCCCAGAAGTTGGATCAGCGCTTCCCGACTGACCGTCATGGACGGCCTTAGTCGCGCTTGAACAGCGAGGCGAGGAATCCCTTCTTCTCGGGGACTGCCGTCACTGCATCACAGAAGGCGGTGGTGAAGTCGGTCACAGTCTTCCACCGCACACTGCGATCGCGCGCCAGCCCCTTCATGACCACCTCTTCCAGTCGGGAGGAGAACTTCATCCCCTTGGCGGCCTGATTCAGCGGGATCGGCGATTCGGTGAGCAGCTGCTGAAAGAGCTCGCGCGGATTCTTTCCCGGAAACGGGGTCACCCCGGTGAGCAACTGGTAGGCGATCACCGCCAGCGAATAGACATCGGCCTGCTCTCCCACCAGTTCGCCCGAGAGCGCTTCGGGTGCCACATACTGGAGGGTGCCGACGAAGAAACCGGCCCGGGTGAGCCGTTCCTCGGCGCCGATCTCGGCGTCACGGGCGATCCCGAAATCAAGCAGGCGGGCCTGCTGCGCCTCCGGGTCGTACATAATGTTGGCCGGCTTGAGGTCGCGGTGGATGATGCCGGACTTGTGGGCCTGCTCCAGGGCGTCTCCCAACTGATCGACGATCCGTGCGGCCACCGGCCCCGCCAACGTCCCCGCCTTGTTGAGGAAACTCTCCAGCGGTTCGCCGGGCGCCCACTCCAGTGCCAGGTAGTAGACGCCTTCGGCTTCCCCGAAGTCGAAGGTGCGCACCACGTTGGGATGGACCACCCGGGCGCCGAACTCCGCTTCGCGCAGGAAGCGTTTGACGGCAATCGGGTCGCTGGCGAGGCGGGGACGCAGAAGCTTCAGGGCGACCATCCCCCGTTCGGGGTGCTCGGCCTGATAGACTTCGGCGGTGCCGCCCTCGCCCACCCCACGGAGGAGGTGGTATCCCGCGATGGTTCGCCCGATGAAAGGATCTTTTGACATGAAGGTCGCCAAAGGTACCGTATCGCCATGGGTCAGAGCAAGGAGAGGCCGAATTTTCTCTTTCGGCGTATACTCCAGTATGCCAAACCATTCAATGAGCCGGACCGTTGCCGTCCTGGCCACCCTGCTGCTGGGCGCCGTCGCCTGCACCAGTTGGCAGCGCATCGGAGACACCCCCGGCACCAGCCCGGACCAGAGTCTGCTGCAGATCTTCAACCCGGGGCCGCTGTATACCGGGATGGGGCGATTGGTATCGAGTGAGGGGGTGCCGTTCATCGCGACCGCAGCGACGGTCCCGGGCCCCGGAGATTCCACCCGCGTCCTCGTCGGCATCTCCTTGTCAAACCGGGCGTTTGCCTTCGAACGCGTTGGGGAATTCCAGGTCGCGCGCTATCGCGTCGAATACGACCTGACACGTGCCGGGGCAGCGCCGACGAGGATTGCCCGCGACGGGGAAGTCCGGGTGCCGTCGATCCAGGAGACTCTCCGGAACGACGAGACCATTCTGCTGCAACAAGAGGTTCTCCTCCCGCCGGGAAGCTACGAGCTGGCGATCCGGATCGCCGATCGCAACGCTACCAACGTCGGGCGGGTCCAGCAGATCGTGACCGTGCCCGATTACACGCCGGGCTCCATCTCCGCCCCGATGCTGGTGTACGATGTAGTCGGCCGGGGCTCCCCGGGTGATTCCCTGGGCGTGGTCATCAATACCCGGGGCTCAATCGCTTATGGCGGGGACACGCTGCTCGTTTACGTCGAGGGGTATCGCTTCAACACCTCGACCAGCGTGCCGGTGGAAGTGCGTGACGAAGCCGACTCTCTCATTTATCAGACCCGGCTCGAGTTCACGGGGAGCTCTGCAATAGAAAGCCGGATCATCCGGTTGACGCCGACCGAAGCGCCGCTGGGGCGTCTCGAGATCAGCGTCGGCTCGGGCCCCAGAACGCAAAAAGTGGCGGCACTGGTCTCGTTCTCCGGTAACTGGGTCGTCACCAACTTCGACGACCTGCTCACCCTGCTGCGATTCTTCGGTGAAGACAACCGGGTAGATCAGATGCGCGACGCGCCGACAGACCGCCGACTGGAGTTGTGGCGGGAATTTTTCCGGATCACCGACCCGAACCGCCAGACACCGGAGAACGAGGCGCTCGACGCCTACTTCGCCCGCCTCAGCATCGCCAACCAGCGATTCACGGGTGAGGGCATCTCCGGTTGGCGCACCGACCGGGGAGAGGTCTTCGTGACCTTCGGTCCGCCGGATGAGGTGATCGATGCCACTCCGAGACAGCAGGGACGCCTGCTCCAGTGGATTTATAACGAGCTGCGCATCTCGCTGGTATTTCAGGATCCGAGCGGCTTCGGACGATTCCGCCTGCTCCCGGAGTCGCGAGCCGGCTTCGAGCGGGTCCGCAATCGATTGGTTCGTCCGGTGCAGTGAGGTGCTGACTCGCAACTGGGCAAGGGGCGGAACGAGCGTCACACACTCGTTCCTGCCCCATCGCCGGTCACCCGCCAACACCTGACTAACCGACCCCTCTCGCTGCCGGTACCAAATGCCCAAGCTTTTTCTGATTGACGGCTACGCGCTGATCTACCGCGCCTTCTTTGCGCTCATCTCCCGACCGCTCCGCTCCGGCAAGGGCGAGAATACTTCCGCGGCCTGGGGGGTGACCAACTTCTTGCTCCGCCTGCGCGAGAAGTATCAGCCGGAGTACGTCGTCTGGGTCAACGATGCCGGCGACTCGTTCCGGACCGCGGCCTACCCTGAGTACAAGTCGACTCGCGAAAAACTCGATGACGAGTTGCAGGCCGACTTCGACACCGCGGTGGAACGCGTCTCCCAATTGCTGGCCGCCTTCCGGATCCCGCTGGTGACGGTCGACGGTTATGAGGCGGACGACGTCATCGGCACCCTCGCCGTCCGGGCCGCTGCCCGGGGCTTGGAGGCGGTGATCGTCTCCGGTGACAAGGACTTCTACCAGATGATCCGCCCGGGAATAGCCCTGCTCAATCCGGGGCGAGGCGGCCCCGCAGGCGTCGACGAGAGCTGGGTCACCGAGGCCAACGCCGGCGAGCGGCTCGGCGTGCCGCCCAATCAGGTCACCGATTACCTCGCCCTGGTCGGCGACAGCTCGGACAACGTTCCCGGTGTCAAGGGGATCGGCGAGAAGGGGGCCGTCCAGTTGCTGTCGGAGTATCCCGACATCGAGGCACTGATCGCGGCCGCACCCACCCTCACCGCCAAGCGGCCGCGCGAAGCGCTGCAGGCGCACGCCGAGATGGCCCGACTCTCGAAGCGGCTGGTTACCATCCAGACGGATGTCCCGGTAGACCTCGATCTCGATGCCATCGAGGCCCACGCCCCCGACGTCACCGCCCTCGCACAAGTCTTCCAGGAGCTGGAGTTCGGATCGCTCATCAAGCGGCTCGACAAACTGACCGCCTTGAACGGTGAGCCCGGCGCTCCTGCAGAGCGCGAGTCCGGCGGAGGCGAAGGTGATGTCAAGCAGGCGGAGCCGGATGGGAATCCCCCCCCCTCACGTCCCGCCACTCAGCTGCCGGTCACAATTCTCGACGATCCCGCGGACATCCCCGCCATGGTGGAACGCCTGCGCGCCGCTCCCCTGGTGGCCTATGACACCGAGACCTCCTCCCTGGAGCCGCACGATGCCGAGCTGATCGGGCTGTCGCTGGCTGTCTCGGACCGCGAGGTGTGGTATCTCCCTTTCGGACATCGGGCTCCGGCCGGCAATCTCTTCGACGACGGTGAGGGCACCGGCACAGCCCAAATCAGGAACCTCCCCGCGATTACCGATCCGGCCTGTGCTCCGTTGAGGGAGTGGTTCGAGGACGCCGCCGCTGCCAAGGCCGGCCACAACATCAAGTACGACAATCAGGTGATGCGCCGGGCCGGGGTCGAGGTGGCCGGGACCAGCTACGATTCGATGCTGGCGTCCTTCGTGCTCGATCCATCAAGGCGCTCCCATGGCATCGATGCCCTGGCGCTGGAATTTCTCGGCGTGATGATGACCCAGTTCACCGATCTGGTCGGCAAGGGCAAGGCGCAGATACCCTTCGCCGAGGTGCCGATCGCAGCTGCGGCCGCCTATTGCGGTGCCGACTCGACCACCATCTTCGCACTTCGCGAAATCTTCACCCCGCAGCTCGAGGCGGCCGGGCTCACCCGGTTGCTGGAGAGTCTCGAACTGCCGCTGGTGGCGGTCATCACCGACATGGAGTGGGCGGGAATCCAGATCGACGCCGCGCATTTCGCGCGGCTGGCCCGGGAACTGGCGCACGACCTCGAAGTTCTCGATGCCGACATCAAGCGGGTGGCCGCTGAGCCCGAGCTGAACATCAATTCCCCGAAGCAGCTCGCCGAAGTGTTGTTCACCAAGCTCGCGCTGCCGGTGATCAAGAGGACCAAGACCGGTCCCTCAACCGATGCCGAAGTGCTCGATATCCTCGCGGCCGACGGACACGAGCTGCCTACGTTGATCCTCGGCTTTCGCGAGTTGCAGAAACTCAAGAGCACCTACGTCGATGTCCTGCCGACCCGGGTCAACCGGACCACCGGCCGGATCCATACCTCCTTCAACCAGGTCGGCGCCCAGACCGGCCGACTCTCCAGCAGCGAGCCGAACCTCCAGAACATTCCGGTGCGCACTCCGCGGGGCGAGGCGATCCGGCGCGGCTTTGTCCCTGCCGCTGGAAACCGCTTCGTGGTCGCAGATTATTCCCAGATAGAGTTACGGTTGATGGCCCACCTCTCGGGCGACGAGGCGTTCGTGGCGGCCTTCCGCTCGGGAGGCGACATCCACCGCCAGACCGCGGCGATCATCTTCGGTGTCCCGATCGCCGAAGTCACCGCCGAGATGCGCTCCCGCGCCAAGACGATCAACTTCGGGACCATCTACGGTCAGGGACCGTTCGCCCTCGCCAAGCAACTCGGCATCACCCAGGACGAGGCGAAGCAGTTCATCGCCGATTACTTCGCCCGCTTCAGCGGCGTCAGAACCTACCTCGACCGCCAGGTAGAACTGGCCCGCGAGCAGGGCTATGTGGAGACCCTTTTCGGTCGGCGGCGCTACATCCCGGAAATCCGCGACCGGAACTTCAACCTGCGCGCCTTTGCCGAGCGCACCGCCCAGAACACCCCGCTGCAGGGCTCGGCTGCCGACCTGATCAAGCGCGCCATGATCGCCATTCACGCCGCCCTGCCGGCCGCCGGACTGTCGGCCCGCATGCTGCTCCAGGTGCACGACGAACTGGTCCTCGAAGCCCCCGAGGCGGAAGCCGAGCGGACCGCATCACTGGTAGTCGAGCAGATGGAAGCGGCCGCGGAATTGATCGTGCCGCTGGTGGCGACTGTGGGGATCGGCAGCAATTGGAAGGATGCGAAGGAGGGGTGAAAGGTGAACGGTAAACGGTGAACGGGAGAGGATTGGTGAAAGGTGAAACGTGAAACGTGAAAAGGGAAATGGGAGCTCCATTCGGTTTCCCTTTCACCTTTCACCTTTCACCTTTCACCTTTTACCGTTTCACCCTTTCACCTTTTCACCTTTCACCCTTCACCCTTTCTTCCCCCCGGCCACCAATTCCAGTCGCCGGCAATCTGCATCAGACTGGGCACCAGCACCATCCGGATGATCGTCGCGTCGAGCAGCACCGCCACTGCCAGGCCGAAGCCCACGAACTGCATCATCAGGATGCGGGCAAAGGCGAACGAGCCGAATACCGCGATCATGATCAGCGCCGCCGAGGTGATCACGCTCGCCGTGGCGGAGAGTCCCTCGCGGGTGGCCTGGGTGTTGTTGCCGGTGCGGTCAAATGCCTCCTTGATGCGCGACAGCAGGAACACCTCGTAGTCCATCGACAGACCGAAGACAATCGCGAAGACCAGCACCGGTACCAGGACGTAGATGGCGTCGGTGGCTCCGCTGATCCCGAACAGGCGCCCGCCGATGCCGTACTGGAACACCAGTACGATCAACCCGAAGGTGGCCGCCACGCTCAGGGAGTTCATCACCACCGCCTTGAGTGGCACCAGCACCGACCGGAATACGATTGCCAGCATGATCGCGGTGATCGAGAGGATCAACACGATGATCAGCGGGAAGCGCTCCAGCAGCAGCTCCTGGAAGTCGACCGCCCCCGCCACGTAACCACCGACCAGCACCCGGCTGTCGCGCAGCTGCCGAATCTCGTCTGACGCCACGATTGACCGCACGTCACGCACCACGTCCATGCTGGTGGTCAGACTGGTGGTGTCCGACAGGATGACATCCATCAGGGTCATCTGTCCGTCGACTGCCAGGTAGGCATCGAGGAAGTCAGGGTAGCGGGCCCGCGCGGTGTCGGGTTCGCTGTAGAGGAAGGAGTACTCCAGGATGCTCGTTCCCGGGGAGAGATCCACCAGCGACCGGATCTCGCGCACCCTGGGGTCACTTCGCAACGAATCGGAGAGGCGCCTGAGCCCCCGGAGGGCAGTGGCACTGGTGGCGCTGGTACCCTCTGGAAATTCGATTATCAACCGCACCGGCTGCAGGTATCCCGACATCCCCATCTGCTCGAGGGTGGCTACACCCGCTCCTGCCTCGGTCTGCTCCGGCCACCAATGACGGCTGGGCAACCCGACCTTGAGGTTCAATGCCGGCAAGGTGAGCAGCGCGATTCCCAGGGTTCCCAGAGCGGCGGCACGATAGGGATGCCGTGACAGTGAGCGGGCCCATTTTTCCCAGATGTGGGGTCGGTGGTACCAGGAGAGTCTCGCGGCGAGCCAGTTGGGTCGGTCGATTTGGCGGCCGAGCACCGCCAGGAGTGCCGGCAGTAGAGTGGTCGCGAGGAGCACCGAAACCGCCACCACCACCAGACCTGCCACGCCGATGCTCTGGGTCTCGGTGAGCGGGGTCAGCAGCAGCGCGGCAAACCCCACCACCACCGTCGCTCCCGACGTCATCACGGCGTGGCCGGCCGTCAGAAAGGTCCGCACCGCCGCCTCGCTGGCCCGGAGCCCGCTGTTGAGCTCCTCGCGGAAGCGGGTCACCACCAGCAGCGAATAGTCGATCCCGACCCCGAGCCCGATCATCGAGATCATGTTCAGCACGAACACCGACATCGGCATCACCTCGGCGATCACGCCGATAATCGCCAGGGTGATCGAGATTGCCATGACGCCCACGAGCAACGGGATCAGCGCCGCAACCAGTGCCCCGAATGCCAGGATCAGGATCACCAGCGTGATCGGGATCAACTTGATCTCGTTGCGCTTGGCATCCTCGGCGCTCACTGTCCGGATGTCGAGATCCAGCGCCGCCCTTCCCGTGACCTGTACCGTGTAATCGTCCCGGTCAGGGAAGCGGCGGAGGGTGCGCTCGAATGCCTCGCGGAGCGGGACCACGACATCGTCGGCATCGGCTGCCGCTACCGACAGCGCCACCAGGAAGAAGGTGGTCCGGCCATCCGCTGCCACGAAACTTGAGTCGCTGGCGTTCCGGATCGAAACGGTGCCGCTCACCCCATCGGTCCGTTCGGCGGTGGCGAGCAGCGAGTCGAGCAGGCGTCCGCCGACCCCTTCGGTAAGCTTGCCGGGCCCGCTGACGGTGACCGCGAAGAACTCGCCGATCGGCCGCGAAAAGCGCGATGTCAGCAGGGAATCGGCGGCACGGGCCTCGGTCATCTGGACGGCTCCGCCGCGCAGATCAAGGCGTTCGACGGTCCGTCCGGCCCAGAGGGCCGCGACACTTCCGACGACTACCCAAAGCATGATGACGGCCCACCGCCACCGGATTATGGCACTCCCCATGCGCTTCAACACGGCGCAATACTATGGGACGCCGAGCGTCGACGCCAGTTTGCCCCTAACATTTCTGGGGGGGATGTGCCGATATTGGGTAGATGACTCAGCGCCTGTTGCTCGCCCTCGTGGTGCTTTTCGGGGGGATGATCGTCCTCTCCCGCCTGAGCGGCGAGGGGCGATCAACCGTCACCGAACCGTCGATCCAGTTGCCGGGAATGGTGGTTGACACCCCGCCGGTGGCCACCTCCCGTCGCACGCCCTTGGGACCGTTGCCCGGGGCCTACGAACCGGTCGAGGGACCCGCCGCGATCGATCTCATGGCCCGGCTCGCCATCCGGCGCCGCCTCGAGCGAGAGGGTACCCGCGTCTACCTCGACTCCCTGCTCGCCCAGACCGACTCGATCCTGATTCGTTGGCCTGACCGGGCCGTGCGGACTCTGACTGTGCGTTTCGTCGGCGATTCCGTGGCGCCCCAGTCGCTGGCCGCCGCCCGAGCCGGAATGCGCCTCTGGTCCGGCAACCAGTCCGGCTGGACTCTGGAGGAGACCACTGACAGCAGCATCACAGCCAACATCGAGGTCTCGTGGGTCGAGATGCTCGCCCAAGAATCCGAATTCGGCGTGACCGAGCTCACCTGGGACAGCAACGGCGAGGCCCGTTCGGCGGTGATTCGGCTGGCCCGCTTGAACAACCCCGATGGTCGGGAGATTCCGCCCGCCGTCATGCAACGCGTTGCCGCGCACGAATTCGGTCACGCCTTGGGGTTGCCCCACTCCGGCAATCGAGATGACTTGATGCACCCCACCTCACCGGTGTCCGCTCCGTCACGCCGGGACCAGGCCACCTTGATGCTGCTGTACGCCGTGCCGCCGGGGCCACTGAAGGAGCCGTGAATCTTTAAGAGCCCCAAAGGCGTTTCGATAGTTGTGAGGATTAGATCTGAACTGACCCTGCTGACCATGTTGGCGTTGCTGCTCGTTTCTCCTGGAGCGTTGGCTGCGCAACGCTTCGCTGCGCTCGATTCGGCCGTCAGGGCCGGTGTGGCGAGCGGCACCTTTCCTGGCGCGGTGGTGGTGGTCGGTCGATCCGACACCATCCTCCACGCCGCAGGCTATGGCCACTATACGTGGAGCCGTGGCAGCCCAGTCCCCAACCCCACCACTTCACTCTGGGACATCGCCTCCCTCTCCAAGGTGGTCGCCACCACCAGTGCCATCGCAGTGCTGGTCGATCGGGGACTGCTCGACCTCGACGCCCCGGTGGCGGCGTATCTGCCGGATTTTTTCGGTTCAGGGAAGGACAAGGTGACGGTGCGGATGCTGCTCGACCACACCAGCGGGTTGCCGGCGTGGTCGTCGTTGAGCGTCCCCGGGGTGACGCCGCAGATCGCCATGCGCCGCCTGCTCGCTGTGGAACTGCAACGCCAGCCCGGCCGCTCGGCCACCTACAGTGACATCAACGCCATGCTCGCCGCACTGGTGGTCGAGCGTGCCGCCGGCCAGCCACTCGAACGCTTTGCCCAGGAAGTTGTCTTCGGACCATTCGGGATGCAGGCAACGCTGTTTCGGCCGGCACCGGCCGACCAACTGCGTGCCGTTCCAACCGAACGACGGCGCGATGGCAGCAGTCTGGTCGGGGTGGTGCAGGACCCCAATGCCCGGGCGCTGGGAGGGATTGCCGGCAACGCCGGGGTCTTCTCGACCGGAATCGATCTGGCGCAGTTCGCCCAACGCTGGCTGAGGGTGCTTCGCGACGGCGATTCATCGTGGGTGCATCCGGCAACGGCATCGGGCTTCCTGGTCCGCACCCCGATTTCAGGAACCCGCGCACTCGGCTGGGATACCCCCACATCACCCACCGATGGCCTGCCCCCGCTCTATGGCGCCTGCGCGTCAGAGACCACGATCGGTCACACCGGATGGACCGGAACCCTCATCTGGATCGATCCGGTGGCAAACCTCTTTGTGATCATGCTAACCAACCGGAGCTACGCTCCGCGTACCGGATCGAAGTCCTTCGATGAGATCAGGCTGGTGCGTGCCGCGGTGAGCGATGCGGCTCGACGGGCGGTAGTGGGGAGTTGTTGATGGGGGGTCGGGAGTCGTTAGTCGTTAGTCGTGAGAGGGGTTCCTATTTGCTACAGACCCCCTCTCAGGTCGGCGACCCAAGAGGGGGCATGAGAATCGTGGAACCCCTCTCACGACTAACGACTCCCGACTAACGCATGTTGAGAGCACGCCCCGCCGGGTTACCATGGAGTTCTCGAAATCCCATGGACCCCAACCCAACGGAGCGGCTCTCATGACGCGGACCACCAAGTATGTCGGACTGGACGTACATTCAGCAAC
>JANRJE010000001.1:0-41626 GCA_033764135.1 Gemmatimonadales bacterium
GCTGGCCGTCCTTTCCGATGGACTGCACATCATTGGTGCTGCGGGATGGCTCGGCACGCTGGCTGTGATGTTGATCGTCTCCATCACCGCCGCCCTGGGACCGATGGAGGATCACGGCGCGCTGGCCGCTGAGTTGGTGACAGCCTACTCCCCCGTGGCGCTCGGATGCGCCGCGTTGGCGGGACTCACCGGCGTGGCCTCGACCTGGATTCACACCGGCCAACTCGACCAACTCTGGACGACAGCGTACGGTCGGGTGTTGTTGCTCAAGCTCGCCATTCTCTTGGTGGTTGTCGCCACCGGTGCCTACAACTGGCGACGCGTGCTCCCCTCGCTTGGGGATCAGATCGGTGCTGTCCGGGTCGTTCGCTCTGCCAGCGCCGAAGTGATGGTCGCCATGCTCGTGCTCTTCGTCACCGCCATTCTGGTAGCCCTGCCGACTCCTCTCGCCACGCGCGGCCCCTGAGCGAGCTGATCACCAGGCGTGAAATCGGCTCCCCGGGAATCCGCGCGCGTTCTACTTGGTCTCTCACGCCTGGAGTTCCCAGCCATTGGTGGAGAGCGTAGATCTAGGCTCCCTCTCCACACTGAGGCTGGTCATGAAGCAGCTCAGTCGGGTCCGTCAGGCCTGCAAGTTTGTCAAGGCTCACCGGCGGCAGGCGCGCGCCAAGCTTCACATGCAGGCATGCATCTCTCCCCACAAGCCGTGCCAAACGATCCGACAGCTAGGGCACTTGCCAATCGGCCACCCGCCACGCCCCCGCGTCAAGCCTCGCCGAGCCCAGTCACAGGAGTCGGCCCGCCCAGATAGCAACTGCCGCAGGCACGAGCGCTGGCGGACAAGCATCATCTTCCTTCTCGAGATGTGGTCACGGGACGAGGGGACCAATCCCTCTCCTCCGGGGCGTAGCCCTCGGGAAGGGATCTGGCCCACGGAACGACCCCAAGGCATCAGCTGCCTTGGGGCCGGGACCTCCCGTGATGAGACACCGGGCTACTGAGGGCTGCTGCCCCGGAATCCATTCTCACTCAAGAACCGCGTCAGCACCGCCCGCTCCTTCGTGATATCCGCGACACAATTTTGGACCGCGCGCTCGACGGCTTCGGTGTACGCCGCTTCCTGCTCGTTGTTGGTCTTGGTCCCGGCGACTCCCAGGAAGCCTTTCGCAAAGCCCCCTACCCCGCCACCCCCGCCCTTCGTGAATCGGCCCGGACTTGCCGGAGGCTCCATTCCGTGAGAGGATGGAGTCATGCCACGTCCCAGTCGTTACTCGCCTGAAATCCGTGCCCGTGCCGTGCTGATGGCTGTGCACGACCGTCGGCCGCGAGGGACCCTGATCCACTCAGACCAAGGCACCCAATACGCGAGCGATGCATGGCGCCGATTCTGCCAGGCCCACAAGCTTGAGCCCAGCATGAGCCGGAAGGGCAGCCGAATCCTTCTTCAGCTGCCTCAAGAAGGAGCGGATCAAGAAGCGGATCTACAAGGACCGGCAAGAAGCGCTGGCCGATGTGGCGGAATACATCGACGGCTTCTACAATCCGGTAGGCCGACACAGCCATCTGGGCGGGCTAAGCCCTCACCTATTCGAAGCCGCCCACAGGCGTCCGAAGAAGTCTCTCCACTAAAGTCTGGGAACTCCGGTCGGCAGGTCCCCCCATGGGCACCGCCTGGGATTCCTAACTCAGGCCGAGCAGCACGATAGTTTCGCGACGTCCCGATCGAAGGTCTGAGCCGCGAGCTTGACCCCCTCAGATAAGGTCAGGTAGGGATGGAAGGTTGATGTGAGATCGTCGATGGTGAGCCCGTACTTGATGGCGAGCGTCGGTTCGAGGATCATCTCGCCGGCCTCTGCGGCAAGGATCTGCGCGCCGACGATCTGCCGGGTCGTGCTGTCGGCGATGAGCTTGACGAATCCGCGAGTATCCCTCGCGGCCAGCGCCCGCGGCACATGTTCCATCGCGAGCTGTGATACGAGCACGTCCAGACCTTGCGCGCGGGCGGCTGTTTCCGAGAGGCCGACCGACGCAACTGCCGGGTCGGTGAACGTGACCTGGGGCACTGCGGTCAGGTCCAGCGCTCGCCGAGTGCTCGACAGCGCGTTGCCCGCCGCCAGGGCCCCCGCGTACGCCGCCACGTAGACGAACATCGGATCACCTACGACGTCGCCGGCTGCATAGACGCCGGGCGCCGTCGTCTCGAGGTGCGCGTCGACGACGATCTCCCCATGCGGTCCCAGCGTAGCCCCGATCGCCTCAAGTCCGAACCCTGCAGTGTTGGCCCGACGGCCTGCCGCGACCAAGAGAGCGTCAGCCTCGAGGACTTCGCTCCGTCCCTCGGTGACGATGCTGAGGTGATAGCGGTCGGAACGAGAGACCTGCTCGATGACGGTGCCGGTGCGCACGGTGATCCCCTCGTCTCGCAGATAGTTCGTGAGCGCGGCCCCCACATCCGGATCCTCACCGGATAGCACTCGATTCTTTCGACCGAGTAGCGTGACCCGGACGCCCAGTCGGGCAAACATCTGGCCCAGCTCGACCGCGATGAATCCTGTCCCAATGACGAACAGTGAGGCCGGCAATCGCTCAAGCGCCATCGCGCTCACATTGTCGAGGAAGTCCACCTCGGCGAGTCCGGGCACCGGCGGCACCCATGGACTGGCACCGGTGGTCACCACGACCTTTTCGGCGACGATGGACCGTCCATTTGCCAAGCGGATTTCTCGTGGCGACGCGAAGATCCCACGCTGGGCGAATAATTGGATGGTGTCGTACGCCCCGAGCACATCCGAATACTTGTCCTGCCGAAGTTGGTCGACCAAATCGTCTTTCTGTTCGCGAATCTGCGCCCAGTCGGGGGTCTGTTCGGAACGCGAGACGCCCGCGAAGGGGTGGTGGCCACGCCGATGCTGGGCCTCGGCCGCCCGAATGAGCGTCTTGCTCGGCACACAACCTACGTTGACGCAGGTTCCTCCCAGCGTGCCGCCTTCGATCAGCGCAACACGCGCTCCCTGTTCCGCACCTCGAATGGCGGCCGCAAATCCGGCAGACCCTCCGCCGAGCACCGCGAGGTCAAAGTGCACAGGGGCCGACGCACTATCAACGGTCACTTCTGGGGCCACTATTTCACAGCAGTTCACCGGTCGTGCTTCGTCGTTGCTGGGTCGGCAACCCGCGCGGTGTACCCTGTCATTTCCTTGAGCTTTGCAATGAACGTCGTCGGCGTGGTCTTGGTCGGATCGTACTTAATGACCGCAGACGATGAGTCATAAGACACCTCTGCGTGATACACGCCCGGCACGCGCTGGAGCACGAGGCGCGCGGTGGTCGCGCAGCTCCCGCACGTCATCCCAGTAATGGCCAATTTGGTCACCGCGGTGTCACTGATCGCGAGGACCGCCGGCGTTCTCTGGTCAGAAACTGCGGTTGCTTCGGTGAGGCACGTGGAGCAGAGCGGGGCCGATCCAAGCAGGACCGCTGCCCCGACAACGAGGAGTTTTGACATCGTGAACCTCCGAGATTCCAGTTAGAGCACCAACCCGGACCAGGTGGGATACGTGGCGAAGACGGCCGAAATGATGGTTGCCGTCCACAGCATCCTGCGCATGCGTCGGCGGACGGTGGGGCTGGCGCAAGGCCTGTCTGGTTCGCAGGCGTTGCGCTCTTCCCGGCGAAGCAGGTAGAAGCCGAGACCGAGCAGCATTGCCGTCGCAACCAGGAAATACGGTCGCAATGGCTCGAAAGAGCTCGCCAACCCGGCGCCGGAGACACCGGCGGCCACGGCAAGCAGGGGACCGGCACAACAGAGCGCCGACGCGAATGCGGCTGCGACGCCGCCACCGGCTGTCAGCAGTGTCTTATTCGTCGGTGAGTTCATCGTGGTCCAGCACCTCCAGTATCGGACATTCCTCGGTCGGGCGCCGCTCCCGACAGGCGCCAGCCAACTCGGTGAGCACCGTTCGGACCCTGTCCAATTCCGTGATCATTTCATCCACCCGGATGAGCTTGAGGCGTACCCGCTCCTCGACTTCATCGCACGCCGCGCCATGCCGGACCTGCAGGGCTAGGAGCTCCTCGATTTCCTTGAGAGTGAAACCAAGATCCTGAGCGCGCTTGATGAAACGCACCCGGCGCACGGCCTCCTCGTCATATTGGCGGTATCCTGCCCGCGTCCTCGGCGGTTCGGGCAGCAAGCGCCGTCGCTCGTAATACCGGATGGTCTCGATATTGACGTGTGCGGCGATGGCTAGCTGTCCGATCGTCAACGCCGTGGCAGAAGTAGCTCCGGTACCCATATGTCCAAGCTACACCCCGGACCATGGTACGGAGTCAAGGGTGGGGGTTGTGAGCTCCGTTGGCTGGGGAAACTTGCAGGCATCTGGGGCTCGTGAAAATCTCCCCGGCCGGACTTGAGCATCGACTACGGTCTAACGGCGTGCGTTTCTGCGGCGGGGCCTGCCGAGGCCCGCGCGTGCCTCAGTGAGTCTACAGCGCGTGGGCCGAGGCGTCAGGCCCCGACCGCAGCAAACGCCTGTTAGGCCACGCGAATTCATATACTAAGTGCAACAGGAGGGGGTGAAGAAAGCGGTGACCTGACAGCTAGTAGACTTCTTCGTCCGCCAAGACAAGGAAGCCGACCATGAGCTACCACCAGATCACCGCTGCTGAACGGTACACCCTCGGGGTCCTGCGCCGACAGGGGCTGTCGCCTGCCGCGATGGCCCGGGTGCTGGGGCGCCACCGGAGCACCATCGGGCGTGAGCTCCGCCGCAACGCCACGCGCCACGACGGCTGTTACCGGCACGACAAGGCCCACTCGTACACCCTCACGCGCCGCTCCTGGGCGCGTCGCAATCGGCGCTTCGGCGTCACGGCCTGGGCGCTCGTCTGCGCCCGGCTCGCCGAGTGGTGGAGTCCGGAGCAGATCGCCGGGCGCCTCCGCCAGGAAAGTCAGCTCGCCATCAGCCACGAGACGATCTACCGCTACATCTGGGCGGACCGTGAGCAGGGCGGCGCCCTGTACACGTACCTCCGGGGAGCACGGAAGCAACGGCGCAAACGCTACGGGCGCTACGACAGTCGTGGGCGCCTCGCGGGCAAGCGAATGATCGGTGAGCGCCCTGCCATCGTCGAGGGCCGGACCCAGATGGGACACTGGGAAGGTGACACGGTCCTCGGGGCGGGCCAAGCGGGCCCCTGCGTGCTGACGCTCGTGGAGCGCAAGACCGGCTTCCTCCTGCTCGGCCAGCTCCGCCAGCGCACGACGGCGGCGGTCACTCGCCGTGCCACGCAGCTGATCGGCCGCGAGCGGCGTCCGGTGCGCACGATCACGGTCGACAACGGGACGGAGTTTCATGACTACGCGGGGATCGAACGCCGCACGACGACCCGCTTCTATTTCGCGACGCCGCACCACAGCTGGGAACGTGGCACCAACGAGAACACAAACGGCTTGCTCCGTCAGTATCTCCCGAAGGGCGCAAGCATGGCGCACCTCACGCAAGCCACGTGTGATCGGATTGCGAATCACCTGAACCGACGACCCCGCAAGCGACTGGGCTATCGCACTCCGGAGGAATGCTATGGACGGTGAAGCATCGTGTTGCACTACAAACTTGATATCACGCACCAGCATTCTGGTCTCATGACCTTACCCGCCCGGGCGAGTCGCATCCCAAGCTGCCTGGAGCTTCTCACGGCCACCGTTCTTGTAGAACCATTGAACCAACCGCTCGTCCTTTGAGTCCACCTCTCCCGCCAGTAGAGTGCATTTCGATAGGGAAAAGGACGCTGAGAAACCTGGCCCTACGAGGTGAAAGTGCGGCGGCATGTGGTCGTTTGGGTAGACCTCGAACTTCAGCCCATTAATGGCGGCCACTCGCTGGCGAATGAAATACAGGGAGCCATCAATCCAAACGGACACGCCGCTGTTGAGCAAACGTTCAAGAACCCGGACAAGACTCTCTAGGTCGGCCGCGGCTAGGATGGCAGATCGGACCTGATCATCTGGGCTCGTACGAAAGCTCCGTGCTGAGTGCTCAACGGCGTGCGCTTCTACGGCGGGACCTGCCGAGGCCCACACATGCCCTCGTAAGACTAAAGCGCGTGGGCCGAGGTGTCAGGCCCTTCCAACCCTTGTTGCGCAGCAGGAGAGCCGCCTCGTCGCGGCAGAGCCCCCATAATTATCGGAATGACATGCTGCAGTGATTCGGCTGCGGAGCGTCGGCGTGTCACGTCTGACTCGTACTCCTTCGACTTCGCTGGATCAAACTCAGATCCCAACACCAGACCACCCTCTTCTGTGAACTTGATGTGAAATCCAAGCGAGAGTGCAGACGCGTGGCTGAGGTCATCAAAGAGCTCGATCATCTTGAGGACCTCGCGCCACGCCTCGACGTCGAACCCGAGTGACTCAGCCAAGGCCTTTGCGTTCTTGCGTTGCGTCACAAGGTGTAAGGCGGACCCAACGTCGAACCGGCTGCGGTCGCTATCGTAACGGTCGTACACTCCTGTCTCCGGGACGGCGCAAAGCATCGCCATCGCGATCGCCTCCATGGTATGCCGCATCATGTGACCCGCGGCAATTGGGTGCCCATGCACGAGGTGATGAAGCGAAGTCATTGTGCTATTCAGTGCCACGTGGATAAAGAGCTGCACCGTGGCCGTCTGCTCGGTTAGCGCCACGTCATCCTGCCTGTCCTGAAAATCTCGATAGGCAGCGGCAAGAACATCTAGGGCGCGGTCGATCTCAGGCCCGCATAGAGTTTGGAAGGATGCAACGACAGTGTCGTCGTTTCCCAGAATGATCTGTCGAACGGCCTCGAGGTTGATCCTATCTTCCGGCTGGCTCTGTTGCATGTTATCCAAGATGGTAGTTGGTGCATACCAACAATTCTGCTACAGAGAGCCCCCCAAATAAGTGGGGTCTGTTCGAGCTAACCTATTGCCGAGCAAACTAGGGCCATCCACCCGCCGCGTCCGCCCGGCCCGCCTAGGCGAGTTCCGTCGCCGCGACCGAACAAGTCGATAGCACATGCAGTCAATGCCAGCGCTTGCCACAAGCGGCGCCATGCTACTTTTGCGGCTGCCACGACACCTGAGCAATCATCCTTGAAGCATACTCGCCGCCATCCTCGCTGCAAGGCATAGTCCGCAGACTGGCCCCAAAGCATCAGGCGCTTTGGGGCCGGTCACTCCACCTAGCTCATTTTGAAGGTTACTGCGGGCTGCCGCCCCGGAACCCATTCTCACTCAAGAACCGCGTCAGCACGGCCCGCTCCTTGGTGATGTCCGCAACGCAGTTCTGTACCGCCCGCTGAATCGCCTCAGTGTACGCCGCTTCCTGCTCGTTGTTGGTCTTGGTCCCGGCGACTCCCAGGAAGCCTTTCGCAAAGCCCCCTACCCCGCCACCCCCGCCCTTCTTGCTCAGCCCGCGGCCCGTGGTGTGCAATACGGTCTCGCCCGAGACGTGGGTCACGGTGCAGCCCACCTCAGCATAGGACTTGTTCTTGGAGAACGCGCCGAGCAGTCCGCCGCCGACGCTCCCGAATCCCGCGGCGATGTCCTTGTCTTCGTTCGAGAGCTCCATCAGGGAGCCCGTGATGATGAACTCGACCGACGGTCCTTGGTCGGTGGAGAGCCCCAGCCGTGCCTGGGTCTCGAGGAACTTCGGGTCCGTATTCCGGAAGCGGAATGACTGCGTGGCACTGAGGAGGTTTTGGAAGCGCTCGCCGATCTGCTTGCCCAGCGTCGCCCCTTCACGCTCCGCCGCGTCGAGCGACTGGTTGGTTGCGCCGCCCTGTTGAATTGCCGCAGCGAATCGTCCGAGGTCCGATCGCTCCTGGTATCGCTTGGAATTGAAGAGGGCTGTGAAATCGAACGCGGCCACGGCAACAACCAGCCTCTCCGTGGCGGGCAACACCTCAACTACGACCGTATCCGGCACCTCAGCGCGCTTCAACTCACGCTTGGCGCGGTTGGTCTGCGCCGTATCCGATTGCGCTTCGACTGCATGAGGTGCGGCGAGGGACAAGAGCAATAGACCAAGGACGGCACAGCGAACACACATGAGACACTCCTGCGTCGGGGTGAGTGGTGCAGCTCACCATACCGCACGTCCAGGCCCCCCTTCCGCCTACCCCTTGGCTCCACCCCCCTCTCCTGTGTCATGGTGACCATAGTCGTCCACCGCATCTCAGGAGCCTGCCATGCATGCCTCGACACAGCCAGTCCCCACAGCACCGTCCGATGTCCAGCCCTCCCTCCCGTTTGCTGACCTCACCGAAGAGGACCTTCGCTACCTGGCCGAAGAGCAAGCCGAGCGCGAGGAGATCATGGCCCTCCTGCATGGCATCGATGCCTGCGACGAATTGGACCGGCAGATGGACCAGGACTATGCCGAACACCTAGACGCGTGGCATGAGCAATTGATCCTTGACCTGCAAGACATCGCCTAACCCCTTCTAATCCTCCAATCAGCCGAGCCGACCATGCCGTTCCCCATGGCACTTCCCCCGCTCCGTACCATCACCGCACTGCACGAACTCTTCCGCGAACACTTTCCGTTGCCTGACGATCCCTGCTTCAGTCCCGTCGGCATTCGGCAGATCATTCGTGACGTGCGAGCATGCGGACACCTCGGCCGCGCAGTCAAAGGCGCGACACACGAGCTCGTTTCCGAATGCCCCACCGAACTGCAGGAGATGATCGGAACGACCTTGTCACTCACAGCCGACGTGGACGTCCCAGTCGCCGAGCTCTCGGTAGCGGTCGTGTACACATACCTGGTTGCGATCGCAGAGTGGCGTCGCGTCGGCACCATCACCCCGGAGTCCATCTACGCGATCGTAGAGCGACTCGATCTGTTGATCACACTCTGTGCCGTCCACACGCTTTCTGGTGACCCAAACATCGGGCTCACCATGACCAACGACACCCTGGAGGTGACGATCCCACACCGCCGACGGTAACGGCTTGCGGCGTGCGCTCCCGTGGTGGCGGGAGGGCACCCCAGGCGTCGGCCTGCGGTATAGTGGCCGCATGACTCGACGCCCGAAGCACCCTGAGCTGGACGATCTGGACGGTAGCCCCGAGGACGACCAGGCGGGGCTGCCGTCATTGTGTGAGGAAGGCATCGCGGATCGAACGCTATCGAGGCGATTTGTGCTGCCGGCGTTGCTGGCGGTGATCATCAGGTGGCGCTCGCCGCGATGATCGTGGCCCGGCTTCATGCCGTCGGGCGCACCGCACGCGTGCTCCTCATCGGGGGGTGCACGGACCGAGAGGAACCAACTCATGAACGCCATGGGCTGTGACAGATCCACAGGGTGGGGCCGTCTGAGGCTGAACCTGATAGCGCGGGACGATCACGAACGACATCGGGGGGACCGTGATTAGCGACGAATATGTTGATCTGACGCCGGCACAGCGTGCGGCGATCGCGAAGGTGCGCTTGCCCACCGCGCCGCGGGGCCCTGCTGATCGGAGCCTGCTGGAATGGGCCTTGAGAGCCGACGCTCGCGCGGCCCTGACCGCCTTTGGGCGCAACCCGGTGGAGTGGCCTGGACCTGCTACGCTCGCGGTACAACTTGCCACCGCCCGCGTTGTGCGTGGGCCTCTCCCCCTCGTCGCAAGCGAAGCACTGCTGCAGGCCACGATTCGGTGGTACGCTCAGGGCGTGCTCGACAAGCTCGCCGAGGACGACCTTGGTCGCACCGAGGCCCGCGAGACGGTATCGACACTCGAGCTGATCCTCCGCGAGACCGCCGATCTTTGGCCCCGACTTCGCCTGAGCGACGACGGAGAGGTCCTGGTCGACCCAACCGACCCGGAGGATGAACGCTAAGCGCCCACAGCAGCGCTTGCTGCGGGCCCCCCGAGATGCTGTATCGTGCGGAGTTCGGCTGATGCCGAAGTCCGCACCCACTCGGAGATTCGATGACCACCCCGCCCACTCCCCCGAACCGTTCCCGCCGCCGCCCACGAAGCCTGTTCCAACAGCGAGCAGAATTCATCGTGGGCCATCGGGCGGGCGAGAGGCCGAAGCCGCTCCCCAAACAGCTGCATTTCGCCACCGCGTGGGGCGTGGATGCCGAGGGACGATATGGTCAGCCGGGCTTCATCTTCGTGATCGCGCGTCGCCGACGAGCTGAGGCCGAGGCCGTCCTCGTGTGGTTCGAGGCGGAATATCGACGGCGTGACGTTCCGAGGGAGGCCTGGCCGGCAATGACGGTCACGTTCCGCGCGAAGTTGGACTCGACGCTGATGTCACAGGCGGTCGAGGAGCTGCACGCGATCGTTGCCAGTGACAATGACCCGTGGCTCGACGTGCCAGAATATTGCGAATACATGTCGCAGGCGTTTGACCAGTGGCGGGCAGACAGAGCGGAGGCCGTGGAATTCAGGCGCGCTGAGCTGGAGGAGGAGGCAGAGTTGGACGCTTGGGAGCGCCGTGAAGGTTGGGTCGCTGATCACAATGGTAGGGCCCGGCGACCGAAGCGTCGCGCGGTATCCTGACCGCATGGGAAGATCACTCGCTTTTGGACTGATAGCCGCCATTGGCAGCGCCGCGCTCCTGCCGCTCGCGCCAGCAGTGGGGTTACTCGCTCTTGCCGTGGCGGCGTGGTCGCGCCAGCCTATGCGTCCCTGGCGTTGTCCGGAGTGCGCGCGCCGGGCACGCGCTCGGCGGTTCTGGCCATGACGCGCTGGATTGACGAGAAATGGACGCCCCCGAACGAGGACGAGGATTGGTCTGACTTTACCGACCTGTCGAAGGTGACCATCATCAGGGAACAGCCTCCTCGCCCCGCACTCCCTGTCTCGACCTGGCGCGGTTCCAAGCTCGAGCCAACGTGGGACAACCGCACGGTGCGCGAGGTCGTCCTCGATCTGACCACGCACTGGTCGCCCGCGTTCCGCGCGATGGCCCACGAGGTGGTGCGGCACGGCTTCGATACCCCTGCGTCCAGATATCGTACTCGGCGCGTACACAACGCCTTCATCGCGGCGGTATGGCAGGGGCAATGTCACGAGAATGCGGACGGGAGCGCGTGGGCGGTACACACGCGATTTGTCGCGAGGCTTCGACAGGTCGATATGCATGCCGCGCCTGAACCGCACCACTGCCAGCAGCTTTTCGACATCTGGCTGGGACGGTGCGACGACTGGGGGACCCCATATTACCCGCCGGTCGGGTGGGCGTGGCCTTGGGCACCTCGCCTGAAGCCAGCCCCGGATCGATGAGTGATTGAGGAGTGTAGCGGTGGCGGTATGGTGGGACAGACGACCACCCCAACGGAGGCATCATGTCTGACCCGACAGCCCGCCCAACCTGCCCGGCCTGCGGGCGCACCGACAACATCTGGGGGATCCAGCGACTCCGCGGCTACGACGGCGTGTCGTATTGGTGGTGCCCGACCTTTGGATGCGGGGCGTTTCCACGGGCCGATGCGCCAGGGTCGGACTTTTTCGCACGGGAATGGCGGTGGCGGTGCGAGCGACTCGGCACCGATCCCACGGTGGTGCCGCAGTTTGAGCCTGAGATGCGGCTTCCACCGAACGCGGAAGATCGTCGCTGATGGCCGGCTCCACGGGGCCGCCGGAGGCATGCTCGTTGTCGGGTGAGTGGGCAGACTGCTCTATGCGGGCGCACTTGATCGCAACCACCTCGCCAAACTTCGATCTGATTCGGCGCATCGGTCGGTGGCACCCGCCCGGGCGCGGTGACCTCGTCCCGCGCCAACAGGAGTAGCCTCCAGCCGCGGATTTGCTCAGGCCGAGGCAACAACTCCCGCGCGACCTGGCTGATGGGTCGCCCCAATTCCCTGTCCTGTCGTACCGCTTCTGCCTTGAACTCGTCCAGACAGGACCGGCCTATCCATTACAGGCCACACCGCCTTGCCTCGAACACCTAGGCAATGGCGGTGTCCATCACATCGAGGCTGCTTCACGCACCCCGTCCGAGTTGCTGCGCCGCTTGAGGATATGATCACCGAAGGACCACTGACGACCTTATGATCCATAGTGGACCTCAGATGGGGGAAACGTCAGGCGCATGCGAACGAGTCCATGGGGAGCCGCGAGAATCAGGGCACCACCAGACCGGCAAACAGCAACCACACTAACCGTTGACCACGCTCTGCCAACCCCATGCGGCTGTTAAGCCACAAGCGCCACGAGCGCTGCCAGCGCCTGCAGCGGGTCAGAGTACGCTGCGGTCTTGTACCGTGACCGCAATCCCAAATGCGGTAGACTTACCAAGGCAGCAAGTGCACGTTCAGTGAGGAACAGATCCGCGTGTGGAATCGCACCAAGCGCGTGCCTGAAATCCAGCCAATCGTTGGGGCGATACTTTCGGGCCCGATCCCACCGCATCGCCGCGTGCAATGTCGCCATTACGTCGAAGACCGGAAGGTGTACTGTGAAGACATCTTTGGCAAAGCCATCCTTCAGGACAGGTATGACAGCCTTGGCCGCGGCGGTCCTTGTTATAGCGTCGCCGTGATGCTCGCCGCTGACTAGCCCTACAAGCTCAAGTGCCTCGCCGATTAGGTCCGCGTACCCGTCCAGCGCTCCATACACCTCATCGAGGTAGGTCTGTCGAAAACTCTTGAGCTGATGCGCATGTGCAAACTTGCCCTCGTTGAACTCCGTGGCCATCCGTCCATAGTCGGTTGTTGGGATCTCCTCCAGGGAGTCTCCGATCGTCTCAAGTATCTCCACTAGTCCGATCGTCCACATCTTGTCGTCAAAAGCGTTCTGGATGAACAGATGATCTTCCTGCGGAAAGCCATCCGGGATTGGGGTCACGTCGCCAATCAGGTACCCCGAACGTGTGAAAGGCGCCCAACTCGGTCGCTGCGGGGCACCACCAGACAAGTGTCCTAGAAGATCGCGAAGCTCCATGACTGCCCGATCCTCCGCCGAGGCGACGGCAACGCCTTGGCTCAGCTCATCCATCACCTGGGCAGTGGCCAGACGGGTGTCCGGGTCGGTTTGTCGTACAAGCTCGAGGAACTGGCCATCTGCTATGGGGCAGAGGGCTTTCCCTTGGCAAACTCTCGTCCGCAGCGCTTCGAAGAGCCGGATGTGCCCCGGAATCTGGGAACGACCCAAGTGAACGTCACGAAAGAAAATCCAGTATCGGGTGTCTAGGTAAACGACGGTGCGGTGAGAAATTGCCTCGGTCAACTCGAGGCGTCGGTTCAATCGGTAGCCAGGCTGGGGGCTCGCTCGGTGCCGTTGGAATGATTCCTCGCACAGAGAGGGCAGATCGCTCTTGGGCGGAAAACCGATTAAAGGAGGAGGCACGGGCAAAGGATCCCTGTGTCCTAAAGTGGTGCGTTTCTCCGAGAGGACCTGCCGAGGCCCGCGCGTGCGTCACTCGAGCTACAGCGGGTAGGCCGACGCGTAAGGCCTCGCTCGCACTTAGAAGTCAATCAACGCGGTGTGCCGCCTCGCCTTCGCTAATTGAACGGCGAGCGTCCAGGAATGCCCATCGAGGAATCTGAGGGCTATTCTCATTTAGGACATCGCGCTGCTTCGCAAGATCAGCGAGTTGGGCCGCGAGGCCAGCAGTCTCGCCTTGCATGCGGAGAGTGACCTCCCTGAACCGGCGCGCTTCATTGCGAACGGTGTTGAATCGCGTTCCTGCCGCGTGATGGACGCTGGCCTTGTCACTAGGATTTAGAAAGGTGAGGGTGGCAGTGAGCGCAGTAACGACGGCTGCCAATGAGACAGCTGCGTATGGGTGCGAACTCACGGCCGTTGCGCCAGCAAGGGCCGCGATGACGGACGCCGGAAGTCCAAGCCAGAAATGAGCTTGCGCCCATCGTTTGGCTGCCCCGAAATGCCCCCTCGAAGAATAGAGACAATCCTCTTCGACGCGTTGTGCCTCCATGCCGATGGCACTTACAGGGGAAATTTGATCAGTTGTCATAGCCGTGCCTCGTCAGCCGTGTGCGGGGAAGTCAGTTCCTAGTATCTGACGCCAGATTCCGATCGCTGCCCGATCGTCATCCATCGGGGGATACGTCAAGTACCACGCATCGCGCGCCTTTGATGCAGCCATGTCGAGTCGACGGATTGTCTCCTTACGGTCGGAGTATGACAAGTACGCATCCGCGAACGCTCCCGCGTGCCACAGCGGCAACTTGACCAGTTCTTTCGCCTTGTCAAAGAATTGAAAGGCAGTCCAGGGCACGTCATCGAGCGTTGCCGTGAGGGCGGTCAACGCCATGACTTCAATATGGTACGACTGCAGGAAATCACCATGTGACTGGCTCCAATGCTTCATCATCTTGATCATTTTGCGGAACAGAGGCCCAGCACTAGCTGAACGCGAGTCGATGGCCAGCGCGTGAGCCTTGGGATTCGAAGTGATCCACTCCTCGGTTTTCGCATCCGGGATCTCGTACCTGACAATGTTCCCCGAGGCGTCTGATATCTGCGCGGCAGGCACAATGTCGACGTTTGGCCATGTCTTGTAATAGAGCGTGACGGCTTGCCCATTCTTGCGGACGTTGGTTCGGTACTCGGAGAGTGCATCCCTCAGCGACTGAAGGACCTCAGATGGACGTTTCCCCTTGATGTGGACCCCGTAGTGGAGTACGGCAATGACGTCTAAGTCTGCCAAGCCTCGAAGCGCCGTGAATCTCGGGATAGAACCTGATGAAAACGCATCAAGTACGGTCATCGTGCCCTTGAGGCTCGTGAGCAGATCGTCGCGACGCGTGTTCGCGGTTGCACGATGATCGCCGGGTAGGTTGATGTTCTCGAAGTAGCGATCAAAGGAAACGGCAACTGTATAGGGCATACGTCCTCAGCTCAAGCCACCTGACATGTATTGAACCTCCAAACCGTGCAGCCCAATTCCTGAAGAACGCTAGCTCCCGCAGGCTAAGACGGAAACCTGGCGGCCTCCCCGCCAGGCCGCCCACACACCGGATGCACAGCATTGGGGAGGGGACGACCGCCACGTCCCCACTCTTTCTCCCCTGCAGTTCAGCCGCTGGGGGCGAGCATTCGACTGCATCGCCACACCACGTTTTGCCTACGGCCGGGCCCCTCCCTCCCCCCTCAACCCCTCGTACAACCCTGCATTGTCGAGCAGGATCGTCTTCAGCCCCGCCCGCACCCGCTCGGAGTTGAGCGCCTGCGTACTCATAGCATTGTGGGCATCCAGCGCCCCCATGATCGCCTGCATAAGTTCGTGGGCAAGATCGGGTGAGTTGGCGAACTGCTCCTTGGTGTTGTTCGCCGCCTGTTTCTGCAGCGTCGCCGACTCGAGCAGCTTCCCCTTGATGACGTTGTTGACGTAGACCAACTTGTCCTGGTCGGTCAGCTCGCCCTCAAAGAGATCGTTGACCTTCTCGATGATCTCCGCCAGCCACGCCTTCTCCTTCTCTTGCACGCTGCCGCCGCCGGCCTCGGTGATGGGGTCGAGCTTGGGCCGCTCGCCCTCGCCCAGCGGCATCGCCCGCTTCCCGAGGTCTCGCAGGTTGTGGTGGGTCAGCACGACCTTGGACAGGTCGATCCCCTCGCGCTCCCGACCGAACTCGAGCAGCGGCAGCAGCCGCTTGTAGAAGATCACCCGCTTCTCGATGGCCGTGTTGCCGTAGTCGAAGATCTGCGAGAGGAAGGTGTAGAGCCGGATGTAGGCGCCCATGTCGGCCTTGAAGAGCGTCAAGGCGTTGAGCTCCTCCTGGGCTGTCGTGATTGCCGCCGTGTCGTTCTTCTCGGTGGCCACGGCAAAAGCCTGCTGCGCCGCCCGGTAGCGCTTCATGATCCTGTCGGCCACAGGCTCGAGCGCATTGATCAGCTCGCTCTGCTTGGAGGCCGGGTTGAGCTCGACCGCGACCACTCGGTCGACCTCGAAGTCGTCGTAGTGCCCAGCCCCGTCCAGCTTGGCCCGAAGGTTGTACACCAGGTTCGGGTCGGTCGTCGCGGAGAGCTCGGCGGTGGTGTAGTACGCCTTGAACGCCTCGAGCACCTCGTCCGCGTTGTTGACGAAGTCGAGGACGTAGGTGGCGTCTTTGCCCGGATAGGCCCGGTTCAGGCGCGAGAGGGTCTGGACCGCCTGGATCCCGGCAAGGCGCTTGTCGACGTACATACCGCACAGCAGTGGCTGGTCGAAGCCGGTCTGGAACTTGTTGGCCACCAGCAGGATCTGGTACTCGTCGCCCTTGAAGGCCTCGCGGATGTCGCGCCCGCGGAGGTTGGGGTTGAGCGCCTTGCTCTGCTCGGTGAAGCCGTCCGGCCCCGACTCCTTGTCGTTGACCTCGCCAGAGAAGGCCACCAGCGTTCCGATGCTGTATCCCTGCGCCTTGATGTATTTCTCGATCGCGAGCTGCCAGCGCACCGCCTCCACTCGGCTCGCCACCACGACCATCGCCTTGGCCTTCCCGCTCAGCAACGGCGCGACGAACTCGCGGAAGTGTTCCACTACCCGCTCGACCTTCTGGGCGATGTTGTACGGATGGAGCCGGACCCACCCCATGATCTTCTTGAGGGCCGCGCTCCGCTCCACCTCGCGGTCATCCACCTCCTTGCCGTCGTGCGCCAACTTGAAGGCGAGCGAATAGGGGGTGTAGTTGCGCAGCACGTCGAGGATGAACTTCTCCTCGATCGCCTGACGCATTGAATAGACGTGGAACGGCGTCGGGACGTTGTCGGGCGCCGGCTTCCGGGCCGGGTCGGGCCGAGTGCCAAAGATCTCCACCGTCTTGTTCTTCGGCGTGGCGGTGAATGCCACGAAGGTGATCCCACCATCCTCGGCCCGAGCTTCCATCTGGGCCGCCAGCACGTCTTCACTAATGTACTCGCCTCCGTCATCGATCTCGGCCACTTCCGCCGCTGAGAGTACCGTACGGAGCTTGGAAGCCGCCTCGCCAGTTTGTGAGGAGTGGGCCTCGTCGGCGATCACAGCAAAACGCTTCCCCTCCGTCGCGGCAAGCTCCCGAACCTTGGTGAGCGCGGGAGGAAAGGTCTGAATGGTGCAGACCACGATCTTCTTCGCCCCCGAGAGTGCCTCGGCGAGCTTGCCACTCTTGGCTCCGTCTTCGTTGGTGATCTTGGCGACCACGCCCGTGGTTCGCTCGAAATCGAAGAGGGCGTCCTGCAGCTGCCCGTCGATCACCTTGCGGTCGGAGACCACCAGCACCGTGTCGAAAAGCTTGGCGTGCGAGGCGTCGTGCAGTTCGGCGAGGAAGTGCGCCGTCCAGGCGATCGAGTTGGTCTTGCCGGAGCCTGCCGAGTGCTGCACGAGGTACTTGCCGCCGGGGCCGTCGTGGAGGACGGCGGCCTGCAGCTTCCGGGTCACGTCGAGCTGGTGGTAGCGCGGGAAGATCACCTGGGTGATCTGCTTCTTGGCGTCGCGCTGGGCGATCATGTAGCGCCCGATGATCTCGAGCCACGAGTCGCGAGCCCAGACCTGTTCCCAGAGGTAGGCGGTGCGGTGGCCGCCGGTCGGGTTGACCGGGTTCCCGGCACCGCCGTCGTTTCCCTGATTAAACGGGAGAAAGGTGGTGGCGGGCCCGGCCAGCTTGGTCACCATGTGGACCTCGCGATTGCTTACCGCGAAGTGGACCAGCGCCCCCTTCGGGAACGAGAGCAGCGGCTCGGGGCCCTGACCCTTCGAACTCGGATGACGGTCGAAGCGGTACTGATCGATCGCATCGTCGATGCTCTGCGTGAAGTCGGTCTTCAGCTCCACTGTGGCGACGGGGACGCCATTGAGGAAGAGCACCAGATCGATCGCGTTCTCGTTGTGGAGCGAGTACCGGACCTGCCGCACCACCCGGAGCCGGTTCGCCGCGTAGCGCGCCAGGATCTCGGAGTTCATCGCCAGTGCAGGCTTGAACTCGGCGAGCTTGAGCGGCTTCCGAAGACCGAGTAGCTCGATACCGTGGCGGAGCACATCGAGCGTGCCGCGCTGGTCGATCTGGTCGCGGAGCCGGTTGAGCAGCGTCTCGCCGGCACCCGTGCCGTGGTTCTTGGTTAGCGACTCCCAAGCGCCGGGCTGTGCCTCCTGCACCCAGGCAAGCACGTCGGCCGGAAAGAGCGCCCGCGCGCGGTCATACGCCGCCGCGTCGCCCTCGGCGTACAGCCAGCCGTTGGCCGCGAGGTGGTCGCAGATCTCGGTCTCGAAGGAGATCTCCTTGTGGATACTCATGCAGCCGCCCCAGCGCGCTTCACTTCATCGAGTGTCTTGCCGTCGGCGCGCTTCCACGTCTCCCAGCCATTGGCCGTCCTGCCCAGGACGGCAATCGCAGCCATGCTCGGTGACTTGAAGAGATGATCCTTGGTGAACACCACCGTCTCCCCAGACTCCCGCATGACCCCGGCTTCGACGAGCTTGATTCGGAAGCGCTCGCTGGAGGTCCCAAGGATGGATGTCACGTTGGCCTTACGTCCAATCGAGTCCTTCAAGACAACGAAGCCCTCTGGCGTGTACAGCCCCTTTGCGTTGGTTCCAGCGGCAGTACAGTAGAACTCTTCCGCGCCGCCTTCCACCGACTCATGTTTTGCGACGGGGTCGAAGATTGGATATCCCAGCGTTGCCAAGATGGTCCGCCCGGTATCGAAGATCTCAAGGCAGTCTGCTTCCAGCGGCGCGGGCGTATGCGGCTTGGAGCCTGAGTTGCCGTTCTCCGCCTGGTAGCGCCCTGCCTTCTTGGTGGCCTGCAGGCAGTACCACTCCAGGAAGAGGGAGTGCGTCTGGGTGAGGCTATTCGTGCGGGAAATCAGCACCAGCACTCGCTGCCAGAACTCTTTCTCCTTGTTGTGAGTCGTCAGTCTGGAACGGAGGTCTCCCGTCTGCCCAACATACACCCGGGGCTCCGCCTCGTCCTCAGTCTCCCGGACAAGGAAGTAGAGTGCCACCTGGCCGCTCTCGGGCATGGCGAGAAAATCCGGTAGCAAACTTCTCGGTACTTCGATCACCTGTACGATTCGCGTCGTCAGTTCGGCGACCCGAATGCCCTGCGGGTCGCCACCAGGGAGGAAGATCTGAATGGTCTTCGGGGTGGCACTCACGCAGCTGCCTCCGGAGCGAGGTGACGGACGTCAATCTGGCCGGTGACGGCAGCGGAAATGATGGAGGTGCGGCGCTCGACGAGAAGCTCGACTGCGCGCTGGACACTTCCGATCTGCTCCTCAAACATGGCAGCACCTCGCACCAGCGATTCCATAATCTCGGCTTGCTCTGGCATCGGTGGGAGCGCGAGGACGATATTCGAAATGGTCGTGCTGTTCACGCCTGGCAGGATGGCCCCCCGCTGAGCCTGCGTGATCTGGTGCTTCACGTACTCCGCTTCATGGAACAGCACTGCTAGGTAGTCACGACGAAGCCGCGAGTGGTCCACTCGGACCCGGATCGTGTCCGAGTCGATGATACCCGGAGAAGGAAGCTCTCCAACTAGGCGTGCATTCCCCAAGCTCCCCTTGCGCGTGAGCACAATGTCGCCCGATTCCAGCCAATAGGACTGGAGCGACGTATAGCGCTGTGAGTCAATCCACCGTGCGCCGAGGGAGAAATCGCCAGAGATCGTGTTTTCCTGACCAAAGACCTTGTACCCCGTGTCGTCTGACCTGAGGTCAAGCAGCATGCCCCCAAATGGGCCCATTTGGATCCCGCCGTCGGGATCGACTAGAAATTTGAGCGGGCCGACGATCCAATGCGCCGGCACCTCACCCAGCCACTCCACCCCCGACGGCTTCATCGGGGCGTCGGGGTTCAGCCCCTTGGTCACCGCGTGCGAGATCACCGCCTGCCGCTTCTCCTTCAGCAACTCCATCAGCCGCTGCTGCTCGGCCACAAGTTCGTCGATCTTGGCGGTCTCGCGGTCGAGTGTCGCTACGATGGAGTCCTGTTCATTGCACGGGGGAACGGAGAGCACAACATTGGCGGCTTCCTTCCAGCGGAACTCTGTTGAGCGTTCCCGGATCCCCTTGGCAAGTGCAGTGACGTAGCCACTCATGGCCATCGATCGCAGGAGGTATCCGAAATAGCGCGGATTGTGTTCCACGGACCGCGGTACGCATACCGAGTAGACCGGTGTTGACTTGCCCTCTGAGTCTGATACGCCGATCGCGCCCGCGAACGCGTCCATCGCATGTATGATCAGATCGCCCTTTTCGATGCGCTGGTAGCCGTGCTCATGGAAGGCATTGGTGAAGCCATCTTCCCTCCGATTCTTCCGCAGTGTGACAGTGCCATCGCGGAAGGCGGTGACAATCTCGTCTTCCTCACGAGGCGATCGCGTCACGAGGGAGAATACGGACTTGAGCCGCTCTACGTCCCAATGCTCCGGCACCTGCCCCAGCCACTCCACGCCGGAGTCCTTGTACTTCGGGTACCCGGGGAAGCTCACTGGCTCAGCCCCGCGATCATCTGCAGGATCCGATCGGTCACGCCCTTAAGCTCCGCGTCAATCTCCGCCAGCGGCCGGGGCGGCTTGAAGACGTAGAAGTGCCGGTTGAACGGGATCTCGTAGCCCACCTTGGTCTTCTCGTGATCGATCCACGCGTCGGCGGCGTGCGGCAGCACCTCACGCTTGAAGTACACCTCCACGTCCTCGCTCAGCGGAACATTTTCGGTGTCCCGCTTCGATGAATCGGGGACAGGCTTTCCCTTTGCCTTACCCTTGGTAGCCAGCACCACCTTGCCCTCGGCATCGAGCTCGGGGCGCTCCACCGTAATCGTGCGGTAGCCGAACGTCTCGTTCGGGAAGATCTTCGAGATCGGCACACCGTCTTTGCTGGCCTCCTCGAAGTTGCCGAAGAGGCGGGTGATCTCATCGATGTGTTCCGCCGAGAGCTCCTTCCGCTTGCTGCCGAGCGACTTCCGCATCTTCTGCCAGAAGGCGGAGGCATCGATCAATTGCAGCTTCCCGCGCCGGTGCGCCGGCTTCCGGTTGCTCACGATCCAGATGTAGGTGCTGATCCCGGTGTTGTAGAACATGTCGGTCGGGAGGGCGATGATCGCCTCGACCAGGTCGTTCTCCAGGACGTAGCGGCGAATCTCGGACTCGCCACTCCCAGCGCCACCAGTGAAGAGCGGCGAGCCGTTGAGGACGATTCCGAACCGGCTGCCGCCGTCCTTGGCGGGGCGCATCTTCGAGATCAGGTGCAGCAGGAAGAGGAGCGAGCCATCGCTCACGCGCGGCAGCCCCGGCCCGAAGCGGCCGTTGTATCCCATCTGCTCGGCTTCCTTGCGGATCTCCTTCTCGATCTTCTTCCACTCCACCCCGAACGGCGGGTTGGAGAGCATGTAGTCGAAGCGCTCCCCCGGGAGGCCGTCGGCCGAGAGGGTGTTGCCGAAGATGACGTGGGAGATGTCCTGGCCCTTGATCAGCATGTCGGCCTTGCAGATCGCGTAGGACTCGGGATTCAGCTCCTGGCCGTACATCCGGAGGCGGGCATCCGGGTTGTGCTCACGGAGGAACTCCTCGGCGACGCTCAGCATCCCGCCCGTTCCGGCCGTCGGATCGTAGATGGTTCGGACCACTCCCGGCTTGGCGAGGATGTCGTCGTCCTCGACGAAGAGGAGGTTCACCATCAGCCGGATCACCTCGCGCGGGGTGAAGTGCTCACCGGCGGTCTCGTTGGAGAGCTCGGCGAATTTCCGGATCAGCTCCTCGAACACCGTCCCCATCTGGTCGTTGGAGACGACGTCAGGGTGGAGGTCGATATTGGCGAACTTCTCGGTCACCAGGTACAGCAGCCCGGCCTTGGCAAGGCGATCGATCTGGGTGTGGAAGTCGAAGGACTCGAAGATGTCGCGGACGGGTGCCGAGAACGACTGGATATAGGAGCGGAGGTTCTCGCCAATGTTGTGCTGGTCGCCCATCAGCGTCTTGAGGTCGAGCTTCGAGGTGTTGTAGAAGTGGGTCTTCGACTCGCGGAGCAGGAACGGCTCGGGGTTCACCCCCGCCTTGGCCCGGGCGGCGTGCTCCTTGAGGACCATCGGCTTGGTCGGCTCCAGGACGCAGTCCAGCCGGCGGAGGACGGTGAAGGGGAGGATGACCTTGCCGTATTCCGACTGCTTGTAGTCGCCCCGGAGGAGGTCGGCGACGGACCAGATGAAGGCGGAGAGATTGGGGTTGGCGGTGCTGGGTGGTGCCTTGGGGGTCCGACTGGCCATGCGGCGGGCTCTCCGTCCATCAGGGGCGGGGTGCGGTCTGTTGGGGGTCTGCGCTTAAAGGTACCGCCGAGGTGTGACAGATGGTGGGGTGGCGGCGGGGGCACCGCCCGCCCCCCACGCGGTGCCGGGTCCTTCCTAAATTGGCGGCCGGTATCCTGTGGCGACTCCAACCGGGGGGCCCCATGACACCAGCCAGTAATCCATCCAGCCTGCCTGCCCCGACTGCCTTGATACCCGCCGGACCGAGTGGGCTCATGCCGCTCGCCGATCGGATTGTTCGTCTGGACTCTCGCGTACGCCGTCGCCGGCGATTGGCTACCCGAATCGCAGACGAATCGGCGAGGCTGGAGGCCGAACTGGCGACTCTTGGAGAGGAATTGGCTGAGGGGATGCGTCGCTCCGGCCTCTGGAAGGTCGGTCTGCCCGACGGGGTGAGCATGGTCCGCCATAACGCCCCGCGAGCGATCGTTCCGCTCTGGCCAGCAAATCAGTTTCCGGTTGAACTTCGCCGCGAAGTTCTGGAGCTCGATGAGCCCGCGATTCGCTCCGAAATGGGTGCCTCGGAGGTACTTCTCGACGCCGATGGAATCGAGCTCGCGCGGCTCGGTCCGCCGCGCATGGCCATTGAGGTTCGACGGGTCGAATGCGACTCCTGAACGTTCGGGGCCTCGACGAGTGCTCTCACGACGAGATGCAGACACCCCGGGAGGTGCCACCCCGCTGGCACGCCCCCCGGGAGCACTGCATCGGGTCAGCTACTCAAAAGCCGGACCCACCCGATATGGACCTCCGCCAGCTGGCCCGTCTCGCAGTTGCGCGAAGTCTCGATGCTCGTCCAGAGCTCTGCGCTCTCGTTGGCCATCTGCCCGATCGCCAGGCGGATTGGCTGGGTCTCGTCCAGTGCGCGGCGGCCCTTCTCATTCTGAAGCGAGACCCACGACGACGCGCTCATCTGCAGCGTCCACCACGCTCGGAATGCCTCATCGTCGCACCAAACCGCAACATCGCCGTCGTCGGTCGTGATCACCTGGGTTCCCGCGATCAGGGTACAAGCCAGCGCACGGCCTTCGGCGGATGACCAGAACCGCGTGTTCTCCGCTGCCCCCCCGGGCCAGAGCAACTGAAACCGGTAGCCGCAGCCACCCCGATCCCTAGCGCCCTTCCCAGTCGATCGGGGGACCGGCTGCCAGCGGATCTGTTGCCGCTCGAAGTCGAACACAAGCTCCCGACGATAGAAGGTGGAGTCGGGGTTTGTGTAGGGCATCCACTGCGCCTTGCAATCGGCCCACCAAGCCTCGCGGTCGGCTTTGGACGTCTTGGAGGGAATGGTCGGGAGCGTGGCTTCGTTCAGATCCGGCTTCAACATGTCGTACCTCGGCAAAAGGGAGTGATGATTCAATCAGTCACCTGCCCCGTTTATACGGAGGTAACCCCTTTCCCGTGACACCCTCCAGCATTGGCGCGGCTTTCCGGGCGGTTTTCTGCCTGTTGCATCATCCGACTCATACCCGTTTGTAACGGATATTCGCGGCACGCGGCTGTCTGGGTCCCCTGCCGACCCTCCGGGGGGGGTGACAGCTGCCTCGACCCTCCCCCATCGTGTCAGCATGACCATGCCACCGAATTGGCGCGACGATTTCGCCCTTCCCTCAGCGACCCCAGTGCCCCCGATGCCGCGCTTTGTCGTCGTTCCGCCTCTGCCGGCCGAGCGGGGCGGGCACGACCCCACGAATCGAACTTCACCTCTACGGGCCTCCCCGGACGTCGCCCCTGCCGCAATACGGCTCAGCGCGCTCGAGCGGAGCGTACTCACGTGGGTTGATTACCACAGGTGCGTCACCACGGGCCAAATTCTCCGCAAATTCTGGACAGCAGAACAGAAGACCACGCGCCATGGGAATCGACTGCTGCAACGCCTCAGGCATCGTGAGCTCCTTGAGATATTCCAACTTGAACCGGCGAAAGGTCGGGCATCGATTCGGGTGGCCCGTCTAACGCCCTGGGCGCACCAGGCACTCGGGATCACCGACCCATCGCCCGACGCGAGAAGTCGATCCGGCACCATTCTCCGCTATCGACTGCAGTTCACCGAGACAATCCTCACTCGCGGGGCCGAGGGGTGGACGTGGGTCCCGCGGGAGGAGGTTAGTGACGAGATCCGCGAGCTTGGCCTGAAGCGGTATCGGGGAAGGGTTTTGAACGGTACCGAGCAAGCGAGCCGCGATCTGCTCATGCGATTAGGTCCACCGGACATGCCGTTCCACGGGCTCCGACACTCGTCCGGACTACTTCGCCTCATCGTTCCGGCTCACACGCTCGCGAAGACGAGGAAAGCCCTCAATGACCTTCCCATGATTCTGAGCTCCTACACCCCTGAGCTCGAAGTCGAACTGGTCCCCATTGGGCACGCAGAGCGCGAGGCAGCGGAACGCTCTCTCAGGGCTGCTGAGACGCGGCTGAAGGTCCGTTTCCCCACCGTGTGCTGCCCCCATTTTTCGGTCGCCAATGTGGCGAGGTAGTGCCCTGACTATCCGCCGGATCGGCGAGCGCCCGTCGGTGCAACTTGCACTTCGAGCTTCCCGAGAGACGTTCATTCGCTCGAGGCAGCCCCGGGAACCGCTCCAGCGGCGAATCGAAGGTCTGACGATCGGCCAAGCCGTTGGCAGATCGAGACTTGAGCGGAAGCGTGAGGTCCGCCAAGAAACCGCTTCAGATAGGGCCATGCGAACCCTTGAGGACCTGGAACAAGGACGTTCGCCTGGGACCGTGAGGGCCGGTCTACCGCCGGGTTGTTCGGGCTTGGCGTTCGTCCGTTCGTCCGGCGATCAGGGTAGCCGGATTGGGATGACTTTCGTCCCAACTCTGGCCGCCCTCGTGTCAAACCGAGCCTGCCCCAAAGGGGCCCCCCTACCCCGCCATTCGAGTTGCCGCGGCGGTCGCCATGCCTCGGATCGAGGCCAGAATGCCCTGCGCCTCGGCGTCTGAGACCCCCTTGTCTCGGCGCTGGATCCACCGGCGGCGCGCGGGCGTCTGCTTCGCCTCGGGCAAGGCAGCAAGCGCCTCATCGATCGCGGCCGTAGTGGCGCTCGCGACGCCACCAGTCCCGCCGCGGCGACGCGTGAGCTCCGCCTCCGCTTGGGCCTGGAACTCGGTGAACGACCCCTTCGCCTGGGCCCAGGACAAAGCGCTCTGGAGGTCGTCGTCCGACATCGCGGAGAGGGTCGTCCCCTTCGTCTTGCCGAACGGGATCACAGGACCCGACTCGGAGCGAGGCGCCGGAATGGCTGAGCGCGGGGCACTTGACTGCTCGCGCCAGGCGCCACGCGCGCTGGCTGCGTTGCCGTCGTCGTCGTCGTCCGCCACGATGCCGAGTGCCGCTGACAGGCCATATCGCCGGCCGTAGGTGAGCGCGGAGCCGGCCCCTTGTGCCGTGGCCTTGTCCATCGGCATCCGCACGCTGGTCTCAATCCATTCGCCGCTGACGTGCTGCAGCCGAGTGAGCACCTCGGTTCCCGCCTCGTCCGCAGCGCCGCCGGACTGGATCACCATCACACCCTCCTCGAGCAGAGCAGGCATTGCGGCCTCGCTAATGGCGGCGAGCGAAGCGTAGCTGTTCCGGAAGTGGGGGTTCGAGGCGTCCTTGTGAATGGGCCGCATTTTCCCGCGCGCCTGCACCAGAGCCAACGCCAGTTTGTCGAGCGTCTCGCTGTGCCTCATGACCCACCTCCAGGCATCCGGTCGGTCCAGGTGGCGCGCTTGAACGGGTTGGTCATCTCGGTTCTCCGGGTCAGTAGGATGCGACATCATACCGCGCCACCGCAGCGCCCGAGCCACCGCATTCTCAGACCAACTATGAGTGCCCAGAAACGCTAGCGTTGTGCGTTTCTGAATCGCGCCGGCCTATCCGGGTACTCGGTTAGTTGAGTCAGGCGGCGACGCCCTCCCCGCGGTACCAACCCTGCTACATCCGATGCTCAGTGATTCGGCGGAGCCGACGGGGGCTGCCGATCAGATCGCACCCACCTGCGAGGAACTGCTCCCGGATCGGCAGCAAGCGCGCGATAGTCTGCACGATGCTGGTCTGACACTTCCTCCGACCGATGGTCAGCTCCTCGAGCTGCACCAAAGCGGCATGACAGACCACTGCCCGCAGAGACCACTCTTCCGGCTTATGCAGGTCGATGCAGTCTTCGACCTGCTGAAGGAACGGGATCCGCTGAGTCCTATCGTCCAGAGGGATAGTGAGCGAAGCGGCCAGGCAGTTCTGGAACAGCGCGGGCCCGTCCTGATACGGAATCATGTCACCGAGCATGCGGGGGGTCACCGGATCACTCAGCGGCGCAACAGCGCTCATCATGTGGAAGAGGCGCGTCAGATCGAGCGGGTTCAAGGCAGGAGCGGGCATCGGAAACCTCAGTGTTAAAGGGTGTTTCCGAACATGGGAGTGAGCTGTGGAGTTTGCCAAGTAATGAAGCGACCGAGGAGGCGAGCATCCTGCGTCCCATCGCTTCCGATTGCGTCAGGGGGGTAGCCAGAAGGCTCAGAACATGTGGTTACAAAATCTGGTTACAAGACATATTGCGAGTTGATGCCATGTTAAGAGCACATCAAAAGTCAATGCCATTTACTAAAAGGTTGCCATTAAACGCTTTACGGAATCTCAAATTTACGCGCATCAGCTTAGAAGGCTGCTGCTCTATCCAGCTGAGCTACGGGCGCCGGGAGGGGAACCCGGGAAATGTAGCCCCCCTCCCGGCCCCGCTGGCTACCGCCGCAAGGAATCGCGGATCTCCCGCAGCAGGACGATGTCCTCGGGGGTCACTGCCGGCGCCGGCGCCGGGGCGGGTGCCTCGCGCTTCATCCGGTTCATGATCTTCACCATCTGGAACACCACGAAGGCGAGGATCAGGAAGTTGAGGAAGATCGTGAGGAAGTTGCCGTAGGCGAGCACCGGGACCCCCGCCTCCTTCACCGCGGCCAGCGTGTTGGCCGTCCCCGCCGGAACGTCCCCGAGCGCAACGAAGAAGTTGGTGAAATCGAGACCGCCGACCGCCTTGCCGACCACCGGCATGATGAGGTCGTTCACCGCCGAGTCGATGATCTTGCCGAAGGCGCCGCCGATGATCACGCCCACGGCCAGATCCATCACGTTACCCTTGATCGCGAATTCCTTGAACTCGGACGCCATGGACATGCGGAACTCCTCGCTGGTGGGGGATCGGGGTACCGGACAGCCCACATTGTAGTCCGATCGGACGCCCAAGGAAACCCGCTCCCGGCCCCCCTCGTAGAGGCCGACGCACCGTTCACCCTCTGCCTCTTTTCGGAGCCCTCGTGACCCTCGCAGTGAGTGCCCTCGCCGTCTGGTCCTTGATGGCCAGCGCCGCGCCCGACGGACGGGACATCGTCCGCGCGGCCCATGCCCGGTATGCCGGGAAATGGTTTACGACCATGACCTTTGTCCAGAAGACGACCTACCCCACCCGCACCACGAACGCCCCGGGCGGGCTCGTCCAGACCTGGTACGAGACGATGCAGGTGCCAAGCATGCTCCGCATCGATGTCGCGCCGACCACGGGCGGGAACGGGATGATCTTCCGCAACGACACGCTCTACCAGTTCAGCGGTGGCGCGATCCGGGGATCACGCCCGATGAAACACTCGATGCTGATCCTGCTGCATGACATCCATGTCCTTCCGGCCGAGACCACCATCGCCAACCTGGCGGGCCTCGGGTTCGACCTGACGAAGACCCACGAGACCACGTGGGAGGGGGTCCCCGTGATCGTCGTCGGGGCGCTGGCGGGGGACACGACGTCGAAGCAGTTCTGGTTCGAGAAGGAGCGCCTCCTCCTCGTCCGGCTCATCGAGCCGAATGCCGGCGGCGGGATGGACGCGCACTTCAGCGGCTACACGAAGCATGGCGAGGCGTGGGTCGAGCGGGTGATCAAGATCCACCAGGGCGGGCGACTCAACCAGCTGGAGGAATACGAGGACGTCCGGACCAACGTGCCACTCGAAAAGGGCATCTTCGACCCGAGCCGACTGGCGCCGCCCGCCTGGGTCGGGCGAGGAGAAGAACGCTGGCCCCCCGCCCCGCCCCGGAACTGAGACCCGCCTATATTTCGCGGCCCGGACGCATCTCGCGCCGGGCCGCACCGTCTTGTGCCCAACGAGGTCCCCGTGATGCTTGCTGCCCCCATCCTGTTCCTGGCCGTCGCCGCGCTCGGCGCGCAGGGCCCCGATGGTGAAGGCGTGGTTCGCGCCGCGCATGCCAAGTACGCCGGGAAGTGGCCGACGACGTATACCTACGTCCAGAAGACGATTCTCCCCGACGGACGGCCCGAGACGTGGTACCATGCGTTCCAGCTCCCGAACCAGCTGCGGATCGACGTCGCTCCCTCGCTGACCGGGCGCGCGATGCTGTACCGCAGCGATTCGCTCTACAGCTACGGCGCCAAGCAGATGAAGACGCGCGTCTACTGGCCGAATTCGTTCCTGCTCCTCCTCGGCGACCTCCACGTCGCGCCGCCCGAGCAGACGATCAAGCGGTTGAAGGCGTTCGGCTTTGACCTGAACGTCACGCACGAGGCCACCTGGCAGGGGAAGCGCGTGATCGTCGTGGGCGCCAAGAAGGGCGACCTGCGATCGAAGCAGTTCTGGCTCGAGAAGGATCGGATGATCCTCGTGCGGCTGATCGAACCGAACGCCCTCGACCGCTCGAAGCCGCTGATTGCCGACATCGGCAAGTACACCAAGCTCGGCGGCGGGTGGATCGAGGGCGAAGTGAAGATCACCCTTGGCGGGACGCCGACGCAGTACCAGGAAGTCTTCGATCCCCGCCTGGAGAAGGGGCTCGACACCGGGATCTTCATCCCCGGCCCCTATCGGCTCCCCGACTGGGTCGGCCCGATGCCCGACATCTGGGGGAAGCCGCGCCGCGTGGGGTGATCCTCGGCCGTGGTGCGAAAGCATGACAGAACGCCGCCCGTGGCACGTGCCACGAGCGGCGTTCTGATTTCATCGGGGCGCCGGGATTCGAACCCGGGACCTTCCGCTCCCAAAGCGAGACCACTCACCGCTACTCACGCAGGGTGGCGCTATCCGTCGCGTTGGCGTGACTGAGCGGATGTGAAATCCCGTGCGCCTCGGAACTCTCTGCGGAACTCTCGAGCCGGTACTCGACAACAGCACTGCGATGGCGCACGGCGCCGAGGCGGCCGTACACGGCCTCCAGCATCTGTCCGCTCTTGTGGCCAAGCCAACCTTGCACCGTGCGCGGCGCGATCGGGACCCCGTTGTCGAGGACTTGCAGCGCCGCGGTGGCGAATGTCTTTCGAAACGCGGTGGCCCGGTACTTCCCTTCCGGTAGCCCGGCGCGGCGCGCAATCGGATCCACCAACTTCCGAAGGTCCACAATGCGGCCTCCCGTCTCCGGCGAGGGAAAGAGCATCGTGGTATCGAACCGCAGGCGGAGCTCGAGGTGCTGGCCCTCCAGGTACTCCCGGAGGATCGCCTCAAGCTGCGGCCACATGGGAACGTATCGGGCCGCTCCGGCCGTCTTGCCACCCTTCCCCCGGCGCCACTGGTTCGCGTGGAAGTGAACTTGCTTCCGCGCGAAGTGAAGGTCGTTCAAGTCGAGCCCCAACACTTCATCCGCGCGGCCGCCCGTCAAAAGGAACGTGGCGATGATCGGATAGGCCAACGCCATCCGCGGTTCATGCTTGCCGGCGCGATAGCTGCGGGCGGCCTCCAGTAGTGCGGCGGCCTCGTGAACCTCGAGCCAGTTATCCGGCGAGGGGTCGCGCCCGGGGCGTTCGTAGTCCTCGAGGAGTCCGACGGGGTTGTACCCCATCGGGACCCACTTCCGACGCTGGGCAAGGCGATAGAAGCCCGACAACCCATGCAGATGCTTGCGGATGGTCTCTTCGGAGTAGCGGCGCCCCCGGACGGAGTCCTCCGATCGCATGTGCACCACCCAGGCGGCAACGTGGTCCGGTTCGATCGATGCCGGCGAACGATCGGCCCCGAAGTATTCGACCGCCCTGCCGAGAAAGGTCTCTGTCTGGTCGAGCCACGCGGCCGTGGCACGACTCCCCGATCGGCGGGTGAGAACGTACTGTGCGGCCAGCTTGGCGAGCTCGCCGCGCGGGCGGGCTCGAGGAGACGTAGCCACCCCAGCGCGGATCGCCTTCAACCGTTCGCCGAAGAGCACTTGGGCCAACATCGGATCGGTGGTAGCGAATCGCTCCCCCTCCGCCTTGAGCGGTTCCTTGCCGCCGATCGGCCGGAAGTCGCCATAGGCGCGCGGTGGACCACTCTTCTGGACACGCCACCAGATATGCGGCCCCGGGGCCTCTCGCTGTCCTCGCTTCCTGCTCATATCGTCCCTCCGGGGTTCGGCTCCTGCCAACCGAGCGCCTTCATCTCTTCAAAGGCCTGGAGGATTGTCCGGTGTTGGATGTTCGCTAGTTGCCGGATCCTGATGACCTCCGCAAAGGTGCGGCGCTCCTCTGCCGTCATTTGATCGCAACCGGGCCACGCCGCCAACGCCACTTCATGGCCGGCGCGCAGGGGAATCAGGACCGCAGCCAGGGCGTCCAAGGTTTCGGCCGGTGCTGAATCGCCGCGCTCCCGGCACATTCGCAGCGCGTCCGCGACCAATCGGAGGTTGGCTTGGTTCTCCTGCAATTTCGCCTGGAGCATCCGCGCTGTAGAAAGGTCATCCGGGGTCATGGCAGGAGTCCTTCGGCGCGACACGCGGCCGCATGCGCGTTGCCCGGCTCGTGGTCCCACCCGGCCACGGCGACCTCCAGGGCGAAGTTGACCCGCTTCAATTCCGCGAGGCATAGGTCCAACACGACCCGCGTGTCGCACTGCGGCGAGTCATAGGAGACTTGTTTGATCGTCGCCTCCAACGCGGTCCGCAGGTCCACCAGTCGGAAGTGCCAGAGCTCAACCGTCGAACGCGGAATGACCGTGGAGTCCGTCGCCGCGGCGCTCATCGGGTCACCGTCCCGCCCGAAATGACGACGAGCTCGCGCAAGGCGTTGCGGATGAGGTCTTCGGCAACCGCGCGCAGCCACCCTGGGCCCTCCTGCTGCGCCCACGCATCCTGGCTCGCATCGGTCTCGATGCTGTCCGACTCCCGAATGAGCACACGAGCCGCCAGGAGAGTGCCTGTGAGCGCCAATGCGCGGTTCTGGAGATCGGTCACGCTTTGGATCAGTTCGGTGGTCGCCATCAATTGCTCCCTGAGAAGGTGTGGGAGGAATGTGCCACTACTGGCGTAGGTTGTCAAGCCACTACTGGCGTAATACCTTCCTTCCATGCCAACAATCTTCCGACTGGCCGACATCCTGGCGGCCCATGAGATCTCCCAGAGTGAACTCGCCAGACGATCCGGGGTCGCTCTCCGCACCATCTCCCGCCTCTGTCGCAACGAGACGGCCAGCGTGGCCCTTGAAACATTGGACAGCCTCGCCACGGCGCTCGGCGTCGAACCCGGCGAGCTCATCGCCCGGGAGCGGCCCACCAGGCGGAAGGGGTGAGCCTGAGCACTGACCCGGCGTTCCGGCTCCGAGTGTCACGCCTCATCAAAGAGGTGAGGATGCTTTCGGAGCTCTGGGGCACGGTGTTGGAACTCAACCTCCGCCCGCCCCTCCGTACCGACGACACCTTCCAACTCACATTCCGCACGGCACAGCGCTTCTTTGGCCTGGTATGCCTATCCTTTGGTCGGGAAGTCGTGCTCACCTTGTGCCGTCTCTCGGACCCCGCGGTACAGTTCCGCAACCGGAACCTCAGCCTCCCCGGTATCCTCGAGTTCGTTCCCACCGATCATCCCGCCCATGGGCGACTCACCAATGCAGCGCAGATCGTTGCCGAGAAGCGACCGGAGCTGGAGAAGTTGCGGCATAAGATCCTGGCGCACCTGGATGACGAGAGGGGCACCGACACGACGTTCAACCCCTCGGTCGACCTGCAGGGGATCGATCGCGCCGTGACAGCCTGTGAAGATTTCGTCGGAGCGTTGTGCGAGATCATCGGCGAGCCCGTTCCGAGCTTCGCCGACCTCGCCCACACCCACCCCACGGGCGTCAACGCCCTGTTAGCCGCGCTTCGCTTTGCAGATGGCGGCCCCGGTACTCACTGGACCGGGGCCGGCCGGCAAGAGGGACCACCGCCAACTCCCTGAGCGCCTCCCGCACCTCGGCCGGCAACCGCTGCAGCACAACCGCCAGCCGATGCTTGCACACCGCCCCACCCCGCACCTCCGAGTCCCGACAGTCGCACCGGGGGACCCCCGCCTCGAGCGTCACCCGGTGCGGCGTCCGACCGCCCGTGACGAGCCATTCCCCTGGGGCGACAATCTGCACCGCCAGGTGGACCGCTCTCCGCAGACGGCCGGGGTCAACCGCCACGCTCAGGCCACCTTGCCGGTCGTCATGGCGCCAGGGTACTCCAACGCGAGCTCCATGCGTCGCGTGTTCGACAGCGAGACACCGCTGGCCTCAGCGGCTTCGATGGTGGCCACCGCATACTGCTCCCCCACCTGCCGAGCGGCAGCAAGCGCCGGCCCGGTCTCCTCAGCCCCCATCCCAGCGAGCGTCTCCGACCACTCCCGGACCAGCTCGGGGCTGTCACTGGCGATGATCCGCTCCCGATTCGCGGCCACCGCATCGGCGAGCAGCCAGTTGTCCTTGGCGGCCGCTTCGCGCGCCAAGTGCACCAGCTCGCGCACCGGTACCGTCGCCAGGCGGGCCGTCAGGGCCGCCGCGCCCGAGGGATCGGCGATCGCGGCCTCAAGCCGGCGGCGTTCGGGGGACCATGCCTCGGCAGCCCCTTCGACCTGGTCGGCCCGCTCACGCAGCCGCAGGAGCAACGGCATCACAGTCCGCTCGTGCTCCGCATCCAACTCCTGCCGGTGCTGCGCGATCCGATCCGCCGAGTAGGTCGCAGGGTCCAACAGCGCCTGCCGCTTCTCCGTGAGTCGCCGGGCGGCCTTCTGCAGCTGCCGGAAATCGACCGCCTGCGCGTCGGCATGCTCGAGCACACTCCGCTTCGTCACCTTCAACATGTTCCCTGCTCCTCTGGTGCGCCGCTGTCGAAGGCCGCGGCGCGTTCGCCTTGTCGTCTAGCAGGCCACCCGGACCGGCGTGAACGTCACCCGGTCGCCCATCGGCACCCACAGTTTGTAGAACGCCATGCTCACGGCGTCGGACTTGTCCGGGGAACGACCCAGCACCGCCTTGAGCTCGTCTTTGCCAAGGATCTGAATGAGCCCCGTGGCCTTGTTCGGGAACCACTCCGCCGCGGCCAGTTCCTGAGCGACCTCCTCATCCTCCGGGATGCCAAGTTCCCCGCGCTCGAGGAGCGTGCGGAGGCCCCAGAAGGCTTCTGCGCGCGCGTTATGCACCACGGTTGCTCCATGCACCGGGGAGCGTGCCCCGTTGAAGCCCTCCACGTTCGCCTTCAGCTGGCGCAACCGGTCTAACACACCGGCGCCGAGCCCGACCTCATCCACTCGGATCAGGTCCAATGGGCCGGGAAGTACGCCGCGCCACATGCCGAAGTCGTCGCTGGTCGGCTCTGCATGCCGCACCCGATACCCGCGCGACTCCACCGCCGCCAGCACCGCGTCTGCGGTCTCCATGGTGTCGGACTTCGGCAACGTGAGGAGGTGGGCCAGTCGCTTCCCTTCCCGGATCGCGACGACCGTCTTGTCAGGGCCCAGCCGTGCCACGTCGACCGCAATGACGGCCGTCCCGCTGTGCCTCCACTGATGTGTGCGATGCAACTCCGCCGCGCGCGCCATCCACTCCCGAGGGACAAGGCACTCCGCCGCCTCAGTCGGGAACATCGCGAGCACGCGAGAGCGATAGATCGTGGAGTTGACCCCGTACTCGTTGGCGATCCGCTCAACGCCAGCGCGCGTCACCGCACCCGGGATCACATTCTGCCCCGTGACCACGTTCGGATGCTCCGTCGCCGGCATGGTGACGCAGTGCCAGTGCGGGGAGGCGGCGAACTCGGCGAACTTGCCCCCGACATGCAGCGGGTTCCCGATTGCCAGGATGTGCGAGTCATCCCCGGTCGCGTTGGCGAAGATGGCTTCGAACGCCCACGGCTCCATGCCCTGCGCTTCGGTCGCGATCACCAGCAGCCGCGGCGCGTGCACACCGGTGGCGCGGGAGGAGTCGGAGGCGGTATAGCCCGCGATCCCGGTATGCTCGGCCCCATCGATCTTGAGCGCGAGTTCGAAGAGCTTGCCGGGGAGCTCTGGCGCGGCCGCGAAGGCGCGCGCGATCTCTCCAAAGCACACCTGCTTGACCTGCCGCTCAGTTGGCCCGGTCACACTCACGAAGCCGCGACGGGCGTAGACCCACCACAGGGCCAGCCGTGCCGCCAGGTGATCCTTGCCGGCCGCGTTCGCTCCGACCACCACCACCTGGGCATGGTCCCGCACCGCCTCGGCCACCGCCACCTGCTTGCTCCAGATATGCGGCACCTTCAGCACGTCCCGCAGGAAGCCCACGGGGTCGTTCTCATAGAGCGAGTAGTCCGCCAACCCCTTCCGAGAGGCATGCACGGCCTGCAGCTCCCCGATGCCCTCGAGGAGGCGATCGATCCCGGCCGCGGTGGTGCTCATCGGCTCACCTTCCGGCGGAGCGCTTCGAGTTCCTTGCTCGCCGCCTTCAGCTGCTTCTCAAGGTCCCGGACGTTGTAGGCGCTCAGGAGCGTGCGAGCCGTGCCGGTCATGGCAATCAGGTCCCCGCGCGCGATCTCGCCTTTGCCCGCAGCGAAGAGCGCCCACTGCAGCCAGGCCGTGAGCTCCGGGATGCTGTCGCCCACCGGTGGCATCGGGCCGGCCGTCTCACTGAGCATGGCCATCTTCTCCCGGCGCCGAGCGCTCCGCTTCTCGACAGATCCCCGCTGCCCCTTCTGGCGCATGGTGCGGATCTCGTCCGCTCGGTGTGGATCGTGCCAGATACAGAGGCCACCCTGGAGGTTCCGCGCCTGCGTGCACCGCGTCCCCTTGGGGGTGATCGCGGTGCACCGTTCGGCCGTCGCGTCACTCATGCGGCGATCCCCCCCGACCGTTGGAATGAGTCGAATGCAGCGCGTGGGATGCGCCATTCGCGACCCCGCAACCGATAGGCACCCCGGAACAACCCGAGGCGGCACCACCCGGCCACGCAGTTGGTGGTGCGACCCAAGAGCTCCGCCACCTGGGGGGCGCTCATGTCCACTTCAGCCGGCGATCCCTCCCCACCAATCGCGGCGAGGATCCACGAGGCGGGGAGGGTGATCGGATCGTCAGGTGACCGGCCCTGCAGGGCGGCCAAGACGGCTTCGCGCCTATTCATCACCAACCCCCTGCCTCTGAAGCGGAAGCGCTGCGCGTGGCATTCCACGAACGGCGCGGCATTGCACGGTCGGAGTTCCAGGCGGACCCGTCCGAGAGTTCCGAGAGTCCCACGAACAGGCGTCCCGCGTTCCCGTCCGCTACATCGGCCGCCGAGCCCGTGAGGAGACGGGTCCTCATCGCACACTCCCGCTGCCGACCACGCGAGCAATGATTCGATCCACGATGAGGTGCCACGCTTCGACGGCCGGCCGAACGAATCCGTCGGGGGCTTGAGTCGAATGCGCGTCGTACTCGAGCCGTCGGATGTACGGTGCCCGATTGGCCACCATGAGCGTGTCCCCGACCTTCAGCCCTTCGATGGTGGCCTCGACTTGCGCATCCGCTTCGCCGGCGGTCCCAGCCCCTTCACCGGGCATCCCATTGAGCGAAGCAGACCAACTGCCACGGGCGAAGCCGCCAACGTGCGGCCGGGGTTCCTTCCAGAGCGACGGATTGGCAATCGGGGTGCCCGGGGAGAAGTCGCCACCTGACGACACCTCGTTGTAGAGATCGCGGGCACTCTCCTGACAGACTTGCTTGAGTTGGCCACGGTACTTCTCGGCGATGCGCGAAAGATCCGCGCTGAACGTGTCGGTCATGCTGCCTCCCGAGTGCTTGCCATATCGATCGGGTAGACCCGCCATGGATCCTCCCGGGGACCGGTCTGTGCAGCGAGGCCAGCCAGGACCAACTCGTCCACGGCAATCCGGACCCGCTTGGTCGTGGTGCCGATGTCATGCGCCAGGCGCCGGCCGGTGATCCCCGCGGGATGATCGGCGAGCAGTGCGAGGGTGCGTTGGGCCATCGGAGAGAGGGTGATCATGCGGCGATCCCCATGTCTCGGTCACTGCCACTCCCCCCCCTTCTAAGGGGGGGGAGGTTGGCGGCAGTAGTTGACGAACTGCCATCGGATGGGTGGCAGTTGCTTGGCAGTTGTGGCAGTAGTCCCCGGCCGGCGAGAATCGCACGGCCGCCGACGGTAGGCAGGTACCTGGAACCCCGCTTCTCCACGAGGTTTGCGCGCACGAGGTCGGCGCGCGCCCGGTAGAAGGAACGTTCTGCGAGTCCGGCGGACTGCCGCCACGTCGTGGCAGTAGCGCCCGCCGGATCGTCAAGAATCGCCGCCAGCGCCTCGAGCACTGCCACGTCCCTTTGGCAGTAGTTCACACCGGTCGGCACCGTCACCGCGAGGGAGTCGCCAACTTTCACCAACTCGAGGTCGACGGGGGGCGCCTCCTCCGCATCCTTCTGCTTTTCCACACGGAGAGTGGCCGTCATCATCCCGACTTCGCGCTTGAGCGAGAGCACGGTGTCACCGGCGCCGCCCTTCGCGATCGTACCCGTCAGGCCACCGATGCCGCCTGCGTCGACCTTGTTGGCGTGGTCCAGAATGAGGATGGTGCTGTTGTGGATCCGCTGCAGCCGATCCAACACCGGCAGGACGGCTGAGAAGTCGGCTTGCTTGGACGAGTCGAGACCGGGGGTGACGCGGGTATAGGTGTCCAGGACGATCAGCGCCGGGGCGTAGAGTTCCACCTCAGGCAGGATCGCTGCGACTTGGGCAGGGTCGTTCAAGGCGACGGAGCGAGGCAACACATAGAAGGGCACTGCGCCGAGGCCGAGTTGATTCGCTGCAGCCCTGAGCCGCCCTTTGATCCCTCGCCCACCCTCGGCGGCCACATAGAGCACGGCCCCCTGGTGAACCTCTTCGCCCATCAGCGGCAGGCCGGAGGCAACGTGCATCCCGAGCCAGATGGCGACGAACGTCTTGAAGGAGGCGGGGCCAGCGTAGAGCCATGCCTGGCTATCCCTGAGGAGGTACGGGGCGGCTAGCCACTCGATTCCCGGCAAGGCCTCGAGCTCTTCCATCGTGAGGAAGTGCCGAACCGTGGCGTCGGTTTCCGGCGCGCCAATCCCCGGGAGTCCGTCGAAGTCGCTCACGCGGCTACCTCTTGCGGCACGAGCTCGCCCCGCGCGTCGGCGACGATCGCGCGCGCGATGCACAGCCCGCGGATCCGGCCGGCCGTGGTGGTGGACTCGACGCCCGCCAGTTCCCAACACGAGGCCCGCCACAAGGCGTCCCGCGCCGAGGCGCCACGCTGGCGCCACCGATCGGTGATCGGGGTACGGATGGTCCCCCGCGCAACTTCGGCCGTTACGTCGGCCTCGAGTCGACGGAAGAGCGGCCGGAGGGAGCGGTCACCCGACAGGCCATCGTACCACGCGGCGCCCGTCACGGCATCCCCGCATCGCGCAGCAGCGCGGCGACCATCGCCTGCCGACTGGCGAGGATATTGAATGCCGGCGGAACGATGGCCGACCGAAGCTGCAGCCGATCGATCTGCCCTTCGTGCAGGGTGATCTTGCGCGTCAGTGTCACCCGTTCGCCCCGCGGTTGCGTGGGGTCCCATGTCAGGCGATCGCCAGGGACCAACCCGAGGGCGCTATCGCCGAGACACACGGTGAAGGTGATCGGCGCCGGGGTGGTGCGCTCATGGTCCGGGTGGTAAGCTTCAACAGTCATCGCGAAGCCCTCTCTTCGTGGTGAAGCCCTCGACACATTCGCCGTGTGTCGGGGGCGTGGTGTTTCAGGACGTAGGGGAAGCCTTCGGGTTGAGCTGAGCGGCGAGCGCTTCGATCTGCCACCGCCGTGCGGCCCATCGCCCGTTGGCCAGGCGCACAAGCTCGAGTTCCCCGCGGAGACCACGGTGGTACAGCGTGGCCGGGTTGAGTCCCGTCACGACCGCAGCGTCGGCGAGCTCGAGGAGCTCATCCCCGCCGAGAGAAATCACTGGTGCGACCATGCCGACCCCCTGAGTTGGAGCAACGCAAAAAGGGCCTCCACCGCACCCCCGTGAGGGGGATGCAATAGAGGCCGCGACTGGGCTTGAGGCGGGATGGTCTCCGCCGATGTGAGTGCAAGGTATGGGTGTGTCCCCTCACACGCAAGGGGCAACGGGAGCCGTGATGGCGTCACCATCTATCGATTCCCCGGAACAACACCGGCGCCGAGGTCGGCATCTGCGCCGGCGACGGCCAACCCTTCATCGACTACCGAGACAACGCCCCCGCGGAGCGCGGCGAGGATGTGCGGCAGCGTACGCAGGAGCTCAGCGGACTCCCGCGTGTTAGCGGCTGTCTGCTGCGCATGCACCAACTGCGACTGCAGCACCCCCACCAGCCGATTGGTCGTGCTCTCGCTCGTGCCCACCGCGAGGTTCACGCTGGTGCGGCTGTCCGGCAGTAGGGAGGTGGACGTGGTCCCGAAGCTGTTCCCGAAGGCCGCTTCCTGCTGCGCGCGCCGCTGGGCGTCGCGGTCAGCCCGCTCAAGGCCCTGCACGCGGAGCGTCTCCATGACGTAGTCGGCGCCGAACTCCGCCGCCTTGATCAGCTCCTGCCGGTCCCGCTCGCGCTGGGCGTACTCATCCGCTGCCGCGCCCTGCCCGGTCGCCCGGAACTCGCGCACCTTGAGGTCGTCCAGGAAGGCCGTGGACTCCTTGATGATCCGGAGCCGGTCCTCTTCCGCCTTCTTCGACCGCTCCATGGCGATCGCTTCCTCTTCCAGCCCCTGAATCCGCTTGAGGGCGGCGATGTTGGTCTCGCTGATGCCATCCTTGACGGCGGCCTCGATCTCGAGCCGGTACTGCTCGGCGCGGATCATGTCCTCGATCCCCTCGCGCTCGGCGTCCGAGGTCGCCAGGCGGGCACGCGCCTGCAGCTCACGCCCCACCAGCGAGGTGGCGAAGGAGGCATTCGTTTCGGCGATCTGCTTCGCCGCCTCTTCGGCCTCCTTCGCCATGTCGGCCAGCGCCTTGTTGAGTTCGCCGGTGATCACGGCTGACGTGCGGGTCGCAATCGCCTGGGTGATCTCGCCATTCCGCAACTGCCGCTGCACCTCCGCTTCCTCGCGGGCGAAGCGGGCCTCGAGGGCGCCGCGATCGTTGCCGGCGAGCCGCGCCTCACGCTCCTCGAGCGAGAGGCCGATCAGCTCGAGGCGGACCTTCTCTTCGGCCTCAATGCTCGCGATCGTCGCCTTCGTCGCCTCGTCCACCTTCCCGAGCGCCGCGGCGTAGTCTGCCAACTCGCGCTGGAACCGGCGCACATCGTCGGCGTCTGCGCTGGCCAGCACCGGCTTGGGAGCGTTGCGCTTGAGATCGTCGCCGAGGCGGTTGGCGTTGGCGATGTTGCGCGAGAGGTTGGTCGCGGTGCCGAAGGCTTCCGCCGTGTAGGCATCCAGGGCCAGGCCAAACGCTTTGCGCGCCTCTTCCATCTGGCGCGCCGCTTCCTTGGCCTGCTGGGAGGAGCCGAGGAGGCCGCCGACGATGCCCGCGATGCCGCCCACGACCGCGCCGAGCGGGCCAGCGACGGCCGCCCCGGTGGCCGCGCCACTCAGGGCACCCAATCCGGTGGAGCCGGTGGAGTAGCCGACGCTGGCCCCGACCACCCCGGCTCCGGCGACCCCGGCAATCCCCTTCAGCCGCTCCTGTGTTTCCGCCGGGAGCGCCTTGAACGCCTTACTCAGGGAGTCGGTGATCCCGGCGGAGATAATCCCCGCCGCGCCACTGGCAAGCGCCTGCCCCAACTGGCGACCGAGATCAGGCGCACCGGTGATCAGGCCCTCGATCGCGCTCGTCATCCCGCGCTGGAAGTTGCGGGCGGCCTCGTCCATCGCGGCCGACAGCCGGGTCTCGACTTCCTTGCCGGTCTTCCCGATCGCGTCCGGGGTGAGCAGCGGTACGTTGGCCAAGCGACGGCGGGAATCAGACGCCACGATGTTGCTGCGCGTGTCATCTGAGTAGCCGACCGTCGGCGTCAGGCCCGTGCCGTTCTGCAGGATGTCGCGGAAGCGGTTCGACAACCCGCCTGGCGCGAGGTAGAGCTCGTCCTGCTGGCGCTTCGCATCCTCAAACGCCTTCTTCTGGGCTGCCGAAAGCGTGGCCACACCGGCGAGCTCCTTCGCGAGCCCCTGCTCAGCCAAAGCCCGCTTCGCGTCGTAGAAGGCCAGCGTGTCGCGATTCTTCTCGGCCTGAAACACGGCCAGCTCGAGCTCGGCGGTGCGGAGGGTCGCGAGGTCCGCACCCCGCGCCTTGGCCGCGGCCGCGGCCTGGCGCGCGGCCTCCGCTTGCGCCGCCAGCACCTTCTTGCCCGCCTCCAGCGCGATGGAGGCATTCAGTCCCTGCAGGAGGCGGATCTCGTCCACCACCTTGGCCACCTCGGCCTTGGCCGCGGCGATGCGCTCCGGCGAGATCTCGACGAATCCCCCGAAGCCGTCATTACCCCGACGCGTGATGCCCGCCTGCTGCCGGTTGAGGTTTGCTTGGGCCGCGGCGAGCCGCTTCGACAGATCGGCGCCGGCATCGGCGCGGTCGAGTCCGAGACGCGCGCGCTCGGCCTCGCGCAGCGAGGCGATCAGCTTGTCGGTTTCCTCACGGGCACGGCGTGCCGGAGCCTCGATTTCGTTGTAGGCATAGGCGATCGCGCTGATACCGGCGATGATCGCCACCGCCGGACCACCACCCAGCGCGAAGGTGGACAGCGCCTGGGCGGTGCGGCCGAGTGGCCCCGGCAATCCGCCGGCGGCGATCGCGAGGGAGCCGAGGTTGGTCTGGAGACTCTTCAACCCAGGAGTGGCGCGCGTGGTCGCCACGTCGGCGGTCTTGACGGCCTCGGCGGTCTGGCGCTGGGCGTCGGCGGCGAGCTTGGCCGCCTGAGCGTTGGCACGTGCCGCGGCGGAGTGGCGGTTGATCTCCTCCGTCACCGCGGGGCCCACGGCGCCCATCTGCTTCAGGGCGCGCGTGAACTCCAACGAGGAGACGCCGGCGCTGCTGTAGGCGCGCGCCGCCTGTTCGACCGCCTGGACGGCCTGACGCTCGGCCTGCGTGGCAATCCGGGCGGCGACCGACTCCTTCTCGCGAGCGGCGGCCATGTTGCCGAACGCCTTGACGACCACCTTCTCGCCGCGTTCGACCTCATCGGTGCGGAGGGTAAGCCCGATGACCGCGAGGTCAGTCATGGGCGGTCACCACCTGGCAGGCCAAGAATGATTCGATCGCTCTCCGATCGAAGCGGACCCG
>JANRJE010000002.1:0-80083 GCA_033764135.1 Gemmatimonadales bacterium
GGCCGGAAGATCATCGTCGACACCTATGGCGGCATGGCCCGTCACGGCGGCGGTGCCTTCAGCGGCAAGGACGCCACCAAGGTCGACCGCTCGGCCGCCTACGCCACCCGGTGGGTCGCCAAGAACGTCGTTGCCGCCAAGCTGGCGCGCCGCTGCGAGGTGCAGGTTGCCTACGCCATCGGTGTGGCGCGTCCGGTCTCGATCTTCGTCGACACCTTCGGCACCGCCGCCAAGGGAATCACGGATCGCGCATTGGAACGCGCCATTCAGGAAGTCTTCGACCTCAGGCCCGCCCGGTTGATCGAGGACCTCAAGCTGCGCCAGCCGATCTTCTCGCCGACTGCCGCATACGGACATTTCGGCCGCACTGCCGAAGTTGGGCAATACCTCGAGCCCGACCTCGAGCCAATCCGCGTGGAGCGCTTTACCTGGGAACGCACCGACCGGGTGCGCGACCTCAAGACCGCCCTCAAGCGCTGAGGCAACGATCATCGGCGTTGCCAGCGGGGCCCCGCGTCCGGGTGGTCAACCAGGGAGTTGGCATCTTGGAACTTGAAGCACTGGTCCGGGTCAATGTCGCCCGGTTGGCGCTGGACCGGACCACCAACACCCCGGTCGTCTTCCTCCGCGAGGCGGTAGGCGACCGGGGCGTGGCAATCTGGATCGGCCCGGCCGAGGCCCGCGCCATTGCCTTGGCATTGGTCAACGACGCTGCGCCGCGCCCTCTCACTCATGATCTGCTCCATACCCTGCTCGGCGCGCTCCAGGGCACCGTCGAACGGGTCAACATCACCGGCGTTCACGACGGCACCTACCTGGCCGAACTGCACCTGCTGCGGTCCGACGGTCAGCAGGTGACAATCGACGCCCGTCCCTCCGACGCACTGGCTCTGGCACTCCGCGCCGGTGCCCCGATCTGGGCGCACTCGTCGTTGCTCCAGGTCGACGGCGTTCCGGCCCAGGAAGTGGTTGCACCGCTCGACGCCGAGGCGCTCCGCGCGCACCTTCGGCGACTCGGTCCCGAGGACTTCGGGAGGTTCACCCCGTGATGCTCCATCTGGCCCTCTGGGCCGTGCTTCAGGGGGGGGGAGGCACCGTCCCCGTGCAGGGACGCGTCTTCCGCATTGCCGATGGCGACACCGTTGCGGTAGCCGCCACGATGGTGCTGCTGCACCGGGTCGGTGCGGAGACTCAAGGGGTGGTCGATTCGGTCCGGAGCGACGCCGCCGGTCGCTACCGGCTGCAGGCGCCGCTCGACTCCGGCGTGGTCTGGCTGGTGAGCGCCCGCCATCAGGGACTCGAATACTTCGCTCCTCCGGTCGACACCGCCTTCGCGGCTGCCGGTGGCTCGGTCGACATCGAGGTGGCCGACATCGACCCGAATGCGCCTATCGGCATCGTCTCCCGGCATCTGATTGTCGGTGGGCCCGCCGCCGACGGCACCCGCGACGTGGTCGATCTGGTGGTGCTGAGGAACGCCAGTGGTCGCACTCGTGCCATGTCCGACAGCACCATTCCGAGTTGGCAACTCGCGCTGCCGCCCTTTGCTGCCAACATCCAGCTCGGCGATGCTGATTTCACCCCGGATCGCTTCGACCTGCATGGCGATACCCTCTTCCTGCACGCGCCAGTGCCGCCGGGCGATCGCCAGTTTTTTCTGCAATACCAGATCGCGCCGAGCAGTCGGCGGTTCGCGATTCCGCTCGATCAACCGGTCGAGACCCTCACCCTGCTCGCCGAAGAGGCAGCGCTCGAGGTCGGTCCGCCGCTCACCCGTACCGACGAGCGGGAGATGGAGGGACGTCGCTTCATTCGCTGGGTCGGCGCCTTCGAGGGCCCCGAGATGGTGATGGAGCTGGTGCTCCCCGGCGGGGGCGGGGCGCCGTCGTGGGCGCTGCCGGCGCTGATCGGTGTGTTCGCCCTGCTGCTGATCGGGGTGGCAATCCGGGTGGCCTTGCCGCGACGCGGGTGACCCGGTAGCTTCGGCATATAACAGAAGTTTTGACCAGCGAACGCGGAACCTCGGAAGTCCGGTGCAATACCGGCGCGGCCCCGCCACTGTAACGGGCGATTGATTCCGCCACTCATCATGCCACTGGGCAGTTGTCCCGGGAAGGCGAGTGGCGTTTGCCCGAAGCCAGGAGACCTCTCCGTTCGCGCCACCAGCAACCCTCGGGGGAGGGATCGGTGGCGTGGTCGTGACGGGGTCACGGTCCGTTTGCCACCCCACCACGCTGCCACGCGCCCGTTTCCGCTGCCTGCCGGGAATGGGCGTTTTTCGTGACCGCATCTCCATCCGTCTCCACTATGGCGCGCCGATTGGCGGGGCCGGCCCTCGTGGTCGCCGCGCTCGGCGCGCTGGCGCTGGGGCTGCTGCTCGGCGCGGTGCCGCTGTCGCCCGGCGCGGTGATCCGCGCGCTGCTGGAGACGGATGCCCCTGACGCCCTGGTGGTGCGGCGGCTGCGGTTGCCGAGGGTACTGCTGGCCTTTGGCGTGGGGGGGGGACTCGCGGTCGCCGGTGCCGCTCTCCAGGCGCTGGTCCGGAACCCGCTCGCCGAGCCCTGGCTGCTCGGCCTCTCGGGCGGCGCCTCCCTCGGCGCGGTGCTCGCCCTGGTGCTCGGTGTGGGGGGGGGATGGGGCGTCGCCGGCACCGCCACCATCGGTGCGCTGGCGGCGATTGCCCTCGCCTGGCGGATCGCCTTGGTGGCCGGCCGCCGACTCGATCCGCGCGTCCTCCTCCTGGCCGGCGTGGTGGTGGGCGCCTTCGCCTCCGCCGTGAGCACCGCCATCCTCACCATCGCCGATCCCTTCACCTTCCGCGCCGCGGCGATGTGGCTGTTCGGCGGCTTCGCGGGTGCCACCCCCGAGGCGGCGATCCGCTTCGGCCTGATCGCCCTCGCACCGCTGGCGCTGCTCTTCGCGATGGCCCGCGGTCTCGACCTGCTGGCGCTGGGCGAAGAGTCGGCCGCCGCCCTCGGTGCCGACATCGACCGGCTGCGGGGCGGCGTGGTGCTTGCCACCGCGATCCTCACCGCCGCCGCCGTCTCCGTCTCGGGGGTGATCGGTTTCGTGGGGCTGGTGGTGCCGCACGCCATGCGCTGGTGGGTGGGGCCGCTCCATCGCTCGCTGCTCCCCGCCGTGTTCGTCGCGGGTGGCGCGTTCCTGGTGGTGGCCGACACCGCAGCCCGCACCGTGCTCGCCCCCGCCGAACTCCCGGTCGGAGTGGTGACGGCGTTGGTCGGGGTGCCGCTCTTCGCCGTGCTGCTCAGGCGGAGTGTGCGATGATTCTCGAGGCGGCAGAGCTCACCATCTGCTATCCCGGCGCGGCGCAGCCGGCACTCGACCGGGTGAGCTTCCGCGTGGGGGGGGGAGAGCTGGTCGCCGTGGCCGGCCCGAACGGCAGCGGCAAGAGCTCGCTGCTGCGCGGCCTGCTGGGGCTCGGCAACGACGCCACCGGTCGGGTCACCCTCGACGGCATCCCGGTGGCGGAGTGGCCCCGCCGGGAATTTGCGACTCACGTCGCCGCACTGCCGCAACGTGAGGATTCCACTTTCCCGATGACGGTCGCCGACGCCGTGCTGCTCGGGCGCTGGGCCCGGCTCGGCCCGATCGCCCCCGCTCGAGCGGCCGATCACGCCGCGGTGGCATCGGCGCTGGACCGCTGCCAGATGAGCGGCTTCGCCGGTCGCGGCATCGACACCCTCTCGGGCGGCGAATGGCAGCGGGTGCGGGTGGCGCGCGCCCTCGCCGCCGAGCCGCGGCTCCTCCTCCTCGACGAACCGTCGGCCGCACTCGACCTGGCGCACGAGATGTCGCTGTTCGAGCTGCTCCGTCACCTCGTCACCGACGGACTCGGCGTGATGGTCATCACCCACCATCTCAACATCGCCGCCCGCGCCGCCGACCGGATGGTGCTGCTCGACCAGGGCCGAGTCGCGGCCGACGGGGCACCCTCCGAAGTACTCGATGCCGCCGTGCTGAGCAGTGTCTTCCGGTGGCCGGTGGCCATCACCCCGTGGCGCGATGGCGCCCCGCAGGTCGTCCCCCTCACGCGGGAGGAGGCGCGTGCCGCCGACCGCAGCAGTCCCGATACTCCACACCGAGGTTCCGTCTGATGCGTACCGCGTTCCTGATGCTCCTGCTCCTGCCCGCGGCCGCCCTGGCGCAGCGCCCGGCCGCCGACACCGCCCGGGTCGCCGACGTGGTGGTCACCGCCACCCGCACCCCGTGGAGCCGGGACGCCATCCCGGCATCGACCACCGTGCTGAGCGGCGACGAACTCCGGAGCAGAGGCGTCCGCCTGGTGAGTGACGCCCTCCGCGAGGTCCCCGGTTTCATGCTGGTCCGCACCGGCAGCTACGGTGCGGTCACCTCGGCTTTTCTGCGGGGGGGGGAGAGCGATTTCGTCAAGGTGCTCGTTGACGGCGTCCCGCTCAACACCCCCGGCGGCGCCCTCAACCTCTCCGACCTCTCGCTCGACAACATCGACCGGATCGAGATCGTCCGCGGCCCGGGCAGCGTCCTCTACGGCGCCGACGCGATGAGCGGCGTGGTCCAGTTGTTCACGCGCCAGGGGGGGGGAGCGCTGCATGGCAACGCCAGCGCCGGCGGTGGCACCTTCGGCAACCGCGAGGCCACCGGTCAGGTGGCGGCGGGGCAGGGTAGTTGGCAACTCAGCGCGGCGGGGTCGCAGTTCGAGTCGGACGGCATCTACGACTTCAACAACGACTACCGCAACACCGTCGCCTCCACCCGCGTGGGCTGGGCTCCCGATCAGGCCACCGCCCTCGCGGTGACCGCCCGCTACGGCGATGTCCGCGCCGCCTTCCCGACCGACGGCAGCGGCGTCCCCACCGACCGCAACCAGTTCACCACCGAGGAGACTCTGCTGCTCGGCCTCGAGGCCCGCCGCGCCCTCACTCCCAGTGTCACCGCCGTGGTCCAGGGCTTCGCGCGCCGCTTGCAGGCCGATGCCCACAACCGGCCCGACAGCCCGGCCGACTCGGTCGGCTTCGGCTTCGACAGCGACCGCGCCTCCCGCACCTGGCGTCGGGGTGGCGAGGCACGGCTCGACTGGGACCTCCTCCCTGCCACCCGGCTCTCGATCGGTGGCGGCGTCGAGCGTGAGGAGGAGGACCAGACCTCGCGCACCGTCTCCAATTTCGGCTTCGGCGTCTTCGAGGAGGACGACACCTTCGACGCCGACCGCACCACCTGGCACGGCCTGGCGCAGTTGCTCGTGGAGCCGGTCCGCTCGCTGGCGATTCAGGCCGGTGTGCGCGTCGACGACAACTCCGCCTTCGGCACCTTCACCACCGCGCGGATCGGTGCCACGCTGCGGCTCGACCGGGCCAGCCGGCTCTGGTTCGCGACCGGCACCGCCTTCAAGGCGCCGACCTTCTCCGAGTTGTTTGCGCAGAGCGCCTTCGAGGTCGGCAATCCCGATCTCGATCCCGAGCGCACCCGCAACATCGAGGTCGGTCTGGAGCGTCGGTTCCTGGGCGACGACCTGGTCGTCTCGGCGACCGCCTTCTCGCAGCAGTTCCGCGACCTGATCCAGTTCGTCTCCGCACCGCCCGGCGAGCCGACCTACGCCAACCTGCAGGGAGTCGACGCCGAGGGGATCGAGGCGGCCGTGACCATCCGTCCCGTGCGCCGGTTGCAGGTGCGGGCGCATTGGACCTCCCTCCGGACGGAGGTCACCGACACCGGCGCCGTCTCCTCGGTGACCTTCACGGAAGGCGCCTCGCTGCTCCGCCGTCCGGGGCGAAGCGGGGGAGTCACCGCGACCCTCGCATTGCCGAGGTTCACTGCCGCGGCCACTGTGACCCGGGTGGGGAGCCGGGACGACGCCGACTTCCGGAATTTCCCTGCGGCCCGGGTTACGTTACCGTCGTACACGCTCGTTGACGCCTCGCTGGTGTTGCCGCTCCTTGGAGCGGGTCAGTCGACCGGCGGTTTCGACCTCACTCTCCGCGCCGAGAATCTCTTTGATGAATCGTTCGATCAGGTGGTCGGCTTTCCGGGGCGGGGTCGCACCATTCTGGGGGGGGCACGCTACCGCTTCTGACCGGGAGATGCCGGCTTGTCCGTCACCACTGAGCTGACTCCGGCCATCGTGCTTGGTGCCATGCGTTACGGCGAGACCTCGCGCATCGTCAAACTGCTCACCCGGAGCGGCGGCCTCTGTGCCGCGATCGCCAAGGGGGCCAGCCGGCCGCGGTCCCCTTTTGGCGCGTCGCTGCAGCTCCTCAGCGAGGGGGTGGCTCATCTCCGTCCGGCGCGCGGCGAGTTGCAGCCATTGATCGCCTTCGACGTGACCGATCTCCACGCCGGCCTGGCCTCGCATCTCGGCCGGTTTCATGCGGCCAATGCGATGGCCGAACTGGTGGTGCGCTTCGTGCCGTCGCAACCCAATAGCGAGTTGTACGACGAGGTGGTCGACGCGATCGCGTTGCTGGAGCTCGCCCCTCCCGATGCGTTGCCGGTGGTCTCGCTCAGGGGGCTCTGGCGCCTGGTGCGGGAGTTCGGGTTGGCGCCGGTGTTGGACGAGTGTGCCCGGGACGGCGCGGCGTTGGCCGAGGGGGCGGTCGGGTTTTCGTTCAGGGACGGCGGCCTGCTCTGTCCCGGCTGTGCGCGGGGCGGGGTAGCGACCCGGCTGGCGGCGGAGGACTGCGTGGCGTTGCGGGAGCTGCTCAGCCCCGACGCCGACCTCCCGGTGCTCGATGACCGGCATGTGCGGGCGCACGCCCGGCTGCTGGTGCGCTGGGTGGCGATCCATCTCGGCGATGCGCGGTTGCCGGCGCTGGAGGCGTGGCAGGAGGGGGTGGGGGAGGGGTAGGGGGGGGATTTGCAGCCTCGTGGGCGATTCATCGGGAAGCATGGGCCCGGTGTGTCGGCGTGAGGCCGCACACCTACCCGGCGACTTCGCCGGTTGGCTCCGCTCGGTTGGTGCAGCCGGAAACGGAAACACTGCGCGTGATGCGGCATAAGAGCGCATCGCGACCCTGCGGACCTGCGGCTGTGTGGTGGGTGCTGGTTCTGTCGAGACCTGATGCGGCATCCGGTGGTGCGGAGTGGGGTCCGGGTGGGGGATGTCCTGCCGGATGGAGCCGACGGGGTGGGTGAACCGGTCGGGGCTGCGGGTGCGCTGTCTGGGCAGGGTTACCGGATTAGGTTGATAGCGGTACACTTATGCTGGATTTGATTGCGGGCCGGAGTCGGATTTCGCAGATCCAATGCTTGTTATGTCGACATTGGGGCTATCAAGTCGTTCCTGGAGCTTCGTAGATGGCAAGCTACGTCCTGACCCACCCGAGCACCAATGGATCTCCCACTACCCTGACAGTCGAGTCTGGGCAGCTGCTTTTCGTTCTCGGCGCGAATGGCACGGGGAAGTCAACGCTCATGCAGGCCTTCGCAACTCAGCACAGAGGTCCTGTCCGCCGACTAACAGCTCACCGCCAAGTCTGGTTTAGCTCCGACTCGATCGATCTGACTCCGCACGGTCGCCGGCAGACGGAAGCGCAGATTACGAACTCCGATCAACAGGCACAGTCCCGTTGGAGAGATGACTACGCATCCCAAAGGTCTCAAGCCGTGGTCTTCGATCTCATTGACTCTGAGAACGTCGAGGCGCGACGCATTGCCGACGCCGCCCGCGGTGGTGATATGGCACTGGTTCGTGAATTAGCGCGAGTGCAGTCTCCCATCACTACCATGAACGAGATTCTCAGGATCGCTAACTTGGCAATTCAGGTTCAGATCCGGGACGAGAGTAGGCTGATGGCTTGTCGTGACGGCTCTTCCGAATACAGTATCGCAGAGCTATCCGACGGCGAGCGGAATGCGTTGCTCATCGCGGCAAACGTTCTTACCGCACCCAAGGACTCCCTGTTTCTCATCGACGAGCCCGAGCGCCATTTGCATAGAGCGGTAGTATCACCGCTTCTCACGACCTTGTTGGCGCACCGCCCCGATTGCGCGTTTGTGGTGTCGACACATGACGTGTCACTCCCCCTCGATCAAGCCGATTGCTCCGCGCTGTTAGTGCGCAAGTACATTCACACGCCGCAGCAATGGACGACCGACTTTGTCGAGCGCGTGCAAGAATTGGACGAACAGGTTGCCTCCTCGATACTGGGAGCGCGTCGCCAGATTCTGTTCGTCGAGGGGCGGCCCAGCAGTCTGGATCTACTGCTTTATCAAATACTCTTTCCCAGGCTGTCGATTAGGGCTGTCGGTAGTTGCGTCGAAGTCGAGCGATCTGTCCGAGGCCTCGGGACCGCAGATCGCTTCCACTGGCTCTGCCCACTCGGGCTCGTCGATCGTGACAACCGAGAGGATGCCGAATGTGAAGCCCTCGCGGAACATCGTATCGCCGCGATCAGTCAATATTCGGTGGAGTCGCTGTACTACCACCCGCAAACAATCCGCGATGTTGCGCGCCATGTCACAGAAGATGCTGACGGAGCGGCCGCATTAGCGTTGGAGAGCATCGTCCGCGCAGCGCAGGAGCATCGCAAACGCCTAGCCGCCCGAATGGTAGAGCGCCAGGTCCACAATGCGGTAAGGCGAATGACCCCAGAATGGCGAGCGATTCAAGAAGGTGACTCTTCTCTGCAGTTTGATGGAGCGCCTCTGTATGAGGCAGAGCTCACGGCACTCGACGAAAAGATTCGCGAGAATAGGTACGAGGACATTGTGAGTCGATACCCTATCCGGGAGACGTCCGCTCCTGCTGACGTCGCCCGGTGCCTTGGCTTCGCGACTAGGCACAGCTATGAGCAGGCTGTCCGGCGGTTGCTCTCCGATTCGAGTGAAGCAGCAGACCGTATGCGCGGCCTCCTTGGCCCATTGGTTGACCTAGTGGCCCAAGGCGTAGCCGCGACATAACATCCGCATGCAGCTGCCGGCGCTCCGCGCCGCAGCTGATGCGAAACGTTAGGTAGCTCACTTCACTTCCAGCGGATTTGGGGCGTATAGATGGCGAAAGCAGACGATGAGCAGGCGGTTTCTGAGGCCGAGGTCGAAGAGTGGTTCGAAGAGGAGGGGGAGGAGCCCTCGCTTGCGGAGAATCGGACAGCTGAAGACGCCGCGGAGAAGTACGCTAGAAGCCAGCTACGCGTAGTCCGTGAGACCAAAGACTACCAGCTCGACTATCTACGCCATGCTCTCAAGCCTGGTGCCGAGCTCATCGACACTTCCCCAACGTACCAACGGCGACTTCGTTGGTCTCCCAAAAAGCGCTCCCTTCTTGTCGAGTCTTTTCTCCTGAACATACCGGTGCCGCCGGTATTCCTCTTCGAACACGACTACAATGAGTACGAGGTCATTGATGGGCGCCAACGGTTGGAGACCATACGCGAATTCCTCGCTAACAACTTCGCGCTCACCGGCTTGGAGTACTGGCCAGAGCTGAATAGACTGCGGTTCAATGACCTTCCGGGCGTTCTACAGAAAGGCCTCCTTCGCCGTAGCCTCCCTGCTGTGGTCCTCTTGGCTGAGACGCGCGGCTCCGACGATGAAGACCTCGATGTGCGCCGGCTTCTCTTCGATCGCCTCAACACTGGTGGTATCAAACTCAATCCTCAGGAGCTTCGAAACGCCTTGTACCCCGGCTCCTTCAACGCGCTGCTCATCCGCTTGGCACGGTCGAGCCAGTTCACCAAGGCTTGGAGGATTCCGCCGCAAACGCATGAGGAAGATGAGGAGATACCGGACGTTCTCGCGAAGAATACGCTCTTCCGGTCCATGGCAGATGCGGAGCTCGTCCTTCGTTTCTTCGCTCTACGCGACGCCGTCGAGAACAAGCGAACAGGGTCGCTTCGGCGGATCCTCGACCGATTCATGGAGGAAAACCAGCACGCCGCCCACGAGGACCTCGTAGCGTGGGAGGGTGAATTCACCGATCTGCTGACGCGCCTTGGAAGCGTCTTCCCTACAGAACTCTTCGTCCTGCCGAGCACCGGTCGACCAAGCCGCCCGCTCTACGACGCCCTGATGATCGCGTTGGCTCAAAACCGCGGCGAAGACGTAGAGAGCGACGTGGTCTCGATTCGAAGGCGCCTCAAGGAAGCATTGAACGACCCCGATGACTATGAGATCCTGGTAGGCCGCGGCAATACGATCGAGGCCATTCGGGAACGGGTCAGTCTGGCCGCCAGCATTCTGCTTGGGGCATAGCCCGTGAACCCTCTCGACCAAGTTCTAGGTGACTTCGATGACGACATGGACCGAATCAAGCGGCTACTAGAACTCATCAAGAGTTTCAGGGAGTTCGGCGGAAGTATCCCGCCCGCCGAGTGCGACCTTGAACGCAATTGGAGTGAGGCGCATTTGCTACTTCAGGCTTCGAAGGCCCGCCGGACGGACTTACCCTACTTGTCTGGGTCGTTGCTACTGTATCTCGCTGGCAGATTCGAGTACTTCGTACGGCAACTAGTGCAGTCAACCGCAGAGGGCATGGTTGACAGCGCAGGGCACTCAGGGTTGCCCGAACAAATCCGCAAGGAACTCCGGACCCGCTCACTCGAAGTCATCCAGAACCCGAGGCGTTATGGATTCGATGAGAGCCAAGCAGACACCTTGCTCATCGACCTTGCGCAAGCGATTGGCGGCTCGGGCAACTCGACAAGTGTTCACGCTGAAGTGCTTACCATCACTGATGCGAACATGAAGGACAGGGTCCTCGCCGACCTCTTCAAGCGCGTTGGGGTCGAAGGGGTGTGGAAGGAAGTTGGGAAGCAGGCGAAGATGAAGCTGGAGTTAGGGACGACCCCGGACGGCGTAACTACCACCGAAGCTCAGACGCGCCTCAATGCCTTGATGGACGATCGCAATCAGATCGCGCACCCGACGTCAGCAACAACCTTCCCCGATCCTGACCAGGTGTTGTCGATGGCAAGATTCATCGGTGTCCTCGCCGAGGTGCTCACGGAGAACGCCAAGGTTCACTTGGCTGGCTTCACCGCGGATGGGTTAGCTACCTAACACGCGTATCTGGACTCCTCCCCCTGTTTGCGCAAGCGGTGGTTCTTGCACTTGTATGTTCGGTTCTCTGATCATCCGCGGCGGCGAAGGGTCGACTGCAGTCGTATCTTCGGCCCGTCAGGTGGGCATCGTGCCCTGGCCACGATGGTAAGTCGCGCGTAGGGAGCCAATCGCTTGATCAGGGCCCCGAGGGCCATGCGAGTTATTGGCTCGTCCCCACGCCGGTCTGACCGGTCGCCATCGCGATGATCGTTCAGCAGTTCGTGACCTGTGCCTCCCTCCGCTCGAAATCCCGTCCGTCGCGCCACGTGCGCCAGCAGATGCGGGCCAACTTGTTCGCGAGAGCGACGGCTGCCACGTTGTGGCAGTGCCGGCGCGAGACCTCCGTGGCCCAGGTGCGGAGGTCATCGGGCTGGTTGGTGACCACGCCGGCGCGTAGCGCAGAGCGCGCACCGTGAATGAGCAGCATCCGCAGGTAGCTGTTCCCCTTGCGGGTGATCGAGCCGAGGCGTCGCGACGCTCCGCTCGAATGCTCGCGCGGCGTCAAGCCGAGCCAGCTGGCGAAATGTCGTCCGGACCGAAAGCGGCGGATGTCGCCGACACTGGCCACCATCGCCGTGGCGGTGAGGACGCCGATACCCGGGATGGTCATCAATCGCTTGGCGTCCGGCATGTGGTGCACGAGCGCCGTGAGGGAGGTCCGCACGGCCTCCGCCTTTTCCTCGAGTGCGCGGATCTCCGCGATCAGCTCGAACAGGGCATGCTTGAGGAACTCCGGCAAGGTCTCGTCGGCGAGCGCGGCACGCGCCTCCAGTGTGACGCGCCGCGCCCCGACGGGGGGGAGGTAGGCCTCCCTGCGTGTGCATGCGGATCCCGCCGACCGCTGCGCGGCGGCGGGACAGGTGCGGGCGGTTCGGTTGCGAAGGTACCCCTGGCGGATGCGGTGCAGCGCGAGGACGGCCTGTTGCTCGACTGATTTGACGGGCACCGAGGTGAGCGCGTGGTTGCGAGAGGCTTCGAGCAGCGCCTTGGCATCGGCGCGATCGGTCTTGTTGCCGTCGCGATAGCGGGCGACATCCGCGGGATGCAGCAGGTTCCTGGTGCCCGCACCGGTGGGCCTCTCTTCCCCAGTGGTGGGCCGAACCACACGCCTCCAGCAGCACCTCGGCGGGCTGTTGGGCGGCGAGAAAGCGCGGGAGAGCCGGCGCCGGGCGGTCACCACACCGGGTGCCTCCGAGACCGCGATCCCTCGGACGCTAGGTCCTCAGGACAAGTCTCGAAGACGGACTTGGCGAGATCGACGCCGATCTGTATTGTTGACAGAGGACTCCTACTCAAGGTGATGGCCTTCGGGGCCGTGATACTGGATGCTGGTAGCATCTTGGGGAGGAGTCCATACCATCACTTGCTGCGGGCGGGGCCACGTGCCTCGGCCCGCGCGCTGTAGATTCCTTGAGGCACGCGCGGGCCTCGGCGGGCCCCGCCGCAGAAGCGCAGCACGTTAGAGCGCCATTCGGAGCTTCTCCTTGCCACCAAGATCAGACCCCGGCGCGGATGCCAAGAACGCCCTAGATGCTCTCCGGAGATTGCTTTCATCCTCGAGCACTATCGAGGTAGTCGGTTCGTACTGGCACCTCTGCATGAAACGGGCAAATGAGATTGATTTCATTGGCCCGCTCATCTCTCCGGCCAGGCAGGGCGATGTCTTGCTGTCCGTGTTGGCGTCCACACCCGAGCCAGAGCTCGCGGAAGCATTCGACGATTCCCGTTGGACGCGTGCGACCACTCTACTGAATGACGCGTTCAATTCCTATTGTGCACTCTTTTGGCCGACGGAAGGGGAGCTTGGAGCGCAGACTGAGGAATGGAAGCGGATACGGGAGGTCGCAATGCCGGCCTTCTTGGACTACTTCAACACTGGGCTTCTCGCTGATCCAGCCCAGGTGATAGGTAGGATTGTTACGTATGTAGCACCGTTTGATTCAACCTCTTCCGCTTTAGGCCTCATAACGGCGACTGATGCCATTGCCGTCGCAAACTGGATCGGCCAGGAACTGGAGAGACGCCTCGCGGCAATGAACGAGATGTTGGACCGGCTTGACGGCGTACGCGAGGAAACCTTTCGGCACGCTTCAAGTCTTGACGAAGCGCGTGAATTCGTTGCCAGACATGCCCCCGATCTTGGTCAGCAACTCAAAGACAGTATTGATCGCGCAGGAACCATCGATCGCAGCGACGTCATTGAACGCTTTGGGCCTCTCGGTGATCAATACTGGGAACTATTCTGCCTCGTGCGTGGAACCGGCTCCATCGTGGCTTATCCGACGGATGATGTGATTGCTGCCACGCGGCCCCTCCTGGCCATCGGACCGACGCAGGCAATGGTTCCTGCAATCAACTCGCTCTGGACGTCAATCTTAATCAAGTATGAGGCCGCGTTGGCAGGCTCTCACGTGAGAGAGCGGTTCCTCGCACATCGTGACAAGGCCTTGGAAAACGAAGTTGCGATTGAGGTTGCGAGAATCGTCCGGGTGCCAACCGACACTATCAGAGGGGCCTTCGAGACCTCGGACGGTCAGTATGAGCATGACCTGGTGGTTGTGTCTTCGGGGGCAGCCTTCATCGCTGAGGCCAAGGCTAGCCCACCAACGGAGCCGTTTCGTGATCCAGAACGTGCTTTTACTAGGATCAAGAGGGCATTCAACTCAGACAAAGGAATTCAAAAGGGCTTTGACCAGGCCGAGCGAATTCGTGTTCGGCTGGCAAGTGGTGAGGTGGTGCGCTTGTTCGGGCAGCAGGGAGGCGAGGTTGCGGAGCTCGATCCTGCAGCAATCGGGCGTCAATATTCGCTCGTGATCACTAGGGACAACTTCGGTCCGATAGCAACCGCTTTGGCTCCGCTGTTGGATAAGAAGGCGGATGTCCCCTACCCTTGGGTTGCAAACATTCTTGATCTCAAGGCGATCGCTGATGCCTGGGAATTCCTTGGATGGGGCACAGAGGAGTTCGAGGAGTACCTGCGACAGAGAGCCCCCCTAAACGGAAGAGTGATCGCGTCGGACGAGCTGGAAATCGTGGGCTACTTCCTGGCTCATGGATCACTCGAAGCGTTGCAAACCGCCGAGGCGGATAGAGTTCATCTCAATCCCCACTATTCTGATTTCTTCGACCAACTCTATCGGCACAGGCAGTACGGGGGACCCGCGCCAAAGATCGGCACAACGCCTCCAGTTATGATGGATCTGGCAGCGTCTCTCCGTATGGGCGAACCTGTCTTCGTAGATCCTGGCAGCGGAAGGCCGAGTTCAGACGGTAAAGCGGCAGCGACGGACCTCACCGCAGGAGGAAAGGTCGGACGCAATGACCCGTGCCCATGTGGTTCAGGGAAGAAATACAAGAAATGCCATGGTTCGTAGCCATGCTGAGTCGGCACATGGGCGCTCTAACACGACCTTATGAAAGAGCGGAGCTGCCGGGCGACGGCTCCTGAGGGCCTCGCGGAGTCTCGTTCCGGGCGGCACCTTCCTTGAGTGCCTCTCAAGGAGACTGCGATGATCTGGGTGGGGTTGGACCTGCACAAGAAGTACATCACGGCCTGTGCGCTGGACGATGCCGGCGGCCTGGTGGCGGAGCACCGACGGCTGCCGGCCGACGCCGCCTCTCTGGTCAGCTGGCTCTCGGGCCTGGAGGGAGCGGTGACGGTGGCGATGGAGGCGACGCAGTATTGGGCGTGGCTGCATGACCAGCTGGCTGAGGCGGGGATTGCCGCCGTGGCGGCCCATCCCTACCAGATCAAGCTGATTTAGCAAGTGCGGGCGAAGACCGATCCGATTGACGCCCGGAAGCTGGCAGATTTGCTGCGTACGAACCTGCTGCCGGTGGTCTGGGTGAAGAGCCTCGAAATCCGGGCCCGCCGGAAGCTGTTCCGCGGCCGGGCATACTTGGTGCGGCTGCGCTCCAGCGTGAAGAATCGGATCCATGGGCACCTGACCGCCGAGAACTGCCGGACGGAGGTGACAGATCTCTACGGCAAGGCGGGTCGCGCCTAGTTGGCGGCGGAGGATTGCGTGGCGTTGCGGGAGTTGCTCAGCCCCGACGCCGACCTACCGGTGCTCGACGACCGGCATGCGCGGGCGCACGCCAGCCGCTGGTGCGCTGGATGACGCTCCATCTCGGCGATGCGCGGTTGCCGGCGTTGGAGGCGTGGCAGTAGGGGGCGGGGGGGTCGTGGGTAGGGAGGGGGCTTCGGGGGGCATGGATTCGTTGGGTTGTGGGGTTAAGTTCAGGAGGAGCCGGTTTTGGTGTGGTATGGTTCAGGCGATGGAGTTGGTGGGTAGCGACAATTAATCCTCATGACTTGGGTGAAAGGGCTTGTATCGAGGCACACATTGAAATCTCGTTTGGGTTGGACATCTGCCATTCCGTAAACAGCTTCATTGAAACTGCCAAGGAGGTAATGATGACAAACTCGAACGCCATAGTTCAGTCGATTGTGGCATGTGTTTGGTGCGGAGCTGCGTTCCTGCGGAGCCTGGTGGAAAATACTCTGACCCAAGCGAGAGGTGGTTGTGTGAGCAAGTACATTTCCTCCAAGAGAGAACGTGGAAGGTTCGATTCCTTCCCTCCGCATCGGTATTTAGGAGTGTTTGCGTATTTGTCGTCCAACAACGCCGTCAACTCGGACAATAAGGAGTGGCGTACCTTCGTCGCACTGCTTTTTAGGGACGGTTGCTGGGGCAGTTAGGCCTCGGAGGAGCCAAGGTGCCCATTAACTTTTATCGCCGCTATCGGGGAGTGCGCCCGGCGGTGCGGCCATGATCCTGACTGGCAGCGCATTCGAAAGAATCAGGCCATTTATCCTTCACTCGAAGGCGAACTTGCCATTGCGGCCGAGATTGTGACCACCAGCATCAAGAATCCCCTTTGCCGGGACCGCGAACTTCTCCGAATGGTGCAAGAAGGACGCCTGCTGGTGAAGTCACCGCACGGAAAATGACCAGGCTCCAGGAGTAAGCCGTGCGCCTGATCACAATGGCGGCTTGTCAACAATACTGACTTCATTGGACTGTGTGGCTTCCTGTGCAGAGGTTCCTTAAGTTGAAGCAGAGTCAATGAGACGGATGCGGGCTGGTGCCGATTTGTGATAGCCTACTACCTCCCCCATGGGCTGTTTGATCATTCTCGAATGTAACCGACAACTGTCTTAATCACCGTTGAGGGTTGCCATGTTTTCGTCGTCTGGTCAGCTGGCTGCAATGCTTGAAGTTCTGTTTCTTGGAATTGTCATCGGAGCGATCGCCGCGTCGTGGTATTTGACCAAGTACTATCGCAGGCACATGACAAGCGAAGAATGTGTAGAGCGATTTGTACAGGCGGTTAGGATAGAGCACTTTTTGCGTGCTCAGTCTGGACACGAGGTGTACACCAGAGAGCTCGCGAGAACACGAGCAATTCTCGATGAGCTGGACGCTTTAGGGGTCGAGTACCCGCTTGATGATTGGGCTAGGCTAGCCGCTCTCTACGAACGACATACAGGCAAAGCGCCGCCTCCTGCCCCGTCCCTGTAACAGTTGAACGTTAGCAAGCGAGATTTGTCAGACTGATGAAATGTGAGTTGTAGCCCTGCGGTCCACCTGGCATGGAGCGATACCAACGCGCAGGGCCGACGACGTTTACGTTATGCTGATCCCGCTGGGGGCAGGAATGGATGAGGTACTTGAACTAGTACTTGGCGCCTGGATCATTGTCTGGCTTGTGGTTTCTGGCGCGGCACGATTGCGGAGATGGTTTAACGAGCGCGGATGGCACGGAACGCCAACTTATCTCGTTGTCCGCACTAGGCCGGTCTACCTTTCCCAACAGGTATTTCATCGAGCCACGGAGGGCGCATATCGCGACCCGCTAGAGAGGGCAGGAGCCCGAATCGGTGCCTACATGGTGTCCCCATGGAGTTCTGACTCTCAGCGAATGTACTTCAACAAAATCCGCGAGTGGCTTGAGTCCAAGTATGACGAGGACTCTGAGAGATTCGAGGCGGAATGGGTCGCATTTCACTTATCCGGAGATGAGGCAAAGCGTGAGCTTCACGATCTGATGGTCGCATGGGCAGAGTACACCGGGAGAGGGGATGCCGTCATTACCGACTGCGCGATCGGCATCGCCAGCAAGAAGTCGAATACGATCTTTGCCGGTATCGTTAGGTACCGTGTAGCCGAGGTCAGCGGTACCCTTGAGCGATTCACAATTAAAACGGCGAATGGTTCTAAATTACGCGCCACGCCCTCTCACGTAGAAGTTGTCGCCACATGAGTGTCGCCACCTTTGTCAACCTGGCAATAGTGCTCCATAACAGATGCGACGCGGTGCCGACCTGGAGTGCCGGACTCTCCAACATGGTGATTGAAGCGACCCAATACACTTGAAAGCTAAGCAGCAGGAGAAGTCAGATCTGGTGGAAGTCGGCCGATACGTCCGGTGTGGCGGTTGTGGAATGCGACTCCCATTGGCCAACTTCACCGCACAGTACGCCCGCAACTGTCTCCGAGTCACCGTCAAAACCGAGCAATGAGGTCGCGATGCTAACTTGATTCGATTGCCGAAGTTCCCGCGTAGCTTCATTGCGGGCAGCACCTCCTTGATTTCGTCTCACACCGCTGGGATCTCCAGGCTCGTCGGGACCTGCACAAGTAGTACACCTGAGCCTATGTTTTGTAGGATGCTGGCGGCATGGTGCCGGGCCACCGACGGCTGTCGGCCACCACCTCCGCACTGGTGAGGTGAATCCGGGGCCGTGGGGGAGCGGTGACGGAGTGGCTGGGGGCACGCATTGGGCTACCCCGACAGCACCGATATCCCGCCTATCATGGCTCAGCCGTTGGACAGAAATCGTACCCGCGCACCTCCTTCGAAACAAAGGCTGACCCGTGGCCCTGAAGAAGTCCCAGCTCTACTCCTCGCTCTGGCAGTCCTGCGATGAACTCCGCGGCGGGATGGATGCCTCGCAGTACAAGGACTACGTCCTGACGCTGCTGTTCATGAAATACGTGTCGGACAAATTCGCCGGCAAACCCGGGGCGCTCATCGAGGTCCCTGCGGGCGGTGGTTTCGCCGACATGGTGAAGCTCAAGGGCGACAAGGAGATCGGCGACAAGATCAACAAGATCATCGGCCGCCTGGCCGAAGCCAACGATCTCAAGGGGGTGATCGACCAGGCCGACTTCAACGACGAGGGCAAGCTCGGCACGGCCAAGGAGATGCAGGACCGGTTGTCCAAGCTGGTGGCGATCTTCGACGGGCTAGACTTCCGTGCCAATCGGGCCGAGGGCGATGACCTGCTGGGCGACGCCTACGAATACCTGATGCGCCACTTCGCCACCGAGAGCGGCAAGAGCAAGGGCCAGTTCTACACCCCGGCCGAAGTCTCGCGGATCATGGCTCAGGTGGTTGGCATCGGCCCCGAGACCCGCCAGGACCAGACCATCTACGATCCCACCTGCGGCTCCGGGTCGCTGCTGCTCAAGGCCGCCGACGAGGCGCGGCGCGGCATCACCGTCTATGGCCAGGAGATGGACGTCGCCACTTGGGCGCTCGCCCGCATGAACATGATTCTGCACGGCCACCCCACCGCCGAGCTGTGGCGCGGCAACACCCTGGCCTCGCCCTACTTCAAGAACAAGGACGGCTCCCTCAAGACCTTCGACTTTGCCGTCGCCAATCCGCCGTTCTCCACCAAGGCATGGTCAAGCGGCATCGACCCGGCTCACGACGAGTTCGACCGGTTCGCCTTCGGGATTCCCCCGGCCAAGAACGGCGACTATGCCTTCCTGCTCCATCTCGTCGCCTCGCTCAAGAGCACCGGCAAGGGGGCCATCATCCTCCCGCACGGGGTGCTGTTCCGCGGCAACAAGGAAGCCGATATCCGGAGGGCACTGATCCAGCGCGGCCTCATCAAGGGGATCATCGGCCTGCCGGCCAACCTGTTCTACGGCACCGGAATTCCGGCCTGCATCGTGGTGATCGACAAGGAGCACGCCGCGGCGCGCCGCGACCCCGCCACCGGCGGCATTTTCATGATCGACGCCAGCAAGGGGTTCCTCAAGGACGGCAACAAGAACCGCCTGCGCGCCCAGGACATCCACAAGATCGTGGACGTGTTCAATCATCAACGCGAGCGGGAGCGCTACGCCCGCATGGTTCCTGTGGCCGAGATTGCCAGCCCGGCCAACGACTACAACCTCAACATCCCGCGCTACATCGACTCCAGCGAGCCCGAGGACCTGCACGACCTCGATGCCCACCTGAACGGCGGCATCCCCGACCGCGACATCGACGCGTTGGTCAATTACTGGGATGTCTTCCCGACCCTTCGTGAAGCGCTGTTCGAGCGCAATGGTCGCGAAGGCTACAGCGAAGCACGGGTCGAACCCAGAGCGGTCAAGGCCACCATCCTCGGGCACCCCGAGTTCGAGAGCTATGCCCGGCGGATCAGTGGAGTCTTCGAGGGATGGCGCACGGCCCACACGCCTCAGCTCATGGGGCTGAAGGTCGACGACCTGCCGAAGACTGTGATCCACACCCTGTCCGAAGATCTGCTGGAGCGCTTCGCCGACCTGCCGCTCGTGAGCCGTTACGACGTCTACCAGCGGCTGATGGACTACTGGGCCGAGACGATGCAGGACGACGTCTACCTGATCGCCGCCGACGGCTGGGTCGAGGCGGCTCGGCCCCGGGGCCTGGTGGAGGACAAGAACAAGAAGCTCAAGGAGACGCCGGATCTGACCATCGGCAAGAAGAAGTACAAGATGGACCTGCTGCCCCCGGCACTCGTCATCGCACGGTTCTTAGCCAAGGAGCAGGCCGCCATCGAGGCATTGCAGAGCGCAGAGGAGACGGCCGCACGCGAGCTGGAAGAGTTCGTCGAGGAGCACTCCGCCGGAGGCGAAGGTGAGGATGGCCCACTGGCCGAGGCCACCAACGACAAGGGGAAGGTGACCAAGGGAGGCGTGAAGGAGCGGCTCAAGGCGATCGAAGGCGAGCCCGAGAGTGACGAGGAACGCGACGCCCTCACCCGCTGCCTGGCGCTGATCGAGGCAGAGTCCGCGGCGGCCAAAGCTGTCAAGGACGCCCACGCCGCGATCGATGCCAAGGTACTGGCCCGCTACGCCAGGCTCACCGAGGCCGAGATCAAGACGCTGGTCGTCGAGGAGAAGTGGTTCGCCGCCATTCGCGCCACTATCAAGGGCGAGGTCGAGCGGCTGACCCAGCGCCTGGCCGCGCGCGCGAGGGAGTTGGAAGAGCGCTACGCCAAGCCGCTGCCGGCGCTGGAGCAGGAGGTGGAGGCGTTCAGTGAGAGGGTCGAGGGCCACCTGAAGAAGATGGGGTTGGTGTGGGGATGAGTGCGGCGGCTGAGCCGCACATCTCGAGGCCCGCTGCTGACGATCAGGCGGCGGTTCTGCCGCGCTACAAGCGGACCGAAGTGGGCGTGATTCCGGAGGATTGGGTTTGTGAACAGCTCGGCAAGCACTGTGAACGCATTACGAAGGGGACGACTCCCACTTCGGTTGGGCGAACGTTCACCGCCGGTGGGATTCACTTCATCAAAGCAGAGACAATTAACGAAGACGGAAGGACAATACCGGACAAGCTAGCCTTCATTGATACTTCGACACATACACTACTTGCGCGGTCTCAACTCGCGGTTGGTGACATTCTGATCTCGATTGCGGGCGTGTTGGGCCGCGTCGGTCGGGTTGAGCTGAATGACTTGCCTGCCAACATCAATCAAGCGTTGGCAATCGTGAGAATAGGCAGACACTCATCTCTCGAGCGCGATTTCCTGTTCTGGTGTCTTCGTAGCGACATGGTCGAGAAGCAGATTCGCGACATCAATGTCCAAGCGGCGCAAGCCAACATTTCGCTCCAAAACGTAAGAGACTTCATTCTCCCGTTGCCCCCTTCCCTCGAACAACGCGCCATCGCCGAGGCGTTGTCGGATGTGGATGGGTTGCTCGGGGCGTTGGAGGCGCTGATCGCCAAGAAGCGGGCCATCAAGCAGGCCGCCATGCAGCAACTCCTTACCGGCAACACCCGCCTGCCGGGCTTCAGCGGGCCGTGGGAGACGAAGAGGCTGGGGGAGATTGCGGAGCTTCATCGTCAGAACATCGTGCCTGCCGCAATCGGCGACGCACTCTACACTCATTTCAGTCTACCGGCGTTTGATGACGGGCAAGCCCCAGTCATAGAAGCCGGCAACGCAATCGGCAGCAACAAGTTTCGTGTTCCCGCGAGTGCCGTCCTGGTGTCAAAACTGAACCCTCGGATTCCGAGAGTCTGGATGCCTCATGAAGGCGTGCCGAACGCTGTCGCCTCAACCGAGTTCCTCGTACTCACCCCGAGACAGGGAACCTCGCGTATCTTCCTGTTCGTCCTCTGCTCATCTCCTGAGTTTTGCGATCGGTTGGAGCTCTCGGCTACGGGCACCACCGGGAGCCATCAGCGGGTCACCCCTTCCGACGCGATGAAGATCAGTCTGCGTGTGCCACCACATGCGAATGAACAAACCGCCATCGCCACAGTCCTCTCCGACATGGACGCCGAGATCGCCGCGCTGGAGCGCCGGGCGGCCAAGACCCGCGCCATCAAGCAGGGGATGATGCAGCAGCTCCTCACCGGCCGGGTGCGGCTGGTGGGATCGTCATGAACAGGCGGGGCGCACGGTTCAGAAACCACCGCATCCCGTCCGCACGGACCGCATGGTGGGATTACGCCTCGGATGGGGCATATTTCATCACGTTGTGCACTGCAGGGCGGGTGGATATACTCGGCACTGTGCGCGGAGGCCGTGTGGTGCTCTCCGCTGCGGGCGCAATTGTCCGCGAAGAATGGGATAGATCGTTCGCCGTCCGGCAAGAACTGTTCTGCGACGTATACGTCATCATGCCCAATCATATCCACGCGATCGTCCGGATTGAAAACCGATGCACCGGCGTGCCAGGGGAAATGCCGGTCCCCACGCCGGTGGCGGCGCGCGTCGTACCGCGTGACGTATCGCGCGTAATACCGCGTGACGTGCCGCGCGCCGTATCGCGTGACGTATCACGCGCCGTAGAGACGCACGGCCGTGCGTCTCTACGGGGAACGGGAACGGGAACGGGAACGGGAACGGGAACGGGAACGGGAACGGGAACGGGAACGGGAACGGGAACGGGAACGGGAACGGGAACGGGAACGGGAACGGGGATTGGATTGGGAATGGGATCGGGAATGGAACCGGAACCGGCAACGGCACCCGACCCAGAACCGGCGCCCGAAACCGGAACGGGCGTGGCCCGGCGCAGCCCCCGGTCCGTTTCGTCATTCGTGGCCGGATTCAAATCGGCGGCCACCAAACGCATAAACGCACACCGTCAGACGCCCGGTGCCGCCGTATGGCAGCCCAGATTCCATGATCGGATCATCCGTGATCCCGGGGAATATCAACGCATCGCCGCCTACATCGTCAACAATCCGGCGCGATGGAAGCAAGACAGGTTGGCCGCCGATGCACCGGAATGACGGCATGAACAATTCCGAGGACCAGCACACCGAATGGAAATCGTCCTGGCGTGATGACTACCTGAAATGGGTGTGCGGTTTCGCGAATGCAGGCGGAGGCAGACTGGTGATTGGCCGCAACGACAGGGGCCAAGTCACGGGCATTCCCGATGCACGCCGTCTCCTGGAGTTGTTGCCGAACAAAGTGCGGGATGTCCTCGGCATTCTGGTGGATGTGAACCTGCTCTCCGAGGACGGCAAGGAATACCTGGAAATCAAGGTCGGAGCTTACCCCAACCCGATCAGCTACTCGGGCGAGTACTACCAGCGCAGCGGTAGCACCAACCAGTTGCTCAAGGGTGCGGCTCTGGATCGTTTTCTGTTGCGCCGCTATGGCCGAACCTGGGACGGATCGCCGCTACCCGGCGTGGCTGTTTCCGATCTGTCGCCATCAGCGTTGTCGCAATTCAGGAAACTGGCCGAGCGTAGCGGGAGGCTGGACTCGGCCGCGCTGAAGGAGCCGGATGCGGCGCTGCTGGACAAGTTGAAGCTCACCGAGGGCGACTATCTCAAACGAGCCGCCGTCTTGCTCTTCCATCCGGATCCCGAGCGCTTCGTCACCGGTGCGTCGATCAAGATCGGCTACTTCGCCAGCGAGTCTGATCTCCGGTATCACGACGTGATCGCGGGCGACCTGTTCACTCAGGTCGGCAAGTCGATGGAGCTGCTCCTGACCAAGTACCTGAAGGCCGTCATCAGCTACGAGGGGATTCACAGGATCGAGAGCTTCCCCATGCCGGAGCCGGCCTTGCGCGAGGCGCTTGTCAATGCGGTCGTGCATCGCGACTACCTGAACACCGCCCCGATCCAGATTCGAGTCTACGACGACCGACTGGTGATGTGGAACCCGGCGGTTCTCCCGGAAGGATGGACGCAACAGACCCTGTTGGGCTCGCATACCTCCCAGCCCCAAAATCCGGACGTAGCCAACACCTTCTTCCGGGCTGGTGAGGTCGAAGCCTGGGGGCGGGGCATCGAGCGGATGTTCGCTGCTTGCCGCAATGCGAACACCCCCGAGCCTCAGATTCGATTTGATGCCGGGGGGATCTGGACGGAGTTCGTCTTTTCTGCGTCATACCTTGGCGGTCTCTCAGGTAAACTCGATCAGGCGGACGCCGGGACAACGCCGGTAAAAACGCCGGTAAAAACGCCCGACCGGATTCTGGACATCCTGGCGTCAAACCCTGATCTGACCTTGGCGGAGGTGGCCCAATCCATCGGCAAGTCACTGAGCGCCGTGGAACGGGCCAGCGCCAAACTGGCGAAACAGGGCCGCCTGCGGTTTGTGGGCCCACGCAAAGGCGGGCACTGGGTAGTCCCGGAGGATCCCGATGAGAAACCCGACATAAACCCGACAAACCCGACATGACTCCACCCAAGGTGGCTGCACCGGCCGTCGGCCAACGCGAGATCCAGACCCAGAACCGCGTGCTGGCGTTCTTCCGGGATGTCCTCGGCTACGCCTACCTCGGCCACTGGAAGGACCGTGAGGGCAACGCCAACGTCGAGCAAGAGCAGCTCGCAGCCTGGCTGAAGCGTCAGGGCCACGGCGACAAGGTCATCGCAAAGGTAGTGTACGAGCTGGAAAAGACCGCGGCGCTGGGCGGCAGCAAGACCCTCTACGACGCCAATCGCGAGGTCTACGGCCTGCTCCGCTACGGCGTCAAGATCAGGCCGGAGGTTGGTGAACAGACGGAGACGGTCTGGCTCATCGACTGGTCCGACCCCGACAACAACGACTTCGGCATCGCCGAGGAGGTCACGGTCCTCGGGGTCCACACCAAGCGGCCCGACCTGGTGCTGTACGTCAACGGCATTGCCCTCGGCGTCCTGGAGCTGAAGCGATCCGTTGTCTCCGTCACCGAGGGGATTCGCCAGAACCTCGACAGCCAGAAGAAGGATTTCATCCAGCCGTTCTACACCACGGTGCAATTCGTGCTGGCCGGCAACGACACCGAAGGGCTGCGCTACGGCGTGATCGAGACGCCGGAAAAGTACTGGCTGCGCTGGAAGGAGGCCAACGCCCATCCTGCTGCCGGTGACAACCCGCTGCTCCGCGAGCTGGGGCAGATGTGCGCCAAGCCGCGGCTGCTGGAGCTGGTGCACGACTTCATGGTCTTCGACGCCGGTATCAAGAAGAGCTGCCGCCACAACCAGTACTTCGGCGTCCGCGCGGCACAGGAGCGCGTGGCACGGCGCGAAGGCGGCATCGTCTGGCACACCCAGGGGAGCGGCAAGAGCCTGATCATGGTCTGGCTGGCCAAGTGGATTCGCGAGCATGTGAGCGAAAGCCGGGTACTGATCCTCACCGACCGCACCGAGCTGGACAGGCAGATCGAGACGGTCTTCATGGGCGTCAGCGAGACCATCTATCGCACCAGGAGCGGGGCCGACCTGGTCCGGGTGCTGAACTCCAGCGAGGAATGGCTGCTCTGCTCGCTGATCCACAAGTTCGGCGCTTCGGATGAGGGTGACGTGGACGCCTTCGTCGACGACATCACCCGCAGTCTGCCGAAGGGATTCCGCGCCAAGGGCAATCTGTTCGTCTTCGTGGATGAGTGCCACCGCACCCAGTCAGGCAAGTTGCACGAGGCGATGAAGGCGCTGCTGCCCGATGCCATGCTCATCGGTTTCACCGGCACGCCGCTCCTCAAGAGCGACAAGCGCCGCAGCATCGAGACCTTCGGGCCCTACATCCACACCTACAGGTACGACGAGGCGGTACGCGACGGCGTGGTGCTCGACTTGCGCTACGAGGCCCGCGACATCGACCAGCGGATTATCTCGGAGACCAAGGTCGACCAGTGGTTCGAGTCCAAGACCTCGGGCCTCACCGACATCGCCAGGGCTCAGCTCAAGCAGCGCTGGGGCACCATGCAGAAGGTGCTCTCCGCGCGGAGCCGCCTGCAGACGATCGTCGCCGACATCATGATGGACATGGCGACCCGCGATCGGCTGAAGAGCGGGCACGGCAATGCCATCCTGGTATCCGGCAGCATCTACTCGGCGTGCCGCTTCTTCGATCTGTTCCAGCAGACCGACCTGGCGGGGAAGTGCGCCATCGTCACCTCCTACCGGCCGCAGCCTGCGGATATCAAGGGCGAGGAGACCGGCGAGGGGATGACCGAGAAGCTCCGCCAGTACGAGATCTACCGGAAGATGCTCAGCAGTCATTTCGGCGAACCCGAAGATGCGGCGATGCACAAGGTCGAGCAGTTCGAGACGGAGGTCAAGAAACGCTTCCTCGAGCAGCCTGGACAGATGAAGCTCCTGATCGTGGTGGACAAGCTGCTCACCGGCTTCGACGCGCCCCCCGCGACCTACCTCTACATCGACAAGAACATGCAGGACCACGGCCTGTTCCAGGCGATCTGCCGCGTCAACCGCCTGGATGGCGAGGACAAGGAATACGGCTACATCATCGACTACAAGGATCTGTTCCGGTCGCTGGAGCAGTCGATCACCGACTACACCGGCGCGGCCTTTTCCGGATACGACCAGGCCGACGTTGCAGGGCTGTTGAAGGACCGCCTGCAGCAGGGACGCGAGCGACTGGAGGAGGCGCGGGAGGCGATCAAGGCGCTCTGCGAACCGGTCGAGCCACCACGGGATACCTCGGCATGGCTGCGCTGGTTCTGTGCCGCGGAAAGTGGCAATGCCGAGCAGCTCAAGGAGAACGAACCGAAGCGGGTGGCCCTCTACAAGCTCACTGCGGCGTTGCTGAGGGCGTACGCCAATCTCGCCAACGAGATGCTGGAGGCGGGATACAGCGAGGCGGAGGCGCAGGCGATCCGTGCCGAAGTGGGCTACTACGAAAAGGTCCGCGAAGAGGTCAAGCTTGCCAGCGGCGACTACGTGGACATGAAAGTCTACGAGCCGGCCATGCGCCACCTGCTGGACACCTACATCCGGGCCGATGAGAGTGAGAAGCTCTCGGCCTTCGACGACATGACGCTGGTGCAGCTGATCGTGGAGCGCGGAGAGCAGGCGGTGGAGTCGCTGCCCGAGGGCCTCCGCAACAACCGCGAAGCGATGGCCGAGGCAATCGAGAACAACGTCAGGCGGCTGATCATCGACGAGATGGCCGTCAATCCGAAGTACTACGAGAAGATGTCGGAGCTGCTCGATGCCGTGATCTCGCAGCGTCGGCAGGAGGCGCTCGATTACCGGGCCTATCTGGCCCAGATCGTCGAATTGACGAAGCAGGTCAGTCGGCCGGAGACCGCCTCATCCTACCCGCCTGTCGTCAACGGTGCAGCGCTTCGCGCTCTGTATGACAATCTCGACCAGCCGAGCGCCACGAAGTTCCGCGATCAACGGGAATCCCGATATGCCGACATGGCAGTCGCAGATGCTCGGGCAGCGCAGGCAATTGCTCTGGATCAGGCGATTCGCATGGTGAAGAAGGCGGACTGGCGGGGCAACCGTTTCAAGGAGCGCGAGGTTCGCAACGCCATCCGCGCTCAGGTGGGCGACGACGACCTGCTCGTGGACGCGATGTTCGAGATCGTGAAGGCACAGCGTGAGTATTGATCGTCGCCGGATCGAGGTGGGCGGAATCGCCGTGGAGGTCGTCCGCAAGGAGATCAAGCATCTTCACGTGGGTGTCTATCCGCCGCACGGTCGCGTGAGGGTTGCCGCACCCCTCCGCCTGGAAGACGAAGCTGTTCGCCTCGCCGTCGTGTCGCGCCTGGCATGGATCAGGCGGCACCAGGTCGGCTTCGAGCAGCAGGACCGGCAGTCACAGCGAGAGATGGTGACCGGAGAGAGCCACTACTTCCTGGGCCGTCGCTACCTCCTCGATGTGACTGAGGGAACGCGTAGGCCATCGGTGTCCTTGGTGGACAACACCACGATGTGGCTCCAGGTGCGCCCGGGTGCCAATCGCGAGGAGCGGGAGGCGGTGCTCCAGCGCTGGTATCGTCGACAGCTCCGCGAGCAATTGGGTGGTTTGGTGGCACGGTGGGAGCCCAGAGTCGGCCGGACCGTCGCGGCACTCCGCATCCGCCGGATGAAGACCCGGTGGGGGAGCTGCAATGCCGATGCACGGCGGATCTGGCTCAACCTGGAGCTGGTCAAGAAGCCGGTCGTCTGTCTGGAGTACATCCTGGTGCATGAGATGGTCCATCTCATCGAACGTCAGCATACCGACCAGTTCCAGAGGTTGATGGACCAGCTGATGCCGACGTGGCGAATCTGCCGGGACGAACTCAACCGGGCGCCTCTGGCGCATGAGGAGTGGCAGTACTGACAGGGTGTTGTGGGGGGGCATAAACAAGCGGTTTTACGCGACTGTCCTCGTCCTGCGCACCCGGCCCGCGGGTGAACCGAGTCATCAGTCGTCACGGCGCTGGAGGAGAGTCATGCAATCACAGTCGGCGACGTGGCAAGAGTTGCTCGCGCGCTACGAGTCTTACCGTTCAATGCCCGTGTGGGGGTCGATGTGGCGGCTCCCGAATGAAAAGGGAGAATTGAGCGGAGAACACTTGGAGCAAATTGCTGCAAGAGGAGCGAAGGGCGTGGAGCGTGTGCGCAAGGCCATGGACCGATTCGCGGACAAGGGTGGCGCCGCATGGCCGCCAACGCCGAAGGCCATGCTCTCCGATGAGGGCGCCATTGAGAGGCTACGCACAGCCGTGCGAGTCGGCCGTGATAGTGTCCGGAACCTATTTGACGCCATGGTGTTTGATCGCGACGGCTATTCATGCCGTTACTGCGGTCGCGATGCCTTCGCTTTCTTTGAGCAAAGCAACCGGTTGAGAACACTGTGGCTCGTCGTCGACCATCTCGACGCGACTCGCAAGGCGACTGGTGTGTACGAGTGGGACAATAGCGTCACCGCGTGCTGGACGTGCAATGGGATGAAGGGCGCTTTGCCCGAAGCGGCATTTCTTCAAGAATTGGATTCGATTGCGCAGTCCCGCCTGGCACTCGTAGCGCGGGCGCGATGAGCAACCTGATGGTCTGAGCAACCACGACGATCGTTCTCGGCACCGGCCTGTGGTGCGCCTGAAGAGTTGGGAGTCAATGCTTATGAACAACCCCCATTTCACCCGGACCAACCCCATGACCTTCCGACCCCTCAGTGATCTCGCCCTCCTGCTGTTTCTGGCGTCCTGCCGAGTTCAGAACCCCCCGGAAAACCTCGGGACCGTGGTCGACTCATCAGGTGCCTTCCCGGTTCTCACGGCGCCGCTCGTGGTCCCCGAGTGGCGCGCCGAGCCGGTTGGTGTGGTCGCCAGCGCGGGGGGAGAGGGAGGGGAAGAGGAATTCGGAACGATCCGGTCCGTCCTCCTCGCGGCCGATGGCACCTTGTACGTCGTCGATCCCTCCCGACGCTCTCTCTCGGTCTTCGATTCCTCCGGTCGGTTCATCCGGCTCCTGGGGCGGGAAGGTTCAGGACCCGGCGAGTACCGTGCGCCGTATTCCATCGCCTGGATCGGCAACAGTCTGGCCTTGCTCGACCCTCGGAATGGACGCCTGGGCCTCTTCGATTCCACCGGCGCTTGGCTCACCTCCTGGCCGGTGCCCAGCATTTCCGGTGGACAGTTCATCCGCCTCTACCGAACGCCACCGACAGCTTGGGCTTTCGCTACCAGTCGAGATGCCCCCGACGGCGCGTTCATCGAGTACACCGCGTCGGGCCCGACGGACACAATTCCTCTCCTCGTTCCGGAGAAGGAGCTGAGCAGCAGCCGCCAGTGCCAGCGCCCCGACAACGGCACGACCTGGTTTCCCCAGCCATTCGGCGCCTCACTGATCCAGATTCCCGCCGGAGCCGGTGCCCGGGTCCTCGCCATCACCTCGGCATACCTCATCGCCGTGGTCGATCCCAAGGGCGACACCATCCGCGTGATCAAGCGAGCCACTCCCCCGGCTCCGATCACCGATCAGGACTGGGCGCAAGCGAACGCGGACTGGACGGCCTTCCGGCAGGAGTGGCCGACCGCAACCTGCGATCGCGGCGATTTCACGCGACCGGATGCCAAGCCGCCCGTCGCTCACCTCTTCCTCGATGACACCGGCCGACTGTGGGTCGAGCGCACGTCACCCGACGGGCGCCGGTACGATCTCTATTCGGCGCGCAGCATCCTGCTCGCAACGGTGGTCGGGCTGCCCGCGTCGGACGGAATCGACCCCACTGTGGCTGGCGACCGGATCGCGTTCGTGAGCCATGACTCAGAGGGAAGCCCGGTGGTGCGGCTGTTTCGGGTGCGGCCGTGATAGTGGGCGGGGTCGGGTGCGACCGGCGCGTCGTCGGGACAGGGCGTCCCGTGGTTCCCGGTATCGGGCGCTTGCGGAGCCGGCCGGACACCCGACGGCCGGTCCGCCGTTCCGTCAGCGGTCAGTGTGCGGGAGCCGAGTCACTCTTGATAGAGCTACGTCAGTGGCGTAGTTTCCGCGATGCGCTTTGTCGAAACCCCTGTCTTTACGTCAGCGATCAAGGGTCTGCTGGCAGTCTGGGAGGAATTGAAATGAAGGCGACCGACTTTGAGAAGCTCATCACCAGCGTGAAGCAGGCGGGGCGCATCCGTCGCGGTCTGCAACGGCCAAGCCGTGTCACCGCGCTCGACGCGGCAGACGTTCGCGCCATTCGCGACCGGCTTGATGCCACCCAGGAAGACTTTGCGCTCATGATCGGGGTCAGTGTGGCCACCCTGTGCAACTGGGAGCAGGGGCGTCGCGTTCCCGAGGGACCCGCCCAGGCGCTGCTCCGGGTGGCCGCAGCGAATCCCGAAGCGGTGGTCGCGGCCCTGAGCGGTTGAGTGCAGAGCGGTGTCGTCCATCACACCAATGCAGCGACTACGGTCGCAGCTTCGCCGCTTGGCTCGAGTGCCAGTCCCGCGATCACAGCTGTGAGATCGCTGATGCTGTGCTTGTTCCCGTTCGCGGCGAGCTGCACAGCTTGTGCTTCGGGTCTTTCCGAGTCGCCAGCATTGTTGCGCTCGGGCGGTGGATCGACACGGGGCCGCATCTGGAGGACTTGACTGACATCCGCGCCGCTTTCCGTCCCGTAGTCAGCAAGCGTGGCTTTGAGGCGCTGCCGGTACGGCGCGTGTCGTGTTGGGTTGACGAGGATCGCAACTAGTCAGCTGTGCAGCAGGTGTGGTCGGTTGATCCATTCGGCGTCTCCCGACCCTGCCGTGCGACCGGATCACCTTGCCGGGCGATTGCGATGCGGTATGCTTCAGCACTTGTAGTCAGGCAGGTCCGGGACAGGTCGGCCTGGCTGGTCCTGGTGGCATCGACGCGGAGAGTGAAATGGCTGAACCGTACACCATCCGGGTGTTCATTCCCGACGGAGACCCGGAAGGCGTCAAGATCGTAGAGCTCCTGAATTGGACCGGCGTGGGAATAGCGCTGCCCCGTGCCTCATGGCCAAAGGTGCGTGATCGCGCCGAGTTCAAGCGCTCAGGCATCTACATCCTCACCGGTTCGGCCGAGGGTGCCGACGACGAGCTCCCGACCATCTACGTCGGTCAGGGGGAGGAGATCGGCGCTCGACTCGAATCCCATTACACCAACAAGGACTTTTGGGATTGGGCCTATGCCTTCGTCTCGAACGCGAATGCCCTGAATCGTGCCCACATCACCTGGCTTGAACACGCGTTGATTCAGCGAGCGCACAAAGCCGAGCGCTCCCATCTCGATAACGCGACCCAGCCGCGGGAGCCCGGGCTGTCGGAATCGGAACGCGCCGACACCATGGGCTTCTTGCGCGAGATGCTCAAGATTCTCCCGCTGTTGGGGGTTCGCGTCTTCGAGAAGCCGAGCCCGGTTGCAACCCCCGGTGCGGTGTCCCCGGCCTTGTCGGGCAATACCGGACAGCCAGACGAGCGGGACACCGTCGTTGTCCCGGCACAGGTGGACGGATTCAAGAAAGTCTTCCTGGGCGAGAACTGCTGGTACTCCATCCGCATCGGCGGAGGAATGCTCCCCAAGATCAAGTACATCGCGGCCTACCAAACCGCTCCCGTCTCGGCGATCACCCACCATGCCCGGGTCGAACGGATCGAACCCTACGGCGATGGAGGGAAGTACCGGCTCGTGTTCGCCGAACCCGCCATGCCTCTTCCGGAACCGATTCCGTTTGCCGATGCGCCACAAGGTTCCATGCAAGGGCCGCGATACACGAGTCTTGCCAGATTGCAGTCGGCCAAGCGGGTTGCTGACCTGTTTCCACGTTCGAGGGAGCAGGAGGAGCAGTGATGATTGTGTCATTGCGATGTGAATCGTATTGCCCAGCTAAAAACGCGCAGCGAATAGTGCTTCGTGCCGCCATGATCTTGCCCGTTGGCCTGCCACAATCATCAACCGGGGCGGCTCCATGATCTCTCCGCTACACCTCAAAATTCCACCTCCTGAAGCTTTTCGGGATGCACTGCCTTCCGATGCGCCTCCCCCAGGGTACCCGTCGCGGCTGCCCTTCGTCGCGAATCGAGCGATGTCCTTTGGAGAGTCCGCGGAAATCGCTTGTTGCAGTTGGCCGGCGCTCGCTGCTGGCGAGAGTCCCGACGCGACGGCCAGCCTTGACGACCTGTTCGATGAAGCGCTCGCTGCGGCGGAAAATTCGGGATGGATATTGGCGGAGGCCGCAGCCATACCGTTTCCGCCCGGGTGGCGTCATGCCACCCTCACCCGTCCCGGCGAACGGATGCAGCTCCTCGCAATGTCGGCCCCGTCCACGCCTGCTGTGACGGCGTGGAGCTATGCTGACTCTGATCGTCCGGGCAGCCAGCCAGCAGCTTGAACCAGGTTCAACGGTGACGCTTTCTCGCGGCCTCCCCGACAGCTTGTTGTGCCCAACCTGCGGCCCACCCCTCCTTGACGCGGTGTATCCGAAGGAATACATTCCACGATGGCCGCCTTCCTCCGGACGCTCGAATTCGATGCTTGGCTCAAGGGGCTGCGTGATCCGATCGGCAAGGCCCGCATCTTGGCACGCATCCGGTCAGCCGAGGCGGGCAACTTCGGTGATTCGGCACCAGTTGGCGGTGGCGTGTCCGAGATGCGCGTCCACGTAGGTCCTGGCTATCGGGTCTACTACTGCCGACGCGGTGAGGTGACCTACCTCCTCCTTTGCGGAGGTGACAAGTCATCGCAGCGCCGTGACATCCGGATTGCGAAACACCTTCTCAGTGGATTGGAGGGCTCATCATGAACAGCACCCGGGCCTTTGATGCAGCGGATTACCTGGACTCCGACATCGTCGTGGCGGAGTATCTCAATGCCGCCCTTGAGGATGACAATCCGGATGTCTTCCTGCAGGCGATTGCCGATATCGCCAAGGCGAAGGGGATGACCCAGCTTGCCAAGGACACCGGCTTGGGGCGGGAGAGCCTGTACAAGGCCCTCGCACCCGGGGCCAAGCCGCGCTACGATACCGTGTTGAAGCTGATGCGAGCACTCGGCGTCGAGCTGCACACCGTTCCCCTGCCTGCCGGTCGGGGCTGACAATCTGCGGCACCCGCCGGTCCGCCCTGCAGGCGGGTTGACCACCCCAGGACTGGTCTCCCAGAGTGGGACATTCCAACCGGCGGAAACGGGACCTTTCAAACCGACGTCGGCATCGGCGGCCTCCGGCCCCGCCCGGTTCCCGGATCACCTCGGCAGGCGGTTCGGATGGGGTAAGCTTGAAAGCAGGGAGACAGTCGGCCGCGGGACTTGACAGTCCTCCGCTTCCGGCCGACCTTGGGGTACGGCCTCTCAAGGGAGGACCGGCTTTATCCCCCCGGGGTCTGGTCGCAAGGCCACACGCCGGGGTTCTTTTTGCACAGGATCTTCTGCATGTCAGATCGAGCAGTCCTTTTTATCGACGGCAACAATTTGGTATCACTCGCTGAAGGGTATCGGACTCGGCGATCTGCGCCAGTTGAGCTATCCGAAACTCGCGGCCAAGCTTCTGGGGCCGAGGAGCTTGACAGGGATCCGCTACTACATCGGGCTGGTGAAGCAACAAGGCAACTCCGAACTGTATGCGGCCCAGCGGAAGTTCGTAGATGCACTGAGAGCATCAGATCCGAGGATTTCGGTTCATTTCGGTCGGCTCGAGCCGCGGCCAGCACCCAACCCGGTTGCGAAGGAGCTCCGCCAGCTGCTGAGCACGCTCCCCGTGCGACTCGACCCGGTAGTTTACCGCGCACTGTCCGACCTCGCGTCTCGCAATGCCAATCCGACCGTATTCGTTGAGAAGGCCGTCGACGTCATGCTCGCGGTTGACATGGTCGTCATGGCCGAACGCAACGAATTCGATTCGGCCTACCTGCTCTCCGCAGATGGTGATTTTACGCCCGCGGTTGAGGCGGTTCGGCGCCATGGCAAGCGTGTTTATGCCGTCTCAGCCGGATCAGGAGCGCAATTGGCGCGTGCGGTGAACTCATTCATCCGCGTCGATAGCAAGTGGCTCTCGGATTGCTTCCTTTGAGCGACTGCGTAGATGGATCGCACCTTGATCCTGGATGGATGCCCCTCTCACGGTGCCGTCGGTGAGCCTCGAAGGCGGATGGCAACATTGCGCGTTGCTGTGCGGGGCGGGTGGCGCGTGGGGCCTTGGCTCCGCCGTGTGACCGGATCACCTTGCCGGGCGAGTACGATGCGGTATGCTTCCAAACATTGACTCAGGCAGACGAGTGATGCAGATGGAGATCCTGACCGAGGAATACGGCAGAATCTGCGGAGCGGTCACCATCGAGTGCGCTGCCGATTTCGTTGCTCCCTTGTCCGGGCAGTCGTTTCCGTGCCTGATATGGGATCACGAAAGCCGCCTCTCCGCGGTGTAGCGCGCCGCAGTCGCCAAGGCGCTGCTCGAAGCAGGGTGCCGCTACGCAGTCTGTGGCGGGGAAAGTCCGGACGAAATCGCGCAATTCTTCGTGCTTAACACCTCCTTCGATGACCATGATTACCGCCACAAGGAGAAAATGTGCCGTACGTAAACGTTCAGATTACCAAGGGTGCGACCCGGCAGCAAAAGGCCGAGATTGTCAGAGACATCACGGAATCGCTTGTTCGGGTACTCGGCAAGAAGCCGGAGCACACTCACGTCGTGATTCAAGAGATCGCGGAGGAGGATTGGGGCTTCGCGGGCATGCTAACGGACGACTGGAAGGCGGCGCGGTCAAAGTAGTCATGGAGCGCCCTGGCAACGAGAATCTCAGTGTTGAGGAGTATCCGTTCGGGGCAAGCATGCACCTCCCGGTTTCGCTGTCTTGCCGGCTCACCTTTCAGGGCGGGCGGTACGAAGGCGCTATGCTTGAGGACATCGGTTCGGCGAACGACATACAATTCCGGCGACCACAGCACACCCAAGGAGCGACCAATGAACAGCATATGGCGGCGGGTGCGCGGTGCCATCGGGCTCGGCCTGTTGTGGGCCGCGGCCGGCGCCATCGTCGGCGGTCTGATCGAGTTGATCCTGAACCTGCTGCCAGGCCCCGATCTCTTCCTCGGCGTCGATATCTGGCCGGCTGCGCTGGCGGTGCCGGCCTTCTTCGCCGGGCTGGCGTTCAGCGTCGTCCTCGCAGTGGTCGAGGGTCGGCGCTCGTTCGAGGAACTGAAGCTGCCGCGCTTGGCCGTCTGGGGCGCGGTCGGCGGCGTCCTGCTCGGTGTCGCGGTCGGCCTTCCGGTTGTCGGCGTCGCCATCCTCGCGCTCACCAGCGGGGCGTCGGCCGCGGGCTCGCTGGCGCTGGCGCGAGGTGGTCGTCAGCCGGAGCTGGTCGGTGAGGGGAGTCGGGCTAGGAACCCCGACGGGCCCGCCGACGGTGGTGCCTGACGGCACTGGGTAATGCGCGGCCGCTGGCCCCTGAACACCTTGGTTCTGGGACCAATGCCGGGTTGGCGCATTGGGCCCTGTGCCACCATCTTTGAAGCAGCCGGGAGGGTACAATGTCCACCGAGTCCACGAAGGAGCGCGTCCTGGACGCCGTCCAGCAGCTCCCCGCAGATGCAACTGTCGAGCAAGCCATGGAGCGACTCTACTTCATCGCCAAAGTCGAAGAGGGGCTCCGCCAGGCAGAGGCGGGGAAGCTGATCAGCCATGAGGACGTCAAGCGACGCCTCTTGGGGTGACACCGATTCGGTGGACCGAGCAGGCGGTAGCTGACCTTGAGGCGATCCGCGATTACGTGGCACGCGATTCCGCCAAGTATGCCACCCTGCTGGTCGAGCGGCTCATCTCCTCGTTGGAGCGGGTGACTCACTTCCCCGAGATCGGCCAAGTCGTCCCCGAATATCGGCGGCCCGATATCCGCGAACTTATTATCGGGTCCTACCGGGTGGTCTATCGCCTGCGCAGCGGGCAGGCAGAAGTCCTGATGGTGTTTCACGGCGCCCGGCTGTTCCCGGAAGATTCCGATGCATCATTCTGACAACCCAATGCAGCGGGAGATGATGCCAGCGCCTGTGCGCCCGGTGATGGTCTCGCCACACGCCCCCGCCGTGGATTTGTAAACCGTTCGGCGCCAGCCCATCAGCATCGATTTGCGCTCGGTGGTTCCCCTGCCGCCAATGACTCGACTTGCTTCGCGGGTTCGCCAAAGCAGAACTCGAGCCGCTTGCTATTCTCGGACTTCGGTGAAACGGAACCTGTCAATGGTTTTGAGAGACGGGTGTTTTGTATTTACTGAGCTGGGCCGTCGGCTATTCCGAGTTGAGGTGGATTGGTCCACACGGCGGTCGGCAGCCGGGGCGGCTCGGGCCGGTGGCGGACAAAGCGGTCAGGGGTCGCTGCGTAGGCCGCATCCAGCACGGCCGCGCGGAGGGCTCGGCGGGGCCGCCACCATCCGGCAGTATCTCGAGGCCGGCTTGGTCGACCAGATGCACATCGCGGTCTCGCCGCGGCTGCTCGGCGCCGAGGAGCCGCTGTTCGCCGGGCTCGATCTGCCCCGCCTCGGATACAGCAGCGTCAGCTCCACATCAGGTGAGAAGGCCGTGCACTACGTCATCACGCGGGGCTAGGGCGAGGGCTCTGCTTACTGTCACGACGCAGTTCCAAGGGACGGCCCCGTTACATTCTTCCTGCATGGTCTGGTCGCATGCTGCCGTATCGCGTCCCTGAAACCGTAGGAGGTGCATTGCCATGGGTCAATCGTTTTCGCGGGCTTTGCGGAGCATCGCCGGCTTGTCCGTCTTACTGCTGCAGGGGTGCCTTGTCGCCGCCGCGGCAGGCGCGTCGAGCGGCATCTATCTGACCAGCCGGGGTGCCGAAGTCGTGGCCGAACGGACCGTCGCTGATCTGGCGCGCCGCACGGAGGCGGAGTTCGCGGCCCGGAAGATCGTCATCGAGTCGTCCTCGGTGAAGGAGGAGGGCGACGAGCGCGAGTACCAGGGCAAGAGCGGTGACCTCGACGTGACGGTCAGGATCGAGCGGAAGACCCCCAGCACCTCCAAGATCGAGGTGACCGCCCGTCGCAACCTGGCGACCTGGGACAAGGAGTACGCGCAAGGATTGCTGGCGCGGATCGTGGGGTCGTAGCAGGGGGGCTGGGGACCACCGGTTCGCGCGCCGATCGCGCGAGGAACGAGTTGCCAAGCTGCAGCCCCATCCCGGCCCCCGGTTGAAATCCGGGTGGCCGGGCCGCTATCGGGGCGGGGAATCAGCTCCCCGGATGGTAGACCCGCTCGGTGTGGCCCGTCAGCTGGTTGGGGTAGAAGTAGACCGGCCGGAGGTCGCCGCTGGCATACCGCCCTGCCTGGTCGTTGAAGTGCTTCGAGGCCGGGTCGCCGCTCTCGCCGCCAGCGGTGATTGCTCGGGCGCGGACCGAGTCGCCGAACTCGACCGCGGCGATGAAGCTGTTGCCGCTGGTGCCGTACCACTTCTTCGTGTTGGGATATGCACGGGCCCCGAACGACGCGAGCGATCCCCAGACGGCCGAGGCGAACGGCACCGCGATGCTCGCCTTCGCGTCATCGAAATGGGAGACGATGCTGTCGTCGAGCCGCTGGAAGCGGTTGATCTCGCCCCACGGCGTCCGCCACGAGCCGAAGTCGCTGATGAGCCGGTCGGAGGCGGTCGCCAGCGCGGCGAGCATCTGCTGCTGCCCCGCCGGACTCGCCATGTAGTCGTCGGTCGACATACCGGCCCCGCGAGCACCACCACCCAGGAGGCGCCGCACGTCGGACCCCCAGTAGACGCCGAGCGAGGTGGCGACCGAGCCGACGCCCCAGCGGAAGTCCCAGTCGCGGAGGATCGTGATCTGGTCGGCGAGCCGGCGCTTGAGCGTGTCGGTCGGCGCCGCGGCGTCCCACGCCTTCACCAGCGCGGGAATCGGCTTCTCGAACCACGGCATGTAGCTGTCGAAGCCGGCCTCGATCAGCGAACCGAGCGTGAAGTCCCTGCGCCCGGGGAAGAGCCGCAGCGCGTGCTCGCCGCGGGGCGACTCGGCCGTGCCGGTCTCGACGTACACCGGGAAGTCCTCGCGCTTCAGCGAGCTCTCGCCCGCAGCCGACCAGGGCCAGTTGTTCGAGTTGTAGAGCCAGCCGCTGGCGGGGTTGAAGAGGTCGGGCGTCTCGTCGGTCGAGAGGACCCCATCATAGTCGGTGGCCGGGTTGCTGCCGTCGACCGGGCGAGTCCAGTCAAACGACGTGTCGCGCTTCGGGATGTAGTTCGAGTGGAAGTAGGCGATGTTCCCCTCGGCATCGGCAAAGATCGTGTTGTTCGACGAGTTGGTGTGCAGCTCCATGATCTTCCGGAAGGCCGCCAGGTTCTTCGCCTTGGTGCGTGAGTACGACTGGATCAGCGCGTTCACCGGCGAGTTCATCAGCGCCGTCGCGACCCACCGGTCCCCGAGCTGCCGCACCACCGGGCCGTGCCTGGTGAAGTAGGCAGTGAAGGTGGTGTCGGCCATTCCGGTCGCCGTCCGGTAGCGCACCGTGATCGGCCGGGACGCGACCGGCAGCTCCTCGGTGCCGTGACGGTAGTACCACCTGCCGTTCCGCTCTGAAACCGTCTCGAGGAACTCGTCGATGTTGTCGACGCCGCTGGAGGTGTGCATCCATCCGGCGGTGGCGTTCCACCCCTGATAGATGAAGATCTGTCCCCAGGTGACCGCGCCGTAGGCGTTGAGTCCCTCGTCGCTCGACATCTGCAGCTCGGAGCGGAAGAAGAAGGAGGTGTGCGGGTTGATGTAGAGCAGGGCGTGGTGATTCACGGTGTTCGCCGGCGCGATCGCGATCCCGTTCGACCCCGACGGCTCGGCCGGGGCAATCAGCCCCTCCGTGTCGGGCTCGCCGTCGCCGCCGCCCCCTTCGCCGCGGCGCCCGCCGCGCGGTGTCACGCCGCCGTAGAACGATGCCAGTCCGCCGGTGTTGATCCGTTCGATGTCGCCGCCGATGCTCCCCTCGGTGAACGACAGCGCCATCCAGGGCTCGAAGCGGGTGATCACCTTCGGATGCACCTCCGGGTTCCGGGCGAGATAGAAGTTGAGCCCGTCGGCCCAGCCGTCCATCAACGCCTTGAGCCAGGCGGGGCTCGCGGCGTAGGCCTTCTTCAGCGAATCGGGATCGATGAAGAGCCGCTGCCGGAGGTCGGTCCAGATCGCGCGCTCGCCTTCCGCTTCGGCGGTGCGGCCGAGGGCGGTGAGGTAGTTCGTCTCGATGCGGTTGAAGTCGTCCTCGGCCTGGGCATAGATCATCCCGAAGACGGCGTCGGCGTCGGTCCGGCCGTGGACGTGGGCGATGCCCCAGTCGTCGCGGGTGATCGTGGTGTTGGCGGCGTGCCGCGCCCAACGGGCGGCCTCCTGGGCGGAGGCGCCCTGACAGAGCAGGACGATGGCGAGCAGGAGTACCAACTTCTTCATCGGGAACCCCGGGAGAGAGAACGTTCCCAAGTTACCGGGTTTCCGGCGCGGCACAAGGCGCGCGTGGTGGCTGCTTCCGCTTCCTCTCCATGGCGCCGTGCCACGCGAGGGCGGGGGGGCCGGGTCCAGCGAACGGGTCGCAGGGGGTTCGGGGGGGTCGGCTTGCTGCAAGCCCGGCTCGGGCGCGATGTCCTTGAAAACGATGGAGTTGAGCGTGCTGCCCCAACCGGGGTAATTTGAGGGGAACCATTCACTGGGAGCGGCTGATGGGGTCGAGCGGGCTGCCGTACCACAGCGATCCGGAGATCCTCGGTGGGACACCGGTATTCATCGGTACTCGTGTACCTGTCATCACCCTGCTCGACTACCTCGAGGCGGGTGATCCGTTGGGTGATTTCCTGGACAATTTTCCATCGGTGAAGCGCGAACAGGCCGTCGCCCTGCTTGAGACAGCCAAAGCGGCGCTCCTTGAGCGTGCGCCTACGGCGTAGTGTCACGCGTCTTCATGCGCCGTCAAATCTGCGCGCTGATCTGATCCCCTTGATCGCAGGAATCATCGACATGCTCCTTCCGGTGCAGGCGGGTCAGGTCTACCGGTTGGGTTCCTGACAGGCAATTGCAGCGGTCGCGCGCGCGGACATTCTCCTTGATACCGCAGTGCTAAACAGCGCGGGGCAACGTTCGGGCTGGAATGGGCATCTGATACGCGATGGCCCGGATCCATTCTCAGGAGCAGCCCATATGCGCGTCACTGTCGTTTCAATCATCTTCGGTTTGATCGCTTCGGGATGTCGCCCCTCGTCGGCGCCCGAACATATCACCCCGGTACCGGAGGTTGCGGCGACCGATGCCTTCGCGGTGCTGGCGAAAGCGGACCAGATTGCCGCGCGCGACCTGTGGCCTGGCTTCGACCCGCGAACGATCCCGGTTGCGATCTACGATGGCGAGCGCACACTGCTCTTTCGCCACCCCTCTCCTCCGGAGGGGTTTCAGCCGGTGCCTGGGCGGGACGCCGTATATGCTTACACTGGGCGGTACCCGAGCGTGACGGCCAACAGCAGTGCGGAGTTGGGTGGTGTACAAACTGCCACGCTCATGCCTCCCACAAGTGTGGGTTCTCTCCGGGCGTTTGCGGGCATTCTGATCCACGAGGCGTTTCACGTGTACCAGCGAGAGCACCACCCTGGGTGGACCGCGAACGAAGTAGAGCTGTTCACCTACCCCGTGGACGATCCCGAATTGCTTGCCCTTCGGCGCTCGGAAACGGAAGCGCTACGCCGGGCCATAGCACTCCGCGATGCGGATCGGGCCGCGTGTTGGACGCGCACCGCTCTGGAACTGCGGCGGAAGCGGTTTGGCGCACTGCCTTCGGGCTCCGCTGCTTACGAGCGTTACACCGAGTTGAATGAAGGTCTTGCCACGTACGTCGAGCGTCGTGCCACCGGCGAACCGGACAGCACTGTGCTGGGGATGGAAGAGTTCGCGCCGGAGGCGATACGGCTGCGCGCATACCGCTCCGGCGTTGCCATCGCAAGGCTCCTCGATCGGTTTTCCCCTGCTTGGCGAACGGCGCTCGAGCAGAGCGATTCGCTTCCTCTGGACATCATGCTCTCCGCTGCGCTTGCGACTCCCGCAAGTGGCGCCCCCGGGTGTGCCCTGTTGGCAACGGATCTCAAGCGCATCCAAGCCGCTTCAGCAATGGACATCGGCACTCTACGTGCGCGCCGAATCGAATCGAAGCGTGCCTTCCTGGAACAACCCGGCTGGAACCTGGTGATCGTCGCAGCGGGCGCGCCGCTGTTCCCGCAGGGATTTGATCCGCTCAACCTGCAATCGGTATCGGGTGGTGAAGTGCTGCACACGCGCTTTGTCAAGGTCGGCAACGATAGTGGTGCGATAGAGGTGCTTGGGCGCGCTGCACTTACAGAGGCTGCCGGAGTGCACCCGCTCTTCAACGGAGTGCGCACGCTCACAGTGACCGGACTTGCTGGCGAACCGGTGATCACGGACGCGAACGGCGTTGTCACGGTCGCGGCAGAAGGCGTCACCGCGGAACTGCGTGGATCGACGGTAGAACGTACCGGCCAGACCGTGACGGTCCGCATGCCGTCACGACGGTGAACGGAGCGGTCCGCAACTGTCTCCCCTGTAGTCTACCAATCGGCTGCAGCGGAAGGTGCTGGCGCGCCTCCGCTGAGCCGCGAGGTGTTGGGTTGCCGCAGCGTGTTTGGTAGATTCCGGCATGCGCCGCTTTCTCTCTCTCGCCTTGCTCGTCACTGCGCTCAGCGCGCGGGCAGCTGCTCAGCAGACCGAACCGCCGACGGTGGCCTCGGTCACCCTCCCTGACGAGCTGGATCGCGTGCTCCGGGACTACGAGCGGGCCTGGCGAGTCGGCGACGTCCCGGCCCTCGTGGCGCTGTTCACGGACGACGGCTTCGTCCTGCAACCCGGTCGGCCGCCCGTGCGCGGGCACTCGGCACTGGCCGAGCGCTACGCCGGGCAAGGCGGCGGGCTATTGAAACTCCGTGCCCTTGCGTATGCGACGGCCGACAGTGTCGGCTACATCATCGGCGCTTACCAGTACGGCGACGACCCTGCCGATCTGGGCAAGTTCACACTGACCCTGCGGCGCAACTCGACTGGTCGTTGGCTCATTGTCTCCGACATGGACAACGGCAACGCACCGGCCCGGCGGTGATCCGATCGAGCCTCGTATCGATGTCTGGTGGTAACGCCGCGACCATTATTCAATCATCCGTATCCTGGTTCATTCCCCCGTTTGTGCTACGTGTGGCGCCGCAGTCTCCCGGAGTCGCCCACCCACCCTGACCCGCCCTCGTCGCGGGGGCTCCATCGCAGTAACTTTCGGGACACCCGGCAACACCAGCTCCACTCCACTCGCCACCGTCGAGATCACCCCATGCGCCTCCCCCTCCGGTTTTTGCCAGTCGTCCTCCTTCCCACCCTCGCCGGTGCCCAAGTCACCGCCATTCGCGCCGGTGCCATAGTCGACCCCGACGCCGGTACCACCGCCCGCAACCAGGTGATCCTGGTCGAGCAGGGCCGCATCACGGCGATTGGCGGCAACGTGACTATCCCGGTGGGCGCCCGCGTGATCGACCTCTCGACCTCGACGATCTCGCCCGGGCTGGTCGATGCCCACACCCACCTCTGCATCGAGGTGCAGCAGCGCCGCGATGCCGGCAGCTACTACCTCACCACCCTGCGGGACCCCGACGCCTACCGAGCCATCGAGGGAGTGGTCAATGCCCGGACCATGCTCGAGGCCGGCTTCACCGCCGTCCGCGACATCGGGAACGAGGGCAACTTCGCCTGCGTCCAGGTGCGCCGGGCGATTCAGGAGGGAATGATCACCGGGCCCACCATGCTCACTGCCGGGCGGATCATTGCTCCGTATGGCGGCCAGTTCCACCTGCAGCCCGACAAGCCGGGCCTCGCGGAACCGGAATACTTCTTCGCCGACACCCGTGACGAGATGCTGAAGGCGGTGCGCGAGAACATTCACTTCGGCGCCACGGTGATCAAGGTCGTGGTCGACGACCAGCGCTACATCTACAGCGCCGACGACATCCGCTTCATGAAGGACGAGGCCGCTCGCGCGGGACTCCGCCTCGCGGCCCACGCCTGGACCGGCGCCGGTGCGCACAACGCCGCGGAGGCGGGGGTCTCCTCGATCGAGCACGGCTTCGTGATGAGCGATGCCGATCTGGAACTTGCCAAGCGGAACAACGTCGTCATCGTCGGCACCGAGTATCTCGCCATCGGCGACCCGGAGGCGTCGCATCGGCAGTGGGTCGACAAGCTCGCTCGCGCCTACCGGATCGGGGTCACCCTGGTCTACGGGACCGATGCCATCGCGCGGAAGTCCGGCATCACCCGCGGTCAGGATGCGATCACCGGTATCGACCCCTGGATCGAGGCCGGACTGCCGGCCGCGGCGATCCTCAAGGCGATGACCACGGAGGCCCACCGCCTGCTCGGCCTCGATGGGCAGCGCGGCTTTCTCAAGGTCGGCATGGCCGCCGACCTGATCGCGACCCCGGCCAATCCGCTCGATGACATCAACACGCTCAAGGCGGTGTCGTTCGTGATGAAGGATGGCGTCGTGATCCGGAACGACGCGAGGCAGGGGAAGCAGTAGCCGTTGGACTAACGCTCGCCGGGTTCAGGGGGTTCTGCCTCACCGCAGACCAGGAAAGTGGTATCTTGCGAGAGTGACGCCGACGAACGGCTTGGCACGCGGCCGCCTCGCCACCGCGGCCCGCGGTGCGAAGATGAGGTCCACCCGGAGAGGAGTAGCCCGGTCATGCCGGATGACGCGCCGCCAACCCAGTCGAGCGGAGAGTTGGTTCCCCCGGGACGGTTGCCGCCGACGGCTGTCGGAACGGCGATGCTCCCGCCACCTGCGCCCCGGCGCCCGCACCGCGATGCGCCCCGCCGATTCCCGGGAGTTCCGAAGGTGATTCTGCGCATGGTCCTGGGGGCAATGGATGTGGCCGACTCGATCGCGAACGCGATCCGCCGCGGCACGGGATCTCGCTAATCGGCGCGCACGGCATCGCTCACGGTTCTCGGCTCTTGCCGGTCCCCTGCGGGGGGCATATCGTTCGCCATGCAGTTCGAAGACTATATCGAGATCCGTCCGGAGGTTCGCCAGGGGAAGCCCTGCTTCCAGGGCACCCGGATCACCGTTTACGACGTCCTGGAGTATCTCGCCGGCGGGAGCAGCGAGCGGGAGTTGCTGGAGGAGTTCCCGGCACTGACCGCCGACCACCTCCGGGCCGCTCTGGCCTTCGCCGCCGCCCGGGAGCGCCGGTTGGCGTCCGGGTTGGGGGTGTGAAGCTCGTCTTTGACGAAAACCTCAACTCCAAACGTGCCGCCCGGCTGTCAGTCACCGCAAAAGTACCGGAGCGAAATGCAACAGGCAGGGCTCATCCGCTAACCGGAACTGCCTCACGAATCGGGGTACGGAGTGACGGGTCGCGTGAGGCAGGGTTACTCGGTCAGGTGAATGGCAGTACGCTTGTGCGGTATGCCATGGCATGCCCGGGGGTGTGGCAGGGCGGTGTTTGTCAAGACATCTATTCAGGGAGCGCTGTCATGCGCGTGATTCTCCGCTCGGTGCTGATGTCCCTGGCCTTGGGTGTGGGTGCTCCGCTCCAGGCACAAAGCGTACTCCCGGACTCGGTCATGAATACTGTCCGGGCGGCGGCCCAAGGCTGCGAAGTGATCGAGGTACAGCGGATTACCGGCGACACGGTCGTCGTCATGCTCATGGATTCGACTCTTACTCAAACCAGGTGGGACGACGCCGTGTGGTCACTCTGTGGCGGTTCGCGAACGGGTTCGTCCTCACGCGATATCTCGCGTGCAATCCTGAAACCGCTATGGGCAGCATGGCCCGGCATGAGCCCGGCCAGGACAGCGACGCTGGAAATCCGCTCCCCATCTGATGACTCGATCAGGATGCGTCTCAGTTTCCCACCGCCGGCGGAGTCGACCTTGCGGACTCCGTAACGCGATGGGTCGCTTTATCGTGCGGCAGGGGGTACGGGCGGTCTCTAGAAGCCGACTTTGATCGCGGCGAAGTTGAGGCAGCCGTCCGGATGGACGTACAGGATGGACCTGCTGCAACATGCTGGCGGCAGCACCGGGCACGTCCCATGTCAGTGACAACTGGTATCAGGTCTGCAAACCAATCCTCCAATTGGGAGAATCAACGGTTATGGCAAAGATCCCTGCGAAGGTGAGCGAGCGGCTCGCGGTTGGGCTCAAGAGGTTTCAGGTGATTCTGGATGGAGCACGGGCCCGTGATGTCGGTGAGGCGGACACTGTCACGATCGTCAAGGACTTATTGGCAGAAGTCTTCGGCTACGACAAGTATACTGAGATCACCTCAGAGCACCTGATCCGCGGCACCTATTGCGACCTCGCCGTCACCCTGGAAGGGAAGTTGGCCTTTCTGATCGAAGTCAAGGCGGCCGGGCTCGATCTCAAGGACTCTCACGTCAAGCAGGCAGTGGACTATGCGGCCAATCAGGGCTGTGATTGGGTAGCATTGACGAACGGACATCGCTGGCATGTCTACCGCGTCACGTTCGGCAAGCCAATCGAACACACGCTTATTGCCGACATTGCCCTGCCCGACCTTAGCCACCGCAAGGAGGCTGACCTCGAGCTCCTTTGGCTCCTTTCGAAAGAGGGATGGTTGAGGAGCCATTTGGACAAATATGCAGCTCAGCAGGAGGCGTTGAGTCGCTTTACAGTCGGAGCCCTGCTGCTGACTCCTGGCATTCTCGGGATGCTCAGGCGCGAACTCCGCAAGATCAGCCCGGACACGAAGATCGATCAGGATCAAATCGAGGCTGTCCTCCAACAGGAGATTATCAAGCGCGAGGTTCTCGAGGGCGAGCGCGCGACGATCGCCAAGCGGCTGGTTGCACGAGCCGCGAAGCGCACGCGCCGCGAGAAGGCGGCACCCTCAATGATCAACACCAATGCTACCGATGGCTCCACCGGCTGATCGCGATCTGCCGTACCGAGGGAGGCACGAGCCGTCCGGAGTCTTGGTTCTCGGCAGGTGGGAGGGAGCGCCGATGAACTGTATTGAGTGGGTCAATCGCCGTGATCAGCTTTTCATTGAGGTTCCGTGGGCTGCTGGTTGACCTGCGGGGCGGGGGTTACGGCAACGGCATTATGTGAAGAGGGGAGCCAGCCAGCAATGACTTCTGTGGTCGATGCGATCAGATCCTGCAAGTATCTTTACCCCGGACCTTGATCGAGACAGCATGGGCCTTGAACTACTTGCGCCCGACGGCAAGGTCGTTGCTGAGATCTTCCGGTCTGACTCGGAACACTCTCTCACTGGCGAGACTTTTGAGACGGCAATCCCCGCCTCGATGTTCAACCAGTTCTATCGAGACGCCCTCGCCCGGCTCGACCCATTCGAGGATGGCACTACCTTCAAGGCAGTCGGCCTTCCGGTCGCGTAGTCGGTGTTGCTGGATTGAGTCTATTGCCGCGAGTCGGCGGCATCATCACCTACCACTGAGTCGGTGGTGCCACCAGCCGCAGTCCTCTGTCCCACCTGGGACCTCCCCGCCTGACCAGTCCTGGGGCGCTCACTTGCGAGCCGACATCGATTGACATATCGTTGTACGAAACGTCTATCGATGAGGTCGCCATGTCGGTCGTCACAGTCTCCCCGAAGTACCAGGTCGTCATCCCGCGTGCCATCCGCGAGGCGATGGGGCTTGAGCCCGGGCAAAAGGTTCAGGCGCTCCAGTACCAGAACCGGATCGAATTCATCCCGGTCCAGTCAATGCGCGCGATGAGGGGATTTCTAAAGGGAATCGAGACCTCCATTCCGCGCGATGCGGATCGCGTGTGAACCTCGTCGACTCCTCCGCATGGCTGGAGTACTTGGCGGCAGGTCCCAATGCCGGACGTTTTGCCGCGGCGATCGAGACGGTCGACGAATTGCTGGTGCCGACGGTCATTCTAGTGGAAGTGACGCGCCGGGTAATGCAGCAACGGGGCGAGGATGCAGCACTCCAAGTGGCCGCCCTGTTGCACCAGGGGAGGATCGTGCCGCTCGACAGCGGGATTGCCTTGGCAGCAGCCAAGCATGGACTCGATCACAAACTGCCCCTCGCAGACAGCATCATCTTCGCCACGGCTCAGCAGTACAATGCCACGCTGTGGACGATGGACGCAGACTTCGATGGGCTCCCGGGTGTGCGCTACGTCTCCAAGCGCAAGTAGGCGCCTCGGAACTTCGCGGAGGCATGATGGTTGGCCCACGGACCGTCTGCACCACCCACTCCACGGCTGACCGACCCGGTGCCACGTCTCGAAGGCCCTCCCCCCACCCCCGCCGGTTGGCGCCGTCAGCCGGGAGGCCCTAGATTCAGCGGCTGTGGCGCATCCGGCGCCGCCTCTCCGAAGCCATGGAACCGGGGGATCGACCAACCTTTACCTTGTCCGATAGTCTGGAGTTCACATGCGCCGGCTCTCACTGCCGGGGTGTGTCCTGCTCCTCGCCGGGGTGATGGCCGGTCCGGTCCACGCCCAACGACCCGCAGCGACTGCGGCCGTCGTGCTCGAGGAACCCAGGGCCGCCCCAGTGTTTCCGGCGGCGCTCGTTCCCTTCACTCTGGGGTCGGAGCTGTGCCGGGACGGGGGGGAACCCATCGTCTCGATACGGGTCTACAATGTGCTTGCCCAACCGGTGGCGACCCTGCGAATGCGGCGGCGCCGCCAGGAATCGCTCGACAGCCTCCCCTTGCGCTGTGGCACACATGTGGCCATCTGGGACGGCACCATCGATTCGGGCACCAGGGTTGCGCCGCCGGGCATTTACTATGTCCAACTAGCGGTGGTCGGCCAGCGAGCCGCCACCCGAAAACTGATCGTCACGCAGCCATGAGCGCCCTTCCACGGTCGCCATGGCTGTTTTGGCACCTCCCCCAGCCGAGACTCAGGTGAATCGTGCCGTTACGGCAGGTGCGCGATGGTCCGTCCCTTGCCATCTTTGGGGTCGACCCAAGGAGGTCTGAGCCATGCTGCGACCCGATCGACTGACTACCAAGGCACAGGAAGCCGTTCGCACGGCCCTGGAGCACGCCCGCACCCGCGGCAATCCCGTGGTGAACGACGCCCATCTCCTCTCCGCTCTGCTCTCGCAGGACGAGGGGATCGTGCAGCCCTTGCTCGCCAAGGTCGGCATCGCGGTGCCGGTGCTTTCCAATCGTGTCGAATCGGAAGTGGCCAATTTCCCGACCCAGAAAGGGTCGGATGTGCCGCCCACCCTCGATCGCACTCTCCAGAAAGTTTTCGCCCGGGCCGAGAAGATCGCCGGTGAGCTGGAGGACAGCTACGTCTCGACCGAGCACCTGCTGCTCGCGCTGGCGGAGGAGAAGGGAACCTCGGCCCGGCGCATTCTCGAAAACGAGGAAGTCTCCCCCGAGGATCTCCGCAACGCGCTGGCCGAGATTCGCGGCTCCCATCGGGTCACCGACACCGAGCCCGAGAACAAGTACCAGTCGCTGGAGCGCTTCACCCGGAACCTCACCGACCTCGCCCGGAGCGGCAAGCTCGATCCGGTGATCGGTCGTGACGAGGAAGTTCGCCGGGTCATGCAGGTCCTCTCGCGCCGCACCAAGAACAATCCCGTTCTGATCGGCGAACCGGGAGTGGGCAAGACCGCGATCGTCGAGGGACTGGCCCAGCGGATCGTCGATGGCGACGTCCCCGATTCGCTGCGCGGTCGCGAGCTGGTCACCCTCGACATCGGGCTGCTGCTCGCCGGCGCCAAGTATCGCGGCGAGTTCGAGGAGCGGCTCAAGGCGGTGGTTCAGGAGCTTACCGACGCGGAGGGACGCTACGTCGTCTTCATCGACGAGCTGCACACCCTGGTCGGGGCGGGGAAGGCCGAAGGCGCGGTCGATGCCTCCAACCTGCTCAAGCCGGCGCTGGCGCGCGGCGAGCTGCACGTGGTCGGTGCCACCACTCTCGACGAATACCGCCAGCACATCGAGAAGGACGCGGCGCTGGAGCGGCGCTTTCAGCCGGTCTACGTCGGCGAGCCGAGCGTGGAGGACACCATCGCGATCCTGCGCGGGCTCAAGGAAAAGTACGAGGTGCACCACGGAGTGCGGATCACCGACAACGCCCTCGTCGCGGCGGCCACGCTCTCCAACCGCTACATCGGCGACCGCTTTTTGCCGGACAAGGCGATCGACCTGGTCGACGAGGCGGCGTCCCGGCTCCGGATCGAGATCGACTCGCTCCCCCAGGAAATCGACGAGGTGGAACGGCGCATCCTGCAGCTCGAGATCGAGCGGCAGTCGCTGCTCCGCGAGAAGGACAAGGCGGCGGTCGATCGGCGCACCGCGCTGGAGCAGGAGCTGGCCGAACTGCGCGAGCGGAGTGCCGGGATGAAGGGGCAGTGGCAGGGCGAGAAGTCGGCGATCGAGGCGATCCAGCATCGCAAGGCGGAAGTCGACCGGCTCCGGACCGAGGTCGATCTGGCCACCCGCGCCGGTGATCTGCAGAAGGCGGCCGAGCTGCAGTACGGCCGGATCCCCGAGCTGGAGCGGCAGTTGATCGAGGACGAGAAGACCCTGCTCGGCGCCCAGAACGGTCGCCGCTTCCTGCGCGAAGAGGTTGACACCGAGGACATCGCCACGGTGGTAGCCAAGTGGACCGGGATTCCGGTCACCAAGATGCTCGAATCCGACCGGGAACGGCTCACCCAGCTCGAGGCCGAGCTGCAGCGGCGCGTGGTCGGACAGCCCGAAGCGGTCGCGGCGGTCTCCAACGCGGTGCGCCGGGCACGGGCCGGCCTGCAGGATCAGCAGCGGCCCACCGGCTCGTTCATCTTCCTCGGCCCCACGGGAGTGGGCAAGACCGAGACTGCGCGCGCCCTGGCCGAATTCCTGTTCGACGACGAACGGGCGATGGTGCGGCTCGACATGTCGGAGTACATGGAAAAGCATGCCGTGGCGCGGATGATCGGTGCCCCCCCCGGCTACGTCGGCTACGAGGAGGGCGGCCAGCTCACCGAGGCGGTGCGCCGGCGGCCCTACAGCGTGCTGCTCTTCGACGAAATCGAGAAGGCCCATCCGGACGTGTTCAATCTGCTGCTGCAGGTGCTCGATGACGGCCGGCTGACCGACTCGCAGGGACGGATCGTCGATTTCCGGAACACCGTCATCATCATGACCAGCAACATCGGCGGGCTCCACATCCTGGCGGCGGGCGGCTTCGACCCGATCAGCTGGAAGAATGTCGAGGAAAAGGTCCTCGAGGCGCTGCGCAAGCATTTCCGGCCGGAGTTCCTGAACCGGGTCGACGACGTGGTGGTCTTCAGGCCGCTCTCCCGCGCCGACCTCACCGCCATCGTGGCGCTCCAGCTCGAACGCCTCCGTGCCATGGTCACAGCGCGCGGGCTCACGCTGGAGGTGTCCCCGGAGGCGATTGCCTGGATCGGCGATGCCGGCTTCGATCCGATGTACGGCGCACGACCGCTCAAGCGGGTGATCCAGCGCGAGCTGCAGAACCCGATCGCGATGGAATTGCTCGCCGGCAATTACACCGATGGCGACACCATCCGGGTGACGGTATCCGGGGACCGGCTGGTCTTCTTGCGGGCCGAGTCCGCCGCAGCGGCTCCTGCCACCTCGCCCGCGTGACCGCACCAGTGGCGGCCGCCGACCGGGACGGCATGGCGGCCGCACTGGCAGAGGCAGAGCAGGCCGCGGTTGAGGGCGAGGTCCCGGTCGGCGCGGTGGTGATGCGGTGGGGGGAGATCATCGCCCGCGCCCGGAACGCCATGCGCGCTCGCCGCGATCCCACCGCGCACGCCGAACTGCTCGCCATCCAGGCCGCCCTCGCCGCCCAATCCACCGACCGGCTCGGCGACGCCACCCTCTACGTCACCCTCGAACCGTGTGCCCAGTGCGCCGGCGCGATCCTCCTCGCCAAGGTCGGCCGGGTGGTCTTCGGCGCCTGGGACGACAAGGCCGGGATGGCTGGGTCGGTTCACGACCTGCTCCGGCATCCGCGACTCAACCATCGCCCGGAGGTGATCGGCGGCGTCATGGCCGACCAGTGCGGCGAGCTGCTGCGGGATTTTTTCAGGGAACGGCGCTAGCTTCCGGAAGTCATTTCCAGTGAGGCCCGCATGTCCGTGATTGCCCGACGCACCCTGCCGTTCGCCCTGGTCCTGCTCACCATCCTGCCGCTCGCCGGTCAGGGTCGGGAGGCGATGGTGGCCGACTCCTCGCCGTTCCGGCCCCTCGACCTGCCCACGCCCACGGCGGCCCGGAACGCCAGCGGCCGTCCCGGAGCGGGATACTGGCAGCAACGGGTCGACTACCGGATCAAGGTCGCCCTCGACCCCGCGACCCATCGCCTGAGCGGCACCCAGACCATCCGCTACGGCAACAACTCGCCAGACGTGCTCCACTACATCTGGCTCCAGCTCGAGCAGAACATCTGCGCCCCCGAGTCGATCACCAACCAGCTCAACCAGCCGCCGATGGTCTTCCTCGGCTCCACCTTCGACTTCTCGTGCCAGGGATTCGCAGGGGGGGGGACGATGACCTCCCTAACCATCGACGGCGTGCGGCCGGTCGCCACCCGTTACGGCACCGCGCTCCGGGTCGACCTCGCCCAGCCGCTGATGCCGGGCGGGATGGTGGAGCTGGAAATCGCCTGGCACTTCACCGTGCCGCCGATGGGTGCCGCGCGGATGGGCCGCGACGGCGACCTGCACCAGATCGCCCAGTTCCACCCGCGAGTGGCGGTGTACGACGACGTCCGCGGCTGGAATCATGATCCGTACATCGGGGCAGGCGAGTTCTATCTGGAGTACGGCTCGTTCGACGTCGAGCTCACCGTCCCCGCCACCTGGCTGGTCGCCGCGACCGGTACGCTTCAGAATCCCGAACTCGTCCTCACCACTACCCAACGCGAGCGGCTGGCCCGGGCGCTCACCTCGGACACCGCCATCGCCATCGTCACCAGGGACGAGGCCGCCAATCCCGCCCGCCATCGCCCCGCCACCGATGGCACTCTCACCTGGCATTTCCAGGCCGATTCGGTGCGCGACTTCGCCTTCGCCACCGGTCCGGCGATGCAGTGGGATGCATCCGGTTACGACGGCATTCTGATCCAGACGATGTATCGCTCCGCCGCCACCAAGTGGCGCGAAGCCAACGCCATGGCCCGCCAGTCGATCCGGCATTTCAGCGAGAAGTGGTATCGCTACCCGTATCCGCATGCCACCACGGTCGAGGGTCCGGTGGAGGGGATGGAATACCCGATGCTCACCTTCGTCCCCGATTCGCCCACGCGCGAGGATCTCTACTGGGTGCTGGCGCACGAGTTCGGTCACGAGTGGTTCCCGATGCTGGTGGGCTCCAACGAGCGCTTCTACCCGTGGATGGACGAGGGCTTCAACACCTTCATGGACCTCGAGGCGGCTGCGAATTATTTCGCTGGCACCGCCTACGGCGACACCATCCAGTCGCACCCGCTCAACCTCTACGCCAGCCACGCGGTGCCGGGGCTCGAGCAGCCGATGATCACCCGGCCGGTGGAGGTGCGCGATCTCTTCTGGGCCGCCTACCAGAAGCCGGCGCTGATGCTTTCTCTCCTGCGTGACGAGGTGCTCGGCCGCGAACGCTTCGAGGACGCCTTCCGCGAGTACATCCGCGCCTGGGCCTACCGCCATCCGACTCCGGCCGATTTCATCAGGATCATGCGCGACCGCTCGGGGATGGATCTCGACTGGTTCTGGCGCGGCTGGATCTACACCACCGCCCGGCTCGATCAGGCAGTGACCGCGATCCGGAACGATGGTGACCGCTCGGTGGTGACGCTCGAAAATCGCGGCGCGATGGTGATGCCGGTACGCCTGGCGGTCCGCTACGCCGACGGCAGCACCGAGTCGGTGCGGTTGCCGGTCGAGATGTGGAACCTCGGCCCGGTGTTCGAGTATCGCGGTGCAGTGGGGCGGCGGGTCGTTTCGGCAACAGTCGATCCCGACCAGCGGCTCCCCGACACCGATCGCAGCAACAACGCCTGGCCCCGCCGCTGACAGAGCGGCGGCTCACTGATTGGCTCCTTTTCCCTGACCGGTATCCCACGATGATCCGTTCGCTGTCGACTGTTGCTCTCCTTGCGGCCCTTGCCGCCCCGCTGACCGCCCAGAACGCAGCGAGCTGGATGCGCTATCCGGCCATCTCCCCCGACGGGAGCACCATCGCCTTTACCTACAAGGGCGATCTCTACCGGGTCCCCGCAGCGGGCGGCACCGCGGTGCCGCTCACGTCCCATTCCGCGCACGACATGGCGCCGGTCTGGAGCCCCGACGGCAAGCAGATCGCCTTCGCCAGCGACCGCTACGGCAACTTCGATCTCTTCATCATCCCGGCCACCGGCGGCGAGGCGACCCGCCTCACCTTTCACCGCGCCAACGAGACGCCGTTCCGGTTCACACCCGATGGCCGTCACCTGGTGTTCGGCGCCTCCCGTCTCGATGCCGCCACCAGCCGACTCCACCCGACTGGGGCGCAACCGGAATTGTACCAGGTCGCGGTTGGGGGGGGGAGACCGGTGCAACTGCTCACCACTCCCGCGGAGGACCTCTCCTTCAGCGCCGACGGCCGCTTGATGCTCTACATGGACAAGCCGGGCGGCGAAAACCTCTGGCGGAAGCGTCACCAGTCGGCGGTCACCCGCGACATCTGGGTATGGGACCGCACTGCCGGCACTCATCGTCAGCTCACCACCTTTGCCGGCGAGGACCGGAGCCCCGTCTTCGTTGCCGGTGACACGGCGTTCCACTACCTCAGCGAAGCGGGCGGCAGCTTCAACGTCTTCCGGATGGCGCTCGGCGGCGGGGCAGGGCAGCAGGTCACCCGCTTCACTGGTGCGCCGGTCCGCTTTCTCACCTCCGCCCGGAACGGCACGCTCGCGTTCGGTCACGACGGCCTGATCTACACCATGGCGCCGGGTGGCGCGCCGGCGGCCGTTCCGGTGGCGATACTCGCCGATGCCAAGGGCAACAACGATCGCATCATTCCGGTCACCGGCGGCGTCAGTCAATTGGCGGTGGCGCCGAGCGGCAAGGAAATCGCCTTCATCTTCCGCGGCGACGTCTTCGTGGCCGGTGTCGATGGTGGCGCGGCCAAGCAGGTCACCCGCACTCCCGAGGCCGAGCAGGGTGTCGGCTTTTCACCCGACGGCAATGCCCTCATCTACGCCTCCGAGCGCGGCGGACGCTGGGCGATCTACGAGGCCCGTCGCGCCCGTGCCGGTGAGCCGCACTTCTTCGCGGCCACCACGATCACCGAGACGCCGCTGATTGCCAACGCCGAACAGAACGATCAGCCGCGCTATTCGCCCGACGGCCTGGAGGTCGCCTATTTCGAGAACCGCAACACCCTCAGGGCCTTCAACCTCGCCAGCCGGGCCACGCGGACGCTGCTCACCGAACGACACGTCTGGTCGACCGGTCCCGGGCATCATGTGGAATGGAGTCCGGACAGCAAGTGGCTGCTGTTCGGGATGGATGTGCCGGGACTGGCACCGGGTGAAGTCGGCCTGGTGCGCGCCGATGGCAGCGACAGTGTCCGCAACCTGACCCGGAGCGGCTTCAACGACTTCCGTCCCATCTGGGTAATGGACGGCAAGGCGATGCTCTGGCTCAGCAACCGCGACGGGCTCAAAGCGCTGGCCCAGACCGGCGGCACCCAGGCTGACGCCTATCTGATGTTCTTCACCCAGGAAGGGTGGGACCGTCACCAGCTCAGCAAGGAAGAGTTCGCCCTCGTCAAGGACGCGGAGGCCAAGGCCGCCAAGGACAAACCGAAGGGCGATTCCACTGCGACGGCACCGGTCACACCAGTCACCATCGACCTCGACCGCGCCGAGCAGTGGAAGGACCGGGTGACGATCCATTCATCGTCGCTCGGCGACGCGCTGCTCAGCAAGGATGGCGAGACGCTCTACTATCTCGCCCGCTTCGAGCGCGGGCTCAATCTCTGGTCCACCGCGCTCCGGAGTGGCGAGACCAAGATGGTGCTGGCCCTCAACGCCAATTCGGCGTCGATGCAGTGGGACAAGGAGCAGAAGCGGATCTTCCTGCTCGCCGACGGCTCCGTCTCGCACATCGATCCCGCCACTGCCAAGCGCGAAACGGTGGCGATCAAGGGCGAGATGGTCGCCGATGCCGCCGCCGAGCGTGCGGTGATGTTTGATCAGGTCTATCGGCGGGTTCGCGAGACCTTCTACACCCGGGGCTGGCATGGCGCCGACTGGGAGGCGCTCCGCAAGCAATACGCCCGCTACCTGCCGCACATCGGCAATCATCACGAGTTCGCCGAGATGTTGAGCGAGTGGCTGGGCGAGTTGAACATCAGTCACAGCGGAGCCCGCTACAACAGCTCCGATCCGGGCGACGACGTCACCGCCTCGCTGGGGGTGATCCTCGATCCGGCCTTTGCCGGAGCCGGGGTGCCGATAGTCGAGGTGTTGCGGGGCGGGCCGCTCGATCGTGCCGGGATGAACGTCACCCCCGGCACCGTCATCGAGGCGGTTGACAACGTCGATCTCGGGCCGGCGATCGACATCGCGCAACTGCTCAACCGCAAGGTCGATCGCAACGTGCTGCTGCGGCTCCGCATCGGCAACGCTACCCGCGAGGTGGTGGTCAAGCCGGTCAGTCCCGCGGTGGAAAGCCGACTCCTGTACGAGCGCTGGGTGCGCCGGAACGCCGAGGAGGTAGAGCGGCTGAGCGGCGGTCGTCTGGGGTACGTGCATGTCCCCGGGATGAACGATGGGGCCTACCGGACCGCGTTCGAGGAAGTGATGGGGAAGTATCCCGACCGCGCCGGGCTGGTGGTGGACACCCGCTGGAACGGTGGTGGCGACTTGGTCGCCGACCTGGAGATGTTCCTGAGCGGGCGGCGGTTCTTCGACTACACCACCGACACCAGGAGCACCGGCTACGAGCCCAACTTCCGGTGGACCCGCCCGAGCATCGTGCTGGCCGGGGAAGGGAACTACTCCGACGGCCACTGCTTCGCGTGGACCTTCAAGACCCTCGGCCTCGGCAAATTGGTCGGGATGCCGGTGCCGGGGACCTGTACCTTCGCCGGCGGCGGCGGGCTGCTCGACGGGCTGTCGTTCGGGGTGCCCGGGATGGGGGTCAAGGACGCGAACACCGGTCGCTACCTCGAGAACTGGCAGACCGACCCCGACCTCCGGGTCCGCAACGAGGCCACGGCAGTGGCGACGGGACGGGATCAGCAGTTGGCGGCGGCGGTGGCGGAGCTGCTGGGAAGCCTGCCGTAAAAAGAGAGAAAGAGAGAAGGAGAGAAAGAGAGAAAGAGAGAAAGGAGAGAAGCCCCTCGTCCCGAACGAAGTGAGGGACCTCGGCAGGTGCCACCAACTGGTGGCTGGCGAGCCACAACTGGTAGATAGTGCCGGGTTCCCTCCCTCCGGTCGGGATGAGGGGATTGACATTTCTCGTGAGTCGATGTAGTCTTATCATACGTACCTTCCAAGCCGCAACGACGTGCCATTCTGTTACGTATCCTGCGCGTGTCACTCAACCCCATGAGGTGTTCCATGCCGGTTACCCCCCCCCCCCTCCGCAGCAGCGGCGGTCGCAGCCATTCTCACCTGACGCGGTGTAGCTTCGTCGTCATGGTGGCCTCTGCCGCCATCGGCGCCTGCGCGCCTGACACTCCCACCGATCCGACGCCGTCCGATCCCTCGGCCGCGGCGGCCGTTGCGCCGACCGGCGGGCGTGCGCCGATCAGTACCGATCAGATGCTCGCGACCTTCGGTTCGGTGATTCCGGGGCTAACGGGGGTGTGGTTCGATGCCGACACCCGGAGCCTGGTCTTTGCGGTCAGGTCCGGCGCGTCCCGTGCGCTGACTCCCGTGGCCTCGGCCGAGCTCGCGGCGTTGACGGCGAGCATGGGCTGGCCGCAATTCCCGATCTCGGTCGTGGCGAAGGATGGCCCGCTGCTGCTCGACCTGCTGGAGTGGCGGCAGAAGGCGCGGTTGCTGGCGAATGATCAGGGCATGACCTCCCTGGACGTCGACGAGCGGAACGGGGCGGTGGTGATCGGGATGGAGGCTCCGGGGCGCGAGGCGTCCATGATGGGCCAATTGGCGCAGATGGGGATCCCCGAGGCAGCAGTCCGGGTGCGGGTGGAGCCGAGATCCCGTGCCCAGGTTTTGCTCACGGACAAACGCCGCCCGAAGATCGAGAACGGATTTCAGATCGCGATCCCAATGAATGCGATTACGTCAGTCGTCTGTACCCATGGTGCCGACGGGGTTGGCGTCGGCCCCCGCTATGGTTTCATCACCAACTCTCACTGCTCGGCGGATACTGCTGTCGGGACGTTTCGCGGGAGCAAGGTGTATCAGAATACGGTCGGATCGGGCAACCAGGTCGGCGTGGAATTGATCGATCCCGCCCCCTTCACCGGTGCTTCGTGTGGTCCCGCCCCAATGAAATGCCGTTTCAGCGACGCGATGTTCGTAGGCTATACGGGGGACCGTGGGGGGATCGGATTCTTTGCGGGGAGGAAGATCGCCGAGACCACAGTGATCGGGACCACCACTCCAGGTAACCTGACCATCACGAGTATCCCTCGATCGGCCCCACAAGCATCCAACGTTTTGGTCGGCTTCCCGGTGCGCAAGACGGGCAGGACGACCGGGACCACCGCCGGACCGGTCATCAATACCTGCATCGATCTTCGATTCGGGGTTTCGGATGTCTGGCTGTTGTGCCAGGATCGGTTCAGTGGAGTCTCCGCCGATGGCGACAGCGGCTCTCCGGTCTATTTCCCGACCACATTCAATCAGGCTGACCCTGTCCATCATGTCGGAATCCTGTGGGGTGGAAGGCCCGACAGCAATTGGGTGAACTTCAGCCCATGGTTCGGCATCACGAATGACCTGGACATATTCTACGGCTTCCCGTGAATGTTCGCTCCCGCGTGGACCTTGATTCGATGATTCCAGTCTTCACTGGCAGGTTCGGTCTGGGTCTACAGTCGGAGCATTGCTCCACGCCGCACACCCCGTGACTACTCTTTATTCCCGGAGAATCGCATGCACAGGCGAACTCGAAATGTCCTCGCCGCCCTGGCGATCTGGACGGTCGGTTGCAACTCATCCCCGACATCCCCCGATGGCGAACCTTCCCCGTTTCCTGCCTTCACCGCCCGGCTGGTGACTCCGGATACCGTGGAATTCACCATCGACAACCGCGCCTCCTCGACTCCGTTCTCCATGGAGACGTGTGACATGACGAGAGAGCGTTCCGAGGGTGGTGAATGGACGAAAGCGAATCCGCTTGGTGACGTTCTGCAATGCCCACAGGGGGGGGGGAGTATCTTTCCGGCTGGCGAAGTCACCACGTTCCGGAGGCGTTATGTGGCGGTCGGCGGCGACGGTGCCCCCGAACGAATTCGGACGACGGGTGTTGTCGCGGTGAAAGGAAGAATCGTGAGCTTGGTGGTGGATGGTGTGCCGTTCTTCTCGGAGCCGTTCCCGGGCGGGGTGAAGGAATAGATCCGTCATCCTGAGCGGAGCGAAGGATCTCCGGACTCTCCGAACGCACCCAAGAGGAATCCTCGCGATTGCTACCACTCGAGATCCTTCGCTGCGCTCAGGATGACGGTCGTCCGCTCGTCGCTGAAGCGACGGCTCGGCTGATGTCGCTAAAGCGACACTTGTTTCTCGCCACGGAGTGACCCATCCGAGCGGTCGATGAAAAAGCTGACCCGTCGGGTCGCTTCAGCGACACCAGCCGAGCCGCGGCTTCCAGCCGCGCGCTCTCCGACGCTCGGAATGACGGGTCGGGGGGGTGGCACCTGCCGAGGTCCCTCGCTCCGGTCGGGACGAGGGGATCTGGCCCCGCCCCCCGCCCCCCCGCCCCCCCTCCCCCCCTCCCCCCCGGGGGGGTTGCCCCAGGCCGACCCCCGCGCTATGTTACCCCGATACCAAGTGGACGGGAAACCGTCCCACCCCGAACCAGCACCTGTGGTGAACGGGTCCCAAGAGTCATAAGCATCCGGCGCCACGGCGCCGCGGTGCACCTCTTCGGACACCCCGCCCAACAGCGGGGTGTTCGTTTTGCATCTCGAACGAAAGGAACGGCCCACTGTCCAGTTACGATCGTGAGCGGCGCGTGCGGGTCAACCGGCAGATTCGGATTTCGCCGGTGCGGGTAGTCACCGCCGAAGGGGAACAGCTCGGAGTCCTCTCCATTGATGAGGCGCTCGCGGCGGCCGCGGATCGCGGCCTGGACCTCGTCGAAGTGGCACCGACCGCCCGCCCGCCGGTGGTCAAGATCATGGACTACGGGAAGTACAAGTTCGAGGAAGCCAAGGCGGCGCGGGCGGCGAAGAAGAAGCAGCACGTGATCCACCTGAAGGAAGTGAAGTACCGGCCCGGGATCGACGACCACGACTTCGACTTCAAGACCCGCCACGCCCGCGAATTCCTGGGCGAGGGGAACAAGGTCAAGGTCACCCTGATGTTCCGCGGCCGGCAGATGGCCCACCCCGAGCTCGGTCGCGCGGTGCTGGTGCGGGTCGCCACCGAGCTGGCCGACGTGGGCAAGATCGAGCAGGAAGCCAAGCTCGACGGCCGCAACATGATCATGGTGCTCGCGCCGAAGTAACCGCGGGCCGACGCAATACACGGAAGGAACGACCGATGCCGAAGCAGAAGACCAAGCGCGCCGCGATGAAGCGGTTCTCGATCACGGGAACCGGCAAGATCAAGCGTTCGCGCGCCAACAAGCGCCACATCCTGACCAAGAAGACGACCAAGCGGAAGAACCAGCTGGGCAAGGCGACCCTGGTGTCCTCGGCCGACTTCCCGCGCACCATCAAGCTGCTTCAGGCCTGAGGAGACCCAGCCATGCCACGCGTCAAGAACGGTGTCGCGCACCACGCGCGCAAGAACAAGATCATGAAGGCCGCCAAGGGCGGCGTCGGGGCCCGGAGCAAGCTCTACAAGGCCGCCAAGGAAAACGTCGAGCGCGGCATGGCGTACGCCTATCGCGACCGCCGCAAGAAGAAGGGCGACTTCCGCCGACTGTGGATCACCCGGATCGGGGCCGCCGCCCGCCTCAACGACATCTCCTATTCGCGGATGATGTCGGGGCTGAAGGAGGCCGGGGTGGAGATCAACCGCAAGGTGCTCGCGGACCTCGCCATCACTGACGCGGATGCCTTTGCGCAGTTGGCCGAGGTGGCGAAGGCGCACCAGGGCTGACCGGCCCCGGCACGTCGCACCACCTCGTGGGGCCGTCCGTCACCCGTACGGTCGGCCCCGCGCCCGTTTGCATGCCATCGCCCGTTCCGGAGCTGCCCTGACCGTGTCGCCCGACCACCCCGCGCTCGATGATCTGGTCCGCCGCCTGGCGGCCGTTGCCACCCTTCCGGCCGATGCCCTCGAGGCCGAGGAGATCGCCGTCCTGGGACGCAAGCAGGGCGAACTCACCCGCCAGCTCAAGGCGCTGGCCACCTTGGCCCTCGAGCAGAAGCGGGCCCTCGGCGGCGAGCTCAACCGGCTCAAGGGGGCGTTCGAGGAGGCCTTCGCGGCCCGGCGCGCCGAACTCGCGGTGGCCGCCACCGCGGCAGCGACCCGCGACCTCGACCTCTCGATGCCGGCCCGCCACGCCTGGACCGGCACCCGGCACCCCGTCACCGTGGTGGTCGACGACATCGTGGCGATCTTCCGCGGCCTCGGCTTCAGCGTGGCGCTGGGCCCCGAGGTCGAATCGGAGGAGCTCAACTTCACCGCGCTCAACTTCCCCGCCGATCACCCGGCGATGGACATGCACGACACCCTCTACCTCGATCAGGGGGGGGGGGCGGCCGCGGGAGAGCGCCTGCTGCTCCGGACCCACACCTCACCGGTGCAGATCCGGGTGATGCGCGAAGGTCCCCCCCCCTATCGCATGGTGATGCCGGGGATGGTCTACCGCAACGACGCCTTCGATCCCTCCCACGCGCCGGCCTTCTCGCAGATCGAGGGGCTGGCCGTCGACGAGGGGCTCACCTTCGTCGACCTCAAGGCCACCCTGACCCACTTCGCGCGCACCTTCCTCGGCGCCGACACGCGGGTCCGCTTCCGGCCCTCGTTCTTCCCGTTCACCGAACCCTCGGCCGAGATGGACGTCGGCTGTCGGCTCTGCGGCGGTACTGGCTGTCCGGCCTGCAAGGGGACCGGGTGGATGGAGATTCTCGGCTGCGGGATGGTGCACGAGCAGGTACTCCGCAACTGCGGTCTCGACCCCGAGCGGTGGACCGGCTTCGCCTTCGGGATGGGACCGCAGCGGATCGCGATGCAGCGCTACGGCCTGCCCGACATCCGGCTGCTCTATGGCGGTGACATGCGCTTCCTGGGCCAGTTCGGCGGGGAGGGGGCATGAAGGCCTCCCGCCGCTGGCTGGAAGCGTTCCTGCGCCGCCCGCTCGATCCCGCCGACGTGGCCGAGCGGCTGGGGATGCTCGGCGCCCCGGTTGACGCCGTCGAGTCGCTGGGCGCCGACCTCGGCCAGTTCGTCGTGGCGCGGGTGACCGACGTGCGCCCGCACCCCGATGCCGACAAGCTCCGGGTCACCACCGTCGATGATGGCTCGGGCACGCTGTGGAACGTGGTCTGCGGAGCACCCAACGTCGTGGCCGGAGGGAAGTATCCCTTCGCCCGACTCGGCACCACGATGCCCGGCGGCATGGTGATCGAGCGCCGCAAGCTCCGGGGCCAACCCTCCGAGGGAATGCTCTGCTCGGCCCGCGAACTCGGCCTGGGTACCGAGCACGACGGCCTGCTCACCCTCGAGACCGACGCCGCGCCGGGCACGCCGCTGACCGAGGTGGTCGGCGGGGGCGATCACCGCTTCGAGATCGACGTCACCCCCAATCGACCCGACCTGTTGGGGCACAAGGGGATCGCCCGCGAGCTGGCGCTCTCGTTCCGCGTCCCCTATCGTCTGCCACCGATTCCCGACGAGGCCACCGCGGACATCCCCCCCCCAGTGCGTGCCGGTGACGAGGCGACGGTGGGCGGGGTCGGGCTCCGGATCATCGATCGCGGCTGCGGCCGCTTCCTCGGCGCGGTCGTGCGCGGCGTCACCGTCGGGCCGTCGCCGGCCTGGCTGGTCGAGCGGTTGCAGGGGGCCGGGGTGCGCAGCATCAACAACGTCGTCGACGTCACCAACTACCTGCTGCTCGAGCTCAACCAGCCGATGCACGCCTACGACGCCGCGACGCTCCGCGGACCGGCGGTCATCGTGCGCTCCGCCACCGCGGGCGAATCGCTGGTGACCCTCGACGGTGTCTCCCGTACCCTTCGCGAAGGGATGCTGGTGATTGCCGACGCCGAGCGGGTGATCGGGATCGCAGGGGTGATGGGCGGGGAGGCGACCGAGGTCAGCGACAGCACCACCGATCTCTTCCTGGAGTGCGCCTGGTTCGAGCCCTCACGCGTCAGGCGCGCCCGTCGCGCGGTGGGGCTCTCCACCGACGCCTCGCACCGGTTCGAGCGCGGCACCGACCGCTGGGGTGCCCTCGACGCCTTCCAGCGGGCACTCCGCCTGCTGCTGACCGTGGCGGGTGGACGGATCGATGGTGCCACCGTCGATTGTCAGCCGACCCAGGTCCATCCACCGCGAATCTTTCTCCGTCCCGCACGAGTCGCACAGGTATTGGGCGTTGATCTGGCGTGGACCGAGATCGAGCGTTGCCTGGTCGGGATCGGGGCCACCGTGGTCTCCAAGCCGGACGACGGCCGGATCGCGGTCGATGTCCCCGGCTGGCGTCCTGATCTGCTGGCCGAGATCGACCTGATCGAGGAAATCGCCCGGGTCCACGGCTACGACAACATCCCCTCGGAGTTGCGGCCGTTTCGGCCTGGGCTCCGGGTCGATGATCCGGCCTGGACCGCTGCCGCCCGGGTGCGTGCCGGGATGACGGCGCTGGGGCTGTCGGAGGTGATGACGCTGCCGATGGTCGCCGCCGCCGGTGACCAGGCGCCCAGGGTGCTCAACCCGCTCTCAGCCGAGCATGGCGTGCTCCGCGATGCCCTGATCCCCTCGCTGCTCCGCCAGGTCGAGGCGAACTGGGCCAACCAGACCGGCAACATCCGGCTCTACGAGATCGGCACCGTCTTCACCGCGAACGGGGCGAAAGCGCGTCCCTCGGAACGGCTGGCGGCGGCGTTCGTCATTTCCGGCGACCGGCACCCGGCCCACTGGAGCGAGGCCAGTCAGACCGCCCGCTACGATCGGTGGGATGCCCGGGGAATATCCGAACGGCTGGTGGCGCTGGCGAATCCGGGGGCATCGGTTCAAGTTGAACAGGATCGTTGGATCTTCCGGAACGCCGTGGGTGAGCAGGTGGGGTGGTGCGGCATGGTCACGGCCGACGCTCCGCCTTGGGCTGCACCGGTTTTCGCCGGTGAAATCACGATCGCCCCGGGAGCTGTTCCGACGGTCGGGTATCAGCCGCTGCCGGTTTATCCGGCGAGCGTCAGGGATCTGGCGCTCTTGGTGGGACTCGATCAGCAGATTGCCGACGCTACGACGTTGTTGCTGGAGCGCGGCCGCCGTCATGACCTGGTCGCCGTGGCTGTGGTGGATGAATATCGCGGAGCCGGCTTGCCGGAGCGTCGCCGGAGTGTCACTGTCCGGTTGACCTTCCGTGCGGCGGACCGCACTCTGACGGATGCCGATGTTGATCGGGCCGTTGGTCGACTCTGTACTTCCCTGGAGCGTGAGCTTGACATCACCCTACGTTCGGCCTGACCAGGCAGCGCTCACCGAGCTGGAACGGGTGCTCCGGTCGTTGACCGACGAGTTGGCGGGCTGGCGGCGGCGCTGCCTCAAGGCCGAGGGCGAATTGCAGGGACTCAAGGCCAAGGACGGCATGGTTCCGGGCGACGACCTCCTCCGGTTGCGGAGTCGGGTGCTCGACTTGGAGCGGTACAATCTCGATCTCGAGTCGCGGGTCGAACGGGCCCGTGAGCTGGTCGGCAAGCTGCAGCAGCGGCTCGCCTTCATCGAGGAGCAGCAGGAAGCGGAGCTGCCGCGATGAGCCAGGAAAAGCATGCCGTGCGGGTATCGGTGGGCGGCGAGGAGTTGGTGGTGCGTTCGGAGTTGCCAGCCGAATACACCCGCGAGGTCGCCGCTCATCTGGACGATGCCCTGCGGCAGATCCGCGCCATGATGCCGACCATCGAGGCGCACAAGGCGGCGATCCTGGCAGGACTCGCCGTGACTGACGAACTGTTCCGCGCTCGACGCATTGATGCCGAGCAGGCGGCCCGGATGACGGGACTCGCCGAAGAAACGGCTCGCCTGCTTCCCCCCGCCAAACGGGGACTCAGAACAGGCACCGCCGACTGACCACGGTCCGGCGCCCGCGCGCCGGTGGGGTATAGCTCATGGAACCGAACGTGCTCGCTGCCCTGGGTGGGGGTGTGGTGTTGGGCGCCGCAATCGGTGCCGTGATCCTCAATCTCGTTCTGGCATCACGAGGCCGCGACGCCCGCGGACTGGTGGCAACGGCGGAGCGGGAATCCGCCGGACTGCTGGCCGCCGCCGAGCGCGAGGCACTGGCCACCCGCGAGCGTCAGGTCGAGGCGGCGCGCATCGAGGCCGCCACCATTCGCGATGTGGCCAGCGAGGAGGCCACCCGCCGACGCTCGGAAGTTGAACGAATCGAGCAGCGCCTCACCGACCGCGATCAGCAGCTTGCCGGTCGCGAGGCGCAGCTGGTGGAGCGCGAGCGCCGACTGCACGCCGACGAGGGCTCCCTCGCCGAGCGCCATCGGCAGCTCACTCGCCAAGCGTCGGAACTGGCCGCCTCCGAGGCCGCAGTGCTGGCTGCCCGGCAGGAAATCAATCAACGCCTCGAGCAGGTCGCCGGAATGACAGCCGAGGCGGCGGCCCGCGAAATCCGCCAGCAAGTCGAAGATGCCGCCCGGACCGAGGGTGCCGCGCTGGCCCGCGAGATCCGCGAGCAGGCGCGTCGCGAGGCCGACAAGGATGCTCGGCGGTTGATCGCCATGGCCTCGCAGCGACTGGCAGCGGAGCACACCGCGGAGACCACGGTGGCCGCGGTGGCACTTCCCAACGACGAGATGAAGGGCCGCATCATCGGCCGCGAGGGCCGCAACATCCGCGCCTTCGAGTTGGCGACCGGAGTCGACGTCATCATCGATGACACTCCCGACACCGTGGTCGTATCCTGCTTCGATCCGATCCGCCGGGAAGTGGCCCGCCGCGCCCTCGAGGCGCTGGTGATCGACGGACGGATTCACCCGGGACGGATCGAGGAGATCGTCGTCAAGATGCAGGGCGAACTCCAGGCCCAATTGGTCGAGCTGGGTGAGCGGGCCGCCTATGACCTCGGAGTTCACGGGCTGCATCCTGAACTGGTCAAGCTGATCGGCCGGATGCGCTATCGCAGTTCGTATGGCCAGAATCTCTACGAACACTCCAAGGAAGTCGCCTGGCTGGCAGGGATGATGGCAGCGGAACTCCAGGCCGACGTCATGCTCGCCAAGCGGGGCGGCCTGCTGCACGACATCGGCAAGGTGCTCACCCATGAGCACGAGGGGACCCACGTGCAGCTCGGCGTGGAGATGGCCCGCCGCTACGGTGAGTCGGCTGCGGTCATCAACGCCATCGAGGCCCACCACGACGATGTTCCCCACGAACACACCGAGTCGGTGCTGGTGCAGGCCGCCGATGCCATCAGCGGTTCGCGACCGGGTGCCCGTCGCGAGGCGTTCGAGAGCTACGTCAAGCGGTTGGTCAAGCTGGAACAGATCGCCGCCGAATATCCCGGGGTCGACAAGACCACGGTGATCCAGGCCGGCCGGGAAATCCGGGTGATCGTCCGGCCGGAAGAAGTCGATGATGCCGCAGCGCACGCGCTCGCCGAAGCGGTGGCGCGTCGCATTGAACAGGAACTTCAATATCCGGGACAGATTCGCGTGACAGTGATCAGGGAAACCCGGGCAACGGAGGTTGCCAAGTGAGCGCCACCCTTCTCGACGGCGTCGCCATCGCCGCCACCATTCGCGCCGAAGTGGCGGAACAGGTCCGCGCCCTGGCAGGGCGGGGAGTGACCCCCGGGCTGGCCGTGGTGCTGGTCGGTGAAGACCCCGCCTCCCAGGTGTACGTCCGCTCCAAGGGGAAGGCCTGCCTCGAGGCGGGGATGCACTCCGAGACGATCCGGATGGCGGCCGACAGTCCCGCGGCCGAGGTGCTCGCCACCATCGACCGGCTCAACGCTGATCCGGCGATCCACGGCATCCTCTGTCAATTGCCGCTGCCGCCCCACATCAACTCCGACGAGGTGTTGCAGCGCATCGACCCGGCCAAGGACGTCGACGGTTTCCACCCCGTCAACGTCGGCAAGGTGGTCCTCGGCGATCCCACCGCGTTCAAGCCGGCCACTCCTTACGGCATTCAACAGATTCTGCTCCGCTCGAGAATCGAGACTCGCGGCGCGCGTGCGGTGATCGTGGGGCGTTCGACCATCGTGGGGCGACCGATGGCCAATCTGCTCATTCAGTCCGGTCCGGGCGGCGACGCAACCGTCACCGTGGCGCACTCGCGCACTCGTGATCTCGCCGCAGTCTGTCGCGAGGCCGACATTCTCGTGGTCGCGATCGGTCGTCCGGAGTTCATCGGTGCCGACGCGGTCAAGCCCGGCGCCACGGTGATCGACGTCGGCATCAATCGGGTCGATGATGCCACTCGTGAGCGCGGCTACCGTCTCGCCGGCGATGTAGCCTTTGACGCGGTCCGCGAAGTGGCCGGTGCGATCACTCCGGTTCCCGGTGGCGTCGGACCGATGACGATCGCGATGTTGCTGCGCAACACCCTGCAGGCCGCCGAACTGCGTCACGGGGCGGCGTGAGTTCCACCGAGGAGGCGTGGACCGTCGCGCGGCTCGCCAGCGTCCTCAAGCGTCGCGTGGAGGAGGGCTTTCCCGCGACCTGGGTCAAGGGCGAGCTGGTCGGCGTCAAGCGCTATCCCAGCGGCCACTGGTATTTCTCGCTGCGTGACGAGCTTGCAAAGGTCGACTGCACTATGTGGAAGTCCGCGGCCCAGCGCCTCAAGGTGCCGCTCGAGGAGGGGACCGAAGTCTTCCTGCTCGGCCAGCCCAATCTGTGGGAAGAGCGCACCTCGCTCCGTTTCAACGTGGTGCAGGTCATTCCCGCCGCCGCCGTCGGCGCCAGTGCCCAGGCAATCGAACGGATCAAGCAGGCACTGCTCGCCGACGGACTCCTCGATCCGGGCCGCAAGCGACCGATCCCGCCGTTCGCCACGCGGATCGCGGTGGTAACCTCGGTGGCTGGTGCCGCCGTGCGCGACATCATCACCGTTGCCAATCGCCGCTGGCCCGGCGTAGAGCTCTTCGTGGTAAACGCGGCGGTGCAGGGGACCACTGCTCCTGCGGAGATCGTTGCCGCGCTGCAGATGGTGGCGCGACTGCCCGCCATCGACTGCTGCATCGTCGGACGCGGTGGGGGGGGGAAGGACGACCTCGCCGCCTTCAACGACGAAGCGGTATGTCGAGCCATCGCCGCCTGCCCTGTGCCGGTGATCAGCGCCGTGGGTCACGAGGTGGACGTCACCCTGGCCGACCTGGTGGCCGATGTGCGCGCCGCCACTCCATCACAGGCGGCGGAGTTCGTGCTTCCGGACCGGCGTGACGTGGCGCAGCGCGTCTTCATGCTCGGTTCATCGCTCATCGGAACAGCCACATCACTCGTGGAGTTGCGGAAGGAACGCCTCGGTCGCACCCGCGAGCGACTGGGCACCGCGCTGCTCGACCGGGTCCGTCGTTCCGAGCGTCGCCTGGTCGGCGTGCGAGGCCGACTCGCACCCGCACTCACCCGGCGCGTGGCACTCCCACAGCGGCTGCTCACCCGTCTCGAAGGCCGTCTGGCACCTGCCATCCAGCGACGTGCCGCCAACGCGCGCGCCGATCTCGGTCGGCTCGCCGCCATGCTCGATGCTCTCTCGCCGCTCGCCGTGCTCGGGCGCGGCTATGCCATCCCCCGTGACCTCGACGGCCGCGTGCTCCGCCGCCAGGCCGAGTTCACGCCGAGAACCCCGTTCACCCTGACCGTGACGGACGGCACCGTGCCGGTCCGCGTGGAGGAGCGATGACCAATCCGCAATCACTCGGCGATGATCTCAAGCGGCTGGAGGAGATCGTGCGCAAACTCGAAGACGACGACCTCGCGCTGGAGTCGGCGCTGGAACTGTTCGAGGAGGGAGTGCAGCGCCTCAAGACCGCGCAGGACCGGCTGGCGGCAGCCGAGACGCGGGTGATGCAGGTACTCCAGGAATTCACGGAAGATGGCACCCCGAAGGTGGTTCCTCTCGATGGTTGAGGTGGCACCAGCGGTGATCGCGCGGGCACGCACGCTGGTGGACCGGGAACTGGAGGCCTGTGCCGACCGTCTCCGGGCCGACGTCGGCGGTACCATCGGCGAGGCCATCGCCTATGCACTCTGCTCTCCCGGCAAGCGGGTCCGTCCCGCGCTGGTGCTGGCCGCGTACGAGGCGTGCGGAGGGAATCACCCCGGCATAGCGGGAGTCGCTGCGGCGGTGGAGATCGTCCACACCTACTCGCTCGTTCACGATGACCTGCCGTGCATGGATGACGATCCGTTGCGGCGCGGCCGACCCACCACCCATGTCGTCTATGGCGTACCTGTGGCCACCCGGGTCGGCTACCTCCTCGTGCCTATTGCCGCGGAGGCGCTGGCGCGAGCCGCCGACACCATGAAACTGGAACCGGAAGCGCTCCGTCGGATGGCAGTGGCACTGTTCGAGGCGGGCGGCATCAGGGGGATGGTGGGTGGACAGTGGCTCGATCTCGAAGCCGAGGGAGTCTCGCTCGACCTGCAGCAGTTGATGACCGTCCATCGTGGCAAGACCGGCGCTCTGATCCGCTCGGCGGTGGAGCTCGGCGGGCTGGCCGCCGGGGCGCCCGAGCCGGTGCTCAATGCCTTGCGGAGTTACGGCGAGGAGCTGGGGCTCGCCTTTCAGGTGGCCGACGACGTCCTCGATGCCACCGCCACCTCCGAGATCCTGGGGAAGACCGCCGGCAAGGACGAGGAGCGGGCCAAGAGCACTTACGTCGGCCTGCTGGGGGTCGCTGCGGCACGGCTGGCGGCCGTCGAGCATGAGGCGCGGGGGTTGGCCGCCCTGGAGGAGGCCGGAGTGGCCACGGCGGTGCTCGGCCCGCTGGCGCGATATATTGTAACACGCTCATCCTGATCACTGACAACAGGAAGCTCTCATGTCATTGCTGGAAAAGATTCACGGTCCCGCCGACCTCAAGCGACTCAGGCGCGACCAGTTGCCGGTGCTGGCGGAGGAGATCCGCCAGCGGCTGATCGACTGCTGTTCGGTCACCGGCGGGCATATCGGTGCCTCCCTCGGCGTGGTCGAGCTGGCCATCGCGCTGCTCTACGAGTTCGACTCGCCGACCGACAAGATCCTCTGGGATGTCGGCCACCAGGCGTATGCCTGGAAGCTCCTCACCGGGCGGAACGAGGGCTTCGAGACGCTGCGCTCGGTCGGCGGCATTTCCGGCTTTCTCAAGCGGGACGAGAGCGAGCACGACCAGTTCGGTGCCGGCCACGCGGGGACGGCGATGTCCGCCGCGCTCGGCATGGCCACCGCACGCGACCTCCGCGGCGAGAAACACAAGGTGGTGGCCGTGGTGGGCGACGGCGCCCTGACATGCGGCCTCTCCTACGAGGGGATGAACAACGCCGGTCACTCCGATCGCGACATCCTGCTGATCGTCAACGACAACGGGATGAGCATCTCACCCAACGTCGGCGGCATCTCCAAGATGCTCGGCGGCATCGTCGCCGATCCGCGCACCGACCGGCTCAGGGAGCGGATCAAGAAGGTCACCTTCAAGCTCGGCGACGTCTTCGGGGACGGCGTGGTCCACTTGGCGCGCAACGTCGAGGAGTCGGTCAAGAACCTCTTCAGCGAGGGGATGCTGTTCGAGGAACTCGGTTTCCGCTATTTCGGCCCGATCGACGGCCACGACCTCGACAAGCTCACCGAGACGCTGGCCCACGTGCGCTCGCTCGGCGGCCCCCGGGTGCTGCATGTGCTGACCCGGAAGGGGAAGGGGTTCTCGTTCGCCGAGGCCAATCGCGAGAAGTGGCACGGCCTTGCGGCCTACGATCCCGAAACCGGCGAGGCGCGCAAGAAGGCCAGCGGACCACCGACCTGGACGCAGGTGTTCGGCGATGCCCTCACGGCGCTGGGCGAGGAACGTCAGGATCTGGTTGCCATCACGGCGGCAATGCCGAGCGGCACCGGCACCAACGTCTTCCAGAAGCGGCATCCGGGCAGGTTCTTCGACACCGGCATCGCCGAGGGCCATGCCGTCACCTTCGCGGGCGGACTCGCTGCCGAGGGAATCCGCCCGGTGGTGGCGATCTACTCGACGTTTCTGCAACGGGCCTACGACAACATCATCCACGACATCGCCGTGCAGCACCTCCCGGTGGTCTTTTGCATGGACCGCGCCGGGTTGGTGGGCGAAGACGGTCAGACCCACATGGGGTTGTACGACATCCCCTACCTGATGGCGGTGCCGGGGATGACGGTTGCCGCACCGAAGGACGCCGACGAACTGGTCGGGCTGCTGCGGACCGCGCTCGATCATGACGGTCCGATGTCGCTGCGCTATCCGCGCGACAAGGTACCCGCGGACCCGAATCCGGTCGGCAGCATTCCGGCGGTTCCCTACGGCACCTGGGAACGACTTCGCCCGGGGCGCGAGGTGGCGATTCTCGGCGTGGGGACGATGGCCCTGCCAGCGCTGGAAGCCGCCGAGGCACTGGCGGCGGAAGGCCACGACGTGGCTGCGGTCAATGCCCGCTTCGTCAAGCCGTTCGACGAGGCGATGCTGGCCGAGCTGGTGCGCGACTGCCGCGTCCTGGTGACGGTGGAGGAAGGGGCGGTGATCAACGGCTTCGGTGCCGCACTCGCCGAGCGGATGCAGCGCAGTCATCCGGAAGTGCGGGTGGTGGCGATGGGTGTTGCCGACGAGCTGATCCTGCAGGCGCCGCGGGGCGAGCAGCTCGCGGCCTACGGCCTCACCGCGCGCGGGATCGCGGACCGGGTGCTGAGCGTGCTCAAGCCGCTCGCGGTCGGTTGAGGTGAGTCTGCGGATCGGTGTGCTGGGGAACTCGCGCTATCCCGTGCTCCGGGATGTGCTCGCGAAGATTGTCGCTCATGCGGCGGCTCGCGGATGGAGCTTGAGCATCGATCCCGAGGCCAGCGCTCTGCTGGCGGAATCTCCCCCCCCCATCGATCCCGACCAGATCGACCTGCTCCTCTCGCTAGGCGGTGACGGCACGCTGCTCCGGGGCGCGCGTCTTCTGGCCGGTCGCGAGGTGCCGATTCTCGGCGCCAACTTCGGCCGGATCGGCTATCTCACCTCGGTGGCCCGCGAGGACGTGCTGCAGGCCCTCGACGGTTTCGCAGCCGGCCGCAATTCGCTCTCAAGCCGGGCGGTGTTGCTCGGCAGCGTGCAGTCCCGGACCGGATCGACCAAGGCAGCGCTGGCCGCGCTCAACGACGTGGTGCTTCACAAGGGCGGCGTGGCCCGGGTGGTCCGCTACCGGGTCGAAATCGACGGTGACACCGTCGGTACCGTTTCCGGTGACGGCCTGGTGATCGCCTCGCCGACCGGCTCCACTGCCTATTCGCTGAGCGCCGGCGGGCCGGTCGTGGTGCCGACCCTGGGCGCTATGCTGATCACCCCGATCTGCCCCCACTCGCTCTCGGTGCGCCCGATCGTGGTGGATGGCAGCTCGCGGATCCGGGTGCATCTGGTCGATCCCGATCCGGAGGAACTCCTCATCTCGTTCGACGGACAGCAGACCGCCACCCTGGCGGCGGGTGATACCCTGGAGGTGCAACTCGCGCCGCATCGCGTGGCGCTGGTGCGATTCCCCGAGGTGTCGTTCTTCGATCGACTCCGCGACAAGCTGCGCTGGGGCGATCTGACCGGCCGCGACTGATGCTGCGGAGCCTGCGGGTGCGCGACCTCGCCACCATCGCCGACGTCACCCTCGAACTCGGTGACGGCCTCAATGTCCTCACCGGCGAAACCGGCGCCGGCAAGTCGATGCTGGTAGATGCCCTCGCTCTCCTCCTCGGCGACCGCGCCGATCGTGCCGCCGTACGTCCCGGCGCTGCGCGCTCCGTGATCGAGGGAGCGTTCGATTCGCTGCCGTCGAATGTCCGCCAGCGGATGGAAGCGGCCGGGCTCGATCCCGATGAGACGGTGATCATCCGTCGCGAGATCACCGCCGAGGGCCGCTCTCGCGCCTGGGTCAACGGATCGCCCACCACCATCGGCGTGCTCGCCACCTTGGGCGAGGCGATGGTGGATCTTCACGGTCAGCACCAGACACTGCAACTGCTCGACGCCCGGGTGCAGCGCGAACTGCTCGATGCCTTTGCCGGAGCCGACGCCGCGCTCGCCACCGTGCGCGAGCTGCACGCTGATCTGGTCCGGCTCCGCACCGAGGCTGCCACTCTGGAAGCGCGCCGCATGGAAGCGCTTCGCCGCGCCGACTGGCTGCGGCATGTCGTCGAGGAGATCACCGCCGTCGATCCCCGGGCAGGCGAGAAGGACCAACTCGCTCTGGAGGCGAACCGGCTTGGTCAGGCGGGGACGTTGGGAGAGCATGCCCGGCTGCTGCAGCAGGCGCTCGAGGACGATGAGGGGGGGGCACGCCCGGCGCTGGCCCGGGCAGCGCGCGAGCTCGATGCCCTCGCCCGGATCGACCCCGAGACCGGCACTTGGCGCTCACTGCTCGACGACGCCTGGGCCAACCTCGACGAGCTCGGCCGCCGCGTCGGTGATTACGCCGATCAGGTGACCGAGGATCCCCGCCGACTAGCCGAGGTTGAGCATCGTCGCGACCTCCTCGGGCGACTGATGAGCCGGCACGGTGGGTCCATCGAATCGGTATTGACCGCTCGCGACGAGGCGCTCCGCGAACTCGATCTGGTCGACACTGCCGAGCTCGATCTCGCCGTGCTCGGCCGCCGGGCCGAGGCAGCAGGAGTGGCACTGAACGAGGCCGCCGCTCAGCTCACTGCTCTTCGCACCACGGCCGCCGAGCGGCTCGGCGGCGAGGTGAGTCGGCTGCTGCCGCGACTCGGCCTCGTGGATGCCGCGCTGGAGGTGCAGTTGCTGCCGCAGGATCTGGTCGGTGCCGAGGGAGCGGAGCAGGTGGCGTTCGGGGCGCGTCTCAACGCCGGGATGCCTGCGCGGCCGCTGGCCCGCACTGCCTCCGGTGGCGAGCTGGCCCGGCTGATGTTGGCGCTCAAGGTGGTACTCGCGCGCCACGATGCCGTCCTCACGCTGGTCTTCGACGAGGTCGACACAGGCGTGGGCGGCGAGGTGGGATTGCAGGTGGGGGGGGCACTCGCCCGGGTGGCGGAGCGCCACCAGGTTCTGGTCATCACCCATCTGCCGCAGGTTGCCGCGGCAGGCGATCGTCACCTGCGGGTGGCCAAGGGCACTCGCGACGGACTCGCCGAGAGTGACGTGGCGGTGCTCCTGGGTGAGGATCGGGTGATCGAGCTGGCGCGGATGCTGGGCAATCCGGACGACGCTGCCGCCCGGCGGCTCGCTGCATCGCTGCTCAGGGGGCCGGTGGCCGCCCGATGAGCGACTTGTAGATCCGGAAGGTGAGCCGCGTGATCAGCGGCGCATCGACCAATCCCTTCCCGCTGCTCACCAGCCGCTCGATTCCGAACGACGCTTCCACCGGCATCCCGACCCGACCATCGCGGAGCGGCCCATCGTGTACATAGCTCACCCCGATGCCGAGCAGTGTCGCGCTGGCCTTGGTGTCGGCGTTCATCACTGAGGGGTCGAGCCCGGGCAGCGCCGTCTGTCCGCTGGACCAGCTCCACCGGTCGGTTCCGCGTGACCACCAACGGGCGGAGCCGACGATGGCGAAATGCGGTGCGAGCCGGAAGTATGGCTGTGCCGCGAGTTGAATCACGTCACCCGGATCGCGGCGCAGTGACGCTTCCGATGACGCGAGACGGAGCAGGGCATCCCGCGCCCCGACGCGGGCATCGAGGTCATCTGCAAATTGACGGCGATAGTCGACCGCCACCCGCACGCCGAGTCGGTCACGACCCGCCTCGAGGACCGCGCCGGCGAGGAGGTCGAGCTGACCATCGCCGGAGCCCTGGTCGAGGAGGGCATCCGGGCGCGGCGCGCTGCCTGTGGGGAGGGCCACGCCGCCGCGACCCCAGAGCGCCAGCCAGCGCGCGTCGCCCGGTTGCCCGGTGCGCCACAGCTCGGCGGTCAGCTCCACCTCGATGTCGCCCACCTGGACCCGCGGATCCTCCCCGAAAGGGAGCAGCCCGAATCCGCTCGGTGAGGAGAGCAGCGCCTCGAAGCCGGCGGGGGTCAAGGTGCTGCTCGGCAGTGCCGGTGCCGCGGTGAAGCCGCCGATCCCGAATTGATCGGCAAAGCGGGTGCGGAACGCTGCCGTGGCGGCGAGCAGCGCGTCGCCGTCGGTGGTACCGATGGCGGGGAGCAGCGGTGCGCTTCCCAGCAGCGTCGCCAGTCCATCGCGGAACGCCGGGGCTTCGCTCAGCGTCTGCTGGGCCAGTGCCTCAAGGGTGGGATCACCGGCGAAATCGCCGGCTGCGGTCCGGCTGGCGAGTTGATCCAGTGCCGCCGTGAACTCGGCCAGGAAGGCGGCGTTCTGCTGGCTTCCCCCCCCCTCACCCGGGAACTGGTCGGCCGGATTGATTCCCAGATTGGCGCCGGTGCCGTCCTGGGTGAGTTGTGCCTGGGTGCGGGTCGAGACGATCGGCACCCGGGTCGAGAGGGTGAGGCGGCGACTGATCCCCCATCCCAGGCCGATGGTGCCGACACCGCGTTGGCGCTCGAGAATTGCGGTGACCCCGCCGAGCGAGCCGGGGGTGGCCGGTCGGCCGAGCAGTTGGGCCATGCGCTGATCGAGGTCGGCGACCGGGGCGACGCCTGCGGCGCCGAGTGCTGAGGAGGTGAGTGACCCGCCGAGGGGGCGGCGCTTGCCGTCGGCGAACTCCTCGTCGGTGGGGAAGAAGCCGCCTCCGAACTCGATTCTGAGGGTGCCCTTCGGGGCGGTCATCAGCGGCAGTTGCGCGTTGACCTGGCTGGCCGTCGCGGCGATCATCAGGGCCAGCAGCGGGCGGGCGATTGGCGGGATCATGGCGGGGAAAGGTAGTCGCGGCGGCCCCGGGGCCGTCATGCCATATTGAGGTGACTGCTCGGGTGGCGAAATGGCAGACGCAGGGGACTTAAAATCCCCAGGGGGAGACCCCATCCGGGTTCGAGTCCCGGCCCGAGCATGTGGTGGTGGAGTGGGGATTGGTGGAGTTGGATCGCCCTCGTTCTTTTCGCGGCATGCGTGGGTGCGAGGTCGGCCGTCAGCCCACCTGCATGGGGGGCGGGGGCGGCGGGTTGGGCGGAGTCACGGACCACAGTGTGGGGGCTCGCTGAGGAGAGCTGTTGTAGGATTCTTCCGGGCCCACCGGCTGGGCCTTGTGATCACGCGGGGCATTTGCAGCCGAAAACGGGACTGCTGCACACCTCGCGGCAGAAGACCCAATAGAGTCGGTTTGGTCCCGCGGCCGATCCTGGGGTTGATCGGTTGGAGCGGGGCGGTCGGGCTGTGGCAGCTGGGGGGCGGTGGCTGCAGCAACCGGTTGTGGCCGTCATTCCGGGGCGGGGGATAGGGATCCGGGCGACGGGGGGATCAGGCGGAGTGGCGACCACTGCTGCTGGCAAGTGCCGGGAAATGGTCCCCGCGGCAGGGTTACCGGATTAGGCCGCAGGCAGTATGCTTGTTGGGGATTTCATTGCGGGCAGGGGGTGGGGCTCGCAGGTCCAATACTTGTTAGCTGTACAGGCACTCAGCTCATTCCTTGACGACGCGCCCGACCGCTGGTATCTTACTGGTAAGTCACCTCCAGGAGCTGCCATGAGTGAAACCGCTACCACGACCCTCTCCTCCAAGGGGCAGGTCGTGATTCCCGAAGAGATCCGCAATCGACTCGGCCTCAAGGCCGGTACCCAGTTTGTCGTGCTCGGCGATGGGGATGTCGTCATCTTCAAGACCTTGGAGCCCCCCGCGCGTGGCGAATTTGCGAAACTCGTCCGCGAGGCCCGCGTAGCCGCCAAGCGCGCCGGGCTGAAGCCGTCTGACGTGACCAAGGCCGTGGCCAAGGTGCGCCGTTCCAAGTGAGGGTGGTCCTCGACACCAATGTGTTGGTCTCGGGGATCTTCTTTGGAGGAGTCCCCGGGCAGATCGTGGACGCCTGGTCCGATGACCGGCTGGCATTTGTGCTCACGCCGGAGATCCTCGAGGAGTACGCGCGGGTGGGCCACACCATGGCGGCGAAGTATCCGGATGGCCGTAAGGCCTTCACGGCCATGCTCGAGATCTTGATGGTCCATTCGCCGGTCCTCGCGGCCGCACCCTTACCGGCGCCGGTGAGCGCGGACCCGGACGACGACAAGTTTCTCGCCGCGGCCGTCGCGGCGGGCGTCCAGGTCGTCATCTCGGGAGACCGCCACCTGCTCGATGTCTCCGGATGGCAGGATGTGGAGGTCGTGACGCCACGGGCGTTTGTTCGCCAGCATCTGCCCGATACTGACAGCTAACCGGCAAATGCAGCGGACGAGCGCGCTGGTGATGCGGCTGCGCCGCCCACGCGCTCGCCGCTGATTTGCAAATCGTTAGGCAGTTCACAGGCACTCATCAGACCCCGAGTTGATGACCGAAGACCCTCATCCTTCCGCGCTGCTGCCCGAGATGCTTGACCGCATGTTTCGGGAAATCGACGCTGTCTTCGACGGGCAGCATGACAAGGCGCGTCGGCTAGGCAGTTACGGTTGGACCTTTCCGATGTGGGGGCCACTGCACTTTCTCACTCTCATGCCTGAAGACGTAACCGTCGAAGCCTTGGATACCTACTTTGTGGAGAAGTACTCTCGGTTCCGGTCGAAGGAATTGCGGCAAGTTCTCCGAGAGACAGTTCAATCCCCTTGGCTTCTCCGTTGGCACCCTCTACTGGAACAAGCGGTATACGCCTTCCGGCGGCGCCGGTATCTGGTCGCCGTGCCTGCCCTTCTACTTGTCCTGGAAGGGGTCCTTCTAGACGTCGCTGGCCAGTTTCAGGAACGCGTCGCCGTTCCGAGGGCAGCGGCAAGAATTCGAGAGGCGGAAGGCCAGAGCATAGTTAGGGCCGGCTGGGCAACGGTGGAGGGCTTTGTGGCGGGAGTGTTCAGGCATGCAGACTTCGGAGCCTCCCGCCCGGAGCTATTGAATCGCCATTGGGTACTTCACGGCCGCGACGTCCCCGGTTGGAGCCGTGTCGATTGCCTAAGATTGCTTCAGGCACTTCACACGATCTCAACTTTGCGAGATTCGAGGGATTGGAGAGTCGATCCTGCCTAACACGCGCTTGCTGCGGGCGGGGCCATGTGCCTCGGCCCACGCGCTGTAGATTCTTCGAGGTACGCGCGGGCCTCGGCGGCCCCGCCGCAGAAACGCAAGCCGTTATACCGCACTCTTGGCTAGGCCTGTTCGACGGCCCGTCTGGCTCTGGGCGGTTGGGCCGGGAGGGCGGGCATCATATATTGCAGGGCATGAGTCCCTCTATCGACGAGATCCGCCGAAAGGTTGCTGCGCCGATGTCACGGCGTGGGGTGGTGCGTGCGAGCATCTTCGGCTCGGTCGCACGTGGCGAAGCCACGGCGGACAGTGATGTGGACTTCCTGGTGGAGTTCGAGAAGGGTCGGACACTTGTCGACCTCTCCGGGCTTCGGCTGGATCTTTGCGAGATCCTCGGTCGAGACGTCGACGTTGCGACGCGCGGCTCGCTTCACCCGAAGCTGCGGGACGAGATCCAGAGGGAACTGGTTCCGGTCCTATGAGTCGAGGCATCGACATCCTTCTCGGCGAGATCCTCGATGCCATCGCCCTTCTTCGGGACTATACCGAAGGCCTGGACTTCGCCGCGTTTGCCGCGAATATCGAAAAGCAGGACTCCGTGATACGCCGCTTGGAGATCATTGGCGAGGCGGTGAAGGGCGTTCCGGATGATGTAAGGGCGAAGCACTCCGCCGTTCCCTGGCGCGACATCGCCGGGGCGCGAGACATCTTGATCCACGAATACTTCCGCGTTGATCTCGAGATGGCCTGGGACATGGTGAGGAAGGACCTGCCGCTGCTGGAAGTGGAGGTTCGGAACATTCTTCAGGAACGAAATCGCGACGAAGGTGCGGTATAACAAGGCAATGCGCCTGGCAAAGCGGGCCTACCATGGTCACGCATCACAAACCCGGTCGGCCCGCTTTGCAGGTGATTGCCACGCCGTTAGGCGGCAACGTTTAGGGATTCGCAATGACCGAACTCGTGCAAACGCTCGAACAAATGACCGCGGTACTCACGAGTTGTGGGGAGTCATTTTGGTCGAAGAAAATCGCGAGTGATCTGTCGCTACTTCAGAAGGGCGATAACTATGGCGTCGAGCGTTTCCTAACGTACTTCGGTGGGATGGGTTCGATTAACGACGTCTGGCTCTGTCGTGTGAATGGACATTCTGTTCCGGAGGAGCGCGAGAGCGAAACGAATGCAGAGTTTCATAGACTTCGTGAACGCGCGTGGAAACTCGCCAGGGCGGCGGTGGCAAATGACAGCTAGCTACCGAAAAGAAGAGGCGTCGTGCCAGCCGCCTAACCAGCGGTTGGAGCGGACCGGCATGCGTCGTCGCGGCGACGCCGCGAGCGCTTCATTTCATTATGCGCTCGCGTCGCGCTTCACACGGCAGCTTGCGGCCGCTCAACCGCAGCGTTAGGCAGTCTTGGCTGGCCGCCTCCGTTGTGTACCCATACGCGTATCGGAATCGTTATGCTCATCGGAACGCAGCTGAAGCGATTGCTCTCGCTAGCAGTCGTCGCACTACCGCTTGCAGCGCTTCACGGCCAAACGCGGTGGACAATCGAGCAGCGGCCAGTGCTTGAGATTGAAAGCGAGTCTCAGGGTGAGAGCACGCTTTTCACCAACATCGTTCACGTGGAGCAGCTGCGCACAGGCGAGCTGCTGGTCGTTGACGGCGCAACGCGCGAACTAAGGTTCTTCAGCGCAAGTGGCAGGTTCCTTCGCAAAGCTGGGAGGAACGGTGCCGGCCCGGGCGAATTCCGTGAGCTCTCCGGCATCAGTGTCGCACAGGACCAGATTCATGTTTTCGATGGTTCCCAGATGCGGATCACCCGGTTTGACCTCTCGGGACGACTGACCTCAACCATCGCCGTCGCTGAACCATCCGACTCCAGGCGCGGCATCTGGTCGTACAACCTTGGCGGCTTCATCGAAGGCCGTCCCGTCTTTCTTGCATCCGGCTTTCCGGGTCGTAACAGCGCTCCACGGCGCTACACAGACTCGCTTCCACAGTACATCTATTCGATAGATGCAAAAGCCGCTCGGCCTATCGGTGAGATGGCGGTCATGGATGCGTACTTTGAGTCACCCCAAAAGAAGGGCGACCTCATCTTTGGCCGGTTCTCTGCCTCAGCGGTTGGAGGCGACCGTCTGTATGTGACAGACGGCGGGCAATTCGCGGTGCGTGTGTACGACAAGGATGGAAAGCGTGTGATGACAGTGGGTCGCGCGTTCCCAGTGGCGCGCGTCTCCGAATCGGATCTGGATGCGTACGTAACTTTTCGTATGCGCTTTGCATCCAACAAGAATCGCAATGAACTGCGCGATCTGCTTGCGGCGATTCCACGAGCTGAGTACCGGCCGTCAATCGCAAGATTGCTCGTGGATGATTACAGCAATCTCTGGGTGCAGCACTGGTCACCACCTGGGGCCGTTTCTACCACGTGGAGCATTCTAGGGAGGCTCTGCACAAACCGACAGGATCGTGCGATATTCCAGTCGTTCGCCACTTCGTGTTTCCCGCCACGTCGAGCCCGTCATGAGTCAGCAGACCACCTTCGCCTGCGACACCTGGGCCACGAAGGGCAAAGTCAC
>JANRJE010000011.1:0-241595 GCA_033764135.1 Gemmatimonadales bacterium
GCCGGCCCGCACGCGCTGCAGCCGCTCGGCGAGCACCTCGAGCGTGCCGCGCTCGCCGCGCGCCTCCCCGGCCATCACCAGCGCGAGGCGCCGCTCGGCGCCCGCCACCGCGCTGTCGGCCGCCGACACCTGCCGTGCCGACGCCTCGCACGCGGCCAGCGCCGCGGCGACCTCGCCGAGCACGCGCTGCTGCGCGACGTCGACCTCGGCGGCCGCCGCGCGGCGGCGCGCCTCGGCGGCGAGGATGGGCCCGCGGTTGCGGTGCGTCACGAGGCTCGGCATGGCGAAGAGGATCGTCCAGCGCAGGATCCCCTGATCGTACGCGATCCCCGGGCCGAGCACGAGGTCGGGCGTGGCGCGGCTGACCTCGACCCGCACCTCCGCCTCCGCCACGGCATAGCGCGCGAGGGCCGCGCCGAGCGGCAGCCGGGCCTGGAGCGCGGCGGCACGTGCGCTGTCGGGCGCCGGCGGCCGGTCGCAGGCGCCGGTGGCGGCGTCGAGGGGGAGCGCCTCCAGGCGGGCATCATCCAGCACCGCGACGGAGCGCGCGAGCCGCAGGCGCGCCTGCGCGACGGCGCCCTCCCGCGCCGCGAGGGCGAGCCGCGCCTCGCGCACCTCCTGCTCGAGGCGGGCCAACTCCGTGCTCGAGGCGCTCCCCTCGGTCACGCGCCGGCCGAGCGCGGCGACCACCGCCTCGGCGGCGGCCACCTCCTCCCGCTGCTCGGCACGCAGCGCCCGGGCGCGCGCCAGCGCGAGCGCCGCCTCGCGCACGCCGGCGACGCTGCGCCACGCCACCTCGCGGAGGGCGACGCCGGCGACGGCGGAGGCGGCGCGCGCCCGCGCGAGGCGGGCCGCGCGCTTGCCGCCGAGCTCGATGGGCAGCGGCACGGCGAGCGAGGCGACCCACGGCGACTCGAAGACGTCGCCGAGCGTGCCGCGGCCGGCCTCGGCCTGCAGGCCCGGCTGCGGCCGCCAGCCGGCGGCGATCTCGTCGGCCTGCGCCGCCTGCCACGCGGCACGCGCGCGGTCGAGCTCGGGATCGAACCAGAGCGCGGCGAGGGCGAGGTGGCGCGCATCCCAGCCCTCGGGCGGCCCCGCCGAGTCGGCGTGCTCGCGGATGAAGGCGCCGAGGGCGGCGTCGTCCAGCCGCCGCGCCTCGAACGCCGCCGCGCGCGCCGGCACGTCGAGCGGCTGCGGCGTGTAGCGCGCGCAGCCCTGGGCGCCGAGGGCGCCGAGGGCGCCCAGCAGCAGCGCGAGCCCTTCGCGTGCGCGCTCAGCCACGGGGATGGAACTGCCGGTGGACCGACTTGAGGTACTCGCGGTCGACGTGGGTGTAGATCTGCGTCGTCGCCAGGTCGGCGTGGCCGAGCATCTCCTGCACTGCGCGGAGGTCGGCGCCGCCCTCGAGGAGGTGCGTCGCGAACGAGTGCCGCAGCGTGTGGGGAGTGACCGTCTTCGCGATGCCGGCACGCTCGGCGTGCTTGCGCACGACCGTCCACGCCCCCATGCGCGAGAGCGGCGTGCCACGCGCGTTGAGCAGCACCCGTCCCTTCGTGGCGCCGCGGTCGAGCGTGGGGCGCAGCTGGCCGAGCCATGTCGCCACGGCGCCGATGGCGGGCCGCCCGAGCGGCACGAGCCGCTCCTTCCCCCCCTTGCCGAACACGCGCACGAGCCGCTCCGGCAGCAGCAGGTCGGTGAGGGCCAGGCCGCAGAGCTCGCTGACGCGGAGCCCCGCGCCGTAGCCGAGCTCGAGGAGGGCGCGGTCGCGCCAGGCGAGCGGGTCGTCGACGGAGGGGCTCGCGAGCAGCCGCGCCACCTCGTCGCGCGACAGCACCTCGGGAAGGGTGCGGCCCGCCTTCGGCGTCTCGAGCCGGTCGGCGGGATCGGTGGAGACGCGGCCGTCCGCGAGGAGGTGGCCGTAGTAGGTGCGGATCGCCGAGACCTGGCGGCGGATCGTCGCGGGGGCGAGGCCGAGGTCCTTGAGCAGGTAGACGAAGTCGCGCAGCAGCGCACGCGTCAGCCCCTCGGGCCCGGCGATGCCCTTCGCCGCGGCGAAGTCGGCGAGCCGCCGCAGGTCGTGCAGGTAGGCGTCGACCGTGTGCACGGAGTGGCCGGCCTCGAGGGCGAGGAAGTCGCGGAACCCCTCGAGCCCGAAGGCGCGGTCGCGCGCGTCGCGAGTGGCGTCGGCGCTCATCCGCGACGCCCTCGCGACCACCACGCGGCCGCGAGTGCCGCGAGCAGGGCCGCCCCCGCGATCAGGAAGCCGCGGTTGAGGTCGACCAGCAGCGCCTGCACCTGCGCCCACTCGCGCCCGACCCACATCCCCGCGGCGACGACGGCGGCGTACCAGAGCGCCGACGCGAGTGCGAGCGGCGCCACGGCTAAGGCGGCCGGGAGGCCCGCCAGCGCGGCGACCGCCGGCGTGGCGGCGCGGAGTCCCGGGACGAGGCGCGCGAGGAAGAGCCCGGCGGCGCCGAAGCGCGCGTAGTCGCGGCGCACCGCCTCGAGGGCGCGCGCGGGCAGGAGCCGCGCGACGAGCGGGCGCGCGAGCAGCGCCGGCCCGAGCCGGCGCACGAGGACGAACACGACGATGATGCCGGCGACGTTGCCGAGCCACGTGGCCGCGAACACCGCCCATGGCGAGGCGAGCTGCCGTGCGGCGAGGAAGGCGCCGAACGCGATGCCGGTGTCGGCCGGGAGCGGCGGGACGAGGTTCTCGAGGAAGGCGAACGCCGCGAGCAGGAGGTACAGGCGCGAGGGCGGCTGGCCCGCCGCCCACTCCAGCACGCCGTCGATCAGGCCGCCTCCAGCAGGGCCACGCACATCACGGCGATCCCCTCCCCGCGGCCGATGAAGCCCATCCCCTCGTTCGTCTTGGCCTTCACGTGCACGGCGCCGGCGGGCAGGCCGAGGCGGGCGGCCAGCCCCGCGGCCATCTGGTCGGCCCACGGGGCGATCTTCGGGCGCTGCACGATGATGGTCACGTCGGCGTTGACCGCGCGCCAGCCGGCCTGGCGCACCACCGCGTACGCCTGCGCGAGCAGCACCATCGAATCCGCGTTCTCGTACCGCCGGTCGTTGTCGGGAAAGAGGCGGCCGATGTCGCCCGCGCCCGCGGCGCCCAGCAGGGCGTCGGTGAGGGCGTGGGCGACGGCGTCGGCGTCGGAGTGGCCGTCGAGGCCGTGCGTATGGGGGATCGTGACGCCGCCAAGGATCAGCGGCCGACCCACGACGAAGCGGTGCGAGTCGTAGCCGATGCCGACCCGGACGCCACTCACGCCGCGGCGAGCTCCGGCTCCGGCAGCAACGAGTAGTCCTGCCGGCGGCGGCGCGGCGTGAAGCCCGCGTCCCGGATGTTCCGCTCCATCTCGGCGATCGTCGTCCGGTACGTGGTGCCGGCCGCCGACACGACGTTCTCCTCCATCATCAGGCTGCCGTAGTCGTTGGCGCCGAAGCGCAGCGCAAGCTGGCCGATCTTGTGGCCCATCGTCACCCACGACGACTGCAGGTTCGGGATCTCCGGCAGCAGCACGCGTGCGAGCGCGAGGGTGCGCAGGTACGTGACGGCGTCCGTCTTCTCCACGTGGGCCATCTCCGGCGTCCCCTCCGGCTGGAGCGGCCAGCAGATGAACGCGGTGAAGCCGCCGGTGCGGCGCTGCACCTCGCGGATGCGGAAGAGGTGCTCGACGCGGTCCTCGTCGCTCTCGCCCATGCCGTACATCATGGTGACCGAGGTGCGCATCCCCTGCCGGTGCGCCTCCTCCTGCACGCCGAGCCACTCGTCCGTCATCGCCTTCTTCGGTGCGACGCGCCGGCGCACGGCGTCGACGAGGATTTCGCCGCCACCGCCGGGGATCGAGTCGAGCCCCGCCGCGCGGAGCTCGCGCACCACGGTCGGCACGTCGAGCCGGAAGCGCTCGGCGAAGAAGACGACCTCCGACGGCGAGAAGCCGTGGATGTGCACCGGGTGGTGGCGCTTGATGTAGCGCATCAGGTCGAGGTACCACTCGAACGGGATGTACGGGTTGTGCCCGCCCTGCAGCAGGATCTGCACGCCGCCGACGTCCCGGCACTCGTCGATCTTGCGGCCGATCTCCTCGTAGCTGAGCACGTACCCCTCGCCGTGCTTCGGGCGGCGGTAGAACGCGCAGAAGCCGCAGTCGGCGACGCAGACGTTGGTGTAGTTGATGTTCCGGTCGATGATGTAGGTCACCACCGGGTCCGGGTGGCGGCGCCAGCGCTCGGCATCGGCCATCGCGCCGAGCTCGAGGAGGTCGGCGCGGCGGTAGAGCGCGAGCGCGTCGCGGAACTCGCCGGACGAGCGGTCGATCGTGTCGGTCATGGGCGTCAGGCGGCGGCGATGAACGAGAGGCCGCCGGTGGGCGCGAGCCCCTCGCGCGCGAGCCGCGCGAAGAAGGTGGTGAGCCCCTCGAGGTGCCGGGGCGTCAGGGCGTAGTCGAGGTCGCCGAGGTAGGCGCGGCACCGCGCGGCGTCGAGGCCGGTGCGCGCAGCCGCCTCGGCGGCGATCGTGTCGAGGTGCGCGAGGCCCCAGGCGCGCGAGGCGAGCAGGGCCTCGGCTGCGGTGCGGACCCGGCCGCGGTCGGCGTCACGCCGCGCCGCCCAGACGGCGAACGTGAACGGCAGGCCGGTCCACGCGCGCCACGCGGCGCCGAGGTCGACCACCACCGGGTACCGCTCGGCGGCCGAGAGGGCGAGCGCGGCATCGCCGATGACGAGCACCGCTTCGTGCGGCATCGCCGCGAGCGCGTCCAGGTCCTGCGCCTCCGCGCGCACGGTCGCGAAGCGCGGCGCGACGCGCCAGACATGCCGGCAGAGCAGCTCGAGGAGCAGCACGGAGGTGCGGGACGAGGCCGTGCGCAGCACGAGCGCGCCGTCGAGCGCCTCGGGCGGACGACGGGCCAGCAGCAGGACGCTGTGCACCGGCCCGTCGCAGCTGATGGCGAGGTCCGGCAGCAGGTCGTACCGGGCGCGGTCGCGGGCGTACTCCACGGCCGAGACGACCGACACGTCCAGCTCGCCCGCCGCGAGCAGGTCGTTGAGCTCGGCGGCGGTCCCGGAGACCACGCGCGCGTCGAGCGGCACGAGCCCGCGATCGAGCGCGCCGTAGACGGGGCCGCAGTTGATCCAGGGGATCCGCCCGAGGCGGAGCGGCGTCCGCGCGCCCATCGTCAGGCCGCGTGCACCGCCGGCTCGGCGCGCCCGCGCGGCGCGACGGCGTCCACCGTCGGGTCGGCCGGCGCGTCGAACGTGTCGCGCACCACCTCGTAGAGGCTGTTGCGCTCCACCGGCTGCCGCCCCGCCCCGCGGATGAGCTGCACCAGCTGGTCGTAGTGCATGTGCATCGCCGTGCGCGCGCCCGCCTCGTGGTAGATCCGCTCGAAGACGACGGTGCCCTCGACGTCATCGCAGCCGAAGGCGAGCGCCACCTGGCTCAGGAACGGCGTCACCATCGGCCAGTGCGTCTTCACGTGGGCGATGTTGTCGAGGAAGAGGCGGCCGACCGCGATGTTCTTCAGGTCCTCGTAGCCCGTCGTCGCCGAGCCGACGCGGCCCAGCTCCTCGCCGAGCTCGTTGTTCTCCGGATGGTACGCGAGCGGGATGTAGGTCAGGAACCCGCCCGTGTCGTCCTGCAGCGCGCGCAGCATCGTCAGGTGCTCGATGCGGTCGTCCGCCGTCTCCACGTGGCCGTAGAGCATCGTGCAGTTGGAGCGGATGCCCAGGCCGTGCGCGACGCGGTGGACGTCCAGCCACTCCTGCCCGGTGAGCTTGCGCTCGGCGATCGTCGCGCGCACGGCGGTCGAGAAGACCTCGGCGCCCCCGCCCGGCATCGTGTCGAGGCCCGCGTCGCGCAGCGCGACGAGCACCTCCCTGACGCCCGTGCGCTCGACGCGCGCGAGGTGCGCGATCTCGACGGCCGTGAGCGCCTTGATGTGCACGTGCGGGTGGCGCGCCTTCAGCCCGCGGATCATGTCGGTGTAGTAGCAGAGCGGCAGCTTCGGGTGCAGACCGCCGACGATGTGGAACTCGCGCGTCGGCATGCCGCGCGCCTGCTCCGCTTCCGCGAACACCTCGTCCAGCGACCGCGTGTAGTGCCCGTCCTCCTTCGGCATGCGCGCGAAGGAGCAGAACGTGCACGTGTTGCGGAGGATGCAGACGTTCGTGGGGTTGATGTGCTGGTTGGCGGAGAAGAAGACCCGCGTGCCGTTCACGCGCCGGTTGGCGAAGTCGGCGAGGGTGCCGAGCCCGATCAGGTCGCCGGTCGCGTAGAGGGCCCGCGCATCGTCGGCGTCCAGGCGGACGCCCGCCATGACCTTCTCCGCGATCGGCCGGAGCGCGGGATCGCGCAGGCGGCCGGAGTCCACGCCGTCAGTCATCCTATCTCCTTGCGCCACAAGCGCATGAGGCTCACGCGAATGTACACGAGCCGGGGGCGGGAGTGCCACGCGGCGGGCCCGGAACGCGACGGCCCCAGCGGCTCGGCGCGACCAGCGGCCGGCGGCCCGGTCACGGACGCGGTACGGTGCGCACCGGGCGATCGTGATGCAGCTGTTGCCGCCGTCTCGGCACCTCGTTGCGCCGCCGGGCCAGAATGGCGGGATGGTGCCTGCCTCGATCGGGCGAGCCGCGGCGCGGTGTGCCGCGCTGGCGGCGCTCGCGTCCTGTGCGCCGGCCGTGGCCCCGGAGGTTCCCTTCGTGCCGCCCGCGCTCCAACTCGTGGCGAGCAGCGCATCGGCCGCCGTCGGGGAGCCGTTGATCGTCGTGATCGGCCCCCGCGTCGGAGGCGCCGAGGGGCTGCAGGGCGAGCTCCAGTGGGCACCCGATCGCCTGCGCCTCGTCGGCCTCGCGGCCGGATCGGCCCTGCTGGCGGCCGACCTTGCCGACACCCTCTCCGGCCGGGCCCGCCTGCTCGTCGTCCACCCCCGCGGCCTCGCGCCGGACGCGGTCGCGCTGCGGTTCGTCGTGCGGGCGCCGGGCTATCTCGAGGGGCTGCGGTTCCTGCCCGAGGAGGTCGTCTCGGCCGGTGCCAGCAGCGAGGGCGGGCCCGCCCTCCACGCCCGGCCGGGCCCGGCGCCCGCGGTGCCGGCCGGCTTCCCCGATGCCGCAGCCGCCTTCGCGGCCGCGCGCGCGTTCGGCGCCGTCGACGAACCTCGCGTCGCGCGGAAGCCTGGCGACGGCTTCCTCTTCGGCGACGTGAACCTGAACGGCGTGGTGTCGGTCGCCGACGTGGTGATCGCGTCCAACGTCGCGGTGGCCCGGCGGGAACTCTCCGACACCCTCGCCACCACCGACTTCGTCGTGGCCGCCAACGTCGCGCCCGCGAACCTCGACGATGGCACCGCCCTCGGCCCGGACGACCCATGCCGCCCGGGCGTGCGCTGCACCGCTTCCGCTCCGTTCCGCGAGCTCGACCCGGGCGTCATCAGCGTCGGCGACGTGGTGGCGATCGCGCGCGGCGCGGCCCAGGCGCCGGTCGCCATCGTCGGCCAGCCGATCCCCGGCCGCGCGAGCCTCGCCGCCCCGGGAGCGCCGGTCACCGGCGATGTGACGGCGAGCACCACGTGGACCGCGGACCGGCCGTGGCGCGTGGCGGGCCGCGTCACCGTGCGCGAGGGTGCCACGCTCACCATCGAGGCGGGGGCGCGCGTGGAGGCCGTCGCCGGCCCGGTGCCGGCCCTGCTCGTCATCGAGCGCGGTGCCCGCCTCGTGGCGCGCGGCTCGCTCCACCAGCCGATCGTCCTCACCTGCGCCGGCGGAGCGGTGCCCGGCTGCTGGGATGGCGTCGCGATCGCCGGGCGCGGGCTGCTGGCGAATGCCCCCGAGGGCGCGACCGGGGCGGCCGAGCGTCCGGCATTCGCGGCCGAGGAGCGCGTGGACGACACCGGCGTCCCGTTCGGCGGTGCGCTGGACGACGACGACTCCGGCGAACTCCGCTACGTGCGCATCGAGGCCGGCGAGCTGCGGCTGCTCGGCGTGGGCCGGGCGACGCGCCTCTCGTTCGTGCAGGTGCACCGGGGCGGCACGGCCGCGTCCGCCCGGCCCGAGGCGCGGGGCGCACTGGTGCTGCGCGGCGGTGCCGCGCGGCTGCACCACGTCGTGGTCTCCGACGTGACAAGCGCCGGTGTCGCGTGGGACCTCGGCTGGCGGGGGCGTCTCCAGTTCCTGGTGGCCACGGCCGCGGCGGCGCCCGCCACGCCGCGCCTGCTCGTCGCCGGGCCGGAATCGAGCCAGGCGCTCTATCCGTCCGAGGCGTGGATCGCGCACGCGACGCTGCTGGGCCCGCCGCCGGACGCCGTCGGCGCGCCGACCGGGGGCACCGGCCTCGAGCTCCTGAGCGACGCGCCGGTCCGGCTCGACAACACGGCGTTCGTCGCCCTGGCCACGGGCGCGCGACTCGCCGGTCCGTGCAGCGCGGGCTCGGTGGACGCCAGCGGCTGGCGCGCCGTGCTCCTCGTCGCGACGCCGTGGCCGACGGCCGGGCCGTGTGCACCGAGCGGCATCGCGCTCGGCCTCCCCGCCAGCGTCTCCGTCGTGCCGCTCGCCGACGTGGCCGAACTCGCCGCGAGCGGGCGCGGCCCCTGGCGCATCCCCGCGCCCGACGTGCGGCCCGCGCCGGGCTCCCGCCTCGCCGCCGGCCCGGCTGTCCCGCTCGCGAGCGAGGGGTTCTTCACCGACGCGCCGCACCTCGGCGCCGTCGCGCCCTGGCTCAACGGCTCCGAGGCGAACCCGGCGTGGTACATGGGCTGGACCATCTGGCGCCTGCCCTGACCCGCGCGCGCCGCGCGCAGGCCGCCCGTTGAGAAAAGCGGTCGCCGTACCGATACTTGGCCGTATGCCTCCGCCGCGCCCGGTGCTGCCGCCCGACGCCCCGGTCGCTCCCAGCGAGGGGGTGGCCGGCATCCTGCATTCGCACGAGACGGTGAGCGGCGCCGAAGTGCGGCGCCGCCGGCGGCAGCGGACGCTGGTGCGCACCCTCGTCTTCCTGACGCTCTTCGGCGGGCTGACCGCCCTCCTCGTCCGGCGGCTGCTGCTGCACCTCTGAGGCGCGCGCCGGCGCGCCACCGGCGTACCTTCCTCGCATGACCTTCCAGCCTCGTCTCCGGACGGCCGCCCTCGCGGCCGCCGCCGCCGCGTCGTGCCTGGCCTCCGCGCTGGCCGCACAGCAGGCCCTGCCGATCGATCCGCCGCTCGCCTTCCCCGGCACTTCGTATGCCGCCAGCGTCCCCGCCCCCGAGGTGGTGCTCGGCGTGCGCGTCGGGCAGCGGCACGCCCGCCCCGACGAGCTCGTCACCTACGCCCGGCTGGTCGCGAGCGCGGCCCCCGATCGCGTGCGGGTGCAGGAGCACGGGCGCACGGTCGAGGGACGGCCGCTCGTGCACGCCATCGTCACCTCGCCGGCCAACATGGCGCGACTGGACGAGATCCGCCGCGCCAACCTCCGCCTCTCGGACGACCCCGCGGGCGCGACCGACGCGATGCTCGGCACGATGCCCGTCGTCGTGTACCTCGGCTACTCCGTGCACGGCAACGAGGCGAGCGGCAGCGACGCGTCGCTCCTCGTGCTCTACCACCTCGCCGCGGGCCGGGGGCCCGCCGTCGACTCGCTGCTCGAGCGCGCGGTGGTCATCATCGAGCCGTCGATCAACCCGGACGGACGCTCGCGCTTCGTCGACTGGGTGACGTGGAACCGCGGCGCCGTGCCGACCAGCGACCCCGCCGACCGCGAGCATGTGGAGCCGTGGCCGGGAGGCCGCTTCAACCACTGGCTGGCCGACCCGAACCGCGACTGGCTCCCGGCGCAGTTCCCCGAGGCGCAGGCGCGGCTCCGGCTCTACCACGACTGGCGCCCGCACGTCCTGGCCGACCTGCACGAGATGGGCAGCGACCAGACGTACTTCTTCCAGCCCGGCGTGCCGAGCCGCGTGAACCCGAACACGCCCGAGCGCACCTTCCAGCTCACCGCCGAGCTCGCGCAGTACCACGCGCGCGCGCTCGACCGGATCGGCTCGCTCTACTTCACGAAGCAGCAGTACGACGACTTCTACTACGGGAAGGGCTCCACCTACCCCGACATCAACGGCGCGGTGGGGATCCTCTTCGAGCAGGCCTCGTCGCGCGCGCTCCTGCGGGAGACGGCGTTCGGCCCGCTCGCCTACGGCTTCACGGTGCGGAACCAGGTGGTGGGCTCGCTCACGACCGTGGAGGGCGCCGTCGCCATGCGCGAGAAGCTGCTGCGCCACCAGCGCGACTTCTACCGCGAGGCGCTGCAGCCGGCGGCGAAGGCGCCGCAGGGCTGGCTGCTCCCGCTCACGGGCGACGCCTCGCGGGCCCGCGCGCTCGTGGAGCTGCTGCAGCGCCACCGGGTCCGCGTGCATGCGCTCGCGAAGGCGGTCACCGTCGGCGCCGAGACGTTCCGCCCCGGCGAGGCGGTGGCGATCCCCGCCGCGCAGCCGCAGCGCCGGCTCCTCACCGCGGCCATGGAGCGCGTCTCGCAGTACCGCGACTCGGTCTTCTACGACATCTCGACGTGGACGCTGCCGCTCGCCTTCGGCGTGCGGAGCGCGGAGGCGCCGCTCCTCCCGGGTGACGCGCTCGGCGCCGAGGTGCGGCCCGAGGCGCTCGACGGGCCGCGCCTCGCGGGCGCCCCCGCGCGCGTGGCATACGCGCTCGAGCCCCAGCGCGCCGGCCTCCCGCGCGCCGTGGTGCGACTGCTGGCCGCCGGTGTCATCCCGCTCGTCTCGCGCGAGCCGTTCACCGCCGTCGCGGCCGGCGAGCGGCGCACCTTCGCGCGCGGCACCGTGCTCGTGCCCGTGACGGGGCGCGCGACGGACGCGCCGCCGGCCGACAGCGTGCACGCGCTCGTGCGGCGCCTGGTGGAGGAGGAGCGGCTGCTGGCGAGCGGCCTCGACGCGGGGCTCGCGGCCGACGGCCCCGATCTCGGCGGCCTTTCGTCGATCCCGCTGCAGCCCGTCCGCGCGGCGATCGTCGCGGGCGAGGGACAGCCGGCGACGGAGGTGGGCGAGGCGTGGCACCTCCTCACCGTGCGCGCGGGCCTCGACGCCTCGCTCCTCGAGGCGTCCCGCCTCTCCGCGGCGACGCTGCCGCGCTACACCGCGCTGCTGCTCACGGGTGCGCTCCCCGGCGGGCGTGACGGCGCGGCGCGCCAGGCGCTCGACGCATGGGTGCGCGCGGGGGGCACGCTGGTCGCCACGGGGGCCGGCGCGCGCTGGGCCATCGAGGCGGGGATCGCCGAGGAGAAGGTGAAGCCGCTGCCCGCCGACAGCCTCCGCCGCGGATTCGCCGACGCGCGGGAGTTCAGCGCGGCGCAGGAGCTGGCGGGCGCCATCCTCGAGGCGAACGCGGACCCCACCCACCCGATCGCCTTCGGCCTCGACGCGAAGCTCCCCGTCTTCCGGGACGACACGCTCGCCTTCGAGCCCTCGAAGCAGCCCGGTGCCAACGTGCTCGTGCTCGGCGCGGAGCCGCGCCTCTCCGGCTGGGTGCCGGCGCGCGCGATGGCGGCCCTGAAGCAGAGCGCCGCGCTCATCGCGCGGCGCAGCGGCCGGGGCCGGGTGGTGCTGGTGGCGGACAATCCGGATTTCCGGGCCTTCTGGCGCGGCACGGAGCGGCTGCTGCTGAATGCCGTGCTGCTCGCGCCGGCGTACTAGGCCGTCGGTCGCGGGTCGCGCGTCGTGGGTCGGGCCCGCGACGCGCGACCGCTACGCCTCGAAGCGCTTCACCGCGAGCGAGGCGTTGTGGCCGCCGAAGCCGAACGCGTTCGACAGCGCGGCGACGAGCGGCCGCTCCACCATCGCGTTCGGCGCCGAATCCAGGTCGCACTGCGGATCCCGCTCGAACTGGTTGATCGTCGGCGGGATCCTGCCGTGCATGACGGCGAGCGCCGAGATCACGAACTCCAGCGCCCCCGCGCCGCCCAGCAGGTGGCCGGTCATGCTCTTGGTGGAGCCGAAGACGAGCCGGTGCGCCTGCTCGCCGAACACGGCCTTCACCGCCTGCGTCTCGGCGACGTCGCCAAGGGGGGTGCTGGTGCCGTGGGCGTTGACGTAGCCGTAGTCGGCGAGCGGCAGGCCCGCGTCGGCCAGGCACATCCGCATGGCGCGCTGCGCGCCCTCGCCCTCGGGCGCCGGTGCCGACATGTGGTACGCGTCGGCGGAGAGGCCGTAGCCCGCCACCTCGCAGAGCGGCGTCGCCCCGCGCGCCATCGCGTGCTCGAGCGTCTCCAGCACCACCGAGGCGCCGCCCTCGCCGAGCACGAAGCCGTCGCGGTCCTTGTCGAAGGGGCGCGAGGCGGTGGCCGGGTCGTCGTTGCGGGTCGACATCGCCTTCATGTTGCTGAACGCCGCGACGGTGAGCGGCGTGACGCACGCCTCGCAGCCGCCGGCCACGATGGCGTCGGCGACGCCGTCGCGCAGCATGCGGACCGACTCGCCGATGGCGTGCGCCGAGGAGGCACAGGCGGAGACGGGCGCGTAGTTGGGGCCCTTGAAGCCGTACCGCATCGACACGAGGCCGCCGGCCATGTTCGGGATGAACATCGGCACGAAGAACGGCGAGACGCGGTCCGGCCCCTTCTCGAGGAAGGCGCGGCAGTTGTCCTCGTACGTCTGCATGCCGCCGATGCCGCTGCCGAGCATGACGCCGACACGGTCGCGGTCGACCGGTGCGGCGTCGAGGCCGGCCTGCGCGACGGCCTGGGCCGAGGCGGCGATGCCGAACTGGGCGAAGCGGTCGAACCGCCGCGCCTCCTTCTTCTCGATGTAGACGAGCGGGTCGAAGCCGCGCGCCTCGCAGGCGAAGCGCACGGAGAGGGCGGCGGGGTCGAAGAGGGTGATCGGGCCCGCGCCGGACCGGCCGGCGAGCAGGTTGGCCCAGCTCTCCGCGACGGTGAGCCCCTGCGGGGTCACGAGGCCGAGCCCCGTGACCACGACGCGACGCTTCACCTACTTGGCGGTCTTCTCGCGCAGGTACGCGAGGGCGTCGCCGACGGTGCGCATCTTCTCCGCATCCTCGTCGGGGATGTCGATGTCGAACTCCTTCTCGAACGCCATCACCAACTCGACCGTGTCGAGGGAGTCAGCGCCGAGATCCTCCATGAATGAAGCTCCGTCGGTGAGCTTCTCGCGCTCGACGCCGAGTTCCTCGACGATGATGTTCTTGACCTTCTCTGCCACTTCGCTCATGAGTTGCCTCTGGGTATTGGTGATGCTGTGGATCGTGCTCAGCCGGTCATGCCGCCGTCGACCACGAGAACCTGCCCCGTGACGTAGGCGCCAAGATCGGATGCGAGAAAGAGTACTGCCCCCGCGATGTCCGCCGGTGTGCCGAGGCGCGCCAGCGGGATCGACTCCAATAATGCCGAACGGGCCGCCTCGGGCAAGGCGGCGGTCATGTCAGTGTCGATGAACCCCGGCGCGATGCAGTTGGCGAGGATCCCCCGCCCTCCGTATTCCTTGGCCACCGATTTGGTGAAACCGATCAAACCCGCCTTGCTCGCGGCGTAGTTGGCCTGTCCCTTGTTGCCGGTCAGGCCGATCACGCTGGTGAGGTTGATGATCCGGCCGCTGCGCCGCTTCATCATCCCCTTGAGCACCACCTGGGTGGCCACGAAGGTTCCCGACAGATTGGCGGCCAGAACGGTGTCCCAGTCCTCCTGACTCATTCTCAGGAGGATATTGTCCCTGGTCAAGCCGGCGTTGTTGACCAGAATGTCGATCGGACCGAGGGCCGCTTCTGCCTCTGCGATCGCCGCCCGGATCGTATCAGGCTGACCGACATCGCAGGCGAAGCCGCGGGCCCGATCGCCGAGCTCGGTGGCTATCGCCTCGGCCGCATCCCAGGAACGTCCCACGATTGCCACCGAGGCGCCGGCCGCATGCAGTGACCCGGCGATCGCGCGACCAATGCCGCGCGTGCTGCCTGTAATGAAGGCAACCCGGCTGGTCAGATCAATGGTGGTGCTCATGCGGCGAGGAACCCATCGAGGTCATCTGCGGTGCCGAGCGGAGTGCACGGAGCGCCCGGGATGATCTTGCGGAGCAGTCCGGTCAGCACATTGCCCGGCCCCAGCTCCAGCCAGCGTGCATCTGGATAACGTCCGGACAGGCGATGAATCGACTCGACCCAGCGCACCGGTGCGGTGAGTTGGGCTGCCAGCAGCCGTACCGCATCCCGTCGGTCATGTGCGAAGTCGGCCGTGGCATTGGCGACCACCGGGAATTGAGGCTCGCCGAAAGGGGCGACGCTGAGCGCTTCCCTGAGCCCTGCTACCGCCGGTTCCATGAGTGGCGAGTGAAACGCCCCGCTCACGTTGAGGGGGATGACTCGCTTGGCGCCGGCTACCTTGCAAAGCTTGCCCGCCAGCTCCACGGCGTCCGGGTCGCCGCTGATGACCGTCTGGTCCGGGGTGTTGAGGTTGGCGGCTACCACCACGCCGGAGTCGCCCTGACTGGCGCCGGCGCAACTCGCCTCGACCTCCGCAGTACCCAAGCCAAGGACAGCGGCCATGGCGCCGGGACGGGCCTTGCCTGCCTCGTACATCAACGCGCCTCGCCGACGGACCAGTCGTGAGGCGTCGGCGGCATCGAGCGCTCCGGTGGCGACCCAGGCGGAATACTCACCCAGGGAGTGCCCCGCCGCGGCCACCACGTCACCGAGCTGACCTCGCAGTACCGCCAGCACCGCCGCACTGTGAGCCAGAATCGCGGGCTGGGCATTGTGGGTCAGCGTCAGCTCGCCCTCTGGTCCTTCAGCCATCAAGCGGCTCAGTGGCGCGTCGAGGGCATCATCGATCCGGGCCAGCTCCTCCTTGGCAGCCGGGAAGCGTGACACCAGATCGGCGGTCATCCCGACCTTCTGGGCACCCTGCCCCGGGAACAGCAGAATCGTTACCACCTGAGAACCAAGCTGCCCCAGGTAAATCCGGCGCCGAAGGAAACCAGCGAGACGATCATTCCTGGTTTGAGGCGGCCCTCCGCCTCGGCCTGAACTATTGCCAGCGGTATCGACGCAGAGGAGGTGTTGCCATACAGGTCGAGATTGACCATCACCTTGCTCATCGGGATCCCGGCATGCTTGGCGGTGGCTTCGATGATTCGCAGGTTGGCCTGGTGCGGGACCATCAGGTCGATGTCGTCCTTGGTGAGCCCGGCGCGCGTGAGCGCCTCATCGGAGCTGCGGCTCATCGCCAGAACGGCGGCCTTGAAGATCTCGCGCCCCGCCATCCTCATCAGGTGCTGCTTCTCCTCCACCAGCTCGGGCGTGAGCGGCACTCGGGAGCCGCCGGCGGGAATGTACAACAGGTCGGCCAGGTCACCATCGGCGCCGAGGTAGGCCGACAGCATCCCTCTCCTGTCGGCACCGTCGGTCCGGCGCAGTACCCCTGCCCCTGCCCCGTCGCCAAAGAGGATGGCGGTCGAGCGGTCTTCGAAATTGGTGATCGTGGACAGCTTCTCGGCACCCACGACCAGGATGGTGTCACCCTGCCCGGTGGCGATCAGTCCTTCGGCCACGATCAGGCCGTACACCCATCCCGGACAGGCCGCGGTGACGTCGAACGCCCACGCCTTGCTGGCACCCAAGGCAGACTGGAGGTCACAGGCAGCAGAAGGAAGTCGGCGGTCGGGTGTGACCGTGGCGAAGACGATCCCGTCGATCTCCTCGGCGGTCACCCCGGCCCGTTCCATCGCCTGACGGGCGGCAACCAGGGTGTAATCGAGCAGTGCCTCGCCCGGGGCCGCGATCCGCCGCTGGCGAATGCCGGTGCGCTCGGTGATCCACTCATCGGAGGTGTCGAGGGTGCGCTCGAGGTCGGCGTTGGTCACGATGTTGGCCGGGGCGGCAGCCCCGACGCCAGCGAGATAGGCGATCGGACGAGTGATGCTCATTGCTCGGCCTGTGCCTCGCGCAACTTGAACTCGGCGGCGATATGATCGCTCAGCCCACCACGCACCGACTCGACTGCCAGCCTGATGGCGTTCTTGATGGCGGCCGGAGTGGATGAACCGTGGCAGATGATCGGCACGCCGCGGACCCCGAGCAACGGGGCGCCGCCATACTCGGCATAGTCCAGGAAGCGAAGCAACGGCTGGAGGTCCGGCGCCTTGACCAGTTCCGGATTCTGACGGTCGAGCAGCCCCACCACAACGCGACCCATCGACTCGTAGAACTTGAGCACCACGTTGCCGACGAAGCCGTCACAGACCACCACGTCGAGCGGACCATGCACGGGATGCGGGACCACGATGTCGCGCCCCTCGATGTTGCCGACGTAGTTGAGCAATGGATGCTTGAGCAGTGCCTGGTGGGCCTCGCGCACCACCGCGGTGCCCTTCTCGTCCTCTTCGCCGACGTTCAGCAGACCGATCTTGGGACTCGGTCGGCCGATCACGTCGCGCATGTAGACGCAACCGAGGAAGGCGAAGTTGACCAATTCCCTGGCGGTGCAATCGACATTGGCGCCGGAATCGAGCACCAGCACAAATCCCTCGGGGGCCGGGAAGGCCGAGGCAACCGTGGCGCGGTCAACCCCATCGTGCAGCCCCAGGAGAATCGTGGAACCTGCCAGGATGGCACCGGTGTTGCCGGCCGAAACAAAGGCGTCGGCCTTGCCATCCCGGTGGAGTGCCAGGCCGACAACCAGCGACGAATTCGGCTTCTTGCGCACCGCATGGAGGGGCTTCTCGGCCATGCCGATGACCTCATCGGCTGGAATGATCTCGACGCGGCTGCGGTCGATATCCGGATGCTTGGCTAGTTCCGCCTCGATCGCATCAGGCCGCCCTACCAGCATCACGGTCACGTCGGCTGCGAATTCCCGCAAGGCAAGAGCCGCCCCGGCCACTTCAGTGGCCGGGGCATGATCTCCACCCATCGCGTCCAACGCGACGCGGATCACGACCTAATTGTCCTCAACCTCGAGGCGCTTCTTGCCGGCGTAGTAGCCGCAGGAGCCACAGACACGGTGCGGCAGTCGGGGTGAGCTGCACCGGGGACAGGCCTGGGCAGGAATCCCCTGGGCGGTGTGATGCCCGCGGCGGAGCCGCTTGCGGGACTTGGAGAGTTTGCGCTTCGGTACGGCCATTGCTGCCTCAACTGGTCGGGCTGGTGCCCGAGCATGCACACGGGCCAGCGTTCAAGTCTGCACCGCATCCGGCGCAGAGTCCCTTGCAATCGGGTCGGCAGAGTGGAAACGCCGACACGCGCAGGGCAAGTTCCTCCCGGACAGCGGCGGTCAGATCCAGCGCCACCGCGTTGACCGGCAACTCGTATACGGCCGGGTCGTCCAGAAGGTCTTCATCGGACGAGAAGATCACGTCCACATCGTCCTCGATCACCTCGTCCACTGCCGTCAGGCAGCGACGGCACTCCCCCCGGACCACGGCCCGCAAGTGGGCCTGCCAGCGGAAGTTGTCGCCAGAGGAGGCACTCAACATCCCCGCCACCTCAATCGGGGCGGTGAAATTCGCCTCCAGCCCCTCGAGCGCCGGGTCATCGGCTGCCAACTGGCCATTGGTGGCCACGCCACCAGCCACTGTTTCCCGAAGATCAACGCGGAGCATAGCCCTCAAAGCTAGCGCGTCCGTACCGCCCCGGTCAAGCCGCGCCGAGGAGGGCTAACTCGCGCTCTGGAAAGAAGAAAGCGATTTCACGGGCGGCGTTTTCGTCGCTGTCGGAGCCATGGACCGCATTTTTCCCCTTTGATTCGGCAAAAAGGCGACGAATCGTCCCCTCAGCCGCCTCGGCCGGGTCAGTGGCCCCGATCGCGGTCCGCCATGCGGCGACGGCATCCGCCGACTCCAGAAGGAGGGCAACCACCGGCCCGGAGCTCATGAACTCCACCAGCTCCCCGTAAAAGGGACGCCCCTGATGGACCGCATAAAACGCCTTGGCCTCGACCCGGGTCAGCCGGACCATGCGCATGGCGCGGATCAGGAATCCCTGCTTCTCGATATGTGCCAGGATCGCGCCGGACTTGCCGCCGGAGACGGCGTCGGGCTTGAGCATGGCGAAGGTGGTGGTGCCGGGCATTTATGGTTCTCCAGAAGGTCGGATGTCAAATCAGTTCATAGTCGTATGTCGTAGGTCGTAGGTCGTAGGGGTCTCCTACGACCTACGACCTATGACATACGACCTTACTTCAACCGCGCCTTCAGCAACTCGATCACATCCACCGGGCGCCGCATGATCCCGATTCCGGCCGACTCGAAGGCCTGGAACTTCTCTTCGGCCGTACCGCTGGCGCCGGAGATGATGGCACCGGCGTGGCCCATCCGGCGACCCGGAGGCGCCGTCTGTCCCGCCACGAATCCGACCACCGGCTTGGTGACGTTGGCGCGGATGAACTCGGCCGCTTCCTGCTCCGCCGTACCGCCGATTTCACCGATCATCACGATCGCCTCGGTGCGGGGGTCGGCGTTGAAGGCGCTGAGCACATCGATGAAGTTGGTGCCGACGATCGGATCGCCGCCAATCCCGACGCAGGTGCTCTGCCCGAAGCCGGCGTGGGTCAGGTGGTGCACGACCTCGTAGGTCAGGGTGCCGGAACGGGAAACCAGTCCGACCGCACCCGGGGTGCAGATCGAGCCGGGAATGATGCCGACCTTGGCCTCGCCCGGGGTAATCAGTCCCGGACAGTTGGGGCCGATGAGCCGGACATTGCGCGCCGCGATGTAGGGAATGACGGTGGTCATGTCGAGCACCGGAACCCCTTCGGTGATGCACACGACCAGTGCGATCCCGGCATCGGCGGCTTCCTTGATGGCGCCTGCCGCCATCGCCGGCGGCACGTAGATCACCGAGACGTTGGCTCCGGTCTCGGCCACCGCGTCCGCGACGGTGTGGAAGATGGGGACGCCATCGAAGCTCTGGCCGCCCTTCCCCGGTGTTACCCCTGCCACGACGTTGGTGCCGTACTCGATCATCTGCCGGGCGTGGAACGAGCCCTCACGTCCGGTGATGCCCTGGATGACCAGGCGAGTGTCGTTGCCGATCCAGATGCTCACGCGGCCTCCTTGGCGAGCGCCACGGCCTTTTCCACCGCGGCGTCCATGTCGTTCATTGCAGCCATCCCGACGCTCTCGAGGATCTTGAAGGCCTCGGCCTCGTTGGTCCCGGTGAGACGGATGACGATCGGCACGTTCACCTTGAACTGCGAGGTGGCCTGGACAATGCCGTTGGCCACGTCGTCGGTACGGGTGATGCCGCCGAAGATGTTGAAGAGGATGACCTTCACGTTCGGGTCGGCGGTGATGATCTTCAGCGCATTGACGACCTTCTCGGGATTAGAGGAGCCGCCGATGTCGAGGAAGTTGGCGGGCTCCCCGCCGTGATACTTGACCAGGTCCATCGTGGCCATTGCCAGTCCGGCACCGTTGACCACGCAGCCGACATTGCCGTCGAGCTTGATGAAGGTCAGGTTGGCGCGCCGCGCCGTGACCTCACTGGGCTCCTCCGCAGCCTCGTCGCGCAGGATGGCGAGGTCGGGCCGCCGGTCGAGTTCATTCTCGTCGATCGAGATCTTGGCATCGAGCGCGAGCACCTTGCCGTCGGGAGTGGTCACCAGCGGGTTGATTTCGGCGAGCGAGCAACCATTGGCCATGAAGACCTGGTAGAGCTGCTGCAGGATCCGCATCGCTGCCTTGACGTGATCCCAGTCCTTGTAGAGGGCCAATGCCAGCGCCAGCGCCTGGTGCGGCAGGAGCCCGTCGCGCGGGTCGATCGCCAACTTGGTGATCTTTTCCGGGGTCTTGGCGGCGACTTCCTCGATATCCACCCCACCGGCCGGCGACACCATGAAGACCGGTCGTTGGGAGGCGCGATCGAGAATCAGACCGACATAGCTTTCCGTCGCGATATCCGCCGCCGGCACCACCAGCACCTTGTTGACGGTGAAGCCCTTGATCGACATCCCGAGGATCTGGGACGCGGTTTCGTTGGCCTCACCTGGATTGCGGGCGAGCTTGACCCCGCCGGCCTTGCCGCGGCCACCGGTGTGGACCTGGGCCTTGATCACGACGGTGCCGCCGAGCCGGCGGGCGATTGACTCCGCCTCTCCCGGGGTGGCGGCGACGTCGCCATCGAACATGGGAACCCCGGCGGCCTTCAATAGGTCCCGGGCCTGATATTCGTGCAGATTCACGCCTAACCTCGTCGAATGTGTGCACCAACACCATCGGCAATGCCGAAACGCATCCGATGGACAGCCGCCCAAAATAGCCCGGAACACCGTGCTGGCGCTACGGTGACTCCGTCGGTCGCGCCAATCCGCGCAGTGCCTCCCAGGCCCGGCCGAACGCCGTCATGTCGCCACGAACCAGAGCACTGTCGGCCCGCCTGATCCAGGACCGCAGCGCATCCAGCCGCTCGGAGGCATCGGGCATCGACGCCTGAGGGGTCGGTGCAGACGTGGTCTGAGTGAGCGATTGCCAAGCCGACGCGGCATCCCGCCCACCGCCGAGGGTGCTGCCCCGAGCAGTCGCCAGCCACAAAGCGGCGGGTGGGTCGCGGCGCCCTTCGGTGGTGTAGCTCGTCCAGGCCACCAGTCCGTCGGACTCCAAGTGCCAATGCACTGGCCCGGCGAGCAGAGAATCGCCGGCGGCACGTACCGAGTCGCGCAGGTGAGTCAGGGTTACCCCACGATTCCATCGCCGGTCCAGTTCGCGGGTGTTGTCGAGGTCACTCCCCTCGTAACGGACGACCCCAAGGCGGAGCTGGCCCTCGTGACGACTGGCGGTGATGATCGCGCTCAGGGACCGGCGGGCGGGATCCTCGAAGATTGCCTGCCGGTAAAGCCCGTTGCCATTCCAGCCCGCCCACGGTGTCTCCGGCGGACCATCGGCAACCCGTCGGCCGGGTCTCTGTCCCAGATTCCAGGCCGAACCCTCCAGCACCTCCAACTGCGACTCGAGCCAGGTGGCGGGATACGGCAGGGCGTGGCGGAGACTCGCTTCCAGGGCGCTATCGGGCACCACCAGCGGCCCGATGAATTCCGCCCATGCCTTGCCGAGCGGCCCTGCGGCCGGATCGAGAGTGAACGACACCGCGCCGGTGCGGATGTCGATCACGGCGATGATCGCAGGAGTGACCCCGGCCACATCACGGCCGCCCCACGAGCGAGTGGTCATCAGTGGCGCGGCGCCGACCGTCGCAAAGCCAGTGGCCACCCACACCGCTCGTTCCCCATCAGCGAACAAGCCATCGAGTCGCCAGCTCAACATTGGCAGAATGGTACGGGCTCGCTCGACCGGATCGAGGTGCCAGTCGATCAACTGGTCGCTGCCGAGTTGAAGCATTCCGGGAGACTGTCGGGCCCAAGCGAGTCCGAGCCTTTTGGCCCACCAGCCAGCCGGGACGCCATGGTCGGCTACCAGTCTCCAGGCAGCGGCCTCCGGCATGATCCGGGCATCGGGTAACGACCTTCGGTTCACCACTTCCGGATGACGGAGCGACGCCGCGGGGGCGCCATCGCGGATAGTCAACACCTCCAACTCCGCCTGCGCGTCCGGGCGCAACGTTGCTGCGGTCCATCGGGGCTGGATCGAGTCGCGGCCAACCGCCATGGCAGGCCAGACTCCGGCCACACGGGGACCGCCGACCGCGAGCGAGCGTGCCAGGGTGGCCTCGTCCCATCGAGCGGTGAGTGATGGTTGGAAGTCGGTCGGAAGTTCCTCGCTCAGCTCAATGCCCCAAACCTGAGCTGCCATGTCGCGGAGATCCTGATCCCGCGTGGGCGAACCGCTCCCCTCGGCGGCAAAAGCAGGAATGAGGAACCGTTCGACCGCGCCGCCGACGAGGAGCACCAGCCATCCTGCCACCACCAGCGAATGGCGAGGACGGAAAGCCCAGGCAACCGACATCGCCGCAACTCCCAGCGACGCCCCGGCGAGCGCCTGCGCAGCCACGACGCGTACAGTCGAGGCCAGGACGCCAAGTGGTGGGTCCGCGCTGACGGCGAGTCGGTACGGTGTCAGCAGGCTGCCGACCGCGATCACGACAGCGAGGAGACCGAGCAACAGGCCAAGGTGACGGCGAGCGTCGTGATGGATGTAGAAAGTTGCGGGCTGGCGTTTGATCGCTCCGATGGCGGTATAGAGCACCGCAGCCAGCAGCAGGCCGAGCAACACCAGCATGAGGGCATAACTGTGAACGACTCGCCAGAGCGGCAATTGCGCCAGCAGCACACCCAGGTCACGGCCCAGCAGCGGATCGTTGATACCGTAGCTGACCCCCTGCCAAGCCAGAGCCAACGGCGCCCGCCATTCCCTCGCCCCTGCCCCGGTGATCACTCCCAGCAGAATCCCGAGTCCGGCACCTCCTATCAGGAGGTAGCGCGTGGCAACCGGTGCGAGCACTCGATGCGGTCCGTCATCGCGCTGCACCTTCACGGTGGCGATGACTCGCGCCACCAGAATTGCCTGGGTCGCGAACCAGGCCGATGCGGCGATGATGGCGGTGAAATCGAGTGCCAAACCCAGCAGAACCCACCGGGTGACGAACGCTCCGGCGAGTGGCGAGACCGACAGTGCCCACCACCGGGCCGCCATGATGTCGACCGTCCAGCGTCCGGTGAAGAGGAGCAGGATGATGACCGCTCCGATGGCCAGCAGGCGCCGCACCCGCGGCGTCACGCGCTCAGCCCCTGACGCCACGCTCCGCGAGCCACGTCATCACCTCGGCGCGGTGGCGATCGCGGGCCTCCGGCGACGTGGCTTCGAAGCGCAGGACGAGGACCGGCTGAGTGTTCGAGGCACGCAACAGGCCCCAGCCGTTGGGGTATTCCATCCGGACTCCGTCGATGGTGTTGACGGGGTACCGTGCGGCGAAGTGGGCAGCCGCCTCGGCGACAATCGCGAACTTCCGCTCGTCGTCGCACTCCACCCGGATCTCCGGGGTGGTGAACGTCTCCGGCAAGTCAGCCAGATGTGACGACAACGCCCCCGGGCCGGATGCGACGATCTCCAGCAAGCGGGCTGCGGCGAAGAGTGCGTCGTCAAAGCCGAACCAGTCACCTCCGAAAAAGATGTGGCCGCTCATCTCGCCGGCCAGCGGTGCTGATTCCTCGTGCATCTTCGCCTTGATGAGCGAATGCCCGGTCTTCCACATAACCGGCCGGGCACCGGCTTCCGTGAGCGCGGTGGGCAACAGCGACGAGCACTTGACGTCAAAGATCACCGGCACTCCGTTACCGAAGCGGCGGACTGCATCGCGGCCGAAGATGACCAGCAGTTGATCACCGAAGACAGGGGTGGCCTGCTCGTCGACGGCTCCGATCCGGTCGCCGTCGCCGTCGAAGGCAATCCCCAGCTCGGCTCCGTGCTCACGCACCGCCTCCTGCAAGTCGACCAGATTCTCCAGCACGGTGGGGTCCGGATGGTGGTTCGGGAAAGTGCCGTCACTCTCCGCGAAGAGCGGCACCACCTCCGCCCCGAGCGCCTGCAGAGTGCTGATCGCGATCAGTGAGGCGACTCCGTTGCCGCAGTCGACAACAACCTTGACTGGTCGGGCCAACCGGTGACGGGAGAGGATCGCCTCACGATAGCCCCCCAGCACCGACCCGTCGCTCCGTTCCGTGCCGGCCGGTGCGTCGACATAGTCCTCGCGCATGATCAGATCGTAGAGATCCATGATCGCCTCGCCGTGGAGCGAGCTGCCGGCAAGGAGCAACTTGAAGCCATTGAACTCCGGGGGGTTGTGCGATCCGGTGACCTGGATTCCGCCGTCAGTGCCCAGCGACTCCACCGCGAAATACAGCGCCGGGGTGGGCAGCTCTCCGACGTCAATCACGGTCGCTCCGCCCTCCACCAGTCCCCGCCTCAGGGCAGCGGCCAATCCCCCCCCCGAGGGGCGATTGTCCCGGCCGACTGCCACCGTCGGCCCCCGGCCGAGCACTGACCAGGCGGTGCTGGCATAGGCGCGCCCGAGTGCCACAGCGAAGTCGGCTGTGAGCTGCTCGCCCACCACTCCGCGGATGTCGTATTCACGAAAAATAGAGCGTGGCACGTTCATTGTCGGCTCCCCGGGTCAGCGGATGAGAATGGGAGTCGCGAGCTGGCGCAACCGCACCGCCTCCTGCGAGGCAAAATTGAGCACCTCATTGGGCCACACTCCGAGCACCAGAATTCCGATGACGCAGATCGCCACGACGATCTTGGCGGGCAGCGGGAAGCGGATGGTCTGGTGGGCGGACCGGGTGCGGACCGGCTTCAGGGTCATCGCCAGGATGATCGGCAGGTAATAGCCGATGGAAATGCCGCTGCCCACCATGGCGACGATCGGCAACCACAGGTTTCCCTCAGCGAGCGGGGCGGTGATCAGGAACCACTTGCCGATGAATCCGAAGGTGCCGGGAAAACCGAGCAGCGAGAGCATGCAGATGCTCAGTCCGAGCGAGGCGAACGGTCGCACTGAATAGAGCCCCTCGAGATCGGAAATCAACACCGTGCGCGCTCCGGCTCGCTCGATCGAGGCGAGGATCCCGAATGTCGCGATGGTGGTGACCACGTAGGCGAGCAGATAGACCAGCACCGCTGCAGTGCCGCGATCGGATTGTGCCCACAACGCCAGCAACAGGTAACCGGCGTGGGCAATCGCGCTGTAGGCCAGCATTCGCTTGATCGACTGCTGCGGCAGCGCCACCAGGTTGCCGACCAGAATGGTCACCACGGCAAGCGCTCCGATCACCGGGCGCCAGATGTCGACGTAGGCCGGGAAGGCCTCGGCCAGCACTCTGGCGAGCGCAAAGAACGCGGCCGCCTTGACGCCTGCTGCCATCAGGGCGGTCACCGGGGTCGGAGCTCCCTCGTATACGTCCGGCGCCCAGGCGTGGAACGGCACCGCCGCGATCTTGAAACCGAATCCGATCAGGAGGAGCCCGACTCCCATCTTGGCCATCAGGGTCGGCTCGGTGGCGGTGAGCTGGGCCCCGATCAGGGCAAGGTTGAACTGCCCGGTCGCCCCGTACAGCAATGCGATGCCGTAGAGGAGGAAGCCCGAGGCGAAGGCGCCGATCAGGAAGTACTTGAGCCCCGCCTCCGCTGAAGATCGCCGGGTCCGGTCATATCCCGTGAGGGCGTAGACCGCGATCGACATCATCTCCAGCCCGAGGAACAAGGTGATCAGGTCGGCGGCACCAGCCAGCAGCATCATTCCCACGGTGGCCAGCATCACCAGGACGTAATACTCGGGTGCCACGATTCCCTGGCGTTCGAGCCAGCGCAGGGAGAGCACCGCCACCGCCCCGCCGATCCACAGCAGCAGCGCATGGCTGGCGAACCGGAATCCGTCCAGCGCGATCATCTGCGGCAGCCCCTCGGCGGAAGCACCGCTCCAGGCCAGCCACCCGGTGGCGAGTACGGCCAGGATGTAGCCCACGATGGAAAGCGTTCCTGCCAGGCGAGTGTCGTGCGCGGTGCGGTGACGCCACCCCACCACCAGCAGCACCACCAGCGCCCAGGCGGAGAGGATGATTTCCGGCAGCAGTGCGATGACCGCGCCTCCCGGTGTCGACAGATCGATGCCCATCAGCGTCGCCCTCCGCGGGTGGCATCACCGACCGAAGGGGTGGTCGGCAAGTATGGTTCGACCCACTCGATGTATTGACGCGCCGCCGTTTCGGTCCGCCGGAGGATCGGACCGGGATATAGTCCGATCCATACCATGCCCACCAGGAGTGGCGCCAGCACCGCGATCTCGCGCATGTTCAGGTCGCCGATCCCCTCGTTGAGCGGATTGGTGAAGCGGTTGAAGAAGACGCGCTGGGTCGCCCACAGGAGGTAGGCGGCGGAGAAGACCACCACCGTCGTCGCCAGGGCCACCAGCCAGGGATAGCGCCCGAATGATCCGATCAGCACCAGGAATTCACCGATGAAACCGTTGAGTCCCGGCAACCCGATCGAGGAGAAGGCGGTGATCACGAAGGCCGTGGCCATCATCGGCGCCACCCGCGCCAGGCCCCCGAAGTCGGCGATGTTCCGGGTGTGGCGACGTTCGTACAACATCCCGATGATGAAGAAGAGCGCGCCGGTCGAGAGACCGTGCGAGATCATCACCATGATCGCCCCCTGCACGCTCTCCACGGTACTGCCCCAGATCCCGAGGATCACGAAGCCGAGGTGACTGACGGAACTGTAGGCCACCAGACGCTTGAGGTCGGGTTGCACCATCGCCACCAGGGCGGCGTAGACGATTCCCATGACGGCCAGCGCGGCCATCACCAGACCGACGGTTTTCGACAGTGCGAAGGCCGGGAAAAACGGCACCGCGAACCGGAGAAAACCGTAGGTGCCCATCTTGAGGAGGATCACCGCCAGGTCGACCGAGCCGGCAGTGGGCGCCTCGGTATGGGCATCCGGCAGCCAGGTGTGGAACGGAAAGATCGGCACCTTGACGGCGAAGGCGAGTGCGAACGCCACGAACAGCCAGGCGCCCGAGTCCTCGAGCACCGCCGAGTTGTTCAGCAGGTGATCATAGGCGAACGAATAGACGCCGGTTTCCTGGCCGACCAGCGTCACCATCCAGACAATCGCCACCAACATCAGCAGCGAACCGATGAAGGTATAGATCACGAACTTGGTGGCGGCATACAGCCGGTTCGAGCTGCCCCAGGTCCCGATCAGGAAGTACATCGGGATCAGCAGCAGTTCCCAGAAGACGTAGAACAGGAACATGTCGGTGGCGACGAAAACCCCGAGCATGCCGGTCTTGAGCGCCAGCATCAGCGCGAAGAAGCCCCGCTGCTTGGTGTCGACGCTGCGCCAGCTGCTCCAGACCACCAACGGCATGGTGATCAATGAGAGCAGTACCATCATCAGCGAGAGGCCGTCTATTCCGATCCGGTAGCCGATCCCGAAGGCGCTTATCCAGGGGAGGTCGGTGGTGAACTGCATCGCCGGGTTGGAGGGATCGAATGCCCACCAGAGACCCAGGCCGAGCACCAGTTCGACCAGCGCCACGACCAGTGCGATCCAGCGTGCCATCCGCACCGGCATCACCAGCACCAGCGGAATGGCGAGCATCGGGAGGATGAGGAGCAGGTGGAGGATCCAGTGCTCGTAACCGATTGAGGCGAGGAAGGCGTTCACTGGCTCACCCCCCCACCAGAGCGCTCAGGAGCAGGGCAGCTCCGACCGCGAAGAGTGAGACATAAAGGGCGACGTGGCCGTTCTGGAGCCGCGAGCCAAGCCAACCGAGCCCGCGTGCTATCCGGGCCGTGCCGCCGACAGCCATGCGGTCGACCAGGAATTGGTCCATGCCGCGCCACAGTACCGTGGTCGAAAACCACACCGTGGGGCGTACTACCGTCCGTTGATAGAACTCGTCCACGAAGTACTTCCCCTCTATCAGGCGGACCAGCCCGCGCGCTGGAGGAGCGGCGCCAGGCGCCGCCGGTTCGGACTTCAACGTGCTCAAGAGCCCGAAGGCAAGTCCGGCCAGCGCAATCGCCACCGCACCGGCAACCAGCAGGATCTCCACCATCCCGTGCGGCATCTCCAGCACATCCATGTATGGTGCAGCCGCTTTGGTGACCGGCTCGAGCCAGTGTTCCAGGTGGTGCGATCCGCCCGCAAAGGCCGGCAGGTTGAGCATTCCACCCGCGGCGCTCAACACTCCCAGCACCACAAGAGGTCCGGTCATGATCCACGGTGCCTCGTGGAGGTGGGGCTGCATCGCCTCCCCGCCCCGGAAGCGGCCCATGAAGGTGAGACTCATCAGGCGGGCCATGTAGAACGCAGTCATCAGCGCTGCCAGCAGCCCGAGGATCCAGGCGGTGAGGTAGACGGGGTTCCCCCCCCCTCGCACGAATGCCGCCGCGAGGATCTCGTCCTTGGACCAGAACCCGGCCAGCGGCGGCACCCCGGCGATCGCCAGGGTGGCGATCCCCATCAACGCGAAGGTCCATGGCATCGCCCGGCGGAGCCCTCCCATGAGGCGCATGTCCTGGGCGTCACCATGGACGTGCGCGGCGTGCTGTGCTCCGTGCATCGCGTGGATCACGCTGCCGGCCCCGAGAAAGAGGAGGGCCTTGAAGAAGGCGTGGGTCACCAGGTGGAAGATGCCGGCGGCCCAGGCGCCCGTTCCCACCGCCAGGAACATGTAGCCGAGCTGGGAGACGGTCGAGTAGGCCAGCACCTTCTTGATGTCGTTCTGCCGGAGCGCGATCGTGGCTGCGAAGAACGCGGTGAGCGCACCGGTGATTGCCACCACCTCCATCGCCACCGGCGCGAGCGCGAAAATCACCCCGGTTCGCACCACGAGGAACACCCCGGCGGTCACCATGGTGGCCGCGTGGATCAGGGCGGAGACGGGAGTGGGGCCGGCCATCGCGTCGGGCAGCCAGGTGAAGAGCGGAATCTGGGCGCTCTTGCCGGTGCAGCCGAGGAAGAGGAGCAGCGCTATCAGGGTGGCGGTGGAGCCGGCGTACGGCAGCACTGCCGGTGCCTGGGTAGCAAGCCGGCCATAGTCGAGCGTGCCGACGTGCCACCAGATCAGGAACATCGCGACCAGCACGCCGAAGTCGCCGATCCGGTTGGCGAGGAACGCCTTCTTGCCGGCATCGCTGTTGGCGTTGATCTCGAACCAGAAGCCGATCAGCAGGTAGGAGCAGAGTCCGACCCCTTCCCAGCCGATGAAGGAGACCGGCAGTGACGCCCCCAGCACCAGGATCAGCATGAAGGCGACGAACAGGTTGAGGTAGGCAAAGTAGCGCGCGTACCCCTGGTCGTCCCGCATGTAGCCGACCGAGAAGAGATGGATCAGCGAGCCGACCCCGGTGATCACCAGGAGCATCACGGTCGAGAGGGGATCTACCAGCAACGCGAGATCGATGCTCAGCCGATCGGTAACCGGCATCCATTGCCAGAGCAGCACCCGGGTGGCCTCGCCGTGCCCGGCACGGACCTCGAGCCAGATGGCGACCGATAGTGCAAATGAGGCGAGCAGGACGCCGGGGCCGATGATCGATACCAGCCCCTTTGCCTGAGGTCTGCGGAAGGCCAGCCAGCCGTTGGCCAGGGCGCCGAGGAACGGCAGCAGGATGGCGAGCCAGACGAATTGAGTCACGCCTCAGCCCTTGAGCAGGGTCAATTGTCCGAGATCAACCGTTTGCGCATGCCGGAAGATCGCGAGGATGATGGCGAGTCCCACCGCAGCCTCGGCTGCGGCAACCGTCATCACGAAGATCACCATCACCTGTCCGCCCAGCCCGTGGACCTGCGCCAGGGCCACGAAGGAGAGGTTGACGGCGTTGAGCATCAGTTCGATGCACATGAACATCACGATCGCGTTGCGCCGCACCAGCACGCCCAGCACCCCGAGGGTGAAGAGGACCGCCGACAGCGCGAGAGCAGGACCCAGTAGCATCAGAGTTTCTTCTTCGCGAGGACCACTGCGCCGATGATCGCGGTGAGCAGCAGCAGGGAGGTGATTTCGAACGGGATCAGGTACGCCTGAAAGAGCGGCTCGGCCACCGCGCCGACCACACCACGTTCGGCGACGGCCAGTGCGGATGCCGCACCATCCGGGAACACCAGGGCGGGATCCACCGGCGACGGCTGGGTTGAGACTTCGTCGGCGAGGCGCTGCGGCTGGTACTGGCCCAGCACCAGCAACTGGGCGCCCAGCACCCCGGCGATGCCGAGGCCCAGCACCCAGTAGGGCCAGCGCCGCAGTTGCCGCTGGTCATCGCCGACATTGAGCAGCATGATCACGAACAGGAAGAGCACCATGATCGCGCCGGCATAGACGATCACCTGCACCGCGGCGATGAACTGCGCGTGCAGCAGGACGTAGATCCCGGCCAGGGCGAACATCGTCGACACCAGCCAGAGTGCCGAGGCGATCGGATTGCTGCGCGTGATGCAGAGCAGCGCCGAGACCACGGCCCAGACGGCGAAGATCCAGAACACCGGTGTCACGAGGTCCATGCTACTCCCCCCGCGGGTCGGAAGGGTCCCAGAGCGTCGAGACCGGATGGGTCTGGGCGCTCAACCGCTCGAGGTCATAGACGAACCGCTCGCGCGAATATTCGGCGTTCTCGAAGTGCACCCCGACGTGAATGGCCTCCTCGGGGCAGACCTCCTGGCAATAACCGCAGAAGACGCAGCGGAACTCGTCGATCTCGTAGATCAGCGGGTAGCGATGGCCGTCCTCGTCCTCGCCGGGTACCAGCTTGATGCAGTTGGCCGGGCAGATCTGGGGGCAGAGTCCGCAGGCGACGCACTTGGACCGCCCCTGCTCGTCGGTGAGCATCCGGTGAGTGCCCCGCCAGCGGGTCGCGATCCGCCAGTCGTCGGTGCTGCGCACCTCCGGGTATTCCATCGTCACGCGCGGCTGCAGGAGGTGTTTGAAGGTCAGCACCATCCCCTTCAGCGTTGCTCTCACATAGGAGACCCCGCCGGTGGGTCGCGGCAAAACCTTGACGCCGATAGCCATCAGCCCTCCAATCCGGGACGAAGAACCACGCTGCGCTGGCCGACGCCCTGAACGATGCGCCCGCGATCGAGGAAGAAGAAGACCAGCCAGCCGATCGGGATGTTGATGACCAGCAGGACGCCGGCGCGGGCTGTCGGTCCGAGATCCGGTGCCAGGGTGTCGATCGCCCAGATCGCGCCTGCCACGACCACGATGTAGGCCAGGGCGAGCGGGAGCATCACCTTCCACCCCAGCGACATCAGCTGGTCATAACGAAAGCGCGGCAGGGTCCAGCGAATCCACATCACGAAGAAGATCCAGAAGAAGGTCTTCGCGAAGAACGCCAGATGGGTGGCGATTGTCTGGGCCAGGCCGCCCTGCTCATCCCAGGTGGTGAACGGGATGTCCCAGCCCCCGAAGAAGAGCGTCGTAACCATCGCGCTGATGGTGAGGATGTGGGCGAATTCCGCGATCATGAACATCGAGAACTTCATCGCGCTGTATTCGGAGTGGTACCCTGCCACCAACTCCGCCTCGGCCTCGGGGAGGTCGAACGGCAGCCGGTTGGTTTCTGCGAAGCCCGAAACGAGGAAGATGAAGAACGACAGGAACAGCGGTCCGACGTACCAGAGGCCCGCCTGCTGATTGGCGACGATCTCGCTGAAGGCGACATTGCCGGTCAGAAGCAGGATCGGGACCAGCGACAGGCCGAGGGCGACCTCGTAGGAAATCATCTGGGCGCTGGCGCGCAATCCGCCGAGCAGCGAATACTTGCTGTTGGAGGCCCAACCGGCCAGCGCAATCCCGTAGACGCCGAGCGAGGAGAAGGCCAGCACGAACAGGAAACCGATCGGCAGATCGGCCACCACCATCGGCAGGTCGCCGGTGTAGATCACGTGGCCGATCAGCGGCAGGTTGCGATCGAGCGCGATCGGCAGCGGTGCGGCCAGCGGGATCACCGCCATCAGCATCAGCGCGGGAATGAAGGTGATTGCCGGTGCGAGGGTGAACAACGGCCGGTTGGCGGCCGCCGGTACCACCTCTTCCTTGATGAAGTTCTTGATGCCGTCCGCCACCGGCTGCAGCAAGCCGGTCGGTCCCACCCGGTTGGGTCCCGGCCGGTTCTGCATCCAGCCGGCCACCTTGCGCTCCATCAGCGTCATCAGTGCCACGCCAACCATGGTCGCGGTGAAGACGGCCAGCATCTTCATCACCGAGACCAGCAGGAAGCCCTTCATCTCAGGCGTCATGAGGCGGCCTCCGCCATGGTCGGGACCACCCGGCCGGTGAAGCCGAGGTCACGATGAGTCATCCCGGCAAACGGCGCCAGTGCGGCGAACGCTTCACTGGCGGTGTCGGGCGCTTGGCGTGAATCGTCGGCGCGCTGCCAGATCTGCGCGGCCGCCCACCATGCCGGTCTTGCCATTCCCTGCGGGGTCTTGGCGGGGAGGTAGCGCTGAGCGCGACCATCGCGATTGACGTAGACCCCCTGCTCCTCGGCAACGGTGGTAACAGGAAGCACCGCGGCGAGAGCGGGCAGTCGTGGATCGAGCACTGTGGCAAGGTGGATCACCGCTCCCGAACCCCGCAGCGCCTCGACCTCGGCGTCATCCATGGTGGCGTCGAGAATCACGACCACGGCCGCACCGGATGCCGCAGCGAGTGCGTCCGACCAGTCGGCATCCATCCCCAGCAGGCGGGCGCCGTGGAGATTGGCTGCACGCTCCCGGCGGAGGGCAAGATTGGGAATCCCGGCCAGCGGAACCTCCTCGCCGAGCGGCACCTTCATCGCCGCGCTCACCTGGCGACCCTGCAGCAGTTGCATCACCCAGCCGATCGACTCCGAGGACGCGCGTCCACCGGCCAGCACCACCACCGGACCAGCATTCGCGGCGAGCGTCTCGGCTGCCCGTTCGAGCGCCTCATCCCAGTCGGTGGCGACCAGGCGGTCGTCCCGGAAAACCAGCGGTGCCTCGACCCGGTCGCCCCGGTTCATCCAGCGATAGTCGGCGCGACCGGTGTCGCAAATGAAGTGGCGATTGACGTCGAGATTGGGGCGCGGCCGAATGCGGACGACCACCTCGTCACGAAGGTCAAGAGTGACGTTGCACCCCTGAGTGCAGCCGGTGCAGATCGACGCCGTCTTGTCGAGATCCCAGGCCCGCGCCTTGTGGAGGAAGTCCTTGGAGATCAGCGAGCCGACCGGACAGAGGTCCACGACGTTGCCGGACCACTCGTGGTCGAGTCGCTCGCCCTCGTCGATGCCGACGTAGGCGCGATCGCCGCGTTCACTGATGTTGAGCACCGGGGTCTCCGCCACGTCGTCCATGAAGCGGACGCAACGGGTGCATAGGATGCACCGGTTGGCGACATAGAGGATGTCGGAACCGAAGTCCTCCACTGGGTTCCAGCGCTTGGCCTCGTCGGCGTAGCGGGTGCCAGCCCTGCCCTCCTGGAAGACGAAGTCCTGCAACTCGCACTCGCCCGCCTGGTCGCAGATGGGGCAGTCGAGCGGATGATTGATCAGCAAAAACTCCAGGACACCCTCACGGGCCTTTCGTGCTGCGGGCGAATGGACATGGACCACCTGCCCCTCGGCGGCGGGCGTCACGCACGACGGCACCAGCTTGGGGAGTTTCTCGACCTCCACCAGACACATCCGGCACACCGCCGGCGAGGGGAGCGAGGGGTGATAGCAGTAGTGCGGCACCAGCACGCCAGCCTGCTTGGCTGCCTCGATCAGGGTGGTCCCCTTGGGAACCGCCACGGTCATCCCGTCAATGGTGAGGGAGATCAGCTCGGCACTCATCGTCTCACTCTCCCACTGCAATCGGCGTCCGGGCGCCGTTCAGGTAGGCCTCGAATTCCCCGCGGAACTTGGCAATGCCGCTCACCACCGGAGTCGCGCAGGAGTCACTGAGGACGCAAATCGTCTTGCCGGTCATGTTGTCCGCCAGATCGAGGAGCAGGTCCAGATCCGACGGCTTCCCCTCACCGCGGAGGATCCGCTCGAGAATCTTGGTGGTCCAGGCAGTGCCCTCGCGGCAGTTGGTGCACTGGGCACAACTCTCATGCGCATAGAAGCGGGCCAGTCGCATGATCTGATAGACCATGTCGGTGGTGTCGTCCATGACGATCATCCCGCCGGAACCGAGCAGCGACCCCTGTGCCGCGATCCCCTCGTAGTCGGTAGCGCAGGCCGCCACTTCCTCGGGCGTCATGATCGGCACCGATGAACCGCCTGGGATCACCGCCTTGAGAGTCCGGCCGGGCTTCATCCCGCCGCAGAGATCGAAGATCAACTCCTGCATCGGCAATCCCATGGTGATCTCGTAGGTGCCGGGGCGCTGCACATGGCCGCAGACCGAGATCAGCTTGGTGCCGGTGCTCTTGGGATTGGAGAGCGACAATCCGGCGTACCAGGCGGCCCCGCGGGTGATGATGTGGGGGACGGCAGCCAGCGTCTCGACGTTGTTGATCGTCGTCGGCAAGCCGAACAACCCTGCCACTGCCGGGAACGGCGGCTTGATCCGGGGGTTGCCGCGCTTCCCTTCGACGGCGTTCATCAGCGCCGTCTCTTCGCCGCAGATGTAGGCCCCCGCACCGCGGTGCAGCAAGATATCGATCCGCTTGCCGCTCCCCATAGCATTGGCGCCCACGACGCCCTCGGCATACGCCTCGGCGACCGCATCCTCCATGATCCGGTACGGTTCGGTGTACTCTCCGCGGATGAAGATCACGCAGGTCTCGGCTCGAATTGCCAGCGAGGCGATGGCACACCCTTCGATCAGGGCGTGCGGAGTCCAGCGCATGATCTCGCGATCCTTGAAAGTGCCGGGCTCCGATTCGTCCGCGTTGCAACAGAGATAGTGCGGTCGAGAGCTGTCCTTGGGCATGAACGACCACTTGAGGCCGGTCGGGAATCCGGCGCCGCCGCGGCCTCTGAGACCGGACGCCTTGACCTCGTCGACGATCGCCTCGGGCGTCATGCCGAGCGCCTGACGCAGCGCTTGGTACCCTCCTCGCGCGACCCAACCCTGATACGAGCGGGCGTCGGGGTCGCCGAAGTAGGTCGAGAGGACCGGGGTTTCCTTGGGGTGAATCGGGTGCGGATAGCCCATCAGGAATACCTGGCGAGAAGAGCTGGAACCGATTCCGGCGTGACCGACTCGATGAAATCGTCGTCGATCAGCAACGGAGTGACGAATGCGCACGCGCCGAGGCACTCGACCTCGATGACTGTGAAGCGGCCGTCCGGCGAAGTCGCGCCGACCTCGCCACAGCCGCTGTGTTCCAGCAGGGCGCGCACCACGTCCTCGGCTCCGCACATGTTGCAGGGCGAGGTGGTGCAGACCTGGATGAAGTGGCGGCCGACGGGGTGCGTGTGATACATGGTGTAGAACGACACCACTCCCCTCACCGTGGCGGGAGTGAGGCCAAGTTGTTCGGCGACTTCGGCGATCCCCTCGGGCGGCACCCAGCCATGCGCCTCCTGCACCATCCAGAGGGCCGGAAGCAGCAGCGCCTGGCGGGTGGGGTACCGTTCGGCCAGTGCCTCAAGGCGTGCCTTGGTCTCGCCCTGGAATACCGGCACATAGGGGGGGGCATCGTGTCCGGCGCTCATCGGTCAACCTCCCCCATCACGATGTCGATCGACGCGTTGATGGCGATCACGTCCGAGAGCAGGGCGCCCTCGCACAGCTTGGGAAGCGCGGCGAGGTTGAGGAAGGCCGGCGGGCGGATGCGCCAGCGAACCGGTTTTGCGGTACCATCGGACACCATGTAATACCCCAGTTCACCCTTGGGATTCTCGACCCCGAGGTAGACCTCGCCGGCGGGCGGCCTGATCCCCTCCATGACCTGCTTGAAGTGGAAGATCATCGCTTCCATGTCGCTCATTGCCCGCGACTTCGGGGGAAGAATCACCCGGGGATCGGCGACGTTCACCGGCCCGGGCTGCAAGCGCGCAAGCGCCTGTTCGAGGATCCGCACCGATTGGAACATCTCCTCCAGGCGGACGCGATAGCGGTCGTAAACGTCGCCATGCTCGCCGACGGGGACGTCGAAGTCGAACTCGTCATAGCCGAGGTAGGGGCGGTCCTTGCGAACATCGTAGGCCACCCCGCTGGCCCGCAGCATCGGTCCGGAGAGCGAGTAGTTGATGGCATCGGGACCGCTGATGACGCCGACCCCCTGGGTCCGCCCGATGAACAGGGCGTTGCGGGTGAACATCGTGTCCACTTCCCGGAGCGTGGTCGGGAAGGTGCGCACAAATTCGCGGAGTCCGTCCTCCCAGCCGTCGGGAACGTCGGCCATCATCCCGCCCACCCGCGAAACGGAGGTGGTCAGGCGAGCTCCGGTCCATGCCTCCTGGAGGTTGTAGATCCGCTCCCGCTCCTGGAACATCCACAGGAACGGGGTGAAGGCACCGAGATCGATTCCGGTGGTGCCGGCCCAGACCAGGTGCGAGATGATCCGGGACATCTCCATCGCGATGACTCTGAGGAGGCGACACCGTTCGGTGATCTCGATCCCCATCAACTGCTCGACCGCCATCGCCAGCGCGATGTTGTTGGCCATCGGGGCGAGGTAGTCAGTCCGGTCGGTGAGCGGGATGATCTGGTTGTAGTGCCGGTATTCGCCCAGTTTCTCGAAGCCGGAGTGGAGATACCCGACGTGGGGCACCAGGCGGCGGACGGTCTCGCCCTCGAGCTCGATCACCAGTCGCAGCACGCCGTGAGTGGCCGGGTGCTGGGGGCCGATGTTGATGAGCATCCGGTCGGTGCCGAAGTCGTCGTGCAGCGACTCCGAGGGACGCCGGGCCACGCCGAGCGGCACTGTCCGGAGCCGTCCATCGGGGTCGACCACGGGAGTCCGGACCTCCATTTCGATGGTCCGCGTGCTCATGAGTTCCCCCCCCGCGATTCGCCACCGGCGGCCAGTCGTTCTGCCATTTCCTTGGGGAGGTCACCGTACGCCTCGGCGATCGACAGCTCCTCCAGCGAGTAATTGGCCTCGGGCGTCTGGGCGAGCACGCGGCGCACCTGCTCGCTCCGCGAACGGTGACCGCGGAGCGGGAACGACTTGCGGAGCGGATATCCCTCGTCGTAGGTCTCCCACATCAGGATCCGCCGCAGGTCGGGGTGGCCATGGAACCGGACCCCGAACATGTCGTACGCCTCGCGCTCGAGCCAGTCGGCGCCGGCCCAGAGATCGGTCACCGTGGCCACGACAAGCGGCCCGTCGGGGTTGAGCGGTATCTTGACACGCAGGTCGACACGGCGCTCAAGGGACCGCAGTTGGTAGACCACCTCCAGCGGGAGTTCCGGGTCGCGATACTCGACGCAGGTCAGATCAGTGAGGTAGTCGAACTGCTGCGACGGATCGTCGTGCAACCACTCGAGGATCCGGTGGGCATCAGCAGGAGTGACATGGACAATGTCCTGCCCGCAGCTCACCTGATGACGAAGAACTGCAGCGGGAAAGGTTGTCAGCAGCTGGGCCGGGGTCGCCTCGAGCTCCCCGGGCACTACACGGTCGACGCCTTCGATCACGCCGACCTCGTCTGGTGAATCGAATTGCCGAACGGCTCGGAAACCTCGTCGATCGCCTCGGGTCTCCGGAACAGCCCGTCCGGTCCGACCAGATGTTCCACCCGCAATGTCGGGTCGACCATCGTCTCGCCCTGGATCTTCTTCTGCAACATCATGATCCCGTAGAGCAGCCCCTCCGGGCGCGGCGGGCAGCCTGGGACATAGACGTCAACCGGGATGATCGTGTCGATCCCCTGCACCATGGCATAGTTGTCGAAGATCCCGCCGCTGGAGGCGCAGGCGCCCATCGAGATGGCCCACTTGGGCTGGGGCATCTGGTCCCAGATCCGGCGGATCACCGGTGCCAGCTTGAAGGGCAAACGGCCGGCGCAGATCAGCACGTCGGCCTGTCTGGGCGAGAACGACTGCCGCTCCATCCCGAACCTTGAAATGTCAAACCGGGAGGCGGCCGTCGCCATGTATTCGATGGCGCAGCAGGCGGTGCCGAATGGCATCGGCCACAATGAATTGGACCGCGCCCAATTGGCCAGAAAGTCCATCCTGGTGGTCACCCAGTTGGGCGAGATCAGCTCCATCGGATCATCGGCGGTGCCGAGTGGTGGTGTCAATCCCACTGAAACGCTCCCCGCTTCCAGACGTAGACATACCCCACACCGAGAATCGCCACGAAAGTGAGCATCTCGAGCAGGAGGATCCCGGCCCTTCCTTCCAGTTGCTGGAAGGCCACTGCCCACGGGATCAGAAAGACCGTCTCGATGTCAAAGACGATGAAAAGCATGGCGACCAGGTAGAACTTGACCGAGAAACGTTCACGCGCCTGCCCGAGGGAGGGCATTCCCGACTCGTACGCCTCGCCCTTGACGGTCGTCACGCGACGGTTGGAGAGGAGCTGCGATGCTCCCAGGATCAGGGCCGCGTTGAAGACCACGAAGACAAGCAGGATGAGAATGGGGATATAGGGCTGCAGCAAGCGTCGCTCCCCTCGTGAAATATTTCACAACCTCCCGGTAAGCTATCGGGACGTCGGCTCGAATTCAACGGGCCACCCCTTCGGGCGGCGGCCGGATCGTGGCATGGGCCGGTGGCGGGCGGGCGGCATTATGTTTGGCCCGGTCCGGTCCCCGAGAGGGCCTGCCGACACCTAATTCCCCACCGCTGACGAGGCAACTGATGTCGATCAAATCCGACCGCTGGATTCGCCGCATGGCACGGGAACACGGGATGATTGAGCCGTTCACGGACGGTCAGGTCCGGGAGGGGGCAATCTCCTACGGCGTCTCGTCCTATGGCTACGACATGCGGGTCGCAAACGAATTCCGGATCTTCACCAACGCCCTCTCGGCCATCGTCGATCCCAAGAAGTTCGATGCCAAGTCATTCGTCGAATACGAGGGCGAGATCTGCATCGTGCCGCCCAATTCGTTCGCCCTGGCCCGCTCGGTGGAGTACTTCCGGATCCCGCGCAACGTCCTCACCATTTGTGTCGGGAAGTCGACCTACGCCCGGTGCGGCATCATCACCAACGTGACGCCCTTCGAGCCGGAATGGGAAGGCCACGTGACCCTCGAGATCAGCAACACGACCCCGCTGCCGGCGCGCATCTACGCCAACGAAGGGATCTGCCAGGTGCTCTTCTTCGAGGCGGATCAGGACGATGTCTGCGAGACGAGCTATCGGGACAAGAAGGGGAAGTATCAGGCGCAGCGCGGGGTGACGTTGCCGCGGCTGTAGCGGGATATTGGATGTTGGATGTTGGTGATCCGTCAACGGTGAACAGGTCACAACCGCTCGGCCGACCACTCCAACATCCAGAATCCAACATCCCTGTCTATTGAAACTGCAAATTCCGCTCAAAGTCCGCCGGACTGGTCGCCGCTCCCCGCGCCACTTCCAGGGTCAGCACCCCGGACTGGTAGAGTTCCATCAGATGCTGGTCGAAAGTCTGCATCCCGTACTGCGAGCGACCGGCCGAGATGAAATCCCTGATTTCGGCGGTGCGGTCGGGGTCGGCAATGCACTCGCAAATGGTGGCGGTGTTGCGCATCACTTCCACCGCCACAGCCCGCCCGGTGCCGTCCGCCTTGGGGAGGAGCCGCTGGGAGATCACGGCACGCAGCGATTCGGAGAGCCGCAAGCGGGTTGCCATCTGCTCGGATGGATCGAAGACGCTGATCAGGCGGGCGATGGTGCGCTGGGCATCGGTCGTGTGAACCGTACTGAAGACCAGGTGTCCCGTCTCCGCGGCCTTGAGCGCAATGTCGATCGTGGATCGATCGCGCATCTCGCCCACCAGAATGATGTCGGGGTCCTGACGCAGCGCCGCGCGCAGGGCGGCCTCGAATGACTCGGTATCCGAGCCCAGCTCCCGCTGGACCACGTTGCATTTGGCGTCGCGGTGCAGGAACTCGATCGGATCCTCGATCGTCACGATCTTGCCGGCCTTGGACTGGTTGACGTAGGCGACCATGGAGGCGAGGGTGGTCGACTTGCCGCTGCCGGTGGTGCCGGTCAGCAGGACCAGCCCCCGCTCCTCGAGCGCGATCTCGCTCAGTACCGGTGGCAATCCCAAATCATCGAATGCGGGGATCGATTCGGCGATGGCGCGCATCACGGTGGAGAGCGATCCGCGCTGACTGCAGATGTTGACCCGGAAGCGACCGACTCCCGGCACACTGTAGGAGCAGTCGAGGTCCTGAAGACTGCTCAAGGTTGACTCGAGAGTCTCGGGAGTGGCCTTCTTGGCATTCAGCAGGACCGCCCCGGCAATTTCCCGGGTTTCGCGGGGCGAGAGCGGCGGCAGGCCGGCGACCGGCGCCATGCCGCCCCGCACCCGCATTCTGAAGGGCCCACCGGCGCTGATGTGGATATCGGAAGCCCCGACCTCATTGGCTTTCTTGAGCACGGCGTTGAACGTCTCGATGAGACTCATCCATACCTCAGGGATTTGGGGAAACCCGCTACCTGCCGGGCTACACCCCAGGACGGATTGCACGCCCCGTGCCGCGCTCCGTCCGCCGGCCATCCCGCAAGGTGATCGAACCGTTGACTATCACCAACGGGATTCCTTCCGGATATTGGAATGGGGCCTCGAACGAAGCGCGATCGGCCACTGTCGCATAATCGAACACCACCAGGTCGGCGGGCGAATCTGGCACCAGACGACCCCGGCGAGACAGCCCGACCCGATCCGCTGGCAGGCTGCTCATCCGGCGGATTGCCTGCTCAAGGCTGAAGATGCCCCGATCCCGCGCATAACGCCCCAACACCCGCGGGAAACTGCCGAGCCCTCTCGGGTGGGGGCTGCCGCGGCGGGCCGGGCCCTCGACGGCGAAACTTCCGCCATCGGAGCAGACCATTCCGAGAGGGTGGGCCAGAATCCGTTCCAGATTCTCCTCGCTCATTGCGAAGCCGACCATCCCGACGGAACCGCGATTTCGCTCCAGCAGCCCGATCGCTGCGGCGAGCGGGTCCTCGCCCTGATCCGCTGCCCAACGACCGAGCCGTTGCCCTTCCGCCGACCTATCCTGAGCTTCGCGCACACTGGTGATCAGAACGTTGTCCCATCCCCCGATCAGCTCGATCTTGGCGAGCGTCTCCTGCCTGATCCGGGTGCCGGTCGTTGGATCGGCGAGCCGGGCGAGGAAGGCATCGGTACCGCCATCCCTGCTCCAGACCGGGAAGAGATTGGTGAGACCGGTCGAGTAGGCGACATAGGGATAGCGGTCAAAAGCGACATCGACCCCTTCAGCATGGGCACTCTCGATCATCCGGAAGGCGTCATCGAGGCGCGGCCAGTTGCGCGGCCCCTGCATCTTGAGGTGGGAAATCTGGAGCGGCACCCCTGCCCCCTTGGCCACTGCCAGCGATTCCCGGATCGACTCCAGGACGCGATCGTCCTCGTTGCGCATGTGGGTGGCATAGGGGAGCCGTCGGGCCGCCAGCGGGCGGCAGAGCTCGATCAATTCGGATTCGGAGGCAAACGCCCCTGGGGTGTATTCCAGGCCGGAGGAGGCACCGCAGGCGCCATCAATCAGGGCTCGTTCGACCAGGGTGCGCATCCGGTCGAGTTCCTCGGGAGTGGCAGGTCGGTCATCTGCACCCACTACCCCCCCCCGAACAGAGCCGAGTCCGATCATGCTGGCGACGTTGATGGCGGGTTGAAGCTCTTCCAGTGAGCGGAAATACTCGCCCAGGTCCGTTCTCGATCCCCCGTCGGCTCCCACCACCACTGTGGTGATTCCCTGGCGGATTACCGATTCGGCTCTCGGGTCTGCCTGCAGGTTGCCGTCGGCATGGGAGTGGATGTCGATGAATCCCGGTGCCACCGCCAGCCCCCGCACATCGATCTCCTCGCTGCCCCGCTCGGCGAGCCGCGCGCCAATGGCAGCGACGCGATCGCCGTTGATGGCGACATCGGCCTCCATTCCGGGGTTGCCGAGTCCGTCGAAGACAGTGCCGCCGCGGAGCACCAGATCATGGCGCCCCCGGCGGAGGTGCAGAAATGGCCCCACACCGGCCAAGGCAATCCCGCTGGCTGCCAGGAAGGTGCGGCGATCGAACGGACCGCTGTTCCCGGGCTTGGTCATGAGCCTGGCAACGCGCTCCGCGCCGCCTCCACCCGTCGGGCGGCCTCGCGGGTCCGCTCGGCCAATTCACCTGCCTCGGCCGCTGCCCGCGCGGTATCACCATCCCGCAATGCCTCGACCACGCCGGGGAACTGGACGTTGGCATAGCCGTTGTCACGATCGGCGGCGAAGACGAGGTTTCGCAGGAACGGTCGCCCCACCAGTCCCTCTTTTCTGACGAAGGCCCGCTCGACCTTGCGGAGTATGGCGTTGGCGGCGGCCAGCTCCTGGTGAGAGGCGCCGCGATCGAGCGCGGCGCGTTGCGCCACTTTGAATGCGCGACCGGCGGCTTCCAACTCCTTGGCGGCTGCGGCGACTGCATCAAGTTCAGCGGTGATGCTTGCGGCTCCCGGTTCACGTCGGGTGCGCTCCACCAGTGGACCGAGATAGGCGCCCAGATCGCCGTAGTCGTAGGGAATCACCTCGGCGTTGGCCAGGCGCGCCAGCAGCACCGCCGCCATCTGGGCGGCAGCGCGGTGTGAGAGATATCCCGGATCGCCGAACCTCTCCATGAAGGTGAAGGTGTCGTAGCCCGAGTGGTAGACTCCGCCGGGGCCCCCGAAGCCGAGGTCGAACGATGGGATGCCGAGGTGGTTGTAGAATCCGCCAAAATCCGATCCCCCCCCCAAATCGCCGAGCGGCGGCTCCGGTCGCTGTGATGTCACCGTGCGGAGAGCCCAATGCCGGTATACGCTCATGGTGTCGCCGGGCTGTGTCACTGTCTTGGCCACGTCTCTCATCAGGGCATGCAGCGAGGCGGTGCCGCTGGAGTTGAACATCCGGCCGCTGGCCGAGACGTCGAGGTTCAGGTAGGCGACGGCGTGGGCATCGAGCGAATCGGAGAGCGACTCGACCCATTCGGATGAGCCAACCAGTCCCCACTCCTCGGCGTCCCAGGTGGCGAAAATGAGGGTGCGATGCGGGCCCTCGCCCCGCCGGGCTGCCTCGCCCCAGGCGCGCGCCGCCTCGAGGATGCTCACCACTCCGGAGACGTTGTCGACAGCGCCCGGGCTCCATGCATCACGGTGCCCGCCCACGATCACCACGTCCTTCGGGAGCGTCCGCCCGCGGATCACGCCGAGGGTGTTGTAGATCCGCTTGTAGGCCCGCTCTCCCCGTTCGGGCCAGACTGCCACTCTCGCCGAGATGTCATCGCCGCCGATGTGATAGCGGAAGCCGAGCCCTCCCTGCCACGGGTTGGGAACCGATGCCCCCCCCAACTGGCTGAGGATCTGTTCGGCGTTGCCGTAGCCGATCGGCACCACGGGAATCGTGCCGAGCTTCATCTCGGCGTGGTCCAGACGCCGCGCTCCGGGCTCGGAGCCCCAGCCCGGAGTGCTCGGGTCACCCTGGCTGTTGAAGATCGAGCCGCGCTGCACCCCGTCGGGGTTCCGCATCGGGCCGTCGGGGTAGATATCCCCTTGCAGGAAGCCGTCATCGAGCGGGTCGGAGTAGAGGATCAGCGCCGCGGCACCGAATTTCTCCGCCTCGCGCGCCTTGATGCCGCGAAACGAGCGGCCATACCTGGCGATGACCACCTTGCCGACAACGCTGATCCCGAGCGAATCGAGCAGGGCATAATCGGCGGGCAGGCCGTAGTTGACGTACACGACGGGTGCCGTCACGTCGCCGGCTCCGGAGTAGCCGTTCATCGCCGGCCAGGGCTTCTCCTGGGTGGTTGGGTCTTTCGCCAGAACCGGTTCGGCAAGGTTGAGGCGGACTCGGGTGGCGCCGATCACCTCGACTACGGTCGAGTCGTGATAGGGGAGGTAGACATCAAATGGCACCCGGAGAGTATCGAGTCCCCATGACGCCATATGACCGAGAACGTGGTCGGCGGTTGCAGTCTGGGCCGGAGTTCCAGCCACATGCGGCCGCGCGGCGAGAGTGCGGGCATGTCGTTGGGCAGATGCCGTGTCGGGAACCGCCCTGAGGCGCGCCTCGAGCGCTTCCTGCAAGGTGCTGGATGCGGGGGTGAATCCGGCCAGTTGAGCGGTGAGCGGACTCGCGGTGCACAGCACCCCGAGCAAGATTGGCAGGCGCATGATCGATATCCGGTGGAGGAAGAATCGCCGGAATATAGTCCCGGCATCCGGCCACCATTCATTCGCCTGCCACCATCCTGGCTCGGGACCGGATCTGGGTCCGGTCCTTCAGCTGTCAGCTACATCGTCCCGGCAACAGCGGGCGCACCGACGCGATCCGCGAGCGTGGCGCGGAGGAAATCGCGATTCATGAGCGCGATGTGCTCCACCGAGATCTCCTTCGGGCATGCTTCCTGGCACTCCCCGAAGTTGGTGCAGCCACCGAAGCCCTCTTCATCCATGGCGTTGACCATCGCCAGCACGCGGCGATGGCGTTCCGGCTGTCCCTGCGGCAACAGCCCGAGATGGACGACCTTGGCCGAGGTGAAGAGCATTGCGGATGCGTTCGGACAGGCGGCCACGCAGGCGCCGCAGCCGATGCAGGCGGCCGCATCCATGGCACGATCGGAGGCCGCCTTTGGTACCGGAATGGCGTTGCCGTCGGGCGGGGCTCCCGTGGGGACCGAGATGAAGCCGCCGGCCTGAATGACCCGGTCAAAGGCCGAGCGGTCGACCACCAGGTCCCGGAGCACCGGGAAGGCATCGGCGCGCCATGGCTCGATCACGATCTCGTCGCCATCGGCGAACGAGCGCATGTGGAGCTGGCAGGTGGTCACCCCGCGCTTGGGGCCGTGCGCCATGCCGTTGATCATCAGCGAGCAACTGCCGCAGATTCCCTCGCGACAATCGTGGTCGAAGGCGATCGGCTCCTCGCCGCGCTGGGTGAGATCCTCGTTGACGACGTCGAGCATCTCCAGAAATGACATATGCTCGTTGGCCGTCGCGGCGTAGGTCGCGAAACCACCGGGGGCATCGGGACCCGGCTGCCGCCAAACCTTGAGCGTGAGCTTCATGTTATCACTCATATGCAGGTCCACAGACGGTCGAGTGCTGACGACAATGGAGGCCCGTCGCTGCGCTCAGGGTGAGCGGCGCCGAGATGGCAGGATAACGATGAAGGAGAGGGGTGCGGCTCACTTGTAGGACCTCGTCGCCAGCTTGACGAACTCGAAATCGAGCTGCTCCTGGTGACGCACCGGCTCGGCTTCGGCACCACGATATTCCCAGACGGCGGCATGGGCGAATTGCTCGTCGTTGCGCAGCGCCTCACCGTCCGGTGTCTGGTACTCGGTGCGGAAATGTCCTCCGCACGATTCCTCGCGAACCAGCGCATCCCGGCACATCAGTTCGGCGAATTCCATGTAGTCCGCCACCCGGCCGGCCAATTCCAGCGATTGATTGAACGTGGCGGCGGAACCTGGGACGCGGAGATTCTGCCAGAACTCCTGGCGCAGTTCCTGAATCTGCCGGATCCCCTCCTCCAGTCCCGCACGATCACGCGCCATCCCGCACTTGTCCCACATGATCTGGCCGAGGGCCCGGTGGAACGAGTCCGCGGAGCGGCTCCCGCCGATACCCATCAAGCGGTCCTGCAGGGTCCGCACTTCCGACTCCGCCTCACGGAAGGCGGGATGTGATGAATCCACCGCCTCCATCTTGGCGCCCGCGAGATAGTTGCCGATGGTGTATGGCAGCACGAAGTAGCCGTCGGCCAACCCCTGCATCAGGGCGGAGGCACCGAGGCGATTGGCACCGTGATCGGAGAAGTTGGCCTCGCCGATGACATGCAGTCCCGGCAGGGTGCTCATCAGGTTGTAGTCCACCCAGAGGCCGCCCATGGTGTAGTGCACCGCCGGATAGATCCGCATCGGGGTGCGATACGGATTCTCGCCGGTAATCTGGGCGTACATGTCGAACAGGTTGCCGTAGCGCTCGCGAATCTTCGCCTCGCCCAGCCGCGCGATGGCGGCGGCAAAGTCGAGATAGACTCCCCGCCCTCCCGGACCGACGCCGCGACCGTCGTCGCATGCCTCCTTCGCGGCACGCGAGGCGATGTCGCGCGGCGCCAGGTTGCCGAAGCTCGGGTATTTGCGCTCGAGGTAGTAATCACGCTCCGCCTCGGGGATGTCGGCAGGGGCACGGCTGTCGCCATGCGCCAGCGGTACCCAGACCCGGCCATCGTTGCGCAGCGATTCCGACATCAGCGTCAGCTTGCTCTGGTAGTCGCCGCTCACCGGGATGCAGGTAGGGTGGATCTGCGTGAAGCAGGGATTGGCGAACCCGGCCCCGCGCTTGTAGGCGCGATAGGCGGCGGTGACGTTGGATCCCTTGGCGTTGGTGCTGAGATAGAAGACGTTGCCGTAGCCGCCCGTCCCCAGCACCACCGCGTGCGCGGCGTGAGAGGAGATCTCGCCCGTCACCAGGTCGCGCACCACGATGCCGCGGGCCTGTCCGTTGATCACCACCACGTCGAGCATCTCGTGGCGAGTGTACATCTTGACGGTGCCCTGGCCGACCTGCCGTTCGAGTGCCTGGTAGGCGCCGATCAGCAACTGCTGGCCGGTCTGGCCCCGGGCGTAGAAGGTCCGCGAGACCTGGGCGCCCCCGAACGAGCGGTTGGCGAGCATGCCGCCGTATTCCCGCGCGAACGGCACACCCTGCGCCACGCATTGGTCGATGATGTTGACCGACACCTGGGCGAGCCGATAGACGTTGGCCTCGCGCGAGCGGAAATCGCCGCCCTTGACGGTGTCGTGGAAGAGCCGCCAGGTGGAGTCACCGTCGTTGGGATAATTCTTGGCGGCGTTGATGCCGCCCTGCGCCGCGATCGAGTGAGCCCGCCGCGGCGAGTCCTGGAAGCAGAAGCAGGAGACGTTGTAGCCGAGCTCGGCCAGCGAAGCCGCGGCGGAAGCGCCGGCGAGCCCCGAACCGACGATGATGATGTCGAACTTACGCTTGTTGGCCGGCGAGACGAGCTTGAGCTCGGCGCGGTGCCGATCCCATTTGTCCTCGAGCGGTCCGGCCGGAATTCTGGCGTCAAGATGCATATCGGTCTGTACCCCCGGACTCAATGAAGAAGCCCGAACAGGGCGGCAAGGGGAATCGAGAGAAAGCCGCCGGCGACCAGCAGGGTCAAGCCGAGGGCGATGCAGATCCGGCTCTGGTTCCACGCCGGGTGGTTGAATCCGAGTGTCTGGAACACCGACCAGATGCCGTGATAGAAATGCGCACCGATCGCCACCATCGTGACGGCGTAGAAGACCGCTGTCCAGGGGACCTGCATCCCGACCACCAGGTTCCGCCCCACTTCACCGGGAACGAAATCGGGATGCAGCGTGCCGGTGGTGTAGTGCAGGATGTGGTAGACGATGAAGACCAGGATCAGCACCCCGCCCCACCGCATGGTGCGGGCGGCGTAGGTACTCACCTGCCGCTCGGCACGGGCGTAGTTCCTGGGCCGCGCCTCGCGGGCCCTCTGGGTGAGCTGCCAGGCGGCCGCGATGTGGATCAGCACCAGCGCCAGCAAGCCGGCCCGGGCCACCCAGAGCAGCGCGCCGAAGCCGCGCAGCCATTCGGCGTAGGCATCGAGTTTGGCCGGGTCGACGAAGACCAGGACGTTCGATGCCATGTGGGAGATCAGGAAGCCGACCAGCAGGATCCCGCTCAACGCCATCGCGACCTTCTTGCCGACGGTCGAGTGCCACAGTGCGAGCAATCTGTTCATGGCCTGCTCAGACGATCGCCTGAACGGACCGCACGGCCTCCGCGGATGCGTGCAGGGCGGCGCGCTCGGCGTCGGTGAGGGTGATCTCGACGATTCGCTCGAGCCCGTTGCGTCCCAGCAGGCAGGGGACGCCGCAGTAGACGTCGGTCAGGCCGAACTCGCCCTGCAACCAGGCCGAACAGGGAAGCAGGCGGCGCTTGTCGAGGACGATCGCCTCGGCCATCTGGACGGCGGCCGCACTCGGGGCATAGTAGGCCGAGCCGGTCTTGAGGTGCGCCACGATCTCGGCGCCGCCGTTGCGGGCCCGGTCGACGATGGCGTCGAGCTTGTCCTGCGGTAGCAACTGGGTGACCGGAATCCCCGAAACCGTGGTGTAGGAAACCAGCGGCACCATGGTGTCGCCGTGTCCGCCGAGCACCATCGCCTGGATGTCCTCGACCGACATCTCCAACGCCTCGGAGAGGAACATCCGGTAGCGGGCGGTGTCGAGCACTCCGGCCATCCCGATGACCCGCTCACGCGGGAAGCCGGTGGCCTCGCGCATCACGTAGCACATCGCGTCGAGGGGGTTGGAGACCACGATCACGATGGCATTGGGAGCGACCCGCTTGATGTTCTCGCCCACCGACTTGACGATTCCGGCGTTGGTCTTGACCAGGTCGTCGCGGCTCATCCCCGGCTTGCGGGCGATGCCGGCGGTAACAATGAAGAGCTCGCAGTCGGCCGAGAGCGAGTAGTCGTTGGCACCGACCACGCGCGCGTCGAAGCCTTCGACCGGTCCCGACTGCCACTGGTCGAGCGCCTTCCCCTGGGGAATCCCCTCGGCGACATCGACCATGACCACTCGCCGGGCCAGATGCTTCTCCGCCACTCGCTGCGCTGCGGTCGCGCCGACATTGCCTGCGCCAACAACCGTGATTGTCTCGAACATCGCTTGGTGCTCCCCTTCAAGAAGTCAGGCGTGAGTCCAGCACGCCGGTATGCCAACGAATTCAGCGATCAAAGCTAATCGCGGCAGCGAATCGCCCCAACAACCGCCGGGTCAACGCCTGCCGAAGCGCACCGGTGCGGTCGGCTTGACTTCGACGCCATCGCTCTTGACCGCCGGCTCCTTGACGCCCTTGGCTGCGGCGGCCAGCAGGAGTTCCACTGATGCACCCAGATCAACCGAGCGCTTGCGGGGCGGCGTCGGGAGCCGATAAATCCGGTCGGGATACTTGTGCAGGATGCGCTCGGGCAGGATCCCGTCGGCGTTGCCGATCACCAGGACGCTGTTGGCACGGAACGGCGCGTCGGCCGCGTCGCGCTCGCCGTCGAGGGCGAAATAGAGGCAGCGCTCCCTGCTCATGGCGTCACGGAAGGCCCGCCATCCGGGATGGACCCAGAAATCCAGACCGTCCCAATTCTCGGGGCCAGCAGAGCGAAGGTCGGTGTCATCAACCAGGTACGGGAGCGGCCCGACCACGTGGAGCGACGCATCGACTGCGGCACAGCAGTTGGCGATCGCCCCCGTGGTGGCCGGGGGGAGTGGTTCGAGCAGAGCAACATGCAGGGCCATCAGCTGCCTCCAGCCTGGGTCAAGTCAACCACCACGGACATGCATCTCGCGATGGGGATCGCGACGCAGAGCGTCGCGCGGAACAAAAATGCCGCGCACCGGGAGCGCTGCACGCTCCTCGGCACCCCGATCGCTGCGCTCGCGCCAAGCGATGCCGATTGCGCGGCGAAGATCATCGGTCGTGCCGCCGTCACGCAGGACGGTACGCAGGTCGATTCCGTCGGTGGCATAGAGACACCGGAAGAAAGTGCCGTCGGCTGTCAGGCGCGCCCGATCGCAGTCGCGACAGAACGGCGCCGTCGTCGAGGCGACAATCCCCATCACCGCACCGTTGGCGGCGCGGTAGCGTTCCGCGGGTGCATGGGGATCGCCAGCGCGATCGAGCGGTGTGACAGGGCCGAAGCGCGAGCCGAGGGTGGCGAGAATCTCTTCACGGGAGACCACCGAATCGGCGGTCCAGGCGGTGGCTCCGCCGACATCCATGTACTCGATGAAGCGCGGCTCGATCCCGCGGGCCAGCGCGAACTCCGCCACCTCGGCCACCTCGTCCTCGTTGACGCCGCGCACCACGACCATGTTGAGCTTGAGTCGGCTGAACCCCGCAGCCAGCGCTGCATCGATCCCCGCCACCACGTCGTCCACCTTGTCGTGGCGTGCGAATGCCTTCATCCGGTCGGCTCGAATGGTGTCGCAACTGATGGTGATGCGCCGGAGTCCGGCGGAGTGGAGCGCTCCCGCCTGCTCGGCTAGCAGGGTTCCGTTGGTGGTCAGCGCCAGGTCGGTCACCCCGGCAATGGCAACCAGCCGAGCCACGAGCTCGGACAGGTCACGTCTGAGGAGCGGCTCGCCACCGGTGAGACGGAGCTTGTGCACTCCCTCGGACACGAATGCCCGCGCCACCCGTTCCAGTTCCTCGAAGGTCAGCAGCGCCTCACGCGGCAGCCAGGTGTAGGACTCCTCCGGCATGCAGTAGTGACAGCGCAGGTTGCAGCGATCAGTAACGGAGAGGCGGAGTGCCCCGAGCGGGCGTCCGAAGAGGTCGGTGACCGGAGCGCGGGTCATGACGCGGTGGGCTCCACGGCAGGGACGATTCCCTCCGGCGCGGTCGGGTCCACCCAGGCCTCGCTGCCATCGGCGTAGCGCTCCCGCTTCCAGATCGGGACGCGCCGCTTGATCTCGTCAATGACCCAACGACAGACCTGAAATCCCTGGTCGCGATGCGCTGCGCCGACGGCCACTGCCACTGCCAGATCGCCAACCATCAATCGTCCGATCCGGTGCACCGCCGCGACTCGCACGGGGTCGCGTGCCATCGCGTCGGCAAGGATCGCGGCCATCTCGCGTTCGGCCATTGGGTGGTACGCAGAATACTCCAGCTCAATCACCGTCCGTCCCGCGTGGTGGTCGCGCACCAACCCCGTGAAAGTGACCACGGCGCCGTGCGCCGGACCTGACACACCGGCCACCAGCGAGTCCAGCTCAATCGGCGCGTCAACGAGATACGGCACGGCTCTCACCCTCCGGCGAGCGGCGGCAAGAGAGCGATTTCATCGCCCGGGGCGAGCGGTGAGTCGGCGCCGGCCTGGCTGCCATTGAGGGCGAGGAATGGTGTGGCGGGAAGCTGGCCGCCTCCCGGAGTCTCGCGGAGCGCGGCGATGAGCTGACCGGCGGTGGCAGGCGAGGTCAGGGCGATCCGCAGTTCGGTGTTCCCAAACAGCTCGGCGTAGCGAGCGAAGAGCAGGACACGAAACTCTGTCGTCACTCGTCGTTGTCGTCGGCCGACGAGGTGAACTCGGCCTCGTTGGCGACCAGAGCGCGCAGTTCCTTGCTCGGCTTGAACACCGGCACCGGCCGCGCCGCCACCTCGACCGGTTCGCCGGTTCGGGGGTTGCGTGCCATGCGCGTCTTGCGACGCCGGATCTTGAAGGTGCCGAAGCCGCGCACCTCGATGTTCTGCTGGTCGCGCAGTGCGAGCTTGACCGCATCGAGAAAGGCATCCACCACGCGGGCGCAATCCTTTTTCGAGATCATCGGCCCGGATGTCCGGGCGATGGCGGCAGTGACTTGTTCGACGAGATCGGCCTTGGTCATCGAGCCCCCGGTGACACGATTCGGGCCCCGGCATGGGTCCCCACTCGGGCGATATGTACGATGCTTAAGTGTTGTCTGTCAAGAGGTTGCGGCTTTTTGACCCTGGATGGCCTCGAGGAATTCCCCGAAATGGGGGAAGGCATCGTGCGGTCCGGGGGCCGCCTCGGGGTGGTATTGGACCGCGAAGACCGGCAAACGGCGGTGCCGAATCCCTTCCACGGTGCCATCATTGAGGTTGAGGTGGGTCACCTCAAGTTCTGGTGCACCTGGCACCCCATCGGCCCCGCCCTGCACCGCGAAACCATGATTCTGGGTGGTAATCAGGACCCGGCCGGTGGCCAGCTCCTTGACGGGATGATTGCCGCCGCGGTGGCCGTAGGGGAGCTTTCCGGTCGCTCCACCGAAGGCCAGCCCGATCAATTGATGGCCTAGACAGATCCCGAAAATCGGGGTCCCCGATTCGGCGATCTCCCTGATGGCCGGCAGGGCATAGCCAACCGCAGCGGGATCTCCCGGACCGTTGGAGAGGAACACCCCGGCCGGTTCCCGGGCCAGTACCTCCGCGGCCGGGGTCCGGGCCGGGACCACCTCCACCCGCAAGCCACTCGCCTCCAGCATGCGGACGATGTTCCGCTTCATCCCGAAGTCGTAGGCCACCACCAAGGGGCCGGCTCCGGTCTGGTACGGTGCGTCGACGGTGGCCCGGGAGGCGAGGTCGAGTCCGGTCATCACAGGCGAGGCCTGCAGCAGGCTCCGGACCGCATCGTCCGGCTCGGCACCCAGGGTGATCACCCCGCGCATGGCACCCCGTTCTCTGAGGTGGCGCGTCAAGCGGCGGGTATCGACACCGGTCAGAATCGGCACTCCCGCCTCTCCCAGCCACTGGGCGAGTGAGGTGGTTGCCTGCCAGTTGGAGTAGTGCTCGGAGAGTTCGCGAACGATCACTCCGCTGACCTGGGGCCGGTCAGACTCATCGTCGGCGGGTACGATGCCGTAATTGCCGATCATCGGCGCGGTCATCACCACGATCTGGCCGAGATAGCTGGGATCGGTGAAAGTTTCCTGATAGCCGGTGAGACTGGTGGTGAACACCACCTCGCCGAAGGCGCGGTCGACTGCGCCAACCAGCGTTCCGGTGAACCAGGCGCCGTCTTCCAGCAATACGCAGGCGGGACGATGCGTCCCGCCCACGCTGGTCTGGCTCACGGCTGGGGTGCCGGCGCTTGGGGCGCCGGTGCGGTCCCTTGGATGGGGGCGGCCGGCAACGCTGCGGGCGCCTGCTGCTGTTGCTGCTGCTGAAGCTGCAATTGCCGTTGTACCTCGGAGCCCGCCGTGTTGCCACCGCGGGTATGGACTACCGCGAGCAGCAGGGAGAGGGCCATGAAGATCCCGCCGGTCCACCAGGAGAGCCGGGTCAGCAGGGTGGTTGCACCCCGGCCGCCGAGCACCTGAGTGGTCCCGCCGCCTCCCATGGAGGCCAGTCCGCCGCCCTGGCCTGCCTGCATGAGGACCACGGCCGTGAGCAGCAGCGAGTCGAGAATGAGCAGCGTGAGAAGAAACCCGAACATCCAGCCATCCTTGATGGAAAAGTCGCCAACAAGGAAAGATAGCGTGGTGGGGGGTGGGGTTCAACCGGCGGGCGAGTGGCCTTGGGCGGGTGTTGGGTGGTTGCGACAATGGCTGGTTTGGATGGTCAGTGAGCGGTCCGCTGCGCTGGCCCAGTTCAGAGTCTCGCGTCGAACTCAAGCGAAAGCGGCTCACCCCTCGTGATCTGGCCGAAGTCAGGATGTGAGGGGTTGAGGACGTAGTTGGCATCGGCCCATTCGATGTCGGGGGCCAGCACGCTCGGCACTTGCCAGCACGCACTCACCGCCGACGCCAGCCATGCATCGCCGAGCGTCCGGAGAGTCGATGGCGCCGGATAGTCGCGCCAGTTCGGGGGGAGAGCGTCCCGGCGAACTGCAGTGATCAACTCCTGGGGAATCTCCAGCGGAATGATCGAATAGGCGGGAAGCGGACGGGTGTCCCCGAGGTGTGCGAGCACCTCGAGGATGGCTAGAGAGGAGGTGGAGGAGGCGTAAACCGCTCGTTGCCCCTTGCTCGTCCAACGGGCACCGAACCGGAACGCCCCCTCGCCCGAGAGTGCCGAATCGAGATGTTTGGTCTTCACCAGCCGCCAACCGGTCGGCATCTAGGCAACCACACCGTGCTCCAGTCGGCCAATCAGGTTCTCGACCTCCTGTGCCCCCGGCTCGGTCTGCAGCAGATCGAGCGGCGTCGCGCCGCCCAGGGCCCCTCGAGGGGTCGCCAGCCAGGTCCTGGCCGCGTCGAGATCTCCCTCGAACAGTTCGAGGGCCATCCCGACCAGTCGAGTGCTGCGGAGCAGGCGATCCGACTCGTCCGGCGCCAGCCGCCCGGCCTCCTTGCGTCGCTGGAGAGTCCTGGGCGGTATCTGGATGATCTCCGCCATGGTCGAGGCCGGAAGGTCCAGAGCCCGCTGCAGAAGCTCGAACTTCCGGAAGGTCAAACCGGCCTTGGCGGCTTCGTGGAGCGAGATCGCGTTGAACGACTTGAGGCCGATCAAGCTGGCGTAGGCGAATTGCCCCGCGCCCGCGTGACGGGCATCGGAGTAGGCGGCCCATTCGGGTCCACCTCGGTGGGGTCGGACCCCTGCGTGCCCGGCTGTGGACATCTTCCCTCCTGACGCCAGTTGGCTACAATATACATGCCATTTGGCCGCCAAGGCAAGTCCCGGTTTTCAGGGATCGAATCTCGACGGTCAAGGGCGTGCTGGGAGGCGTGAGCAGAGGTTCGATGATTGGGTGGTGGTCCCAGCACGTCGATGCTGTCCAGCCGGTTCGTGACCTCGAATCGGGTCGAGTCAAAGCTCGATCCCGGGTTGCTCGACAGCACCCGCCGCAGGGGGGCAGCGTCCCTAGCCAGTCGTAGCTGTACGGCACCGTCATCTGGTTGAACGGGTAGTGGATGATCCGCCGCCGCGCCCCCTGCCCAGCCCGTCCCAAGTGAAGCGCCACGTCTCGCTCCGCGGTGCGGCACTGGTGCGCCAGTAGACCCGCATGGTGTCGAGGTCGCCCGCCAGGGTGTCGCGGTAGACCACCGAGTCGCCAGATCGCCTAAGGGCACTCCACGGGTGTCATTGTCAATACCGCGCGCGGCCACTTGGGACTCAGGTCGTCGCTCCACGCCCCCGCTTCTCCAGAAAGCCGCTCGCGTTCGTTTTCACGCTCGCCATTCCGCTGTACTTCCGCGACGATGCCATGTGTGAACGCGTCCCATTGCAGAACTAGGCGACTACCGCCATTCAATACCCACCATTCTCCGGCCTCAACTCCTAGGGTTCCATCCCGTAACGATCTGATTCGAAACCGTGGGCCAGTTGCCTCGCCGTCAGCCAGTCGCTCCCTGGTCAATGCGACCATTGTCGGCGGGTTTCCCGGTGGATTGAGCACAATTGCCCCATCGATCTGCCACGGCCCCACATCCACCCGGTAGCAGCCAGGGTACGACAATACCTCGGGGGTCCTTTGGGTCGCCGTCGCGCAGCCGCCGATCAACACGATCAAAGCGAGAACAGTGGTCGATCTCTTGACCCGTTTACCCAACCCGGCGAGGATCATGGCGTTCACCGACCGTGCCCGAATGAATCGCCCCGAGGTTGCCGGAAGCTCCATTTTGTGAGGGAATCGGAGTCTGTCACGCAAGCAACTCCAAGAAGGACTGGGTCTGGTGAAGTTGACGGCCCGCTGCATCATCGTCGTATTCCCAATCGGAGTGCGCCGGACTCACACTACCGAGCGGCGCAGGACAACCCGCCCAGTCCATCACCGGAGGTGCGTGCCATCGATCAGTATTTGCGCGCACTTGAGCCGAAGCTGGGCGGTGTCCCAGAAATTCAGCCACACCGCCCATTCTTCTGTCGCCGAACCCTCAGGCACCTGGTCGAGGACGATCTCCCGCAGTTCGAGTCGCTCCCAGCAGCCACCCAGCTCGTCGTCGAAGTGCAGTTCGCTCACCGCAAGAAACTGAAGGTCGTAAACGGAGAGTGAACCGGCATTGAGCACTTCGATCCGGAATCGAAGCGACTTGGCGATCAGGTCAAAATCGTGCTCAACGATAAAACCGCCATCCAACTTCCGGGACACCGAACTTCTATCCATCCGGAATGACTCCTGCGTCTTGGCCGAATTGGTGGTCAGGGTGACCAAGTTGAAGAATCGACGGCCGCCATGGTGGTTGATCATCCACGACATCGGCGGTCGCTCACAAACGACCAAAGTGCCCATGCCGTCAATTGTATCAGCCTGAGACTGAGGGATGTGCCGACGGCTGATTACTCTTCAGATACTCGAGCCACGACCCCGATTCGGGAAGCAGCTCGCAGAATCTCAACTGCGCGTCATATGCCGCTTGCCAGAGAGTCGATTTGTCGATATCCCGACCGGTGCCCGACGCCTCTTCTGCGAGCTGAATGTATTTTGCTGCCCAAACGAGTTGGCAGGCAAGATATTGACTGCTGGTAGCCTCATGCCCTCGGAAGGGGGACAAAAAGGCACCTACGGCGCGGGTGACATACACACCGGGTATCCGCATCACTGCGATAAACCGGAGATGAGCATGCACGAGCTGTTCATGCTCACTTCCTGATGCTGTGATCAGGGTCAATGCCTCCTCGACCGTCCTCTGGATTGCTGCCGCTGATTTGTCGGCATCAGCATGGATGTAGACGAACTCGATACCCCCGGTTAGTCGGACACCGTATATCCGTCGTACGAACCACCAATACAGACGAAGAATCAGTTCTCGCAATGACAACCTCGCTTCAGGGTTTCGGATCGAGCGGACCGCCCCCCCCCGTTCGCCCCCTTTCACCTTTCACCTTTCACCCCCTACCCTCCCCCGCCCCGCAGATCTTCGCCCAGCTCTCCGGCTCCAGCGACGCCCCGCCGACCAGGACCCCGTCGATACCCGATTGGGCCAGCAGCGCCTCGACGTTGTCCGGCTTGACCGAGCCGCCATAGAGGATCCTGGTCTCCCGGGGAAAGGCCAGCGCCACCAGTTCGTCGCGGATCACGGCATGAACCGCGGCGGCGTCTTCGGGAGTGGCGTTTCGACCGGTGCCGATCGCCCAGACCGGCTCGTAGGCAATTACCAAATCGGCCGAAGAGGCGACGTCGGCCAGACCGGCCCGAAGCTGGCGCAGCACCACCGCCTCCGTCCGTCCGGCCTCGCGTTCGGCCAACTTTTCACCGACGCAGAGCACGGCCATCAGACCGCCGTCGAGCACGGCGCGCACCTTCCGGTTGGTCTCCACATCGGTCTCTCCGAAGACGTGGCGGCGCTCGGAGTGACCGATCAGCGCCGCCCCGGCTCCGCTGCCGCGTGCCAGCGCCACCGAGATCGCGCCGGTAAAGGCGCCGGCGGCCTCCCAATGGACGTCCTGCGCCCCCACCAGCGCGTGCTCGCGCCCGGCCAAAGCGGTCGCCACCGCCTCGATCGACACGGCCGGCGGGAAGAAGGCCACCGTGCGTCCGGGCCGCGGCTGGTCGAGCTGCAGGAAGCGTTGCAGGAAGGTGCGCGCCTCCCCCGGATGGAGGTGCATCTTCCAGTTGGCGGCAAAGAGGAGTGGCTTCATGTGGCCTCGTCGAGAGCCGCCACTCCGGGGAGCGGCTTCCCCTCCAGAAATTCCAGCGACGCCCCCCCCCCGGTGCTGACGTGGCTGACGCGCTCGTCCAGTCCCGCAGCGGTGACTGCCGCGGCGGAGTCTCCCCCCCCCACAATGGTGGTGGCGCCGGCATCGGTCGCCTTTGCCAGCGCGTGCGCGATCCCCAGCGTTCCCGCGTCGAACGGCGGCGTCTCGAAGACTCCCATCGGGCCGTTCCAGATCACGGTCGCCGCCGGCGCGATGATCGCCGCGAAGGCCGCGACGCTGTCAGGGTCGATGTCGAACATCGCCCAACCAGGCGGGATCTGGTCGCGCGCCACGTCACGGAACGGTGCCGACCCGTCGAGCCGCTCGGCGATCCGCGCCCCGACCGGCAGCACGAGCTTGTCGCCGGCCTGCTCCAGCAACTGCTTTGCCAGGGCGATGCGGTCGTCCTCCACCAGCGAGGTGCCCACCTCGAGCCCCATCGCCTTGAAGAAGGTGCACGCCATCGCACCGCCGATCAGGATCCGGTCCACCTTGGGCAGCAGCGCCTCCACGAGGTCGATCTTGCCGCTGATCTTCGCTCCGCCGAGAATGGCGACGAACGGTCGCTTGGGGCGATTGACGGCGTCGCCGAGGAAGGCGAGCTCCTTCTCCATCAGGAAGCCCGACACCGCCGGCTTGAGCAGATGCGCCACGCCCTCGGTACTGGCATGGGCGCGGTGAGCGGTGCCGAAGGCGTCGTTGACGTAGAGATCGCCGAGCGCTGCAAAGCGCGCGGCCAGGGCAGGATCGTTGCTCTCCTCGCCGGGAAAGAAGCGTGTGTTCTCCGCCACGGCGATGCCGCCCCGCGGCAGTCGGCGCACTGCCGTGACGGCCGCCTCGCTGGTTGGGTCGTCCAGAAAGGTCACCGGACTGCCGAGTCGGCTCTCCAACTCGCGGGCCACGGGCTTGAGCGAATACTTCGGATCGGGGCCGCCCTTGGGGCGTCCGAAGTGCGAGAGCAGGACCACTCGCGCGCCGTGGTCCCGCAGGTAGCGCACCGTTGGCAGCGCGGCGCGGAGGCGAGTGTCATCACTGATCGCGCCGTCTGCCATCGGAACGTTGAGGTCGAGCCGCACGACCACTCGCTGCCCGTCGAGACGGGCCCCGTCGAGACGGGCGAGGGTCCGCTTGCTCACAGGTGAGAGCCGAGATGGCGGATCATGTCGACGCACCGGGCCGAGTACCCCATCTCGTTGTCATACCACGATGAGACATGCACCAGAGTGCCGTCCACCACGCCGGTCGAGAGGGAGTCGACGGTGCTGCTGGCCAGGTTGCCGATGTAGTCAACCGAGACCAGCGGCTCATCGCTGACGTAGAGCACTCCCTTGAGTGCGCCGGCCGCGGCCGCGCGGAAGGCGGCGTTCACCTCGTCGACCGTGGTCCCCCGCTCCACCGTGCAGGTGAGGTCCACCAGCGAAACATCGGCGGTCGGCACCCGGAGCGCGATCCCGTCGATCTTCCCCTTGACCTCGGGGATCACCAACGACGTCGCCTTGGCAGCGCCGGTGCTGGTCGGGATGATCGACATCGCCGCGGCCCGGGCCCGGCGCAGGTCCTTGTGCGGCAGGTCGAGAATGCTCTGGTCGTTGGTGTAGCTGTGCACGGTGGTCATGAAGCCGCGCACGAAGCCGAACTGCTCGCGAATGACCTTGACCACCGGCACCAGGCAGTTGGTGGTGCAGGAGGCGTTGGAGATCACGTGGTGCAGGGCCGGGTCATACTCCAGGTGATTGACGCCGTAGACGAAGGTCTTGTCCTCTCCCTTGGCCGGGGCGGAAATGATCACCTTGCGCGCGCCACCCTCGATGTGCTTGGCGGCGTTCTCCCGATCAGTAAAGCGCCCGGTGGATTCGAGCACGATGTCCACCCCGAGCTTGCCCCAGGGCAGCTTGGCCGGATCGCGTTCGGAGAGGACGGTGATCTGGTCGCCGCCGACATCCAGCGCCCCTTCCTGCCCAATCACCGCGGCCGGGAAGCGACCGTGTACCGAGTCGTACTTGAGCAGGTGTGCCAGAGTCCTGGTGTCGGTCAGATCGTTGACCGCCACAAAGTCGATGTCGGTGTAGCCGGCCGCCTTGGCTGCCCGGACGACATTGCGGCCGATACGACCGAAGCCATTGATACCAACGCGAATCTTCGCCATCAGAACGCCTCTCGGAACGAGGAATGAATCACCGGATTGAGTGCGGCAACTGCTCCGGCGAGTGGGGCGGCGGCCCGGGCGAATGTCACCGCCACCACCCGTTCCGCCCCTGCTTCAAGGAGAGCCGCCGCAGCGGAAACTAATGTCGCACCGGTCGTGAAGACATCATCGACCAGAATCGCCGGACGTGAATCGTCAGTGGCCCGGAACACCCCGGCCAGATTGGCGCGCCGCGCCTCGGGTGCCAGGCGGGTCTGGGTCGCCGTTTCCTGGCTCCGGAAGAGGCGGTCGGCCGACACCCGATGCCCACTCAGCCGCCCGATTGACCGGGCCAATTCCTCCGCCTGGTTGTAGCCCCGCTGCCGTCGACGCTTCCGCCCCAAGGGGATGGGGACCAGAGTGGCCCCTCGATCGTTCTCCAGCAGCGGGACAATCGGCCGAGCCATGACGTCGGCCAGCCGACGCCACCCCTGGTACTTGAACAGGTGGACCACTCGGCGCACCGCAGGATCGAGCACCACGGCACTCCGGGCACGGTCGAATCCGGCAGGCCACTCCGGGCAGATCCGGCAGGAGAGCCCCATCGGCGACGGCTCACCGCACACTCCGCAAATCGGTGGGGCCGGCGCGCGCCAGCGCACCCGGCAGAGGTCGCAGATCAGCGGATCGTGCTCTGGAGAGACCGGCTCGCCACAGCTCAGGCACTCGCCAGGGAGCAGCCAGCGCTCCACCCGGCGCAGTCGATCACCCCATGCGGCCGGCGAGCGCAGCACGCATCACCTCCATCGGCGGCGTGATTCCGGGCAGCCAGGTCTGCCAGGCAGCGGCGCCCTGCACGATGAGCATCTCGCGCCCGCCTGCGGTCGGCAGTCCGCGCGCAAAGGCCAGCCGCACCAGTTCGGTCGGTCCGTCGTGACGGTAGGTGAGGTCGAGCACTGCCGAGATGCCGGGCCACTGCGCCAACTCGATCGGGAGGGCGTCGTCCGGCAGCAGTCCGAGCGGGGTGGCGTTGATCAACAGCGTTGCTGCCTCGAACGGCACCACGGCGAGGCCGAGGGTGCCGGCCCACTCGCCGAAGCGGCGTCCCCGCTCGGAATCACGTGAGCGCACCGCGATCGAGACACCCGCCTCTTTTGCCGCCCCTGCGGCGGCGCGGGCACTGCCGCCGGTGCCGAGGATTCCCCAGACCGGAGCGGCAATCGTCAACCCGGCCACCAGCGCGGTGATGCCGTCAACGTCGGTGTTGCGGACCACGGGCGCCCCGGTTTGATCCGCACCGAAGACGTTGGCAGCCCCGAGCGCGCTGACCCGTGCATCCGGCGAGCCGATGGTGGCGGCGACCGTCTTGTGAGGCACGGTGACGTTCCCCCCCCCACCACTCCTGATCAGGGCATGGGCGATGGCCGGCAGTTCGGTCGCGGTGCACGCCATCGTCACGTAGACAGCGTCGATGCCGGCCGCGCGGAAGGCAGCGTTCTGAATGCGCGGCGACAACGAATGCGCCACCGGTTGGCCCAGCAGTGCGAATACCCGGGTCTGCGCCGTGATGGTCATCTCCCCTGCTCCGCCCGGAGCCGTGCCACCGTCAGCTCCAGCAGCCGGTCGAGCAGCTCGGCCGTGGCCCGGTAGTCCTCCACATCGCCGCCATATGGATCGGGAACCTCGGTCACTCCCTCCGGCTCTCCGGCAAATGCGGCCAGGGAGACCGCCTTGGTCCCCCCCCCAAGCGCGTTGACCCGCTGGGCGTGTGCAGCGCTCATGGTGAGGATCAGGTCGGCCTGCTCGACCAGCGCTACAGTCGCCATTCGGGCCCGATGCCCGGACAGGTCGAGGCCGCGCTCGAGCGCCACCAGATACGATCCCTCCGAAGCCGGCGCACCGTCCCACGCGGATGTCCCCGCCGAACTGACCGTGAGGTGCTGCAGTGTGGGCTCTCCGCCGAGACGCTCACGCAGCATCGCCGCGGCCAGCGGCGAGCGGCAGGTGTTGCCGGAGCAGACGAGCATGATCTCCATTGATCCGGATCCTCGGGACTCAGGGTGCCATCGAGCCGACCCGCCGACGCAGCTCGCGGCGCGGGATCGCTCCCTCGCGCACCAGCACCGGCAGCGGAGCCGTGCAGTCTACCAGCGTGGAAGGCGGCACGTTGCCGAGCACGCCACCATCGACCACCAGCAGGGTACCGTCGGCGATCGCGTCGGGGAAGAGCTTGGCCAGCGCCTCCGCCCCGGGTGCCGGCTGCCCGCCCGGCCTGTTGGCGCTGGTCGAGGTGACGGGATGCCCCAGACGATCGATCAGTACGGCGAGAGCCGCATGCGCTGTCCAGCGCACCGCAATGCCGCCGTTGGCGCCCCGCAACCGATCGGGCAACACCCCTTCCCCGCCGCGCAGCACGAGAGTGAGCGGTCCCGGCCAGAACTCGTGCGCGAGGGCGCGGGCAGGTGCGTTGAGCACCAGGCCGATCCGCTCCAGCATCTCCAGTCCGCTGATAAGCAGGAGGAACGGCTTGGTCGGGGCGCGTCCCTTGAGGCGGGCCAAGGCATCGAGTCCGGCCTCGGTCGGTGCCGAGCCGAGGCCGTAGATCGTCTCGGTCGGATAGGCCAGAACTCCGCCTGCCGCGAGGTGACGGCCGACCAGCGGAGCAATCTCTGCCGCATCTGCGGCGTCGCGTAGAGTCAGCATCAGAGCCGTCCCAGATACCACTCGGCCAAGGTGAAATCGTCGGCGGTGGTGATCTTGAGATTGCGCGGCGATCCAGGAATGAGGTCGACCCGCGCACCCAGCAACTCGACCAGCATCGCGTCATCGGTGGCCGGGACTCCCGCCGTCAGTCCGGCATCATGGGCGCGCTGCAGCAGCTCCCGCGGGAAGGCCTGTGGCGTCTGGGCGCGCCAGAGTCCGTCGCGATCAACGGTGCCGAGGATCTGGCCGTACTCGGTGGCCCGCTTGAGGGTGTCGGCGACCGGGATTGCCGGTACGGCAGCGTGACCATGACGGGCCGCACCGATCCCGGCGTCAATCAGGTCGCGCGATGGAAACGGTCGCGCGCCATCGTGGACCAGCACCACAGTGCAGTCGGTGTGGAGGGCGGCGAGCCCGGCCCGGACCGAATCGGCCCGTTCGGCACCGCCCTCGGCCAGGGTGACCATGTCGCCCACCAGGTCGGCAAGCCACTGGGGGGGGGAGGCGACGTCACCGGCGGCCAGCACCACGACCACCTGGGCGATCTCGGGATGGGAGGTGAAGGGACGGAGCGCGTGCAGCAGCACCGGTGCCCCCCCCAACGGCATGAACTGCTTCGGCACGGCACCGCCGTGGCGGACCCCGCGGCCCGCGGCCACCACGATCACTCCGACGTCACGGGACAAGGGTGTGCTCCAACTGGTCAACGTGTTCCAGGCCGCGGTGAGCGATGCCGGCCACCCGTGCCTCGCTGCGCGAGGAGCCGAATGCCTTGGCGAACCCCAGACGTGCCGCTTCGGCCAGCCGCCGGTCGGTACCGCCGATCGGGCGGATCTCTCCCCCCAGGCCGATCTCGCCCAGATAGAGGGCATCGCCCGGAGTCTGCCGGTTGCGGACGGACGAGAGCAGCGCCGCGGCGACAGCGAGGTCGGCGCCAGGCTCGGTGAGGCGGACCCCGGCGGTGACCTGCACGAAGACGTCGAGTGTCCCGAAGCCGATACCGGCCCGGCGTTCGAGCACCGCCAGCAGCACGGCGAGCCGTTTCTGATCCAGTCCGGTGGCGACCCGCTGGGGGGTGCCGTATCCGGAGGGTGCGGCCAGCGCCTGCACCTCGACCAACACCGGGCGGGTCCCCTCCATGAGGGCAGTCACCGCGCTGCCGGTGGTGCCGTTGGCACGGGCCGCCAGGAAGATCGCGCTCGGATTGGGCACCGCCACCAGACCGCCCTCGGTCATCGAGAAGACGCCCAACTCGTCGACCGACCCGAAGCGGTTCTTGGTGGCGCGCAGCAGGCGGTAATCGAGGGTCGCCTCTCCCTCGAAGTAGAGCACCGTGTCGACGATGTGCTCCAGCGTCTTGGGACCGGCGATCCCCCCCCCCTTGGTGACGTGGCCCACCACGATCACCGCAACGCCGCTCTCCTTGGCGAAGCGCATCAGCAGCCCGGCGCATTCCCGCACCTGACCGACGTTGCCGGGCGCGCTGTCGAGTGCATCGGTGTAGACGGTCTGGATCGAGTCGACGATCATCACCTCGGCGCCGACGGCCCGTGCCGCATGAAGGCACGCCTCCAGGCGGGTCTCTCCCAGCACGTGCACCGCCCCGGTTGACTCACCCAGCCGGTCGGCCCGGAGCCGCAACTGCTCGGCCGATTCCTCGCCGCTGGCATAGAGCACCGGGTGGCCGCCCGCCTCGAGCAGCGCAGCCGCCTGGAGGAGGAGGGTGCTCTTGCCGATCCCGGGTTCGCCGCCGATCAGCGTCATCGAGCCGGGGACCAGACCGCCACCGAGCACGAAATCGAGTTCCGGCAACCCGGTACTCCAGCGCTCGAGCCGGCTGCCGACCACGTCGCGCAGCCGGATCACCGGCGGCGGGGCGACCCCCTCTGCCCCCCCCCCGACGAAGCCGCGGTGCGGCTGGTTCCTCCGAGATGCTGTTCCACGCCTCGCAGCTCTCGCAGCGGCCCGCCCACTTGGGGTGAGCATGACCGCATTCGCCGCAGCGCCAGACCGTGCGCACCCGGGCCACTCAACCGTCCCGTTCGGTGAGGTTGTCGAACCGGGTGAATTGCTTGTGGAAGTAGAGGTCGAGATCACCGGTCGGCCCGTTGCGGTGCTTCGCCATGATGACCGCGGCCCGGCCGTCGAGGGTCTCGCCGGCCTGCTCCGCCTTTTCACGGAGATCGCGGTACATCTCGGGCCGGTGAATGAAGAGGACGATGTCGGCGTCCTGCTCGATCGCACCCGAGTCGCGCAGGTCGGAGAGGAGCGGCACCCGTTCCCCGCCGCGTTGCTCCGAGGCACGGGAAAGCTGCGAGAGCGCCACCACCGGCACCTCAAGCTCGCGTGCCAGCGCCTTGAGCGAGCGGGAGATGTCGGAAATCTCCTGGACCCGGTTCTCGGAGTACTCGGGGCTCCGCATCAGTTGCAGGTAGTCGACGATGATCATCCGCACGTCGTTGTCGGCCTTGAGCCGACGCGCCTTGGAGCGCATCTCCATCAGGGTGAGCGCCGGCGTGTCGTCGATCCAGACCGGGCAGTTCTGCAGGATTCCCGCCGCGCGGGCCAGCTTGGTGAAATCGTTGTCGCGGAGCGTGCCGCGCCGTACCGCCTGCGAATCGACCCGTGCCTCGGCGCACAGCATCCGTTGCACCAGAGCGTCCTTCGACATTTCCAGCGAGAATACCGCCACTCCGAATCCCTCGATGGCCGCATGGGTGGCGATGTTCAGACAGAACGCCGTCTTCCCCATCGACGGGCGGGCGGCGATGATCACTAGCTCGGAGGGCTGGAATCCGGTGGTCATCTCGTCAAGATGGGCGAAGCCACTGGGCACCCCGGTAACCGTTCCATCACTCTTCTGGAGCGTTTCAATGCGCTCCATCGTGGGCCAGAGCATCTCCTTGATGCGGGTGAAGCCGTCATCCCGGCGCTGCTGGGCAATCTTGAAAATCTTCGCCTCGGCGTGGTCGAGCAGCTCCGAGGCGCTCGACTGCTGGGCGTAGGTCTCGGTGATGATCTGGGTGGCGGCCTCGATCAGCCGCCGCTGGATCGCCTTTTCCTTGAGGATCCGCGCGTGGAACTCGATGTTCGCGGCCGTCGGCACCGAGTTGACCAGCTCACCGAGATAAACCTCGCCGCCAACCGCTTCGAGGTCGCCGCGGCGTTCCAGTTCCTCGCGCAGGGTGACGTAGTCGACCACCATGCGGCGCTCCACCAGGGCACGCAGCGCCCGATAGAGCCGACGGTGACCCTCGCGATGGAACATCGAGTCCTCGATCAGCTCGGCGCCGCGCAGCGCGGCTTCGGCGTCGATCATCATCGCGCCGAGTACCGCCTGTTCGACCTCCTGGCTCCAGGGGACCTGCCGTCCCCCGACCTGGTCAGTCGAGGGCGTCGAGGAGCTGTCGGGCGATACGAGCGTCATCCCAGGCCGGTCGCTTCCAATTCGGGTTGCGCAGCAATGCCGCCGGATGGTAGGTGACCACCAGCGGGATGCCGTCGAGTCGATGCACTTTCAGTCGCAGGGCACCGAGCGGTTTCTTGACGCCGAGCAGCGCCTCGGCCGCAGTCGCCCCGAGGGCGAGCAAGACCTTGGGGCGTACCAGGGCGATCTGTTGATGCAGGTACGGCAGGCACGCCGCGCGTTCATCGGGCAGCGGGGCACGATTCCGGGGGGGGCGGCACTTGACCACGTTGGCGATGAACACCGTCGGACGGGCGGCATCAAGGGCCAGCAGCATTCGGTCGAGCAGCTCTCCCGCACGCCCCACGAAGGGACGCCCGGAGAGGTCCTCCTGCTCGCCCGGTCCCTCTCCCACCACCATCAGCCCGGCGGCCGGATTGCCCTCGCCCGGCACGGTCATGGTACGCCCGGTGCAGAGCGGACAGGCGCGGCACTCCGCCACCGATTCGGCCACCGCATCGAGCGAGCGCCAGGTCCGGTCGAGCCGGGGGGTCCGCACCACCAGTCCTGCCTCGGGGATCGGCGGGGCATTCACCAGCCAGCTCGGTTCGCTCCCGGCAGGATAACGCTTCGGGATGATCGGCGGACTGCCGGCGGTGATTACCGGACCAGGTTCGGGCTGCTTGGCAGCTGAAGCGGCCTGGGGTGCCGGTACGCGTACGGTCTTTGGGGGGGGGACTTCCCGCACCCGGTCGACCGATCGAGGCGACGATTCCTGAAGTGCACGCGCCAGCACGATCGGCTGGTCGAAGATTACCTCGTCACCGCCGAGGTCGCGCTGCAGCTCGAGCCAGCGACGGGTCGCGTCAGCCACGATACGCCTCGATCGCATCCAGGATCGCCTCGGCCACGTCGGCCTTGGAGCGCAGCGATACCCGCTGCTCCACGCCGTGACAATCGAGGATGGTGACTGCGTTGGTATCGACATCGAATCCCGCGCCCGGCTCGGTGGCGTCGTTGATGACGATCATGTCGAGCTGCTTCCGCTCCAGCTTGGCGCGTCCCTTGTCGATGGCGTTGCCGGTCTCCAGCGCGAAGCCGACGGTGGTCAGTCGGGCATGCCGCTGGGGCAGCGTGGCGAGGAGGATATCCTCGGTCGATTCAAATGCGAGGGAGAAACCACCCTCCGACCTGGGGAGCTTGGAGTCGCGGACCACGGCGGGCCGATAATCGGCGGGCGCGGCCGCCATGATCAACACGTCACCGGTCGGGAGATGACGCCTGACGGCCTCGGCCATTTCGGCGGTGGATTCGACATGCAACAAGGTGACCCCCACCGGCGCTGCTTCGAGGCTCGGTCCGGAGATCAGCACCACCTCCGCCCCGCGCCGCCAGGCCGCCTCGGCGAGGCGGTATCCCATCTTGCCGCTGGACCGATTGGTGACCACCCGGACCGGATCGATCGCCTCGCGCGTGGGGCCCGCAGTGATGACCACCTTGGCGTCGTGCAGCGGCCCCTCGCCGGCCAGGAGTCGCTCGCCGTGAGCGATGATCTCTTCGGGTTCAGCCATCCGGCCGGGACGATCCGCATCGCCCTCGGCCAACGGGCCGACGTTGGGACCGACGGTGCGCCAGCCGCGATCCCTCAGCCGGGCAACATTCGCCACCGTCGCCTGGGCGGCGTACATCTCGTCGTTCATTGCCGGGGCAACCAGTACCGGTGCGGTGGTGGCCAACAGCAGAGAGGTGAGGACGTCGTCCGCCATTCCGGCCGCTGCCTTGGCCAGCAGGTGGGCTGTGGCGGGGGCGATGATCACCAGATCGGCGTCCTGCCCGATGGTGATATGATCGAGCGCCGTCCCCGGCTCCCAGAGCGAGGTGTGCACCCGTCGGTGGGTCATCGCCTCGAAGGTCACTGCCCCGACGAACCGCTCCGCACCGCGCGACAGTACCACGTCCACCTCCGCCCCGCGCTGGACCAGCGCGCGAGCGAGGAGGACGCTCTTGTAGGCCGCAATGCCCCCGGTCACGCCGAGGACGACGTGGCGGCCTCGCCACATGCTCAGGCCTCGGTGCGGCGCCGACGCAGTTCGCGGAAGGTGAGCTCGCCGGTTGTGAGCTTCTTCAGCGCGATCGTGGTCAGCTTGCGGGACCCCTCGCTGTGCTCCCAGCCGTCAACCGAGCTGGTCGGAAACTCGTTGAGATATCGGGCGAACTTGGCGGCCACCAGAATGCCCCGGTACTTCGACCCGGTGCTCTTGGCTACTTCATGCGGCGTAAAAACTTCCATGAGACTGACCTCTCTTCTGAGTCAACGTGCGGCAGCCGAGCGGGTTAGCTCGGCCGCCACTTCGGTCCGGAGCCGGTCGAGCAGGAAGGTGACATCCCGCTGCCGGGTGGTGCGCCGTGATTCCGCGTCGAGGATGGCGTGCACGGCACGCACCGCCTCCTCCAGGTCGTCATTGACAACCACAAAATCGTACTCCACGGCGGCGGCAAGTTCTACCAACGCCGACTCAAGTCGGCGACTGACCACCGCAGCATCTTCGGTTCCCCGCGCCCGCAATCGCTCGGCCAGCACATGACCGCTCGGCGGGACGACGAAAATCAGCACCGCGTCGGGGTAACGCTCCCTCACCTGGTGCGCTCCGACCACCTCGATGTCCATCAGGACATGGCGCCCGCCCTGGGTGACGCGCCGGAGTTCGCTCAACAGCGTGCCGTAGCGATGTCCCGCATAGCTGGCATGCTCGACGAACTCGCCCGCCTCCACCAACCGCTCGAATTCGTCATTCGAGAGAAACCGGTAGGCCTTTCCGTCCTCTTCGCCGGGCCGCGGCGGCCTGGTGGTGGCCGAAACGGAATAGCCGACATCCTGCCGTTCGGCGAGCACCCGCCGGGCGAGGGTGCTCTTCCCCCCCCCCGACGGCGAGGAGAGCACCACCACCAGCGGCGTCACGCCAGGTTCTCCAACTGTTCCCGCACCTTCTCAAGGTCGCCCTTCATCGCGATCACCTCGTGGGCAATGACGGCGTCATTCGCCTTGGCACCCATCGTGTTGACCTCGCGACCGAGTTCCTGCGCCAGAAAGCCGAGTCGTTTCCCTGCCGCGGCGCCATCGGTGAGGATCGCACGGGCAGCGTCGAGGTGGGCCCGGAAGCGCACCAGTTCCTCGGTGATGTCGAGGCGGTCGGCATGATGGGCGGCCTCCTGCACCAATCTGGCGTCGTCAATCGTCCGACCGTCGAGCAGTCCCGCAATCACTCCACGCACCCGTTCCCGCTCGCGCGACAGCCGCTCCGGCGCCCGCTCGGCCACCCGGTTGGCGGCGGCGGCGAGGAGATCCAGCCGCCCAACCAATTCCTCCGTCAACTGCGCTCCCTCGCGCCTGCGGCTTTCGAGGCAGGCCGCCACCGCCTGCTCCACCACCGGGCGGACTTCCGGCCAAGCGACCGGAGCACCCTCAACTTCGCGACTCCCGGACAGATCGAGATACCGGGCCACCTGCTCAACCGACAGGTTGCCGTCGAGCGCGAACCGCTGCTGCACTGCGCGGAGCGTGGTCACCACCGCCTCGGCCCGGTCCCAGTCCACCGCCACCGGTCCGGCAGCCACGTCCTCGATCCACCGCACCGAGAGAGTCACTGCGCCCCGATCGAGGTCCCGTCGCACCGCCTCGCGCAGCTCCGTTTCGACCGCAGCGAGCTCCTGCGGCAGCCGAGTGGTGAGGTTGAACCACCGATGGTTGACCGAGCGGACTTCCACCCGGGCCTGCCGTCCTGCAACTTGTCCCTCGGCAGCCCCGAATCCGGTCATGCTCAGTGCCACGCAGTGCTCCTCGTCCACAAGGGGAAAGCCCGGAAATCTAACACCGAAATGGCCTCAAAGGGACCGGACCCCTAGTTCGCGAACTCCCAACGGACCCCGTAGGTGGTCCCCAGGTTCTGGATCGGGAAGCCGGGGACGGTTCCGATCCGGCTCCCCTGCCAGTTGACCCGGTCGTACCAGAGGATGAATGGCCCGATCTGCAGCTGGATGATGCTGCGATAGAGGGTGGTCGCCGGGAGGTTGATCGCCACGCCGTTGGCATCACGTCCGATGATTCCGTTGCTCCAGTTCTCGACGACGCCCTGCACCTTGAGGTCGAAGACCCCGCTCGGGAAGTTGCGCAAGAACTTGGAGCGGATTGTCGCGGTGGTCCAGCTGTGCTGGGGCGGCACGCCTTCCGGCAGGGCGCCGCCGACCGGATGGTCGTAGGCCGACTCGAAGGCAATCCACGAAAGCGGTGCGATGCGGCCCTTGACGCTGACCCACTCGGTCTCGGGGACCGGCCCGAGTGAGACCACGTTCCGGAAGGCCCGGTAGGGGGCCGGCGTCCAGGCGTCGAGCCGCCGGAAGCGCCCCTCCAGCCCAAGTCTGCCCCAGTCGATCGCCGCCGTCGCTTCCAGATCGGTGAAGTTTTGTTCAGGTGCGCTCTCCAGCGATGGCGTCTGCACCCGCCGACCGTCGCGGGCTACCGCCCCCAAGCGGAGCGCGAACGGCAACCTGACGCCGAGTGGCAGTCGCTCACCCTCCGGAAAGGCCAGCCCGACGCGAGCGGTACCCCAGCGCGATTCGCGTTGGCCGTAGTGGGACTGGTAGACCCCCTCGATTGCCACCGTGAGCCGATCGGTCGGTGTCCACCCCAGCGCCAGGCGCGAGTCGAGTGTGGTCCAATCGGTGTGATGCAGCGCCGTGAGCTCGGCCGACCAGTCGGGCTGGCGGTAAGAGGTCACCACCCCCATGGTGCCGATATCCTGACTCACGGTGTCGTTGTCGAAGGTGGTGCGGGCCAGGAAGGCATCGACCCGGGGACCGGTGTCGTCGTCGCGGCCGCGCCAGAAACCGCGCAACTGAGTGCTGTTCCGGGTGCCGGTGATTCCGGGGTCGAGGGTGTCGACCCCGGCCCCGGTCCCGGGTCCGGGAAGGAATGGGTCCCGTTCGATGTCCTGGATCAACGTCTGGGCCTGAATGCCGAAACGCGGATCGCGGAGCCAGCCGAGCTGGATCCAGCCGTTGGTGACGTTGCCCGATCCCGAAAAGCCGTCGATGTCGTTGACCCCGGTGTATTCCGCGCCGAGTGAGAGGCCGATGCCGCTCTCCCAGCGCCGCTCGAACGAGCCGAAGTACTGCTCGAAGGCGCGATCACCGGTGGAGACACCGATCTTGGTGCGAGGCGCCTGCCGATCATGGGCGCGGGTATGGAGATGGACACGCATCAACCCGGGGCCGTCTTCGATCTCGACGCGCTCCAGCAAGGTCAGCGACCAGAGCGACGGATCGGTGGCCAGCGAATCGGGCCCCACCGTGAGCCAGGGCAGGCCATCGACGGTGTATTCCACGCTGGCCGAGCCGCGGCCCTGCACATTGGGCATTTCCGGCCGACCGACCCAGCCGCCGCGCCAGATATAGGCGCCCGTACCGGCAATCAGGTCACCGACGGTGCGGGCGGCGGACCACTCGATCGAGTCGCGCACGAACACCTTGCGCGATCCGGCTGGCAGGATCCCCTGGCCACCGACGCGGGGCAGCGGCATCCGTTGCACCAATCGCTGCTGCTCGGCCTCGAGGAGACGATCGGTGGGGTGGATCGAGTCGGCTTGGGCGGAGAGCGAGTCCGCCGCAAGAGAGTCCGGCTGCGGGGGGGGGACGCGCTGGGGCACCTGCCCCGCGACCCTCGCGGGGAGGCCGAGGAGTGCCAGCCAGAGCAGCCATCTGGTACCGCCTCTCACGCGATCAGCGACTCCGAGTCAGCAGGAATTCGGCGTAGCAGCGCACCAGGATACCGGTCGGGCCCTTCACCTGGGTCGCCGACTCACGGTCGGTGTACGCGGTGCCAGCAATGTCGAGGTGTGCCCACGGGTACCCCTCCACGAATTCGCGCAGCAGCCAGGCGGCGGTGATGGTACCTGCCGGTCGGCCGCCGGAGTTCTTCATGTCGGCGATGTCCGACTTGATGTGCTCCCGGTACTCGTCCCAGCAGGGCAGCTCCCACAACCGCTCGTCGGCCGTCTCGCCGGCCGCTTGCAGCTCGGCGATCAGCGGGGCGTCGGTTCCCACCACTGCGCTGGCGGTGTGGCCGAGCGCAATCACCACCGCACCGGTGAGGGTGGCGCAGTCGACCACCGCCGACGGCGAGAATCGCCGCGCCCACGAAAGAGCATCGGCGAGCAAGAGGCGGCCCTCGGCGTCGGTGTTGACCACCTCGATGGTCTTGCCGAGGTGGGTGCGCACTACGTCGCCAGGGCGATAGGCGGTGCTCGAGAGCATGTTCTCCGCGCTCGGCACCAGGCCGACAACGCGGACATTGGGGCGGAGCTGGCCCAGCATCTCGAAGGTGCCGAGCACCGCTGCCGAGCCGGACATGTCGTACTTCATTTCTTCCATCGACGGCGCCGGCTTGATCGAGATGCCGCCGGTGTCGAAGGTGACTCCCTTGCCGATCAGGACTATGGGGGGGGCATCCTCCATCCCTGGCGGGGCGTACTCGATCTCGATGAAGCGCGGCTCGTTGGCGCTCCCCTTTCCGACCGCGAGGATGGCGTGCATCCCCTCCCGCTCGAGTGCAGCACGGTCGAGCACGCTGATCCGGAACTGGTGCCTTGCTGCAAGCTCGCTGGCGCGATCGGCGAGGAAGGCAGGGGTACAGGTGTCGGCCGGGAGAATCTGGAGATTCCTTGCAAAGGTCTGCCCGGTCGCGATGGCATGGCCCCGACGTATCCCCTCATCGATCCCGGTGGCTGCCGCGGCCGTGACGATGGTGCATTCGGTGAGCAGCGGCTTGGGCTTTTCGGCCGGGCGCTTGAGGTCGAGGTATTGCCAGGCGCCGAACGGCACCCCTTCGGCGACCACTTGCCCGGCCCGGTCCGCCCCGATGGTGGCGAGCAGCGACTCATCCAGGAATAATGCGCATTCGGCCACGCCGATGGTGCGTGCCCTTTTCCCCGCCTGCATGGCCGCTCGCCGGAGCCCGGTGGCGGTGGCCTTGTCGCCCAACCCCAGCAGCAGCACCCTCTTGGCGGCGCCACCGGAATAGAGCAGCACCGCCTCGTCCCGGGCACCGGTGCAGTCACCAGCAGCGGTGGCGGCGCCGATCGTGGCCAGCAGGTCGGCCCCCAGCGCCGCAGGAATGACGGGGGGGCTGCCAGCCATAATCGGGACGACCAGCAGCGAGGTGGTGACGGATTGCGGATCGGCGATGCGGTGCTGAACGCTGAGCGGCATTAGTGGTCCGGTGAAGGGGTCGGTGAAGGATCGGGATCAGCGAACAAGATAGCGGGGGGAGCACGTCAGCATGCGGCGTGGTCCCCTCCGGGGAGGACCGATTCGCGGGGGTGGTCTGTTGATGTCCGGGAATGCCCAAGGAGGGAGTCGAACCCTCAATCCCTTGCGGGCCGCGGATTTTGAGTCCGCTGCGTATGCCATTCCGCCACTCGGGCCAACACCTGAAAATCACCCCGTCCGGGCCCGGCGGCAAGGTCTTGCCCCGACTATCCTTATCGCGTCCTCACACCGAGTGAACGTCATGATATCGCCGCGCCCGTTCCACCCCTGGCATGACATCCCCGTCGGCTCCTCTCCACCGCAGGTCGTGACCGCGGTGATCGAGATTCCAGCTCAGGGCCGCAACAAGTATGAACTCGACAAGGATTTGGGAGTCTTCCGGCTCGACCGGGTGATGCACTCCGCAATGCATTTCCCCGGCGACTACGGCTTCATCCCCCGGACCATGGGTGACGACGCCGATCCGCTGGACATCATCGTGATGATGAGCGAACCGGTGTTCACCGGGTGTCTGGTGGAAGTTCGACCTGTGGGGGTATTCGAACTGGTGGACCGGGGCGAGAACGACGAGAAGATCATCGCCGTGCCCATCACCGATCCGTTCGCGGGATCGATCCGGGATCTGAACGACATCCGTCCTCACGCGCTCCGGGAGATCGAGCACTTCTTCCAGGTCTACAAGGATCTCGAAGGGACCCGCACCGAGAGCCGTGGCTTCCGGGATCGGGCCGCGGCCGAGGGGTTGATCGTCAAGGCGATGGAAAATTACCGGACCGAGTTCCCCGCTCGGCAGTGAGCCGCGTCACAGCTCAACCTGGGCCCCGAGCTCGACCACGCGATTGGGGGGAAGGTGGAAGAACGAGCTCGCCGACCGGGCGTTGCGGTTCATGAGGCGGAAGATCGGCGTCATCCACCCCAACCCTCCCGGGGCAGCACGCCTGATGACGGTCTCGCGCGCGAGGAAATAGGTCACGTTGTTGCGGGTCAGGCTCACACCGTCGATCGAGAGGCCCTCCAGCACGACAGGGACGTCGGGATCCTCGAGGTAACCAAATCGCAGGACCATGCGATGCAAGCCGGCGCCGAGACTCGTGATCTCGACCCGGTTGACCTCTTCCGTCTCGGGGCGTTCATCGTGCTCCACCGTCAGCAGAATCACCCTCTCATGCAGGACCCGGTTGTGCTTGAGATTGTGTAGCAAAGCAGGCGGCGTCACCGTGGTATCGCCGATCATGAAGACCGCCGTGCCGGGCACCCTGTGAACCGACCCGCTTGCCAGCGACGCGACGAACTCCTCGGGTGACAACGCGCCGCTCCGGACCCGGCTGGTGAGGCGGATGCGCCCCTTGCGCCAGACCAGCATAAGAGTCAGTATCCCCCCCCCGACCACGATCGGGAACCAGCCACCGTGCGGAATCTTGATCAGGTTGGCTCCCCAGAAGGCGAGGTCGAACAGCAGGAACCCGCCGCACAGCGCCATAGACGGGAGAAGCTTCCATCCCCAACGCTCCCGGATGACGACGAAGAACAGCATCGTGGTGATCACCATCGTGGTTGTCACCGCGACACCATAGGCCGCCGCCAGTCGACTGGATGTCCCGAAACCAAGGACCAGCGCCACGCACGCCACCATCAGACCCCAGTTGACCGAGGCGATGTAGACCTGGCCGTGCTCCCGCTCAGAGGTGTGCTTGATCCTGAGCCTGGGCAGCAGGCCGAAGCCGACGGCCTGCATGGTGAGGGAAAAGACGCCGGTGATCAGCGCCTGGGACGCGATCACGGTGGCCGCCGTGGCGATGATGACCACGGGATAGAGCAGCCACGTCGGGGTCATCAGGTAGAATGGGTTCACCACCGCCTCAGGAGTGCGCAAGAGGAGAGCGCCCTGACCGAAGTAGTTGATCAACAACCCGGGCAGCACCAGTGCAAACCAGGCGAGGCGAATCGGGTGCCTACCAAGATGCCCCATGTCGGCATACAACGCCTCCCCGCCGGTCACCACCAGGAAGACCGAGCCGAGGACCACGAAACCGCGCCAACCATTGGCGGCGAAGAAATCCCAGGCATGTCGCGGGTCGGCCGCCCAGAGGATCTCGGGCGCCAGCACGATCTGGTTGATACCGAGCCCGATCAGAGTGGTGAACCAGAGCAGCACCACCGGCCCGAACACCTGCCCCACCCGCCCGGTTCCGTGTCTTTGCACCGCGAACAACCCCACCAGAATGGCCACCGTGATGGGGATGACGTATGGCGCGAAGAGTGGCGTGGCGACTTGGAGTCCCTCGACCGCGCTCAGCACCGAGATCGCGGGAGTGATCGCCCCGTCACCGTACAGCAGCGCCGTTCCGATCAGTCCGAGCACCACCAGGACGGGCCGACCAGCGGGGCCGCGCATCGCCATCGGGGTTGCCAGAGCGGCGAGGGCGAGGATCCCGCCTTCACCGTGTCGGTCGGCTCGCAGGATGAAGCCGATATACTTGATCGAGATCACCAGGATCAACGACCAGAAGATCAGCGAGACCACTCCGAGGACGTTCGCGGCCGTGACGGCGAGCCCGTGTTCCGGCAAGAAGGATTCGCGGATGGCGTAAAGCGGGCTGGTGCCGATGTCGCCATAGACGATGCCCAAGGCCGTAAGTGAGAGCAGGGCCAGATACTTGCCACGGGGTGCCTCTTGCTGCACGGAAGTCTCCAAATGTGCCGATGCCGCCCGCCGTCACGATGTCCCGCCGGCGAGGCGACGAAGTGAGTTCAGATTGGTTCCTGCAAACCCTTGGGCGGGCCGAGCACCTCGCGGAGGATGATCGCTTCGCGCAGCCGCTGCCGAGCCCGCTGCCGGGTGGCGTCGGTTTGAACAGGGGTCGGCTTCCGGATCTTGATGTCGAACGCCTTGTGGTCGGCGAGCTGCCAGGCACGATTCCGGGCCGCGGCATCGGCCACCCGCCGCTGGACATCGGCCGCAATATTGTCCTCTCGCGAGACCACGATCACCGGTTCGTTCCAGCTCGGGTTCTCGGGCGTGACCGGCGTGTTCCAAGTGGGTGATTGCTCGGGTCGTTGGTAGGTCGGCTCGGCAATTGCCTCCTCGTCTTCCTCCACCTCGGCGTTCCACTCCTCCGCCTCGGCCCGTTCCCGGGTCGCCTCGAGTTCGCCGCGCATTTCGGCGAGCAGCTCCTCGAGGGTGGTGGGCGCGGTGCGTTCCACCCGGGGCGGCGCCTGGCGAGTCGAGGGCACTCCCCCCCCCCGACTCACCTGGCCCCCACTCCGCTTGGCCTCGGCCTGCTTGCCGAGCTTGCCAAGCATCGAGAGGACGAAGTAGATCACCCCGAGGGTGATCAGCGGTCCGAAATCCACCGGGTGGCCTCAGCCGTCCAGCGGAGTGGATGGCAGATCACCGCCGTTGGCGATCGAGCGGCGCATCTCGGTGTCGGCCTCGACGTTCTTGTAGCGCTGGAAGTCCATTACCCCGAAGGTGCCGTTCCGGAACGCCTCAGCCATCGCCAGCGGAATCGCCGCCTCCGCCGCGATCAGCTTGGCGCGCTGGTTCTGCGCCTCGGCCTTGAACTCCTGCTCCATCGCCACTGCGAGCGCCCGGCGCTCTTCGGCCTTGGCCTGGGCGATCCTCTTGTCGGCTTCGGCCTGGTCGGTCTGCAACTCGGCCCCGATGTTCTTGCCGACGTCGACGTCGGCGATGTCGATCGAGAGAATCTCGAACGCCGTTCCGGCATCGAGCCCCTTGGCGAGCACCGTCTTGGAGATCATGTCGGGGTTCTCCAGCACCGCCTTGTGGCTCGCTGCCGAGCCGATCGTGCTGACGATGCCCTCGCCCACACGGGCCAGAATCGTCTCCTCGCCGGCACCACCGACCAACCGGTTGACGTTGGCGCGCACCGTCACTCGGGCCATAGCGAGCAACTGAATCCCGTCCTTGGCCATCGCCGCGACCTTGGGGGTGGTGATCACCTTGGGGTTGACGCTGACCTGCACCGCCTCGAGGACGTCACGCCCGGCAAGGTCGATAGCCGTCGATTGCTTGAACGAAAGCGGGATGCCGGCCTTGTCGGCCGAGATGAGGGCATTGACCACCCGGGCGACGTTGCCACCGGAGAGGTAATGCGCCTCCAGCTCGTTGATGCCGAGAGACAGGCCGGCCTTGGTGGCGGTGATCATCGGATCGACGATGCGGGCCGGATCCACCTTTCGGAACCGCATCCCGATCAGCGTCATGAACGGGACTCGCACACCCGAGGCCGCCGCCCGGATCCACAGCCCGATCGGGATGTAGCGGAAAAAGATGACGAACGCCAGGAAGGCAAAGACGAACAAAACCAGCAGTGTGGCAAGTCCAGCCGCTTCTTCGGTCATGAGCTGTGTATCTCCCTACGCAGGTAGCTGTGACGCGGGATGCGCGAGCCGCACCACGTGCCGGAATCCTTCGGAGCGCACCACGGTGATGGTGGCTCCGGCCTTCACGAAATCTCCCTCGGTCACCACATCCATCCGTTCGCCATTGATCTCGGCAGTACCGGCCGGACGCAGGTCGGTCATCGCGATGCCGGTGACGCCGATCAGATCATCCCGGACATCGCCCGAGATGTATCCCTCGGATCGCTGTGCCGAATTCTTGAGCAGCAGTCCGGTAAAGCGTTGCGAAGTCGGCAAGTGGCGCAGCCAGGCAAAGACCACCGCGACACTGATCACCACGGCCACTCCGAGCACTGCCAAAGCCCCCATCATATCCGCTCCCGTGGGCGCCGAGCCCAGCATTGCCAGCACCACCGCTGCCCCCAGGGATATCGCGCCCAGCAGCCCGGCGATTCCGAAGCCGGGGAGAATGAACACCTCCACCGCGACCGCAATCAGCCCGACGCCCAGCAGAATCACCTCTTCCCATCCCGCGAGGCCCAGGAGGAAGGAGGAACCGAAAAAGAGACCGAGCGACACCACCGACAGCAGGCCGCCGACACCGAAGGCCCCCGACTTGATCTCGAAGATCAGGCCGAGCATGCCGAGCGAGAGCAACAGCGGGGAGACCGCGGGATGAGTGAGGAAGCGCACCAGCTGCTCGGCCCAATTGAGCTCGACCAGCTCGACCCTGGCATCGGGCAGCTCCAGGGCGGCGAGCACCGCCTCGAGATCGTCGGCAACACCCTCGGCATAGCCGACTTCGACGGCCTGAGTAGTGGTCATGGTCAGCAATTGGCCAGTGGGAGCGAGGTCGGTGATGTCGATTGACTCGTCGACCATCGCCTCGGCCAGCCGGGGATCACGACCGCGCGCCTCGGCCAGCGCCCGGAACTCGGCCCGCATGGCGCTCACCATTTTCTCGGAGGCCTTGGTCCCCTGCCCGTCGACCGGTGTGGCGGCACCCATCACCCCGCCTGTAGTCATGTAGATCCGGTCGGCGGCGAGCGCAATCAACGCCCCGGCGCTGAAGGCACGCGGATGCACCCAAGCGGTCACCGGGACGGAGCTGCCCCGGATCGCGTCGGCTATCCGCTCGGCGGCATCGACCCGGCCACCGGGAGTGTCAATGTCGAGAATGACGGCGCTGGCGCCAGCCGTTCCGGCGGCATCGATGGCTCGGGCGATGTAGGGTGCGAGACCGTTCTCGATCACCCCGGACACCTCAACCCGGTACACCACGCCGCCCTGAGCCGACGCCGTTGTGGCGAGGCCCAGAACAGCGACCAACAGTCCGAGAATTCGTGCCCGCATACCGTCCGGCTCCAAGTGGGGGAATCAACCCCCCAATCTAACGGATTTGGGCCGGGGATGGGGAAATGGTTACGGTCGCCGACCACGAGACGGCCCAGCGGCGTTGCCGGGCCTGGACTGCTGCAGCTCCTGTACGCGCTGCAACAGTTGGTCCCGCATCTGGAGATACTGACCCCTCTGGGCCGGGGTAAGAATCGGCTGCAGCGACTGCATTTCCTTCTGGAATGACTGGGCGTAGGTCACCCGGTTCCGCGAGATCGCCTCGACGAAATAGTTGACGCTGTCGGCCCGCGCCGCCACGCCAGGGCGAAGCTCCTGTTGCAGCGAGGCCCGGAGGGTGCGCTCCTCTGCTTCCAGCGCACGACGCTCCTCGCCAGCGCTCCGGACAACCGCCATCATCCGCTCGGCTTGCTCGTCAGTGAGTGCGAGTTGCTGCTGGGCGCGTCGCAGGAAAGTCTCCTCCACCCTGCCGCGAAGCATTTGGGCCCGATCACCGGGAGGGCCGCCCTGCCCAAGCAGTGGTGGTGCAATCAGCATCGAGGCAATCACGGCAAGCTTGAGGCGATTCATGGCAATCATCCTTCCACAGTTTCGAGCAACAGCTCGAGTTCAACATCGGTGAGATCGCCAAGTCGCGGGATCCCGCTTGGCAGGAGTTCGATTTCGTCAGCTACTGGCGTGAGCGACGCCAGCAGCAGCTCCAACTCGGACTCGAAGAGGGCATCGAGTTCCGGAATCGCGGTCGGCTCCCGAGCGGCCACATCCTTGGCAATCGGGTCCGGGCGAAGCGATGCGAAGGCCAGCACCAACGCCGCTGCCGCTGCTAGTCCCGCCAAGGGACGGTACCAGCGCCGAGCAGCAGAATATCGATTCAGGGAAACGACGCCGCGACTCGTGCCGAGCCGGGCCAGGACGCCGCTGGCCACCCGGTCGAGATCGACATCGGGGTCCGCCACGGCGGCGGAGGCGAGCGCGATAGGGGCGATCACTGCCCATTCAGCCTGGCAATCCTGGCACCACGCCAGATGCTCGGCTTCCTCCTGATCCCATGCCTCGGTGCCCTTGGCGACCGCCGGCATCCGGTCGGAAAGCGATTCACAGATCATGACGCGGCCTCCTTCAACCGTCTGACGGCGTGGTGATAATGGACTCGGGCGGCGCCCGGGGTGGTATCGAGCGCGGTGGCGATGTCGGCGTAGCCGAGGCCCTGCTCGACCCGCAGACAGAAAACCTCGCGCTGCAGTCGCGGCAAGCGAGCCAGCTCGGCCTGGATCCGGTCGGCCGTCTCGTCGGCAGCGAGGCCGGATTCGGGGTCGGCCAGGTCGATCCGGTCGCTGTCGCTCAATTCCACGAAGTGGCGCCCCCCCCCACGACGATGACTGTCCTTGAGCAGGTTCCCGGCGATCCGGAAGAGCCAGCCACGAAAGGTCCCCTCGCCACGCCACGATTCGACGTGCTGGAAGGCGCGGAAGAACGTCTCCTGCAGCAGATCCTCAACGTCCGACGGAGGGGCCCCGCGGGAAAGGAGGTAGCGACCGAGCAGGCGACCGTGCCGATGAACCAGCATGGTCGCGGCGGCCTGGTCGCCGTCCCGCCATGCGGCAATCAGTTGGGGATCTTCGGCGAGAGCGGTCATGGCCATAGGGACGAGAGAGAACAGGGAATGTTAATGGTACCCGGACACTGACCGGGACGATGAATATGGCATTGCCAATGCAACTCACGAACGACACGCCCTATCATGCTGCATCACAGCCAGTTACGGCTTCACAAATCACGTCACCTGTCATCTGATGTACCAGAAGGGCGTCGGCAAACACGAAAAAGGGCCGGCCTCCCAACTGGAGTGCCGACCCGGTACCAATCCTCTAACGACTCCCGACTAACGACTAACGACTAGTTCTCAGCAGGATACACCGAAATCTTGAGCCGATTCTTGTCGCGACGCTCGAATTTCACCACCCCGTCGATATAGGTGTGGAGCGAATCGTCCTTGGCAATGAAGACATTCTTGCCGGGGTGGAACTTGGTTCCCCGCTGCTTGACCAGGATCGAGCCGGCGGTGACACTCTCGCCACCGAAGTGCTTGACCCCGAGGTACTGGGGATTGGAATCGCGGCCGTTGCGGCTGGAGCCGACGCCCTTTTTGTGTGCCATTGGTTACCTCACCCAGTCACGACGTCAGTGATGCGGACCTCGGTGAACTTCTGCCGATGTCCGGTCTTGCGGCGGTAGCCCTTGCGGCGCTTGAACTTGAAGACGTAGATCTTCGGTTCCTTGCCGTGCTTGACGACTTCGGCGTGTACCGCGGCACCGGCGACGTTGGGCGCCCCGGTGACGATGGCGTCGCCAGTGGACGTCAAGAGGACGTCTTCGAAAGTCAGGGTATCACCCGCCGACTTTTCTTCCATGAGAGGCAGGCGAAGCGTGGCGCCCTTTTCGGCGCGGAACTGCTTGCCCAAAGCCTTGAAAATCGCGTACATAGACCCTTCTGGTCCGGAACGTTCAGAGATGCCTAGCCCCCAATGATAGTGGCGAAGTACTGGGGGCGCAAGGGTTTGACTCGGCCCAGGGTCAGGCCATGGCGTACAACTCGGTGACATCGCGACCGGCTGGCCTGGACATCAGCCGGAATTCGTCGAGCCGGAGCATCGGGTCGTCGCGAATCTCCAACTCGAAGCCGCCCTGCCGCCCGATCGACTGGACCAGTTTGGGCTCCTCCTCCAGCAGGTAGATCGCCACGTCGGGATGGATCCTGATGGCGAGCTTCCGCTCCCTCTTCTCGATCGCGGCCCGCTTGAGGGCTCGCTCCAGCCGCCGGGTCACCACCTCAGGGGCAAAGACCCTGCCGGTCCCGGTGCAGCTCGGGCAGTCGCGAGTGAGCGAGGCCCAGAGGGAGGGCCGCACCCGCTGACGGGTCATCTCGATCAGCCCCAGCTCTGAGACGGCGTACGCCCGGGTCCGGGCCCGGTCGCGGCCAAGGTGTTGCCGGAGCTCCTGGAGGACGCGGTCGCGGTTGGCCTTGGTGTCCATGTCGATGAAGTCGACCACGATGATCCCGCCCACGTCGCGGAGGCGGATCTGCCGGGCGATCTCGCGGGCGGCCTCGACGTTGGTGCGGAGGATGGTCTTCTCCGGGTCCTTCTTGCCGATATACCGACCGGTGTTGACGTCCACCGACACCAGCGCCTCGGTGGGCTGAATGATGAGGTAGCCGCCGGTTGGCAGGTCGACCCGCTGCTTGAAGAGGTCGCGGATCTCCGCCTCGATCTTGAAGGCGTCGAACAGCGGCACCGGTTCGTCGTGGAAGTGGACCCGTTCGATCAGCTCGGGGTCGATCAGTTCGAGGTACTGGACCACCTCGTTCATCACTTCCTTGGAGTCGATCCAGAGGCCGTCGACTTTGGCGCTGAAAACGTCGCGAATCAGCGCCCGGGTGAGCGACGCCTCGCGATGGAGCAACGCGGGGGGCTTGCGGACGTAATGCTGCTTCCGCTTGACCTTCTGCCAGGTTGCCAGCAGCGACTCGACCTCGCGCTTGATATGGTCCTCGGTGACCCCTTCGGCGACGGTCCGGATGATCATTCCGCCGGCATCAGGGGGGAGCAGCGCGGAAACCATGTCGCGCAGTTTCACCCGCTGTTCGCGGCTCTCGATCTTGCGGGAGACGCCAACCTTGCTGGCATAGGGCATGTAGACCAGAAAGCGACCGGCAATCGAGATCTGGGCGGTGACCCGGCACCCCTTGGTGCTGATCGGCTCCTTGGTGACCTGCACCGGGAGCATGTCGCCCTTCTTGAGAATCGTGGAGATGTCGGGGATGGCCTGCCGGGCGCCGACCTCACGGCGGCCACCATCGCCACGCCGCTTGCGGACGGCGACCGCCTCACCGCCCCCTCCCCCTCCCTCGACCTCGACGGCGGCTTCAACCGCCTCGGCGCCCTCGACGTCGAAGTCATCATCCTCGTCGTCTTCGAGTTCCGAGGGATCCTCGTCCTCCTCTGGTTCGAGGAGGTCGGAGGCATGCAGGAAGGCCGACTTTTCCAGGCCAACGTCTAGGAAGGCGGCCTGGATGCCGGGGAGGACCGCGTCAACGCGGCCGAGATAGATGTCTCCTACAGTGCGCCGATTATCGACGCGATCGACGAGCAGCTCGACGAGCCGGTCGTCCTCGAGGATCGCCACCCGCGTCTCGCGCGGGGTGCCTGAGATGAGAATTTCGCGCTTCACTGGAGTCCTGGGCGGATTGACGGCCTCGTCTGACGAGGCCCACCGCTGCAAGGAGGAATGCCGACCGTGCCTCTTGGTGAGTCACGGGAATCCGGCTCGTCTTGGGCTGCCACACCGCACTTGAGCGGAGCGACGTCATCGGCGAGAGCCCCGTCCGGACGGCGGATACGCGGACGACACGGGGCGCGCGGCGATGGATCGGATCGCGGGCGCCCGATGCCGAGCCGGTACGAGCCGGAGGACGGGGCTGTCGGGAAAGTCTGGGATGACGGTCAGTGGCAGCCGGCACGCGCCGGCGAAGGACACGACTGATGGAAGCTGCAAGCCGACGCACGGGATGGGGGTCCCCGTGGGTTTCGCACGTCCTCAAGGACCAGCGGTCGGTATGCATGTCCAGAAATCTATGGCCGACAGCGACTTACGGCAATATGTCACGATTCAGTCGCCCTCCCTGCCCCCAGTCAGGTGGCGTGGAGATGGGGGGTGAGGCCGCTCGGCCCCATCTTTGCTAAATTAAGATTGGCAATTCCACACCCCAGCCACCCACGAGGGAAGATGCCCGCTCAATATCGCTTGATAATCCCTCAGTCAATTGTCGCCGCCTCGCTTGCGCTCGCCGCTTGCGGCAGCAGCGATCCTGGTGTCCAGTTAGGCCCGCCAACTCAGATCCAGGTATTGGCAGGTGCCAACCAGCAGGGGACCGTGGGCGCGCCGGTGGCCATCGCTCCGGTGGTCAGAGTGGTGGACGGCAACGGTCGGCCGGCCTCGGGGATCTCGGTGCGGTTTGATGTCTTCAGCGGTGGCGGCAGCGTGGTCGGCGAGTCGGTGGTGACCAATGGCGAGGGGACGGCGACGCTCGGCCAATGGCTGCTGGGTCAGACTCCGGGAACGCAACAGCTCCGGGTCCAGGCAATTGAATTTCCGCTCCAGACCATCATCTCGGCGACGGCGGCGGCGGGACCGCCCGCCACTATTCAGCCGGTCGGAAGCTCGTCCGGCCTGACGGCGATTGCAGGCGAACTGGTTCTCCCCGCCCCGACTGTGTTAGTACGCGATGGTTTCGGTAATCAGATCGGGGCGGGGAACGTAAGTTTCGAGGTGATACTTGGGGGCGGCAGTGTCACCGGGGCCCAACAGTTGACCGACGCCCAAGGTCGTGCCACGGTGGGCAGTTGGCGAACCGGCACCACACCCGGATTGAACCGGCTGTTGGCCCGCACCAGCAACGGCCTGACCACCACCTTCAACGCCAACAGTGTTGCGGCACCCGGGTCGTTGACCGCCGCCTCCGTAGTTGACCAGGCGGGGGTCACAAACTTTGCCATCCCGATTGCGCCGAGGGTGATTGTTCGCAATCAGGCGGGTCAGCCGATCTCCGGTATCTCGGTGGTATTCCGGGTGACGGAAGGGAACGGCACCCTCACTGGAGATACCGTGGCGACCGGGGCGGATGGTATCGCCGCGGTCCGCGATTGGCGATTGGGGACGGCAGCGAATCAGGCGATTCGCGCGACGGTGCCGGGGTTCGCCGGCCAGGAGGTCGAGTTCCGGGCAACTGCCACGCCGAGGCCGTTCACCATTGACGTCCGCTTCGTTACATCACTTACCCCGAGCCAGCGGGATGTTTTCGTCCAGGCAGCGCTGCGCTGGATGGACATCATCGTTGGCGATCTGCCGGACCAATTGCTGGTCAAGGCCGCCAACTCCTGCTTCACCAATTCAATTCACCCGGCAATCAACGAGGTGGTCGATGATCTGATCATCTTCGCCGCGGTGACACCTGGTGACGGCCCGGGTGGAGTGCTTGGCTCCGCGGGCTTTTGCAGCCCGACCCGGAACGGCACGCAGTTGCCGCTTTACGGCGTGATGGATTTTGATTCGAACGACCTGTCGACCTTCGAGGCCAATGGTCGCCTCTCCTCCCTGATTCTCCACGAGATGGGCCACGTCCTCGGCATCGGCACGGCATGGGCGAGCAAGGCTTTGATTCAAGGGGCAGGCACTTCTGACCCGGTGTTCACCGGGGTGCAAGGTCGGCTGGCCTGGCCGCAGCTCGGCATCACCTTTGGCGGGACGATCGTACCGATCGAGAACGAAGGAACCATCGGTGGCGGCACCCGTGATGTCCATTGGCGGGAGTCAGTGCTCGACCGGGAGTTGATGACCGGTTTCCTCGACCCGCTTCCGGTGCCACTCTCGGTGCTGACGGCGGCGTCGCTGATCGATCATGGCTACACCGTCAACGTCAACGCCGCCGATCCCTTCACACCGGCAGGGTTGCGCGCTGACGGTCGGCTGGACGCGGGCGCGGGAAAGATCCAGCTCGGCGAAATCCTGGTCACCCCGAGCGGCCGGATCATGCCCGACGGCAAGTTCGTGCCGAACAACTGAGGGCCAACCGGTTCACGGCGTGCAGCGGTCGCACCCCGCGCAGGTCGTGAGCCGTTCGCCGAACCAGCCGATCAACGCAGCCCGTCGACACGACCGCGTCAAGGCGTAACCGCGCATCGCTGCCAACCGCTGTTCGGCGGCGCGGCGACGCTTGCGCACCGCACTCCAGTCGGCACGCCCGCGGTCCGGTCTGAGTTCGGCGCCGAGCCGGTCTGCCGCGGCAACCACGGCCGCCGGTTGCCTTGCTCGCAGCAACGGGTCGCGCCAGAGCGCCTCGATCACCCGCTCTTCCGGAAAGGTGGTGGCGATCTGCCGCTTCGGGAGCTGGTCGTCCGACGGGTGATGGAACAACACGCAACGCGCCACGTTGCCGTCGCGACCGGCGCGTCCCGCCTCCTGGTAGTACGACTCCGGCGTGGCCGGATAGGTCCAGTGCGCCACCAACTGCACCCCCGGCTTGTCGATACCCATCCCGAAGGCACAGGTCGCCACCACCACCCTGATCCGGTCGTCGAGGAACTGCTCAAGGACATCCTTCCGCGTGTCGGTGGTGAGGCCGGCGTGATAGGCCGCCGCCCGCACACCGCTCTCCACCAGAGTGCGCGCCAATCCCTCGACCAAGCCGCGAGTCGGGGCATACACCACCACCGCTCCGCGGGTGGTGCGAACGGTGACCACCAGCTTGGCGAGCCGGTCGTCACGACCGCTCACCGGCACCACCCTGAACCGGAGATTGGGGCGGTCGAATGATCCCACCACCTCAACCGCATCACGCCCCAGCCCCAGTGCCTCCCGGATCTCGCGCCGCACCAGCGGAGTTGCCGAGCCGGTGAGCGCGACGCAGGGCGGCCTGCCGAGCGCCTGACGGGCGCGCCGCAGCACCCGGTAACTGGGCCGGAAGTCGTGTCCCCATTCGGCGATGCAGTGGGCCTCGTCCACCGCGAGCCGGGCCACCTTGCCGCCGCGTTGCAGCAGCTCGTCAGCCGCCCTGGGAAGCCGTTCAGGAGAGACGTACAACAACCGCAGCCGCCCTGCCGCGGCATCGGCCATCACGGCCGCCTGCTCGGCCACATCGAGGGTGCCGTTGAGTGCGGCGGCAGGGATTCCCCTGGTCGTGAGTCCTGCCACCTGATCCTGCATCAGGGCAATCAGTGGCGAGACCACCAGAGTCAGCCCGCCATCGGCCATTGCGGGAATCTGAAAGCAGACCGACTTGCCGCCGCCGGTGGGCAGGACGGCGAGGACATCCTTGCCGGCCAGCACCGGTTCGATGACCCGGCGTTGCAGCGGGCGGAAGTCGGCGTGACCGAAGGTGCGTTTGAGAAGTGCCTTGGCGTGAGTGAGCATCGGCACAATGAAGCATGATCAAGATCGCTTCAGGTGGCCGGAAAACGCGTCGGGGTACTGGAAAAGTGGACTCGGCCGAGGGGCGAACGCCTCTACTCCGGACCGTGGTGCTGATCCCCACCATCGCGCCGCTGTATCAACCGCAATCCGAGCGAGACAGTGAGCACGCCTATCGCAGCCCAGATCAGCCAGGGCGTGTCCGTGGCGATCGCCGCCACGGCCAGTGCCAACCCCGCTGCCGACAGGCCGAGCCGAAGCTGTTGCAGCTTCATCGGTCGAGGAAGGAGGCGATCGCCATACGGAACTCCGGCGTGGTTCGGGACAGCGCGTTGACCCGGGCACCCAGCATGACGCTGTCACGGAAGGAGCGTCCGTCGAGATCGACGAAGAGCTGCTTGGTGAGTGCAGCCGCGGTCAACGGCCTGCTGGCGAGCGCGGCGATGATCCCCTGCGTCGCAGCCTCGAAATCGTCATCGGGGATCACCCTGCTCACCAGACCGATCACCATCGCCTCAGCGGCAGTGAGTATTCGTCCTGTGGCGACCAGGTCGAATGCCTGCTTCTCGCCGACGGCCCGGCGCAGCATCGTCATCACCATCGCGGGAACGAAGCCGCGCTCGATCTCGGGATAGCCGAACCGGGCGCTCTCCGCGGCCAGGACCAGGTCGCAGGCGGTGGCCAGCCCGGCCCCTCCGGCGAGAGCGCGTCCCCGGACCAAGGCCACGACCGGCTTGGGCAGGTGACGCATGGCTATGAAGAGCTCGCCGAGCCGGAGGGCGTCCTGCTCGTTCTCCTCGACCGAGCGATCGGCCGATTCGAGCAGTTCGGCAAGATCGGCACCGGCACAAAAGTCCTTCCCCGCCCCGCGAATCACCACCACCCGGGCATTGGCATCGAGCTCGGCCTCTGCCAGCCCGGCGGCCAGCCCCTCAAGAACCAGGGAGGAGAGTGCGTTCCGCTTTTCGGGCCGATCGATCGTCAGGGTGAGCACGCCCTCGTCGAGCTCGCATCGGACCATGGCATTCACTTCGCGGCCCTGACCTTCCGGGCGAGCTTTTTCGGCACCTCGATTTCCATCCGGAGCAGCGCGGTGGAATACACCTTTCCCTGGGCATCGGTCTTGAGGGAAAGCGTCCCCCCCCCATCCAGCGCGCCGTGGAGCAGGAAGTTGAGTGCGGCGAGGTTCGGCAGTTCGAACCGCTCCACCCCGGTCACCATTCCCTTGAAATGCCGCTCCACCCGCTTCCGGGTGACCTGCTCCACCAGCAGCGGATAGAACTCGGGATGGAGCGCGATCAAGCCGACATTGGCCGTGTCGCCCTTGTCGCCCGAGCGGGCATGAGCCAGCCAGCGCAATTGCACCAGTTCGGTCGCCATCAGATCATCTCCACATTGACGAATGGTTCGATCCGCTCGCGCGCGACGAGAGCCGGCCAGTAGGCCACGATCTCCTCCACCTGCGGACGTCCACCTGCAAAGCCGGTCACGCTCGGCGGACCGGTGAGTACCAGCGGGGCGATCTCGCGCGTGAACCGTTCGACCGGCGCCCGCTCTGCCGCCCTGACGCCGACCCGCAGCATCACCTCGGCGATTTCCGGATCGGGTGGACCGGCGAGCCGTCCATGGGTGGCATCGACACCGACGAACTCAGTCAGAATCTGCTCATACTCCTGTCCCAGCGCCTTGAGGCGCTTGCGGAGAATCTTGTCGGCCGCCTTGGCCTTGTCGTGCGCCTCGGGCCAGGAGTATACGAGGGTACCCACCGCCTTCCAGCCGTAGCTGTAGGCCACCGACACCTTGAGCATCGGGGTCCGCGGCCCGCCTGTGATGCCGCTCACCCGCACCCGGTGCTTGCCGACCTGATCGAGCCGGATGGAGGTGAAATCGGCGATTCCGTCGGGAGTGATGTACTCGTGCGGGTTCCCCATTTCGTACACCAGTTGTTCGGTGACCGACGGTACGTTGACCACCCCTCCGGTACCGGGGTGCTTGGTCACCGTGAAGCTGCCGTCGGCCTCGGCCTCGACCAAGGGGAAGCCGACCTCGTCGAGTCGGCGAACGTTGCGCCAATCACAGAGCAGGTTGCCGCCGGAGCTCTGGGCACCGCACTCGAGGATATGTCCGGCGATCGTGCCGGCTGCGATCCGGTCCCAGTCATCGAAGGACCAGCCGAATTCGTGAACCATCGGGCCGAGGGTCAGGCCGGTGTCGGTCACTCGACCGGTGATGATCACGTTGGCTCCCGCCGCGAGAGCCGCCACGATCGGCTGCATGCCGAGGTAGGCGTTGGCGCTCTGGACCCGATCGCGCACGTCGCCGAGCGGGCGGCCGGTGTCCATGTTGTTGAGGAGTTCTCCGTCGGCAGCCAGCTCGTCGAGCCGGTCGAGCAGATCGTCGCCTGTTACCAGGGCGATGCGGATCTGGTCGCCAAGGCCGAGTGCGTTGGCCGCCTCGCGGACCGCCATGGCGCAGGCGCGCGGATTGACGCCGCCGGCGTTGGAGACCACCCGGATCCCCTTGGTGGCCACGTCGGGAAGGATCCGCTCCATCAGCGTCACAAAATCCCGGGCATAGCCGTGGGCCGGGTTGCGCGAGCGCTGCTTCTGGAGAATCGACATCGTTACCTCGGCGAGGTAATCGAGCACGAGATAGTCGATCTCCCCCCCCCGCACCTGGCGTACCGGTGCCTCCAGCCAGTCGCCCCAGAATCCCTGGCCGGCTGCAATGCGAATAGTCTTGCGCGTAGTCATCGGTTGGGGCCTCCCGCGCCCCTGAGTGGCAACTCTCTGGTCCAGACAGCATCATCGCCTTCGAGCGCCACGACTGTTATGAGCGGGAAGAATCCCGCCGGAATGTCGAGCGGCCATTGGGCGACCGCGAATCGGGTCCGGCGCACTGCGGCCGGGGCAAGGGTGGCGCGGCCGGTCCCACCGTCGTCGAGCGCCGAGGGACGATCGGCGAGATGCCGGATGGTGAGATCCAACGACCACGGCATTGCGGCGCCCGGCACGGCTGGAGCCGGCGAGAGGTGCAACACCAGGGTGTCACCGCTGGTTCGCGGTTCGAGATCGAGCACCATGCGGCCGAAGGCATAGTTGAGCGGCCCCTCCCCGATCATGGTACCATCACGCTCGCGGAGGGTCACGCCGAAGTCGGTGAACCCCGGCCACAAGTCCATCGGCATGGTGGCGTCGATCGCGATGCGAACCGCCCACGACGGTACAGCGATCGCCACTCGCACGACCTGTCGCCCGTCGCCACTGGCAGTGATCGACTGCATCGCACCGGTGATGGCAGCACGGAGACGCAGTTCCACCGGAACTTTCACCAGTGAGGTGGCCGCGACCTCCAGCGAGTCGCCTACCATCACTGCACCGAGTCGCACCGGAGAACGCTCAACGGTCACTTTCGCGGCGGTACTACCGGTCGGTGGCGCAACGACTATCGCCTCGTACATTCCGGCCACCACATCGCCGGCGTCGATCTCGAACAGCGCACCTCCATCCTGATACCCTGCCGTGGTCACGCTGCCATCACGGAATGGCTGCCCGCCAGGTTCGTGGAGCGCCGCCAGCGCCAGCTGGTTGGCGGCGAGGGTGGCGATTTCAATCCTCAATCCGCGACCGGTGTCAGCCATGAAGGGCACCCGGGCGGCTGCACCTGGTCCTGCCCGAACGGTGATCCCGTCAAACTGTTCCTCGGAGATCGGCATCCGCACCGTGATGGGGACGGCGGCGAGCTGGCCGAGTCCCTCGTCGGTCGCATGAGCGACCATCAGAGTGGCGAGCCGGGTGCCGTTAGGCGGAAGCGAGTCCGGATCGATGCGCACCCTGACCACCGTCCCGGTGCCGTCTACCGTCAGCTCGGTTGGTCCGTCAATGGTGACCCACGGGGCATCGAGTCGCAACCGCACCGGCAGCGCGGCGGCAGCGTCGAGCCGTCGCAGCGTGATCTCATGCACCAGCGGTGAATGTTTGCCGTCGTGGACGATACCGGCCCGTCCTCTCCGCTTTCCGCTCGCTGCCACGATGACCGGCACCGACTGATACGCTTCGAGCCAGCGATCGGCCCGCAGCAGGTCGGGAACACCGGCGCCCTGGTCCAGTATCGTTGCACCAGAGCCCGGCGTCGACGAGACGCGAAGTGCCTGATTCACCGCCGACCGACGCACCACCGCACCGCGGGCCTGCAATCGCCCCACCAGGCGCGCGGCGAGACCGGCCGCATGTGGCGCCGCCATCGAGGTACCGCTGTTCTGTTCGTCTCCGATGGCAAACTGCGGCACCGTGGAGTAGGCGGTACCCGGCGCGACCAGATCAGGACCGGCGAGTTCGGCTCCCCGGCTCGAGAAATAGGCAATCGGATCAGGGGTATTGTCGCCGGGCGCAAGTCCACTGAAAACCAGTGGTTGGGTGGCACCAACCGAGAGCACCTCGATGGCACTGCCGGGAAAACCGAGGGTGCTCAACCCCGGGCCGTCGTTGGAGGCGGCCACGGTCATCACCACGTCAGGATTCGCCTTGAGCACCGAATCAACCAGGGCATCGATGTCGGCGGCGCCTTCAGTCTCGTTGCCCACTCCGAACGAGAGATTGACCACCAGCGGCATCCGCCTCTCGCGGGCAACATCGACTGCGTGTGCCAATGCCTTCACGATCGATCCCGGTACGGTGATGCCGCCGTCGGCGTTGTTGGCGATCTTCAGTCCGAGGAGGGTGGCACCAGGGGCCACTCCGTCGAAGCCTGATATTCCGTACAGGTCGTGCCCGGCGGCGATGCCGGCCACATGGCTGCCGTGACTGCCGGAGTCGAAGAAGAGATCGAGGACTGGCGTTCCGGCTGAATCGCGCACATTGACCGCGATGCCCAGCGCCGGTGCGGTTCCGCCGGGTGCCCACCCCAGCCACTCCCGGGCGATGGCGTAGTCGCGAACCGGGGCGTCATCGGCGATCCCGCCGTCGCCGTGCCGGTCGGCGAAGACCATCCAGCCGCCGGGGCCGCGCGCCACCAGCACGAGCAGCGAATCGTCGACGGCACCATCGCCGTTGATATCAGCCGCCGGTGCCATGCCGAGATCGACTTCGGCCAACACCCCTCCCCAGACCGGTCCGGCTGTGAGGGCGGCGAGGCGTGATGCCCCCCCCAAAACCCGATGCCCGACCCGCAGCGAATCACCATCCCGCTCGGCTTGTGACAGCGCGATCCGCCCCTCACCGGAAAAGTCCCTGAGGTCGAGCAGCTTGGGCCCGCCGTCGGGGAGAGTGGTCAAGCCGGGAATTGACGGATCGATCCCGCTGTCGAGAATCGCGATCAGCACCCCGCGGCCGTCGGCGGCCGGAAATTTTTCGGCGTACGCCGGCACGCCGGTGGGGATGAGCGGCATCCAGCCGGCCCGGTAAGCCGCATCGGCCGCGGGACGGCGATCGGGTCGCGTCTCAGTGGCAGTGGCGTCCGGCAGGGTTGGTCCCTGCGCCTGAAGCGTGGCGACCGCTGTGGAGGTGGCCGACACAAGCACCAGGAGCGCGCGCAGTCGGGTCATCGCAACCCTTCCAGCACGAACGGACCGAGATGCGGCCCATCGTGATTGGCGGTCACCTGGAGCAGGAAGGCCAACTGATCGCGGGTCTCCTCGGGCGTGATGATGGCATCGACAAAGCCGCGAGCTGCGGCATACCGGGCATCGAGTTGGGCCTCGTAGTCGGCGCGCATCGCTTCGGTGGCCTTCAGTGTGGCGGGATCGAGCGGTTTGCCAGCCGCCTGGGCCTTGGCAATCGCGGCACCGTGCACCGCCATGATGGCGCTCTCGCCCTCCATCACCGCCATCCTGCCGGTGGGCCAGGAGAGCAGGAAGTCGGGATCAAATCCCTGGCCTGCCATGGCGTAATACCCGGCACCTGAGGCGTGGTTGACTGTGAGGACGATCTTGGGGACCACGGTGGTGGCCATCGCCTCGACGAACCGGGCGCCGGCCCGGATGATTCCCTCGTGCTCAGCCTCCGCGCCGACCATGAATCCGCTGACATCCTGCACGAACAAGATCGGGATCCGCTCGCGGTTGGCGATGTCGATGAACTCGGCGACCTTGTCGGCACTCTCGGCGTAGACGATTCCCCCGAACCGCGGCCGGCTCCCCGGCTTACCCTTGATCACCCCGCGCTGATTGGCGATCACGGCCACCGGGATGCCCTCGATCCGGGCGTGTCCGCAAAGCATTTCGCCGGCGATGGCGGGCTGGAACTCATCGAATACCCCGCCGTCGAGCAGGCACTCGAGCACGTGGCGCATGTCGTAGGACATCCGGTGATCCTGGGGCAGGATGTCGTACAGCACCGTCGGGTCGGTCTTCGGCGGAACCGCTTCGGTGACGGCTGGACGCGCCGTCGCCGCGCGCGGCAGGCGACCGACGTATCGGCGGATCTTGTAGAGGCAATCGCGATCATCAGTGGCGAGGTAATGCGCCACGCCGCTGGTCTCGGTGTGGGTCCGGGCGCCTCCGAGGGTCTCGCCATCGACGGTCTGTCCGGTCGCTCCCTTGACGAGATTGGGGCCACCGAGTCCCATGAAGGAGGTCCCTTCCACCATGAAGATCACGTCCGACAGCGCCGGCAGGTATGCCCCCCCCGCGATGCAGCTTCCCATCACTGCGCTGATCTGGGGCACGTGCAGGAAGCGACGCATCAGCGAGTTGTAGTAGAAGATCCTGGCGGCCCCGTACTGCCCGGGAAAGACCCCTTCCTGGTACGGCAGGTTCACCCCGGCGGAGTCGACCAGGTAGATGATCGGAATCCGCTGGCGCATCGCCACTTCCTGGGCACGGAGGATCTTGGTGATCGTCTCGGGCCACCACGCTCCGGCCTTGACCGTGGCATCGTTGGCGACGATCACCGCCTCGCGCCCGGCCACGACGCCGATACCGGTAATCACCCCGGCAGCTGGCGCCTCGCCCTGATAGCGGTCGTATGCCACCAGCAGGCCGAGTTCCAGCCACTGCGTGTCGGGATCGCGCAGCGCCGCCACCCGCTCGCGCGGCGACAGCTGTCCCCGGGCATGCATCTTTTCGACCTTGGCGCGTCCCCCCCCCTCCGAGATGCGCCCGGCGAGTTCCCGGTATTCGGCAACGAGCGTCCGGAGCCGGGACGAGCGGTCTGGGGCGCTCACCAGTTCAGCTCCGCAGGTGGGTGCGGGCCCACTCGCGGATGTACTCGATCAGTTCGCCGGTGGGCGTGCCTGGGCCGAAAATGCGGCCGACACCGCGATCCCGGAGCGCAGTGACGTCCTCCTCGGGGATGATCCCCCCCCCGGTGAGCAGGATGTCCGGGCGACCGGCCGCGTCGAGGAGGTCCCGAACCCTCGGAAAGAGCGTCAGGTGGGCCCCCGACAGGATCGAGAGCCCGACCACGTCGACGTCCTCCTGCACCGCAGCCGAGGCGATCATCTCCGGCGTTTGGTGCAGCCCGGTATAGACCACTTCCATTCCGGCGTCCCGGAGCGCGGCGGCGACCACCTTGGCGCCACGGTCGTGTCCGTCGAGACCGGGCTTGGCAACCAGTACCCGGATCGGTCGCGCCAGCGGCGGTGCTTCGGCCATTGCCATCATCTGGTCAACTCCCTCATCACTTGAACCTGAGCAGGGCCGAGAGACCGTCGATCGCCTCGCGTGCCGTTTCGTCGTACACCACATCGAGTGACACCCGCTGCCGAAGCGCCTCCTCGATGGCATCATCGATGATGTCGAGTGACGGGACGACTTCGCCGTCGCCACGCAGCGCCACAGCGGACTCGGCCAACCGTCCGCTCGTCAGGGAACGGAATCCCGCCTGGGTCCGTTCCCCGTCGACCAGAAGCGTGCGTACCTGGCCGTGACTGAGCGCCCGCAAGGTGGCCGCAATCCCCTGCACCGCCCACCCAGTGCCGAGCCCCTCCACCAGCTCGTCCACGTGGCGCATTTCCGATGCCCGGGCGTGGGCTTCGCGCACGTCCATGGTGAGTTCGTGCACCACGGTCGGTGTGGCGTCCTTGGGTGCCAACCGGGCGAGACCGATGAGCCGGTCGGCCAGATAGCTGTGCAGGAACGGCTCCAGCGCGCCGGCGTCGTTGCCGATTCCGGCCAGCACGATCTGATGTCCGGGTGCGGCTCGATCGGCCTCGAACAACGCCCGGGCCACCGCCTCCAGGTGCCGTTTTTTCTCGTTCTGGATCCGGTTGTGGAAGGCGTGTTCGGCAGTGGAATCGTTGCGGGCAGCGGTGCCGTGATAGCGACCGCCACGGGTCACCTCGGTCGCCACCTTCTGGATCATCTTCGCGCCATAGGCGGTCACTTCCCAGATCAGAGCAACGCTGCGGTCGAGCACCACCGTGAAGAGCCTGCCGAACTCCTCCTCGCAGGCAGCGAGTTCGCGTACCAGCGGAGTACGGTCGACCACCAGGCGCGAGCGATGCACCCGCGGCAGTGGCCGCACTTCGAACAGCTTCTGCCCGCGTGAGGCGAAGATGGCGATTCCCTGGGTGGCAGGGAGCCGGTCCGGATCGGAGAGATAGTCGACGATCCGTGCCACATCGGCGCGAATCATCTCCTGCCCTGCCTTGTTCCAGCCGGAGGATGCCAATGATGCCTCGAGAGCTTTGACCCGGTTGCGCATCTTGGTGAGGTACTTCTTGCGGGCGCGATCGCGTGGTTCGATCTTGAGATAACAGGTCACGACGGGATGAATCCCCGGTTCCATCCGGAGCAGGTCCGCGGCCGCGGCCGAATTGCGCTTGGTTGCCATCTATCTGCCTCCGTGGGGCGTCAGAAGAACACGGGCTCCCGGTATGATCCCCAGATTTCCTCGAGGACCTGCCGGATCTCGAACAGGGTGCAATACGCCCGCGCCGCATCCAGCATCGCGGGAATCACGTTGTGGCCGACCCGGGCAGCATCCGCCAGTGCGGCCAGCCGACTGTCAACCAATTGCTGGTCACGACGGGCGCGCAGCCGGGCCATCCGTTCGCGCTGTGACCGCTCCGCCTCGGCCGTGACCTTGAGGATCTCGATCGGATCGGACTCATCCTCGACATAGGCGTTGACGCCCACCACCGTGCGGTCACCGGTCTCGACCTCGACCTGGAAGCGCGACGCCGATTGCGCGATCTCGCGCTGGAACCAGCCGGCCTCGATCGCTGCCACGACACCGCCCATCTCCTCGACCTGGGCGAATATCGCCTCGGCCTCGGCCTCAAGCTGATCGGTCAGCGCCTCGACGTAGTAGGAACCGCCGAGCGGGTCTGCGACGTGTGCCACGCCGGTTTCGTAGGCCAGGATCTGCTGGGTGCGGAGCGCCACCCGTACCGCCGTTTCGGTCGGCAGGGCGAGGGTCTCGTCGAGGGCATTGGTGTGGAGCGACTGGGTGCCGCCGAGCACCGCTGCGAGGGCCTGGTAGGCGACCCGTGCCACGTTGTTGAGCGGCTGCTGGGCCGTCAATGAGACGCCCGCGGTCTGGCAGTGGAAGCGCATCTTGAGCGACCGGGGATCGGTCGCACCGAAGCGCTCGCGCAGGTGGCGGGCCCAGATCCGGCGGGCGGCCCGCATCTTGGCGATTTCCTCGAAGAAGTCGTTGTGGACATCCCAGAAGAACGACAATCGTGGGGCGAACGTGTCCACCTCGAGTCCGCGTGCCACTCCGCGCTCGACGTAGGTGAAGCCGTTCAGGAGCGTGAAGGCCAGCTCCTGGATGGCGGTCGAGCCCGCCTCGCGGATGTGGTAGCCCGAGATCGAGATCGAGTTCCAGTGGGGAGTGTGGGTCCGGGTCCAGTCGAACAGATCGGTGATCAGCGTGAGCGACGGCTCCACCGGGAAGATCCAGGCGTGCTGGGCGACGAATTCCTTGAGGATGTCGTTCTGGATGGTGCCCTGCAGTTTCTCGATCGGGACACCTTGACGTTCGGCGGCCGCGACGAAGAAGCAGAAGAGGATCGCCGCCGGACCGTTGATGGTCATCGACACCGACACCTGATCGAGAGGAATCCCCTCGAACAGCCCCTCCATGTCGTCGAGCGATGAGATCGCGACGCCGCACTTGCCGACCTCACCTTCGGAGCGCGGATGGTCGGAGTCATAGCCCATCAGGGTGGGAAAATCGAACGCCACCGAGAGACCGGTCTGACCGCGTTCCAGCAGGAACTTGTAGCGCCGGTTGGTATCCTCGGCTGTGCCGAATCCGGCGAACTGCCGCATGGTCCAGAGACGGCCGCGGTACATCGTGGGATGGATGCCGCGGGTAAAGGGATACTCACCGGGCAGCGGCGGCATTCCGGGCGCATCGAGCGCGGTGTAGACCGGTTCGACCTCCCGGCCGCTGATCCCGGTGAAATCCGAATCGCGGCGAGTCGGCAGGGCGGCGGCGCGCGCCTTCCATGCTTCCAGCTCATGGCGCAGCCGGGCGAGTTCGCCATCCTGCTTCCGGAGCCGTTCCAGCAGCGCACTCTGCTCGGCGGTAGTGCTGCTCATGCTCGTGCTCCCTCCCGCAAGGTGGTCAGGATCTCCCCGGCCAGATCATAGGGAGAGGCGTCTCCCTGGGCGAGATCATCAAGTCGTCCGTCAATGGTAGCCCCGGCCCCGGTTTCCTCCCACAACCACCGGCGTACCGCCCGCTCCACCACTTCCCGGGTCCGCTGCGCCAGCCGCTCACGACGGCGCGACTCCAGCGCTCCGGTGGATTCCATCCAGCCCCAGTGCCGATCCAGCTTCGCGATCACCTCCGGGATGCCGTCTCCCTTGACCGCCACTGCCAACAACACCTCCGGTCGCCAGGCCTGGTCATCCTGCCGTTCGCTGGCGGCGACCCGGTCCCGCGGTTTGCTCTGCAACGCCCCATGATGGGCGGGGATGTTTCGGAGCGCCTTTCCCATCCGGAGATCGAGGGCCAGCTCCACTTCGCGGCGGACCTTCTCGGCGCCGGGGCGATCGGACTTGTTGATGACGAACAGGTCGGCTGCCTCCATGACACCGGACTTGAGCGCCTGGATCCCGTCGCCCGATTCGGGCACCAGCACCAGCACCGTCGTGTCCACCATACGGGCCACATCGAGCTCGCTCTGCCCCACACCTACGGTCTCGACGATGATCCGGTCAAAGCCGGCGGCATCGAGCACGTCACAGACTTCGCGGGTGGAGGTCGCCAGGCCGCCGAGAGAGCCGCGGGTGGCCATCGAGCGGATGAAGACGCCGGGGTCGAGGGCGACGCGTTCCATCCTGATCCGGTCGCCGAGCAGCGCGCCACCGGTAAAGGGAGAGGTAGGGTCGACTGCCACCACCGCGACGGTGTGGCCGGCCTCGCGCCAGGCGTGGACCAGTTGCTCGGTGAGGGTTGACTTGCCGGCGCCCGGCGGACCGGTCACCCCGATCCGCCGCGCCCTGCCGACCCGGGGATGGATTGCTGCGAGCAGTGCCTCGAAGCCCGGCCGACCGTTCTCCACCACCGATACTGCCCGTGCCACGGCGGGGGTTCGGCCTTCAAGAAGTGCAGCCAGCAGGGCGTCATCGCGCATGTCGAAAGTTACACCCGCCGCGACAGCGAAGGCAGAGAGTCGTTCAGAGCAGCAGGACCGAGGCGAGTCCGAGCAGGAGCCCGAAGCCGCAAATGTCGGTCAGAGTCGTCACGAAGATCGAGGAGGCGATGGCCGGATCGATTCCCATCCGCTCCAGCAGTACCGGGACGAATGAGCCGGCCGTGCCAGCCACGAAGAGATTCCCGGTCATCGCGAGAAAGACCACCAGCCCGAGCCGCCATTGGGCCCCGATCAGCAGCGAAACGAGGGAGACCACCAGACCGATTGCGAGGCCGTTGATGATGCCGACCAGCATCTCCTTCTGGATCACGGCACGGAGTCGATCCGCTGGAACCTGGCCCAGCGACAGGCGGCGCACCGTCACGGCGAGCGACTGGGTGCCGGCGTTGCCACCCATTCCGGCGATGATCGGCATCCAGATGGCCAGGGCGGTGATCTGCTCGATGGTGGCCTCGAAAAAGTAGACCACCGATGCCGCCATGAAGGCGGTGAGGAGGTTGAGGTACAGCCAAGGCAGACGGCTCCGCACCGCACTCGACCAGCGGCCACCCAGCTCCTCGTCTGGCGAGACACCACCGAAGCGCAGCAGGTCCTCGGTGGCCTCCGCTTCGGTGACGTCGATGACGTCGTCGTAGGTGACCCGGCCCAGCAGTCGACCGGAAGCATCCACCACGGGAACGCTGGGGACGTTGTAGCGCGCCATGAGGCGGGCCACGTCCTCCTGGTCCTCGTCGGGGACGACCCGGATCTCGGCGTCCTCCATCACGTCACGCACCTGCGCCTCGGGGCCGCTCACCACCAATTGCTTGAAGGAGAGGGTTCCGACCAGGCGGCGGGCGGTGTCGACCACGAAGATCTCGGTGACATCGACCACGTCGCTGGCCTGGCGCCGCACCGCCTCCAACGCGAATCCGACAGTGTCGAGTTCGGTGACCGTGACGAGGGCGGTGGTCATCAGGCCGCCGGCGGTTTCATCGTCGTATCGCAGCAACCGGTCGACATCGCGCCGGTCTTCGACCTCGGCAAGGATGCGCTCCTGCTGCTCGGGTTCGAGTTCACCGAGCAGGTCGGCGGCGTCGTCGTCCTCCAGTTCCTCGACGATTCCGGCGGCCTGCACCGGATCGAGTGCCGCGAGCGTCTCCTCTGGATGCGAGTCGCCCGACATCTCGGCGAGCGCCTGCGAGGAGAGTTCGGGCGGCAGCACCCTCACCAGGGCGAGACGCTCATCCTCGTCGAGTGTTGCCAGCACATCGGCGAGGTCGGCCGGTTCCAGGTTCCAGGCCCGTTCGATGAACGCTGAGGTATGTCCCTCGCGGACCAGGGAGACCAGTTCCTCGAGTCTGTTCTCGGCCGAGAAGCTCATCGTCCCCCCCCCAATTCCTGGGGCGGGCCTGCCGGACGCCGCACCAGCAGGCGTTCGAGGCGCACGGCTGTCCCGCCAAGGACGTCGACTTCCAGTCCGCCAACCACGAACCGCTCCCCGGCCTGGGGAATCCGTCCGCTCAACTCCATCAACCGGCCCGCCAGGGATGCGGCCTCACCCTCAGGGAGGAGGACCTCGAAATGCTCCTCGATCTCCCGTACCGTGGTGGTGCCGTCGGCCTCGAACAGGTCCGGCGACAAGGCCTGATCGGGTGCGTCGGCAGCGTCGTCATCCTCGTCGGCGATCTCGCCCACCAGTGCCTCGAGCAGATCTTCGAGGGTCACGATCCCCGCGGTGCCGCCGAATTCGTCGACCACCACGGCGAGATGGCGTCGCTCCCGCTGCATGTCGAGCAGCAGGTCGCCGGCCATCCGCTGTTCCGGGGCGTGTGACACCGGTCGGATCGGGAAGCGCTCGTCCCGCCGGAGCTTGAAGACGTCGAAGGCGTGCACCATCCCGATGATCTCGTCGAGAGTGTCGCGATAGACCGGCAGCCGGGTGTAACCACTCTCGGCGAAGGTGGCCTGGACTGCCTCGTAGCCGAGATTCTCGGCCACCGCGATGACATCGGTCCGCGGGGTCATCACCTCCCGCACCGGCCGCTCGGCGAAGGTCATCACTCCGCCAACCATCACCAGTTCACCGCCTTCGTCGAGACCGTTGGCGGTCCCCTCGCGAGCGAGGTGGCGGACGTCCTCGGTGGCCGCATGACGTCCCGCCGGCAGCACCAGCACCAGCATCGTTCGCCACACCGAGAGCACCGGCGCCAGCGCCTCCACCACCCGTCCGGCGCGCGGCACGGTGAGCCAGCGCGGAATCAGGTATCCCCCGAACAGCGTCGTCGGGACCACCACCAGAACCGCGAGTACTGCGAAGGTCGGCAGGGTCACCCGCCCCAGAATTGCCGGAATCGCCACTCCGACCATGGTCACCCCCAGCGAGGTGCCCGCCGTGGCCGCAACCACCAGGTTCTCGGTGTTGGCAAGCCACGCCAACGACTCGTCCCCCCCCCGCAGTCGGCGTGCAATCGCTTCGGCGAGCGCGGCGCGAGCGGTAGTGACGAGTGCGACGGCGCCGGCCGAACCGATCACCGCGATCGCCAGCCCGACGAGCATCAGCAGCCAGCTCATGCCGTCTCCTCGCTGGTTGTTTCGTCGTCGTCAGGAAGCGACCAGACGGCCACGCGTCGCACCCGGCGCCGAACGACCAGGTCCACCACGAATCGCCAGCGATCGATCGTCAACACCTCACCGCTCCGTGGCACCCGGCCCAATTCGGCCAGAATGAGGCCACCCACAGTGTCGACATCCTCCCGCTCGAAGGTGTGTTCTAGCTCGGCCTCGAGGTCGACCAGTGCCACGCCACCCTGCACGGTGAGATGGCCATCGGCATGGTGCTGAACCGGCTCGACCTCGTCGACGTCGTGTTCGTCCTGAATCTCGCCGACGATCTGCTCGAGAATGTCCTCCAACGTCACCAGCCCGGCCGTGCCTCCGTACTCGTCGACCACCACAGCCAGATGCCCGCGGCCCCGCTGGAAGTCGCGCAACTGCCGCTCCAGCGACTTCGCCTCCGGGATGAAGGCGGCAGGACGGATCAATGATTGCCATTGCGGCAACGACTCACGACCGGAACCGGCACCAAGCCGCGGCAGCATGTCCTTGGCGTGGAGCACCCCGACCACGGCATCCGGATGTCCATCGTACACCAGCAGCCGGGCGTGCTCGCTCTGCCGCAGCACTCGCACCACCTCGTCCTCGCCATCCGACACGTCGACCGCAACGATATCGATGCGCGGCGTCATCACCTCGGAAATGATCATCTCGGCAAGCGAAAAGACGCCCAACGCCATTTCCCGCGGAGTAAGCCCTCCCGGCCGCAGCACAGCACCGGCCACAATGGCGCCCTGACTGCGGTCCAGGCGACGCGCCATCCAGAGGAGCGGTGCGAACAGCGGGGCGCTGGCAAGGGCGATACGGCGAACGATCGGCACGACTTCAGGTGCCAGCAGCGCGAGCAGTCGCGGCGCTAGGTCACCAAGAACCCAAACCAGGACAATCACCAGCACCACCCGCACCATGCCGAGTCCGGTCGGGAACAGCCACCACGCCGTGACCACTCCGGCCAGCAGCGCGGCCAGCGTGAGGGAGGCGAGATGGATGATGTGGAGTATCCGGTCGGCGCTGACGCCGTCAGTCAACTGTCCGCGGGCCATCGCCCGGGCGCCGAGTTCGCCATCGCCCTCACCGGCGAGCGCCACCAGGCCGGCCCACAGCATGGTGAGCCCGGCCAATACCGGCAGTCCGGCCTGCAGCAGCGCCGTCATGCCATCAGCTCCCGGACGTACTGCTCCTGGCGCTGCCACATCGGGGAGCGGGTGCGTTGATCGTCCTCTGGATGATCCCAGCCGAGCACGTGCAGGGTGCCGTGCACTACCAGTCGCACCAGCTCTTCCCGCACCGTGATGCCGAAGTTGCGTGCCTCGCGCGCCGCCTGCCACCGGCAGAGGTAGATATCGCCGGTGAGCGAGCCATCGGGTTCGGGCAGCGCAAACGCGATCACGTCGGTGGGGCGGTCATGTCCCTTGTGTTGAGCGTTGAGCCGCTGCATGGCGCGGGGTCCGAGAAAGGTCAGCGAGATGTCGGCGCCCCCCCCCTCGCCCGTAGTCACGTGGCTGACCACCCGCTGCAACCAGCGGAGCGGCAGCGGATGGACACCGGACACGACCACCCTGTTACCGGACATCAGCCGGCCTGATCCTCGGCGTATGCGCGGACGATGTCGCGCACCAGGCGGTGACGCACCACATCGGCGTCGGTGAAGTAGTGGAAGCCGATTCCCTCGATGCCGGGCAAAACCCGCTCCACCTGCACCAGACCGGAGTTCTCGCGCTGCGGCAGATCGATCTGGGTCTTGTCGCCGGTGATGACGATCCGGCTGTTCACCCCGAGCCGGGTGAGGAACATCTTCATCTGCGCGCCGGTGGCGTTCTGGGCCTCGTCGAGGATGATGAAGGCATCGTTCAGGGTCCGGCCGCGCATGTAGGCCAGCGGCGCGATCTCGATGACCCGTGTTTCCAGCGCCTTGGCCACCTTTTCGGCCGGCATCATGTCTTCCAGCGCGTCGTACAGCGGCCGGAGATATGGATCGACCTTCTGCTGCAAGTCGCCGGGGAGGAAACCAAGCGATTCCCCCGCTTCCACCGCCGGCCGGGCGAGGACGATGCGCCGTACCCGCTTGCGGGAGAGCGCCTCGACCGCCTTGGCCACGGCCAGGTAAGTCTTGCCGGTACCTGCCGGCCCGATGCCGATGACGATGTCGTTCTCGGCGATCTTGCCGAGGTATTCGCGCTGCCCCGGGGTCTTGGCATGGATGGCGCGCCGCATCCCGGGCAGGACGATCCGGCTGAAGTCATCATTGGCGCCGAGATCGACCGGAGAGATTCCCTCGGTGGCAAAGCGGAAGACATCCTCCGGGCCGACGGCGGTGCCGCTTCGGGCGAGATCGATCAACCCCTGCACAACCGGGGTGGCCCGCTCGATCTGCTCCACGCTGCCGACCAGGGTGAGGGCATCACCACGCTGCGAGACCCGCACCCCGAGAGCACGCTGGAGTTCGACGAAGTTGGCATCGTTGATTCCCGCCAGGAGGAGCGGATCGGCCCCCTCGGCGGAGACCTGGTGGCGGGATTCGTCAGCGTTCACGCAGGACTCCGGTTTGTCACGGTGAGGTGGAGTGCGGCAAGGTCGGCCGTCGGGACCGGTACGGGAGCGCCCTCGAGCAGCGCGCGCGCCTGGGCGGTCTTCGGAAAGGCGATAACGTCGCGAAGCGAGCTGACCCCGGCCAGCAGCATCACGATGCGGTCGAAGCCGAGCGCGAAGCCGCCGTGGGGGGGGGCACCACTGGCAAGGGCATCGAGCAGGAAGCCGAAGCGCCGCTGCTGCTCCTCCGGGGCCAGCCCGAGGAACTCGAACACCCTGGACTGCAGCGCCGGATCGGTGATCCGGATCGAGCCAGAGCCGAGTTCGTTGCCGTTGTAGACCGCGTCGTAGTGCAGCGCACGACAGCGTCCCGGATCGCTGTCCAGGAAGGGACGGTCGTCCGGATGAGGCGAGGTGAAAGGGTGGTGGGTGAAGATCCATTCTCCCGTGGCCGGATCATGCTCGAAAAGCGGGAAGTCAACCACCCAGGCGAAGGCGTGCGCCTGCATCGGCTCGACCCCGGGGCGCCGGGTGAGGGCTGTACGCACGGTGTGAAGTGCCGGGTGAGTGACCGCGTCGGGACCGACCACTCCCAGTACCAGGTCACCGGTCGCCGCGGAGATCCGGCTCAGCGCCGTGGCCCCGAACGCCTTGACCCCCTGCCCTTCCCAGCCGTCGTCGGTGCGACGCGCCCAGAGCAGCCCGCCGGCACCCGCTGCCCGCACCGATTCGCCGAGCTGGTCGATCTCCTTTCGTGATGCCCCCCCCTGACGCGGGGCCACGATGCCGCGAAGCCGGGCACCGGCGGCGATGGCGTCCTGGACGAACGGCGCTGCGTCGAGATCCACAAAGGCCGACCAGTCCTCGATCTCGAAACCGAAGCGGAGGTCGGGCTTGTCGATCCCGTAGCGTTCCATCGCCTCTTTCCAGCTGAGGCGCACGAATGGTACCGTCACCGTGTGGCCGGCTTCGGACCAGAGGTCAGCGAGCACCGTCTCGACCACTGCCATGACGTCGTCGGCATCGACGAATGAGGCCTCAAGGTCGATCTGGGTGAACTCCGGCTGCCGGTCGGCACGGAGATCCTCGTCGCGGAAACAGCGGGCCAACTGGAAGTAGCGGTCGTAACCGGCCACCATCAGCAACTGTTTGTAGATCTGTGGTGACTGCGGCAGGGCGTAGCACTCACCCGGGTGAACCCGACTCGGCACGAGGTAATCGCGGGCACCTTCGGGAGTCGGCTTGGTGAGGATCGGCGTCTCGATTTCCAGAAAACCTAGATCGGACAATGTGCGCCGCGCCTGTTGTGCCAACCGGTGCCGGAGCATCAGGTTGGCCTGGAGTTCGGGGCGGCGGAGGTCGAGAATGCGGTGCTGCAGCCGCAGCTCCTCAGAGGAGAGTTCCTCCCCCTCGCGGCGCGCCACCGGAATGGCGGGCGTGGCGGCAGGACCCACAATCTCGATCGCGGTCACCTGCACTTCCACCTCGTGCGAGCGCATCGTGGCGTCGCGGGCCGGGTCGGTACGTAGTGCCACGACTCCCTCGACCAGCACCACTGTCTCGGGGCCCAACCCGGCGGCCCTCGCCAGCACTTCGGCGGGCGTCCATTGGGGATCGCAGGAGAGCTGCACCAGACCATCGCGATCGCGAAGATCGAGAAAGACGATGCCGCCGAGATCACGGCGGCGGTGGACCCAGCCGCCAAGGCGAACGGTGTCGCCGGCCTCGGCACGGGTCAGGGCACCAGCACGATGAGTGCGCAGGGAAGTTCGAGCCATGGGAGCGAAACTAACGCCAGCGCGGCAAGGGAGGAAGGAAGCAACAGGCCGGAATCCTCGCCGCAAGTTGCGTTGCGGCTTACATTTCCGGGCATGACCACGCCGCCGACACTGCTCGACCTCGCCCCCTCCCACGCCGCCGCCGCCCTGACCGACTGGGTGGCCGCGGCGGGCCTCCCCGGGTACCGGGCCGCGCAGTTGCTGAGCCGGTTGTGGACCCGGCCGGTCGGGAGCTGGGCCGAGGCGACCGAGCTTCCCTTGGCGCTGAGGAGCAAACTGGACGCGGAGCTGCCGTTGCCTCGCCTGGAGGCGGTCACCGTGCAACTGTCCCAGGACGGCACCCAGAAGTTCCTGTGGGGGCTTCCCGATGGCGAAAAGATGGAGTCGGTCCTGATCCCCAGCGGCAAGCGCCGGACCCTCTGTATCTCCTCGCAGGTGGGTTGCGCCCTCGGCTGCGTCTTCTGCGCCACCGGGACCATGGGACTCCGCCGCAATCTCAAGGCGTGGGAGATTGCCGCTCAGGTCCGCGAGGTGGTGCTCCGGAACCCGGCTGACAAGCCGACCAACATCGTCTTCATGGGGATGGGGGAGCCGCTGGTCAACTGGCCGGCTGTCGACACCACGCTGACGATTCTCAACCACCCCGACGGCTTCGGGATCGGGGCGCGTCACATCACCGTCAGCACGGTCGGGATCGTGCCGGGAATGAAGGCGCTGGCCACCAGAGCGGAACAGTTCCGGCTGGCGATCTCGCTCCACTCGCCGCACCCGGCCGAACGCCTGGGTCTGATGCCGGTGGAGAAGCGCTACCACCTCAAGGACGTGATCGCGGCTGCCGAGGAGTTCTCCCGGCGGGTCACCTTCGAGTACGTGCTCATCGCGGGCCGCAATGATCGAGATGAAGACGCCAGTGCGCTGATCGCGCTGGCCCGTAAGCTTCATGCCCACGTCAACCTGCTGCCGCTCCACCCGGGCGGTGCAGCCGGTCTGGTGCCCACTTCGGTCCGCCGGATCAACGAGTTCCGCGATCTGCTGCTCGAGGGTGGAGTGGAGGCGGTGGTGCGCCGGAGCCGGGGGCTCGATATCGACGCGGCGTGCGGGCAGTTGGCGGTCAAGGGTGAGGCGAAGGGGCGGAAGGTGGCGAGTCGTGAGTCGTTGGTCGTTGGTTGAGAGTCGTGAGTCGTGAGTCGTTGGTTGAGAGTCGTGAGTCGTGAGTCGTTGGTCGTGAGAGCTGTGGGGAGGTGGGTTTTGGGGTGGGGACTGGCCCGAGTCCGCCGAGCGGGCTGGGACGTCTCGGAACGAATCGCCTTGCTGGCCTCCTGCGGGGCACCCAGTTCGGTAATCGAGCGGGCCACCATTCGTGCCCACGAACTCGATGGCCACGCTCCGCCGATTTCCTAGAGCGCCTCAACCCACGCCGCGATCGCCGCAATCACCTCGTCGCTGACCTTGCCGGGCATGGAGTACATAGCCGGGCGAGGGATACCCTCGCTGGCAATGAAGAGATGGTTGAGTGAGTCGTAGCGATGCACCGTCAGCCCCTCCCGCGGGCCGAGTTCGTTCAGGAAACCGTCCAGCATGGAGTAGGTGACCTGGTAGTCCATCCCGCCCTGCTGAATCAGGACCGGCACCGTGAGCTCGCGCAGCGTGGCAACCGGGTCATAGCTCCGGAGATCGAGCCAGTAGGCGGGGGGGGCACCCATCACCACCGCAATCGAGGCGCTGTCTGCGGGAGTCAACCCCTCGATCTGGCGAGTCATGATGCCGACCTGGTCGCGTTGGGCGCGGACCCGCGACGAATCGGCGCCGGCCACCGAGGCGATGTAATCAAGTTGCCGAACCATCAACTCAGGAAGTTGTTCCCGGAATGCCCCGGCCCACAAGATCACCCCGGCGAGTTGAGGATCCTCCCGGGCAATTCTGGGTGCGAGGAATCCACCCAGCGAATGCCCGAGCAGCACCACCATGTCGCCGTTGATCTCCGGGCGGGATCGCAGCAACCCGATCGCAGCGATGGCGTCGTCGATCACCTCGTCCCGCACCGTGAAGGGACGCCCCAGAAACGAAAGCGGCTTGACCCGGGTCCGTTTCTCGTAGCTGAGCACCGCGATTCCCCGCTCGGCGAGTCCCCGGGCCAGGTCATCGTACGGCGCGTTGGGCCCCAGAGTGCCGTGCCGATCGCCCGGGCCCGAGCCGTGGACAATCACCACCGCGGCGAACTTCCCCCCTCCGGTCGGCAGGGTGAGGGTGGCCGGGAGCGGTACCGGCCCCGGAATGGTCACATCGACTGAGGTGACGGTGTCTCCCATCAGGGCAACCATTACCGCAAACGCAGGTGCGATCATCTCACCATCTCCCCGGGCCACGGCGATGCAGCACGCCCTGCCCTCTGAATGTTGCAGCAAGCTCGGTTCAGACGAACCGCTGTCGCCGCAGCTGTTTAAACGTTACCTCACCCGGTCCGGCACCGGCTTCCCCGCGAAGAACGCCTCGAGATTGGCAAGCGCCCGGAACCCCATCGCCTCCCGGGTTTCCACGGTGGCCGAGCCGAGGTGAGGCAGCAGGGTGACTTGTTCGAGCGCGAGCAATCGGGGATCGACAACCGGCTCCCCGCGATAGACATCCAGCCCCGCCCCGGCGAGTCGGCCTTCCCGGATCGCCGCGATCAGTGCGTCGTCATCGACGATATCACCGCGCGCGGTGTTGACCAGGAACGCCCCCGGTTTCATGAGGGCGAGTCGCTCTGCGTTGATGATGCCGCGGGTCTCGGAAGTGCTCGGCAGGTGGAGAGAGACCACGTCGGAGCCGGCCATCACGGCGTCGAGAGAGGCGACGTATTCGACACCCATCGATGCCAGCCACGCCTCGGGGGGGGGAGTACGTCCCCAGGCGAGCACCCGCATCCCGAAGCCATGGTGGGCTCGCCGCGCCACCGCCTGACCGATCCGACCGAAGCCGATCACCCCGAGGGTGGCACCGCTGACCTGGCGACCGAGGTGGTTGGTGGGCGTCCAACCGGTCCAGCCCCCGACCCGCACCAGTCGTTCACCTCCGCTCGAACGGCGCATCACCGCGAGGATGAGGAGCATGGCGAGGTCGGCGGTGTCATCGGTCAGCACGCCGGGGGTGTTGGTGACCACGATGTCGTGCGCCGCTGCGGCCGCCAGATCGATATTGTCCACCCCGACACCGAACTGGGCGAGAATGCGGGTGCGCAACGGGTTGGCCGCCAGCACCTCGGCGGTGATCCGGTCGGTCAGCGTGCAGAGCACGCCATCGGCCTCCCCCAGTGCCCGCTGCAGAGTTTCGGGGGTGGTCGGCCGGTCCAGCGTTGCAAGGGTGACGTCGAACCGCTCTGCCAGCGCCGCCTCCACCGCCTCGGGGAGCCGACGCGTCACGGCCACGCGCGGACGGGCGGTCATGCCGAGTCCCATCGGCGGCACTGGCAAAGGCAAAATTCCGGATGGTGCCTCACCGATACGACTACGAAAAGATGACCAGCCAACATCGCCACTCCACGATCAGGGTTGCAGCCACCAGAATGTCCGGAGTGTAAGTTGATGGAGACTTTGTCGCGAGGGTACTGCCGGTGGAGCGGTTGAATCCGGAGAGCCGCATGCGGCTCGAAGCCTGCTTCCGTGCGGCGGTGGCAGCAGTCGAACCACAGTCGGCGATCCGGCGGGCGCTGGCGTCTTGCCCGGCACCTGCCAGTCCACCGGTGCTGATCGCAGTCGGCAAGGCGGCCGCGGCGATGACTGCCGGCTGCCTGGCTTGGCTTCAATCCCACGGCATCGCCCCCGCGGACGGCCTGCTGATATCCCATCTCCCGGGGCCATCACCGCATCCCGCCCTCACCGTTGCGGTGGGCGATCATCCGGTACCCGGCCCACGGTCCTTCGCTGCAGCCCGGGCACTGGGGGCGCTGATCGATCGACTGCCGCCCGATGCTCCAGTGTTGGTGCTGCTCTCGGGTGGCACATCGGCACTTGTCGGAGCCCCGCTGCCGGGCAACACGGTCGAGTCCTTCACCGCCCTGTTCGCTGAACTGCTGGGGAGCGGAGAGGACATCGTCGCGGTCAATCGTCGGCGACGCCAGGTCGCCCGCTGGGCTGGTGGTCGACTGGGACTGGCCCTGACTGGGCACGCCGTCAGCTGCTTCGTGATCTCGGATGTTCCCGGCGACGATCTCGCGACGATCGGGTCGGGTCCGCTGGTGCCTGACGAAGCGGCCGCCCCGCTGATCCCCCACCGGATCATCGCCAGCGCCAGGGAAGCGGTGGCTGCCGCCGCCCGTCAGGCGACCTTATGGGGGGGGGATGCGGTCCGCCATGATGCACCACTCACGGGAGATGCCGTGACGGCGGCGGCCGAACTGGTGGCGATGCTGGCGGCGGACCGCCCCCCGCGTCCGGTGATCCATTGTTGGGGGGGGGAGACCACCGTCGCGCTGCCGGCCGACCATGGCCTGGGCGGGCGCTGCCAGCAATTCGCCCTGGCCGCGGCGGCAGAGCTGGCCAATCGCGCCGACCGCCAGCCGCGCATCACCATATTGGCAGCCGGCACCGATGGGCGCGATGGTCCGACCGACGCCGCCGGTGCGGTGGTGGACGAGACGACATGGCAGCGGATAGCGGCTGCCGGCCGCGACCCGGCCCATGACCTGCGGCGCTGCAATGCTCATCCGGCACTCGACGCCGTCGGGATGCTGGTGCGGACCGGGTCCACCGGGACCAACGTCGCGGATATCGTACTGGCAGAGGTGTGGCCGGACTGACCGTCAGGAGCCGGACGGCTCCGGTGGTGATGCCGGGTTCCCCAACAAGACGGTCAAATCCACGAGGCGCGAGGCGTCGGGAACCTCGAGGATGTCCGCGGGTCCGATTGCCTCGATGATCCGGCCGCAACCCAGAGTGTCACCCCGACGAACCAGGATGCGATGACGCTCACGTCCGGGGTCGCGCAACTCCGGCGGCGGGTTGTCGAACACCACCACGTCGAGACCGGCGCGACGCAGGCGGATGGTGGCGTCACGTGCGGCGCCGGTAACCATGGCGGCGTTCCGCACCTCGACAGTGACCCGCCGCGGGAGGGGATCCCAGGAATCCCTTGACCGAACCGTTTCGTTGCCGCCCTGATGGCCGCAAGCGGTAGCTGCCCCAGTCGCCACCAGCATCAGGAGGAATTGAGGGGAAGCCATCATGACGAGAGCGCCTCGCCGAACGCGATCGCCTCCGGCGGCAGCACCCAGCCCTCGGCCCGGGCATAGGTCAGCCGCCGCGAGGCCACCTCGGCGACCACCGCATCGGGGTCATCGGGGAAGCGGTCCGCCAGCGCGGCGCGCACTGCCGCGTCGAAGGTTCGTCCCGGCTCCAGAAAATCGGCGCAGTACAGTGCGCGTCCGACTGCTCCCCAGCCAGCCCAGCCGATCGAATGCCAGCGTACGGCGCTGAGCACGTCGTCATCGGTTTCACCCTCGAGCTCGGCGCGTGCCGCGGCGGCCGGGCCGTGCAGCAGTTCGACGATGTGGGGCGCGGTCGGTGCCCAGCGGCGCAATTCAGCTTCGTCGGCGTCGCGCAGGGCATCGTGCAACCAGCCGGCCCGCTGCCATTGCGCCGCCTCGCGACTCGACAGCCTGAGGGCAGTGGCCCAGTCGCGCAACAGTCCGACCACGCGCCGGACATGTTCGCGCCGCTTCGGCGTGACGACGGCCCAGGTCGGCAAGCCGTCCCGGGCCGTGGGGCCGGGCAGGATCGACATCCGGTGTCAGCTTTCCATGTTGAGCGGCGGACGGGCGATGCGGTTGCCGCCGTCAACGAAGACGACCGCGGGACGGTGCGCCGGAACCTCGTGTTCCTCGAATTCGCCGTAGGCGATGAGAATCACCGTGTCCCCCACCATCCCGAGCCGCGCAGCAGCACCGTTGAGCTGAACCACGCCGCTGTCAGCCGGCCCGGGGATCACGTAGGTCATCAGGCGGTTGCCGTTGTTGACGTTGACGACATGGATCTCCTCGTGCTCAACGAGATCGGCGGCCGCCATGAGGGTTCTGTCGAGGGTCAGCGATCCCTCGTAATGCAGGTCGGCGGAGGTGATCGTGGCGCGGTGGACCTTCGACTTCATCAGGTGGCGTCGCATCGTATCAGACGTCCTCGTCTCCCAGAATCACGTTGTCGATCAAGCGAGTGCCACCCACCCGTGCGGCAATGGCCACCACGGTGCCGGCATCCACGCTCATCAGCGGTGCCAGACGGTCGGCATCAACAACCGCAATATAGTCCGTGACCAATCCGGCGGAGGCATTGAGCGTGCGCCTGGCGATGCAGCGCAGCGCATCCCCGTCACGTTCGCCGCGTTCGAACGCCGCCTCGACAGCGCGCAACGCAGCGGGGATCGCCAGCGCCGCCTCCCGGTCGTCAGGAGTGAGGTAGACATTTCTGGAACTGCGCGCCAGGCCGTCCGCTTCCCGGGAGGTCGGCACGATGATCACCCGCACCGGGAAATCAAGTTCAGCCACCATCCGCCGGACAAGTATGGCCTGCTGAATGTCCTTCTGGCCGAACACCGCCACCTCGGGCTGGACGATGTTGAACAGCTTGGCGACGATCGTCAGCACGCCTTCGAAATGTCCGGGACGAAACTCACCCTCCCAGCGGCTGGCTGGCTCGCCGGGTACCACCCTGGTGGCGTCACCGGTGCCGAACATTTCCGCCGCTTCGGGGGCGAAGAGCACCTGCACGCCACGCGCCTCGGCCAATGCCCGGTCATGGGCCAGATCGCGCGGGTAGCGCTCGAAGTCCTCGCCCGGCTGGAACTGAAGCGGGTTGACGAACAGGCTCAGGACCACCTGGTCGGCCACTTCGCGGGCGGCATCGACCAGACCGAGGTGCCCCTCGTGCAGGAATCCCATGGTGGGAACGAGGGCGATGCGGTCGCCCCGTCGACGGCAGGTTGCGAGGTGCTGACGGAGGTCGGCAATGGTGGTCAGGATCTTCATGGCGCTCACGTGAAAGAGTGGTCATCGTCGGGGAAACGGCCGTCCCGCACGTCAGTCCCGAATTGCTGGATCGCGGCACGCACGACGGGGCCGAGGTCGGCATAGCGTCGCAGAAACTTGGGGGTGAACCCTTCGTTCAACCCGAGCAGATCATGGAGGACCAGTACCTGTCCGTCACAGCCCGGGCCGGCGCCGATCCCGATCGTGGGAATGCGGAGCGCAGCCGTGACCGCTGCCGCCACTCCCTGAGGGACCAGCTCGAGCACCACCGCACTTGCTCCGGCCGCCTCGAGGGCCAGTGAATCTTCGACCAGCCGCGTCGCTACAACCTCGTCCCTTCCCTGTACCCGGTAGCCGCCCAGGGCATGGATACTCTGCGGGGTGAGCCCGAGGTGTCCGATCACCGGGATGCCGCGCTCGACCAGAGCGGCGACGGTAGGGGCCATCACTCCCCCCCCCTCCAGCTTGACGGCATGACAGTCCGTCTCCGCCATGACCCTGCCGGCATTGCGGATCGCGTCCTCGATGCTGACCTGATAGCTGAGGAACGGCATGTCAACGACGATCGGGGTGCGAGCCGCCCCCCGCCGCACGCTGGCGGCGTGGTAGATCATCTGGTCGAGCGTGGCACTGAGCGTGGAGGTCCTGCCGGCGAGGACCTCGTTCAGCGAATCTCCCACCAGCAGCAGATCGACCCCGGCCTGTTCAAGCAGCCGGGCGAACAGCGCGTCGTAACAGGTGAGCATGACCAGCCGTTGGCCCGCCGCCTTGCTGGCAACCAGTCCGGGCATGGTGAGGAGTCGCTCAGACATCGGCGGCAAGCTCGGCAAGTTCACGGGCCCAAAAATCACGCTGGGGCAGTCCCGGGTGCGGCAAGGTGAGTTCGGGCCGATCGGAACGCACCCCCTCCATCATGACCAGGTCGAGGTCGATGGTGCGCGAGTCCCACTTGCCAGTCCGGACTCTGCCGGCGTCCCGCTCAATCTGGTGGCATGCGGCCAAGAGCATCTCCGGTGACAAGGTGGTCCGGACGCGAACCATGGCGTTCAGATAGGGCGGCTGATCGAGTCCTCCCAGCGGAGCCGTTTCCTCGGCCTCGGTGGCACGCTCGACTGCAACGCCCGGAATCTCACCCAAGCAGGCGATGGCCCGCGCCAGATGAGCAGCTCGATCACCGAGGTTGCTGCCGAGTGCGATGAAGGCGGTACGGGGCTGGCTCATCCCCCCCCCTCGATCGCGGCCCGCAGCCCGGCCAGGAACCGGTCGGCCGCAGCGACTCCCTCTCCCCCGAGGACGTCGACCAGGGCGCTGCCGACGACAACTCCGTCAGCGATGCCGGCCACCGCCCTGACCTGCTCAGGTGTCGAGATCCCGAAGCCGACTGCCAGCGGCAGCGTTGTTGCTGACCTCACCCGGGCGATCTGCTCGGCGAGTCCGCTCGCCAGCGCGGCCGACGCACCAGTCACCCCCAGCCGGGCCACCAGATAGAGAAATCCCTGTGCCCCAGCGACGGTACGGGCAATCCGTTCCGGGTCGGAGGTTGGTGCCACGAGGCGGATCAGGTCGAGCGGCGAATCCTGGATGGCCGTCTCAACCGTGGCGTCGCCGCCGGCGGGAAGATCGGTCAGCAGGATTCCGGCTATGCCCAGCTGGGCGGCATCGCGCATCAATCGCTCGACGCCGTACTGCAGCACCGGATTGAGATAGGAGAAGAGCACCACCGGACGGTCGACCGCGGCATCGGCGATCAGGTCGAGGGTGCCGAGCAGCGTCATTCCGTTGGCGAGCGCCCTGAAGGTCGAGGCCTGGATGGTCGGGCCATCGGCCAGCGGATCGCTGAACGGCACGCCTACCTCGATCACGTCGGCGTGGGTCGCCGCCATCCGGATGGCGGAGCGCGAATCGGCCACGGTCGGAAATCCCGCCGTGAGGTAAGGCACCAATCCCGCCCGGCCGGCGGAGCGCAACGAGGCCCAGGTGCTGGTGAGCCGTGAATCAGACAAAGAAATCACCGACGACGAGTCCATAACGATCCGGGGAAGTGACCTTGACGATCGAACGTTGATAGCTGCCATCCGGCCGGGCCACCGAGAGATCGACCAGTTGACCTGGGGGGGGGATGCGGGCGCCTGCGGGATCGACGGCCAGACGCACCACCGGACGGTGCAGCTCGCCCGGGTCACTTCCCGGGCCAGCCACAATGGCGACCTCGAATGAATCGAGAATGACCACTGTGCCGACCGGATAGATGCCGAGCAGATTGATCAACGCCTTGACGAGCACCGGGTCGTATCCCCGCCCCGGATTGAGCCACATCTCGCGCAACACCTCCGACGGCTCCCACGGCAGCGCCTGGTATGACCGCCGGGTGGTCGCGGCATCGTAGCCGTCGGCCACTGCCACCAGGCGCGAGAAGAAGCCGAGTCGGCGCGGCCGGATGGGACGCGGATAGCCGCTCAGGTCGATCTTCATGTGGTGTTCGTGAGCCGCCAGGATGGCACGATAGGGGAGATCCTCGCCCTCCCGCATCCGGAACAGCGTCATGGTGCCGAGCCACGGATGGGCCTGCATCCGCCGCCACTCCTGATCGTCGAGCGCGGTGGCCTTATTGATCACGTCGACGTCGATCCGCGCCTTGCCGATGTCGTGCATCAGCGCCGCCAGCCCGAGGTCGTAGAGCTGCAGCCGGTCGAGCCCCAGGCGGCGCCCCAGCGCCACCGAGAAGATGCAGACGTTGACCGAGTGGGTGAAGGTGTACTCGTCGAAATCGCGCAGCGTGGTCAGCCCGGTGATCGACAGCTCGTTCTCGAGGATCTGGTCGACGATAAGCTGCACGGCGCGCTTGAGGCGGCGGGTGTTCGGCGCGCGGCCCATCCGAACCCCCTGCACCACGTCGCGGGTGACCGTGACGCCGTGGGCATAGGTGCGCTTGGCGCGCTCCAACGCCTCGTCGCCGGGCTTCTCCTCATCATCCCGGTCGCCGCTGAGGCCGACCTCGATGCGCACCACGTCGGATTCCTGCAACCGGGTGCGCAGCAGCTCGAAGCGGGCCTCCGGCAGCGGATCGGTCGGCAGCGCGCCGATCGCGGACAGGAAGGCCTGCCATTCTCTCCGGGCGACTCCGTCCTCGATCCTGAGCAATCCCACGCCGGCACCGCGCAGCAGCCCGACGAATCCGCTGAAGGCGGCGAAGTTGTCGAGGCCGAGCCGGAGCCGGGTTTCGTTGATGAAGATGAAATCGCCCGTGAGGCGAACTTCCACCACTCCCTCGAACTGGAGCATCGCCTGCGAAGAGGCCAGCAGGTCATCGAGCGCGCGCTGGACAGCCGCATTCTCCAGGGGATACAGCTTGAGGGCGCGCTGCGCCCCGTGGATCGCCACCAGGAGGGCGCGGCCCGCCTGGCGGACCAGTGCCTCGTCGCCTTGATGCGCTGTCGTCATACCCGCCACTCGCGCAGCACCGCGTTGGCGGCGGAACGAACCACCGCCTCCTTGTCGCTGGTGAAGCGATCGACCAACAGCCGCGCCTCGAGGGTGCGGACCTGCGCCAGTCCATGGATGGCGCAGGCCCGCACTTCCGCTGGTGCGGTGCGGCGGAAGAGGCCACGCGGCTCGAGCAGTTCCTTGAGTCTTGGCAGCGCCGCCGCGCCGGCGAATCGCGCCCAGGCCTCGAACAGGGCGCGTCGCTCACTGCGCTCCAGTTCCTTCTCGCGGTCACCGAAGATCAGCTCGGCCACGCGAGCGGCCGCCCCGCGACTGCCGCCGCGCTCGACCAGCAGGGCAAGCGCCGCCTGACGAACGCTCCGCTCCTCGTCGCCGATTGCCGTCTCGATCCCGTCGACAGCGCTGGGCGTCCCCATCATTCCGAGCGCATGCACGGCCGCGACCCTGACTCCCTCCCGCTCGGCGTTGAGGCAAGCCACCACTGCCGGCACCAACTGATTGAGCTTGAGGCGGCCCGCGATCATCAGGGCGGGCTCCACCGCCTCATCGGGGCCGTTGGTCATGATCTCGGCCAGCATTCCCGGCTGTGCCTTGGCTGCGTCCTCGATGCTCGGTTCGAGCAGTCGTCGCAACAGCGGATCGACCGTACGGCCAAGGTGGGTCAGGATGTGGGGCAGCGCCTTCGGCTTCAACTCGCGCAGCACCAGCGCCGCATCCTGTTCCTGCCCACGCGCTCCCCCATCCTCGAGGACCCGGAAGAGTTGCTCCAGCATCTCGGGTTGGCTGAGCCGCTCCTCGAACGACAGGATTGCGGCGTGCAGCCCCTCGTCGAGGTCGGTCGCACGCGCCACCACCACCCGCAGTTCGCGAAGAATCAGCGCCACCACGCCGAGTCCGCCCATCGCCAATTGCGTCGGCAGCAGGTCCTCGAGCACTTCGACCACCTCGCGACGCACGCCGGGGTCCTTCTGCGTTTCCATGATGTCGAGCAGCGCGTCAACCGCCGAACGGCGGATGTCGCGACGATATTCCTCGTCAACCTCGCCGCGGATGAAGCGCTGCTCCGCCTCGTCCAGGAAGTAGGGTGTCGAGTCGAGGTCGGTGAGATCAGCCAGCCCGGGTGATCCATCTGAGCGGGCAGCGGCAACCTCCTCGCGCGCGGCTTCACCTGGGGGGGGGAGATCTCTGAGCGGACTCTCCTGCAGGAACTCGATGCCGTCGCCCAGCGCCTCGATGAAGGCATAGCTCACCAGCACGAAGTCCTGCTCCCAAAGCAGGGTCAGCAGGTCGTCGCTGGCATCCGGTGGCAGCAGGCGCGCCCGGTTGACGACCTCGAGAAAGCGGATGATCTCCTCGCTCTCGACCCCGGGAAGCAAGGTGAGGCGACGCAGACCGTTCTTGTGCAACTCCCAGGCGATCCCCTCGCCCCGCGCTCCACCGGTGAGGACCGGCGTCTCCTCCCAGGTGATCTCGTGCTCGTGGATCTCCAACACCAGCCGACCGGTGATACCCCAGACCGGGGCGAACGACTCGGCCAACTGCTCTGCGGCCCGCTGGTACACCGGATTGTTGGGCAGGTACATCTGCAGGGCACGCTGACTCTTGCCGAGGGCGCGCAGCAACTCCTCGACCACCCGCAGGTCTTCGGCCGACACCACACTCGGCGTGCTCAGCTTTCGGCTCCGGAGAGAGCGGCGACGTGCGCCACGTCCTTGTCGCCCCGCCCGCTCAGACAGAGCAGGACCACCGCCTCGTCGTCCCAGCGGCCGGACTCCTGCTCGAGCCAGGCGATGGCGTGGGCCGTCTCCAGCGCGGGGATGATCCCTTCCAGTTTGGTGAAGCTCCGGAAAGCGGCGAGCGCGGCGGTGTCGTCGACTGCGTGATAGCTGACCCGGCCGGTGTCGCGCAGCCAACTGTGCTCGGGCCCCACGCCGGGATAATCGAGGCCGGCCGACACCGAGTGGGCCGGGGCAACCTGTCCATCGCCATCCTGCAGCAGGTAGGACAACGCACCATGCAGCACGCCCGGGCGACCCGCGGTGAGAGTGGCACTGTGATGCCCCGAGCTGACCCCTTCCCCCGCTGCCTCAACCCCCACGAGTTCGACCGCCGGGTCGTCACGGAAGGCGGCGAAGATTCCCATGGCGTTGGATCCCCCCCCCACACATGCCACCACCGCCGTGGGCAGGCGGCCGATGCGATCCAGTACCTGGGCCCGCGCCTCGAGGCCGATCACCGACTGGAAATCACGCACCATCCGGGGATACGGATCTGGGCCGACCACCGAGCCGATGATGTAGTGGGTGGTCGGCACGTTGGTGACCCAATCGCGCAACGCCTCGTTGGTGGCATCCTTGAGCGTCCGGGTGCCCGAGGTGACCGGCACCACGGTGGCGCCGAGCAGCCGCATCCGGTAGACGTTGAGCGACTGGCGCTCGACGTCCTCGGCACCCATGTACACCACGCATTCGAGACCGAATCGCGCACAGATCGTGGCGGTGGCCACACCATGCTGTCCCGCGCCGGTCTCGGCGATGATCCGCCGCTTCCCCATTCGCCGTGCCAGCAACGCCTGACCGATGGTGTTGTTGATCTTGTGGGCGCCGGTGTGGTTGAGATCCTCGCGCTTGAGCAGCACGCGGACTCCGGCCACCGTACTGAAGCGCGGTGCCTCGCTGAGCCGCGATGGACGACCGACCACGTCGTTCAACAACTCCTGATACTCGGCCCAGAACGCGGGGTCACCGCGCACCCCGTCGTAGAGGGCAGTCAGGTCATCCAGCGCCGCCACCAAGGTCTCCGGCACGTACCGACCACCGTACGGACCGAAACGACCCTCGACGGCGGGTTCACTGGGCAGGACGAACGTCACGAATGATCTCCAGAAATCGGGCGAGTAGCACAGGGTCCTTGATACCCGGCGCGGATTCAACCCCGGAACTTACATCCACGAGGTCCGGTCCGCCGAGTCGGACGGCGTCGGCGACGTTTTCCGGGCGGAGCCCACCGGCCAACGCCCAGCGACCTCCATGCATCGCGCTCCGCACCTCGCGCACCAGCGGGGCGGACAGCGCGATGCCATGACCACCCCGGCCATCCGCCGCACGGGGCTCGACGAGTACCAGATCAGCTCCAGAACGCGCCTCGCCAATGCGCTGTTCGACCGAATCCGGGGAGTCGAGGGTGGCAACACCCCAGACCTCGAACCCCGCTGCTCGCAACTCCGCCGCGCGGCCGTGCGGTCCGGAACTGTGCAATTGGGCTCCACGAAGCCCCGTCGTCTCAAGTATCGACAGAATTTCCGAGGCCGGTTGGCTGGCGAACACTCCCAGCACCGGGACACCTGCGGCGGCGGTTACAATGGCCCGGGCCTGATCGAGGGTGACCTGGCGCGGTCCGCCGGCGAAAATCACTCCCAGCCGATTGGCCCCGAGCCGGACCGCCAGCTCAGCGTCGGCGGGCCGGGTGAATCCGCAGATCTTGGCCTCAACGGCCACGACGCAGCTCCCCTGCCACCGCACGAGCCCCGGCCTCCGGATCGCCCGAAGCGGCCAGTGCCCCGCCGATCAGCACCGCATCAGCTCCCGCCGCGGCCGCCTCTGCCACATCGGCAGCCGTGGCCATCCCGCTTTCCGCCACCGCGATACGATCCGACGGGATGGTAGCCACCAATTCCCAGGCGCGATGCCGATCGATCGAGAAATCGTCGAGGTCACGCGCGTTGACGCCCACGATCCTGCTCCCGACCGCCAAGGCGCGATCGAGTTCGGCACGATCGTGGGCCTCGACCAGGGTGGCCAGGCCGAGCGAGCGAGCGAATCGGTCCAGTCGGAGCAGCAGCGCATCGTCGAGGGCGCGGACGATCAACAGCACCGCCGCAGCACCGGCGGCACGTGCTTCGAGAATCTGGATCTCATCGAGAATGAAATCCTTGCGCAGAACCGGTCGCGCCACCCCGGCGGCAACGGCTGCCAGGTCGTCGAGCGAGCCGCCGAAATGGGGGCCTTCAGTCAGCACCGAAATGGCAGCGGCCCCTCCCCCCGCATAGCGAGTGGCCAACTCGACCGGATCGAGGCCGGGGTTGATCGCCCCTGCGCTCGGCGAACGCCGCTTCACTTCGGCGATCAGGGCAACCGTTGTACGCTGGAGCGCACTTGCAAAACAGGGCGGCGCCGGGAGCGAGGCCACCGCCTTCTCAAGCTCGGCGCGCTGCGTCCGGCGCTCGGGCAGGTTGGCTCTAACTCCATCCAGAATCTGGTCAAGAACTGCCATCTTGCGCTTCGGGGTCCCTTCGGGTAACATTGTTTCGGGTTCTCTTCGCCACAGCCGGAGGCGCCATGCCCCTCACTCGCAAGCAGCGCGAAATTCTCGATTTTCTCACCAGCACCATCGAGCGCCAGGGGTTCGCCCCCAGCTTCGAGGAAATTGCCGAGCAATTCGGCTACCAGTCGCTGGCCACGGTGCACGAGCACCTGACCAACCTCGAGCGCAAGGGTTACATCCAGCGCAGCTTCAACGAAAGCCGGTCGATCGAGGTCCTGCCACCCCGTGGGACCACCGGTGCCACCGAGATCCCGTTGCTCGGCATGGTGGCTGCCGGCATGCCGATCGAATCGGTGATGGCCGGCGAGGTGATTCCGGTTCCGGACGCGATGCTGCCGCGCCGGGGTCCCAATTATGCCCTCAAGGTGCGCGGTGAGTCGATGATCGACGAACAGATCCTCGATGGCGACCTGGTCGTGGTCAACGGCCGCGATACCGCCGACAATGGCGAGATGGTCATCGCACTTGTCAACGGCGCCGAAGCCACCGTCAAACGCTTTTACCGAGAGCCGGGCGGTTGGATCCGCCTCCAGCCGGCCAACGCCCAGATGCGCCCGCTCCGCTTCCAGGAGAGTGACGTGCTGATCCAGGGAGTGGTGGTCGGGGTCATCCGGAAGTTCTAGGCTGATCGGCTCCGCAACGCCTCAAGCCGTCCCGCTGCGGAGCCGTTGATCAGCGCCTCGGTGGCTCGACTTACCGATTGGGCAAAGTCGCCGCCATCGTCCCCGACATGGATGGCGGCTGCGGCGTTGAGAAGCACCGCGGCCCGTACGGCTCGTGGTGCGCTGTCAGGGGCCCTGAGCAGCGCCTCGATACGGGCCGCGTTCTCAGTCGGTTCTCCCCCCTCCAATCCATCCAGCGACGTGATGGAGAACCCGTAATCCGCGGGATCCAGCGTCCACCGGACAATTTCGCTGCCGCGTATCTCGCGTACCGAGGTCGTTCCGATGGGGGCGATCTCGTCCATTCCGACATCGGCATGGACCACCAGTGCGTGGATGGTGCCCAGCCGCGCCAGCGCCTCGGCGATCAACTCGGCTCGAGCGGCATCTGCCACTCCGACCACCTGCCTGCGGGCTCCGGCCGGATTGGCCAGCGGTCCGAGCAGGTTCATCATGGTGGGGACGCCGAGGGCGCGGCGGATCGGTGCCACATGGCGCATGGCTGGGTGATAAAGCGGCGCGAAGAGGAAGGCGAGCCCTTCGCCGGTCAGTTGACGCGTGGCGGCCTCGGGGCTCAGGTCGATGGCGATGTCGAGTGCTTCCAGCACATCGGCCGACCCCGACTTGGAGGTGAACGACCGGTTGCCGTGCTTGGCGATCGGGACCCCGGCACCGGCGGCAACGAAGGCTGCGGCAGTCGAGATGTTGAGTGTCCCGACGATCCCCCCTCCGGTACCGCAGGTATCGACCAATCGGTCCGGGACCGGATGCGCGACCCGACGCATCACCTGGCGCAAGGCGATCACCGCTCCGGCCACCTCGGCCGGTGTCTCGCCGCGAGTGCGCATCGCCAGCAGGAGCGCTCCAATGGCGGCGGGGTCGGCCATCCCCGACATGATCTCCTCGAAGGCCAGCCGGGTCTCGTCCTGGCTCAGCGTCACGCTCGCGGCGAGCCGGTGCAGGGCGCGCCGCAAGGCGGGGGTGGGTGTCTCCGGCGGAGTCGTCATGGCGCGCCAAGCGTACCGGCCCGAGGGCGCTTTTGTCAATATTTTCAAGGAGTTAGACAGGTTGCCCGAGACCCCGGCGGCGGCTAGCTTTGGATGCTTCATGGACCGCGCCTTTCTGCTCACCTTGGCGTTCGACGGCACCGGCTACTGTGGCTGGCAGCGCCAGCGCGAGGGGGTGGCAGTCCAGGATGAGTTGGAGGCCGCCCTGTCGCGATTGGCGGGCAGTCCCCGAAAGGCGATCGCCGCCGGGCGGACTGATGCCGGCGTGCACGCACTGGGAATGCCGGTCTCGGTGCAGATGCCGGAACGCTGGCGAGCCGACGCGCTGCTCCGGGCGCTCAACTCGGTGTTGCCCCGGCAACTGGCCGTGCGAGAGGTGCGGGCAGTCCACCCGGGGACCGATGCCCGGCGTTCGGCGACCGGACGACGCTACCGCTACGACATCGCGGTGGGTCCGGAGGCGCGATCGCCCTTCCGGTCGCGAACGGAGTGGCCGCTGGGGCGGATCCCCTCGCTGGCGTTGCTCCACGCCGCTGCGGCGGTGCTGCCGGGCGAGCACGACTTTCGGGCGTTTGCGGCGGTCGGAGAACCCAAGCCGCACTACCGTTGCCGCATCGTGACGGCGATCTGGGAGGCACCCGATGCCACCCGGCTCAGCTTCACGATCGCAGCCGACCGCTTCCTGCACCGGATGGTTCGGATGCTGGTCGGCACAATGGTTGACATCGGCCTTGGACGACGCGCGGAGGACGACATGGCACGGCTGCTGGAACGGACCGACAACGCCGAGACCTCGACACCGGCCCCGCCGGAGGGGCTCTTTTTCTTGACGGCGACCTATCCGGACTCGATCTATCTGGGCGAGGATGCTTCGTGGTGAACGGGCATCGTATCGTTCTCGCGACGCTGTTGCTCGCCGCCTGCGGTGACCGGCCAGCGGTCGGAGCGCAGACGCCTGTCCCCCCCCCACGCACAATCGCTCTCCCCGATTCCGCGACGCGGGCTGAAGCAAGCGACCGGCTTGACGGCTCGCGCCGCACCGCGCTTGTCGATGCCACTGCCCGGGTGGCGCCGAGCGTGGTTTCGCTCCGCGTCACGGTGCGCCAGCAGGTCCGGATGTCATCCTGGGATGCCATCTTCTACGGCGGCCCTCGCGAGCAGACGGCGCAATCGTTCGGGACCGGTTTCGTGGTGCGCTCCGACGGAATCATCATCACCAACCAGCACGTCGTGGCTGGCGCCCAGGAAATCATCGTCACCCTGGCCGACGGCACCGACGTCGAGGGGCGGCTGCTCGGCGAAGACCCGCTGACCGACATCGCGATCGTGAAGATCGAGCGTACCGATCTCCCGGTGGCACCGCTGGGCAGTTCTGACGACCTGCTGATCGGCGAGTGGGCGATCGCCTTGGGAAATCCCTACTCCGGCCTGCTCGGCAACAGCGAACCGTCGGTGACCTCCGGGGTGATCTCCGCCACCGGACGCAACATCCTGCCGACCGACCAGAACCAGACCGGCCGCTACTACGACATGATCCAGACCGATGCGTCGATCAACCCGGGCAATTCGGGTGGCCCGCTGGTGAATTCATTGGGACAGGTCATCGGCGTGAACTCGTCGATCTTCAGCAACACCGGCGGTTCGGTCGGCATCGGCTTTGCCATTCCGATCGAACGTGCGGTCCGGGTGGCCGAGGAACTGATCGCCAACGGCAATGTGCGACGGCCGTGGGTCGGGCTGGACGTGGCCGGCGCTGACCGGATGGGCGAATGGAAGAGTCTCGGTGGCGTACCGGTGATCCGCGTGGTCCCCGACGGGCCGGCAGCCAAGGCCGGCCTCAAAGCCGACGACGTGCTGATCACCGCCAACGGCAGGACTCTTCGCAACTACCTCGACTGGGAAGCGGTGCTGCTCGACCTCCATGTTGGCGATGTCCTCACCACCGAAGTGTTGAGCGGTGGACGCACCGTCACACACCGGATCGTCCCGTCTGACTTGCCCACCCTCTCCGCCGAACGGGTCCGTCTGCGGGGACTCGACCTGGTGACGCTGACCCCCGGGGTAAGAGCCGAGCTGGGAGCACGAAGCGAGGCCGGCGCAGCACTGGTCAAGGTACCCGCCGAGACGGCCCGACTGACGGGATTGCGCGACAATGACATCATTGTTCGAATCGATTTCGTGGAGGGGCGACGAATGATCCAGCAGCCAGTCAGCTCGGCTCAGGATGTCGCGAGGACTCTCGACCGGATTCCACGCGGCGCTTCGTTCCGTCTCTGGGTTGAGCGTCGCGGCGGTTTCTCTTACACCGACCTGACCAACTAGATGACGACCTCGCGCTGGCAGTCCCCGCTCTCCGGTCGCTATGCCTCCCCCGCCATGCTGGAGCGCTGGAGCGAGGCGCACCGGATCGGTCAGTGGCGCCGGGTCTGGCTCGCCTTGGCCGAGAGTCAGCAGGCGATGGGCATCGAAATCCCCGAGGCCGCTCTGGAGGAACTCCGGGCCCATCTCGACGATGCCGATCTGGCCGCGGCCGCGGATTTTGAACGTCGCTTCCGTCACGATGTCATGGCACATGTCCACGCTCTTGGCGAGCAGGCACCTGCAGTGCGGCCCTACCTGCACCTCGGGGCAACGTCGGCCTTCGTGACCGACAACGCCGACGGCATGATCATCCGGGGTTCGCTCGCGCTGGTCCTGGGCCGGTTGCTCGAAGTGCTGACCGCACTGCGTGCCTTTGCTCATCGCAACGCGGCGCTTCCCTGCCTCGCCTACACCCATTTCCAGCCAGCCCAACTGACCACGGTCGGCAAACGCGCCACGCTCTGGATGCAGGACCTGGCACTCGACGTTGAGGCGCTGGTCCATCGTCTGGAAACCTTCCGGTTGCGCGGCTGCAAGGGGACGACCGGAACACAGGCGTCGTTCCTCGAGCTCTTCGGCGGTGACCACGACAAGGTGCGCGAACTCGAGCGCCAAGTGGCGCGCCGACTCGGCCATGACCACGTGATTCCCGTGTCGGGACAGACCTATTCCCGGAAGCTTGACTCCCAGGTGCTCGACGTGCTCAGCGGCATCGCCCAGAGCGCCGCCAAGTTCGCCGCCGACATCCGGTTGCTGCAACACGAGGGCGAGCTGCTGGAGCCGTTCGAGTCGGAGCAGATCGGTTCGAGCGCGATGGCCTACAAGCGCAACCCGATGCGATCCGAACGAATCGGGGCACTGGCACGGCACGTCATCACCCTCCAGCAGAACACCGCCCACACCGCCGCCGCGCAGTGGCTGGAGCGGACCCTGGATGACTCCGCGAATCGTCGACTCACCCTGCCCGAGGCGTTCCTCGCAACCGACGCCATCCTGCTCCTGATGCACAACATCGCTTCCGGGATCGAGGTCCGTGAAATGGTCATCGGACGCCACGTACAGGAACAGATGCCGTTCATGGCCACCGAGCGATGGCTGATGCTGGGTGTGCAGGCAGGGGGGGACAGGCAGGCGCTCCACGAGGTGGTGCGCGGCCATTCTCTCGCCGTTTCCGAGGCGGTCGCCGTCGGTGCGGGCAACGACCTGCTCGACCGGCTTGCGGCCGATCCGGCCTTCGGCGCGGTTGATCGGGCACGCCTGGTCGCAGAGTTGGAACCGTCACGTTACGTCGGCCGCTCTCCGGAACAGGTGACGGAGTTCCTGGCCGAATACCTCGATCCGCTGGTGGCGCGTGCGCGGCCGCTGGCGGAAACCGTCGCCGCCGCGGAGATCCGGGTCTGATGCTCATCTCGTCCTCGCCGGATACGATCCCGCTGCCGCTCTGGCGCCGCGGCAAGGTGCGCGAGGTGTATGAAGTGGATGCGGCCCGGCTGTTGCTGGTGGCCAGCGATCGCGTCAGCGCCTTTGACGTGGTGATGGCCGAAGCGGTGCCCGACAAGGGACGGGTTTTGACCCAGCTTTCGGCCCACTGGTTCAAGCTGCTCGGCGATCGCTGCCCGCATCACTTCCTCACCGCCGACATCGACGCCATCATCAGCGAAGTACCGGCACTGGCGCCTCACCGGAAGCAGCTCGACGGCCGGAGCATGCTGGTGCGCCGTGCGGCACCGGTCGCCTTCGAGTGCGTGGTGCGCGGCTATCTGGCGGGATCGGCGTGGGGTGAATACCGGGAGCACGGCACTCTGGCCAGTGAGCGACTTCCGGAGGGGATGCAGGAGGCGGATCGTCTCGACCCGCCACTTTTCTCGCCGGCCACCAAGGCCGAGACCGGTCACGACGAGAATGTCACCTTCGCCACCATGTCAGCGGCACTGGGCGCGCCACTCGCAGAGTTGTTGCGCGAGTTGTCGCTGGATCTCTATGCTGCCGGCGGGCGTGTCGCCCTGGAACGGGGACTGATCATCGCCGACACGAAGTTCGAATTCGGGATTGATGCCGCCGGTACACCGATGCTGATCGATGAAGTGCTCACCCCGGATTCCTCGCGCTTCTGGCTCGCCGACAGTTGGCGACCGGGCAGCACCCCGCCGAGCTTCGACAAGCAGCCGCTCAGGGATTGGTTGGCGATTGAGCGTCGGAGCGGACGGTGGAACGGCGAGGCCCCAGGCCCCGCTCTGCCGCCTGAAGTGGTGGAGGCAACCCGCTTGCGGTACCTCGAAGCGTTCCGTCGCCTCGCGGGTCACGACCTTCCGGAGAGTGGTTGATGCGGATTGCACCTGAAGGCCGACCCTTCATCATCGCGGCCTGGCTGCTGGCCTTGGCATTGGTTGCATTCGGGTGGTGGATTGCCGCCGCGCTCTGGCTGCCGATTGCCGCGTGGGTTGTCGCGTTCTTCCGCGACCCCGAGCGTGCGGGGCCGCGTGGTGATCATCTCGTCATCGCTCCGGCCGACGGCAAGGTGGTCAGCATTATTCCGATCGACGAACCCGACGTGGTGGGGGGCGCAGCGACCCGGATCTCGATTTTCATGAACGTCTTCAACGTCCACGTCAACCGCTATCCGACCGACGGCGAGGTGACCTTCCGGCGACACCGCGAGGGAAAGTTCGTCAACGCGGCGCTGGAGAAGGCAGCCCTCGAGAACGAACAGAGCGACATCGGTCAACGCTCTCCCGGCGGGCCGATCCTTTCCCGGCAGATCGCGGGCCTGGTGGCACGGCGAATCATCACCGATCACGCCGTCGGGCATCCGGCCAGGCAGGGCGAACGGATGGGGTTGATCCGCTTCGGTTCCCGTGTTGACGTGTTCGTCCCGGCAGGCACCACTGTGCTGGTCCGCGAGGGCGACGTCACCCAGGCCGGGGTAACGGTGGTGGCGGAGTGGAAATGAAAGAGCAGCAGATGGGACATCGCTCGCGGATGCGCCGGGTCGTGGTGGTCGTTCCGAGCGCCTTCACGCTCGGCAACCTCTTTTTCGGTTTCTGGGCAATCGTCTCCGCTGCCAACGGCAACTTCACCTGGGCCGGCTGGTTCATCGTCTTTGCCGGCGTGCTCGACATGCTCGACGGCCGGATAGCACGCCTCTCCAACACCGGTTCACGATTCGGCGCCGAGCTCGACTCGCTGGTGGATCTCACCTCATTCGGAGTGGCGCCGGCGCTGTTGATGTATTTCATGGAGTTCGGCACGGCGGGCCGGTTCGCCTGGCTGGTCTGCTACTTCTACGTGGTTGCGGCCGCGCTGCGATTGGCCCGGTTCAATGTCGTGGCCAATCAGGAAGATCACGGCCGTTCACGTTCCTTCACCGGCCTGCCGTCACCCGCTGCCGGGATGACGCTCGCCACCTGGTATCCGTTTTCGCAAACCGATTGGTACCGAGCCACCCTCCCCTACCTCGACTGGCAGCACCAGGGATTGGTGATCCTGATGCTGCTGGTTGCCGTCCTGATGGTGAGCAACGTCAAGTACCCCAAGTGGCCAGCCGCCGGACTGGGTTCGGCGTCGCGGGTGGCAGGGCTGATCACCTACCTGCTGATTCTGGCTGGCGGCATCCTGGTACCGGAGTATTTCCTCTTCCCGCTCGGCCTCACCTACACCGCCTACGGCGTGCTGCGTGCGGTGATGCAGAGTCTCGGGGATCGCAACGGCGATTCCCCCACCCAAACGCGCCATCCGAACGATTTCGAGGAGCAGGAAGCATGACCTTCAGTGTTCACGTGCGCATCATTCCCCGTCCCGGTCTGCTCGATCCACAGGGGCAGGCAGTCGAACACGCACTCGGAGCCCTTGGTTTCGAGGGCGTAACCGGGGTGCGCATCGGCAAGGCGATCGAATTGGCAATCGAGGCGGCCTCAGCGGCTGAGGCCGAGGGAATGGCGCGGCAGATGTGCGAGAGACTCCTGGCCAATCCGGTGACCGAGGATTTCGTGCTCACGGTGGGCGCATGACGCCATCAGTGGCGGTGATCCGTTTTCCGGGATCCAATTGCGAGACGGAAACCGTGGCTGCCGTCCGTCGAGCGGGAGGCCAGGCCACCCTTGTTGACTACCGCGCCATCTCGCTCGACAACGCTGATGCGGTGATCCTTCCCGGCGGCTTTTCCTACGGTGACTACCTGCGCTCCGGTGCGATCGCGCGATTTGCCCCGGTAATGACCGCCGTGCAGGCGCTGGCCGAGGCCGGTGGTGCCGTCATCGGCATCTGCAACGGCTTCCAGATTCTCTGTGAGGCCCGACTGCTGCCAGGTGCCCTGCTCCACAACAGCCAGCAGCGCTTCGTGGCGCGCCCGGTCGACGTCAGAATCGAGCGGACCGACACGGTCTGCACCGCAGAGTTCACCCGGGATGAGGTCATCCGCATACCGGTAGCCCATGGCGAGGGCCGCTACGTCGCCGACGAGGCCACACTCGACCTGCTGGAGGTAGAGGGACGCGTGGTGATGCGCTATGTACCCGTCCCGGACAGCGACCTGCCACACAATCCCAACGGCTCGCACCGGGACATCGCCGGAATCTGCAACGCCGGTGGCAACGTGGTCGGTTTCATGCCTCACCCCGAACGGCTCGCCGAGCATTCGGTGGGCGGCGATGTCGGCCACCGTTTCTTTTCCTCGCTCGTCCACCGCCTGTCGACCGGAGTGCCCGCGTGACCACCGTAGTCATCCCCGAACCGTTTCCGGGTGAGCGTCCCGTCACCGAGGCCGTGGTCAAGGAACACAAACTCAACGCGACGGAATACGACGCCATCCGGGAACTGCTGGGCGGCCGCGTCCCGACGCTCACAGAACTGGGGATCTTCTCCGCCCTCTGGTCGGAGCACTGTTCCTACAAGCACACCAAGCCGGTGCTCCGGCGCTTTCCCACCGAGGGGAAGCAGGTGCTGCAGGGTCCCGGCGAGAATGCCGGCGTGCTCCGCCTCCCGGATGGCTGGGCAGTTGCGTTCAAGATCGAGTCGCACAACCACCCCAGCGCGGTGGAGCCGTACCAGGGCGCGGCAACCGGAGTTGGCGGCATCCTGCGGGACGTCTTCACCATGGGAGCCCGCCCGGTCGCACTGCTCAATTCGCTGCGCCTCGGGCCGCTTGAGGAGGCACGCAATCGCTGGCTCTTCGGCGGCATCGTCAAGGGCGTTGGTGATTACGGCAACTGCATCGGCGTTCCCACCCTGGGCGGCGAGGTGGTCTTTTCACCGGGCTACAGCGGCAACCCGCTGGTCAACGCCATGGCGGTGGGAATCCTGCGAGCCGATGATCTGATCACGGCCAAGGCACATGGCGTCGGCAATATCCTGCTCACGGTTGGAGCACGGACCGGTCGCGACGGCATCCATGGCGCCTCGTTCGCGTCAGAAGATCTCTCGGCCGAGAGCGAGAAGCGCCGCCCGCAGGTGCAGGTGGGCGATCCCTTCACCGAGAAGTTGCTGCTTGAGGCGTCGCTGGAGCTGATCACCGGCGACTACATCGTGGCGATCCAGGATATGGGGGCCGCCGGGCTGACCTCGTCGAGCGCAGAGATGGCAGCCCGCGGTGGCGTGGGGGTGGAACTCGACACCAGTGCAGTGCCGACCCGTGAACCCGGGATGACTCCCTACGAGATCATGCTGTCCGAATCGCAGGAGCGGATGCTGGTGGTGGCCGAGCCACACCGGGTAGAGGAAATCCAGGCAGTGTGCCGCAAGTGGGATCTGGAGGCAGTGGCTGTCGGATTGGTCACCGATGACGGGTTGTTCCGGATCATCCACGACGGCCGCACCGTGGCATCGATTCCCGGACAGGAGTTGGTGGAAGGGTGCCCGATCTACACTCCTGCAGCTCAAGAATCAGCAGAAGCCATGGCGCGAAGGACGCTCAGCCCCACGGTGCCGCTGCCAGATCTGGTCACCGGTTTGGAGCGGCTCCTCGACGCCCCGACCATCGCCAGCAAGCGCTGGGTGTTTGAACAGTTCGATGGCACCGTACGCGCCGGCTCAAGGATTACGCCGGGTGGTGATGCGGGAGTACTCAGGGTGGAGGATACCGGCTTCGGTCTGGCGATGACGGTCGACTGCAATGCCAGGCACGTGCTGCTCGACCCGTATGAAGGCGGCAAGGGTGCCGTGGCAGAGGCCGCCCGGAACATTGCCTGCACGGGAGCGCGTCCGCTCGGCATCACCGACTGTCTCAACTTCGGCAATCCGGAGCGACCGGAGGTGTTCTTCCAGTTCACGGAGGCTTGCCGCGGCATCAGCGACGCCTGTCTCGCCTTCGACACGCCGGTCACCGGCGGCAATGTCTCGCTGTACAACCAGTCGCCAACGGGAGCGATCGATCCGTCTCCCGTGATCGGCATGGTCGGCATACTCGACGACGTCACCACCGCGGTGCCGAGCCATTTCGCGGTCGAGGGCGATGCCATCCTGCTGCTCGGACGTACGGCTGGACATCTCGGCGGCAGCGCCTGGTGGGCGGAGGTGCTGGAATGCATCGGCGGCCCCCCCCCCAAGATCGACCTCGCAGCCGAACGCGCCCTGCAGGAGGTGCTCATCGCCGCTGCTTCCGGACGACTGCTCCGCTCCGCCCACGACTGTTCCGACGGCGGGCTGGCGGTCGCGCTGGCGGAGGCCTGCATCGGAGGGCCGTGGGCCACCGATTCGTTCGGTGCCACGATCGACCTCGCCCGCCACCATGACGACCTCTCCGACGAGCAATGGCTGTTCGGCGAGGACGGCGCGCGAGCGGTTGTCTCCTGTGACCCGGCAAATGTTGCAGCATTGCAGCGCCTCGCGGGGACTCATGGTGTCCCGGCGCACTATCTAGGCTTGGTTGGTCCGGCCCGAGGCGAGCTGATCATCAATCGCGATGAGCGCCAGTGGCGGTGGCCGGTGTCCCGCTTGCGAAGCATTCATGCCGACGCTATCCCGCGCCGGATGGCGGCCCCGACCGCAGTGGAGGGCTGACGGATGTGCGGAGTGATCGGGGTCTCGGGGATCGACGACGCGGCACGGCTGGCCTACCTCGGGCTGTACGCGCTGCAGCATCGCGGACAGGAGAGCGCCGGCATCGTGGCTGTCGACGCGGCAAGCCGCGCCCGGATGCATCGTGGCATGGGGCTCGTCTCCGATGTATTCGATGAGTCCCGGTTTGCGAATCTCGCAGGCGACGTGGCCGTCGGTCACACCCGCTACTCCACCGCAGGCAGCACGGTTCTCGCCAACGCCCAGCCGTATCTGGTCAACTACCACGCCGGGCCTCTGGCGATTGCCCACAATGGCAACCTCACCAACGCCGCGGCCTTGCGGGACGAACTGGTGCGTGACGGGGCGATCTTTGCGTCTAGCAGCGACACCGAGGTGCTGATTCACCTGATTGCCCGCTCCCAGGCGGCGACCGTCGAGGGTCAGATTCGCGACGCACTCGAACGCGCCGAGGGTGCCTACTCGCTGGTCATCAGCGTGGGGCGGACGCTGTACGTCACCGTCGACTCGCGCGGATTCCGGCCGCTCATCATCGGCACGCTCGGGAACGGGATCGTTGCGGCATCGGAGACTTGCGCACTCGATCTGGTCGGGGCCATTGCGTCCAGGGAACTCGCTCCGGGTGACTTCCTGCGCATAGAGGACGGCGTGATCACCGAGTTGGCGCCTCTCACTCCCCGTCGGGTCTCCCGCTGCATCTTCGAGTTGGTCTACTTTGCCCGACCGGACTCCACTGTCTTCGGCGAGTCGGTCGACCGGGTAAGGCGGGAACTCGGTCGCCAACTGGCTCGTCATCACGCCGTTCCGGGCGCCGACGTGGTCTTTTCGGTTCCGGACAGCGCCAACGTGATGGCTCTGGGGTACAGCGAAGTCTGCGGTGTGCCGCTCGAGCACGGCCTGATCCGCAACCACTATGTCGGCCGGACCTTCATCAACCCGACTCAGGCGATCCGCGTCGAGAAAGTCCGGATCAAGTTCAACGCCGTGCGTCAGGTGATCGCCGGACGATCGGTAGTGGTGATCGACGACTCTCTGGTGCGCGGAACCACCAGCCAGGGACTGGTTCACATGATTCGCTCGGCCGGAGCGCGCGAGGTGCATCTCCGGCTCGGTTCCCCGCCGATTACCGGTCCGTGTCACTACGGGATCGATACCCCGGACCGGCAGGAGTTGATCGCAGCGACGCACTCGCGGGAAGAAATTCGCAGGCACCTGGGAGTGGATTCGCTCGAGTATCTCACCCTTGAGGAAATGACCAGCGCCACCCGTGCCGCGACCACCTGGTGTCATGCCTGCTTCTCGGGCGACTACCCGACCGAGCGACCCGATCTGCTGGTCCAATTGCGCCACTCCACTCCACCGATGGCGGCCGCACCATGACGGAGACTTTCGGGCAGCAACCGCTGGTCTATTCCTTCGGCCAGGGTCGTGCCGACGGCACTTCCGCGATGAAGGACCTGCTGGGCGGCAAGGGCGCCGGCCTGGCCGAGATGACCAACCTCGGTATCGCGGTGCCGCCCGGATTCACGATCGCGTCAACACTCTGTCCTGTCTACCTCGACACCGGCTCGTTCCCCAGTCGGCTCCGCGCCCAGGTCGATCATTCCCTGCAACGGTTGGAAGCCGCCAGCGGCAAGGAGTTTGGCGGACAGCACAATCCATTGCTGGTCTCGGTACGATCAGGCGCCGCGGTGTCGATGCCGGGAATGATGGACACCATCCTCAACCTCGGCCTCAATGATGTGACCGTTGAGGGGCTGGCGGAACGTTCCGGCAATCCGGCGTTTGCCTGGGACTGCTACCGCCGTTTCGTGCAGATGTACGGCAGCGTCGTGCTGGGGCTTGCCAAGGGTCCGCTCGATGCGATGTTCGAGGAAGCGCTCGAGGCGCACGGGATGACCCGGGCTGTCGATCTTCCGGTGGCGGCACTCCGCACCCTGGTCGCACGACTGAAGACCCATGCGACCGAGCAGAGCGGCATACCGTTTCCCGAAGCCCCGATGGAACAGCTTTGGGGTGCCATTGCAGCCGTCTTCACGAGCTGGAACACGCGGCGAGCCATCGACTACCGCCGCATGCACGACATTCCCGATGCCATGGGCACCGCCGTCAACATCATGGCGATGGTTTACGGCAACCTGGGCGAGACCTCCGGTACCGGCGTGGCCTTCACGCGCAATCCGTCAACCGGCGAACCTCACCTGTACGGCGAATTTCTTGGCAACGCGCAGGGTGAGGATGTCGTCTCCGGGAGCAGGACCCCGCAACCGATCGCCGCGCTGCGCGATCTGATGCCGTCTGCCTACCAGGAGCTCGACCGGATGGCCCGTACTCTGGAGCGCCACTTCCGCGACGTCCAGGACATGGAGTTCACCATCGAAGACGGTCGCCTCTACATGCTGCAGACCAGGCGTGCCCAGCGCACCGGTCAGGCCGCCTTCCGCTCTGCCTGCGACATGGTGGCGGAAGAGCTGATTTCCGAGGATGAGGCAGTAGCACGAATCCCCCCCCAGGCGCTGGAGCAGTTGCTGCATCCGACCATTGATGCCAAGGCCTCGCTCGACCTGCTCGGTCAGGGGCTTCCCGCCTCTCCCGGTGCCGCTTCGGGGATGGTGGTGTTCGACGCCGACGTCGCAGCCGAACGAGGCCGCCAGGGTGATGCGGTGATCCTGGTGCGGCGCGAGACCTCGCCGGAGGACTTTCACGGCATGGTTGCCGCACGAGCGATCGTCACCGCCCGCGGTGGGATGACCTCGCACGCAGCGGTGGTCGCCCGCGGCATGGGGAAGCCGTGCGTCGTCAGCGTGCAGGAACTCGACGTTCAGGAAGAGGCCGGCCGGTTCACCATCGGGTCACGAACCGTGAATGCCGGAGAATGGATCACGCTTGACGGCACGCAGGGAACGATCCACCTGGGTCAAGCGAAGTTGCTCGCGCCGGAGCCGGACGAGTATTACCACCGCCTGATGAGCTGGGCCGACCGGATCAGGCCGATGAAGGTCCGCGTCAACGCCGACACTCCGGCCGACGCACACCGGGGCCGCGACTTCGGCGCCGAGGGGATCGGGCTCTGCCGCACCGAGCACATGTTTTTCCAGGCCGACCGGCTGTTGTCGATGCGCCGGATGATCCTGGCGGAATCAGCTGCGGAGCGCGCCGAGGCGCTGCAGCAACTGCTGCCGATGCAACGGAGCGACTTCGAGTCGATCTTCCGCGCCATGGAAGGATTCCCGGTCACCATCCGGTTGCTCGATCCGCCACTGCACGAGTTCCTGCCGCATGAGGCTGACGAATTGGCCGCGCTGGCCAGCGATCTCGACAAGCCGCTCGACCATGTCAGGAGCGTAGTGGAGGGACTGCGGGAGCAGAACCCGATGCTCGGCCTGCGTGGCTGCCGCCTGGGCATCATTCATCCCGAGATCACCCGGATGCAGGTCCGCGCGATTTTCGAGGCAGCCTGCACCGTCGCGGCCCGGAAGGGGCGGGTGATGCCGGAGGTGATGGTCCCGCTGGTGGCAACCGTGGTCGAGTTCAGGAAGCAGGCGCTGGTGGTGCGTGAGGTGGCGGAGGAAGTCTTCCGCGAGCGCCAGTTGACGGTGCCCTACCTGCTCGGAACGATGATCGAGCTGCCACGGGCCGCGCTCACTGCAGACGAGATTGCCCGCGAGGCACAGTTCTTCTCCTTTGGCACCAACGACCTCACCCAGACCACCTGGGGACTGTCGCGCGACGATTCCGGACGATTCCTGCCGCACTACATCGATACCGGCATCGTCGATCATGACCCGTTCCAATCGCTCGACCAGGCCGGCGTGGGCAAGCTGATCGTGATGGCGGCAGAGGCCGGACGGAAGACGCGCGCCGATCTGAAGATCGGCATCTGCGGAGAACACGGCGGCGATCCCGCCTCGATAGCTTTTTGCGAGGGTGTCAAGATGAACTACGTCTCCTGTTCACCGTTCCGCGTTCCGATCGCCCGACTGGCTGCTGCCCAGGCGGCGCTGGCGGTGCGAGGCACAGTTGACCGCACCCAGGCCACGCTGTGACGCCCCCCCCCATGATCGGCGTGGTGATGGGCAGCGAATCCGACTGGGCGGTGATGCAGCACGCCGCGGTCCGCCTCAAGGCATTCGGCGTGGCTCACGAAACCCGGATCGTCTCGGCCCACCGGACCCCGGAGCTGCTGTTCGAGTATGCCGGCTCGGCCGCCTCACGCGGCCTCCGGGCGATAATCGCCGGTGCGGGGGGGGCAGCCCACCTCCCCGGCATGCTCGCCGCCCGGACCACCGTCCCGGTGCTCGGAGTGCCGGTACCGAGCCGTCACCTGCAGGGACTCGATTCCCTGCTCAGCATTGTGCAAATGCCGACGGGTGTCCCGGTAGCCACCTTTGCGATCGGCGAAGCCGGTGCTCACAACGCGGCGCTCTTCGCCATCGCCATGCTCGCTCGCACCGACGCCGAGCTGGCCACCCGACTGGAGGCGTTCCGCGCGGCGGAGGAGAATCGCATCCGGACCAGCATCCTGCCCGACATCGCATGATCCTCCCCGGCGGCACCCTGGGAGTTCTTGGTGGCGGGCAACTCGGCCGCATGTTCACCATCGAGGCGCGGCGCATGGGATACCGGGTGGTGGTCGTCGATCCCCAACCCGACGCTCCCGCGGCGCAACTGGCCGACCGTCACCTGGTGCGGCCCTGGACCGATCCTGAATCGATCAACGAACTGACCGCCGCCTGCGACGCGGTGACCACCGAATTCGAGAATGTTCCCGCCGAGGTGTTGCGGGCGCTCGCGGCCCACCTTCCCGTCCGCCCATCAGCCGATGCCGTCGCGCTCACCCAGGATCGTCTGGTGGAGAAGTCCTTCCTGAACGACATCGGCATCACAACGGCCGCATGGGCACCGGTGCGCCATGCGGCCGAAGCCGGTGCGGCATGGGATGCAATAGGGGGCGGCCCGGCAATCCTCAAGACGGCCCGGTTGGGCTACGACGGCAAGGGCCAGGTCAGCATCGCCGAGCGGGAGTCGGTAGCCACGGAGTTCGGTTCGCTGGGTGGCGTGTCCTGCATTCTGGAACGTCGTGTCCCCCTCGCGCACGAGGTATCGGTTCTGGTCGCCCGCACGCACGACGGCCAAACCACCACCTGGCCCGTCGGAGAGAATGTTCATCGTGACGGCATCCTCCACACCACAGTGGTGCCAGCCGACATCCCGATCTCGCTGGCGGACCGGGCCCGCACCGCGGCGGTACGAATCGCCACGGCACTCGATTACGTCGGTCTCCTCGCGGTGGAGTGTTTTGTCACTGATGAGGGACTGCTTCTGGTCAACGAATTGGCCCCCAGGCCGCACAACAGCGGCCATTGGACGCTCGACGCCTCGATGACATCCCAATTCGAGCAACAGGTCCGGATCCTGGCCGGGCTGCCCCTGGGGGAGACGACCTTGCTTTCTCCGGTCGCCATGGTGAATCTGTTGGGAGAGCTGTGGAGCGCCGGAGAACCGCGCTGGGAGCGTGCATTGAGAGTGCCCGGCGTGCGTCTCCACCTCTATGGCAAGTCCGAGGCACGCCCGGGCCGGAAGATGGGGCACCTGACGGCAATCGCGGCCGACCCTGCCACCGCGCTGGACCGCGCGGCCACTGCATTCGCAGCACTGAATTCCTGACCCGCACTGGGAGATGATTGTGATGTTGACGATGACCCTGATGGCCTTGCTCACCGCCTCGCCGTTGGCCGCCACCCCTTGCGCCAGCCGCGCCAGCGGTGCCCAACTCGCAGCCCGCCCCTCGCCGCTCGATTCCGTGACTGCCACGATTGGCGGTGTCGAGGTCAAGGTCTGCTACAGTCGGCCCTACCTCAAGGGACGCGCCGCGGTGGGGGGCACGCTGGTCCCATTCGGCAAAATCTGGCGCACTGGGGCCAATGAGCCGACTGTGATCCACACTTCGGCTCCGATCATGATCGGCAACGTACGGGTCGAGGCCGGCAGCCACTCGATCTACACCATCCCCGCCAAGGGTGAGTGGGCGGTCCTGATCAACAGCAGCACCGAGCAGTGGGGGACGCAATATCCTACCGGTACCGAGGTGGGTCGGGCCGTCGGGGCAGTCAGTGCACTCGCTTCCCCCGTGGAGCAGTTCACGATCCGGCTGGGCGGTAGTGCGCTGGTAATGGAGTGGGAGCAGACCCGGGTGACCGTGCCGCTGGCCGCCGCAAAGTAAACTCAGCAAACCAATGGTGAGGGCCTGGCTCGGCAGCTCTGCCTGGCCAGGCCCTCGGGTCATCATGCTACCTTGATCTGATGACCTCGCATCCCGAACTCACGGCGGAGCGCATCGCGCTGCTCCGGGAAAGGAGCGGTGCCCAGACCGCCCGGCAACCAAGGTCAATTCCCGAAGCCCGACTCGGAGTCCGCTGCGGCCGAAGCAGCTGACACTTGCCGTCAGCACACGATCAGCTTGATTTCGGCAATGACTCACCCTGCCCCGCTCCCCTTCCGGATCCGCCTCCCAGGGGAAGACAGCGTCTCCCTTGCCGAGATCCGCGACGTCAGTCGACGGATGGACGGGTTGCTGCATTGTGATGAGAGCGGGATCGTGCTCGAATGGGAACTGACTGAATCGATCGACGAGGTGTCGCTTCTCTCCGTCTCCTCCACCAAGAACAGATTCGAGGTCGAGGTGCTGGAGGTGCCGTTCGAATTGCTCGCCTCCGCGGAACTCGTCGGCGGGATCCTGCGGCCACGACTGGTGCTCCGGGCGCGAAGTCTCGGCGTGTTCTCCGAGATCCCGGGCGCCAAAGCCGATCGGCTGATGCTGGACTACGCCAGAGGCGATCGATTCGTGGCGGTGGAGATGGCGAGGGCGATCACGGCGGCGATTGTCGGATTGCCGGTCACCGACGAGCAGGAGTCGATCACTCCGCTGCCCTGACGGAGCACGGGCGGGCCGGGCGAGGGGAGGGGGGGGAGGTGAAAGGTGAAACGTAAAAGGTGAAAGGGGCCGTAGTGCCTCCCCTTTCACCTTTCCCCTTTCACGTTTCCCCTTTCACGGCCCACCTCTCGCCGGTCGACTTCCCCGCGATTCACCCGCCCGCCATCGCCCCGATGATCAGCAACGGCTCCTCCCCCCGTGCCACCGGTTCGGGAAGCGGCACGTCCGGCGCCTGGTGCGAGAGATCCTCGGCGCAGGCGTAGAAGCGGACGAACGCCCGGCGACGATGGGTAGCCTGATCCCGCAGGGTACCACGCAGCACGGGAAAACGTGATTCGACGGCATCGAGCACGGCGGATTGGGTGACCGGTGCGGGAAGATCGAACTCGAGTTCCCCATCAATCCGCGCGATCGCGCGCAAGGGAGCCGGGAGCACCACCCTGATCATGGCAACGTCTGCACTTCGACCGACAGGACCGCGGGGAGGTCACGCACGATCGCCTGCCAGTGGTCTCCAGCATCCGAGGAGGCGTATACCTGACCTCCGGTGGTGCCGAAATAGATTCCGCACGACTCGAGTGAATCGACCGCCATGGCGTCACGCAACACGTTCACGTAGCAGTCCTGCTGCGGCAACCCCGCGGTGAGCGCCTCCCATTCGTTGCCGCCGGACCGACTCCGGTAGACGCGAAGCTTCCCCTCCGGGGGGTAGTGCTCGGAATCGCTCTTGATCGGGACCACGTAGATCGTTTCCGGCTCGTGAGCGTGCACCGCGATCGGGAAACCGAAGTCGCTGGGCAGATTGCCGCTCACCTCGTGCCAAGACGCTCCGGTATCGTCGCTGCGCATGATGTCCCAGTGCTTCTGCATGAAGAGGACATCTGGACGGCTAGGGTGCATCGCGATCCGGTGAACACAATGTCCCACCTCCGCCTCGGTCGACGGGATCTCCCCCGAGCGAAGTCCCTTGTTGATCGGCTTCCAGGTTTCGCCGCCGTCATCGCTCCGGAAGGCGCCTGCCGCCGAGATGGCGACGTAGATCCTGCCGGGGTGCACCGGATCAAGCAGAATGGTGTGGAGACACATGCCGCCCGCGCCCGGCTGCCACTCCGATCCGGTCCCCTGCGACCGCAGCCCCGAGAGCTCATGCCAGCTCGCCCCGCCGTCCACCGTGCGGAAGAGGGCGGCGTCCTCGACGCCGGCATATACGGTATCCGGGTCGGAGCGGGATGGTTCGAGGTGCCAGACCCGCTTGAACTCCCACGGATGGGGGGTGCCGTCGTACCACTTGTGGGTACCCGGGACACCGTCGTAGCCGAAATTGTTGCCCACCGGATTCCAGGTGACGCCGCCGTCATCCGAGCGCTGGATAAGCTGGCCGAACCAGCCGCTGCACTGGGAGGCGTAAAGGCGATTCGGATCGGCGGGCGAACCCGCGACATGAAATACCTCCCATCCCGGGAAATGCGGTCCCTGCACGTCCCATTGCCGACGCCGCTCGTCGGAGGTGAGGACGAATGCGCCCTTTCGCGTGCCGACCAGGACCCGTACTCCGGCCATTGTTCGCTCCCTGTTGTGATATGAACTGCACGATACCTCCGGAGGCGGGAGTTGTCGAGTCGCGCCGGGGTCGCCACCTTCCGGTGGTCTCCCGGACCACTCCGCTGCCACCCTTGCCACGGACCACGACGTGAAGCAGACCCGACGCTCCTTCCTGACTTCCACCGCCGTCGGCACCGCAGGATTGGCCGGGTGCGCTGCTCCTGATGCCGGCACGGCCGCCACCGGGACCGGCCCTACGGTCAGCTGGCGCCTGGCCTCCTCCTTCCCGCGCTCGCTGGACATCCTCTTCGGTGGCTCGGAGCGCTTCGCGACACGAGTCAGTTCACTAACGGGAGGACGGTTCACGATCCGGAGCTACCCGGCGGGCGAACTCGTCCCCGGCCTTCAGGTGATGGACGCCGTGCAGCAGGGGACCGTGCACTGCGGTCACACCGTCTCCTACTACTACATGGGGAAGCACCCGGCCCTCGCCTTCGAGACCGGAGTGCCGTTCGGCCTCACCGCCCGGCAGCACAACGCCTGGATGAATGAGGGGGGGGGACTGGCGGCCCTCCGCGAACTGTTCGCCACCTTCGGAATCATCCAGTTTCCGGCCGGCAACACCGGTGCCCAATTCGGCGGCTGGTTCCGCCGACCGATCAATTCGGTGGCAGACCTGCGCGGACTCCGGATGCGGATTCCCGGCCTCGGCGGCGAGGTGATGTCGCGACTCGGCGTGTCGGTGCAAGTGCTTGCCGGAGGGGAGATCTACCCGGCACTCGAACGTGGCGCGATCGACGCCACCGAGTGGATCGGCCCCTATGACGACGAGAAGCTCGGGTTCCAGCGGGTCGCCAAGAACTACTACTACCCCGGGTGGCACGAGCCGGGTGTCACCCTGACGCTGATGGTCAACCAGCAGGCGTATGCCGATCTGCCCGACAGCTACAAGGCGGCAATCGAAGTGGCCGCGGCCGAGCAGAACGCCAACACGCTGGAACGCTACGACGCGCAGAATCCCCCGGCGCTGGAGCGGCTCCGCGCGGCTGGAGTCGCGGTGGGTCCCTTTCCCGACGACGTGATGGCTGCCGCCTGGCGCGAGAGCAACGCGCTGCTGGAGGAACGGGCTGCGGCCGACGCCACCTTCCGCGCCATCTACCAGCCGTGGAACGAATTCCGCACCCGGTCGTTCCGCTACTTCAACGGGGTGGAGCAGGCCTACGCGGCGTTCGCGTTCCGGCAGGTGGGGGAGTGATCACGCTGTGAGCGACTCCCCTCACCGCCACACGATCATCCCCACCACCACCAGCACCTGGATCACGATGAACGGGATCACCCCCCGGTAGATGGCGGTGGTCGGGATCTCGGGCGGTGTCACTCCGCGCAGGTAGAAGAGCGAGAAGCCGAACGGCGGCGTCAGGAACGACGTCTGCATGTTCATCGCCAGCAAGACGCCGAGCCAGGTGAGATCGATCCCCAACAGAGCTGCGGGTGCTGCCACCAGCGGGACGATGATGAAGGCGATCTCGAAGAAGTCGATGAAGAAGCCCAGCACGAACACCATCAGGTTCACCACCAGCAGGAATCCGATGGCACCGCCGGGGAGATTGGTCAGCAATTGCTCGAGCCAGAGATCGCCGCCCAGTCCGCGGAAGACCAGGGCAAAGGCCATCGAGCCGATCAGCAGGAAGACCACCATCACGGTGAGCCGTGCCGTGGCGTCGACGGTCTCGCGCACCGCCACCCTCGTGAGTCGGCGATGCATCGCCGCGAGTCCCATCGCGCCAACCGCACCGAGCGCCCCTGCCTCGGTGGGAGTGGCCACGCCAGCAAAGATGCTCCCCAGTACGATAAGGATCAGCAGTAGCGGCGGCAGCAGTGATCCCCACAACAATCGCAGCAGTTCCACCCTGCCCTCCGGCCGGGTCGACGCTACCATCGCAGGCGCATCACCCGGTCGTACCAGTGCCACACCGAGCAGCCACACGACGTAACTCCCCGCCAGCACGAGTCCCGGAACCAGTGCCTCCTGGAACAACCCACCCACCGACACGCCGAGCTGGTCGCCGAGCACGATCAGCACGATGCTCGGCGGGATGATCTGGCCCAGCGTCCCGGCCGCCGCGATCACCCCCAGCGCGAGCTCGCGCCGGTAACCATGCCGGAGCATCACCGGCAGCGAGATCAGTCCCATCGCCGTGACCGAAGCGCCCACAACTCCGGTTGCCGCCGCCAGCAAGGTACCCACCGCTATCACACCGAAGCCGAGTCCGCCGCGCACCCGTCCGAATAGCGAACCGATCGATTCCAGCAGCCGCTCAGCGAGTCCCGCTTTCTCGAGGGTGGTCCCCATGTAGATGAAGAAGGGAATCGCCAGCAAAGTGTAGTTGGACATTGTCCCGAAGGCGCGTTCGGGCATTGCCAGCAGGAGGACCAGGTCGAACTGTCCGAGCGCGGCGGCCACGAGTGCGAAGAGCAGTGCGGTGCCGCCAAGCACGAAGGCGACTGGATAGCCGCTGAAGATCAGCAGCAGCGCCACCAGGAACATCGCCGGTCCCCAGAGGTGGCCCATCAGCACCCTTCCCCGCCGCGAGGGCCGCGCAAGACCTTCACCTGTCGGCGAATGTGAGTCACCGCCTGGAGCAACAGCAGGGCGAAACCGAGCAGCAGCACCACCTTGATCGGGTAGCGCGGCAGCCCGCCGGGGTCGGGCGATCCCTCCCGGATGCCCCACGAATTGCGCACTGCGGGCCAGCTCGTAACCAGCACCATCACGCAGAACGGCACCGCGAGGAGCACGGTGCCGAACAGGTCAACCCACGCGCGACCACGCCCGGAGAGGCGCGCATAACCGACGTCGACCCGGACATGGACGCCGTGCTTCAGGGCGTGCGCCGCGCCCAGCAGAAAGACCATCGCGAACATGTACCACTGGATGTCGAGCGCGGCATTCGAGGCGAACGAGATGCCGGTGAACCGCGTGGCGTACCGGGCCAGCGCGTTGAAGGCCCCCACCACGATCATCGCCAGGATGAGCCAGCGCACCGCGGCGAAGACGGCGTCGGTCAGTCGGTCAATGAAGGACATTCAGCGGGATCTCGTCGTCGGGAGGTGACAGGTGGAGGTGAAAGGTGAAAGGTGAAAGGGGTGAACGGTGAAAGGGGTGAAGGTGAAACGTGAAACGGGTGAACGGGGGAATCAACACCGCGGGCATCCCGAGCGCAGCAACAGAGGACAGTGATCCATGGTCCCCCATTGGCTTTTCCCTTTCACGTTTCACCTTTCACGTTTCACCTTTCACGTTTCACCTTTCACCTTCAGGACGTCCAGCAGCCAGGCGTAGTCGGTCGCGATTTCGCGGAGGCGATCGTAGCGACCCGAAGCCCCGCCATGCCCGGCACCGAGGTTGGTGAGCAGCAGGATCGGTGCGGTGCCGAGCTGCTGCTGGCGCAGGCGGGCAACATACTTGGCCGGTTCCCAGTACATCACCTGCGAGTCGTTGAGCGAGGTGCGGACCAGCATCGGCGGGTAGCTGGCCGGGGCCAGATTGGTGTAGGGACAGTACGAGCGCATCCAGCTGAACTGCTCCGCCACTGCCGGATTGCCCCATTCCTCGTATTCGCCCACCGTGAGCGGCAGCGAGGGATCGCCCATGGTGTTGAGCACATCGACAAAGGGAACCTGGCTGAGGACCGCTGCAAACCGTTCGGGGGCCAGGTTGACCACCGCACCCATCAACAGCCCTCCAGCACTCCCTCCTTCGATCGCCACCCGATCGGCCGCCACCACCCGCTCGGCCACCAGCGCATCGGCACAGACGATGAAGTCGGTGAAGGAGTTCATCTTGTGGGCCAGTCGGCCCTGGTCGTGCCATGGCTTGCCAAGCTCGCCGCCGCCACGGATGTGGGCGATGGCCACCACCACGCCGCGTTCCAGCAGCGAGAGCCGGCTCGACGAAAACGAGACGGGATAGGGATAGCCGTACGAGCCGTAGCCGTGCAGCAGGCAGGGCGCGGTGCCATCCTCTGCCACATCCGCCAGGCGCACCAGCGAGATCGGGACGAGGGTGCCGTCGGCCGCCGTGGCGTGAAGGCGCCGGGACACGAATCGAGATGGGTCGTAGCCGCCGACGATATCCTGCTGCTTGAGCAGAGTCGCCTCGCGACTTTCCAGCTCGTACTGGTACACCGACGCCGGGGTGACCAGCGATTGGTAGCCATAGCGATAGGTCGCGGTGTCGAACTCGGGATTGGCGTGAGGGTGACACTCGTAGGTCGGCTCCGGAAAGGCGATCCGGTGAGTGGCGCCATCGGCCAGACGGCGGACGGCGATCTCTGGCACGCCATCCTCGCGCTCGTGCACTATCAGATGATCCCGAAAGGTCTCGTGCCCCTCCAGCATGACGGCGTCGCGGTGAGGCAACAGTTCCGTCGCGTCGGCCAGAGTCCCCCCCCCGGCCGGAATGGTGACCAGCCGGAAGTTCCTCCCGGTGTCGTTGATCCGCACGTAGAAGAACTCGCCGTGGTGCTCGAGATCGTATTCGCGATCGGCCAACCGCGGCAGCACCACCCGCCACGGCTCGACGCTGCCGACCCTGCGGACCCGCGCCTCCGAGGTGGTGTGGCTGCCGCTCTGGATCACCAGCCACTCGCGGCTGCGGGTCCGGCCCACGCCGACGTTGAAGGACTCGTCCATCTCCTCGAAGACCAGTTCGTGCTCGGCGCTCCCCAACGAGTGACGCCACACCTGAAAGGAACGCTTGGTCTCGTCGTCTTCCACGCCGTAATAGATGGTCTGGTTGTCGTTGTCCCAGGCAACCGAAGTGACCCGCTCGCGCCGGAAGGAAAGGTGCTCGCCGGTGCGTAGATCCTTGATCACCAGCGTGTATTGCCGAAAGCCGGTCTCGTCGGTGCTGTAGGCGAGCAGCCAGCCGTCGTCGCTCACGCTGAAATCGCCGAGCGCCATGTGCGACTTCCCTTCGGCGAGGACGTTGAGGTCGACCAGCACTTCCTCGTCGCCCTCCACTGCCCCGTCCCGACGCCGGCAGTGGATCGGATACTGCTTCCCCTCCTCCGTCCGGGTTAGGTACCACCAGTCGCCCTTCCGGTATGGCACCGAAAGATCAGTCTCCTTGATGCGCCCCTTCATCTCGAGATAGAGCCGTTCCCGGAGTGCTGCCGTGGGGGCCAGCACCGCCTCGGCGTAGGCGTTCTCCGCCTCCAGATGGGCGCGTACCTCGGCATTCTCCTTTTCCCGGAGCCAGGCGTAGGGATCGACAAAGGTCTCGCCGTGGCGGACGGTGGAGACTGGGCGAGCGGCAGGAAGAGGCGGGGTCGCAGGCATCCGGACTCGGTGTGAAGGGAGACAACGAAAGGTGAAAGGCCTGCCCCGCTCCGCGAAGCGGCGGCGGGGTGAACGGTGAAACGGTATGGTTGAAATGTAAAACGTGAAACGGGTGGCGGTGATTCGCTCCGTTTCACGTTTTTTACGGTGACCGCATACCCTCGCAATGAGGGTGGCGGGGTGATGATGGAGGCGCAGGGAATCGAACCCTGGTCCGAATTAGTGTCCAGAACTGCGTCTACGTGCGTAGGCCTCGCTTCGAGCTTGGCGTCGGGCCGGTGCCAGGCCGACCTTCCCGACGTTGACCTCCTGAGTGCTCGCTCGGGGTGTCGGAGGACCACCCTTTGCTATCCCGGATTGATGATTCCGCTGCCGATGCCCCGGGCGGGCCTCGAACCGCGGAGGTGCAGCAAGCGAACTCCTAAAAGCTCAGCTTACGCAGCCATCGCCAGATCAGTGTTGGCAATTGTGTTTTTTCCGAAGTGATTTACCAGGGCCTCGGACCTGGGCACGCTGCCTTTCGTTCAACCAACCCGTCGAAGCCGATCGCCCCCGACCCCGAAGAATAGCCGAATCACCCCCCGGGGGCAAGGTGAGCCGGGTCAGATCCCCCACTCCAGCCCCAGCTGCACAGTCCTCGGAACGCCAGGCTTGATCCCTTCCGGACGGCGCGAGGCGATGTAGGTCCGGTCGAAGAGATTCTTGACCGAGCCGACCAGCACAGCCGGCGAACCGGGCATCGGCCAGGAGCCGCTCAGATGCCAGAGCGAATGGGCGGGGATGGCGCCGATTCGGCCGTTGGCGGAGCCCAGCCGGGTCTCGAAGTTGTCGGAGAATTGCTCTCCCACGAGGGTACCGTCCAGGCGCAGGCCGGCCGCCCCGCGACCGCCGTACTCGAGGTGCAGCGCCACCACCCGCCCAGGGGCGTAGGGGAGGCGATTGCCACGGACGTTGACCGTGTCGGAGCCGTTGAGCAGGAGCCGATCCTTGGAGAACGTGGCGTTGACCAGCGTCACCTGACCGCCGAGCCGGAGGGGAGGGCCGCCCCATTGGAGCAGATCGAGATCGAGTGCCGCTTCAACTCCGCGATGCAGGGTACTGCCCTGATTGGCAAGGCGCGCCTGACTCACACTTCCCGAGGAGAGCGACGGCTCGACGATCTGATTGCTGAAATCGAGCCGGAACAGCGTCGCCTCGACGCGAATCCCTCGTCCCACCTCGCTCCGCGTCCCGATCTCGATGTTCCAGCTCTGCTCGGCATCGAGTCGCAACGACACCGGGTCGCTCGCCGATTCCCCCGGCGCCAGCGGAGTGCTGCCGAGCACAAAAGCATCCTTGGTCCGGGGTGGTGCGAAACCGCGATGGATGCCGGCGAACAGGGTGGTGCCGGGTGAGGCGGCCCAGGACGCACCGATGCCGGGGATGAGGGTGGTCAGGATGTCGTCGTTGTGGAGGTCGACATCCTCCGGGAGATTGGTGGTGCCGGTCTCGGTTGTTCTGCGAACCCTGGTCCGCAGCACCTCGCGGCGGAAGCGGAAATGTTCGAGACGTGCCCCGGGAGTCACCCTGACCCTCGATCCGATGGCCAGACTTTGCTGGGCGAAGAGCGCGAACGCGGTACCCCGGCGGCGCTCGTCATCGCGCAACGCCCCGGTCCGCGAGGTGGCGGTACCACCGTTGAGGAACCGGTCGCGGGCGGATTCGACGTGGCCACGAAGACCTCCCTCGAACTCGCCGAAGATGTTGTGGGCACGGAGCCGGCTCTCGATCCCGCCCACCTGGAAACTGCGGTCGCGGTTGCCGGTGGCATCGGCATATACGATGCTGTTGCCGGTGCTGTTGTAGCTGTAGTTCTGCCGGCTCCAATTGCGGGTCGTGGCGTAGGCGTAGGCGACCGTCTTGAGCACCACGCCGGACGCCCACTCCCGCTGGTGCGACAGGTTGGTGGTCAGTCGCCGGACTTCGAGAAAATCATCCTCACCTGGATAGGCCAGCGGATCGGCACGGAACAGCGAATCGGTCAGGCCGACGTAGGTCGAGTTGGAGCGTTCGTCGTAGACACCCACCTTGAGCCCGAGAGCATCCTGCGGCCCGAGCGGCACGGAGCCCTTCAGCATCACGTCCACCTGATCGAAGCCGAGTCCGCGCAGGTCGTCGGCACGCCGGTAGGTCGCGATGCCGAGCAGGCCGGTCTGGTCGACCATGGCGCCGGCGCTGACCTGGGCCTTGGCGAAACCTCCCCCCCCCCCAAGTGCGACTCCGTGGACTCCGGTCAGCCGACCCGGCTCGGGAGTGACGAAGTTGATGATGCCGCCGACGGTCTGCGGACCGTGCAGAATCGAACCGCTCCCCTTGACCACTTCGATCCGGTCCATCCGGTCGACGGGTGGGGTGTAGTACATCTCCGGTTCGCCATAGGGGTTGAGCGCCACGGGGATCCCGTCCTCGAGCACCAGGACGGAACGGCTCCGGTCCGGATCGATACCGCGGATCCCGATGTTGGCGCGGAGTCCCATCCCCTCCTCGTCCTGGATATGGACGCCGGCCACCCCGCGGAGCACCTCCGTGCTGCTGAGCGGCCGCATCGCGCCGAGGGCCTCTGCGCCGATCACCGCCCCTGAGCCGGGCAGCCGCGCCAGCCCTCCGCCACCTTCGCCCAGGACTGTGAGGCCGGCCACCTCGGTCGGCACCGAAGCCATCGCGATCGTGAGCGGCAGCGAGTCGAGCAGAGCCCCCCGACCGATCATCACCACCGCGTACCCCGGCCGCCGAAAGCGAACCGTCCGGGTGGCCGGATCGAGTCGCAGCACGAAGCTGCCATCGAAGTCCGAGCGTCGAGCAGCCCCACCGGGGAGTTGGACGATTTCCACCGCCTCGATCGGTCGCTCTCCGACGGCGCTGACGACGGTACCTCGAACGATGACCTGTTGAGCCGCAAGCGGCGCAACTGCCGGAGGAACCAGAAGCCATAGGAAGAACAGTGGGCGACAACGACTGAACATTACCGGCAATCCTGTCTGCGATTGATAATCATGTCGAATGACGAACTGACGTAGATTATCTCCTCTAACCGCAAACGCACAAGGGGCACGCCGCAGCATGCCCCAGTTTTTCGCCTCACTCTTTCCGCTCGAGCGACCGATCAACCCAGCCACCCTCGGCGCCGGAACCAGATCCAGATCCCCATGACCACGCCCAGCATCACCAACCACACCGCCGGGTAGCCCCATGGCTGAGTCAGCTCGGGCATCACCCTGAAGTTCATCCCGTAAACTCCGACGATGAACGTCAGCGGCAGGAAGAAGGCCGAGAAGACTGTGAGGATCCGCATCACCTCGTTGGTGCGTTTTGATGACATGGCGAGGTGGACCTGCAGGAGAAGATTGACCTCCTCGATCATCTGGTCGACCCAGAAGAGGTAGGCGTCGGCCGACTCGCGCATGTCCTGGAACAGCGGCTCGGCGCGTTCGCCGGGCGGAACCATCTTCTGGAGAACATTGCTGGTCTGATGGATGATCCGCCTTGAGAGGGAGACTCGTCGCTTGAGGTGGTAGGCGTCCTTGAGCGAAGGCGGCTCAACGTCGTCGTCGAAGAGCCCCTCTTCGAACCGGTCGAGCATCGCTTCGGATCGCTCCAGCGGTCTCTCGAACGAATCGAGGGTCCTGAGCACGATTCCGCAGAGCACGGCGCCATGAGCGGTTCCGTCGGCCGGGCCGGCGGCGATCGAGTCGCGCAGCGAGGCGATTTCCTCGAGATCGACGCGGTGGACGGTGAGGAAGAGCCCGTTGCGCGAAAAGATCGAGATCTTCCGGGTCAACTCCTGGATGGTGGAGGCGTCGTCCGAAGCGCTGCGGTCACGGACCCGGAGAATCACGAAGGTGGCGTCACCGATCCGTTCGACCTTGGGAAGGTGCTCGGGGTCGAGACAGTCTTCCACGACGGTTTCCGGCAGGTTGAACTCCACGGCGAGGGCATGGAGCTCTGAGCGTTCGGGCTCGGTGACGTCGACCCAGCGGAAGGAGTCGTTGGCGACCACCTCGCGGCGGATCACGCCGCTACCGCCACATCATCCCTCTGGAGGTGGGCAGCGAGGATCTCTTCCGCTTCCGCCATCGTCTCGACCTGGAAGAGGCGCGAGCGCAATTCACCGGCGCCGCGAAAGCCCTTCATGTACCAGCCGAAGTGCTTCCGGAACTCGACGATCGTGCGCCTGGAATCCCCCTGCAGCACCGTAGCCAGCCGACAATGGGCCATCGCCACGGCAAACCGCTCCGCCAGCTCCGGCGCAGGCGGTGCCGCTCCCCCCCCCAGCAAGGCGCGGGCGTCCCGGAACAGCCATGGATTGCCGAAGCTGCCGCGTCCGATCATGATCCCGGCGCAACCGGTGTGGGCGCGCATCCGCAGCACGTCCTCCGCCGTGTTCACGTCGCCGTTGCCGATCACCGGTACATCCAGCGCTTCAACCACCCGGGCGATGTCGTCCCAGTCGGCTTGGCCGGAAAACATCTGGGACCGGGTCCGGGCATGCAGCGTGAATGCCTTGGCGCCGGCGTCCTGCATCCTGAGCGCGATGCCGACCGGATCTCTGGTCTCATCCGACCAGCCGGAGCGGGTCTTGACGGTAACCGGCAGATCCGTGGCCGCGACACAAGCGCTGATGATCTCCTGGACCAGATCGAGATCGCGCAGGCAACCCGAGCCGCCGTTCCGCTGGACTACCTTCTTGACCGGACAACCAAAATTGATGTCGATGAATTCTGGCCGATAGTGGGCAGTCACCAACTCGGTGGCCTGAGCCATCGCGGCGACCTCGCTGCCGTAGATCTGGATTCCGATCGGCCGCTCGATCTCGTCGAACTCCGCCCCTTCGAGCGTCGAGCTGATCCGTCGCCGGATCGCCTCGGCGTTGAGGAATTCGGTCAGCACGACGTCGGCTCCCATCTGCCGGCAGATGCGGCGGAAGGGTGCCTCCGAAACTCCCGCCATCGGGGCGAGAAAGAGCGGGAAGGCCGAGCCGGTCGGATACGGGAACGTCATGGCCAGCAATTTAGACGCTATGACCATCGGCTGAGAAGGCCGAACGCCATTGAAGCGAGCTCCCGGCTCCGTTACCCTTACCCGATGCCGCTTGCAGATTTCTTCACTGCCGACTCGATCCAGCTCGATCTCAAGGCCGATTCCAAGGAAGCGGCGATCGAATCGCTGGTCGCGCTGCTCGGAGTCGACGGCCGGTCGCGGACCACCCTGCTCCGCCTGCTGGCACGCCGGGAGTTGCTGGGATCGACCGGGGTTGGTCGCGGCCTGGCCATCCCCCACTGCCGCTCGCTGGTCGTCCCGCGGCTCCGGATGGCATACAGCCGGCTCGCCACGCCGCTGGAATGGGAAGCGGTCGATCAACGTCCCGTGCGCCACCTCTTCCTGATCGTCGCCCCTCCGGTCGAGGTGGCCAACCAATATCTGCCCGCCCTCGGCGCGCTGGTGCAGTTTGCCCGCAATCCTGCCCACATCCAGCGTCTCGATAGGGCGAGGCGGGTCACCGACGTCCTGGAGCTGCTCGGTACCGTATGATCCGCCGCCTGGCGACTGCCATCGTCATCCTGACAAGCCCGCTCGCGGCCCAGCTCGACACCGCCACAATTGATTCCCTGGTCGAGGCACGGCGCGTGGCTCTGGGGATTCCCGGCATCGGGCTGGCAATAGTTCATCCGCTCGAAGTCATTCACGAGCGCGGCTTCGGCACAACCGGGCACGACAATGCACCGGTGACTGCGGCGACCCCGTTCCTGATCGGCTCTTTGAGCAAGCCGATCACGGCGACGGTGTTGTTCCAGTTGGTCGACGAAGGCCGGATCGATCCTTCGCTGCCTGTCGTGACCTATCTGCCGGAATTCCGGATGGCCGATTCCGTCGAGAGCGCCAGGATTACCGTGCACCAGCTCCTCACTCACCGGAGCGGCATCCCTCGCAAGGCAGGGCTCCGCGACATCGGCAGGGACTGGACGCTGGCCGACGCGGTCGCTTCGCTCGCGAGTGTCGAGCCATTTTCAGCGCCCGGTACCAGTTACCAGTTCTCCAATGCCAACCATCTGGTGCTCGGTCGGCTGCTGGAAGTGGTAACGGGGGAACCCTATGCCACCCTCGCTGAGCAGCGTGTCTTCAAGACACTCGGCTTGACGCAATCCTTCACCGCCCTCGCTCCAGCGGAGTCGGCTGGACTGGCGCGTGGTCATCGCTTCTGGTTCGGCATCCCCGCCGCTGCCCGCGCCCACTTCAATCCCGAGTTGCTGGCGTCCAGCAACCTGATCATGTCGGCTCACGATCTCGGCACCTTGATCCGTGCCCATCTCAACCTGGGGAACGTGGACGGGCTGTCTCTCCTGTCCACGGCGAGCGTCATCGACCTCACCTCATTCGAGGCGAATGCTCCTTATTCGCCTGGCTGGGGATGGCGCCGAGTGGGAGAACACAAGGCGATCGGTTACAGCGGCGGGCTCGATGCCTATCAGGCCGAGGTGCTGCTGCTGACCTCCGATGGCATCGGTGTGGTGCTGCTTGCCAACACCACCTGGATGATGCACTGGCCGGAGATCCAACTGCTGGCCGCCGATGTGGCCCGCCTGACCGTGGGCCTCCCCCCGCTCCCGCCTGCAACTCCCGGCCCGCAACTGGTGTGGTGGCTCTGGCGTGCGGCAGCTCTGCTGCTGATCGCCGGATGGGGATGGGGGATCTGGCGGTTGCCACGCCGACGCCGGCAACTCCTCGCAGCGCGCTCGGCAGGCGTCCGCTGGCCCGCCACGACGCTGGCCAGCATCAGCATCAATCTGCTGATCGTGATCGCCGTGCCGCTGGCACTGTTCCATTTCACCGGACTGACGATTCCGGCACTGTTGGTGGTGCAGGCCGACGCGGGATGGTTGCTGGTGACGGGATTGGCTGTGGCGGTGGTGAGGTTGGTTTGGAGGTCGTAGGTCGTAGGTCAAAGGTAACAGGTCTTAGGTCGTAAGTCTTAGGTCGTAAACAGCACAATGGTCCGGATCCAATTCAGGTGCCTGTCATTCGGTTTCCACTACCCACGACCTACGACTTAAGACCTACGACCTATGACCTACGACCTTTAACCTCATTCCCATTCAATCGTCGCGGGCGGCTTGCTGCTGATATCGTAAACCACCCGATTGACGCCGTCGATCTCGTTGGCGATCCGCGAGGAGATCATCGCCAGGACTTCGTGCGGGAACGGGAACCAGTCGGCCGTCATGCCATCGCGCGAGGTGACTGCGCGCAACCCGACCACCTGATCGTAACTGCGCTCGTCGCCCATCACTCCCACCGAGCGGATCGGCAGCAGTACGGCGAACGCTTGCCAGATCTGGTCATAGAGCCCCGCGGAACGGATTTCCTCAAGGTAGATCGCGTCGGCATGCCGGAGCAGATCGCACTGTGCCTCGGTGACCTCGCCGAGGATGCGGATGGCGAGCCCAGGACCGGGGAACGGGTGACGGCCGACCATCTCCTCCGGAAGACCGAGTTCGCGGCCCACCTGCCTGACCTCGTCCTTGAACAGTTCGCGCAGCGGCTCGATCAGGGTGAAGGGGAGTCGCTCCGGCAACCCACCGACGTTGTGGTGGGTCTTGATGGTGACCGAGGCACCACCGGTTGGGGAGAACGACTCGATCACATCCGGGTACAGGGTGCCCTGCACCAGGAACTTGACGTCATCGCCAACGAGTTTGGCCTCGCGCTCGAATACGTCGATGAAGCGGTGGCCGATCAACTTCCGCTTCTGCTCCGGATCAGTTACGCCAGCGAGGTCACCGAGGAAGTCGCTTGAGGCGTCGATCACCCGGAGGTCGATCCCCAGATGCTGCCGGAAGGTACGTTCGACCTGTTCACGCTCGTTGAGCCGGAGCAGGCCGTGGTCGACGAAGATGCAGGTGAGCCGGTCGCCCACAGCCTGATGGACCAGCGCTGCAGCAACCGATGAGTCCACTCCGCCTGAGAGGCCGCAGATCACCCGGGCATCGGGACCGACCAGGTCGCGGACCCGGGCCACTTCCTCGTTCACGAAATGATCAGCGGTCCAGTCGGGGGAACAGCCGCAGACACCGAAGAGGAAGTTGGCAAGGATCTCGCCGCCCCGGGGGGTGTGCGCCACCTCCGGGTGGAACTGCACCCCGAAGAGCGGCTTGGTGGCGTGCCGCATCGCTGCCACCGGAGTGTTTTCGCTGGAGGCGACGACGTTCCATCCCGGGGGGGGGGTATCGACGTGATCGCCATGACTCATCCAGACCGGTGTGGTGGCGCCGACCGCGAAACCGCCCAGCAGGACGTCGGCAGCATCGACGCGCACATCGGCCCGTCCGTATTCGCGCCGACTGGCCCGCTCGACCTTGCCACCCGAGAGCTGAGCCAGCAACTGCATTCCGTAGCAGACTCCCAGTACCGGGACACCGAGTTCAAGGATGTCGGCGTTGGCAGTCGGAACGCCGTCGCCATAGACCGAGTTGGGACCACCAGAGAGGATGATTCCCTGGGGATCCCACTCGCGGATCCAGCCGATCGAGCGGGACGGCGGATGGATCTCGCAGTAGACCCGTTGCTCGCGAATCCGGCGGGCAATCAACTGGGTGTATTGCGAGCCGAAATCGATGATGAGTACGCCGGGATGATGGCTCATGGTGCCTCGGTGAGAGCGAAGGGATCGGCGAGTTCGTCGCGGTAGAGATCGACGAGTCGTTCCCGCGGCCGGACTACCGCCCAGCGGTTTCCCTCGACCAGCACTTCGGCGGCGCGGGCCCGGCTGTTGTAGTTCGAACTCATCGCGAAGGCGTACGCCCCGGCGCCGAGCACTGCCAGCACGCCACCGGCCGCGACCGGCGCGAGCGGCCGGGCGAGCGCCAGAAAATCGCCCGTCTCGCAAACCGGCCCGACGATGTCGGTGTCGAGGACCGTGCCCGGTGTCTGCTTGACCGGTACGATCTCGTGCCAGGCACGGTATAGCGATGGGCGCAGCAGGTCGTTCATCCCGGCATCGACGATCGCGATCTCGCGGCCGCCTGATGCCTTGCGGTGGACCACCGACGTGAGCAGCACCCCAGCGGCACCCACCAGATAGCGGCCAGGTTCCACCTGCACAGTGCAGCCACTCGCGGCAATCATCTTCGCCAATGGCGCGATCCAGTCGGCCGGTGCCAATGGTGACTCGTCATGGTACCGGATGCCGAGCCCGCCGCCGATGTCGAGAGTATTGGGGGAGTGACCGGCATCGCGCGCCACATCCAGCAGCATCAACAAACGCTCGAGCCCGGCAACCCACGGCTTGGCATCGGTGATCTGGGAGCCGAGGTGCATCGCGATCGCGCCAAGGGTGAGGTGGCTGGCGTCATCGAGGATTGTCAGCGCGTCGGTGAACTGGTCGGTGGCAATTCCGAACTTGAGTCCGCCGGTGCCGGTGGAGATGTAGGGATGAGTGTCGGCGGTTACGTCAGGGTTGATCCGGACGCCGACCGTGACCTCAACTCCCTGCAATTCTGCGAGCATCGCCAAGCGCCGGAGTTCGGCCAACGACTCGACATTGATGTGCCCAACTCCCACGGTGAGGGCGGCAAGCAGCTCCTCATCGGTCTTCCCGACCCCGCTGAAGACAATCCGGTCGGGCGGAAACCCCGCAGCAATGGCCCGCAGCAACTCGCCACCGGAGACGATGTCCGCACCAGCCCCCAATTTTGCCAACAATCGCAGCACGGCAAGATTGCCGTTGGCCTTGACCGCGTAGCAGATCCGGTGCGGCAGCGTTCCGAACGCCGCGTCGAGTGCGGCGTAGCGCTCGCGAATCGCCGTGGCGTGGTAGGCGTATGTGGGAGTACCCGCCCGATCCGCGATGTCGGCCAGCGGCACCTCTCCCATCATCAGGCCCAGTGCGGGATCGTCGCGGAGCCCCGCGTCGGCCAGGAGCGACTTCAGTACGCCCTGGCCCACAGCGCCTCGACAGTGGCCGGCTTGCCGGTCCAGATGCAGGTGGCCGGCGCCTCGGGAGAACGGAACTCCGGGTCCGGCAGGCAGCGGATCGTCGCCTTGGTCTGCTCCTTGATCTCCGCCTCGACCGCAGGGTCGCCGCAGAAGCCGGCGTAGACAAAGCCGCCATCATTGGTGAGGAAGTCGATGAACTCCTGCTTGCTCTTCGGGCCGCGCAGCGTGCTCGCCTCGCGTCGCTCCTTGGCAGCTTCCAGCAGTGCCGCCTGCATCGATTCGATCTCGCGGTGCATCCGCTCTGCGAGTCCCTCCTGCGGCACCGCCTCCTTGCCGCCGGTCCGGCGGGCGAGCATCACGTTGCCGGAGGCAAGGTCGCGCGGCCCGAGCTCCATCCGGAACGGTACCCCTCGCGCTTCCCATTCGTAGTACTTGGCGCCGGGCTTCATCCCCTCACGCTGATCGACCGTCACCCGCAGCCCGGCCGAACGCAGCACGGTCTGCAACTCTAGCGCTGCCGCCCGGGTGGCGTCCCGCTCCTCGTCGGAACGCCAGATCGGCACGATCACCACCTGCCACTGCGCCAGCCGGGGAGGGCAGACCAGCCCGGTGTCATCGCCGTGGGTCATGATCAGGCCGCCAATCATCCTGGTCGAGACGCCCCACGAAGTGTTCCAGACAAAGTCCCGGTCGCCCTCGGGCGTCTGGTAGCTGACCTCGAACGCCTTGGCGAAGTTCTGGCCCAGATTGTGGGAGGTGCCGGCCTGCAGGGCGCGGTTGTCCTGCATCAGCGCCTCACACGACCAGGTGCGGAGCGCGCCGGCGAACTTCTCGCTGTCGGTCTTGAGGCCGGTCACCACCGGCATGGCGATCCACTCCTCCATGAAGCGGCGATAGAGCCCCAGAATCAGCAGCGCTTCCGCCTCGGCCTCGGCCTCGGAGGCGTGGGCGGTGTGTCCCTCCTGCCAGAGAAACTCGGTGGTGCGCAGGAAGAGCCGGGTGCGCATCTCCCAGCGCACCACGTTGGCCCACTGGTTCATCAGCATCGGCAGGTCGCGCCAGCTCTGGATCCACTTGGAGAACATCGCGTAGATGATGGTCTCGGAGGTGGGCCGCACCACCAGCGGTTCGTCGAGGAGCTTCCCCCCCCCGTGAGTGACCACCGCGGTCTCCGGCGCGAACCCCTCCACATGCTCGGCCTCCTTGCTCAGAAAGCTCTGGGGGATGAACAGCGGGAAGTAGGCGTTCTGGTGTCCGGTTTCCTTGAACATCCGGTCGAGTGCCTGCTGCATCTGCTCCCAGATGGCATAGCCGTTGGGACGGATGACCATGCAGCCGCGCACCGGCGAATGGTCGGCGAGCTCGGCCCGCTGGATCAGTTCGTTGTACCAGGCGCTGAAGTCGGCAGCGCGGGTGGTTATTGCCTTGGATTCGGCCACTGTGTCAACCGTTCGGTGTGAGAATTGAGCGGCAGTGCGCCACGAGGTTTTCCCGGGACACTGCGGTCTGAGTCTTGTCGGCCAGATGCTTTACCATGACGGCGCCCAGCGCGCGATCATCCGGTCCGATCACCACGGCAAGTCGCGCCCCGCGCGACTGGCCGAGCTTGAGCTGCTTGCCGAGCGGCTGCGGTGCGAGGGCATACTCAACGCCCAGACCGCCGTCGCGGAGCGCATGCACGGCATGGAGCAGATAGGGGAGATCCTCGGGAGTCACCCCGGCGACGATCACATCCACCTGGGCCGGTGCATCGGGCCGGAGGCCGCGATCCTTGAGCAATTCGCCCAGCACCACGTCGCCCATCCCGAAACCGACCGCTGGAAGGTCCACATCGCCGAGGTTCGCGAGCAGAGTGTCATAGCGACCCCCGCCGCAGATGGCGCGCAACGAGCGTTCGACATCGAAGAGCTCGAACACCGTTCCGGTGTAATATGCCAACCCGCGCACAATCGAGAGGTCGATTTCGATGTAGTCGCCGAGCCCCATGGCGTCTAGCGCGACGAGAGTTTCGCGCAGCGGATGCTCCTCGGCAAGGGCCGCGGCGACCCCTTCGTGCTTTGCGCCGTGTTCGAGAAGCGTGGCCCAGGTGGTCGCCTGCCGCAATTCCTTGAGCAGGAAATCGACAGACTCTATTCGACCACCAGCTTCGACAAATGCTGCCTCGGCCTTGGCGTATTCGGCGCGCCCGAGCTTGTCGAGCATCTGCATCGCGGCCGGCTTCTGCTCCGGGGTGATGCCGAGTGCCTGGAAGAGAACCTCGAGCAGGCGGCGGTCGGAGACACGCACCCGGAACTGTTCGTGGGTGAGCCCCAGCTCGCGCATCACGTCGACGGCGAGCGCGATCACCTCGGCGTCGGCCAGCGGACCGGGTTCACCGACCAGGTCGCAGTTGAGCTGGAAGTGTTCCCGCAACCGGCCGCGCTGCTGTCTCTCGTAACGGAAGAGCTGCGGTATGGTGAACCAGCGGATCGGCTTCTTGAGTCCGTTGGCCCGTTCGGCCACCATCCGGGCGAAGGTCGGGGTCATCTCCGGCCGGAGGGAGACCTCTCGGCCGCCCTTGTCCGTGAAGTTGTAGAGCTGACCGACGATCTCGTCACCGCTCTTGGAAGTGTATAGGTCGAGCTGCTCCAGGGGGGGGCCGTCATACTCCTCGAAGCCGTAGCGGACCGCTACCCGTCGCCAGGCGGCGAAGATGTGGGACCGGAAGGCGAGGTCCCCGGGTGCGAAATCGCGGAAGCCGGGCAGGGCACGGAAGGTCATGGCCCAAAATAGTCAAACTGCGAGCGGAGCGCCCACCCGGTCCAGATCAAGAATGCGAGTCCCGGCACGGATATGGGTTAACCCTGCCCCGGGAGCGATGCGGGGGTCACTTGAGCCGGAGGAAGGTCTGTCGATGGATCAGTTGACGGCTGGAACTGTCGACAACGGTCAGCTCCATCCGGTACCGGCCGCTGGGGATGCGGTCGACCACCAGCTCATGGCGGTTGGTACCCGTTCCCGCCCTGATCGGCGATGGGAACCGGATCCGGAGCGCCGGGAGGGAGTCGCGACCGGCGTTGCCTACCAACGTGATGGTTGTCGTCGCGTCAGGCAGGTCCATGGTGCTGACCACCTGGTAGGCAATGTCGATCGGCAAGTCCCTGGAAAAATCTCCGGCGGACGATATCGACTCGGCGCCCATGCGGAACAGCGCACCAGCGCTGTTCCTGAGAATCAGATCACCAAGGTCCATCCTGGGCTGTTGGGCAGTCAGCGCGACCGGCCCCGCGACCAGAATCAGCATGGCCAGATAGCTGTGCACCTACGGCACCAACTCGTCGACCCGCACGATGAACAACCCCTCTCGCACGCTGGTGAAGATCACCACTCCGCTCTTGAAGAAGGGATAGTTGCTCCACGCCCCGCTCTGGGTGGAGCTGTGACCGGGGTCATCCTGATTGAAGGGGGCGCTGTCGAAAAAGCCGACCTCGCGCGGGTTGGCGCGATCGCTGATGTCGAGCACTCTGAGGCCGCTTCCGTAGTTGGACTCGAAGACGCGATTCCCCCTCACGAAGAGGTTGTGATCGGAGGCGCTCACCGGCCCGATATACATCCGGGCCACCACCGGGTCGTCGAGTTCACTCAGGTCCCAGACAATCGTGCGGGTCCCCTCGACCAGTCCTGCCAGCTCGTCGGTTTCGTCATTCATGTAGAAATAGCGTTGCTCGTCGTCGAACCACCCCTGGTGGGCATAGGAAACGTTGGGGTAGCTGTTGCGACCGATCAGCTTGGGGGAGGACTTGTCGGAGACGTCGGCGATGTTGATTTCCGACTCGTTGGAACCGACGCAAATCTGGCGGCCGTGGTAGCGCGCATCCGGCCCGCGATACACCAGGCATTGGGCATCATGGGTGTAGCCGCGGCTCCCCGCACCGGCCGGGTTGTGATAGCAGCCCGCGAAGCGAAGCTGGACAGGGTCCCGGGCATCGACCATGTGCAGGCCGCCGCCGCAGGTGGTCCCACCGCTGTTCGATCCGACCACGTAGAGGAATCGTGAGGCGGTATCGGCCACCACGTTGTGAGCGCTGAAGATCTCACGATAGGTGGTGTCCGGAGAGAAGGTCACCGGTGTACCCTGCACAGCCCTGAGACGGGTCAGATCAAAGACCTGCATCCCGTGCGCACCGGCGCCGTCTGCGACGATGTAGGCGTGGTTGCCGATCACCTTGATGTCCCGCCACACCGAGGGTGGCGCCCCTGCGGTACGCGGCAGGTTGCCGACCAGACGAGGAGCGGAGGGATTGGTAACCTCGACGAACGAGGCACCATCGCGACGGGCCACGAGGGCGTAGTCACGATTGGTGGCCGGGTCGGTCCATCCCCATACATCGTTGACCCAGACGCCGCGTTCCCCGCCGAGTGCGCTCACCGGCAAGTGAGCCACGACCTCGACATTGGAGCAGGTGTAGGCGCCGACCTTGCCATCAGTGCATTTGGCCGCTGGCGTTCTGCCGCCGTCAATGGCGAAGATTTCACCGGTCAGCTGCTCCTCCTCCTGCCAATCGTCGCCCAGACGACTAGCCACCACCACGCGGCCCTCACCGAAGTCCCGCATCGGCATGCCGACGATCGCCTTTCCTCCGGTGGCGGCAATCGAGTACCCGAAGGCGAAGGGCCACGATGTGCCGTCGGACGAATCGGCTTCGAAGCGGAGCACGCCACGCCAATCACCAGTGCCCTCGGAGAGGAAACGGTAAACTCTACCGGTACCGCGATTGGTACCTGGCGCTCCAACCCACAATTCGTCACCGACCGAAGCGATCGCCTGGCCGAATTGAGTGCCGCGGGCACCGTCGTAGGGCGACAGCTCGCCGACCACGCGCCAACTGTCATCAGCGTCCCGATCGAGCCGGAAGACCACCCCGGCACCTGGTGCGCCGATGTAACCGCTGCTGCCCGTGAGGTGCACCGCTCCGCCCGCACGGGCACCGCGTGCGACCCTGCCTGTCGGGAGGTTGACCGCCGTGGGCTCGCCCCAGGTGCCGTTGGCGTTGCGCCGAGCCAGGTAGGCGCGGCCCGCGTTTGAGTCGGCCGTGGCGGCACCGATCAAGAGCCAGTCTCCGGCCAGGCTGAGCTGGCCGCCAAAGCTGCTGCCATCGGCCGGACCGGCAGGCCTGATCACGGCGAGCTGTTGCCAGCCACCGCTGCCGCGGCGGAAGTGATACACGGCGCCAGTGGCATCCGTCGTGGGGGCGCCGATCAACAGGTCATTCCCATTGAGGATGATGGCACTGCCGAACTCGCCTGGTGCCGGTGCAGCGACGGTGGCGGCAGGAGACCACGGTGCATTCGCGCTGTTCCGGGTGAAGGTGTAGGCGACTCCCGCCCCATCCCGCTTGCGAGGCGCCCCCACGATGAGGGTGTTGCCGTCGACGGCGATGGAGCGGCCGAAATCGTCCATTCGCGCCGTGTCGGTCGCAGTGAGTCGGCTCCGCTCGACCCAACGACCAGCCGCGTCGGCGCGGTAGACATAGACCACCCCCGGGCCGTACCAATTGACCGGTTGGCCGATGAACAGCTCGGTGTCGGTGGCCACGATGGCGCGACCGAAGTTAGGCTCCTGTGCCGCGACGGGGACCGCCATGGCGTGAACCAGCAGGGTGACGGCAGCGAATGCTGAACGGAACATCAGGCCTCCGGGAGAAATCAGGGCGAGGTTTTCAGATTCCAAGGGCCGTCGCGAGGCGATGGCACCAGAGAAAGGTATCGCCGACCGGACCGATACGTCAGGGTTGACCCTGGAATAAGTCCTGAGTTCCCGGGCGGCGACTGCCCTCCCTCATTTAGATTGCGGGCAGTCTCGCATCGGAAGCAGGTCCCCGAGGTCGGGAGCACTCACCAAATGATCCACTTCGTAGTCGAGCCGCACCGAAACTTCGGATTCCGGTATTTCATCGCCGATCGCGGTGGTGATCGGGATGATCGCTTCCACCTCCTCGACCCGGAACTCCTGCAGCGCGATTGTCGGTTCGCTCCGGGCAGCTATGTCTTCACTCTGGACGACCTCCTGCCAGCCGAGGTGGAGGCCTACGAAGCCGTTTGGAACCAACTGGGGCAGCATGCCCCTGGTGTGCGATTGCTCAACCATCCTCGCAATACGATGGGACGCCACGCGCTCCTTCAGACTCTCTACAACTCGGGGAGGAGTCGCGTTCGGGCGGTCCGGACAACCGAACCGCTGGAATCGCTCCGCTACCCCGTCTTCGTGCGGGAAGAGGTGCGGCATACCGGTTCGCTGACCCCGCTGATTGATTCGCCGGACGAAGTCCGGCGCACCCTTCGCAACTTGGCACTCCGTGGCTTTCGCCGCGAAGAGTTGTTGGTGGTAGAGTTCTGCGATACCAGCGATTCGGAAGGGGTGATCCGCAAGTATTCCGCCTACATCGTTGGCGACCGGGTCATTCCGCGCGCCCTCGAGTTCGGCACCAACTGGACGGTGAAACACGACCCGCACAGTTACACTCCGGAACGCATCATCGAGGAGCGGGAATTCGTCGAGTCGAATCCCCACGAGGCGCAGCTCCGGGACATTTTTTCGCTGGCCAAAGTTCAGTACGGCCGGATCGACTATGCCATGATCGACGGAGCACTGCAGGTATGGGAGATCAACCTCAACCCGACCATCGGCCGCAATCGCCCGGAGACGGAGGAGTCGGCCGAGGTGTTGCGTATCCGCGGCCTGCGGCGACCGACCGGGGACATCTTTTATTCACGATTCCTCGCCGCCTGGGACGCACTCGATGCCCCGACCGCAATTGGTGAGCCCGTATGCATTGAAGTTGATCCCCGGCTTTGGAAGGCCGCGCACCGAGCACGGGCTGCCGCGCTGCGCGGCGCCCGGTATCAACGCGCCATGCAGTGGGCCACCCACCAGCCTACGTTGGGGGCGACTTGGCAGCTCCTCAAGCGACTTCGGCCACCGGTCCGTTCGCAACTCACCGATGACCAGACGGAGGGTTCTTGACGACACATGATGGCAAGGTCGACGCCTGCATGGCTCGGACAGGCACCGCCGCGCTCCCGCGGGTGCTCGGCACCGCATCGTCCGCCGCGATCATGGTCGGGCTGATCATCGGTAGCGGAATATTCCGGGTGCCGAGCAGTGTGGCAACCCAGCTCGACAGCGTTGGTGCGATCGCGATGGTGTGGGTGGTTGGCGGAGTGCTGGCACTCCTCGGGTCGCTGACCATCGCGGAACTTGGCTGCCTCTACCCACGGGCGGGAGGGGTTTACGTATTCCTGCACGAGGCCTACGGTCCGCTGCCCGCTTTCCTCTATGGTTGGACCCGCCTGCTCCTTCTCGTGCCAGCCTCGGTGGGTGCGATCGCCCTCACCTTCGGCTCCTACGCCGGCGCATTCATTGACCTGGGTCAATCTGGTGATCGCTGGCTGGCGATCGGGTTGATCGTGACCCTGGCTGCTCTGAACTGCCGATCGCTCCTTTGGGCTGCCTGGGTGGAGAATGGCCTGACGTTGGCGAAGGTCCTCGCACTCTCTACCGTAGCAGTGGCGGCGCTCGTATTCGGCAGTCCGTCCCTGGGATCTTTCGCTGAACCAATAAAGGTTGCACCCTCGAGCTGGTCCGGCTTCGGGCTGGCGCTGGTGACGGTGATGTGGGCGTATTCCGGCTGGTCGAGCGTCACGGCGATGGCTGGGGAAATCAAGGACCCGGCTCGAACCCTGCCACGCGCTCTGATCGGCGGGATACTCGTGGTCATCATGCTGTATCTGGTGACCAACGGAGCCTACCATTTCGTGATGACTACTGAACAGATCGCGGCCTCGCCCATGGTCGCCTCGGACGCGGCAACCCGCGTGTTCGGCCCAGCTGGAGCCCGCATCGTGGCGGGACTGGTGATCCTTTCGACGTTAGGCGCGGTGCAGGCGGCGCTGATATTCAACCCGCGAATCTTCTTCGCGATGGCGTCCGACGGCCTCCTGTTCGGTCCCGTCGGACGAGTACATCAACGCTTTCTCACTCCGCATTTCGCCATACTGTTCACCGCCGGACTCGGGATTGCCTATCTGTCGATCCGTTCCTTCGAACAACTCGCCCGGGCCTTCATCCTCGGCGTCTGGCCGTTCCATATCCTGATGGTCTGGGCAGTCTTCCGCCTCCGCAAGCAACAGCCCGATCTGCCGCGACCATTCCTGACTCCGGGATACCCAGTGGTGCCTGCGGTCTTTCTGCTCGCCTCATCCGCGATGATCATCAATGCACTGGTCCGGGACACCAGACTGACGCTGTTCGGCTTCGGGTTGATTCTGGCGGGGATCCCGGTGTATTTCCTTGCGAGGGCACGCCGGACAAGGACTGCTCCAAGTTGAACCCGCACGAACTACACGCCCTTGATGGAAGGCCACAGCGCGAAAGGTCGGCCCGTCGCAAACTACCTTGGGCCAAACGACATGGGTGGGCGGATCGGGGGTCTGCTGGACTCTACCGTCCCGATGTTGCTCGGGGGCGAAAGCCCTGAGCCTGTCTGATGGCACTCCTCGCCCGGATGAGTCGACCTCCACCGCCGGGCTCCCCCAAGCCAAATCTGGAACTAGCTAGAAGCGCCAACTGAGCGAGCCAAAGCTCTGGATTGATCTTGAAGCTCCGGCTGACTGTCGATAGGTTGAAATCAGCAGATAAACCGTTCGGCTAAGAGCCAAATCGACATCCGCGCCAAGCCAGGACATCCGGGCCAGACTCGAGCCAAGAGTGGCAGGAGGGTTCGTCCGTTGTCCGGCATTCATGCCGAGTCGCAGGGCCCGCGTCGGAGCGACCTCGACGACCATGGAATTCAGGGAGCCACCGCTGGAGGCACCGGTGAAGCGGGTCGAGCGTGCCCGGAGGCCGAACTGCAATCTGGTCAGTCGATTCGCGGAGAAGGTCCCTGTCACCGAGGTGTTCCCGGTTCCACTACCACCACCGTACGCCCGGGCATCGGCACTTACTCGCACCCGGGAGGATAGACGCACCGTCAGATCTCCCCATCCCCCCCTACGATACGCGTCGTCGAAGCTGATCTCCGGATTGACCATGTCCCGATAGAGTCGGATGGTGCGTCGTGAATCGAACCCGCCACCAACCGACAATGCCGGGACAATGTCGACGCGGGCGGTCAGGAATGTGGATGTCAAGGTGGCAGCCGAGCCCTCCAACTCCCGCTTCCATCCCCTGTTCACGTCGATCTCCTGGGCCGCGTAGATGGAAATCGCGCGTGACGAATAGGTACCCCGCAGGTAACCGAATTCCCGGTTGACGACTCCGTCTTGATATGATCCGATTGCTCCCACGGTCGCGCTCCATGCCGACCCTGCCCCAGCTGATTGATGCCGCTGGAGCCAGAGCCCCACTTCCTTCGTCGCCGTAGATGGCGCAAACGTCTCGACGTCCGGTTGGGTACCCAAGAGCAGGCCGGCAGACCATTGATCGCCGGCGCGCTCCAGAGCCGCTCCATCGAAGATTCCGATCGGGGATAGGGCTGATGAGAATTGCCGGCCGACCGCCACCCGAACTCCGCCATCCGGCGACTGCACCGAGACCATTGCCTGGTAAGCCCTGCTTCGGAGAGTGGAAGAGCTCGCACCAACAGTGGATCCCGATAAGCTGGTCCGGTGGGTACGGACGTCGACGGCGAACCCGATTCCAGATCCTCCGATCCGGGTTCCGTCCAACCGGAGATCAACCGCCGGCTGGGTGAGCCCCGTCCCGCCTGATTGCTGACTCTTCAGGTACCGCAGTCCAATTCTACCGCGGATCGGGGTGCTGCGGTCTCCGCCTCGCGAGTACGATCGCGAGGAGGTTGCCAGAGCAACGGAGCCAGGCGTCGTTTCTTCCGGGACCGGCACAAACCGGACGGAATCACCGACCACCAGAACGCTCGTTGATCGGGTGATGGTGCACGCGGTCCGATTGGCAGAAACGTACTGAACCGTGAGCTCGCCGATCACGGTGCCGCTGCGCACAACCACGAGAGCCGTTCCGGTTCGGAGACCGTGCCGTGTGCCGATCTCCAGAAAAGCGGTAGTTCCGCTGACATCGGTGACCGTCGTCCAGGACACTCCGGGAGCGGCGTCATTGACTGTCTGGGCAGTGATGGTCCCCGTCGCCAGGAACAGTGTGAGGGCGCCAAGTACGAACACGGCGTGAGTAGACCGCTTCATGACCGCCCCGACGGATGACACGACAAGCAGGCGGTGGAGAGGTACTGATAGCCATTGCGGCCGCGATGCTCATCATCCATCCGGCTCTGAACGTGGCACGTGGTGCATGTGAAGACCGTGAAGTTGGCTGGCACGGTGTGGCAGGTCGCACAACTGCTCCATGTCCCTCGGTGCTTGCCGGAATACACCGGGAAAAACCGGGTGTCATGATCGAATGTTGCCCCGGCCCATCGTGAGGTTGTGTGACAGGCGGCACATTCGACCGGGAATCCTGCTCCTTGATGATTGGGGTCTGCAGTCCGGGTGTAGTCCGTCTGGTGACAGGCGGCACAATCCGTAACCTTGCCACGATAAACGCCATCGTCATGGCACGCCGTGCAGTTGGTCGTCAAGTGTGCGCCGGTCAGCGGAAACGCGGTTGTCGAATGACTGAATGCCGCTCCCGCCCAGGCACTCGTGGTGTGACAAGTGGTACAATCCGTCGAGTAGCCGGTGACTGAATGAGGCGGCGCGCGAGTCCCCTCATAGTCGGCTTGGTGACAGGCCGCGCAAGCAGTTGGTTGGCCACGGTAGACTCCGTCGGCATGACATCCGCTGCAGCCGACCGCCAAGTGGGCACCGGTGAGCGGAAACTGGGATGTGCTGTGATTGAATACCGCGCCAAGCCAGGTGGTGGTGTTGGTGTGACAATCTGTGCAGACGGTCGAATATCCGGCCGAGGCATGCGCAGGATTCATTGTCCCATCGTAGGCCGTTCGATGACAGGATACGCAGGCATCCGACGTACCCCGATAGACTCCATCTAGGTGGCAGGTGGTGCAGCTGACAGCCAGGTGCGCGCCATCCAGGGGAAACTGGGTGATCCCGTGGTCAAATCCTGCCCCCTGCCAAGTCAGCTCGGTATGACAGTTGAGGCAGGTGGTGGGCAACCCGCCGGCTGCATGCTGAGGCGAGATGGCGCGATCGAAGTCAGCCTGGTGGCAGCCGATGCACGTTGTGGGTTGGCCGATGTACTGTGGCTTGCCGGAGGCGGTCGGCAGATGGCAGGACAGGCAAGAGATGGCAGCGTGCGCGCCGCGAAGCGGCAGCCGGGTGTCTTCATGCAGCCGTCCGAGTTGGGCCTCATCGACAAAGCTGCGCGGCGTGTGGCACCGCGCACAGTCGATCCCCATCTCACCGCTGTGGACATCCTGATGGCAGTCAGCGCACCGGGTTGGCGCCTTGGCGAACTCCAGCGACTGGTGGCAGGCGGTACAAGAAGTAGCCGTATGCGCACCGTCTAGCGGAAACACTCTTGGTGCATGCTGGAAATCGCCGCTGAGTCGAATTGGTCGCCACCCTTCCGGCGAGTGACAGGTCGCGCAAGCCCCGATCCGCTCGCCATGCGGATTGGCTGCCTCCTGGGCTGCCAGCGGGAAGGCCAACATCAACAACGCCGTGAGCGGCATCACCCTGATTTGTGGCATTCTCATGATCCACCTCGCGTCGGTTTGGCAACGTGGCAATCTTCACAACGATGCGGCAGCGGTCGGTAGCGGGTTCGCTTGACGCCGCCGACTGTTTCCGAGCGGTGACAACGATCGCAAGACACGCCGGCATGAGCCCCGTCCAACGGATATTGGCTGTCCCTGCCGTGATCGAACGCCGGAGTCGTGTCGAACGACTCGGTGCGATGACATGCGTCGCATCGCCCGCCGTCCATGCGGGTCTCGAACTGCACGTCGTGCGGTGTTTCGTGGCAGGCGGCACAACTGGTGCCCTTGACGGCACGCAGCGGCACGGTTTTCGGCTGGGCTTCGTGCAGCAAGGTGGGGCCACTGCTCGGCGTCGCGCCAGGCCTCTTGGTGAGCCCGGTGTGGCACGCTGCGCATGCCACGGCACGGTGCGCACCATCCAGGGCGAATTTGAAGCGCGCATGGTCAGCCACGTTGACGGTCGACTCCCGAAATGCCCTCGTGGTGTGACAGGCGGCGCAGTCCACGGGCGCCTTCCCGGCGGAATCGGCACGATGCGGGTCGGCGTGACACTCGGCGCATGTTCTTTCCGATAGCCGGAATACCACCTCAGCACTGCCCGCTCCGGCCTCGGCGCGAATCGCTGGAAGTCCAGGTCGGTTCGTGCCGTGGCAGCTCATGCAAGAGGCAGCCGCGTGGGCGCCGTCGAGCGGCAGCGCCGTGGCGGCGTGCAGGGCGCGCTCATAGAGCATGGTGGCCCATCCCGCATCGCCATGACACGATTCGCAGGAGGTTCCGGGGAGCTGGCTGCCGTGGGGGGTAGCGTGGCAGTCCGCACACGTCCGTGAGGTCAGCCTCAGCCGGGTAACTGTCACTTTCCCGCCGAGGGGTACCGCTCTAGTGTGGCAGTCCCCGCACGCCACACTCAAGTGCTTGCCGGCGAGCGCGAACTGAGTACCAGCGTGCCGTGCGACCGTGAACGTGCTGGGGCGAAACCCCTCGACCCGGTGGCACACCGCACAGTCGGCGGCGGCGCCAGCCAAGGTCCCTTCACCTGCGTGCGCGTCGGCGTGGCAGTTGGCACAGGCCGCGAAGGTTGGCCTCGGACGGGCCATCGCGGTCCCATGACAATCATCGCAGCGGGCACTCCGGTGCTTTCCCTGCAACGGATATCTTGTCGCACTATGGTCGAAGGCGCCTTTCTCGATCACGTCAAACCCCCCGGTGACATGGCAGGAAGTGCACCTTGCGGAGAGCGCCCCGCGGTGCGGATCGCGGTGGCAATTGGAGCATTCCGTGTGCGCCAATGGTCGGAAACGAGGGATACGCTGCCCGCTCGCGTCGACCGGATCCGAAGGGCTTGACTGGTGACATTGGGCACATGCCACGTCCTGGTGCAAACCGGTCAGCGGATAGCGGCTCTTGGCATGATCGAAGGCCGGGGCCGGCGCCCAGCCGGCGGCATCGTGGCATTCCTGGCAATTCGGTCCGAGTGCGTTCTGGTGCGGATCGTCGCGCCGGTGGCACGAAGCGCAATCCGTCTCCAATCCCATCCAACCGGGAGAACTCTTTCGCGGCGAGAGGGCCGCCCCCGCAGAAACCCGATATTGGTTCTGGTGACACTCCTCGCAGCGGATCGTGCGATGCTTCCCGGCGAGTTGCCAACCGGACTTTCGGTGGTCAAACGCATTCTTGCCGCCAGCATCCCATGCGACCATCTCGAAGGCGCTTCCAGCGTGGTCGGGATGGCAGGAACCGCAGCTTCGATTGGCCATGTCGGCGCCCCGAGCGTGGACGCCGCGATTTCTGGCGATCAACCAGGCCACCTCGCGATGGCAGGCGAGACACCGCTTCGGCATCTCGCTCGGCGACGCACCGTGGCACCTGGCACAATTCGTTGGGCCCTCGAGCGACTGGTGGGGCTGCGCCAGGCGCCCGGGCGAAATCTGTGCGATCGCGGCAACAGGCAGGAACATGACCGCCGCAACCGCGATGATTACGGCGCGCATTCAACTCACCTGCTCTTGGTCACCGGCGATCGGAATATCCTTGGGGACGATGCGAACGCCGAGTCGCTCGAGAAAGGCATATGGCGGATCGCCTCCGATCCGGATCACCACATCATCATTCCGGAGGTTGATGGGGCCTGCCGGTCCTTCGATGAGTACACAATCCGGCATGATCTCCCTTACCTGGGTCCCCAGCAACAGCTTGACCTTCCCCTGCACGACCGCCTGATCGAGTTTTTGCTGATTGCGGGGCTTGATTCGCGCGAAGCGGTCTCCTCGATAGGAAAGGTGCACGGTTGTGCCAACCTGGTTCGCGAGCCCGACGGCACACTCCACCGCGCTGTCGCCGCCGCCAACAACGAGCACATGGCGATGCTGGAATTCTTCCATCTCGATCACCTCGTACAGCACCTTCGCGAGTCCCTCTCCTGGTACCCCAAGCTTCCGGGGAGAACCGCGCCGCCCCATGGCAAGCACTACTCTGTGCGCGAGGTACTGCGCCTGGCTGGTGATGATCCTGAAATGAGGTCCCTCGCAGCGCACTACTTCAACCCGTTCCCCCGTCTGGACCTGCAGGCCGCTGCTGGCAACGATCTGCTCCCAGATCCGCAGCAAGTCCTCCTTTGAGGTATCGGCCACCCACAGATCGCCATACAGGGGCATGCTGACGGGTTCGGCGAGCAGCAGTTTGTGACGAGGATACTTGCGCACGCTCTCCGCCAGCGATCCCTGCTCCAGTACCACATAGCTCAAGCCAGCTCGAATCGCCTCGATCCCAGCACTCAGGCCCGCTGGCCCCGAGCCGACAATCACCACGTCCAATGCGCCGTCCCCGGCCTCCCTCGACGGTCGTCCAGAGCGAGGCTCCCGGGCGATGTGCTGCATGGCAATCTTGCCCTCGTTGATCGCATTCTTTATAAGTCCGCGTCCGCCAAGCTCACCAACCACATGGAGCCCGGGAACCGTGGTCTCGAAGTGCGCGTCCACCAGTGGGACGGAAACTCGGTTGACCGCCGCACCCGTGGTCACGGCGATCGCCCCCACCGGACATGCAGCCACGCACTCCCCATGACCCCGGCACCTGGCGTCGTCGACAACCGCCAATTTCCCCCGCATTGTCAGCGCGCCCGGCTCCGGACAAGCGTCGACACAGGTTCCGCAACCAACGCACATGTCGCTGCGAACCAACGCCCTGGGGTCAAGGTCCCCTGCCAGCGAACCGTCGGCCGCCGCGGCACGCACCAGCTCGAAGGCCAATGTGGGTGCGTTGCACTTGCGGCATGCCATTGCCCCGGGAGGCACCCCTGCGCCACACAGTGGACAGGGCGCCGTGCTTTGGCCTCCGGCTCGCGGCGAAGTCTTCAAGTGGTGGAGGACCAACAGACCGGTGACGAGGACGAAGGCGAGAGTGGTCCACAGCATTTGCGGCCTTCCCTACTTCCCGACCACGCCAACGGCGTAGACGACGGCGACATGGAGCACGACCGCAATCAAGGCGGTGATCGCAAATGGGCGGTGCGCGATGTGCCAGAAACGGAACACGCGATGGGTGGCCTCCAGCATCCTGGCCTGTTGCTGCAGCGACATTTCGGTCTTGGCCATCTCCACCACCTCGGCGAGCGCCGACTTGCTCAGAGGCTGCCCAGCCGGTGCCACAGCCGCCCAACGATGCTTGATTTCAGCGGTCCTCCGGGACCGCAAAACGTCATCCGCCACCATTCGTCCCAGAATCCGCAGGAGATTGGACTCTGCCTCCATGGGAGGCGAAATGTTCAATGTTTGTTCGATCAACGCCGGGCTCAACCCGGTCCGCAAGGCCAAGGTGCCAATCAACTCCCGCCTGCGGTTGGCCACCTCCTCCCGCGTCAACTCCACCCCGTTCCGGGCCCTTGGAATCCGGACGTAGAGATAACGGCCGACGATCCCGCTGGCGATCACCACCAGCATCGCCATCAGGCCGAGCCCGATCAGTCCCTCCGCCTTCCAGGCCGAGTGGATCGCCAGCAGGAGCGGTAGCGCCAGAGCACTCGCGACGTGCACATCCATCCACTTGCCAACTGAGCCGAGGAAGGCGAGCATCCGATACTTTTTCCGCAATGGGTACAGCCACAAGAAAATGAAAATCGCGGCGGCGACCATCCCGGCCGCCAACCCGATCGTGCCGGAAGGTCTGAGCATGGGGTGCCAAGGGTGTCGCACCCGGACAGCCATGGTCGCGGTGTAATAAGGAATGCCGAGGAGGTTGATTGCGGTCAGCGGGAGTCCGATACCACCAACCCAGCCCCATATACGCCACCGGGTACCCACGAACCAGCCGGTTCGCGCGACCGCCGAAACCTCGGCGGCACCGGCGGAGGTGGCGCGAAGATCTCCGGCCAGGCTTTGGCGGATCGGGGTCAGGTGATGGTTTTCTGCAAGCCGTTGGGTTGCTTCAGACATTTTCGCCCCCAGCAACCCCCGCTGGAATCAGCCGGGAGCGCCTTCTCACTTCAGGTAACCTGGCCAGACTGGACTGTGCATTGATGCGAGGTAGTATCGTCCCAGGGATCAGTAACTGTACGGACGACCCAATCCGTTGGGGTAACACATCATCCCATTATTCAGGGATCTACCTTCCAGCCAACCGAGTGAATCGGGGGGGTCATGCCAGCACCTCGAAAGCGGCAATGCCCGGCCTGCCAAAGCCCGGCAACCGGGAAATTCTGCCCAGCATGCGGATTCGCCACTGCAGGGCAATCCTGTGCAGAGTGTGGCGCGCCAATGGTGATGGCTGATCGCTTCTGCGGCCGATGCGGCGTGCAGCAGGGGGCGCTGGCCGCCGATCGACCAGGCGACAACGGCAGCATCCAAGCCAACAGGTTGCTGTTTATGGCCGTTTTGGGAATGGCTGCGATCGGGGCGCTTGGCTGGGCCAGAAGACCTTCACGGCCAGTCTCGAATTCAGCTGCGCCTTTACCGGAGCGACCCAATGCCACAGTTCCGCCTGACCTCTCGACGATGACGCCCAGACGCCAGTTCGCGCTCCTGACCGATCGGATTGAACGGGCGATGGCCAGCGGGGACAGCGGGACTGTGGTGCAATTCTATCCTGTGGCGGAAGCTGCCTTCGCAGCCCTCTCACCAGCCGATCGCGACAAGGATGCCAGGTTCCATGCGGCCCTGTCGCGGATACGCATCGGGCATCCCTCTGCGGCCGTCGCAGAAATCGACACACTGCGCGCTGGAGCCCAGTTCCATCTGCTGGCGTCATACCTGGAGGCGATCGCCGACGACCTGAACAAGAATCCGGCCGGGGCAATCGCAGCCCGACAAGCATTTCGCGACCACTTTGAAGCGGAAATAGCCTCGGACAGGCCCGAGTACCGATTGCACCGCGACCTGCTCGACCAGTTCTTGGCATCGATAGAGGGCGGTCCCGGCAACTGACGTGTGAAAATCTGCTGGTGACATACTGCTACAAGCTGCAGCCCCATGCCACCAGTCGGCTGCCGGGCTCATCTCCCAAGCGCAGATGCCACCAGCCTGGGAAGGCGCCCCGATCGGGTAGGCCACACCCAAGCGGTGGGGTACCTCACGACGCCAACTATGGTACCTGCCATAATCCCACCCGCATGCACCGGGAAGGCAAGTTCAAGATGGCGCTGCTCGGGTAGCGGCATTGCCGCGAGACCCTTGGCTGTGGTCTCCTCGCAACGCCCCGGCGGTCGAGGGGACAGGTGGCTTAAGATTGTTGGTGCCTGCCTCGGGCGCACCCCGATTCAGTTCGATTCCCACTATCTGGAGCCGAGACAAATCAAATGCCCAACTGGCTGAGACGACTGCGCGGCGCGATTGGAACCGGAGCAACGTGGGCGGTGGCGTGGGCGCTCTCCGGTCTGTTGATCGGGATCAGCAGCGTGTTGCTCCCCTTCCTCCCCTGGCATCTGTTCTTTGACTTCTTCGATGCCCCGCTGCCGGCATTGGCAATCCCCGGCTTCGTCGGCGGCGCAATCTTTTCGGCGGTGCTCGGCGTTGCCGCGAGAAGACGCAGCTTCGAGGAATTGTCATTGCCGAGATTCGCCGCATTGGGTGCGGTGGGAGGGCTGTTGTTGAGTCTGTTGCCGATCGGGATGTTGGGATTCACCGCCGCCAGTCTCGCCCGGCCCGGACTGTGGCTCTTTGTTGGCCTCGTGACGGTGTTGAGCGCCGGATCGGCAGCCGGATCGCTGGCGCTGGCCCGAATGGCGGGGAAACCCGGCCGGATCGGCACCAACACCCCATCCGACAAACTTGGCTCTGATGCTGACGCAGCGCGGAGACTGTCCGGCGGGGGCTGATCACCCCCGCCAGCGGCCTGCCAGGAAGCTATCCCGCGTCGGCATACGAAAGTTCTATCCAGCGCCGGACCGTCGCGTCCACTTCGGCAGGGCTGCCGACCCTGGTGGTGAACCTGCACATGCTGTTGGGCGGCATCTCCTTGAGTCGGGCATCACCAGGGAGACTTCTGGCGCCGAAGCCGAGCTCGACCGCTGTATTGGTCTTGGGTCCGACCATCAGGAACTGCTTTTTCCGCCGATAGCTGATGTAATCCTTCTTGGGTGCCGCCTCGCAGTCTCCCAGCGATGCGATGATGGCAAGCACGGCGTCGTGCACCGGACGGAGGCCCAGCTTCTTCCCTGAATAGATCAAGTCGAGCACGGCATCTGCAGTCTGCCCGGCTGTCGCTGCAGCACTGGCGCCGTCACTCTTGAGCGCCAGATGCACCACGGTGTTGGCCTGACCGTGACCGAGGCCGAACTGCTCCATCATCATGCTGCGCAATTCACCATGCTTCAGTGGGCCTGCTCGCTTCACCACTGCGACCAAATCCGCCAGACTCTTCCCGGTTTGTTTTTCGATGTTGGCGACCATGGTTGCCATCGCCTTTGCCTCGTCAGCCATTGCCTGCCTCCTCGATGGGCCAGTTTTCGCTGCGACACTTCGCAGGGGTGGTGAAGGCCAGCAAACCGAACAGCGCGTAGAGAATACGGGTGCCGAGCGAAGGTCGACCGGATTCGATGACCTGCTTCAGGGTTGCAACAATGAAGTCGCCGCCACGGGCCATGTCTTTCGCGGTCCTGGTTCCGGATGGCACCTCCTCAGAGATCAGGGTGAACTCGACCCCGTCGGCCACCTCGCGCAGCTCGTAGGTAACCTTGCAGTACGGGTCATCATGCGCGGTGAACTTCATGGTGTGCGAAAACCGGTGTGGCGGTGAGACCTCGAGAATCTCGCCCACCACCGAGGTGTACTTGGCGTCAGGTGTGCGCATTTGCACCGGCGAACCAGCGCTCAAGGAGCGGTAGCGCATCCGGGCCCCGAAGAAGGCGAGTTGCGGCGTGTCCGTCTTGGTGATTTCACGCCACACGTCCTCGATCCTCCCGCGAATGACCACCTTCGAGACCAGCCTTGCCGTGTCCGCCATCCTGACCCTCCTGTGGATGTTGTTGTTCAACCGCATACTTCACGTCGGCCAACTTGCTCGACCAGAAACCGGCGTACTCGCTGGTCCAGCGGTCGTGGATCAACTGAATCGGCACCGGATTGTGGTAGAGCCGCCGGATGCGTCCCTCCTTGAGGGAGATCACCAATCCGCTCGTCTCGAGCTGGCGGAGATGATGCATTACCGCAACCCTGCCCACGTCGAACTCGTCCGCCAGTTCCCCCACCGACAGGCCGGGGGTGAGCCGCAACAGGTCAAGAATGCGCCGCCGGGTCGGATGTCCGAGGGCGTCGAAGACCGCGGCCATGTCGTCGATGGCCGACGGAAGCGGGGTACGGTGGGAAGTCATATGTCGATATATTTTAACATCTTTACCGATAACCGCAAGTGGCTGGTAGCCCGCCGCCAGCGGGGAACCCCTTAGTCTGGGAGCGATCGGATCAGGCAGTGACTTCCGGCCGCAGCGTGTTGGCGATCCGGAGGCCCAGCCAAGCCATCGGCAGGTATGCAACGAGCAGGTCTGTCGCGATGAACCAAGCTGGAGCGGGGATCATCAGACTCGCCATGATGCCGCCAGCCAGGTAGAGGCCGCCGATCGCGAACGCCACCAGTGATCGATGCGATACCACCATCGTGGCACCGACAAAGGCACCCGCCAGCGTTCCCAAGGCATGGGCCAGGAACGGCACCAGGAAGTGCCTGGGCGCGAGCAGCGGCATTGCCGCCTTGATCCCCTCGGCGGTGGTCATGTCGGTGCCGGGTGGCGGTGTCACCAGCAGCGGGCCCGCCGTGATGATCCCCATGTTGACGGCACCCCCAACCACGACACCAGCGATGAGCGCGACCGCGAATTTCAGCGCCTTCGGCATGTGACACTCCCTGAAGAATTGCGAGACTGGTACGAGCTTGGGGAAAGCGTCGAGGCTCCAATCGACACCCGATGAATCTACTGCTTGGGAATGCGGCGAAAGCTACGGGGCTCGGCTAAGGTTGCGGACGATTTCATGCCCAGTCGCACTGTCTATCCCGTACACTACCCGATCCGGTCCGCTGGCTGGGTGGCCCTCGAGCAGCACGGCGCCGGTTTTCTCGATCGCCCGTCGCGAACGAATGTTGTATCTCCCGATCACGAAGATCACCCGGTCGACGAACCCGAAGGCGTGATCGAGCATCAACCGCTTGAGCTCGGCGTTGTACCGCCCGCCCCAATTGCTCCGCGCCAGAAATGTCCAGCCGATCTCGATCTCCCGGGCCACGGCGTCATGGCCGTGATAGCGTGTCGACCCGATGACGACACCGGTCCCTGCGTCGAGGACCACGAAGGCGGACCGCAGCTCGAGCGCGACGCGGAAGAACTCCCGGAAAACATCCTCCCGATAGCGGTCACTGGCGGGGTGCTGCTCCCAGATCAACCGGTCGGAGGCGACCTGGTACAACGCCGTCCAGTCGTCGGCACGGAGCGGTCGCACAGTTACCAGCTCGCCATGCAAGGTGGGCTGCAGATCGACTCCGGTCATGATCCCGCCTCAGCGGAGGACATAAGCGGCGAGAACCGCCTGAACTTCGTAGATGTCCAGTTTCTTGTTGAACTGGAGGATGACCGGGTCGCCACTGTCCACCATCCAGACCTTGAGATCGGCGTTGAGATCGAAGGTGCCCGCAGCCTCGATGCTGAAGCGGCTGATCCTCGAATACGGAATCGACAGATACTCGACCTTGTTTCCCGACAGCCCCTGTTTGTTCACCAGCACCAGGCGCAGGTTGGTGAACACGAAGATGTCGCGAATGAGCTGGAATGCGTGCTCGACCCGCTCTGACGCGGCCAGAATGCGGGAGTAGTCATCCTGGACCCTGGCGGGATCAATTTTGGAAGCGTTGCCGAGCAGGCCGTCGAGGAGTCCCATTATGCCTCTCGCGTGGTGGGAGGAAGGCCCAAGCGCCCTTGTGGGGTGGCAGAACGATAGTCGGATTGGCGATTCCGGGGAAAAAGCGCGAGCGAGAGTTCTTTAGCCGAGCTCAAGTGGCGACCGGTCCACCGGCAGAGGTTGGGAAGGCGCAGGCGCTTGTCCGCCCGCGGTTGGCTGCATCGATTGGCGGTACAACCCGAGGTAACGGCGATCCAGGTTTGGTTAGGTCAGTCAAGGGCGCAACGCCGGAATCGACGGGTTCACCAGGATGATCGTGTTCACCCGATGGTCCATGCTGGAAAGAGACATCGTGGTTCAGGAGAAGTCACGCTCGACTCAGTCGAACACAGCCGAAACAATCTCGACGGCCACCTCCAGGACACCAACGGCCGCATCCCCGACCACCTCGATTAGCCCGGCGGCAATCTCCGGACTCGCGGCAAGCAGCTCCGGCAGCTGACCGGCCGCGGAACCCATCGCGCCAGCCACTTCGTTCAGGCCGGTCACTGCGGGCTCGATCAATTCAGGAGCAAAGAAAAGGGCATCAAAGGCGAACGCATCACCGTTGTAGATGACAGTCCCTTCTCCCTCCTGTTCTCGACGCTTGACTGCCGACTCGAAACTCGGACCCCAGATGGCGTCGAGCTCGTGATGATCAAACCACGCGCCTTGGCAGCACTGACAGACGTCCAGGCGAATCCCGCCGTGAACCACGACCAGCATCTCCGCTTCGCAGACCGGACAGGTGAGCCGGTTGTCGTGATGACAAGCTGGGCACCTCTCGCTGTCGCGGTCGAGCACCGCGTGGCAGGCATGGCACTGGGCCGGGCGTGGTGGCCATGCCCGCGTGGTGCGGAGCGCAAATTGATGCAGCCCAAGCGCCCGCAGTTGCTGCACTTCACCCCGATCGAGCCAGAGTCCTCCGCAGCGCCGACAGATGTCGATCTCCACCGTGCGTTCTGCACCGACACGGATGCGCGACATCGGGAGCCCGGGGCAGACCGGACAGGGGACAGCGTGAAATCGCTCAGTCATCCAGGACGCCCTTGGCGGTGTGCTTGCCGTCGAGATGAATGATGTCGTGAAAGCCGTAGGCTATCACGCCGTCCTCGGTGACTTCGTAGGCAGCGTGCCCGCGCATGGCCAACCGGTCGAGCGCCTCGGTGGCGGCCTCCGGCGTGATCGCGAGATGCATCGCCCCTTCAATCGCGGTGAGCCGCCCATTCCGCTCTGCGGCAAGCGAGAGGAGCTCCGATTCGATGGTTTGATCCCGCAAACTGGCTACCCGCGATCCGCGACGACGACGATCGGATCCGTGACTGCGGGCCAAGTGCATGGCACCGAACAATGGGACCCCTACCAACAACAGAAGCGCGACCAAGGTAGCGGGGTCGCGAAAATCCAGGTCCGACTGGAGGTAGCCCATCGTCATGACCATGGCGAGCGCGAGCAGCAGCCCGGCGACGATTAGTCGCATGCTACCGAATGAAGGTGACGGTGCGCATCGTCCATGCCGCTCGACGACAGCCGTTCATATGGCCGGGACGATACTTGTCGCCGGCCAGGATCACCTCCCGCATCTTGCGGACGTAGCCGCTGTCGGCAATACCGGTGATGACGACGCTGTCAATCCCGCCCACGACGTTGACGAGCACCCTGACCTCAGCGGTGCTGCCGACGATTCGCTTCGGCGGTAGCGGGGCAAGGACGAATGCGAGCGACGTTGGGCCGACCAACCCGAGTCCGGTCGTATCACCCACTACCGCGAGACTGTCCCGGCATACCGGCAAAGGTTGCGGCGCCGAGGTCCAGATGCCATTGCGAAGCGGCGTCTGCGCGGACATCACCAGAGGCAGGACCAGGAACAGCGCAATGACTGTGGCATGGATGTGCATCGGGGCTCCTGAACAAATCGGCTCTGACTTGGTGGCCATCCAAAAGCTACCTCCACCCGGCCGGAAGGGCCATCGGCTCGAGGTGATCGCAAGCACGCAATCCTGTTCCTGCGCGCCTCCCGGGAACCGGCACGATTGTCAGGGACATGAGTGAGATGGCGATTCGGCGACGAAGCAGCGGACCCGTCGACTCGCAACGGATCCGCCCTGTCGCCTCAGCCGTGTCAGGCCGCCACTGCTGCCCTAAGGCGTCACTGAAACGTACACAGGATGCCCATCAGCCAGCCGGGACTGCTCGGCAGCAGCCATGAGCGCGGCTTGGAGATCGGCCGGGTCAGTGGTGGGAGCCGTGAAGGCAGTCCCCGCTGGAGATTCTGCGCAGGTGATCCGGATGTCCATCGGGGTATAGATGCTGAGGGTCAGCAGGCTTACAAGTCCGTTCACGAAGCCGATCCGTGTCTCCACCTTGGCCACTCCGGAGGGGCACTTTGCGGCCGTCTCGACAGTTTTCGGGGGAACCAGGCCGAAGATCCATCCGGAGGCCCAGCGCTTTTCAAGGGTGACTGTGGATGGCTTCGCCCCGGTTTCGACGGTGGCATGGTAGCAGCCGCCAAGAGCCAGAGACAACGCCAGTGTGCCGAGGAACAGTCGTGTGTTCACGGTGGAACCTCCGGAAGGGAATGAGATGTGAAGCAGTCGAGGCGGACGAGATTGGAACCGCCAGAAGTGGCGGCCCGATTTCATGGCCCGGCATATACTGCACCCAAGTCCGCTTCCCCGCAAGGCACCCATCGGGAGCGACAGCGCGCCTCCTGCCAACTTCCCGGTCACCGGTTTCCCCAGTGCGGGCTGCAAAGCATTGATCGCCTCGCTGGCCGTCGGAATCGATCCCGTCACCATGATCATCCCGGCCACGCTCTCCACCACGCGGAGGGCCGACTCGAATCGGGAATCAACCGGCACCGGTGTTGGCGCTCCCTGGGCAACTCCTCGCTTCAGCCAAGTGGCCCCGGGAAATTGGTACATGGATCCCAAGTTGGTAATTTGATGACAAGGCGGCGAAGCGCATTGCACCGAACCACTCAGATCCGGGACCGGCATGGCCAACCGACAGTCGACCTTCCTTGCCTTGGCGAGCACTGCGCTGATGATCGCGGTACCGATCACCGCCGCTGCGCAGCGGCAAGACGTCCAGGCATGGTCGCTCCTGACCGCCAACATCTCGCTCACCGATGACGCTCGGTGGTTCCTCTACCTGGAAACGCAAGCCCGCCTCGGAGACGACGCCTCCCGTTTGGAACGACTGCTGCTCCGACCGGCACTGGGTCGCCAGCTGAGTGACGACGTCGCGGTGTCGCTCGGCTACGGCTGGACCCCGACGTTCATGAACTCCAGCCTGGAGTCAGACTTCCGGAGTGAGCACCGGATCTGGCAGCAAGCAGTCATCCGGCATGGCGGTGGCGGAGTCTCCTGGCAGCACAGGGTCCGGCAGGAACAGCGGATCATCGACCAGACATCCGGCACCTCGCATCGCACTCGCCACCTGGTCCGTGCCAGCTCCACTCCCCGCCCAGGACGAGTCGGCGCTACTGCCTACCACGAGTTGTTCATCACCTGGAACAGCATCGACGGTGGCCCAAAGGCGGGGTATGACCGGAGTCGGGTATTCGTGGGCCCCTTCCTGACACGCGACCATGTGCGCTACGAGGCGGGGTATGTCGGGGAATACGGCAGGCGCTTCGGCAACAGCGACCGGATCATCCACGCCCTGCTGTTGAGCGTCAATCTGACGTTGTAAGGGCGAGGAGTTCACCCCGCCCCCCTAAGGTGCGGCGGAGTCTCCTCGCCCGCCCACGCGCAAGGGCCCTGCGATCCGCGTGGCGGCCAGCGAGGAGACCCCGCCGCTCTCACTGCGTTCGAGGGCGGGGTAAAGATCGCCGTTCCCTGCCCCTCCCCTTAAGCTTCGAGGAGTCCTCCCCCGCGCCCCGGTTTGATGGAAGGGTCTGCCATGCGCCGCCGCCTGCTGTTCTGCCTGAGTATCGTCCCCGTCCTGCTCTTCGGCCAGGAGCCAACGGCCGCACTGCCCAGTCCGGGGCAGTTCGACCTCGGCCGGATGTGGACGTTCGAGTACCAGCCTGCAGAGTACTTCTCGAGTACCTACGGATTCGCTGCCGACTCTGCCTGGTTCCGGAAGGCGCGCATGGCAGCTCTCCGCATCCCCGGATGTTCCGCAGCGTTCGTGTCGGCCACCGGTTTGATCGTCACCAACCACCACTGCGTGCGCGGCGCCATCAACTCGATCGGTCGACCCGGTGAATCACTGCTTGACTCCGGTTTCGTGGCGCGGAACGTGGCGGATGAGCGCCCGATGCCGAACATGATCGCCGATCAGCTGCTGACCGCCCTCGACATCACCGACGAAGTCGAGCGAACCGGTGCCACCGCTCCCGTCCTCGCTCGCCTGAAGGCAGCCCATGCCTCCATGGGCGATTCGATCTGGGTGCAGGCGGTACCGCTCTACAACGGGGCCCGCACGTCGGCGTATGTATTCCGCCGATATACCGACATCCGGCTCGTCGTGGCAGCCGAGCTGGGGATGGCGAATCTCGGCGGGGATTGGGACAACTTCACCTATCCCCGTTACGCGCTCGACTTCGCCATGATGCGTGCCTACGATGCTGCCGGCAAGCCGGTGTCCTCGCCGGACTTCTTCGCCTGGGGTGGTACCACGGGGGTGCAGGAAGGAGATGCCGTATTCATCATCGGCAATCCCGGGGCGACGCGACGGCTGACAACGGTGAGCCAGCTCGCCTTCCAGCGCGACATCGCCTTGCCGAGCCAACTGCAGTTCCATGAGTCCCGGCTGGCGGCGTTGACGGCCTACCGCAACGCCAGCACCGATCCTGGCGAGCGGAGTGGGCTGCTGGTACAGATACTTTCGCTGTCGAACCGGTGGAAGCCGCTTCCGCGCCGGATCGAGGGGCTGCATGATCCGGCGGTGATGGGGCGCCGGGTCGCCATTGAGCGGGCACTGATGGATTCGATTGCGGCGCGCCCTGCGCTGCAGGCGCGCTACCGCACGCTCTTCCAGGACATGGCGGAGGTGCAGCGTCAGCGGACGCTGGAGGAGGTGCCGTTCAACGCCTTCTCGCAGCTGCACACCACCAGTGCGGGAAGCACCACGCTTCAGGCCGCCTATTGGGCCTGGCGGATTCAGCACGGCCAGGTCGACTCGGTGGCTCGCTTCCGCCAACGGCTGGCAGCGGTCCGCAGCGTTCCGGCCGGCCTTGAACACGCCCTGCTAGCGCTCGCAGTGGACGACATCGCGCGTGCCTACGGGCCGGTGCACCCCTTCACGCTGGCGGCGCGCCGGACTTTGCCCCAGGAGGGTGGCCCGGTGATGGCACTTGCCGACACGGCCACACGGCGGCGGGCGGCGGCAGGCGAGTTGTCGGCGCATCCAGCGATGCAGCTGATGGACGTCATCATGCCTACGTTGTTGCCCTTCGAGGCCACCCAGGCGCGGCTCGATGCCGAGGAGGCCCGGATCGCCGCCCTGATCGGTCGTGCGCGCTTCGAGGTGTACGGGCCGAGCATCCCGCCCGACGGGTCGTCGTCACCGAGAATAGCCGATGGTGTGGTGCAGTCGTACCCGTACAACGGCACGCTTGCCCCCCCCTACACCACCTTCTTCGGCGTGTATGACCGGAACCGCAGCCACGGCGACGAGAGCGACTGGGCTCTGCCCTATCGCTGGCAGACACCGCCGGTCGGCCTGGATCTGGGTACGCCGCTCAATTTCGTGTCGACTGTGGACAGCTACGGCGGCAACTCCGGGTCGCCTGCGGTCACCGAGGACCTGCGGATCGTCGGGCTCAACTTCGACCGCAACATCGATGCGATGATTCGTGACTATGTCTACCTGCCGGAGCGCGGTCGCAACGTGATGGTGGACGTCCGGGCAATCCAGGCCTCGCTGACGGCAGTGTACCGGCTCGACCGGATCGTGCGGGAGTTGATGAACGGGGGGATGTGAGTTCGGGGTGTACCCCGCCAATCTCATAATATTCGAGGGGGATGGCGACTTTGTCATCCCCGAGATGCACCCCGTGCGCGAGCATCACGTAACCGGACACTGTCGATGGCAATTGGGCACGGGTGATTCGCAATCACCGAGCCGCGCCGTCACATCCCGTGAGTCTATGTGGATTGATCCGCGCGACTCACAAGTTCATGGCAATCTGTGCTGAGCACTGACCGAGTCTCGGTGTCCTCAGCCGCCATCCGATGGGACCCGGCGGCACCGCATGCCGATCCGACTGACAGAGCGTCGACGATACGGCCGGCTTAACGATCAAAGCAGCACAACCTCTCGCGGCCGCACCTCCCGGCGTGACCAGCGCCTGAATCGTCATCGCTCCACCATTCAGCATCTGACAGCCAGGACGGTTGTTCTACCGACGACCTACGGCCGCGCGAAGCCCGCCGCCCTGAGCGCCACCCCGAATTCCACCTTGTCAATCCCGAGCCGGATCAGCTCCGGCATCCCCGGGATGGAGATCTCGGTCAGGAACGGCATCCGGATCCCCTGCACCGTCCGGTAGTCCTTCGGCGTGATCGTCATCGTGACATCGTTGCCCATCACCGGCCGCGTCTGCGTCCGCAACACCTCCAGATAGCTCGTGGCGTGCAAGTGTGCCACCGACTGCCGCCCGTTGGGCCACGTCACCTCGATGGCATGCACCGGCGTGGCCGCACCAGCGACCTGCACCACGCGCGGCCCGACATAGCGCAACCGAATTCCCTTCGCGGCGGCATTGATGAGCGGACCATCAAAATCGGACTCCTCGGTCAGGTCCGCCAAATCCGCCGCCGGGACGTCCGTCGGTTTGCCACTCGCCGACGCGAACGGATCAATCCGCCACGCCTTGCTGCCATCATATCCGGTGACCTGGACCGCGCCCTGGATGGTGACCTTCTTGAGCAGGAGGTTGGGGCGCATAGCCTCAGCGACCACCGGAATCTCGAAGGGGGCCATTCCGGTGACCCGCATTGCCACACGCCGCGTGCGGATGTCCTGATACCTCCCGACCGCCGCGGCGTAGCGCGTGAGGACGGTGTCGAGCGGCAGCGCAGCGGGGGCTGCGGGGGCCTGTGCAGCGGCCACCACGGGAAGGAGGAGCAGGAGCGCGAGTGACTTCATGAGGATGGTACCTCCGGTTGGAGAGACAGTGGCGCCGCGCGGATAGCGACGACCGTTGAGGAGCGCGCCGACGAAGGTCGGCCGTACAAGCCAGTGATACGAGACGAGCAGGAGCGCCATCGTGAGGCCTATCAGCAACGCGAACTTGATGGGCCATGGGAGCGGCCAGTCGCGCATCGCGAGTTGCAGCGTCAGCACCAGCGGCAGGTGCGCGAGGTAGATCCAGTACGACGCGTCCGCGAGATAGCGACGCCGCGGGGACGGATTGCCGAGGAAGCGCAACCCCATGCCGACCAACGCGAACGCCCAGCTCCAGAGCCCGATCGCGTAGGCCGCGGCGTAATGCAGCTTGGTCCGGCCGAATGGCACCGGTGAGACGAACGGCTCGTGGCTGGTGGTGGCGAGGCAGTACACCGTCGCGGCGAGTGCCATCGCGAGGAAGAGCGCCCAGTGCCGCAGGATGCGCGGGAGCAACAGCACATGCTGCCGTTGCAGCATCCAGCCAAGGCCGAGCGCGAGGCCATACGTGGTCAGGGCGGCGCGATTGGGGACGAAGCCGAAGTCCGGGGTCGGCACCCCGAACCACATCATCCAGTACGGATGCGAATAGAGGGTCCAGGCCACCGGCAGCGCCAACACCGCTGGTCCCCACGGGGCGGCCACGCCGCGCACGAGGACATCCACGCCGCGTCGGAGGACACCGCGCCGATCCACCGTCACCACCAGTGCCCGCAGCAACACCACCGCGGCGTACAGCAGCAGCAACACGTACAGGAACCAGAGATGCGTGAGCGGAAGCGTCTTGACGGCAAGCCCCGGTCCGCTCCCCGCACCGGGCGGCGCGGTCGCCACCATCACCGCGACGATGGCCCCGAACACCAGCGGCCATGCCACCACCATCGGGATGCCGATGCGTGTCAGTCGCTGGCGCACGAACGCCGCCCAACCGTCGCGCTGCATCACCATCCTGCCAAAGAACCCGGCCAGTACGAAGAAGACGGTCATCCGCGCCATGTGGATCACGAAGAACGACACCGAGAGTGTGGTACTGCGTGACGCGTCCGCCACCAGCCAGAGCTGCGGTCCGGGCAGGAACGCCATCGCCCCGTGCAACACCACCCCGGCCACCAGGGCGAGGCCGCGGACGGCATCGAGTCCGTGCAATCGTTCACGTGTCTGCTGCGTCATGGTGCGTCCTTCGTTCGACGAGAGATGCGGGTCCCCCAGACGCCTGCCCGGGATGGGAGGCGCCGACGTGACCGATTGGCCACGCGATCAGGTCAGGTGAAGTCGGTTCGTCGGGCCTGCCAGCCCCAGGTGATGGCGAGGATCACCACTACGGTGAGCAGCTCCGCAGGGATCAACCAGCGGACGCTGCTGCTCCACACCGCCACGGCTCCCTTGGTGTTCGAGGCGATATCCGGGAGGTTGCCGGTCCAGAACATGAAGCCCTGGAAGGCGAGGTTGGTCGCACCTGCCATCGCGATGGTCCACCCTTCGGAGCCGGTGATGAGCGCGGCGGCGAGGGTTAGGACATACCCGGTCAGCATGTGAAAGAGCAGCAGCGTCGCGTAAGGGAGGAGACCGTCGGGAATCCCGTCACGAGCGAGAATCACCGCGGCGGTGCCCACGCCGAGCGCGGCCCAGGGGATCAGGAAGAGAAGGCCGTTGGAGAGCAGCTTCGCCGCCGTGTACTCGCGCACCGTGATCGGCAGCGACATCACGAACGGCAACATCCCCTTGGTGTACTCGTGGATCACGGTCAGGAAAGCGAGGTAGATCCCGATGGTGATCACCACCGTGATGAGCAAGACCGCGCCGAGGTAGAACACCAGATTGGAACCGGACCAGAAGAGCATCGCCAGAGCGGCGAGGCCTGCGGCCATCGCGGCCGCGAGCGGCACGCGGTTGAAGTCCCAGTCCTTCGCCACGAGGTGGCGGATCATGACGGCATTCATGCGGCCACCTCCTCGCGACGCGCCATCACGCTGGCGACGAAGATCTCCTCTAGCGTCATCCGATCCACACCCTGCACCGTGGCACCGGTGGCGCGACACGCCTCGAGCAGGTCGTCGGAATGCCGATCGGTCACCAGGGTGGCGACGCGTCCGCTCACGGTCACGTGAACCGCGTGTGGCAGGGTCTTCCCCTCCACTGCCGCCGGCAGGGCGAGGCGCACCCGCCGCCAGCGATCGAGGTAGCTCTCCTTGTCGCCGGTGTCCACGATCCGACCGCGATCAATGAAGGCAATCCGGTCAGCGACCTGCTCCACGTCCAGCGTGTTCTGGCTCGAGAAGAGCACTGTGCGTGATTCGTCCTGCATCACCTCCGTCAGTGCCCCGATCACTTCTTGTCTCGCGACGGGGTCGAGACCGGTGGTCGGTTCGTCGAGAATCAACAGCCGCGGCCGACGCGCGAGGGCGAGCAGCAACGCCGCCTTGATCCTTTGGCCGTGCGAGAGACCCTTGATCTTCTGCTCTGGTCGCAGATCGAAACGTTTCACCAACGCGGCGGCATACCGGGTGTCCCAGCCGCCGAACACCTTGGCGACGAAGCCCATGTGCCACTCGAGCGTCGCACCACCGAAGAGCCGCATCTCCTCCGAGACATAGCCGACCTTTGCCTTGGCGGCGATCATCCCGTCCGGGATTGCATGGCCCAGCACCTCGACGCGACCGCGGTCGTGCGTCACGAGTCCCATCAGGATCCGCAACGTGGTGGACTTCCCGGCCCCATTGGCGCCGATGAAGCCGAGGATCGTGCCGGTGGGCACGTCGAAGGAGACATTGTCGAGAGCAAAGTGCGGGTAGCGCTTGCAGACGCCCTCGATCTGGACGGCGAGGTCGGTCATTCCTGCTCCTTGGCACGCCGAATCGCCTCGGCGATGCGTTCGTGCAGCGTCTTGGTGGAAAGTCCCATCTGGACGGCCAGATGCGCGAGGGTATCGAGGGCCGGGGTGAGTTGGGCGTCGAGTAGGCGCTGGGCGAGGTTAACCCCTTCGGCAACTTCGGAGCCTTTACCTTGCCGGGTGACGATCACGCCATCGCGCTCGAGCTCGAAGTAGGCCCGCTTGACAGTGATGACCGACACCCGCAGTTCGGCCGCGAGCTCCCGAATCGAGGGGAGCGGCTGGCCAGCGGTCCAGTCCCCGAGCGCGATGCGCTGTTGGACCTGCTCGATGATCTGCAGGTAGATCGGCCTGGGATCAGCCTTGGCGAGTACGAAGCCACTGTGCATATCTATATACTCACCATACACAGGCAGATTGTCAACTACCGGAATGCTGGCCAGCCCACAGGGGCCCGTTGGGCGGGAATTGTAGCGCAGGGAGTCTTCGCTGGACGAAGAGGACCTCCGGTGGTGCCGTCCGCAGGGACTTTCTCGACGGGCACCTCCAGAACACCAACGGCCGCATCCCCGACTACCTCGTCGAGCATGGTGGCAACCACTCTCATGCTACCAATTGAAGGTGACGGTGCGTATCGTCCATGCCGCTCGATGACAGCGTTCATATGGCCTGGAAGATACTTGTCGCCGACCAGGATCCCCTCCCGCCTGTTGCGGACGTAGCCGCGCCGTCGGCGATGCCAGTGATGACGACGCTGTCCATCCCGCCCACGACGTTGACGAGCACCCTGACCTCGGCGGTGCTGCCGACGATTCGCTTCGGCGGTGGCGGGGCAAGGACGAAGGCGAGCGACGTTGGGCCGACCAACCCGAGTCCGGTCGTATCACCCACTACCGCGAGACTGTCCCGGCATACCGTCAACGGCTGCGGCGCCGAGGTCCAGATGCCATTGCGCAGCGGCGTCTGCGCGGACATCCCAAGAGGAAGGGCCAGGAACAGCGCGATGTCTGTGGCACGGATGTGCATCGGGACTCGAGGGCGGATCGACTCTGAATGGGTAGCCATCAAGAAGCTCCCTGCACCAGACCGGAAGGGCCTTCGGCGTACGGTGCGGTCGCCGGGTCGCGATGCTCACTCCTGATCGTTCGTCGGATGAAGCAGCGAGCAATATATCAGCGGCGCGATTCCCAGCTATGTGGCTCCCTGCGCCCGTGCAGCAACCCGATTACTGATGTGTCCGATTCGCGAGACACGTAATTGATGAAATACGCGAAGCGTCGTACCCCAGCCCGACGGATGTCGTCGAGCGCGACAGGGCGTGCATCGGGGGATCGTTAGATTCCGTCCAGCGCGACGAGCACAACACGCAAGAACTCGTCTCCGAGACCTGTCGAACGCTGCTCATACCACAAGTCGGCCACCTCGAGGTCTGCCTGAGCCTCGGGGCGAAGCAGCAACCGCGGCGTCTTCTGCCGCACTGCTTGATCTCGTCGAGAACCTCCTGCCAGGGCCGACCCGGGGGCACCTGATTCAGCAGCGCCCTGCGCCGTCGCAATTCTGAGACTTGACGCCCGGACACCGGCAGCGCCGCCGTGTCCAGCCTGTCACAGAGGTCCTCGGCAAGCTCAATGCGCTCCGGGGGCATCAGGTGGCCGAAGTCGTAGATCCGCGAAGGGGCATGAGATCCATCCGCTCGCGCCTCTGGCGCTCGGTCGGGATGACATGGAACGCGACACCCGTCCGGGATGACAACGTCGACGCGTCAGCCAGCGAGGAGACCCCGCCGCTCGCTACGCGAGGGCGGGGTGGATCACTCCACCCTGACACCCCGCGACTGCATCACGTCGCCGACGGTGTGAAAGGAGCCCGTCACCAGAATCGTCCCTGCCCCGGTTTCCACCTCGCGGAGGGCCGACTCGAAGTCGGGGATCAACCGCCACCGAGCCCGGGCCGGAGGGCGCGAGGGATCGGCCAGCCATCGCTCCAGCCAGGCGGTGTCCCATTTCCGCCCCTCGGCAGTCGGCGTCACGGTGAGGATGCCGAGATCGACCACCCGGTCGAGTTGAACCAGCATATCGGGCCAAGGCTTGTCGGCCAGAATGCTCACCAGCGCGTGCACCGGCCCGCGCGGCGGCTCGGCCTGCAACGCCGCCACCAATGCCGCCATTCCGTCCGGGTTGTGGGCCACGTCAAAGAGCCAGCGCCCGCGACGATCGAGCCTGCCCGGCACCCTCGCCGTCGCGAAGCCCAGGGCAATCCCCCCCCCATCCGGACGCATACTCGCGGGAAGCTCAGCCAACACCGCCGCCGCCACCGCCGCGTTCCGCCGCTGATGCGGTCCCGCCAGACCGAGCGCGCCGGACCACTCGGCAGCGGGGTCAACCCTCACCGGACAATAGCGTCCCCCCCCCACAGCCGCGGCCCCGGCCCGCTCCAGCACCGCCGCCAGCGCGGGATCGGCCTCCCCGATCACGAACGGCACCCCCGGCTTGGCGATCCCCGCCTTTTCGACCGCGATCTGCTCCAGTGTGTCACCGAGATAGCGCTGATGGTCGAGGGCAATCCGGGTCACCACGCTCACCAACGGGTCGAGGACGTTGGTGCTGTCGAGCCGGCCGCCGAGTCCCACCTCGACCACAGCGATGTCGACGCCACGCGCGGCGAAGTCAGCGAACGCGATGGCGGTGGTCGCCTCGAAAAAGGTCGCCCCGGTCTGCTCCATCGTCGGCTCGAGGTGTCGGGTCCATGCCACCACCGCCTCGCGCGAGATCGGCGCTCCGTCAACCCGGATCCGCTCCCGGAACGACACCAGGTGCGGCGAGGTGTAGAGCCCCACCCGGGCGCCGGTGGTACCGAGCGCCTCGGCCAGCAGGGTGGCCACGCTCCCCTTGCCGTTGGTGCCGCCGACATGGACCGTGGCGAACTGGCGCTGCGGATCACCCGCCACCTCAAGGAGGTGGCGGGTAGTATCGAGGCCGAACTTGATCTGGGTGGTACGGGGAAAGAGATAATCGAGGGCGGCGCGGTAACTCTCCGCATTATGGCGAGGGATCCTCACGCTGCGCGCCTTCGGCGCTCGCTCAGGCCGCCGCTCCGGCCGACGGCAACCGTTGCTGCTGCATGTGGCGCAGCAGTCGGGCCAGCGTCTCGCGCAACGAGGCGCGCGGCACCACGTCGTCGATCTGCCCCTTGTCGAGCAGGAACTCCGCGGTTTGGAACCCCTCGGGAAGATCCTGTCCAATGGTCTGTTTGATCACCCGCTGCCCCGCAAAGCCGATCACCGCCGCCGGCTCGGCGAGGATCACGTCACCCTGCATGGCGAAGGAGGCGGAGACGCCGCCGGTGGTGGGATCGGTCAGGATGGTGATGAATGGAACGGCGGCCTGCTTCATCTGGGCAATTGCGGCGGAGGTCTTGGCCATCTGCATGAGCGAGAGGGCGCCTTCCTGCATCCGGGCACCACCGGAGGTGCAGACCAGGACCATCGGGATCTTCTTGACGGCTGAACGGCGCGCGAGTCGGGCAATTTTCTCGCCGACCACCGAGCCCATCGACCCGCCCATGAAGCGGAAGTTCATGACGCCGAGGTGCATTCGCCGTTTCTCGATCCGGGCCATCCCGGTGAAGATGGCGTCACTGGAGCCGGCCTTCTTCCGGGCGGCGACCAGGCGGTCGGCGTAGTGTTCAAACTCCAGCGGATCGACAGAGGTGAGCCCCGCGAAGAGTTCCTTCCAGCTCCCCTCGTCGGTCAGCAGCTCGATATACTCCTCGGCGCTGAAGCGTTTGTGGGTACCACATTCGGGGCAGACGTTGAGCGCTCGCTCGAACTTCTCCCGGATATCGATGTGGCCGCAGGACTCGCACTTTTCCCAGGCATCCGCCGGCATCTCGCGACGCTCTCGGGAAGCGGTCTTGAGCTTGCGCTCCTTCTTGAACCACGCCATAACGGTCATAGGCCCTCGGGTGACGCCAGGCACGGGGGGGTGCCCAGGAACACATGGAACGTGCGTCCTCGGAGCGATTCCCGCAAGCTCTTGACAACCAAGTGGTTGTCAACTCTCGACATAGCCGGATGACCGGGCCTCCCCCGAGGCCCGGAAAGCAAGCCCCATGGCCAGGGCGGTGAGCAGCAGGAAGGAGCCGCCGTAGGAGAAGAATGGCAGCGGAATCCCGGTTATCGGCATGATCTGGATCGTCATTCCGACGTTCTCAAAGACGTGCGTGAACAACAGCCCCACCACACCGAAGACCACCATCGACGCATAAGGATCGGAGGCGCGCCGGGCGATCCGGATCAGAATGAAGAAGAGCGTCATGAACAGGCCGAGCGCCAGCATCACCCCCACGAAGCCGAACTCCTCGCCCACCACCGCGAAGACGAAGTCGGTCCAGTGCTCGGGGATATAACCAGAGCGCTTCTGGGTGCCATGGGTGAAACCCGATCCGAACCAGCCACCCGAACCGATCGCCACCTTGGATTGGATGATCTGGTACCCCGAGCCGGAGCGATACGCCTCCGGGTTGAGGAAGGAGAGAATTCGCGCCTGCTGGTGGGGAGCCATCTTGCCCCAGACCACCATTGCCGCCATTCCCATCGCCGAGTTGGCCAGATAGATCCCGATCGCCTCGAAGAGAAATGGCCGCCAGATGAGCAGCAGGAGGAAGAGGACCACCATCCAGACGCTCCAGAGGGCGGTGGACCAGGCCAGCAGGAGCGAAATTACCGGCGAGACGAGCAGCAGCAGGAGCGAGGGAGGAACTCCGGCCCAGAAGAGGGTGGCGAAGAGGATACCGGCGAACACGATCGCGCTGCCGAGATCGGGTTGCGCCATGACCAGCATCGCCGGCACGCCGGCGATCATGATCGGCGGAGCCAGGCCGCGAAGCGAGGTTGGTGGTTCCCGGCGTGCGGTGAACCAGCGGGCCAGCATCAGGATGGTGGCGATCTTGGCCAACTCGACCGGCTGCCCCAGGCGCACTCCGCCTATGGTCAGCCAACTGCTGGTACTGGCCGCCGATCCCTCACCGCCCGATCCGAACCCGACCACGGTGAGGAGCAGGAGCAGGAGCCCCAGGGCGTAGGCCCATGGGGCGGCCCATTCGAGCAGACGAAAGGAGGTACGGTACACCACCGCGGCTGCCACCAGGCCTATTCCCAGCCAGACCAGTTGGCGCAACCAGACTCCTTCGGCATTGGTCGGCGTATCGGTCTGGCCGGCGGAATAGAGGACGACGATCCCGAACGAGGCGAGTGCCAGGATGACGATCAGGAGCGGCCGGTCGAGCTGGCGTCCCATCAGTTGATGCCGATGACCGGCGGGAGCGCGATGACCGTGTCAGGCGGGGGGGGGACGGTGTCGCGTGGCACCAGTTCCTCGGTAATCGGCAGGTCGACCGGTGCGCGCACCGCGGGGTTGTCGGGGCCCAGAATCCAGCGCCTGATGGTACGGGCCACGTGCGGTGCGATGGATGAACCGTGCAACCCCTCCTCAACCAGCATCCCGACGATGATCTCCGGTGCTTCGACCGGTGCAAAGCCGAGGAACCAGGCCATGTCCTCCTGGCCGGTGACCTGACCGGTACCGGTCTTCCCTGCCATCCGGAGGTCACGCCCGCCAGAGCGTCCTGCGGTGCCGGTGTTGACCACCGCCGCCATCGCGTCACGGAGAATCTGCAATTGTGAGGGAGAGAGTCCGAGATCGTGCTCGACAGCACCGGGACGCGGCCGCACCAGATACGGCGCCCGCTTGACGCCGTCACCGGCGAGGGCGGCATAGAAGGCTGTCATGTTCACCAGAGTCTGGGCGTTGTTGCCCTGACCAATGGAGAGATTGAGGACTTCGCCACGGGACCACCAGTTGACGCCGCGCGAATTGACATAGCTCTTGAGCGAACTCGGGAAGACGGAGCGCTGCTCCAGGGCAGGATCGAGATCGATTTCGCTCCGCGAGTTGAACCCCATCGCTGTGCCATCCTCGAATATCGCTTCCTGGCCGAGGAGCAGACCAAGCTGATAAAAATAGACGTCGCACGAGGTGGCGATCGCGCCTGTAAGGTCCAGCGAGCCATGTCCCTCCGCCTTCCAGCAGCGGAAGCGACGGTTGCCGAACTGATAGCCGCCGGTACAGGGGACGGTCATTCGCGATTTTGCGGTGATCAGCCCGCGCTTGAGCCCCATCGCAGCCACTGCCAGCTTGAACGGTGATGCCGGCGGGTATCGACCGGAAATAACCCGGTTGATCAGCGGCTTGTCGGGATCGGTGTTGAGTGCCCGGAAGTTGGCGGTGGAGATGCCGCCGACCCAGTCGTTGGGATCGTACGCCGGCGTGGAGTAGTAGGCGAGGATTTCGCCGTTGGGGCGCATCGCCAGGAGGGCACCTCGCATGCCGGGCAAATCGGCCTGCCACATCGAGTCGACGAACCGCTGCAAGGGGAGGTCGATCGTGGTGGTGATGGTCCGTCCGGCCACCGGACGGATGGTGCGATCGATCCCCTGCTCCCGCACCATGTGTCCTCTGGCGGTGACCTCGACGAACTGCACCCCGTTCTGACCGCGGAGGATCGAGTCGTACTCCACCTCGAGGCCCAACTTGCCGACGATGTCGCCCAGCGAGGCACCGGGAAACTTTAGCTGATTTTCAAGCTCGGACGGATTGACCTCGCTGACGTAACCCACCAGGTGACCGACTGTGGTGCCAACCGGATAGCGACGACGCGGTTCCGCCTGCACCACCAGGCCGGGGAGCACTGCCCGGTGTTCCTCCAGCGTTGCCACCACCGCAAAATCCGAGGAACCGAACACCAGCGCCGGAATGTGCCGGGCCGAGCGCCAGCGGGCGATGACGGCGTCGGCATCGATCGAGTCATTCGGGACAAGAGAGTCCAGCCGGGCAACCACGGCACGGAGAGAATCCTCCCGCGAGGCCATGAGGCGTACAGAATAGCCCGGAAAGTTTTCGGCAATCAACAGTCCGTTGCGGTCGACGATCTCGCCGCGCGGCGCCGAGATCGGTATGGCGCGCATCCGGTTGTTGGCGGAAGTGAGTCGGTACTGGGCCGACTGGAGGATCTGGGCCCGGAAGAATCCCCCCCCCAACACCGCGAAGGCCAGCAACAGTGTCCAGCGCGCCGCGCTGGAGCGCCGGGCCAGCTCCCAGGAGCCAAAGGCGCTCATCGCTCGATCCTGATCGCAAGCCAGTCGCGGAAGAGGAGCACGATCACCACTCCCACCATCGCGGTGGTGAGTCCCTGCAACGGAGCCCACATCAACGCCTCGGCACCGAGGGCAGCCCAGGAGGTGCCGGCCAGCACCAGCACGAGCAGATTGCGCACCCAGGTGGCCAGGAAGAAGAGACCGGCGTTGACGAGCAGGTTGTCCGGGAAAAAGACTGCCCGCCCAGCCGCTGCACTCCACCCCACCAGCACATGCGCCAGCATGTTGGCCCCGAAGCGCGCGGGGGTGAGAACGTCCATCACCAGTCCCAGCACCAAGCCGATCACAGCCGCCTTGCCGGGTCCGGTGCGGATTGCCAGGAGCACCAAGGTGAGGAGCAGGAAGTCCGGCATCCCGGGGCCCTCGATCAGCGAGGGCCTGAGGTAGAACTCGATCGCCAGCAGGATCAGGATTACCAGCCCAACCTGGAGACGATCGCTGCGTCGCCGACCGCGCGGCCCTTCACCGGTCCAGACGTGACTCATCGGCGGGCGCTCGCACCCGGAAGGGGCAGGTAGACGGAGTCGCGCGGAGTTGTGATAACGATCACATGAGTGACCATCCCCGGATTGACCAGCGGCATCACCCGGTAGACTCGCTCGTAGCCGAGGGCATCGAGTTCGACGCTCTCCACGAAGCCGATCGGAATCCCCCTGGGATAGACCCCTCCCAGACCAGCGGTATAGACCAGGGTGCCGAGCGCCAGCGAATCGCGCAATGCCACGCCACGCAGTTGCAACACCACCTGACCGTTCTCCCCCGATGTCAGCGGCGAGATCATCCCGAGCACCCGGCCATCACCGGTGACGGCGGAGGCTCGAAACTCGGGATGTTGCCAAGTGAGCGCCGCGGCCGAATGGGGGCCGACGTTCCAGACATAGCCGACGAGCCCCTCAGCCGTGACGACGGGGTCGAACGCCTCGATTCCCCGGGCCTGACCATCGCCCAGGAGCAGCATGCGCGCATCGGTCGGAGTCGGCCGGTGGAGAACTTCGGCGGCGACATACGGCCGGGTGACCCGGGCCCGCAGGCCGACCAGCTCGCGGAGGTTTTCGTTTTCCTGGCGGACTGCGTCGACTGCGAGAACGATCTGGGCGAGCGAGTCACGCGAGAACTGGATGGCGGCGAGACTGAAGCGGGCGGTGCGATCCTGCTCGGCGCGTCCCTGGATCGCCACCAGCGGCCGGAGGACACTGCGACGCACGCTGGCCACCAGCGATGCGGACCAGACCCGGGGCATCGCCAGCGCAATCAACGCCAGCCCCGCACAGATCGCCAGGAGAAATGCGTCGCGCCGCGCCGCGCCATGCCCCCCCCGGTCACGCATCTTCAGATCGACAGCACGCTGCGGTACTTCTCGAAGTCGTCGAGAATCCGCCCGGTCCCGCGCACCACGCAGGTCAGCGGATCCTCGTCGACGTGAATCGGCAGTCCGGTCTCCTGGGCGATGAGCTGGTCGAGGCCGCGAATCAGCGCGCCGCCGCCGGTCATCACGATGCCGCGGTCGACGATGTCGCTGGCCAGCTCGGGCGGGGTGATCTCCAGCGCCCGGCGCACCGCATCGACGATCTGCTGCACCGGCTCGGTGACCGCCTCGCGGATCTCGGTGGAGTGGACCCGCACGGTCTTGGGGATGCCGCTGACCAGATCGCGTCCCTTGACCTCCATCTCGCGCTCCTCGGCCAGCGGATAAGCCGAGCCGACCTTGATCTTGATCAGTTCGGCGGTCGGCTCGCCGACCAGGAGATTGTAGTTCTTGCGCATGAACATGACGATCGCCTGATCGAGCTCGTCGCCGCCGATCCGGATCGAGGTGTCGCTGACCAGCCCGCTCAGGGCGATGACCGCGATCTCGGTGGTCCCCCCCCCGATGTCGATCACCATGTTGCCGGTCGGCGTCTCGACTGGAAGGCCGACCCCGATCGCCGCCGCCATCGGTTCGGCCACCATGAAGACCTGCTTGGCCCCAGCCGTCTCGGCCGAGTCGCGGACGGCGCGACGCTCCACTTCGGTGATCCCCGATGGAACGGCCACGATCACCTTCGGCTTGACCCGGAAGACGTGCTTGTCGATGATCGTCTTGAGGAAGTAGCGCAGCATCTTCTCGGTGACGTCGAAGTCGGCGATCACCCCGTCCTTGAGTGGCCGGACCGCCACGATCCCCTCGGGTGTGCGACCCAGCATCCGTTTCGCTTCGAGACCGATCCCCTTGATGCGCCCGGTCGACTTTTCGATCGCCACCACTGAGGGTTCATTGAGGACGATGCCCTCACCCTTGACGTAAATGAGCGTGTTGGCCGTGCCCAGATCGACGGCAATTTCGTTGGCCGGAAAGAAGGCACCGAAAGAGGGAAATTTCACAGAACAGGCCACCGGGTGAGGTCGGAGTGTGTGGGGCAACGCCTTAAAGTGGCGACGGATCCCGCTGGGCGCAACGTCTTGCGGGAGACGAAGTTGGAGGACGACGTGAGCGCTTGCTCACATGACGCTGTCGAACAGGCCGGACTGCCCCGACGTGAGCATTCGCTCACTTGATCAGGGTGAACGGTGAACGGGGAACGGTAAACGGGGGCACTGGGGTGAATGGTGAACCGTGGACGGGGGGCTGTGGGAGCAATTGCCCGGCTCCAACTCCTCCCCGGTTTCGCCCTGACCGTTTCACCTTTTACCTTTGCGCGGTTGCATTGAATTTCCCTCGTTTCCGGTGGCCCCATGTCGCGCACGATCGTTCTCGCCTATTCGGGTGGTCTCGATACCTCCATTATCGTCCCTTGGCTCCGGGAAGCGTACCCCGGGTCGCGGGTGGTCTGCGTGGCGGCGGATATCGGGCAGGGTGACGAGCTCGCCGATGTCCACCAGAAGGCACTCGCCTCGGGGGCTGACGCCTGCGAAATCCTCGATCTGCGGCAGGAGTTTGTCCGCGATCACGTCTTCCCGGTGCTCCGGGCGGGAGCCGTCTATTCGCGGACCTACCTGCTGGGGACCGCGATGGCCCGCCCGTTGATCGCCAAGGCGCAGGTGGAGGTGGCGCACCGGGTGGGGGCCGACGCCCTGGCCCACGGCTGCACCGGCAAGGGCAACGACCAGGTCCGCTTCGAGCTGACCTACATGGCCTTCGCCCCGGAGATGGAGATCATCGCCCCCTGGCGGGTGTGGCACATCCGCTCGCGGGAGGACGCGATTGACTACGCCGCGGCACGGAACGTCGCCGTGACGGCCACCCGGGAGAAGCTCTTTTCCCGCGACCGCAACCTCTGGCACTGCTCGCATGAGGGCGGCAACCTCGAGGATCCGGCCAGCGCCCCGGTCGAGGAGATGTTTCTGATGACCGCCGACCCACGCAACGCACCCGACACCCCGGAAGAGGTGGAGATCGGGTTCGAGTCAGGAATCCCGGTCTCGGTCGACGGCGAGCAACTCGACCCGGTTGCCCTGCTGACCCGGCTCAACGAGATCGCAGGCCGTCATGGCGTCGGTCGTGCCGATGTGGTCGAGGACCGGCTGGTGGGGATGAAGTCACGGGGCGTCTATGAGACTCCGGGAGGCACCCTGCTCTACTCGGCGCACGCCGAGCTGGAGCAACTGGTGCTCGACCGCCGCACCTTGGGCGCCAAGGATGCCTTGGCTCCCCGCTACGCCGACCTGGTCTATGAGGGGCGTTGGTGGAGCACGGAGCGGGAGGCGCTCGACGCCTTCGTGGCGGTCACCCAGCAGCGCGTGTCAGGCACCGTGCGGCTGCGGCTCTTCAAGGGATCCTGCACGGTGATTGGTCGGGCCTCTCCGCACTCGCTCTACGACGAGGCGACGGTGACCTTCGGCGAGGACAATGTCTATCGTCAGGCCGACGCCGAGGGGTTCATCCGGCTGTTCGGATTGCCGCAGCGGGTGGCGGCGATGAAGCGGGTGAATGGGTAGTCCCCGCCCTCATGCGCAGCAGGAGCGGCGGGGCCCCCTCGCTCGCTGACGGGCCGACCGCAGTTGCTGTCGTCTGCGTGGTGGCACCCGAGGAGACCCCGCGGCGGGGCTTCCTCGCTCGCTGACGGGCCGACCGCAGTTGCTGTCGTTTGCGTGGTGGCACCCTAGGAGACCCCGCGGCGGGGCTTCCTCGCTCGCTGACGGGCCGACCGCGGTTGCTGTCGTCTGCGTGGTGGCACCCGAGGAGACCCCGCCGCTCCCGCTTCGCGGGAGGGCGGGGTTTTACCTCCCCGTGCTTCCAAATCCCCCGGCGCCGCGTCCGCTGGGCGGCAACTCCGCCACCTCCAGGAACACCGCCGGCTCGACTTGCTGCACCAGCAACTGCGCGATCCGGTCACCGCGATGCACCGCGAATGGTTCGGTGCCGAGATTGATCAGGATGATCTGCAACTCGCCGCGGTAGTCGGCATCGATCGTCGCGGGAGTGTTGGGAAGGGTGATGCCGTGCTTGAGTGCCAACCCCGAGCGCGGGCGCGCCTGGAGTTCGTAGCCCTCGGGCACCGCCACCGCGAAACCGGTCGGGATCAGGGCGCGGCCCATCGGTTCGATCACGGCATCGGCCGCCGCGACCACGTCCATCCCGGCAGAGCCCGCGGTGGCGCGCGCCGGGAGCGGCAACCCCTCGCCGTGCGGCAACCGCACGACGAGGAGCTCCACGGTCCGGCTAGAGGACGCTGTCAACGTCACTGCACGGCAAGCCGAACGCTTCGGCCACGCCGGGATAGACAATCTTGCCGTCGACCACATTGAGGCCGAGCTTGAGCGCGCCATCGGCGCGACATGCCGCCTGCCATCCCATGTTCGCCAGCTTGATTCCGTAGGGAAGTGTGGCGTTGGTGAGCGCCAACGTCGAAGTCCGCGGCACCGCGCCCGGCATGTTGGCAACGGCGTAGTGGAGCACGCCCTCGACCATGTAGGTCGGGTTCTCGTGGGTGGTCGGCTTGATGGTCTCGACGCAACCGCCCTGGTCCACCGCGACGTCAACGATCACGCAGCCATCGGGGATGTTCTTGAGATCTTCGCGAGTGATCAGGTGCGGCGCCTTCTTGCCCGGCAACAGCACGGCACCGATGATCAGGTCGGCGTCCTTGACCAGCTCGAGCAGATTGCGGCGATTGGAGAAGACGGTGTCGACGTTGGCCGGGAGGACATCATCGAGGTAACGGAGCCGGTCGAGCGAGTTGTCGAGGATGGTCACGTGCGCGCCCATCCCGGCCGCCATCTTCGCGGCATTGATCCCGACCACGCCACCGCCGATGATCACCACCTTGGCCGGAGCCACGCCCGGCACGCCACCGAGCAGCACACCGCGCCCGCCGAACAGCTTCTCGTTGTACTTGGCACCGCTCTGGACCGCGAGGCGGCCTGCGACTTCCGACATCGGGGTCAGCAGCGGCAATTGCCCGCCCGGCAGCTGCACCGTCTCGTAGGCGATCGCTATCGCGCCGGAGTCCATCACCGCGCGGGTCAGCGGTTCGTCGGCGGCGAAGTGGAAGTAGGTGTACATCACCTGCCCCTTCCGCATCCGGGGCCACTCGACCTTGATCGGCTCCTTGACCTTGATGATCATGTCGGCCCGGGCCCACACCTCGTCGGCAGTCGCGAGAATGGTGGCGCCGACGGCGACGTAATCGTCGTCCTTGAAGCCGCTGCCCTCGCCTGCCCCCGCCTCCACCACGACCTGATGCCCGTGGGCCACCAGCGCCTCGGCGCCGGACGGCACGAGGCCGACCCGATTCTCGTTGGTCTTGATCTCCTTCGGCACACCGATCAGCATTGCAGTCTCGCTTGCGCGCGGACCAGCCGCACGCTGTAAGGGTCTATCGTGAAGACGGTCCCAGTCGGACCGTGGTCATGCGCTCCGGCGTGAGAAAGGTAGCCGCAAGTGCGGCCGTTTCCTCGGGGGTGACCTCGTCGATGAGCCGGAGCACTTCATCGATCGAGCGATACGGTTCGTCCTGCAGCACATGACCGGCCAGACGCGACATCCGGTGGACCGTCCCCTCCATGCCGAGCAGCACCTGCCCGCGCACCTGGCCCTTGGTCTCCGCCAGTTCGGCCTCACCGAGTCCCTCGTCGGCGAGCCGCCGCAGCTCGACCTCGATTGCCGCCACTGCCTGGTCGGCGGTGCCCGGCTGGGTGCCGACATAAACCCCGGCCGTCCCGGCCGAACGCATGGTGCCGTGCCAGGCATAGACCGCATAGCAGAGCCCCAGCTCCTCGCGCACCCGCTGGAAGAGGCGCGACGACATCCCCCCCCCGAGTGCCGTGGTCACCAGGGCGAGCCCCCAGCGGCGCGGATCGCTTGCAGTCACGGTGTCGGTGCCGAGCACCACGTGGACCTGGCTCAGCTCGCGGGACTCGATCCGGGTGGCCCCGCGAACGGCTTGAGCTCTGGGCACTGCGGGCAATGCGGGGGCATGACTCCCTTCGAACCAGCCGAGCCGCTCCAGCTCCGAGAGCACGTCGTCGTGCTCCACCTGGCCTGCCACCGCAATCACGCAATTGCCAGGGTAATAGCCGCGGGTGTGAGTGCTGCGGAGTGCCGCGGCATCGAGGCGGGTCACCGTCTCGGGGGTGCCGAGAATCGAGTAACCGTATGGATGCGCCGGGAATAGGGTCTCGGCGAACAACTCGTGCACCAGATCGTCGGGAGTGTCGAGGACGCCGTTGATCTCCTCCAGCACCACGTTGCGCTCGAGGGCGAGGTCGCTCCCGCGGAGCAGCGGCTCGCGCACCAGGTCCGACAGCACGTCCAGCGCCAGCGGCAGATCGTCGGCGAGGAGATGGGCCTGATATACGGTGTTGTCACGCGAAGTGAAGGCATCGAGTGAACCGCCGCGCGCCTCGAGTGCCGCAGCGATCTCCCTCGCGGTGCGACGCCGGGTGCCCTTGAATACCATGTGTTCGAGCAGGTGGGAGACGCCCATGACCGGGCGGTCTTCGTGTCCGCTGGCGGAGCGGACCCAGATGCCTGCGGCCGCCGACCGGACACCGGGAAGGTGTTCGGTGACGACCACCAGGCCGTTGGGGGCGTCAGTGCGCCGGAGCCGCTCGTCGAGAAGCGCAGTCCGCACTGACGGTTCCCTCACTCCTTGGGGAGGAGGGCCTTCCGGGAGAGCTTCATCCGGCCGCGCTCATCGACTTCGAGCAACTTGACCTGAACGATGTCGCCCTTCTTCACCACGTCTTCCGTCTTCTCGACGCGACCATGCGCCAGCTCGGAGATGTGGAGCAGCCCCTCGACGCCGGGGATGATCTCGACGAAAGCCCCGAAGGCGGTCGTGCTCTTGACCGGTCCCTCGTAAACCCGGCCCACCTCGGGCTCGGCGACGATCGACATGACCATGTCCTTCGCCTTGTTGCCCGCCTCCGCGCCAACCGCCGCGATGGTGACCAGACCGGTGTCGTCGATGTTGACCTTGGCGCCCGAGGCTTCCTGGATGCCACGGATCGTCTTCCCCTTGGGGCCGATCACGTCACCGATCTTGTCCGGCTTGATCTGAATGGTGATGATGCGCGGTGCCCACTTCGACATCTCCGGGCGGTGCGTCGAGATCACCTTGTTCATCTCGCCGAGGATGTGGAGGCGACCCTGGCGGGCCTGCTCCAGCGCCTCGGTCATGATCTCGAGGGAGAGTCCGTCGATCTTGATGTCCATCTGGATCGAGGTGATTCCCTCGGTGGTGCCGGCCACCTTGAAGTCCATGTCGCCGAGGTGGTCTTCGGTGCCCAAGATGTCGGTGAGGATGGCGACCTTCTTACCCTCCTTGATGAGCCCCATCGCGACGCCGGCGCAGGGCGCCTTGATCGGGACGCCGGCATCCATCAGCGCCAGCGACGAGCCGCAGACCGAGGCCATCGAGGATGAGCCGTTCGACTCCATGATCTCGGAGACGATCCGGATCGTGTAGGGAAAGTCGGCCATCATCGGCAGCAGCGGCTGGATCGCCCGCTCGGCGAGTGCGCCGTGACCGATCTCGCGACGCGAGGTGCCGCGCATCGGGCGGACTTCGCCGGTGGAATACGGCGGGAAGTTGTAGTGCAGCATGAACGACTTGAACGATGGCCCGGGTACCTCGATCGAATCTATGCGCTGCTCATCATCGGCGGTGCCGAGCGTCAGCGCCACCAGCGCCTGGGTCTGGCCGCGAGTGAAGAGCGCGGAACCGTGCACGCGCGGCAACAGGCCAGCCTCGATGCTGATCGGGCGGACGGTAGTAGTGTCGCGGCCGTCGATCCGCTCGCCCTTGTCGAGCACCTGGGCACGCATTGCATTGTACTCCAGTTCCTCGAACTCGGCGCCGATCTCGCGGCCCATGTCGGGGAACTGTTCGGCGAGCGCCGCCTGAACTTCGCCGCGAATCGCGGCAACAGCAGCGGCGCGGCCGGCCTTGTCCTTGCCGTTCATCGCCTTGGCGATCTGCTTCTCCGCAGCGGCCTTGACCGCCTTGGCCAGTTCGGCGTTCTTGGCGGGCGCCTCCCAGGCAGCCTTCTTCTGGCCGGCCTTCTTCACCAGCTCGGCGATAAGCTTGACCTGCTCCCTGATGCCAACCTGAGCAACCTGCAGCGCCTCGACGATCTCGGCCTCGGAGGCCTCCAGCGCACCACCCTCGACCATCATGATCGAATCGGCCAGGCCGGCGACGACGACATCCATCGTCGAAAACTCGAGCTGCTGGAAGGTCGGGTTGAGGATCCAGTTGCCGTCAACCTTGCCGACCCGCGCGGCGGCGATGGGACCGTTCCACGGGATGTTCGAGATCGAAAGCGCGGCCGATGCGGCCAGCACGCCGAGGACGTCGGATTCGTTTTCCTGGTCGGTCGAGAGGACGGTCACGAAGACCTGAACCTCGTTCTTGAACCCTTCCGGAAAGAGCGGCCGGATGGACCGGTCGATGATCCGGCAATTGAGGATCTCGTCGTCGGACGGGCGACCCTCGCGCTTGAGGAAGCCGCCCGGAATCTTGCCCGCGGCGTAGGTCTTTTCCTTGTACTCTACCGTCAGCGGGAAAAACGGGAGATGGCTCGGCTTGTCGGAGGCCGTCACGGAGGCAAGCACCACCGTTTCGCCATACTGTACCAGGACGCTACCGGCGGCCTGCTTGGCGATGCGTCCGGTCTCGATGACCAGAGGGCGACCTGCGAACTGCGTTTCGATACGATGCACTGTCATTCCTTCAAATCGTGAGCACCCCAAATATGAAAAGCGCCCCACGGTGCTCGTGTGGGGCGCCTTGCAGCATCAATCGGACTCAGTTCCGCAGGCCGAGCTCGGCGATCAGGGCACGATAGCCCTCGATGTCCCGGCTCTTCAGGTAATTCAGCAGCCGCCTACGCGTCCCGACCATCTTCAGAAGGCCACGACGAGAGTGGTGGTCCTTCTTGTGGGTCCGGAAGTGACCCGTGAGGTAGGCGATCCGCTCCGTGAGGAGGGCAATCTGTACCTTGGTGGACCCGGTGTCGGTCCCGTGGGCCTGGTGCTTCGCGATGGTTGGCTGCTTCTCGATCATTCCCTGTCCTGCGTGCTGAGTATGCTGCGTGAATGTTTCTCGTTGTAGCCCTTGAATATACGCCCACCCCAACAGGCGTGGCAAGGGGTCCGCCCAGCCCGCCTCAAACCAGCCACCCCACCCCCACGGCCGCCCCCAGGGAGGTCAGCCCGATTGCCACCCGCCGCCGGAAACCGCCACTTCCCAGGACCATGGCAACCCCCAGCTTGAATACGGTGTTGGAGATGACCCCTACCCCGATCCCACGGGCGGCCAGCGCCACGGCCCCATCACCGCCCAACCGGGTCATCGCCACGGTGAGGGCGTCCATGTCGGTGAGTCCGAGCAGGACCGCCGAGGTGAGGACACCTGTGCTGCCCCATTGGGCCTGGAGCCAGTCGATGGCCAGCAGCGCCAGCCAGAAGAGGGCGACCATCCGGATGGACGAAAGGACCCTGAGCGGCGAGCGAACAGTGTCTCCCTCCTCCGTCCCTGCGCCTGCCGATCGCTGTCCGATCCGAAACTGTCGGGCAACCAGACCGAGGCCGACCGCCGCCGGGGGGATCAGGTACGGCAAGGCGGCCAGGGCAACAGCCGGAGCGAGCACCGTGGTCAGGGCCAGCAGGCGGAGCGGCAGAACGGTGCAGGCGGCCACCACCCCGAGGGCCAGGGCATTGCCGTGGCGGGGCTCCTCCCGGCTCCGTCGAGCAAACTGGAGGGTCACCAAGGTGGAGGAGATCGCCCCGCCGAGCAGCCCTGCGACGCCATACCCGCGCTCGGCGCCGACCGTCCGGCGGGCGATGTAGCCGCCGAAATTGATTGCCGTGAAGAGGAGGACCAGCCACCAGAGGCCGCGCAGCGAGGTCTCGCCACCCCACGGGAGCGGGGTGGTTGGCAACAGGGGGAGAATCACCAGCGCCATCACCCCGAATCGAGCGGCCGCACGCCACTCATCGGCCGCCACCCGCGCGATCATCCCGTGCAGTCGCTGCTTCTCGCCGAGGGCGAGCACCACGACCGCCGTGGCACCGGCCGCGATCGCCAGTTGCCCCCCCCCGGCCAGCATGCCGAATCCGATGATCGCCAGGGCAGCCACCTCGGTGGTGCCATCGACCTCGACACCGGGACGCCGCATGGTGAGTACGAACGCCGCCACAACCAGCGCCGCCCCGGCGGCGAGGAGGACGGCCGCCTCGAGTGAACGGCCGGTGGCTGACAGCAGCCCGGCCAGACCACCGGTCAAACCGAGAATGAAAAAGGTGCGCAATCCCGCGAAGTGCGCCGCCGGACCGCTGGCATGACCCGAGCGCTGCCGCTCGATTCCCACGGCGAGGCCTGAAAGCGCCGCCACCGCGAGGCGGGCCGCGGCATCGAGACCTGAGGACGGGGGAAAGACTACTGGGTCCATGGCGGTCTTGGGGTGAAAGGTGAAAGGTGAAAGGTGAAAGGGTCCCTAAAACATGAGGTGGAAGGGTGTCCCGGGGATCCGAGGGTGTCCAGCCCCTTTCACGTTTCACCTTTCACGTTTCACGTTTCACGTTTCACCTTTCACTGTTCATCTCCCCAGCAGTCGTCCGATATCGTTGCTGAACGCCAGCACCATCAGCATGATCACCAAGCCGAGCCCGACCAGGGTCACCGCCTCGCGAAGTCGGGTGGGGAGTGGTCGCCGGGTAATCCCTTCGACCAGGAGAATCAGGAAGGCGCCGCCGTCGAGCACCGGGATCGGCAACAGGTTGACGACCGCCAGGTTGACCGAGATCACCGCCATGAAGGCGAGCAGCGATTCGATTCCTCGCCGCGCCTCGTTGGCTGCCATCTGGCCGATCATGATCGGGCCGCCGAGTTCCCCGGTATCGACTCGTCCGGTGAGCAGTCCGCGAAAGGTCCGGAAGATCGACCCGCTGGCCATCACGGTGGCTTCGCTGCCGCGCACCACCGCTTCGCCGGCAGTGAGATCGGAGTACACCACCGGCGGCTGGTTGGCCGCCCCGATTCGGCCGACAATGGTCGAGTCCTCCGGGCTGAGCGGCTCTCCCTTGGGGGTGACGGCAATCTCGCGTTCGGCCCCATCGCGGCGCAGCGTGAGGCGCAGTTCCACCTCGGGCGCGGCCTGGATGCGATCGACTGCGTCGACCCAGAGCGCCACCGGCGTGCCATCGATGGCGACGATGGTGTCGCCGACTTCCACTCCGGCAGCAGCGGCCCTCGAATTGGGCACCACCATGCCGATCACCGGAGCGTGGGCCGGCCGAAGTGCCGCCGCGAGTCGAGCCCGTTCGGCGAGGGCGTCACGGTGCAGCGGCACGCTGACTTCCGGGGCGCCGTCGAAACTGAGCGAGATCGTGTTGGCATCGCCGTGCACGATTCGCGAGGTGATGTCGCTCCATGACTCCACCGCGATGCCGTCGACCGCGGTCACGCGCCGTCCGACCGGGAGATTGGCCAGCGCCTCGGTGCCGGCCGGCAACTCCGCCGCCGCCACGCGTCCGATGGCGGTGGTGGGATCGGTGGCGCTGCCGTTCTTCCAGGCGAGTCCGACAAATACCAGCCACGCGAACGCCATGTTGAGCGTCACGCCGGCGAGGATGATCACCATCCGCTGCCAGACGGGCTTGGCCTCGAACATCCGGTCGGGCGGCACGACGGCGTTCTCTGCCCCCCCCTCAAGCACCCCTGCCGACGGATCTTCCTCGCGGGAAGCCATCTTGACATAGCCACCGATCGGCAGCCAGGCGATTGCCCATTCGGTCTCGCCGCGCCGGAAGGTGAGACGCTTGATGGGCGAGCCGATGCCGATCGCGAAGCGATGGACCCAGACACCGAAGTGCTTGGCGGCCCAGTAGTGCCCGAGTTCGTGCACGAAGACGAGCACGCCGAGGACGATCAGCAGGATCGTCAGGGTGTAGAGAAATCCGGTCACTTAAATCGCCTCCTCGGCGGTACGGCGGACGTTCCGGTCAACCTCGCGGAGCGCCTCCAGTGAATCGGCAGGGTCCCCGCCATGACGCTCGAGCGAGCGCTCGATGACACGCGCAATCCCGCCGAAGGTGATCCTCTCCGCCAGAAAAGCTGCCACGGCGATCTCGTTGGCGGCGTTGAACACCGCCGGTGCAGCACGGCCAGCGCGACCGGCATCGAGCCCCAGCCGGAAGGCGGGGAAACAGTCCTCGCGCACCGGCTCGAAGGTGAGCGGGCCGGCGGCCACCGGATCGAACCGGCGGACCCCGTCGTCGGCAAGGCGGTGGGGGTGAGTCAGAGCATAGAGGATAGGCACTTCCATCGACGGGAAGCCCACCTGGGCGAGCACGCTGCCGTCGGGAAAGTCCACGAATGCATGCACGATGCTCTGCGGGTGCACCACCGCTTCGAGGGAGTCATAGCCGAGGCCGAACAGGAAGTGAGCCTCGATCAGCTCGAGCGCCTTGTTGGCCAGGGTGGCGGAGTCGATGCTGACCTTGGCCCCCATCTGCCAGGTCGGGTGATTGAGTGCTTCGGCGACGGTCGCCTGCTCCACCCGGTCGCGCTCCCAGGTGCGGAACGGTCCGCCGCTGGCGGTGAGGATGAGGCGGCATGGAGCCGCACCCTGGGCGGCGACGCACTGGAGCACGGCACTGTGCTCGGAGTCGACCGGGACCAGCTCTCCCCCCCCCTCACGTGCCGCTGCGGCGACCAGCGTGCCGGCCATCACCAGGGTCTCCTTGTTGGCCAGCGCCACCCGCTTTCCCGCCCGCAGCGCAGCCAGGGTGGCATCCAGCCCGGCCGCACCGACCACGGCGTTGACCACGATGTCGACATCATCCCGCGTGGCCGCCTCGACCAACACCTCGTGGCCGCGCGCGTGGGCATGGCGACCATCGCCATTGACCACCGCAGTGAAGGCCGGCTGCCACTCAGCGGCCTGCAAGTCGAGCGCGGCAGCGTTTGATCCGGCCACCAGGGCGGCCACCCGGAACCGGTCCGGATGACGGCGCAGCACGTTGAGGGTGCTGGTGCCGATCGACCCGGTGGAACCCAGGAGGGCGATTCCCTTCACGCCAGCCCCATCACCAGGTAGCAGAGGGCGGCGGTTGGCAGCACGACGTAGAGCGAATCGAGCCGGTCGAGCACGCCACCGTGTCCCGGAATCAGCGTCGAGGAATCCTTCACGCCGACTTCGCGCTTGAAGAGCGACTCCGCGAGGTCTCCCAGTTGCCCCACCGTGGCCAGCACCACTGCCATAGCCACCATCGGCCAGAGGGCCGCCGTGATCCCCGCCGCCGGGAAGATCACCAAAGCAAAGAGCGGCGCCACCAATGCCCCCCCCACAATGCCGGCCATTCCACCTGAGCGGGTCTTGCCCGGCGAGATCGTCGGCGCCAGCTTGGCCCCGCCCATCAGCCGTCCGCCGAACATCGCTGCGGTATCGCAGACCCAGGTCACCCCCAGCGGGTAGAACACCAGTGCCACTCCGGCCCATGACCCCACCGGCCAGGCGCCGTGGCGGATCACCAGCAGGAAGGCAGGCAGCATGGCTGCGTAGCCCACGCCGAAGAGAGTGACCGCGATGGCGGCCAGGGGCCGCTGATCAGGAGCGCGGCGGAGCAGCGCCAGTGCCAACAGGAGCAGCAACCAGCCGGCGCCGAGATACATCTCGAAACGACTGACCCAATCTCCGACTGCCGGAATGGTGAGCGCCGAGTAGACCAGACCCGGGATGAGCACCGCGACGATCGCTCCGGTGCGACGGAAGGGCGCGATTCCCTGCTTGGCGGCGAGATCGAAGAGCTCGAGCACGCCCAGCACTCCTGCGGTAACCAACAGCGCTGCGAGCGGCCAGCCACCCGCCCATACGAGGAGCAGCACCAGGGGGATCGCCACTGCGGCGAACCCGATGCGCTTGACGAGATTGGCGTCCATGGTTCCCTAGGCGTTCACGCGACCGAAGCGGCGGTCACGACGTTGAAAGTCGAGGATGGCAAGGAAGAGTTCCTCGCGGTTGAAGTCGGGCCAGAGCACTGGAGTGACGTGGAACTCGGCATAGGCAACCTGCCAGAGCAGGAAGTTGGAGATGCGCATCTCGCCGGAGGTGCGAATCAGCAGGTCCGGGTCGGGCCATGGTGCGGTGAACAGCTCGGCCGCCATGGCGCTCTCGTCGATCTGCCCGGGGGTCAACTCTCCGCGGGCAACCCGCTCGGCGAGCCGTCGTGCGGCCCGCGCCAACTCGGCTCGCGCGCCGTAGGAAACGCAGATGTTCAGCGCCAGCCGGGTACCACCAGCGGTGGTTCGCTCGATGTTGCTGATGGCCGCGCGCGCCGAAGGGCCGAGCCGTTCGATCTCTCCCAGCATGTGCACCGAGACGCCCTGGGAGCGCAGTTCCTCGGCCTCGGATGCCATGTACTCCTCGAGGAGCGACATCAGCGCATCGATTTCAGCGGGAGGGCGTTGCCAATTTTCCTGGGAGAATGCGAAGAGAGTCAGCACCTCGACGCCGGCCGCGAGACATCCCTCGACCGCCTCGCGCACCGCCGGCATCCCCGCCTGGTGTCCTGCGGAACGTTGCAGGCCGCGTTCCTGCGCCCAGCGCCCGTTGCCATCCATGATGATGGCGACATGGCGCGGCACGGCCCCATTGAGCTGCAACTCGGCCAGGCGAGCGGAGGGCGGCGGGGTGCTCACACCTCGAGGACTTCGGCTTCCTTCGCCTTGAGAAGATCGTCCACCTGCCGCACGGCCTCGTCGGTGTGCTTCTGGACGTCCCTCTCGGCGCGGGACTTCTCGTCTTCGGAAATCTTCTCGGCCTTCTTGATCCGCGTCATCGCGTCGGTTCGCGCCTGGCGAATCGCCACGCGACCCTCCTCGGCGAGCTTGCCGCAGATCTTGACCAGTTCCTTGCGCCGCTCTTCGGAGAGCATCGGCAGCGGCACCCGGATGACGTGCCCCTGCGACTGCGGATTGAGTCCCAGCCCGGCGTCGCGGATCGCCTTGTCGATGGTGTTGGCAAGACTCTTGTCGAACGGCTGGACCACCAGCATCCGCGGCTCCGGCGCCGACACCATCGCCACCTGGTTGAGCGGCACCGTGCTGCCGTAGGCCTCTACCCGCACCAGGTCGAGGAGCTGGGTGGAGGCCTTGCCGCTGCGAATCCCGGAAAGCTCCTTGCGGGTGTTCTCGAGGGCCTTCTGCATTCCCTCGCGGGCGTGAGCTGCGATCTCTTGAAGTGTCATCGGACGAGGGTGCCGACGCGCTCGCCACTGAGCGCCCGCGCGATGGCGCCGGTCTGGTTGATGTTGAGGACCACGATGGGGAGGGAGTTGGCCTGGCAGAGGCCGAATGCATTGGCGTCCATCACCGCATAGCCGTTGACGAGGGCATCCTGAAAGGTCAGTTCCGGGATGTGAGTCGCTGCCGGATCCTTCATCGGATCGGCGGTGTAGACGCCATCAACGTTGGTGGCCTTGAGCACCACTTCGGCCTCCATCTCGAGAGCCCGCAGTACCGCAGCCGTATCGGTGGAGAAGAAGGGATTGCCGGTCCCGCCCGCGAAGATCACCAGCCGCCCCTTCTCGAGGTGGCGCATCATGCGGCGACGGATGTAGGGCTCGGCCAGCGACTCCATCCGGATCGCGGTCATCACCCGGGTTTCGACATCGAGCGCCTCGAGGACGTTCTGCAGCGCCAGAGCGTTGATGACCGTGGCCAGCATTCCCATGTAATCTGCGGAGACCCGATCGAGCCCCTCCCGCGAGGCGGTCGCGCCGCGAACGATGTTGCCGCCACCCACCACCAGGCCAAGGGACACGCCCATGGCGTGCACCGACTTGATCTCCTCGGCCAGCGCCTCGACGACTGAGTAGTCGAGGCCACTGCCCTTCCCTCCGGCGAGTGCTTCACCAGAGAGTTTGAGGAGAGCCCGGCGGTAGGTCAGTGCCATCAGGCCGACTCGCCGATCTTGAAGCGGGCAAAGCGAACCACCTTGGCACCCGGCAGCTTGCCGACCATCTGACCGACCGTCTGCGACTCGTCCTTGATGAACGGCTGCTGGAGCAGCGCGCGCTCGCTGGCAAACTTGGCGACCTTGCCCTCGATGATCTTGCCGCGAATCGCCTCAGGCTTCCCTTCGGCGGCGACCTGCTCCTCGGCAATGCGACGCTCGCGATCGATCAACTCGGCCGGGATGTCGGTGGTGTCAACCGCGATCGGGTCGGCCGAGGCGATGTGGAGGGCGATCTCCTTGGCGAGGGCGCGAGCCGCATCGCCCGAGACGCCGGCCAGTTCCACCAGCACGCCGACCTGGGAATTGAAGTGGCGATACTCTCCCACCAGGCCGCCGAACTTGGCTACCCGCTTGACCTGCATCGCCTCGCCGGTCTTGCCGGAGGCGGTCTTGATGACTTCCTCGACCGTGGTGCCGTCGAGCGACTCGGCCAGGAACGCCTCGCGGGTGACGCCCACCGGCGAGTTGGCTGCGAGGTGCGCAACCAGTTTGCCGAGCAGCGCCTGAAACTCGTCATTGCGGGCCACGAAGTCGGTCTCGCAGTTGAGTTCCAGCATCGAGCCGGTATCGCCTGCGGCGGTTACGTCGATCCCCACCAACCCCTGTGCGGCGTCGCGACCGGCCCGCTTTTCGGCCTTGGCGATCCCCTTCTTGCGGAGAATCTCGCCGGCCAGGCTCATGTCGCCGTTGGCCTCTTCGAGCGCCTTCTTGCAATCCATCATGCCGGCGCCGGTGCGGGCGCGCAGTTCGGAAATGTCCTTGGTAGAAATCGTCATGGCAGTCATCTGGTCCCAATTGTCAAAAAGTCTGGTTGTGAAACCGCCGCCCGGGGCTCGGAAGCCCGGCGGGCGGCGGCATCGCGCAAGCCCGGCGGGTTGCCGGTCTCAGCCCTCGACGTCTCCGCCGACACCCTCCGGTGCAGCAACCGGAGCATCGGTCTTGAGCCGTGCCGCGATCATCTCCGGCCGCGCCTTGCGCTTGCGGCGCGTGCGGCGCTTGCGGCGCTCCTCATCCGAGGCCCCGTCACCGTCGCCCGCCGAATAGGTCTCGGCGTCGTCATCGAGCACGGCATCGCGCACCGGAATCTGGGCGCGGGCTTCGCGAATCGCCTCGCACAGCGCGGCGGTGATCAGCGAGACCGACCGGATCGCGTCGTCGTTGCCGGGAATCGGCACGGTGATCGGATCGGGGTCGGCATTGGTGTCGACGATGGCGACGACCGGAATCCCGAGGCGGTTGGCCTCCTGGATGGCGATCTTCTCCTTCTTGGCGTCGATGATGAACAGCGCGCCCGGCAGGCGACCCATCGCCTTGAGTCCCTCGAGGTTGCGCGAGAGCTTCTCCCGCTCGCGCGAGAAGAGCAACTGCTCCTTCTTGGTGTAGTTCTCGAAGTCGCCCTCGGCCACACCCTGCTCCAGATCACGCAGGCGGCGGATCTGCTTCTTGATGGTCTGGAAATTGGTCAGCGTGCCGCCCAGCCAGCGCTCGGTGACCCAGTGGGCCGAGGCGTTGCGGGCTTCGGCCTCGACGATGGCCTTGAGCTGACGCTTGGTGCACACGAAGAGGACGTTGTCGCCCTTGAGCGCCACCTGCTTGAGCAGCTCGGCTGCCTTCTCCAACTGCCGGAGCGTCTTGTGGAGGTCGATCAGATAGATGCCCGAGCGCTCGGCGAAGATGAACTTCCGCATCTTCGGGTTCCAGCGGCGGGTCTGGTGCCCGAAGTGGGTACCGGCTTCGAGCAGTTCCTGCAGGGACGGTGTGGCCACGAAAGCGTTGCTCCTCAAGTGTTGATCATCGACCCCCGTCACGCCCCTCCAACCACCCTTGCGGGCACCGGTTGGCAGGATCAGGAGGGCTGCGTCACCCGACCATTGTGGCCGGGCGTATGGTGCGACCGGTTGCCCTCGGTCTCAGGGTGGTGCGTACTCGCTCCGAGTCTGGGCGAGAGGTCCCTCGCTGCGCTCGGGACAGCAAGCGCAAGCCCCGCAGGGGCTAGCGCTTGCTGAACTGGAACCGCTTCCGGGCGCCGGCGCGGCCTGGCTTCTTGCGCTCGACCATCCGCGAGTCGCGGGTCAGCAGTCCGGCGGTGCGCAGCTTGGGCCGATGCGTCTCATCGGCCTGGCAGAGTGCCCGGGCGATGGCGTGGCGCAGTGCGCCGGCCTGACCGCTCACTCCGCCACCATCGAGATGCGCCATGACGTCGAACGCGCCGAGGGTGTCGGTGGCGTTGAACGACTGCTGGATGTGCTGCACCAGCGAGGGGCGCGGGAAGTACTCGCCCAGGTTGCGGCCGTTGACGACCCACTTGCCGGTGCCCGGCGTCAGGTAGACTCGGGCCACGCTGGTCTTGCGGCGGCCGACGGCCTGCCAACGGAGCTCTGTTGTGGTGCTCATCAGTTCGCCTTCGTGGTCGCGATGGTGAGGGGCTTCGGCTGCTGGGCCTCGTGCGGGTGCTCGGCACCACCGTAGACCTTGAGCTTGAGACGAAGCTTCTGCTTCGCCAGGGAATTCTTGGGCAGCATCCCGAACACCGCCTTCTCGATCACCCGGTCGGGGTGATCGGCGAGCAGGTTCTGGGCCGGCGTGTGGGTGTCGTGACCCATGTAGCCGGTGTGCTTGAAGTAGGTCTTCTGGCTGAGCTTCTTGCCGGTCAGCTTGACCTTGCTGGCGTTGACCACCACGACGAAGTCACCCACGTCCATGTGGGGCGTGAAGGTCGGCTTGTGCTTGCCGCGAATGATCTGGGCCACCGTGCTGGCGAGGCGGCCGAGCGGAATGTCGGTCGCGTCGACGACGTGCCAGTCATGCTGGAGGTCGGACTGCTTGGCGCTGAAGGTCTTCATAACGTCGGTTTCATCCCAGCCGGAACGGTAAATCGCCACTTCGGACACAGACCTCAAAGATACGCTCGGGCAACGCCTTGGGTCAAGCGGGCGGTCGGGGGGGAGGGTTCGACCCCGTCCGGCCGAGGGCCCGAGGGTTGAGGACGGGTTGGCCAGGCACCGGCGGGGCCGGGTGTTTCAGGGTGGAACTATGCTCCCCCTGGCCTGCATCCCCGCCCGCCCTGCTCCGTGCTACCGCGGCCCGGCGGCCAGGTCATCCCGGGTGAGCGGCAGCGTCGGCAGGCCGCCTCCCTGCTTCGCCCGGGCGTAGAGGACCTGGTGGATGGTCAGCCGCCCGGTGGCGAAGCTGGCCGAGCCGCCGGCCATGTGAAGCCGCCAGATCCGGTAGAGCGGTTGCCCGACCAGCTCGATTGCGGCCGTCTGGGACTGTTCCAGCCGGGTGGCCCACTCCTTCAGGGTCCGGGCGTAGTGCTCCCGGAGGCACTCGACATCGCGGGTCTCGAAACCGGCGCCGAGTCCGGCTGTGATCAGAGTGTCGAGCGGGACCAGCTCGCCGTCGGGAAAGACATACTTCTTGGTGAAATCACCGTCGCGCCAGTTGAGCAACCTGGCGATGGTGCCGCCGTCAGGGCGGTCCTTGGTGATGCAGTGATTGAGGAAGAGCCCGCCGGGGCTGAGCAGGGTCCAGACCTGCTGGAAGTAGGTCGACATCCGCGCCGCGCCCACGTGCTCGGCCATTCCGACACTGGCAATCTTGTCGAACGGCGGCAATTCGGTGAGCGAGCGATAGTCGCGCAGCTCCACCCGGCACCGGTCCGCGAGCCCGGCGGCGGCAATCCGTTCGCGGGCCAGCGCGGCCTGGGCCGGACTGACGGTGATGCCGGTGACGTCGGCGCCGTAGTGTGCGGCGGCGTGCTGGATCAGGCCGCCCCAGCCGCAGCCGATGTCGAGCATCCGCTCGCCCGGCTGGAGCCGAAGCTTGCGGCAGATGTGATCGAACTTGGCGATCTGGGCCTCCTCGAGGGTGGCGTCGTCGCTGCGGTAGTAAGCGCAGGAATACACCATCCGCTGGTCGAGGAAGAGCTTGTAGAAGTCGTTGCCGACGTCGTAGTGCGACTGCACCGCGGCGGCATCGCGTTCCTCCGAATGGAGCGGTGCCGAGCGGGCGGCGCCGAGGGCGCGCTTGGCGTCCGCACGCCTGGCGGCGGAGCGCGGCAACGCCAGCAGCAGGCGGATCAGGCGAGTGAGGGCACCGGGTGCCGCCAACCGCTGGCGCACCACGGCTGCCACCAGACTGGCCGAGCCGAGGTCGCCGACGATGTCGTAGTCGCCGTAGACGTAACCCTCGGCGAGGTGCAATTGCGAGGGCAGCAGCAGCATCCGGCGGAGTGCTCCGGGATGTTCCAGCACCACCGTGAAGGCGGGAGGAACGGTGCCCCCCGTCTCGGTCACACCGCTATCCCAGAACCGGATCGCAAAGTGTCGCTCGGCGTCGGGCCCGAAGACCAGTGCGGCAACCTGGCGGGCCGTGGCGAGCCAGGCGGCGTGGGCAGTTGACGATTCGGGGGACGACATTTCCGGGGTACTGGGCACTAGGCCCTCCAAAATGATTCGGGAACGATGGACCACCTCGCCAATCGGGACGAGGCGATGGTAAGCTACAGTAGCGGGGAGATCGCGGGCACTCCCCTTGTCGGCACTGCCACGGATACGCTCAGCTCGCCGAATCGGATCGGGGCACCCGCACCAGTGAAGGGTGGAGTGATGGACAGTATCAAGCGGAAAATCGTCCTGAATCTCCACCGTTGTCCGGGCTCGCGCCGGAATTCGCTGGCCTGGTTGCTTGCGGCGCTGGTCATCCCGCTGCCGAGCGAGTCGGCGGTGGGCCAATCATTGAGCAGCCAGGCGCTGGTTCCCGGAACGCTGCTGGAGCGGGTGACCAGCGTCGCCGATTCGACCGAGCACTTCGCCTTGTACATCCCCACCAGCTACGATGCCACCCGGCCCACGCCGCTGCTGATCGTATTGGACCCACGCGGGAGAGCGCTGTTGCCGCTCGACCTGTTGCGAAGAGCGGCGGACCGGTTTGGCTGGGTGATTGTCAGCAGCTACAACAGCCGCAGCGACGTGGCCGTAGACCCCAACCGGTTGGCCCTCAACGCCATGCTCGCCGACGCCCAGCGCCTGATCAGGGTTGACACCCGTCGGCTCTACCTCGCGGGGTTTTCCGGGACAGCCCGCCAGGCGTGGGAGTTTGCCTATCAGTTGCGCGGTCATGTGGCCGGCATCATCGGATTCGGGGCCGGCTTCCCGCCACAATGGGCCCTGCCCGCTTTGGATACGATTCGTTCACCAGCGTTTTTTGGCGGCGCTGGCAACGCTGATTTCAATTTCGAGGAAATGATGGCCCTCGATCGCCATCTCGACAACACTCCGGTACGGCATCACATCACCACTTGGGCCGGACCGCACGGGTGGCCCTCGGCAGAAGTGATGCACCACGGCGTTGAGTGGCTCGAGATGCAGGCAATCCCGCAGCGACTCCGCCCGAACGATGAAGCCTGGGTGGACTCGCTCTACCAATCCCGGATCGACTCGGCCCGTGCGCTGGAGGAGGCCGGTGACATCTTCGGCGCCTGGCAGCGATACCGCTGGATACGCGCTGGCTTCCAGGATTTGCACGTCGTGGCCGACGCGGACAGCGCAGCAGAGCACCTCGGAAGTACAGGAGTGGTAAGGCGAGCGATCAGTCAGCAACGACGATTGGCAACCCGGTCGCAGGAATATTTGAGCACGCTCGCGAGGTGGCTGGAGAAACTGCATGGTTCAGACAAGCCACCGACCATCGATCGGGTGTTGAATGATCTGGCGATCGAACGCCTGCAAAGGGAGGCCCGCGACATCTCGGACACTGCGGCTGCCCTCGCTGCCGGTCGCCTGCTGGAATACGTCTTCGTGCTGACATCGTCCTATGAAGCACAGGCCGCCTTCGACGGCGGTGACCCGGCCCGCGCACTGCTGTTGCTGGAGTTGGCCAACGCAATCCACCCCAACGTGCCACGCGTTTGCGCCGACCAGAGGAAGGCGCTGGCACTGCTCGGGCAGGATACCACGGGCTCGGCCAGGCCGTGTGTGGTCGGCGTCCGGTAGAGGGCGCATTCAGCGGTTCAGGATCTCGGTACTCTGACCGGTGTCAACAGTTCGCGCTTTCGTCGTCACTCTCAGAGGCAGGCACCCATCCACTTCCCGATGGAGGAAACCAGATGTCATTTTTCGCTCCCACGTCAATCAGCCAACTCAACGCTGCTCTCCTCCTGGTCCGGATCACGACCGGCACCGTATTCCTGGCGCATGGCGTCCAGAAACTGTTCCAGTTCGGCATCGACGGAGTGGTGAACAGCTTCGAGCAGATGGGGATCGTGGTGCCAGCGGTGGTCGGCCCGGCGGTCTCGGTGATCGAGTTTTTCGGCGGCTTGGCACTCCTGCTCGGTCTCCTCACCCGCCCCGCGGCGTTCGCACTGCTCATGGTGATGTTCGGCGCGGCGGTGTCAGTCCACATCCCCAACGGCTTCTTCCTGCCCAACGGCTACGAATTCGTGCTGGCGCTCGGCGGAATCAACGCCCTGCTGGTACTGACCGGCGGCGGTGCCCATTCGCTGGATGCCATGATCGCGGCCCGACGAGGTGCGCCGACAAGCTGACATCGCGGTATCACGGAGCAGGCGCCGTGTTCGACCAGCGCCGTGACCATCTCCTTGACAGTGTTGGTACCGGCCGGTAGATCCAAGCACTGCCGGACTTCCCGCATCATCACCAGGAGGACAGATGGCCAAGTGCATTATTGTCTCGGGTACCCGCGTCTGTGACGGGGGCGAAGCGTACCGGATCAACAACCGCAGCAGGGGCAAGCGCTTCCCGACGCTCACCAAGGCCAACCTGCGGCGCTACGCACCGATCATGAAGGCGGTCAGGCAACTCGGCGCCGACCCCGCTCAGACCAAGCTGGCGACCTCACTCCTGCAGATCGTGATGGCCGAGACTTGGGACTCCACCAAGACTGCCAACAGCAGGGACATCGAGCAGAGCGTGCGACTGATGCTCCGGTCGGAGGTCGGCAAGCTCGACGGCGAATTCACCCTGGTGGCCTACTGACCCTCATGGCCGGGCCTGTACCTCATCCGGCGTCACCCCGCCGAGCGCGGCGCCGAACCGGGGATCCTGGCGGAGCGGGGTGAACCACGGGGCGTTCCGAAGGTATGGGATTTCCCCCGGATTTCGTTCGACGGCGGCAGCAATCAACGCGAGTGCGCTATCGTCCTGACCGCGCACCAGGCGGAGGATGGCCTGTTCGATCAGCAGGGGGGTAGGGGCCATCCGGCCTCCCGTCATCGCCGAGGCCTTTTGGGCCAGCCGGTCAGCGCTGTCGGCTAGGCCCGCCCGAGCCAGCATCGCACCGACCCACAGGTAATGGAGTGCCGTGAACGTCGAATCGTGGTCGGCACGAAGGATCGAGTCGGCCACTCGAAGCGCGTGCCCAGCACTCGTGGTGTCGCCACGGCTCCGACCGCCGAGTTCCACCTCGCAATCGACAAAGAGGACGGAGCTGGGAAAGGCCCTGCGACCCGACTGGCAGGCGGCGTCGGCCTGAGCAAAGTCTTGCAACAGGAGGGCAATCTCGAAGCGCCCTCGCAACAACTCGGCTTGGAGGATTCGATAGGGATCGGCTTTGATGGCGGCGTCGATCGCGAGCATGCTCTCCGGGTAGCGACCCGCCTGCAGGTAGGCCCTGCTCAGCTCGCGCCACATCCGGACAGACTGCGGGTCGAGGATGGTACTGCGATCAAAGTCTGCGATCGCGGCTTTGAGCGCCGAGTCGGCACCGGTCGTCCGATAAACCGACATTTCAATCCAGCCGCGCACCCCGTAGGCGGCTGCGTTACTTGGATCGTCCCGGAGCAGTCGGGCCACGATGGCGAGTGCGGCGGCACGCGACGCAGCGGGATCCGGCAGGCCTCGTTCCCGATTGCCGAGACGTTGCTGGAGGACCTCCGACCAGTAGGCACGCCCTGTGTGGGTTCGGGCAATTTCAAGCAAGATGAGCTTGCTGTCACGGTCGCGCTGCCGGGCCACGGCGAGGAGGGAATCAGCCGTATCGAACGCCTTGAAACCGAACCGATCCGCCCGCAGTTGCACCGCATCAATTCCCCGCTGCCGCACCGCCTTTGCCTGCTGAACCAACCGCCAGACCGATTCGTCCCGGACCTGCCGTCGCTCGGCCTCTAACTCTCGCTCCTCCCAGAGTGAGGTACGCACGAAATTGCCCACCGAGTCGAGCCCCCGCTTCTCCCAACCATCACGGAGCACCAGCTTCCATGCCCTGGTGGCGGCCTGCCGACCCGTGGTTGGATCGATCAAGCGGGCGGTCACTTCGGCGGTGTCCCCACTTCGTGTCAGCGCGCCGCCCAACCGCCAATCCGACTGAAAGCGGAGATGGAGCGAATCGGGGTCACTGGAGCGGAACGGCTCGACAAGGTCGAAGGCCGTGACCGATAGCGCGGGAAGGTCCTGCAATTCATCAATCAAGGACTGCGTGAAGGCATCCGCTAGCGACTGCAGGCCGCTGTCCGCCGCGAAGGGGGGAATCAACACCCGGGTAGTCTCGCTGTCCCAGTCCTGCGGCCCCGTCGGACCGCGCGGCCACCACAGCACAGCAGCGGCCAGTGCCACCACGATCAGCGCGGGAGCCAGGGCGGTGCGCAGCCACCAATGTCGAGTGCGGAGCACCGCACTCCCACGAAGGTGCTGGAGGCGGACCAGCGCCTGCCGGAAGTCGGCCGCGGTGGCGAAGCGATCGGCGGGATTCTTCGCCATCGCCTGCTCCACCACTGCCTGAATCTCGGGTGAGATGTCGGGAACATGGCGTCGCATGTCCGGCACGATCCCTGACATGTGACCGGCGCAGGTCTCCTGCGGCGAGGCGCCTCCATAGGGCGGCCGGCCGGCGAGCATCTCGAAGAGGACGCAGCCCAGGGCGTAGATGTCGGCGCGTCCATCGAGCTTCGGATCGGCAGAGAGCTGCTCCGGACTCATGTACTGCACCGTCCCGATCGCCATCCCGGCACTGGTCAGGGTGATCGATGACGCCTCGAATTCTCGCGCCACGCCGAAGTCGGTGACCAGCGCGTGACCGTCCTGCAGGAGAATGTTGGCCGGTTTGATGTCGCGGTGGACGATGCCGTGACGATGGGCATGCTGGAGAGCGCTGGCGACTTCGGCCGCAATCCGCAACGCGTCGTCCACCGGCAGCGGAGTGGGGTCGGCCAGCCGCTCGGCGAGATTCCGGTCCTCAACGAACGGCATCACGTAAAACGGCAGACTCTCGCCGTCAGGAAAGTCGATCAGGCCGGAATCGAGAACGGCGAGAATGTTCGGATGCGAGAGGTGAGCGGCGATCTGGATCTCGCGCAGGAAGCGGGCCTTGCCGACACTGGGGCCCTGCTCGGGTCGGAGCAGCTTGAGCGCCACGGCACGATCATGCCGCAGGTCCCAGGCGAGGTAAACGATCGCCATCCCGCCCCGACCCGCGACGCTGCGGATCTGGTAGCGATCGGCGATGGTGCCCGACAGCACATCATGGCGCAAGTCCACGTCAGCTCCCGGTGGTTCCAGCAGGGTTCATCCACGACGAATCGATGTTGATGCCACGCCGATTTATGGTGCTCTGACCACATCAGTGACTGCACCGGCAAACCACGCCCGGCACACTGTCGCCGCGGACATCGGAGTGACAGGCCCGGCGTTCGAACGAATCGGCAGGACGACCCGTACCGTCGTAATTGGGTTGCGAAGATTACCTGAGATTCTACTTGGTGGCACAGCGGTCGGCAACCCGGGTAGCGGTCCCACAATCACAATCAGGACCTCGTTCTCCTCTGGAGCGGAGCAGCCCGGTCTCCACCCCTCCGGCCATCCGGCTTACCTTACAACCGTCTGTTCACACTCTCTCTCGATGGCGAGGTGCTCATGTGGCGACGTCCCTCCACCACCCTGCTGCTGCTCGGCCTTGTTGCTCTCCCCGCACCGGCACAGCAACCGATCCGTTACCCCGCTGCCCGGCAGGTCGACCAGGCCGATGAATACCACGGCACCACGGTCCGGGATCCCTATCGCTGGCTCGAGGAGACCGAGTCGGCCGAGGCCCAGCAGTGGATCACCGCCGAGAATCAACTCACCGCCGCCCACCTGGCGACCATACCTGAACGGGAGGCGATCCGTCGGCGGTTGACCGAGCTGTGGAACTACGAGCGCTACTCGGCACCCACCAAGGTCGGCACCAACTACATCTACACCCGGAACGACGGCCTCCAGAACCAGAGCGTCTGGTATCTGGCGAGTTCGATCCGCGACACCGGCCGGGTGTTCTTCGACCCCAACACACTGAGCGCCGACGGCACCGCCGCGTTGAGCGGTTCGTCGTTCAGCGACGACGGCTCCCTCTGGGCCTACGGCATCGCGCACTCCGGATCGGACCGCACCGAATGGCGGGTGATGAATGTCGCCACGGGCGAGCATCTCCCCGATCAACTGCGTCCCAATCGCCAGGGCGGCGTCTCTTGGCTCAAGGACAACTCGGGCTTCTACTACAGCCGCTTTCCCGACGCGGAGGATGGCGCAGAGCTCAAGGATCAGAACTTTTTCCAGAAACTCTACTTCCACCGGCTCGGCACTCCGCAGTCAGCCGACGTTGTGGTTTATGAGCGACCCGACAACAAGGAATACTTCGTCAACGGACGGGTGACGGAGGACGGCGAGTGGCTGGTGATCACGGTCGGCAAGGGGACCGAGCGGATGAACATGGTGTATGTCCAGTCGCTCACCACCGCCGATGCCCCGGTGCAACCGCTGGTCGCCGACCTCGGTGCCTCCTACGCACTGATCGGCAACGAGGGGTCACGCTTTTATTTCCAGACCGATCGCGACGCGCCAATGGGGCAGGTGGTGGCGGTGGATGTGCGCGAGACGACGCCGAGGTGGGTGGTTGTGGTGCCGGAAGCAGAGGAAATGCTGCGCGGGGTGAGTCTGGTGCATCACCAGTTCGTGCTCAACTACCTCAAGGATGCCTATACCCGGATCCGGATCGTCACCACCGGTGGCCAGCCGGTGCGTGAGGTCGAGTTGCCGGGGATCGGCACCGCCGGCGGCTTCGACGGCAAGGCGGCCGACAGCGAGACGTTCTACACCTGGTCGAGCTACAACGCACCGCCGACCATCTACCGCTACGATATGGCGACCGGCACCAGCGAGCTGTACCGTTCGGCCAAGGTCGCCTTCAACCCGTCGGATATCGAAGTGTCGCAGGTGTTCTACGCGAGCAAGGATGGCACCCGGGTGCCGATGTTCCTGGTGCACAAGAAAGGGATCGCGCTGGACGGCACCAACCCCACCCTGCTCTACGGTTACGGCGGTTTCAACATCGCGCAGACCCCCGGCTTTTCGGTGGCGCGGATTCCCTGGCTCGAAATGGGCGGGGTGTATGCGGTGGCCAACATCCGCGGCGGCAACGAATACGGCAAGCAGTGGTGGGAAGGAGGTTCGCGGCTCAAGAAGCAGAATGTCTTTGACGATTTCATCGCTGCGGCGGAATGGCTGATTGCCAAGCGATACACCTCGCCCGCCAAGCTGGCGATTCAGGGCGGCTCCAACGGCGGGTTGCTGGTGGGGGCGGTGCTCAACCAACGACCGGAACTGTTCGGCGCGGCACTCCCCGCGGTGGGGGTGATGGACATGGTGCGCTTCCCGAAGTTCACGATCGGGTGGGCGTGGACCTCCGACTACGGCTCACCCGACGACCCGACCGACTTCCGGGCGCTGTATGCCTATTCGCCGCTGCACAACATCCGGGCCGGCGGTAAGTATCCGGCGACCATGATCACCACGGCCGATCACGACGACCGGGTCTTCCCGGCCCACAGCTTCAAGTACGCGGCGGCGCTGCAGGCGGCGCAGGGGGGGACTGCCCCGGTCCTGATCCGGATCGAGACCAAGGCGGGTCACGGTGCCGGCAAGCCGACCGCGAAGGTGATCGAGGAGCAGGCCGATCTCTACGGTTTCCTGGTGCGGCATCTCGGCGTGGTAGTGGCGATGCCGTAATCCGGCGAGGCGAGGGGGGGGGGGGGATGGGCCCCTACCCCTGCCCCTACCCCTCCTCCGCCCCGATTTCCAGCAGCACCGCTCCCTTTTCCACTGTCTGGCCCGCTGCCACCCGGAGCCGCTTGATCACTCCGGCGCGCGGCGCCTTGAGCTCGTTCTCCATCTTCATCGCCTCCAGCACCAGCACCCCCGCGCCGGCCGCGACGACCTCGCCCTCATGGACCGCGATCCGCACCACAAGTCCCGGCATCGGTGCCTTGAGCAGCGCTGCCCCCCCCAGCCGTTGAGGCACAGGCGCCCGGGAGCGCAACTCGCGGGTACGTTCGTCCTCGACCCGCACCTCGTGCATGGCCCCCTCGTGTACCACGCGCCACCCGGCCGCGCCATGGCCGTCGAGTCCCAGCACTACCGGCTCGCCATCGATCGTGAGATGCAGCTCGGCGCTCCCCGGTTCCTGGCTTAGTGACGCCTCGACCCGGCGGCCATCGACCACGAACCCCTCGGCATCGCGGCCAACTTCAAGCACGCGGCCCATGACGGTGACAAACCAGATCATCGCGGCTCCAGCACGGCAACGCATTCGACATGCGTTGTCTGGGGAAATTGATCGAAGGCCCGGACCGCGACGAGCCGATACCGCTCGGCGAGCCGGGTGACGTCCCGCGCCAGGGTGGCGGGATCGCAGGAAATGTAGACCACGCGATGTGCCGGGGAGGCGTTGATCGCCGCGGTCACCTCGGCGCTCATCCCGGTGCGCGGCGGATTGGTGAGCACCGCGTCCGGCTGCGGCAGTTGGCCGAGTCGTTCCTCGACCTTCCCCTGCCAGCGCACCGGGCCGGTCGGCCCCCGCGATTCGGCGAATGCCACCGCCCGCGGGTCGGATTCGACGCTGGTGACCCGCGCACCGGCCGTGGCCAGCAGCGCGGTGGCGTCGCCGATGCCGGCATAGAGATCCCAGACCACTGCACCGGTCACGTCGCCGAGCGCCGCGATGGCGGCAGCACGCACGGTCCGGCCCATGGCGGGATGAACCTGTTCGAACACCGTCGCGGGCCAGGGAGTGTCGCTGCCGGCAACGGCACGCGGCGCACCGTCGGCCGGATGCCACCAGATGGTGGCCTTGAGCCCCGACGACGCGAGCACCCGGTGGAACGCTCCCCCCCCCTGCCAGGCACGTCCGCCGGGTGTCTCCACGATCACGTGAAGGCCACCGTCGGCATCCTCGCGCAGCACCAGCCGGGTCGCATCGGGCGGCAGATGTCCGCGGGCACGCCGCACTCCGGAGTGCAACTCCTGCAACGCGGGCCGGGCGAGGAGGCAGCGTTCCACCTCGAAGACCTCCTCGGGGCGACCGGTACGGTGGAAGCCGATCCGGCCGTTCTGCACCGCAAAGGTGACCTTGGCGCGATAGCCGAGTTGCTGGTCGGCCGGGACGACCTCGGGGTCGGCCACCTCCAAGCGGGCGAGCCGGCGGAGCGCGTCGCCCACCACCCGGGCGCGGACCGCCCGCTGAGTGTCGGCATCGAGGTGCATCACCTGGCAACTGCCGCATTGGTCCCGATCGTAGTGCGGACATGGGGGGGGGACCCGACCGGGCCCCGGCACCACCACCTTGTCCGCAGTGGCGCGAGCAAAGCGCTTGTGCCGATGGATCCGGGTGAGTGTGACCCGGTCGCCGGGGGCGGTGCGGGGCACGAAAACGGTCATCCCGTCGGGCAGCGTGGCCACCCCGTCACCGCTCGACGTGATGCCGCGGATCTCCACGGTGTCGAGATCCTGGCTCATGCCGGGCCGGATGACTGCGCCGCTGCTCCCCACCGGGACGGCCTGGCTGCGGCCGCCTCGCCCGCAGCACGACGGTCCGCCCGGCGCCGCTCCTCCAGCAGGATCGCCGCGAGCGCCACGGCGAGGGGGGGGGACTCAACCTCGACCGGGGCGAGCATCTCGGGGTGCCGGTCGAGGAACTGGATGTCGATTGCCCCGGAGACGAAATCGGGATGGGCCAGCAATCGCCGCTGAAACGCGACGTTGGTGGCGACGCCTACCACCAGCAGGCGGTCGAGCGCGTCCCGCATCCGGGCAATCGCACTCGCCCGATCGGCGGCGTGGACGATCAGCTTGGCGAGCATCGAATCGTAGAAGAGGGTTACTTCGCTTCCCGCGACCACTCCGCTGTCCCAGCGCACCCCTTCGCCGGTGGGCACCACCAGTGAGCGGATCACCCCGGCACTAGGCAGGAGGCCGTTGGCGGAGTCCTCGCTGGTGATCCGGCATTCGATCGCCCAGCCGCCCGGCTCGAGCGGTCCGGCCGGCACCGTCATCGGCAGGCCGCGGGCGATGCGGAGCTGTTCCCGCACCAGGTCGACGCCGTAAACCAGCTCGGTGACCGGATGCTCGACCTGGATGCGGGTGTTCATTTCGAGGAAGAAGAACTCACCCGAGTCGGCCAGCAGAAATTCGCAGGTGCCGGCACCCCGGTACCCCACCGCCTCGGCCGCAGCGACTGCCGCCGCGCCCATCCGCTCGCGGAGCGCAGGGTCCACCGCCACCGACGGTGCCTCCTCGACCACCTTCTGGTGGCGGCGCTGCACCGAACATTCGCGCTCACCGACATGGATGGTCCGCTGGTGATCGGCCAGCACCTGGATTTCGACGTGACGCGGCCGCTCGACAAATCGCTCGAGATAGACGCTGCCATCGCCGAACGAGCGCAGCGCCTCGCTGGATGCTGCGGTGACGGCGGCCGCGAGGTCGGCGGGGTCGTGCACGACCCGCATCCCCTTCCCCCCCCCACCGGCGGCGGCCTTGACAAGCACCGGATAGCCGATCGCCTTAGCCACCTCGACCGCCTCGGCCGGCTCCGAGAGCGGCTCCACCGCGCCCGGCACGATCGGCACTCCGGCCGCCTGCATCAGACGGCGGGCGGCGGTCTTGTCGCCCATCGCCTCGATCGCGCTCGAGGGCGGACCGACGAAAATCAGACCGGCCTCCTCGATGGCGCGCGCAAACGGGGCCCGCTCCGAGAGGAAGCCGTAGCCGGGATGAATCGCCTCTGCGCCGGTGGCCTGGGCGGCGGCAATGATCGCGTCGATCCGGAGATAGCTCTCGGACGAGGGAGCGGGACCGAGCCGAACGGCATGATCGGCGAGCCGGACAAATGGCGCATGGCGATCGGCGTCGGAATAGACCGCCACCGCTTCCAGCCCTTCGTCGTGGCAAGCGCGGATGATGCGCACGGCAATCTCGCCGCGATTGGCGACCAGAACTCGAGTGATCGGAGTGGTCATTCGCGCGGGCAGGCGGCGATCGACGGCAGCCCCGGGGAATCACCCGCGGCGAGCAGAGTGAGGCAGAGCCCCCGGTTGCGGCGGGCGGCCAGATCGTAGACGTCCCGCACCGCCGAACTCCAGACCGAGCCCGCAAGCCCGGTACTGGCGAGCTGGTGCACGGTGAGTTCCGCGGTGGTGCTGTCGCTTGCTGGCGAGGAGGCCAGCACCAGATGGAGCGGGCGCCAAGCCAGCGCCGGAGCGGTGATCGAATCGACCGCGGGGGTGAGGCAGACCGGGCGACGAGTGGCCACCGTGGCGAGTGCGGCCGGCAATTCCTGATCTAGCGGTACCCCGAGCGCTTCGGCCATGCGGACCCGGTAGGCGGCATCCCAGCCGTACATGTCGGGCCGCACCAGGATGAGGTCATCGCGGGAGGAGTATCCCAACCGGGTACCCCAGACAGCCGCAGTCTCCACCAGGGAACCCGTCACCAGCACTCCGTTGACGGGACAGGAGGCGATCAGGTTGGCGCCGAGTTCGGCCAGCACCGGCGGAAGCGGCAGCTGCTCGGCGGCCAGCGGGTTGTTGATCATGGTGGCTTCCCATCCTGCGGCCTCGAGACGGATCAGCATCTGCTCGACGGCAACAAGCACCCGATAGACGGTGCCCGAATCGACCAGCAGTTGCTGGGCCTGCTCGAACGCTGCACTGGCAAACTCCAGCAGCAGCATCCCGTCCGGATCGAGCAGATGACCTTCGCGATGCCAGCGCTGGCCATCGGCCAGATAGATCCGGCCGAGCTGGGACCAGCTCGCTCCGTCGGTGGGATGTTCCGACAACCACCTTCCCAGCAACTCCACCGCACTGGTGCGGTCACCGCGTCGCAAGAACTGCTCGGCGTCGGCGCGAACACTCGCGGCGGCGGCACTCGACTGGGCAACCGGCTGCTGGGCCTGGGCCGTGGCGGCACCCAAGGTGGCCACCAGAGCGGCGGTCGAGGCGGTGCGGTGGAGGAAGGTCGTTGTCACAGCGGCATGCATCCGTGCTTCCTGGGCGGGTTCCGGTCACGCTTGGAGGCGAGCGTTTTCAGGCCATCGATCAACTTCGCCCGGGTGTCCCGGGGATCGATCACATCATCAATGTAACCTCGTGCCGCCGCCTGGTAGGGGTTGGCGAAGGCGGCGGAGTATTCGTCGGTCCGCCGCGCCGCCTCGGCCGCCGGATCCGGGGCGGCTGCGATCTCGCCACGATAGAGGATCTCCACCGCCCCCTTGGCCCCCATCACCGCAATTTCGGCGGATGGCCAGGCGAGGTTGAGGTCGCCCCGGATGTGCTTGCTGCTCATCACGTCGTAGGCCCCGCCGTAGGCCTTCCGGGTGATCACCGTGAGCTTGGGCACGGTGGCCTCGCAGTAGGCATAGAGCAGCTTGGCGCCGTGCCGGATGATTCCGCCGTGCTCCTGCGCCGTGCCGGGGAGGAAACCGGGGACATCGACGAAGGTGATCACCGGAATGTTGAAGGCGTCACAGAAGCGGATGAAGCGCGCCGCCTTGACCGAGGCGTTGATGTCGAGCACTCCGGCGAGCACGGCGGGCTGGTTGGCGACGATGCCGACCGATTCCCCGCTCAGATGGGCGAAGCCAGTCAGCATGTTGCCGGCGAAGGCGGCCATCACCTCGAAGAATGCGCCGTCGTCGGTCACCAGGCGGATCACCTCGCCCATGTCGTAGGGAGTGCTCGGGCTGGCGGGGAGCACCGTGAGGAGCCGTTCCTCCCGGCGGTCGACCGGATCGCGACCGGCGCCTCGGGGGGGGGCATCGACGTTGTTGGAGGGGAGATACGCCAGCAGCTCGCGGATCGCCTCGATCGTCTCCGGTTCCGAGGCATGCACGAAGTGCGCGACTCCGGAAGTCTCCGCGTGGACGTCGGCGCCGCCAAGGTCGTCGAAGGTAACATCCTCGTGGGTGACCGTCTTGACCACGTTGGGACCGGTCACGAACATGTGGCTGGTGCCGCGGACCATGAAGATGAAGTCGGTGATCGCCGGTGAATAGACCGCGCCGCCCGCACAGGGACCGAGGATGGCGGAGAGCTGCGGAATCACTCCCGAGGCGAGGGTGTTGCGGAGGAAGATGTCGGCGTAGCCGCCCAGCGAGGCGACCCCCTCCTGGATCCGTGCCCCCCCCGAGTCGTTGAGCCCGATGATCGGGGCGCCGTTGCGGAGCGCCAGGTCCATCACCTTGCAGATCTTGGCGGCATGGGTCTCGGAGAGCGAGCCGCCGAATACGGTGAAGTCCTGGGAGAAGACGTACACCAGGCGGCCGTCGATACGGCCCCAGCCGGTGACGACTCCGTCGCCCGGCGGGCGCAGCTTCTCGATGCCGAAGCCGGCAGCGCGATGGGTGACGAAGCGGTCGAGCTCCACGAAACTGCCGGCATCGAGCAGCAACTCGAGTCGTTCGCGGGCGGTGAGCTTCCCCTTGGCGTGCTGCTGGGCGATCCGGGCGTCGCCCCCCCCAAGCAGTGCCTCGGCTTGGCGGCGACGCAGTTCATCGAGTGCGGCGGTGGTATGAGCCATGCCGGAAAGTACGGGGGGAGCGGCGCGGGGGAAAGGCACCAAAGCCGGAACGGGCGCCAAAACTCTGGCGCCCGTCCGGGAACAGCGGGATGACCGGCCGGGGATTACTCCTCGTCTTCGTCCTCGTCGTCGTCCTCGATGACCGGCTGAACGATTTCGGCGAAGGTCGCCGGTGCGGTCCCCGGGGCGGGAATGCCGTCCTCGGGGTATTCGATGATCGCCACCACGATGCGATGGTGAATGGGGTCAACCTCGATCACGCGGGTAACCACGATCTGGTTCGGCACCACGACGTCCTCGGGGTTGGCGTCCTGCCCGATCCCCATCTGCGACACGGGGGCGAAGCCCTCGATGTCGTCGCCGAGATCGACCACCAGCCCCTTGTCGACCGGCCGGAGCACCATCGCCCGGATTTCGGTGCCGATCGGCATCTTCTCGCCGATCGTCAGCCACGGATCCTCGGTGGCCTGCTTGAGCCCGAGCGAGATGCGCTTGTTGTCCGGATCGATGTTGAGGATGATCACGTCGACCGCATCGCCCTTCTTGACCACTTCCGACGGATGCTGCACGCGCTTGGTCCACGACATGTCGGAGATGTGGATCAGCCCGTCGATGCCCGCCTCGATCTCGACGAAGGCGCCGAAGGAGGTGAGGTTGCGGACCTTGCCGGCCAAGCGGGTGCCGACCGGGTAGCGCAGCGGCAGCACCATCCACGGATCCTGCTCGGTCTGCTTCATGCCGAGGGAGATCTTCTCGTCCGACTCGTCGACCTTGAGGACGACCGCCTCGATGGTCTCGCCGATCGACACGATCTTGCTCGGGTGGCGGACGTTGCGGGTCCAGCTCATCTCGGAGATGTGCACCAGACCCTCGATCCCCGGCTCCAGCTCCACGAAGGCGCCGTAGTTGGTGATCGAGACGATCTTGCCCTGCACCCGGGAGCCGATCGGATACTTCTCCGAGACGTTCTGCCAGGGGTAGGACTGCAACTGCTTCATGCCGAGCGAGATCCGCTCGCGCTGCCAGTCGATGTCGAGGATCTTGACCTCGACGTCGCGACCGATGCCGACCAGCTCGCTCGGGTGCGACACGCGGCCGTAGGACATGTCGGTGATGTGCAGCAGGCCGTCGACGCCGCCGAGGTCGATGAACGCCCCGAAGTCGGTGATGTTCTTGACGATGCCCTTGCGGACCTGGCCGACCTCGAGCTCGGTCATCAGCCGCTCGCGCTTGCCGGCGCGCTCGTTCTCGAGAATGACCCGGCGCGAGACGACGATGTTGCGGCGGCGCTTGTTGAGCTTGATGATCTTGAACTCGTAGGTCGAGCCGAGCAGTTCGTCGATGTTCGGCACCCGCCGCAGCGCGATCTGCGAGCCGGGGAGGAAGGCATCGACGCCCATCAGGTTGACCACCACGCCACCCTTGATCTTCTTGGTCAGGGTGCCCTCGACCGGCTGGTCGGACTCGTGGGCCACACGGATCTTTTCCCAGACCCGCATGAAGTCGGCCTTCTTCTTGGAGAGGACGACCGCGCCATCCTGGTCTTCGAGGTGCTCGAGGAAGACCTCGACCTCGTCACCGACCTGCAGGTTCTGGGGATCCTTGAACTCCTCCAGCGGCACCGAGCCCTCGGACTTGAAGCCGACATCGAGGATGACTGCGTTGTCGGTGATCCGGAGGATCTTCGACTTGACGATCTCGCCCTCGGCAATCTGCGACATCGTTCCTTCGAGGAGCTCGAGCATCGACTCGTACTCGTCGTCGGAATAGTCCTCGTCGTAGAGGTCGGCGCGCACGCGCAACCCGGTGGTGGTCGAGAACGGCATGCCGGGCTCGGTCGTCATCGCGAAGACCGGCGGGGTCTTGGCGGTGCCGTCCGGCAGATCGGCAAAATCCATGTCGTCGGAGTCGCGGTCGCGGCGCTTGGTATCGGTGTAGGCCATCGGGAAGGGTCCTGCGGTAACGAGATGCCGTGCCGTCGGGGCCACGGGTTGAGGGTGAATCCTCATGTCGGCCCACGCTTTCGGAGGCCAGCCCTCAAACATACGGCCTATTCAGGGTCCGCGCAAGCCAATTCCCCCGGCCCAGGCCAGGATTTGAGACACCTGGTCGGCGAAGCTCATCGTGGTAGTGTCCAGCAGCCGGGCGTCCGGATCCTGGCGGAGCGGTGCCACCTTGCGGGCGGCGTCGAGGCGATCGCGCTCGCTGAGTACCGCGGCCTCTCGCTCCAACAGCTCCCGGTCCGGGGCAACCCCGCCAGAGCGTTGCAGCAGACGTCGCTCTGCCCGCGCCATGGGGCTGGCGGTCAGGTAGACCTTGAGTGAAGCGTCGGGAAAGACCACCGTGCCGATGTCCCGCCCGTCCATGACCCCGCCGCCAAGCCCAGCCAAAGCGGCCCGGAGTCGGCGGTTGACCCAGTCGCGGACCTCCGGCATGGCGGCCACGGCCGAAACGTGGGCCGTGACCGGATCGGAGCGGATGGCATTCTCAACCGCTCGACCGGCGACCCTGACGGCGAGGGAGCGCCCGTCGGGGACCAGTTCGATATCGGCCTGGTCGGCCGCTGCGGTTATCTCGCTCTGGTCCGCCAGGCCATCACGCAACGCCAGCCAGGTGAGGGTGCGGTACAGGGCACCGGAGTCGATGTGGACCAGGTCGAGTGACTCCGCGACCGCGGCGGCGGTGCTCGACTTCCCCGAGGCTGACGGCCCGTCGATGGCAATGACCGGCAAGGTGGGGGGCGTCATCGGGCGGCTACCAGGGCGGCGAGCGCCTCCGGAAATCCCGGGAATGAGACTGCGGCGCAGTCGAGATCATCGACCACGATCCGGTTCCCCGGCCTGAGACCGAGGACTGTGAACGCCATCGCAATGCGATGGTCGCCACCAGTCCGGACCTTTCCCTTGAGCCGCCGGTCGGTCCCCACCAGGTGAAGATCATCTCCCTCGGCAGCCGCCTCGACCCCCACGGCGCGAAGGTTTTCGGCCAGCAACGCCAGCCGATCACTCTCCTTGACCCTGAGCTCCGCCAGGCCCCGAAAGGTCGACACACCCGAGGCCCGGGCAGCGACACAGGCCAGGATCGGGATCTCGTCGATCACCGCGGCCACTTCGCCGGGCTCGACCGTGACGGCGTTGAGCTTGGCGGGCCGGGCCGTCCACTCACCGATCGGCTCGCCGAAGGGGGTGGTCACCCCCGCAACCTTGACGTTGGCTCCCATCCGGCGGAGCACGTTGAGGAATCCCAGCCGGGAAGGATTGCATCCCACCTCGACCAGTTGGATCTCGCCGGAGTCGGCCAGCAGAGCGGCTGCCACCAGGAAGGCGGCCGAGGAGGGATCGCCCGGCACCTGGAACTCGAACGACTCGAGGCGGCCGGTCGGGAGGAAGTCGAGGCGGCCGTCATACTCGGTGATGGTGAACCCGAAGTGCCGCAGCAATCGCTCGGTGTGATCGCGAGATGCACTCGGCTGGTGCAATGTGACCGGACAGCCGCCCACCATTCCTGCCAGCAGCAGGGCGCTCTTGATCTGGGCTGATGCCACTGGCAGCCGCCATTCGAGGGGAATCAGGTCGCCGCCTTGAATGGTGAGCGGGAGGCCGTCGCCGGTCTGGTTGGTGACCTTGGCTCCCATCCGGACCAGCGGGTCGGTAACCCGGCGCATGGGCCGACGCCGGAGCGAGGCATCGCCCGTCAGAGTGGCCTTCAAGGGGTGACCGGCCAGCAATCCCAGGAGCAGGCGGGCTGTGGTCCCGGAATTGCCACACTGGAGCACCGTTGCGGGAGGCCGAAACCGTTGGCGACCCCGTATCCGTACCGTCGCGTCGGTCCTGAGTGGGGAGATCTCGGCTCCGAGGGCACGGAGCACCCGGGCACTCGATCGGGCATCGAGCGAGGCGAGGGCCCCCCCCAGAACGGATTGGCCCGGCGCCAACGCAGCCAGCATCAGGGCCCGATGGGTGAGACTCTTGTCCCCGGGAACCCGATGGGTACCTTGGATGATCTGACGCGATGACGGCGACACGAAATCCCCTCCAGGGAGACCAGATGGTGCACAACGGACGAACAATCGTATCTTTCCCGGCTGCAACGAACAACCGTTGCCCCAATGGAACTGTTCCGGACTCCCAATGACGCCACCTGTCGCCAAGCGCACCCCTGATACCTGGATTGGCCCCTACCTGGTCGCGGCGGGGGTGATCACTGATGCCCAGCTCGCCGGAGTGAGGGTGCCGGAATCGGGACGGATCTGGGATGCTCTGGTGGCAGCCGGACTGACCGACGACGCACAGATCATCGCCACCATCGCCGATCGACTCAAGGTGCCGGTGGCGGATGTTGCCCAGGCCGACGCCCGGGCCGCCAAGATATTGCCGGAGGCCACCGCGCGGAAACATCATGTGGTGGCGCTCGGCATGTTCGGCACCACGGTGCGGATCGCCACCACCGATCCGCGCGACATGGGTGCCGAGCAGGAGCTGGCGTTCCTCACCGGGCGCGACGTGAGCTTCGAGATCGCCTCGCCGCGGGCCATCACCGACAAGCTCGACGAGCTTTACCGTCCGGAAAACAGCATCAATCGCCTGCTGGCTGGGCTGGCACCAGCCAAACTGGAAGTGCAGATCGAGGAGCAGGTGGAGGACCGTGATCCGGCCCTCGACGCCCCGATGAGCAAGCTGGTGGAGGCGATGATCGCCGATTCGGTGCGGGCCGGCGCGTCGGACGTGCACGCCGAAATCGAGGGGGCGCACGTGGTGGTGCGCTACCGGGTCGACGGCATCCTCCGCGAGATGATGCGGCTGCCCGAGAGCGCCGGCGCCTCGCTGGTGCGACGGGTCAAGATCGTAGCCGGTCTCGATGTGACCAACGCGATGACTCCGCAGGACGGCCGCAGCACCGCCAAGGTCGACGGACAGGTGGTCGACCTTCGCGTCGCCACCGCACCGGTAGCCCGTCGCGGAGAGAAGCTGGTCATCCGGATCCTCAACAAGGACAACCTCAAGGCATCGATTCCCGCCCTCGACCTCCCGGCCGAGGAAGAGCGGGTCCTGATGCAGATGCTGGGACATCGTGAGGGGATGGTGCTGGTCACCGGTCCGACCGGATCAGGCAAGACCACCACGCTGTATGCCGTGCTCAACCACCTGCGCACCGGCAAGGTCAACATCGTCACCGTCGAGGACCCGGTCGAGTATGACGTCGACGGGATCTCGCAGATGCAGGTCAACGAGGCGCAGGGGTTCACCTTCGCCACCGCGCTCCGCTCGGTGCTGCGCCAGGACCCCGACATCGTGCTGGTCGGCGAGATCCGCGACGGCGAAACCGCCACCACCGCCATTCAGGCCGGGTTGACCGGCCACTTCGTGTTCTCGACTCTGCACACCAATGACGCGGTCTCGGCCGTGGTCCGGCTCCGCGACATGGGAGTGGATTCGTTCAAGATCGGATCGGTCCTCAAGGGAATCGTGGCCCAGCGTCTGGTGCGCCGGATGTGCGACGCCTGTGCCGTCCCGATTGAGGCGAGCGAGCTGCCCGATTGGGCCCGACCGCCGGTCGGTTATGCCGGGACGGTGCAACCGCGCCGCGCACCGGGCTGCAAGGTTTGCAACGGCACCGGCTTTCGCGGTCGAGTGGCGGTAATGGAATTGCTGCCGGTGGAGGGTCAGGTGCCGAGGACGATCGAGCTGAGCGGGACTCAGCTTGAGATCCTCGACGCCGCCCGGCCCTACGGCTTGACGACGCTATGGGAAAGCGGCCTGGCTCGCGTGTGGCTCGGCAAGACCTCGCCCGAGGAGATTCGCCGCGTGCTCGGCGAGCATGCGGCCGGTCCGGCGGAATCACCGGCTGAGTCCGGCGCCGCTGCCAGCGCCTCCCCCCCCCAGGCACCGGCCGAACCAGCGGCTCGCAAGGGCACTGCCACCGACGAATCCGGCACCGGCGCCACCATCCTGCTCGCCGACGACGACGCGCAGATGCGTCGCCTGGTGCGCACCGTCCTGGAGCGGGAGGGCTTCCGGGTGCTGGAGGCGGTTGACGGACTCGACACACTTGAGGCGATCGACAGCAACGCGATCGACCTGATCCTCCTCGACCACGACATGCCGCGACTTACCGGCATCGGCGTCCTCGAGGAGCTGCGCGCCAGCATCAAGACCTCCGCCCTGCCGGTGATCATGCTGACGGCGCGCACCGATGATACCGAGAGCCAGGCGCTCGAACTGGGTGCCCAGGACTACCTCACCAAGCCGGTTCAGCCGCGCTCGCTGATTGCGCGAGTGCGAGCCGTGCTCAAACGCAGCAGAATGGGTTGACAATGGCCGAGATTTTGATCGTCGAGGATTCGCCGGACAACATGAAGCTCTTCCGCACCCTGCTTACTCTGAAGGGTCATCAGATCACCGGATTGTCGGGTGGCGAGGAGCTGTTCAGCACACTCGAGGCGGGACGCCCGGAACTGGTCCTGATGGACATCCAGATGCCTGGCAAGGACGGCCTGACCCTGCTGGCCGAGATCCGCGACTCGCCATTTCGCGACCTGATGGTGATCGCGCTCACGGCCCACGCCATGGCTGGCGACCGCGAGCGGGCGCTGGCCGCCGGCTTCGACGGCTACATCACCAAGCCGATCGACATCCGGCAGTTCCCCGAGCAGGTCTCAGCAGCGTTGGCCGGCAATCCACCGCGTGATGGCTAGCGATCAAGGCTGGCAGTCAGAGCGAAACCGACAAGGAGCCCTGGCATGGAGCAGCACGAGCAGGATGCCGAGAGGACGGAAGCGCTTCGGAATCTGTTGGCGAATTCGAACAACTCTGCGACGCCTCCCCCTTCTGGCGGTACCAGCCGCCAGCGCCAGCGGACCTTGGTGCTGACGGTTCTCCTCGGCTGGACAATCATCGGCTGGATCTGGAGCACCCGTCCGGGAATGATATTCGGCACTACGGCCGAGGAGCCGGCCAGTGCCGAAGTTCGCGAGGCATCACTGCGCTATGCCATGTATCTGCAGGCAGCCGATATCGCGGCATTCGAGGCGGACAGCAACCGTCTGCCGGGCAGTCTGACGGAGCTCGAGTCCGGACCGGCCGAGGGAGTCAGCTGGGCCGTCAATGCGGACGATGGCTGGATGCTGACCGGACAGGACGGGGAGATTCACCTCCAACTTGCCGAACGGGCCAATGCCGACTCATTTCTCGGCAACAGCCTGACCATCTTGCAGCGTCAGCGCTAACTTGACTCAGTAGCAGGCGGCGACGCCTTCGGTGGTGACATTCCGGTTGGGCGAGAACGATGGATCGCCCATGAAGCTGCCGCAGACATCCCGGCTCCGGGTGGTTACTTGCGGATTTCGCACCGTGGCCCGCCAACCGACCGTCCCGAGGCGCACTCTGCGGGAGAGGGTGATGGTGTTGCCGGAGGTCGGCACGAACGAGATCCTCCCTCTCCCATTAATCCCGGCCCGTTCTGGGCCAGCCAGAACACCACCGGCATAATCGCCGTTGCCCGCGAAGAAGGCCTCCTGCAGCGTGGCGATGCTGCGCAGGTCGGCGATCATCGAGGTGACGATGGCCCGTTCCTTGGTGGACTGGAGTTTCGGCAGACCGATACTGGCGAGAATGCCGATAATGGTGATGACCACCAGCAATTCGATCAGGGTGAAGCCTCGGCGTGCTAGCATGGTATCTCTCCCTGGTTGTCCGGACTGCCCGGCAAGTACCATTTTCCTGCAAGTGAGATGCCGGGTTGGTGAAGGTATTGATCGACCTGACGCACCAGCCCATTGACTTGACTGACGGCTGGATTCGGTGTGCCCGATCCACGACGAAGCTGACGACTGGGCCAGGGGCAGTTCCGGCCGGACCGGATTCACGGCACTGTTTTTGAGGCCCATCGCGTGATGGCCGGGGTGCGCGGCGATCGCCGTCAGTTCACCAGCGGACTTGATGTCGTCGTCCGGGCGGGGAATGCCCTGCTCCGGAGGGAGTCATCAGCGGTTTCCTGGATACTTCGCGTCCGCGCTCGCCCGGGATCATCGGCAAGAGGGCTGATCGCCACAACCACGAGGGGTCACACCGATGAATGAGTCCAACCGTCACCAGATCATCGCCGAGGCACTGCGCGAGGCGATGGACTCCGAAATCGTCAATCGCAAGCCGCACCGACGGCCCCCCCCCCGTAACCGTCAGCGTTCCCTGCTCTTGATGACCATGCTCGGCTGGGCAGTCATCGGCTGGATCTGGATTGCCAGGCCGGCTGCTATCTTCGGCACCGGCGCGCCGAGACCAGTGGTCAGTGCGGAGCAGCGCGAAGCCAGACTCCGCTACGCGATCTACTTGCAGCGGCACGAGATCGTCGCCTACATCAGGCAGAGCGGTCGGCTGCCGGCCTCGCTGGCTGATGCCGAGCTTGATCGTTCAGCCGGCTTGCGACTGGAATACGGAGCTGATGGTGGCTGGGCAGTGGTGGGTGATCACGGCGGGAATGCTCTGCGCCTGACCGAACGAATGGATGCCGATTCGTTCCTCGGCAACAGTCTCACCATTCTTGAAGCGGCGCGCTGACGGCGCTCAGTAGCAGGTGGGAACTGCCGGAATTATTACTGCAGCATTGGGGGAAAAGGAGGGATCGCCGACAAAGCTGCCGCATTCATCGGATGCGGGGTTGCTCACCACCGGATTGCGCACCGTGGCTCGCCACCCCACCACGGCGCCGGTACTCCGCCAGCTCAGGTCGATGATGTTGCCGGGCGACGGGGTCAGCGCCAACCGCCCTGCCCCACCAGTACCCGGCACCTCGACTGCGCCGAATCCGCCGGCGTAGTCGTTGTTGTTGGCGAAGAACGCCTCCTGCTGACTGGTGATGGTGCGCAAGTCGGCGATCATCGAGGCGACGATCGCGCGCTCCTTGGTGGACTGAAGCTTCGGGATGCCGATGCTGGCCAGGATCAGAATGATCGTGATGACCGTCAACAGCTCGATGAGGGTAAATCCCTGGCGTGATCGCATCATTCTGCTCCGGTGAGGTCAGCCCGGTCGTGGGCAACGGCGATTTCCCTGCAATTGAGATGCCGGGTAACGGGCGGCAATGATATCCGGAACGCACCGGCGAGGCCGGCCTCGCTCGACAATTTACGGCGCCGGTGGGCTCGGCAGCCAGGTCTCGTGAACCCTGAGCCAGCGGAGCTGGTTGGGGGTGGCAGGGTCGTGGCTCAAGACGACGGTGCTTTGCCGCCCTCTGCTTCCCGGCTCCCGGCCGAGTTGCCACTCCTCGTAGCTCACGATCGCCACCTCGCCGATCACCTGGTGGATGATCACATTGCGAATCTCCAGCATCGTGGTGGAATCCCTGCCGTACTGGCCTTGGACGGCGGCCAGAATCGCATCCCGACCAAGGGTCCGCCCAGCTGGCGTGACGATGGTAAAGTCGGCATCGAGGACCCGTTCGAACCGGGCGAAGTCGCCCCCGGCCAAGGTGCCGTGAAACCAGCCCTGAAAGAACTGGTGCAGCTCGGTGATCTCGCGAGTGGCCCGCTCGGCGAGATCGGCATTGGTGGTCATGCTCACCTCCTGGGAGTGGAGCGCGCCGACGCCGGTTGCGCTCAGCAGAATGGCGACTGCCGTGCCCAGGCTGAGGCGGCGCAGCAAGGCGGTGGCCGAATGGTGTCGGTGCCAGAACAATCGTTGCTCCATTGGTGAAGTGGTTGACGGGCTCGGCGACCCTGGCATCCAGTAGTCTACCTGGTTGACCCGACCAAGCCTTGGCCGCCAACGGGGGTGGTCTCGAACCGTTCGCCGAAGCCGGCAATGAGGGGTCGTCCCCGGGCGATGGCAGCTTGCACTGACGGCAGCGCAAGCGATGCATGGTGGCTCGCCTCGGTGTCCCATACCTCGGTCACCCAGAGGGCATCTGCTCCGGCGTCATCCCGGGCCACGATGTAGCTCAGGCAACCAGGCATGCTGGCGGTTCCTTCCAGCAGGATTACGATCAAGGCATCCCGTTGGCCGGGTTGGGCGATCATCTTGCCGATCAGTCCGTACATTTTCTCTGCTCCGTTGGCCGACGTGGGGATACAGGCGATGGTGGCGGCGGCGGTCGCATCGACCTGCCGCACTTCGTCGGCGCCGACAGCTCAGCTCAGCAAGTTCGACGCACCGACATCTCGGGACCATTCACGGTTCCCATCACGACCCTTCGAAGTCAGCAGGAGAACAGTCCGGTTCGACGTCGTACCCGAGCGGAAAGTAATGATGCCATATCCGCGTCCCCTGTTGCGGCATCCCGGCCCAGAGAGTCAGATGGAGACCTTCTTGGCTGGTGCAGGAGCGGAAGGTCTCGATGACTCCATCGCCATCGGCATCGACGTGCAAACTGCCATTGCTCGCGGAAAACGATGCGGCACCGCCGACCAGGGCGATGGCCGGCCCTTCACCCCGGGAATGAGCGCTTCCGGGCACGTCGCGGACGAGGTAGTCAGCCCAGCCGATACCGCCCCAAAGCCCGACGCACGTGCCGGGATGGACGGCGGTCACCGCGATCAATCCGGATTCCGGCTTGTCGGCTTCACCGGCGAGCGGAATCGAGGCGACTTGAAACTGCTGTCCCACGGCGAGGTTCGAATCCGGCACGGCCATGCATGCCTGCCCGTCAGCCAGGCGAGCCACGATTCCCAGCGAAGCGGTCCCTGATTCCGGACCGCAAGCCACAAGGAAGATGAGGATGGCACTGCAACGGTGCGAGGGACTGGGCATTGGCTCCGGTACACTTTCACGCTTGACTGGCGAAAAGAAGCAACAATTGATACTTGGGGAGGCTCTGCACATACCGACAGGATGGTGCATTGTTTCAGTCGTTCACGACTTCGTGCATCCCGCCACGTCCAGCCCGTCATGAGTCAGCAAACCACCTTCGCGAGCGCCGCCCGGGCCACCAACCCAAGCAGTACCGGAGTACCATGCTCCCGGGAGGGCACATTGGCTAGCCGTAGTTGCCTCACGAAGCGGGGTATCGAGCAACGTAAGCACGTTCTTCAGAACTCACATGCGAGCGACTTGATCAAAGTGAGCAATTGCCACCGCTGCGGGGGGTTGACAATTGTTCGACGTTTGGCTAAATATCGAACATGAACGACGCCTTCCGTGCTCTCGCCGATCCCACTCGACGCCGGGTTCTGCAACTGCTCCGGGCCGGCCCACTGACGGCCGGCGAATTGGCGGACCAGTTCAATGTCGCCAAGTCGACCATGTCCGCACATTTCGCGATCCTGCTTGGCGCGGACCTGATCGACGCCGAGAAGCGTGGACGTTCGATCACTTACCGACTCAGGCTGTCCGTGCTCGAAGATCTGCTGCTCGGGTTCACGGAGTTCTTCGGATTGGACCGTACCACCACAGCACCCGAAGCCCACCCCACCGCCACGCCGTCTCAGGACGTGCACCAAGAGGAACAATGAACAACCATCGGAAATCGCTCGCTCCATCGTCTTTGCGACGCGCACTCGTGATCGCGGGAGGGATTCTCGCTGTGGCCATTGTTCTCCGAGCCCTGTCGCCAGCCGTGCTGAGCGACGAGGCCGCCCGTCGTACAATGGGAGTCATTCTAGGCATCGTCGTGATGGTGTACGCCAACGTGGTCCCGAAGGCGATTCCAGCGCACGGCGGCCGCTGCGGTTCCGCCACGGACCAGGCTGTCCGGCGGTTCACGGGATGGGCACTGGTGCTGGGCGGCGGGGCCTACGCCCTGATCTGGCTCGTCGCGCCATTCGAGCACGCGAACTGGCTGGCCGGCGCCGCGATGGGAATCGCGCTGGTGACCGCCCTCGTGCGCTGGGCGGGTGCGGGTCGGCACTCGACGACGCGCGGGGCCTTCGCGGTGATTATCCTCCTGCCAGCCTCGGGCTCGACCGCGCACCTGAACGCGCAACAAGCGCTCGTGTCAGTCGACTCCACGTGGCCGGGGCGCTGGGAAGGCCCTATTGCGCTGCCCGGCGCCCTGCAGTTGCGGCTTCGCATCAACCTGGATCGTGCCGGAGACGGCTGGACCGCGACATTCGATTCACCCGACCAGGGTGCGACGGGAATCGTGACCGATTCCGTGCGGATCGCCGGCGATACACTCGCCTTACGCGTCCCGTCGGCTCAGGGTCGGCTGCGTGCGGTGCTGAGGGCCGACGGCGTGCTCGATGGGACGTGGAGCCAAGGCCCTGGCTCATTCCCCATCGTCCTGCGTCGCCTGACTGGGCCGGTCGAAAATCTGCGCCCACAGCATCCTACGCCGCCCTTCCCGTACGACGCCGAGGCGGTTCGATTCACGAACGCCGCGGCCCAGGTGGAGCTTGCCGGAACGCTGACGCTCCCACACGGAGACGGTCCGTTCCCCGCCGTTGCACTGGTGACCGGCTCGGGGCCGCAGGACCGTGACCAGACGCTGTTCGGCCACAAGACCTTCCTGGTGCTCAGCGACCATCTGACCCGAGCGGGGATCGCGGTCCTTCGGTATGATGATCGTGGCGTCGGCGAGTCGGGTGGCGATTTTGCGGCCGCAACCTCAATCGACTTCGCCGACGATGCAGCCGCGGCGGTAGAGTTCCTGAAGCGACATCCGCGAGTGAACGCGGGTGCCGTCGGGCTCATCGGCCACAGCGAGGGCGGGCTCATCGCGCCGCTCGTCGCTACGGGTACGAGCGGTGCAACGCGCGCCGATCTCGCCTTCGCCGTATTGCTCGCGCCGCCGGCACTGAGCGGCGAGGCGCTCCTGTACCTGCAGGGTGCCGCAATCGCGCATGCCGGCGGGGCGACCGACAGCGCCATCACCGTCGGTCGGCGCGTGCAGGAGCGCATCTTCGCCGTGATCCGCGCCGCGGACGACGATGTCCTCCGTCGTGAGGCGCTGCGGGCGGTGTTCCGGCAGATTGTCGGCGAGATGGGGCCGGCCGATCGCGCCGCCCAGGGCATCCAACCCGGGCAGGACAGCGTCTGGATCGAGCGGCAGGTCGGTCTGGTCGGTACTGCGTGGTTCCGCACCTTCCTGATGTACGATCCGCGCCCGACGCTCGAACAGTTGACGATCCCGACCCTTGCGGTATTCGGGGGACTCGACCTTCAGGTACCGCCTGAAGGCAACCGCGCGGAGTTTTCGGCGGCGATGGCCGCGGCCGGGAACACGCGATCGACCGTTACCGTGCTTCCCGAACTGAACCACCTTCTCCAGACGGCGCGCACCGGCTCACCTGCCGAGTATGGAACGATTCGCGAGACCCTCGCCCCCGCAGTGCTGGACGCGGTCACGGCGTGGATTCTGGGGCAGACGGGACGATGAGCAGGGCGAAGATCGCATGCCGTGTGTCACGCCGAAAGGAAGTGGGACCCGGCTGAATCGGCCCGGGTTTCGCGCCACTCCACTGGGTGCTTGCCGTTGCGATTTTGGGATTGCTCTGCTTGTCTCTGCATCGATACTCGGCGATTGAGCTCGGTACGCGGCATTTCGAGAACGAGTCGGCAAGCAGGCGTGACAAAACTCGACATTGCGCGACAGCTCCGCCCATGTTGGCGATGCGCTGCCAGCAGGGGTCAGGCTAGCGGCTCGTGCTGTTGCAGCGGGGCCCGCCGAGGCCTGCCCGTGCCTTCAGGAATCTACAGCGCGCGGGCCGCGGCAGCTGGCCCCGACCGCAGCAAGCAATCATCAGGCGACCTGCAATGGAGTGATGCGGGCGATATCCTTTTGGATCGCCTTGGCAGCATCCCAAAGGTCGACTGCCCGCTGTGCATTGAGCCAGAACTCTGCCGAGTTGCCGAACAACCGCGACAACCGCAATGCCATTTCCGGGCTGACGGCCCGACGCGTGCGGAGCAGTTCGTTGACCGACTGCCGAGAGACGCCCAAGGCCTCTGCCAAGCCCGCCACCGTCAGGTGGTGGTCCGGCATGAAGTCCTCCTGCAGCATCTCCCCGGGGTGGGTCGGGCGGCGCTTCATCGGACGGGTATTGGGCAGGCTCATCTCACAACTTCCAGTTAGGGAACCTCTGCACAAGACGCCATGCAGTCCTTCGGCGTCGGTGATGTTGACAAGTCGCCATTTCTGACCGGACACACGGGCTTCTCATGGCTCCGGGGCGTTCGCCGAGGGCTCTCCTCGACGCGATCCTGCGTCGGAGGACCGCATCCGGCCCAGTCGGAGTGCCCGGTTACCGCGTCCCCGCGAGTGCCGGGCACAACCGATACCGCAACCGGTACAGGTTGCTCAGAGCGAACAGGGTGAAGAGCTGTGCCGTGTTCTTGGCCAGCCCCCGGTAACGCACCTTGGTGTATCCCCACAGCTGCTTGACCACATGGAAAGGATGCTCCACCATCGAGCGGACTCGCGATCGAGCCCGATTGATCCGCTGCTTCTGGGGTGTCAGCCGCCCACGCCGCTGCACCCGGTACCGTCCCCCCCCCGCTTCCCACGCGTCCGCATTCGCCTGCGAGTCATAGCCCTGATCGCCGTACAACACCGTCTCCGTGCCACGCAGCAGCTGCGGCAACTGGGTGATGTCGGCCACCGCCGCATCGGTCCCTACCAGCGAGTACACGACGCCTTTGGTGTCCGTGCCGATGTGGGCCTTCATGCCGAAGTACCACTGATTGCCCTTCTTCGTCTGCCGCATCTCCGGATCCCGCGTCCCGGTGGCATTCTTCGTCGTGCTCGGCGCGGCGATGATGGTCGCATCCACGATCGTGTCGGCCTTGAGCAGCAGTCGACGCTCCTCCAGCAAGTCCCGGACGGCATCGAAGATCTGTGCCGTCAGCTGGTGCCGCTCCAGCAGATGGCGAAAGCGCAGGATGGTCGATTCATCCGGGACCGTATCCTCTCCCAATTCCAGCCCGACGAAGCGCCGCATCGTCTCGCTGTCATACAGCGCTTCCTCGGGCTGCGGATCGGAGAAGGCATACCACTGCTGCAGGAAGTAGATACGCAGCATGACCGGCAGCGGATGGGCCGGGCGGCCGCGGCGGCCGCGGGGATGGTAGTGCGGCGCGATCAAAGCCAGCAGCAGGTCCCAGGGAACCACCGCTTCCATCTCGCGGAGGAACTGCTCGCGCCGGGTGACTTTGCCCTTCGTGGCCCAGGTGTCGCAGGCGAAGGTGGTCTGCTGACTCATGACGGGCTCGACGTGGCGGGAAACACGAAGTGGCGAACGACTGGAATATCGCACGATCCTGTCGGTTTGTGCAGAGCCTCCCTAG
>JANRJE010000014.1:0-39898 GCA_033764135.1 Gemmatimonadales bacterium
CATTCGCAACGTGACATGCCGCTGGCAGAAATCAGCCACGGACTGGAAAGACGCCATGACCCAATTCGCCATTCTCTACCCAGACCGCTTCACCCTCGAGGGGTGACCACACGACCATTACACAAAATTCTGGACACCCTCATTACCCTTTCACCTTTCACCTTTCACCTTTCACCTTTCACCTTTCACCTTTCACCTTTCACCTTTCACCTTTCACCTTTCACCTTTCACCTTTCACCTTTCACCTTTCACCTTCGCAGTTCCCGCCGTTCACCCGCGCGGCGCAGCCGCGCCCCCTGCCTCCCCTATCCCACCCGGAACAGTACCTCGCCCTTCGGGTACCGCGCCATCACCCGGTCGCGGAGTGATCGATTCTCGCGGCGAGCGAGCGCGGGGTCGGCGTCGAGGATCACCCGGGCGAGTGCCCGCGCTTCGGCCAGCAGATCGGTGTCGTCCGGCAGTCGCGCCACCTTGAAGTCCACGCCGCCCGACTGGCGGGCACCGAGCAGGTCGCCCTGGCGGCGCTCCTCCAGGTCGAGCTCGGCGATCTTGAAGCCGTCGCTGGTCCCCGCAAAGGCGCGCAGTCGCGGGGGAACACCCTCAGACGATGTCAGCAGTATGCAGTGCGATTCCGCGGTACCGCGCCCGATCCGGCCGCGCAACTGGTGGAGCTGCGCCAGCCCGAAGCGCTCGGGATGCTCGATCACCATCACGGTGGCATTGGGGACGTCGATGCCGACCTCGATGACCGTGGTAGCCACCAGCACCTGTACTTCGCCGTCACGAAAGGCGCGCATCACCTCGTTCCGCTCGGGCGGCTTGATCCGCCCGTGGACCAACCCCACCCGCACGTCGTCCCACTGCGCCGTGAGGGTGATCGCCATCGTCTCGGCGGCACGGAGATCGGCCTTCTCGCTCTCCTCGATCACCGGCAGCACCACGTAGGCCTGCCCCCCCCCGAGCACGCTCTGATGCACGAACTCGAACACCCGGCCCCGATGCGCGGGAGTGCGCACCGCCGTGCGGATGGTGCCGCGGCCCGGCGGCCGCTGCTTGAGCACGGACATGTCGAGATCGCCGTAGCGGGTCAGCGCGAGGGAGCGCGGAATCGGAGTGGCGGTGAGCAGCAGGACGTCCGGTGCCTCTCCCTTGGCCATCAAGGCGCTGCGCTGTTCGACCCCGAAGCGATGCTGCTCGTCGATCACCGCGAGTCCGAGGCGGGCAAAGGCGACCGACTCCTGTACCAGCGCGTGGGTGCCGACCACCAGCGGCACCTCGCCCGCGGCAATCCGCTGGCGCACCGCCTTCTTGTCGGTTGCACCGAGCCGGCCAATCAGCAGCTCGGGCACCAATCCCAGCGGCGCGAGCAGCGTAGTCAGGGTGCGGTGGTGCTGCTCCGCCAGCAACTCGGTGGGAGCCATGAGCGCCGCCTGATAGCCGTTCTCCACCGCCAGCAGCATCGCGAACAGCGCCACCACCGTCTTGCCGGTGCCGACATCGCCCATCACCAGCCGGTGCATCCGCTCGGCCTGGGTCATGTCGCCGAAGATCTCGCGAATGGCGCGCTTCTGGTCTTCGGTGAGGTCCCAAGGCAGTGCCTCGCGAAGCGCCGAAGTGAGGGTCTTGTGCACCGTGAACTGGGTACCGCGCTGGCCGTGCCGGGCAACATGACGAGCCCGCGCCAGCATCAACTGCAAGTCGAGCAATTCGTCGACCGCCAGCCGACGACGCCCCGACTCCGCCTCCGCCAACGAGGCGGGACGATGTACCGCTGCGAGCGCAGCGGCGACCGAGGGCAACTGGAAGCGCTCCCGCAGCTCGGCCGGCAAGAGGTCGGGCACCAGCGGGATGATGGCATCGAGATGCTGCTGCACGGTGGCGCGCACCAACTTGTGCGAGAGCCCCTCGGTGGCCGGATAGACCGGCAACACCTTGCCGGCCGCGGCGGGATCGTCGGCATCGCCCAGGATGACCATCTCGCGCGGTGCCATCTGCCGGCCATGGTAGAAGCGCACCGGACCGGCCACCAGCAGGAGTTGTCCCTCCTTGATGGTCCGGTCGAGAAAGGTCTGCCCCGGCCAGGCACACTCCAGCACGCCACTGTCATCGCGCAGCACCGCGTGAAAGATCCGGAGCCCCTTGCGAGTGGGGAGTACGCCCTTGCTGACCACCGTGCCGACGCAGGCAACGTCGTCGCCGACGCGTGCCTGGGCGAGCGGGGTCACGGTGGAGGCATCGATGTAGCGGAACGGCAAGTGGTGGACGAGGTCGTGTACGGTGTCGACGCCCAGCCGATGAAACGCCTCGGCGCGCTTCTCGCCGATGCCTTTGAGGAACTGGACCGGGGTGTCTAGCCGGAGGGGGGGCATTTCGGAAGATAGGGCCGAATCCAACCGCACGACAGCGCCGCGCCGGACTATCCCTCCATCACCAGCCGGACATCGGGGTCGAGATCAGCGGCGGCGTGGCCCCGGGTGAGCCAGGAGACGCCCAGAAAGGTCAACAGCGATGCCACCAGGACCAGCCCCGAGACGGTCACCCCGCGCGGGAAGGTGTAGACCCCGGCCCATGAGAGCGTTTCACCGAGAATGGTGCCGACCAGCCCGACGCCGATCGAGGCGATGGCACCGATCCGGGTGGCCCCCGGCCAGGCGAGACCCAGCGCCAGCGCCGGAACGAAGGTCGCGGCGAAGAGGCCCCAGCCAAAGACGCCGAGCAGAGCGACCAGCAAGGTGCTCTTGAGCGCGAGCAGGGCGCCGAGCAGTGCCAGAATCACGGTGGCGATCCGGCCGATAAGCAGCGGTCGCGCCACCCGGCGCCCGAACGCCCGGGGGAGGTCGTGGCTTACCGCCGCGGCACCGATGCTCAGGAACGAATTGACGGTGCTCATGATTGCCGCCGCGACGCCGCTGAAGACGATCCCGCCCAAGAGTGGCTTGGCGTAGCGAAGCAGGAAGGCCGGGGTGGCGTCGTCGGGATGGGCCAGCGGCGGCATCTCGCCGCGAAGCACCGCGGCCTTGGTGGCGATCCCCACTCCGAAGTAGAGCAGCAGCGCGATCATCAGCGAGCCGGTCATCAGGACCGGATACCACTTGAGCTTGGCCGGGTCGCGCAGCATGAAGAACTTGTGGAGCACATGTGGCTGCCCGATGGTGCCGAGTCCGAAGACGAAAAAGAACGACAACGCCGCCAGCGCAGGCATGGTACCCCAAGGCCCCAGAAAGAGTGGTTCGCGGGCCATGATGGTGGCGCTGATCCCGCCGATCCCCCCCCCAGTCGACAGCGCGGTGGCGAATACCAGCGTCGATGCCACGGCCATCACGGCACCCTGGAAGAGATCGGTGTAGATCCCCGCCAGGATGCCGCCTGACACGGTGTAGGCGAGCACCACCGCCGCGCCGAGGAGGATGCCGGAGGTGCGCCCGGTCCCGAAGATGGCGTCGATGACCAGCCCGAGTGCCACGAAATTGGTGGCGATGTAGCCGGTCACCGCCACCAGGATCGCCACCGCAGCCAGTCCCTGGACTGTGGGGGAGCGATAGCGCACTCCGACGGCATCGGGAATGGTGATCAGGCCGCGCACCTCGCCCAGCAGGCGGAGCCGACGCGCCAACACCCAGGCAGTGAGCGAGCTGGTGATCGAGGCCGGCAGCACGATGAACAAGGCGCCGAGTCCGGCAGTGTAGATCAGCCCAGGCCCGCCAATGAAGGCGAAGCCCGAGAGCGTGGCTGCCATCGCCGCGATAGCCAGCGCCCAGGCACCGATGGTCCGGCCGGCCAGGAAGAAGTCGCTGGCCGTTCGGGTCCTTCGGGCGGCCCAGAGGCCGATCGCCGCCGTCACGAGTAGATAGACCAGCCCGGTCGCGATCAGGACGCCGCGAGGCATCGCCAGCTCGGTCACTCGGCATCCACTCGACTGATGCCGTGCTCCCGCTGCAGTCGGGCGCACTCGTCGGCCAGCGCCTGCACGGTCGCGGCATCGAGATCGTGCCGGGCAAAATGTCGGGCGTAACCCCACGGCAGAAAGAGCAGTGGCAACAGGCCGATACCGTAAACGATCACCGCTGCCCGCGGCGGGAGGCCGCCCCACAGCGGTGTGGCGGCGTCCTCGACCGGGAGCATGAAGGCGAGCGCGAAGCCTGCGGCAAGGATCACCGCCAGGAGCCACGCCGCCACTGCGACGATTCTCCCCCCCCCAGTACGGTGACCACCCAACGCCAATGTCGCCGGCAGGGTGAAGACCAGGGCCGCGGCCATTGCCCACCCCGACCAGAGCGGCGCCGTACCGCTCAGAAAGGCACCCAGATATGCCAAGGCGGCGAACAGCAGGCCAAGCACCAACGCAGCGAGCACGATCATTCCTCTCCCGCCACCAACCCCGCGGCCCAGCGGCGCGGGTCGAAGACCTCCAGGTCTGCCACCCCCTCGCCGAGTCCGATGAAGCGGATCGGGATGTCCAACTCGCGCCGCAGTGCCACCACCGCACCGCCGCGTGCGCTGCCGTCAAGCTTGGTCACGATCAGCCCGGTCGGTTGGACCACCGCTCCGAATTGCTTGCCCTGCTGCACGGCGTTCTGGCCGACGGTGCCGTCGAGCACCAACAGCACCTCGTGCGGGGCACCGGGGAGCTTGCGGGCGATTACCCGCACCACCTTGCCGAGCTCGGCCATCAGGCCGTCCTGGGTGTGGAGTCGGCCGGCGGTGTCGATCAACACCACATCCGCCTGCCGGGCGATGGCGGCCTCGACCGCGTCGAACGCCACCGCGGCCGGGTCACCGCCAGCGCTACCGCTAACGCATTCGATCCCCAATCGAGCAGCCCATGTTTCGAGTTGGGCCACCGCGCCGGCCCGCCAGGTGTCGGCGGCGCCGAGCAGGACCCGCTTCCCTTCCTGTTGCAGTCGATGGGCGAGCTTGGCGACGGTGGTGGTCTTCCCTGCCCCGTTGACGCCGACGATCAGCACCACGGTCGGCCCCGAGGGGGGGGCAGCCAGGCGGCCAGGTTGGTCCGGGCCGGCCAGGATTGTCGCGATCCGTTCGGCGAAGGCGGTGCGCAGGTCGGCATCGGTCTTGACCTTGCCGCGGCGCACTTCGGTCTCCAGGAACTCCACCAGATCGAGGGTGGCTGCCACGCCGAAATCCGCCTCGATCAGGATCCGTTCCATCTGCTCGAGGTCGTCGGCCTTGAGTCCGCGCACCAGGGCGCCGACATCGGTGAGCGCAAGACGCTTGATTCGCTGCCAGAGACCGCGCTTGGGCCCGCCAATGGAAGAACTCATCTGATCAACATCTCCCGGTCAACGCAGGTCGAGTCGGCGCCGAAGCACCCATTCGGTGCTGAATGCGGCAATCACCAGTGCCAGCAGCGGCAGCAAATCCCTGAGCGAGCGCCGCACGGGGACCGGGGCGCTGATGGCCTCGGCAGCCGGCAGAGTCACCGCGCCTGCCATCCACTCCGGGCTGTAGGGCTCGACCCCGATCATCCCGATGGCGACGCCGTCGATCAAGGTATTGTAGCGACCCACTGGAAGGACCAGCTTCGCCTCGCCCGCGGCATCGAAGCGGAGAGTGTCCACCCGGCTCGAACCGTCTGACTCCAGCCGCACGGGAAGCGGTTGTGGGACATCGGTACCGCTCCAGCGAAAGCGGACCGGCTGGCCACGCGGGTTGCTGCGCTCAACCGGCATCGCCCGGGCGCCGCTCTGGGGAGGGGAATCGAGCAGCCAGCCGGTTGTGGCCGCGACCAGGGCGCGCCAACCCTGCTCCGCCGCCCCCCCCCGGAAGGCCCAGCGGTGCAATCCCTGCACGCCGACCGTCACCCGGCGTCCCCCCCCCTCAACGCTGCCGACCCAGACCGGCACCGCAGTGCCGCGCCGGGCCAGTTGCGCCCGCAGTCCGACCCAGCCGTCCGGAGGGAGCGGGAGCGACCGGGCGGCGGAGAGGGCCGGCAGCGAATCGAATCCGCTGCCTGAGAGAGCAGCGGCAACCGGCGAGAGGCCACCGGCATCGGCGTACCAATCGCCGACGGTGCCTCCTGCGGGCCAGAGCAGTCGCGCCCGTCCGAGGGTGCGCCAGGCGGTGGTGTCACCGCGCACCACCAGGAGATCGGCCTGTCGTGCCGCCGCCATCACCTCCGCCAGCGCCACCGGGCGGAGATTGTCCATCCGGAACCACTCTCCTGCCGAGAGCATCACGTAACCCCGAACCGGCGTCGCGCTGACATCGCGAAGGGTGGTGAAGAGGAACCGGGCATCCCAGTCGGGAGTGGCGGCCACCATCACTATTCCAGGAGTGGGAGTCACCACCAGGTGCCACCAGCGGACGTCGTTGCCCGGCTCGGCATCGGGTTCACCCACGCGAGCGAGCTCGAGCCAGTGGACTCCGTCACGATTGGCGGGCCATGGCAACTCGAGCTTGATCCGAGCCCTGCCGGTGGTCGAAAACGATCCCGAACTGGAGGCGAGCAAGGTGCCGTAGAGGCGGAGCGCGACCTCGACATCCGCCGCGGAGCTCGCGGTGGTGGCCAGATCGACTTCGACGGTGAGAGTGTCCCCGGCCGCCAACCGTTCCGGTGCCCGGATCGCGGTAAGCCCGACGTCGATGCCGGGAGGTCGCGGCACCAGAGTCACCGAGGCGCGAGCCAGCATGTCTTGGGGAATCAGGCCGGCATCGGCAATCTCGCCGTCGGAGATGATCACCACCGGACGTCCCCCCCCCACGGCTCCGGTCAGGGCATCGGCCAGCAGCGTCGGACCGGCTGGTTCCCCGCCATCGAGAATGCCGAACGGAACGGTATCGCCGAGCACTGCGGCAGCGGCGGCGAGTGAATCGGGCGAGCGATCGCCGGAAAGCATCGATACCGAGCGGTCGAGGAGCACCAGCGGACGGAGCGCCGTCGTCCGCCCGCGGAGCCCGGGGTCGAACAGCAGCAGGATGATGCCGAGGATGCCGACGAATCGTGCCGCAGCGGCGAGGCGGGCCAGCGGGCGGTCGAGTGAGTCGCGCCAGGGCCACCACGCCAGCAGGGCGGCCACGGGAACAGCGAGCGCAAGCACCGCGAGCCAGCCCATTGCTACTCCCGGAAGGCGGCGAGGGCGTCCGGCAGCGAGAAGCGACCCTCATACAACGCCCGGCCGGTGATCGCCCCGGCCAGTCCGGCCGCTGCCACCGCCTGGAGATCTGCCAAGGTCGCGATCCCACCGGAGACGATCACCTCCAGCCCGGCTGCCTGCTGCATTGCAATGCAGCCGGCCAGATCAGGCCCGCCCAGCATGCCGTCTCGAGCGATGTCAGTGGATACCACCGTGTCGACTCCCTGTCCCGCAACCCGGCGCGCCAGCTCGACGGCATCGAGACTGCTCGCTCTGGTCCAGCCACGAACGGCGACCACCCCGTCACGGGCATCGATTCCGACCACCACCGCGTCGCCTCCCAGCTCCGCGACCAGCTCGTCCACCATTTCGGGGTGATCGACTGCGGCCGTACCGACGATCACCCGAGACACACCCAATTCGAGGAGCGCACGGGCGCGGGCAAGGTCGCGCACTCCCCCCCCCACCTGCACCCGGGCGGCGTCGCCAATGGTATCTAGAATCCGGGCAATGGTGGCGTCGTTGTCACCGCTTCCGAAGGCACGATCGAGGTCAACCAGATGGATCCAGCGGGCACCCTGAGCCACGAAGGTGGCGGCCTGGTCGGCCGGATCGAGACTGTAGACGGTCTGGCGGGAGGCCTCCCCCTGGGCGAGGCGAACAACCTGACCGCCCCGCAGGTCGATGGCGGGAAAGATCTCCATCCGCGGCGTGCTGCGAATCAGTCGGTGATCAAGGCGATGGGTGTGGAGCTGCCGCGCTTGAGCAGCGATGCCAGCACCGCACGCTCGGCCTGGAAACCGGGGAGTTCGCGCGCGGCGAGCGGCTCACCGGCCTCGAACTTCATCGACCGCGGGTCGCGCGGGACACCGTTGACCCGGAACTCATAATGCAGATGAGGCCCGGATGCCGTCCCCGTCATCCCTACCAAACCGACGCGTTGTCCCTGCGACACCGCCGCCCCGGGACGGATCGCCGGATCAATCCGCTTCAGGTGGGCATAGCGGGTCGTGATCCCGTCGCGATGGCGAAGCTCGACCAGATTGCCGTAGCCACCGACCCGTCCGGCGCGAATCACCGTCCCGTTGCCGGCCGCCTGCACCGGGGTGCCGGTGTTGGCGGCGTAGTCGATCCCGTCGTGCTTGCGATAGATCCCCAGCACCGGGTGGAAGCGGCGCGAGGAAAGGCCGCTGGAGATGTGCCGGAATTGCAGCGGTGCCGCGAGGAAGGCACGGCGAAGCGCCTTCCCTTCAGCGTCATAGAAGCCCGGCTTGCCGCTCGCCGGAGTGTACCGGAATGCCAGAACCTCGCGTCCGTTGATGTGGAGTTCGCTGGCCACGATCTGGCCGAAACGCACCTCGCCATCTTCGCTCACCAACCGCTCGATCACGGTGGCGAAGCGGTCTCCCGGCTGCACGTCGCGCGAGAAGTCGATCGACCAGGCGTTGACGTCGGCCAGCGCATAGGCGGCCTTGGTCCGCTCGCCCCGGTCGAGGGTCGACTCGCTCAGTTCCTGATCGAACGCCTCGGAGAGACTGCTGGAGATCTCGCCCGCCATCCTGATGGTGTCGGTCATCCACCGGATCGGGATCGCCTCGCCCTTCCAACCACCGGCGGAGGTCCGGATGAAGCGCAACCGCTGCTGGTCGTCCGGGCGCACATCGACCTGGGTCGGTGTATCGGAGATGGCATCCCGCCGCACCGAGAAAACCAGTCCTGTCCGCCACCTGCGCGGGTCAAAGGAGAGTGCCTCGGCCAAAGAATTGATGTTCAGTCCATTGACCCCCTGGCGGGCCAGCACCGTGCTCACGGTCTCGCCCTGATGCAGGGTGTCGCTGACCACCTCGAAGGGGTCGGTGACCATGATCGGCAGCGAGAGCGGAACTTGATCGGCCAAGCGGGGCCAGGGCCAGTCACCCTGAATGCCGAAGACTGCGGCGACACCAAGGATGCCGACCGCCGCCGGAAACCGGGGGAAACGAGGAATGCGGGGAGTACGTCTGGCCATCAGTCCATTTGCCGCCGGATGAAAGTCGGAATCTCCATGTCACTCACGTCGGGCGATGTTGCCGGTTTCCCGGTTTGGCTCGGGGCCGGTCGGACGAACGGCTGGGGCCGGTGCGCCGGGGCCGCCGGTGGTGCCGCTGCAGCAGGGGTTGCACCGCTCGCCGGTCGCCGCTGGGCAAAAGGGAGGACCTGAGCCGCCGGTCCCCGATCCACCACCGGTTCACCGGTGACGGCCCTGTCGAATCCGGTTGCGATCACCGTCACCCTTACCTCGCCCTTCAGCTTCGGGTCATTGCCCGCGCCAAAGATAATCTGGGCGTCGTCTCCCACGGCATCGTGGATGATTTCGCTGATCTGGGTCGCCTCGCCCAGGGTCAGATCCTCGCCGCCGAGGATGTTGATCAGGACGCCACTGGCGCCGTTGATCGACACGTTGTCGAGCAGCGGGCTCGAAATCGCCTGCTGCGCCGCCTCCAGAGCCCGGTTCTCCCCCGACCCGATCCCGGTCCCCATCAGTGCGGCACCGCCGTTCTGCATCACCGTTCGCACATCGGCGAAGTCGACGTTGATGATCCCGGTACTGGTGATCAGGGAGGCGATGCCACGCGTTGCATTCAGCAACACCTCGTCGGCCTTCTTGAGGGCGTCCTGAAACGGAATCCCCTTCCCCACCACGGCGAGGAGCCGCTCGTTGGGGACCACAATCATGGTATCGACATTTCGCCGCAATTCTGCAATTCCCATTTCGGCCTGCTTCATCCGCTTGCGGCCCTCGAACAGGAACGGCTTGGTGACGATCCCCACGGTGAGGGCGCCGATATCCTTGGCCATCTGGGCGATGATGGGGGCCGCTCCGGTGCCGGTGCCGCCTCCCATGCCGCAGGTGACGAAGACCAGGTCGGCGCCCTGCAGCTGCTGGAGGACCTCGTCCCGATTTTCCTCGATTGCCTGCCGCCCGATTTCGGGACGGGCGCCGGCCCCGAGTCCGCGGGTGAGCTTGCGGCCGATCTGGACCTTGAGGTCAGAGCGGGAGGCGGCCAGCGCCTGGGCGTCGGTGTTCACCGAAATGAACTGGACCCCGCCGAGTTGTTCCTCGATCATCCGGTTGACGGCATTGCCGCCACCGCCACCGACACCCACCACCTTCATGCGGGCGTTCTGGGCCGAGGTTTCTTCCAGTTCGAATGTCATTCCTGAAGTCATGCCGCACCCCCCGAGGGTCGGTCAGAAGATATCCTGCAACCAGCGCCTCACGGGCGCCAACACTCGTCCCATTGCCGGCGAGGAACGGCCGCCACCACCGAAGCCGCCTCCGAACGCCACCTGCCGAGCCCCATAGAGCGCCAATCCCACTACGACGCTGCAATCAGGGGAAGCTACACGGTCGGTCAAACCGCGCAGCCCGTCGGCCGGAATCCCCCGCCTGACCGGCGCCGCAAAGACGTCGCGGGCCAGTTCGACCATCCCCGGTGCCGCCGATGCACCGCCGGAGAGAATCATCCCTCCGGGCAGCCCTGCCATTGCCCATCCGGCGCGGCCAACCTCGTCGTAGGCCAGCTCCAGCATCTCCTGGAGGCGCATGTGCATGATGTGCGCGACCAGCCGCCGGGGCGCCTGCCGGAGACCGCCGGCCGGCACCGGTGGCAACTCGATCACCTCATCCGCGGACACCAGTGGCTCGTAGGCCGCTCCCCAGCGGGCCTTGATCCGCTCGGCGTCGGCCTGGGTCACCTGGAGCCCGTGCACCAGATCGGAGGTCACGTGGCCCCCGGCAAAGCGGAGCGAGGCGGTGTGGCGGAGCTTCCCCTCGTGGAATATCGCCACGGTGGTACTCCCTCCGCCAAGCTCCACCAGAACTGAGCCGATTTCCCGCTCTTCCGCGGTCAACACCGCCAGCGATGCCGCCAGCGGCTCGAGGACGAACTCGCCGACATGCCAGCCGGCCTTTTCCACCGCTCGGCGGGCATGCGAGAGGGCGCTCGAGCGAACCGTGACAAGATAGACCTCCGCCTCCAACCGTTCACCCGCCATCCCGATCGGATCGGCGTAACCTGGCTGACCGTCGACCCGGTAGTCATGCGCGATGGCATGGAGCAGCTCCTGGTCATGCCCGAAGGAGACGTTGCTGGCGACATCGTTGACGCGCGCCAGATCGGCGGTGCGGATCTCGCTGCCCGGAATGCTGGCCACCCCGTGGGAGACGCGCTGGGCGACATGCTCCCCCGCCACGCCGAGGTAGACGGTACCGACCTCGATGCCGGCGATCCTCTCGGCGTCGCCCATCGCCTTGCCGATAGCCCGTACCGTTTCCTCGAAGTCGCGAATCACGCCGCGGCGCACGCCGGTGGAGGGCTCCATCCCGACCCCGAGCACCCGCAGTCCCCAGGAGCGCTGGTCGCCGGTGACCTCGCCAATGATTGCGGTGACCGAGGTGGTGCCCAGGTCGATGGCGGCGACGAGTCGTTGCACGGCGACGCTCACACTGTTCCCCTTCGGACAAAGACTCTGCCGCGGAAGCGCGCATCGAGCTCCCGCCAAGCGGTACCGGTGGACTCCAGCCAGGCCTGGACCGCGACCACATTGCGCATCTGGGCGGCACCCGCATCACCGCGGAGGCGGATCCGCTGACGCAGCTTCTCGATCACCACGTCGCCGCCCTCGCGCCAGGCGCGCTGCACCTGGTCATACAGGACAGGATCGGTGCGTTGCATCCGGGCCAGTAGGGCTGCCGTCAACGAGTCATGCTCGGCGATCGGCAGCGAGGTGCTGAGGCGAGCGGGCGAAAAGGGAAGAATCCGGCCGCGTGCGTCGAGCAGCACGAAGCGATCCTCCTGCTGAGTCATCGCCACTGGCCGGGTCTCGACCAACTCGACGCGAAGCGTGGCGGGCCAGCGCCGGGTCACGGTGGCGGCCTCCACGCCCGGAATCGCCACCGCCGCACCATGCAGCGGGGCTAGCGGTTGGAGTATGTCGGCATCGTCGGGCAAGCCGAGGCGGCGGACCACCTCGGCCTCCTCCAGGAATCTCGCGCCGACGATCTCGACTGCACCAATCCGGAAAAAGTCGAGGCGATGCATCAGCCGCGGCACGGCAACCACGCCGCCAAGGACGAGAATCAGCGCCAGCGAGGCGAGCATGGCTCGGCGCCGGATGATCGTCACGAGTCGGCATCCGGGCTGGCAAGGAGTTCACGCCCCACCAGAGTGATGTCGCCCGCCCCCATGGTGAGGAGCACGTCGCCCTCGCGCAGCAGGCCGCGCACCTCGTCGCTGAGTGCGCTGCGCCGTGGTTCATAGCAGACCATCGCGCCGGCCATCATCGCGGCATCGGCAACCAGCTTGCCGCTCACTCCCTCCACCGGCGCTTCGCGTGCGGCGTAGACGTCGGTCACGATCACCAGATCGGCGGCGGCAAGTAGGCGACCCATTTCGGCGCCGTGCTGCCGGGTGCGCGAGTAGAGATGCGGCTGGAATGCGGCCACCAACCGGCGTCCGGGAAAGGCCTGACGTGCCGCCGCCAGGGTGACGGCGAGTTCAGTGGGGTGGTGGGCGTAATCGTCCACGTAGCTGATGCCCCCGGCGTCGCCTAGGCGTTCGAAGCGGCGACCAACCCCGCCGAAGTCGGCCAGGGCAGCTGCGGCGACGTGGCAATCGCCGCCCAGAGCGTGAGTTGCGGCCAGCGCTGCGGTGGCGTTCCGCAGATTGTGCAGTCCGGGCACCTGCAAGCGGAGCTCGACCGCAAGCCGATCGGGAAAGGTTACCGTGGCGCGGGAGCCGGTCTCGTCGGCAGCGGTGACGTTGAGGCGAATATCGGCGGCATCTTCCAGCCCGAACCGGATCACTCCGTTGGCGATGCGGCGAGCGACACGATCGCTGCCGGCGTCGGCAGTTCCGATGAAGCGATGCGCGGCACGCGAGGCGAAGGTGACGTAGGCGTCCTCCATCGCCTCGAGCGAGGCGTAGCACTCGAGGTGGTCGGCCTCGACATTGTTGACGACCGCCACGGTGGGCTGCAGGGTGAGAAACGCCTGGTCGTATTCATCGGCTTCGACCACGAACAGTTTGCCGTCATCGAGCAGCGCATTGCCGCCCCAGGCGGCGACCCGTCCACCGGCCAGCCCGGAAGCGGCGAGTCCCGCTGCCCGCAGTGCCAGGGTGGTCATCACCGTGGTGGTGGTCTTGCCATGGGTGCCACTCAACGCCACCAGGGTGCCGCCGTTGACCAGTTCGGCCAGCGCCACCTTGCGCGGCACCACCGGCACGCCGGCGGCGCGGGCGGCGACGATTTCGGGATGATCGGCCGCGGCCGCCGCAGTCACCACCAGGGCGCGAGCTCCCAGAGAATGTTGCGGGTCGGGGGCCGAAAAGGTGCTGATCCCGGCCGCCTGCAAATCGGGAAAGGCGGCCACCTCGGTGTCGCAGCCGGAGACGACGATGCCGCGCCGACGAGCGGCCAGCGCAAGCGCACTCATCCCGGCACCGCCGATGCCGAGAAAGTGAAGGGGACGAGAGTCTGAGGGATCAAACAGGTGGTGCACCAGCACAAGATACCAGCAGGGGGAAGCCCCGGCCACGGTTGGTCAACGGCGGTCGGCCAGTTGAGTGATTCGCGCGGCAATTTCCCGGGCGGCTCCGGGTCGTCCGCGCCCCTTCGCTGCGGCGGCCATCGCCGCTCTGGCGGCAGGATTGTTTGCCAACCCGGCGATCGATTCCGCCAACCGGGCGGCGGTGAGCCCGGCCTGGGGCAAGTGGATCGCTGCACCCGCCGCCGCGTGTGCCACTGCGTTGTGGGTCTGGTGATCGGCGGCAGCGGTCGGGAGGGGAATCAGCACGGCGGGAATTCCCCACGCCGAGAGTTCGGCGAGGGTCATCATCCCGGCCCGCGCCACGCACAGATCGGCCACCGCCCAGGCATCGGCCATCGGATCCAGGAAGGGGACGACGTGGACTCGGGGAGCGTCATTAAAGGAGGCGAATTCGGCGTGGGTGGCGCGCCCGGTCGCCCAGATCACGGCGAGATCGCCGCCGCCACCGGAGCGGAGCCACTCGGCCACCAGCCGATTGACTGCCAGCGACCCCTGGCTTCCTCCGGTCACCACCAGGACAGGGCGCCCGTCAGCCAATCCCCAACGCTCGCGAGCAGTTCCCCGACGGGACGGATCGGGTGGGAGGATCGGTGCGCCGGTAACCATGGCGCGCGCCCGCACTCGTTCCGGCAATGCCGCGACCGCCTCCGGTGCGCCGAGCCAGATTTCGTCGACGCTCGCGGCGAGGCGCCGGGTGGCGACTCCGGGGCGGACATCGAGTTCGAGGATGCCGGTCGGGATACCGCGTCGGGCTGCGCGCCAGACCACCGGTCCGCTGACATAGCCGCCGCTGCCGATGACGGCGTCGGGCCTGGTCTCGTCGAGAAAGGCGTCCACCTCGCGCACCAACCGCAACGCCAGCGCGGGCCATTGGAAGTTGCGCCACCACTGGCGGCGATGGATCGGCGCAAACGGAAAGAGGCGATGCTCCACTCCGCGCATCGGCAGCACCGTCGCCTCGACACCACGCTCGGCACCGGCAAAGACCGCCCGCCATGCCGGTTCTGCCTGCAACACCGCCTCGGCCATCGCCAGCGCCGGCATCAGGTGCCCGCCGGTCCCCCCCCCAGCGAAGAGGATGGTGGTCATCGGGCCCGGGCCGGTCGACCCCGGCGGCGACCGATCGAGACCAGGATCCCGGCCGAGGCGAGGCACATCACCAGCGACACCCGGCCGGCCGAGACGAACGGCAGCGTCAACCCGGTGGCGGGCATCAGGTCCATGACCACTGCGGCGTGCATCAGCGCACCGACTCCGATCGCAGCGGTGAGGCCGCCGGCCAGCGCCATCCCGAACGGATCACGAGCGGTGCGGGCAATCCGGAGTCCCATCCAGCAGAAGATCACGAAACAGCCCAGCAGGAAGAGGACACCAATCAGCCCCCACTCCTCGCCGATGATCGAGAGGATGTAGTCGGAATAGCCGTAGGCCAGGTGGCCCAGCTTCTGGGTCCCCTTGCCGAAGCCCACGCCGAAGATTCCGCCGTGGCCGAAACCGACCAGCGATTCGCAGAACTGTTCGGTGGCAGGGCAGTCGAGCGATGGTTGCCAGAAAGCCGCCAAGCGACGACGCTTTTCCTCGTCCGTGACCAGTGCCACGATCACCACCGGGATTGCGGCGGAAGCGGCGAGGAGCAGATGACTGAGTCTGACGCCTGCCACGAACGCCACCGTGACGCCGGTAACCGAGAGCAGAATCGCCATCGACAGGTTCGGTTGCACCGCAGTGAGCGCCGCCACCACTCCGACCGGCCACAGCAGCGGGAGGAAGCCCTTCCCCCATTGGCGGACCTGGGTGCCGAGCCCGGCAGCGAGTGCTGCCACGTAGATCGGCAGTGTGATGCGTGCCACTTCCGACACCTGCACCTGCAGCGGACCGAACCTGATCCAGCGGCGTGCTCCGTTAAGGTAGGGCACCACCGCACTGACGACCTCCGGAGCAGACGGCCCCGGAAAGATCAACTTGACGACGGCAATCAGCGCCAGAGCCGCGACCGTGCACCAGAACAGCGGGCGGGCGATGGTCTTCCAATGGGCATAGTCGAGGTAGGCAAACGCCAGAAAAAGCCCCCCCCCTACCACCGCACCGCTGACCTGCTGGGTGGCTTCGCGATACCAGTCGGGAACGTAGCTTCCTGCGGCGTAGCAGGTGGCGATTCCGAACAGCACCAGCATCATGGTGACCACAGCCAGGAGACGGGTCTCCCAGCGATACTCGCCCGGATGGCGCACGGCAGTGGCGCTCACAACGCCTCGACCATGGCGCGGAAGGTTGCGCCGCGCACTTCGTAGTTGGGGAACTGGTCGTAGCTCGAGCAGGCGGGCGAGAGCAGCACCGCGCCGCCCGGAGTGGCGACCATCGTCCGTGCCTCAGCAATTGCCTGCTCGAGCGTCTCGACGCGTACCACCTGGCTGATGCCCTGGAGGTCGCTGGCAGCGAGGTCGCCCGCTTCGCCGTAGGTCACCACGCCGCCACAGTGCTCGCGTATTGCCTCGCGCAGCGCGGTGTAGGGCTCGCCCTTGTGGCGGCCGCCGAGCAACAGGATCGCGGGACGCGCCATTGCCTTGACTGCGACCAATGTGGAAGCGACGTTGGTCGCCTTGGAATCGTTGATCCAGAGCACGCCGTCGACGGTGCGCACCGGTTCGAGCCGATGCGGCATCGCGCGGAAGCTCCCGAGGCCGGCCGCGATCGCCTCCAGCGGCACACCTGCGGCATGCACCGCCAGTGCGGCGGCCAGCGCGTTGGCGACGTTGTGATCGCCGAGCAGCGGCAACTTGCGGCGGGGCATCAGGCGCTGCCCACCAACGAGGAGATCACCCTCGTCGCTTTGGTGCACGTGGCCGCCCGGCGTCTTCCAACTGATCATGAGCGGCAGGCGGGGGGGGCGCCATGCGTCAGCTTCCTCGACCACGCTGAAGGTGAGGTGCCGACCGGCCACGCCGGCGACCATCCGGCGCGACTCGGGGTCGTCCAGATTCGAGATCCAGATGCTGGCATCGGTCGCGTTGGCGAACAACCGGGCCTTGTCGGCGTAATACTCATCCAGCGACTGGTAGCGGTCGAGATGATCGGGCGAGAGATTGGTGAGTATCCCGATGGTCGGCGCGAGCTCCGGGCAATCGTGCAGTTGAAACGACGACAGCTCGACCGCCAGCCATTCAGGGCGTTGCACCTGCAGCGCCACCGCGGAGAGCGCCGTTCCGATGTTGCCGGCGGCGGCACTTCGGCGCCCCGCCTCGCTCAGCAGATGATGCACCAGAGCGGTGGTGGTGGTCTTGCCGTTGGTGCCGGTGACGACGATGGTCGGCACCCCGGCCAGGGCATCGAGTCCCAGCTGCGCCTCGGAGACGACCGGCACTCCGGCAGAACGCGCTGTCCGCACAATGGCCGCCGTCGGAGGAATCCCCGGCGAGAGCACCAGCGCCGCGGCACCGGCGACTCGTGCCGGATCGTGGCCACCCACCTGAGTGGTCACCCGGTCGAGATCGGCGAGAAGGGCGGCCTGCTGGCCGAGAGCGTCACCGCTGCCATCGTCGACTGCGTGGACCGGTATGCCACGGGAATGCAGCAGCCGGGTGGCGGCCAAACCGCTCCGGCCGAGCCCTGCGACGACGACCTCGCGGCCAGCCAGAGCCCAGCGTTCCAGGAGACTCATCGCAGCTTGAGCGTGGCAATCGCTGCCAGCGCGCAGAAAATGCCCAGAATCCAGAAGCGCACCACCACGGTGGTCTCGGCCCAGCCGAGCTTCTCGAAGTGGTGGTGCAACGGGGCCATGCGGAACACCCGGTGGGAATCGGCGTACTCGCGCCCGCGACTGCGCTTGTGCCACTTGTACACTCCGGTCTGCAGCATCACCGAGACCGCCTCGGCGACGAACACCCCGCCGATGATCACCAGCAGGAACTCGGCCTTGAGCAGAATGGCGATCGTTCCGAATGCCCCCCCCAGAGCGAGCGAGCCGGTGTCGCCCATGAAGACGCGGGCGGGGTGCGCGTTGAACCAGAGGAATCCGAGGCACGCACCCATCAGCGCGGCACAGAAGACGGCCAGCTCGCCCGCACCCGGCAGGTAGAACAGTCCCAGGTAGCTGGTGGCGTCGGTGCGGCCCAGCAGGTAGGCAAAAAATGCGAACGCACCGGCGCTGATGGTCGACAATCCGGTCGCCAGACCGTCGAGGCCGTCGGTGAGGTTCACTGCATTGGAGAAGCCGGTCACCACGCCGGTCACGAAGACCACGTAGAGCCACGGCGTGAAGACCACCAGCAGCGACTTGAAGAACGGCACCGTGGTGGCCGTGGCGGGGATCGTCTCGGGATTGACCACCGGCCAGTTGGTCAGCAGGATTGCCAGGGTGACCCCGAAGGAGATCTGGCCGACCAGCTTCCACTTGGCGACCAGCCCGCGCGGGCGACCCTCGACCACCTTGAGATAATCATCGAGAAAACCGATCGCCCCCATCCACACCAGCGCGATCATGGTGATGATGATGAAGCGGTTGGAGAGCTGCGCCCAGAGCAGCGTGGGGATCACCGTCGCCGCGATGATCATCATCCCGCCCATCGTGGGAGTGCCGCGCTTGGCCTGGTGGCTCGCCGGCCCCTCCGCACGGATCACCTGTCCCACCTTGAGGGCCTGGAGTCGGCGGATCATCGCCGGTCCGATCAGGAAGGCGATCAGCAACGCCGTCACCATCGCCCCGGCAGCCCGGAACGAGATGTAGTTGAACAGGTTGAACAACAGGACCGACTTGCCCAGCGGTGCAAGGAGGTGGTAGAGCATCAGGCCTCGGCTGGTGGGACGCGAGCGAGCAAGGACGGGAAAATACGCTCAAGGGCGGTCCCGCGTGAACCCTTGAGGAAGACCAGCTCGTTGCCGGCCAGTCGTTCCGCCAACAGCGCCGACATCGTCTCGGCATCGGGGGCCTCCAAGAGCCGACCCGCGAAGCGATCCCGCCAGGGCTCGAAGGCCGCCACGAAGTCGCCCACCAGCGCCAGCAGGTCGGGATTCAGGGCCGCCAGCTCCCTGGCGACCTGCCTGTGGAGATCGGCGCTGTCGGCCCCCAGCTCGCGCATCGTCCCGGCAACGAACACCAGTCGGCGATCGTCCGAGCGCATCGCCGCAGCCAAGGCAATTGCCGTCCGGAACGACTCCGGGTTGGCGTTGTAGCCGTCGTGCAGAATCTCGAGGTTGCCCTGGCGCACCAGCTGACCGCGGCCGGCCGGGACGACTGCCGCCTCGAGCGCCTCGGCCACCGCATCGAGATCGAGTCCGAGCTCACGAGCCACTGCCCAGGCGAAGACCGCGTTGCCGGCCTGATGCTCCCCGCGAACGGTGAGCACGAAGGTGCGGCCATCGATCGTCACCTCGGGACGCCCGTCGGGCAGGACGCGCACCCGCTCGGGGATCACCTCGGCACCGGCAAGCCCGGCAGTGATCACTCGCCGCGCGCCGCGCGCCCGGGCGCCATCGGCGAGCTCGGACGGGAGCACGCCGACGATCGCCAGCGGTACCGAGCGGACCAGCTCCAGCTTTTCCCGCACCACGCCCGCCACCGAACCAAACCCTTCCAGATGCCCCGCTCCGGCGTTGAGCACCAGGGCGATGTCGGGGTTGATGATTTCGCGGTAGCGGGCGATCTCGCCGGGACGATTGGCGCCGGCCTCGATGACCAGCGCCTCGGTGTCCGGCGGAGCGGCGAGAATGGTCTGCGGCACGCCGACCAGGTTGTTGTCGTTGGCCGGAGTGCGATGGGTACGCCAGCGGGTGGCAAGGGCAGCCGCCAGCATTTCCTTGGTGGAGGTCTTGCCGTTCTGGCCGGTGACGGCAATCACCGGTCCGGCAATGCGGGTGCGATGGGCCCGGGCCAGCTCGCCGTAGGCATGCAGCGTGTCGGCCACTTCGTAGCTGGGCAGCCCGGCAACGGGCGGGGTCCCGATTCGCACCACGGCAGCCCGGGCGCCGGCAGCGGCAGCGGCGGCAAGATGGTCGTGACCGTCGAACCGTTCCCCCTTGAGCGCCACGAAGAGTGCTCCCGGGATGAGCGCCCGGGTGTCGGTGGCGACGGCGGAATAGGCCGCGGAGGGATCCCCCCCCCTGGTGGTGGCCAGGGCCAGGTGCACGAAGCGGTCGTCGAAGCGGTCGCTCACCGGCCCAGCAATCCCAGCACGATGGTTCGCTCGTCGAACGGCAGCCGTTCGGTCCCGACTATCTGATAGCTCTCGTGCCCCTTCCCCGCCAGCAGGACGGCATCTCCCGGTCCGGCCATGCCGAGGGCGGTGGCGATGGCGACCCAGCGATCCGCCTCGCGTTCAAAGCGGGCGCCGGTCATCCCGGCGACGATGTCGTCGATGATCCGTTCCGGGTTCTCGGTGCGCGGGTTGTCGGAGGTGACCACGGCATGATCGGCACCGGCGGCCACGACCTGCCCCATGAGCGGACGTTTGCCGCGATCGCGGTCGCCGCCGCAGCCGAAGACCACGATCAATCGCCCGGGGGTCACCGCCCGCAACGTCGCCAGAACCCGCTCCAGTGCGTCGGGGGTGTGGGCATAGTCACGCAGGACATGGAACGGCGCGTCGACGATCCGCTCCATCCGCCCGGGCACCTGCGGCACCGAACCGAGTCGCGTCATGACCTTGGCCATTGGCAGACCGAGACCGAGTGCCACTGCCGCAGCGCCGGCGGCGTTGGCGACGTTGAAGGCGCCGGGGAGCGGCAACTGCACATCGGCCGACCCGAATTTCCCGCTGAAGGAGACCATACTGCCGGTGGCGAGTGGATGGACCGTGGCGATACGGAGATCGGCGCTGGCATCCGTTCCCCAGCGCACCGCGCGCCGGTCGGAGTCGAGCGGAGCCCAGGCCGGATCGTCGGTGTTGATGGCGAGCACGCCATCGGCGCTCACCAGGTCGGCCAGGCGCAGTTTGGCACGGAGGTAGTCGGCCATCTCCCGGTGATAATCGAGATGATCGCGGGTCAGGTTGGTGAAGACGCCGGCGGCAAAATTGAGGGCATCGAGCCGGCGCTGGTCGAGGGCGTGGGAGGAGGCCTCCATCACCACCTGCCTCACCCCGCGATCGACCAGCTGCCGAAGGGTGCGCTGGAGGTCGACCGGGCCCGGGGTGGTGAGCGTTCCGGCAGTGGATGGAACTGCTTTCCCCCCCCCATCGAAGGCGCCGAGGGTGCCGATGCTGCCGACGGCGCCATCCTCTCCCAACAGGTGACGGACCAGCATGGTGGTGGTGGTCTTGCCGTTGGTCCCGGTCACCCCGACCAGTCGCAGCGAGGCGGCCGGTTCGCCGAACCACGCCACTGCCAGCGCTTCGGCGGCGCGGGCGCCGTCCCGCACCACTGCCACCGGTACCCCGGTGTCAACCGGCTGTTCCGCCACCACCAGCCCGGCTCCGCGTGCTGCCGCCTGGTCAATGAAGCGATGCCCGTCGGTGATGCTGCCGCGCACCGCCACGAAACAGCAGCCCGGCGTCACCTCGCGGGAGTCGGTGGTGAGATCGGCGAGCGTCCCCCCCCCATCGGGTTCGGCAACCAGGAGGTCGGCCCGGCGCAGCACGGCGATCAGTTCGGCAACTGTCATTGTTCGGATCCGGCAAAGAGTGTCACTGAAGTCCCCATTGGTACGCTGGTGCCGGCGGCCGGCTCGCTGCCGCGGATTGCCCCGGCTCCGCTGAGGCGCACGGTCAGGCCCAGTTGATGGAGGCGGAAGATCGCCGCCCGCGATGATTGCCCTGCGAGTTCCGGGATGGCGATCGACCGGACCGCAACTTCCTGTTCAGCAGCGAGCGGCAGCCGAACCAGCTTGGGGGGGGGGACAAGTTCGACCAGTTCCGCGGCCACCGGCAATGACACCCGCTCCAGCAAGTCGTCCCGGTCGAGCGGGCTCGACGGGGTGGCGAGAATCTGCTGCAGGATCGAACGCACCATCGGTGCCGCGATCGCGCCGCCGTAGATCTCGCCGCCGCGGGGCCGGGCAATCATCACGTAGATGACCACCTGCGGATCGTCGCCCGGAAAGATTCCGGCAAAGGAGGCCCGGTGTCCCGCGCCCTGGTAATTCCCCTCGGCGTTGCGGAGCACGGCGGTGCCGGTCTTGCCGATCACCGGCAGCCGATCGAGCCGGGCTCGTCCGCCGCTGCCGCCGCTGTCGGTGGCAAGACGGAGATACGCCAGCAACTGGTTGACTATTGCCGGAGATACGACCTGCCGTACCGGCTCAGCCTGATGGCGCCACACCACCGCCCCGGTCGCTCCATCGCGCACCTCGTGCACCAGCGAGGGAGCCAGCAGGACGCCGGCGTTGGCAATCGCGCCATATGCAGTGGCTAGCTGAACCGCCGAGGCGTTGAACTCGTAACCCTGGGCCCACGATGGCTGAGTCAGCAGGCTGTTGGGGTTGGCCGCCGGTCGACGCAGCAATCCCGGTCCTTCGCCGCCGAAGCCGATCCCGGTCGCAGTTCCGATCCCGAAGTCACGCAGCGTTTCGTAGTGGACATCAAACGGGATCCGCAGCGAAAACTTGGCCATCGCGATGTTGCTGGAGTGCTTGATGGCCAATCCCGGGGTCAGCATCCCGGACTGGCGGCTTACGTCACGGATGGTTCTGGGCGGACCGCGCCCGACTTCCATCTGCCACACGCCACCCTCGCCGGAGACCGGAGTGGTGTCGCTGCCGGCCCGGAGCATCGCCGCCACGGTGAAGATCTTGGCCGTCGATCCCGGCTCGTACGGCTCGACTAGTGCCGAAGCGGTTGGCTCCGCCGCATCGCCGCCCTCCGGAGTCCGGAGCGAGGCCACCGCCAGGAGTTCCCCTGAGCGCACATCGAGAATCACCACGTCGCCGCCGTCGGCTGCGTGGGTGGTGACCGTACGGCGGAGCACCCCCTCCGCGATCGCCTGCCACTCGTGGTCGATCGTCAGGATGACATCCCGCCCGGACTCGGCGGGCCGCAGAATGCCCCGTGGGATGGCAATCTCCTGACCCCGCGGATCCCTGATCATCCGGGCCACCCCAGGGCGACCCTGCAACAGGGTGTCGAGCATTTTTTCCATCCCGTCGAGGCCGCGATTGCTGGCCACGTCGATGTAGCCGAGCAACGGGTCGCGACCGGAGGGACGCAGCGGATAGCTTCGGCCGTAGAGCACCTCGAAGTGGACGCCCCGCGTCCGCCACAACGGTTCCACCTCTTCGGCCGTGAACGGCCCGCCGAAATACGGGTACGCTCGCTGGAATTGCTTCTCCACCTCCGCGGCGGCGATGCCGAGGCGCCGCACCAGAATGCGCTTCACGGCATTGGCGTCGGCCAGCTCGTTGCGGGCAATGCTCAGCCGGTAACGCTCCTGGGTGATCGCCAGCGGGACGCCATGACGGTCGTAGATGGTGCCGCGGCGAGCCGGGATTTCGCGACTGCGCTCGTCCCGCGCGGCAGCCCGGCGCTCCCATGCCGAATGCTGGACGACTTGCAGCATCACTGCGCGGGCGCCCATTGCCACGGCGGCGAGCCCGAGGAGCCACTGGATCAGCGCCAGGCGCGCGGCTGGCTTGGCCATTCAGCGGTGGGGCAGAGCGAGCGGGACCTGCTCGCTGTCGGATGGTGTCCGCAGTCCCAGCGACTCGGCCCGGGGCAACAGCCCTTCGGGACTGGTCATCCCGGCCAGCGCAGCCGAGAGTTCGCCGTGCATCGAGCGCACGGCACGCAGCGAGTCAGTGAGCACGCGAACCTCGCGCAGCAGATCGAAAGCACGCTGCTGCCGCAGGGCGATGGTGCCTGCTCCCACGAGAAATACCAATCCCCATGCCAGCACGAGGTGGCGTCCCTTAACTCGCATCGGCCTTCCGGAAAAAACGCAGGCGCGCACTGCGCGCCCGGGAGTTGGTGGCGATTTCGGCCGGTTCGGCCACGGTCGCCTTGCGAGGTACGCTGACCCCGAGTGGACGGGTATCACAAATGCACTGGGGCAATCCCGGCGGACAGCTACAGCCAGCGGCCCAATCCCGGAACGCTCCCTTGGTGACCCGATCCTCGCCCGAATGATAACTGATCACGGCGATGGTGCCGCCCGGAGTGAGCGCTGCCAACATCGCTGGCAACGCCCGCTCGAGACCGGCGAGTTCATCGTTCACGGCGATCCGCACCGCCTGGAAAATCCGGGCAAAATCGCCCGGACCGCTGCGGGCCCCGAGCACCGCCCGGATCGCGTTGACCAGATCATCGCTGGTCGAGAGCGGCGCGTGTTCACGACGACGAATCAGCTCGCGCGCCAGCCTCCGGGCCTGCGGCTCGTCTCCCCAGTCCCGCAGCACCCGGGTGAGTTCGGCCTCCTCCACACCTGCCAACCACTCGCCGGCGGTCTGGGCATCGGGTCCCATGCGCATGTCGAGCGGTGCACCGGGCCGGAAGGTGAAGCCGCGCGTGGTGTCGTCGAGCTGACGGGAAGAAACCCCCAGATCGAGCAGGATGAAATCGGGACCGAACTCCGCAACCGTATGCAGGACCGCAGGATCGGAATAAACTCCGAGGATGGTGGTGAGCTGCTCTCCCGCCAACCTGCCGGTGGCGATGTCGAGCGCCTCCGGATCGCGATCGATTCCCAGCACCGCAGCCCCGGCGGTCAGGAACGCCTCGGCGTGGCCGCCATGCCCCAGAGTGGCGTCCACGACTCGTCGCGCCCCTCGCGCTCGATCGAGGATCGGCGCCAGGAGTACCGGAACGTGGGAAGGAACGGGCGGCGGCATCATCGGCATGGAGTGGGGGGAAATAAAACACCCCGCCCGGAAAACCGGGCGGGGCGAGCACGGGGCTGACGGGGCTCGAACCCGCGACCTCCGCAGTGACAGTGCGGCACTCTAACCAACTGAGCTACAGCCCCTCGTGACCAGCCGCCAAAAGTAGTGCGACCGGTCACCGTTGGGAAGTGGGGTCAGGAGCAGATCTGACCGATCACCTGGGTGACGGCCGGAGCTTCCTGTTCCACGACTGTCAGATATTGCCGTGCCTGGGCTGCGATCTGCTGGTTGGTCGCAGCCACGGCAGCGCGGAGAGCTGGCAACGCCTTCTCGATCAAGGCCTGCTCCTCGCGGGCCACCTGACATGAAGCCCGTGCATCCTTGGCGATGCCGGCGATTTCGAGGTAAGCCGCGAGGCCAAGGAAGAAATTGGCGGCCTCTGTGCGAGCCGGCTCGGTCGTGCCGGTAGCCAGCGCAGCTTCAGCGAGCGCCATGACCCGCTTGGGATCGCGGTTCTCGGCGTTGCTGATCAACGGCTGGGCGGCCTGGAGCATCAGGCCGGCAAAGTCCGCCTTGTCCTGATCCGATCCGAACTCCCGGATGGTGGCCACGAATTCGACTCCACGTTCGGCATTTCCGGAGTTGACGAGGCCCTGGGCCACCCGCAATACTGCGTCAGTCTTGGTCGCGTCGAGCACCACCAGTCGCCGGGTTACGGCAATGGTTGAATCGGTCTCGCCGACCAGCGCATACGCCCGCGAAAGGCCTTCCAGAAGATCGACGTCGGATGGATAGCGCATGGCGCCCACCCGGGTCCACTTGAGATAGGCGGCAGTATCGGGGACCTGCTGGGCAGCGAAGACAATCTTCTTGAAGAAGAGGGTGTCGGCCTTGGTCGAATCGATCGCAAAGGCCTGCTCGAGTTCGCGAACAGCGCAATCGAACTTGCCTTGCGCCAAGCAGGCATTGCTCTTCAGGTCGTACCAGTCGGTGTTGGCCGGATCGAGTTTGATCCCTTGATCAGCTACTTCTTCGGCTGCCTCCGGGCGGCCATAGCGCTGAAAGAGTCCGAAAGCGTCGTCCCGCAGCAGCTGATTGGTCGGCTCGACCCGCAGCATGGTCTGGTAGGTCTCGACCACACCGGCGGAATCCTTGGTGTATTGCTGAATCAGACCGATCTGCCGGTAGGCCTCGATCGACTGGGCGTCGCCGATGATGGCGTTGCGGTAATGGCGGACGGCCTCTGCGCTGGTCGAGTCGCCCTTGGCAGCAAGGGCTCCGAGGCAGAATTCGGCCAGACCGTGGTTGGGGATCAGCTTGAGTGCCTTCTCGGCAGCCACGACCGCCTTCTCGGGCTTGGTGGCGGCCTGCTCGATGCAGCCACGCGCATCCGCCAGTGCCCGGATCCCGGGGCGGAGCAGGTCTGCCACCTGGGCGCCGAACTCCTCGAGTTTGGTTCCGGCCGGTTGGTTCATCGAGACGAGGAAGCCGGCAGCCTCATTGGTGCCGACCAGGCGGGCGCTGAGCGCGAAGCCCCCTGCGGGGTTCCGGGTCAGGTGACTCTGCACCATGGTGCGGGCCGGGACCTTGATGGCAAAGGTGGTCGAGGTGGTCGCGTTGAGGATGGCGTCGGCCGGATAGCCCCACTCCGCCAATGCCGAGTTCATCTGTTCCCGGGTTACCACCGAGAAGTCGCGTCCCACATGCCGGGTCAACCGCTCCCTCAGGCCGTTGCCAATCGCCACGGCGGCAGCCGAGTCGGCCTGATTGGCCGTGAACGGGTTGGCAACCAGCATTTTGGGGGCGTTGGACGCAGCCGCCAGCGAGCCCCGGCGAACCATGATCTGGGACGACGAGGAGGAGGCGACAGTTACCAGCGCTGCCAGCGAGAGTGAGAAGACGCGATGAAACATCCCAAAGACCTCCGTGAGGTTATGACCAAGATGACGCCGAGCGGCCGGGGGGGCACACGTCGAGCATGGGCGAAGAGGGGCTCGAACCCCCGACATCCTGCGTGTAAGGCAGGCGCTCTGACCAACTGAGCTATTCGCCCCAATACAATAGCTTTAGAGTATCAATGCCAGCGGAAAGAGGATTACATACCCCACCACCAGCAGTACCGCAGCAGCACTTGGCGACCCTGAATTCAACAACAGGTAGCCCGCCACAATGCTGGCCAAGGCCAGTCCCACGAGCAGCAACGAGCGCCGGGTAACGAGCGAGGGTGACCGCGCCGCAGAAGGATCAGAGTGTGCCATAAGCCCTTGAGCCTAGCTCCCTGTGGCCGGTCGGTCAAGCGATGGAACCGAGCCCGGTGAAGTTGTCATGGAACCGTTATCTACTGTCATCGTTTCGTCATCCGGTTCCGGCAGTGACCAGCCGACATCCAGAGCAGTCCGTCGTGGCAGATCGGCGTGGCGGCGCCAGCCGACCGCAAATCCCATCAGCAGAGCGAGGATCACCCACCCTCCGCCAGCCAGAATCCAAATCCCCAGATTGTACCGCCGCCTCAATCCGGTATGCCAGCTCTCGCCGAACCGTTCGGCATCGAGACCGGTCGTGAGCCGGAGGGCGTCGTCAAATCGCTCTCCAGCCCTGAGCCGGTCCAGCAGCGGCTCCAGCGAGCCGGTGGGATGGCGGCGCTGCAAATCGGCCACCGCCGACCCTGCCAGGGCGTATGCCGCTGCCGCATCGCCTGCCCCGCCCCGCAGCGAGGCGTTGAGGAGCGGCAGGGTCGGCACCCTGCCCATGGCGACAGCGAGGTTGAGTTGCAGCGCCGCCATCCGGTTGTGCTCACCTGCAGCCACCACGGCATACCCCTCGTCGAACCAGAGCGGCACCCGGCTCCGGATCGAGGTGTGGAGCGCCAGGTGGGCGAGTTCATGCCGCAACGTCCCGAATGGATCTCCGGCATCGGCGCGGATGACCACCAGCCGCCGAGACGGGACGGTCAGCCCCGCCCCCCAACCTGGCACCCTGCCACCAGACCACCTCGCATAACCCGCGGCATCGGCCGTCACTACCAGCGTGAACGGCGTCAGATCGAGTCGCCCCAGCCCGGTCCACTCGCGCGACGGCTCCGCCAGCTCCGCCAATTTGGTCGCGAGACCGACCTGCCCCGGTTCGGCGATCACGGTGACCAGCCCGATCTCGAAACTGGCCATCGGCTCGGGAGCGGCCCTCACACTTCCCTGGAGGGCGGCGAGAATCAGAACAGCGGGTAACGTGGTGGCTCTCCTCCGCGATTGACCACCTCGAGCCATTCGACGGCCCTGGCGGCGTGAGGTGAATGCCGGATCCGGGATCCGATGAGCCATGCCTCAATTGCATCGGTGCGATCGTCGGACCACCAACGCGCCAGTCCCAGTGCCGCCCAACCCTCGGCCAGATTCGGCCCCAAGTCAACTGCCCGCCGAAGAAAGGCGACCGCTTCGACCGGAGCGTCCTTCCTGAGATGCGCCAGCCCCAGCCAGTAGTTGGCATAGATCGCGGCACGGGGGTCGCCACCGGGCTGGATCACCTGGGTCAGGTGTTCGATCGCTTCGGCCAGATTGCCCTTCTGCACGCAGATGGCACCTACAGCGGTACGCGCCATGCCGTGCCGGGGTTCCCGGAGCAGGACCTGGAGGCAGAGCGTGAGCGCCTCCTCCTGCCGGCCCTGGTGCATGAGGGCCCAACCCAGCAACGCCCGTGCGATGTGGCTGGTGGCGTCAGCAGCGACTGCTTCTCTCAGGTGCTGCTCGGCGCGCTGCCACTCTCCGCCTGCCAGCGCGGTCCAGCCCCTCTCAACGTGAGTCGAGGCACCCAGGTGATCGTGTCGAACCGTCACTGCGGGCTCGGCTGCCGGCTCGCTCGCTTTGAACCGCTCGACCAGCTCGCGGATCGATTCCTTGAAGTCGGTCAGCTCGGCGACCTGCTGTTCGACCAGACGAAAGAGAGCCACAATCTCCTGCCTGCGGGCCACCCGTTCGGCAGGGGTCATCGGCTGGGCCAGAGCGGCAGCGAGACGGGCGTGCTCGGCGCGATGCGAATCCAGGTTTGACTCGCTCACGCCGCCGTCCCTGCGCCAGACAGGTTGGCGCGGGCCAGGGCATGTTCGGGATTCAGGGAGAGGGTCGTCTCCCACCGGGTGCGGGCGGCTGCCAGATCGCCGCGACGACAGGCGAGGTTCCCCAACTTGAACCAGATGTCATCGCCCAGCTCGGGGGCGAGCGCCGCGGCACGCTCGTAGGCCTCCTCGGCCTCGTCCCAGCGCGCGGCGCGGTAGAGGAGATCACCGAGGTTCTTGCTGATCTGCGGAGTGGCGGGATCCTCCTCCAGGGCATGACGGAGGTGGGCCTCGGCCTCACCCACCTCGCCGGTGACCTCAAGAAGAACTGCCAGCGCGGTGCGGAGGATCGGATGATCGGGAAAGGCGGCCGTTCCCTCGCGCCCGATCCGGACCGCATCCTGCCATGATTCGAGATGGGCATGAGCCCAGGCGCACCCCCAGTACCACTGTGCCGGGGGGGGGGATTGGCCGAGCACGTCGTGGGCGTGGGCGAAGCGGTCGCGGGCGACTTCCATCTGGTCGCGCCTGAGCGCCAACAGCCCCCAACCAATCCAGAGTCGTGCGTCGTCCTCGGCGATGGATACCGCTTCGCCCAAGGCGGCGTCTGCAGCATCGAGGTTGCCGAGCGCCTCCTCGGCCAGGGCGAGGTTGTGGAGAGTCGCGGCCCGGCGGCCGCCGAGTTCCAGCGCCTGGATCAGGTGGTCCCGGGCATCGGCCCAACGGCCCAGCCGGAGCGCGATCAGTCCCAACCGGAAGCGGGCTTCTCCCTCCCGCGGCAGCAGTTCCGCCAGGCGACGGTATTCGCGCTCCGCCTCGACCAGCATGCCGGTCCGGTAAAAGGCAACCGCGAGGTTGCGGTGTTCCTCGAGGCGGCCCTCCTCCTGCCGCGGCATGACGGTGGCGGCTGAGGCGACGCGGTGAATTCGTCCGGCGCTCAGCAGGCCGTAGAGGGCGCGGGAGACCTCGAACTCCGTCAGGCCGGTCGCCTCCACCAGCGAACGCACGGAGCGGACCCCGTCGAGCAGCGGCAACAGGCGACGCTCCAGCTCGACGAGCGCTTCGTCCCCCCCCCCGGAACCGGCTCCCTCATCCAGCGCAAAGACCGCATCGGGCGAAGGGACCTTCTTGGCGATCACGCTCCATTCGTCGACCCGGCGGGCACCCTCCAGCAACAGTCCCTCGGGATTGAGGCGGACGATCGCCTCTCCGGGGCCGGGGGCTCCGCCGGCCTCGAACGAGAAGGTGCCGCTGTCCCAGGTGAAGAGCGCGTAGATGGTCTCCTCGACCTGACGACGAGTCTCGCTCTCGAGCAATTCCCGCTCGAGGTAACCCAACCGCACCAGCAGGTCGCCCAGGGAGAGATCGACGCTGGCCGCGTGCGCCGCCATCGCCTGTTCCAGGTGTGATTGCGACAGTCGGCCGGCAGCAACGAGGCGCTCACCGAGGCGATCGGGCCGGGTGACCAGACCGGCGGAGGTGATCCACCCCTCCTCGAACCAGATCGACGCGAAGTCGCGATCACTGGCGACCGAGAGTCGCCCGGTCCGCCGACCGAGGAAGAGCAGCTGCACCACATCGGGCAGCGAGGCCTCGCGGAGCGATCCCTTGATCGCCATCAGCGCCAGTCCTCGATCAGCCGTTCGGCGATGTCAGGCCAGGTCTCGGCCATCTTCTCACGTGACCGCACGGCACCACTTCCAGGGGCGCGCAGACCACTGCCGCGCCTTGGCGGCCGGGCGGAGGCCACCGGGTCGCCCTCGAGCACTCGACGGGCCACGGTGAGCGAAATGGCCTCCGCTCTCGCCTCGGATGCCGCCACAACCCGCTCCACCAATTGGTGGACCTCCCGCAACGAGGACGCCGGTCGAGCGGCGAGGTAGTCAACCAGTTCGGGTGCCAGCGCGGCCACGGGGCCGAGCGCCCGGGCGACCTCGCGCGCCTTGGCGTCGCGATCAGGAATCCCCAGCTCGACCACCAGACCGGCGGCGAGTCGCGTTGTCAACCGCGAGGCAAACCCTTCGAGCTGCGACGGCGGCACCGACGCAGTGAAGGCGACCTGCCGCCCGGAATCGACCAGCAGATTGTAGAGCAGGTACAGCTCTTCCTGACTGCGTTCCTTGTCAGCCAGAGCACCGACGTCATCAATCAACAGCGCATCGACGCGCCGGAGCCTGTGACGCCAGCGATCGACGCTTCCCTCACCCAGCGCCGCCACCAGCTCGGCCACGAACTGGGTACCCTGTATCACGGCCACTCTGGCGACGCCTCGTTCCTGGAGTGCGTGTCCGAAGGCATGCAGCAGGTGGGTCTTCCCCGCACCGGCGCGACCGACGATCACCAGCGGGTTGTACTCCTCGCCGGGCGATGCCGCGGCCTGACGAATCGCCTCGACTACCGGGCGCGAACTGTTGCCCTCGGCAAAGCTGCTCAGGGTAAAGCGGAGTGAAGGTCCTGGCAGGGGCGGACCGCTGTCGCGGGCATCGGCCACGAACTGCTCCGCCTCGGTCAACCGGTCGGGGTCGAACAGCACCGCTTCGCCGCGGTGCGCGGGCATCAGCAGTGCCAGCTCCTCCTGCAATTCGCGCAGTCGAGTGACGTCGGCCTCCCACTCCTGGAGCGCCTGGTGGGGATCTTCGGAGAGATCGGCGGCCAGCAAAGCATCGAGGCGAGCGGTCCGGAAGCCCTCACCGGCGTGGCGCAGCGCCACCGCGGTGATCTGCTGCCGCCAGCGGTCGACCCGTTGGGCCACAGTGGCCGAAAGGTCGGAGACGAAATCGGCGAACTCGTCCGGCATCGAGTCGGCGGCGGCAGCGGCGGCTGACGTTCCCCCCCCCTCAGCGACGGCTGTCGGCACACCGGCATCAGGGCGATGGCCCAGCGCGGCGAGCAGGGTGCGCGACTGTGCCACGGTCACCGGATCGCCCTGGGCCGCCTGCTGGGCAACCAGTCGATTCAATGCGCCGATCAGCTCGCGCACCGTGGTGATCGGGAGACTGGCCACCGAGTCGAGCACCTCCGGGGAGAAGTGCACTCCGCGATCGTGGGCCCGGCGGGCGAGAATGGCGAGCCGCGTCTCATAGTCCGGCGCGCCGATGTCGATGACCAGCCCGCCGGCAAAGCGGCGGATCAGTCGTTCGTCGAGCGCCTGGATCTCCTCCGGTGGACGATCCCCGGCGAGCACGATCTGCCGGTCCAGGGCAGTCAGGGCATCGGTGAGGCGGAGCAGTTCGGCCTGCAGCTCGCGCTGGTCGGAGAGCAGCTGGGCGTCATCGAGGAGCACCAGATCGGCCTCGGTGAAGCGGCGTCGATAGGCATCGGCCTGGCCCGCTGCCAGCGCGGCATGGTAGGCCTCGACGAAGTCGTCAACGGTGACGTACTCGACCGTGCGCTGCGGGTCGATCGCCTTGGCCTCCTGACCCATCGCCATGAGCAGGTGGGTCTTGCCGAGTCCCGGTCTCGAATAGATGAAGAGCGGATTGTACATCGCGCCGGGCGCCTCGGCGACGGCCTTGGCCGCCGTCGCTGCCAGCCGGTTGGCGGTGCCCACCACGAAGGTGGCGAAGGTGGCGTGACTGCTGAGCATCGCCGCGGTCATCCCACCGGCCGATCAGCGGCGGCCGGTGCCAGCCGGCGGAGCACCAGAGTCACGATGGCGTGCAGCGCCTCGAGCACACCTGAGCCGGTCGGGATGATCGCGCTGCGGCTGATGACACCCCGGAAATTGAGTGCGTCATCAAGTTGCTCCAGCGGCAGGATCAATTCCCGGGGGAGGTCCTGCTTGGTGTAGAGGAAGACGGTCGGCATGTCGCGGATGTCGCCCTCGCGATCGAGCATCGCTTCCTGCAGGCGGCGCAACGCCGCCAGGTTGTCATCGAGACGGCTGGCCTGCGAATCGAGCACTGCCAACAACCCATCGGCCTCGCTGATGAGCAGCCGCCGCGTGGCCTCACCGTCGCCGCGCTCAGGCAGGCCGTAGAGCTGGAGGCGCACCTGCCACCCGCCGATCCGGCCGAGGTCGAGTGGCAGCCATGACAGCACGCCGGGAGGGGGGGGGGACTCCAGCGCCCGCCGGTGCTCCGGCAGCCGGTTCCTGATCGCCTCCACCAGACTGCGCTTCCCTGCTCCGGACGGCCCGGTCAGCAGCACAGTGGCAACGAGTTCGCCTCGCGCCGCATCAAACCGTGCCATCTCAGCCCTCCGTCCCGAACAGGGCGCGCAACGACTGGTCGAGTTCGCGCTCAAACCCTTCGGCGAGCAGTTCCCGGCCGATCACCGGCCCCGGTGTTGCAGCAGCGAGTTGAGCGGCGAAGCGGCCGAAGAAGAGCCGTATCAATCCGATCGACGACTCGCTTCCGAAGACTACGAGGCCGATCCAGCGTCCCCTCGGTGTGTCGAAGCCGGCCAGCCAGACGCCGCGTCCCCCCCCCTGATGGACGACCGCGCCGAAATCGCCGGACTCGCCGGTAAGCCGCGCCAGCGCCGCCGTGGTGGCCAGAATGCCGGCCCCCAGAGACGAGGCGGCCATCACGTCCAGCGAGCGGGCGAAACCGTACTGCGCCACCACCTGGCCCGACGCCGTCATGATGAGGGCCAGCCGGGCGCCGCTCTCCCGAACCAGTTCGGTGAGCGGCTCCGCCACCCACGGCTCGAGGACGCGCATCATTTCAACTGTCCCGCGAGATCGCCCACCAGGAGGCGCAGCCGTCCCAGTTCGGTGTCCGGCGAGGCCACCGCGATCAGCCAGAGCGGCTCGCTGCCGGCAGCAGCCACGACGATTCCGTTGGTGGCCATCAGCTGGACCAGATTGGGTGGTCCCGAGGTCACCCCGATCGCGAGCTCGGTGCCGCGGCGGATGAAGGCAGCAACCAGCGCCGCCACATCTTCGGCAGCGAGGTCGCCCATCACCGCCTCGTGGACAACGAGGCCATCATCGACGGCGGCAATGAGCGCTGCCCGCACTCCCGGGATCGCCACCACCAGTTCGAGTCGCGCCACCAGATCCCGGTCGGTCACCCTTCACCCCGCGCGAGCCAGGTACGGGCGGCGGCGACACCCCGGCTGGCCAGAGAACGCAGCCGTCCGACCGGTGTGGTGAGGGGACGCTGCACCAGCAGCAGCGCCGTCTCTTCCACCGGCAGGATGATGGCACGGGCGGCCGGTCCCTCGACTATGATCTCCTGCCAGTCCCCCAAGCCGAGAAGCCTGGTGGTGCGGGTCGCCTCGCGCACCAATCCCGACGCCTCGGCGGCGGCGCGGTCGGCGGTGGCATCCTGGCCGTCACCGATGCGTCCCACGATCCGCATTCCCTGAGTGTCGGCGAGGACCATGCGGGCATCGTTGGCACCCAGTGTCGGCAGCGGTTCCACCAGGTTGGCCGGGCGGGCAACGCGGACCCGGTCGAGCGCGCCGAGAATCGCGGCGTCGTGGGGAGCCAGCGCCGCCGCTGTCTCCAGCCGGTCCTGGGCGGTGGCGATGTCACCCTGCCTGAACGCCACGTACGCCAATCCCTTCAGCGCACCGACATGACCGGGGGAACATTCGAGAGTGGCCTGCCACGCCGCGATGGCACCGGAATGATCGCCGAGGTCGGCGGCAATCCTGGCCAGCAGGTCATGGGCCTCCGGCAGGGCGGGATAATGGGCCACTCCGGCCTGCACCACACTGAGCGCCGCGTCGAGCTGACCGCGTCGGCGCAGCCGTTCCCCGAGATCGAGGAAGGCCAACTGCGGAGTTGGTCCGGTGGAAGGGGGGGGGATCTCAGTCACGGGTCTCGCGCAACGCCTCCATCATCGTCTGAGCGGCCCCGAGGAGAGCCGACGCCTCGTCCGCACGCTGGGCATCTGTGCCAGCCCACGCCTGCCATGCCGCAATCGCCCGATCGAACCGGCCGGCGCCCACTTCCGCGAGCCCGAGCAGTCGCCACGCCTCACCGTCTTCCGGACTGGTGGCGAGCCGCTGCTTCAACTGGGTGACGGCCTCGTCGTGCCGACCCGCCTCGATGGCAAGCCGGGCCTCGATCGCCACGTCCCGGATTGCAGGATGCAGCTCAAGTATAGCGGCAGACGTCAGCCGACCGAGCCGTTCACCCACCTCCTCCAACGCCTCCCCGAGATGATCGGCTATCGCGGCAACATCGCGGACGCCGTCGACTGCGTCGAGCACCCGCCAATCGTCCGCCTCCAGGCGGAGATATTCCGGGTGCGCCGACCCGGCGTCCGGCAGGGCAAAATCGGGAACGGCGTGGAAATCCTCAAGCGTCTGGGCCAGGTCAAAGCGCAACGCTTCCCGCCGTACGAAGGCAACCACGACAGCATCTGGTGACCAATCGAGAGGACCACCCGGGTCGGCCGCCTCGGCAAGGTCGAAGCGGCCCCGGGTCCACTGGAACATCTGCGACAGGGCCCGGGTGGCGAGCTGCTCCCGCGTCGCATGGCGGACCGCATCCGGGACACCGGCCGGGCCGTAGACGGCATCGTCCTCGGCGGCGGCCAAGTGTCGGCGGATCAGCGCGAGAGAGACGTTGGCGTCATCTGCGTCGGGAACGAGATCGACTATCCGGCCGCGCGACAGCGTGATCGTGCGGGGGATCCCGGAATCCGAACCGACCACCCGGAGGTGACCGGAGCGGCCGCCCCGCTCCAGCAACTGGAGCACCTCGATCAGGGAGATTTCGTGCAGGGGACCATGCAGCATCGCGCCTCACCTCCCCGGGAAGAGAGCGGAGAGTTCCCGCGCCGAGCGGGCGTGCAGCCGACTCATCGATCCGAGGGGACCCTCGGGGTCGGCGCGGCCCACCGCGTCCCAGTCCGCGAGCGCTTCGGCATAGCGTCGCAACTTGGCCAGCACCACTCCGCGGTGGAACAGCGCTGCTGGCGCGGCCGGGTTCTGCAGCAGCGCCTGGTCGAACATCGCCAGCGCTTCGGCGACATTACCGTGCTCGAGCAGCGCTCTCCCGAGCCGCAACAGGGCGATCCCCCCTGTGGTACCCTGGCCGTTCGCCCCATCGGCGGGGAGCTCGACGACCTCGCCCGGTTTGGGGCTGACCAGCCAGACGAGCGGCTGGAACCAGGGGGAGAGGAGCAGTGCCCGGCGGGTTGCCTCGAGCGCTGCGGACTGATCGCCCTGCCGTTCCGCCACCACGCCGAGGGCGAACTGGGCCCGCGCCATGTCGGGCTCGATCGCCAGCGCCGAGAGCAGCGCCTCGTGCGCGGCCCGGAGATCACCGCTGTCGGCATGCAGCCATCCCGCGAGGTGATGCAGAGCGGCGGTATCCGGGGGGGGGGATTCCAGCAGAGCGACGGCCCGGAGGCGATCGCCCCGCAGCCACCAGGCGAGGATGGCGTTGTGTCGGGCCAGTGGATCGCGGACCAGATCGAGTTGTCCCCAAGTCGCGTCGGCTGCATCGCTTTCACCTCGCTGGGCATGGAGCACTGCCATCCCGTTGAGCGCGTGCGTTGCCAGATCGGGAACGGCAGCGGCCGCCTGATAGCAGGCCTCCGCCACGGCAGGCGCCCCCTCGCGATGAGCCGCGACTGCGGCCGCCAGCGGCGAGGTACCCGAGCGGTGTCCGACGGCTGGTGCAGGATGGGGATGGGGAAGCAGGAATCCCTCATCGCGATCAGCGGCGAGCAATTCGAGGGTTCGGCGAGCGGCCTTGGGAGCGTCCGGGTGGCCCACGGCCCGCCGTGCCGCTGCCATCGCCGTTACGCGATCGCCGCGGCGGGCTGCAAACCATGCCAGTCCGGCCTGTTGCACCGGGTCGTCGGGGTCGAGCCGACGTGCCAGTGACGAGACCAGTTCGGCGGTTTCGCTCGCGGCCGTCATCACGTCAGTCGAGGCGAATCGCCTCGAGGATCGCCTGGACCGACGCCGAATCGGGCAGCAGCACGAAGGCAGCGGTGAGGGTCACGTCGACGTCCTCTCCCCTGAAGGCGGTGTCGACACAGAATACCAGATCGGTCGGTGACTCATCGGGCGATGCCAATGCCGAAAGAGCGCCGGCCAGCGACCCCATGGTCAGCGTCGGGACGGAGGGGAGCAGCATCATCCCCATCAGGTTGCTGAGCGCCGTAAGGTAGGCCGAGCAGACGATGTTGCCCACTTCCTTGAGCCCCGATTGTTCGAGCTCGCCGAGGGCGCGCTGCGGCCCCAGCTCGCGGCGAAGAATCAGGTCGCACAGCAGAGTGGCGTCGGTGTCACCGAATATGAGCAGCGCCCGGCCGGTGAGGTCGCCGAGCATCCGCATCCCCACCACGGCGACATGGTCGCCCACCTCGCCGACCAGGGACGCCACCTCGGTAGCGGCGGCCCGGCGCACTTGCGGCACCGAGATCATGATGCGCCGGTTGGTCAATTGGGAAAGGGCGGTGGCCGCGTGTCCGGCACCGATGGTCGCCACTTCACGCAGGCCATCTCGGCGCAGGTATTCGAGGTCGTCGGTTGGCATCGTCATCGTGATCTCGATCGTCAAGGGTCAACACAGAGGCGCGATGCTGCTACACCACGCTGGCCAGGTCGAGCATCATTGCAGGGTGGCCGTCATCGAGGATGGCAGCCCCGACCATCCAGCGCGGCATCCCTTGCAGCCGGTCCACCGGTTGCACTACCGCCTCCACCTGACCGAGCACCCGGTCGGCCAGCAGCGCGATACGCTGGCCATTGGCCTCCAGCACGACGACCGGACGATGGCTCGGCGGTGGTGCCCCGCGGTGGAGCAGCAAGCGGCGGAGGTCAAGCACCGGCAGTGATTCTTCCCGCACCGTGAGCATCAGGCGACCATCAACGCGGACGGCAGATTCGGCCTGCCAAGCCACCAGCTCGGCCACCTGGGCAATGGGCAGTACATAACGCTCGTCACCGAGAGCGGTCACCAATGCCCTCACGATCCCGAGCCGAAGCGGCAGGCGGATCGTGAAGGCGGTGCCCCGACCCGCTACCGTGGTGAGCGAGAGTGAAGCCCCCACCTGGTGCAGGCGGCTCAACACCACGTCCAGCCCGACACCTCTGCCTGAAACATCGGTCACCTGCTCCGCCGTGCTGAAACCCGGTCGGGCCAGCACCGCCAGGAGGCCATCGTCGCTCAGCATGGCACCGGGATCGAGCCGTCCGGCAGCACGCTCGCGCTCGGCAATCCGTTCGCGATCGATCCCGGCACCGTCATCAGAGAGTTCCAGCAGGATCGAATCGCGCTCACGCCGCGCATTGATGCTGATCCGGCCTGCCAGCCGCTTCCCAGCTCTCCGGCGCACTTCCGGAGACTCAAGTCCGTGGTCGACGGCGTTCCGGAGCAGGTGCATCAGCGGATCCGGCAGAGTCGACAGGATGCCGCGGTCCACCTCCAACGCTTCGCCCTGCACCTCAACGGTGACCTCCTTGCCCAACTGGCGCGCGAGGTCCCGCACCATCGGCGGAATCCGGTCGAGCACCTCTCCTAGCGGCGCCAGGCGAACCTGCAGGATCCGGTCCTGCACGGCATCCAGCCGTCGGGCCATCGACATCGCAGCACGGGCCACCGGAGCGATGTTGCCGACCGCGTGACGCTCCAGCTCCTGACGCGCCGTCACCAGCGAGCCAAGATCGGCAACCAGCGCGTCGAGCCGGCCCTGTTCCACCCGGACAATCGCCTCTGAATCAGCCTGGACACTGGCGGGAGCCGCCGGGGCATCCCCCCCCCCAGTTTCCGCGGCGATGAGAACCTCGCACATCGTCGCCAGGGCGTCGAGTTCGCGCTCGATCACCCTGAACCAGGCGAGGTCGGCTGGGCGAGTGCCGTCGCGCACCTCGCCCAGCGCAGTTTCGACCTCGTGGACTCGACCAGCCAGTTCCTCGAAGGCGAGCGCTGCCGCCATCCCCTTGAGTGTGTGGAGGATCCGGAACAGTTCCACACCCGCTCCCGGATCGTCCCGCTCGGCTCGCCACAGCTCGGTGGTGCGGCGCCCCAGGGCGAGCAGCGACCGCGATTCCGCCGCGAACAGCGCGACGTACCGGGGGCGGTGCAGCTCGGTCACGTGCCGAGCAGATTCTTGACGGCTTCCAGGACGCGGGCTGGCTGGAACGGCTTCACCACGAAGTCCTTGGCGCCCGCCTGGATCGCTTCGACGACCAGTTGCTGCTGGCCCATCGCGCTGCACATCAAGATCTTGGCGTTGGGGTCGTGGGCGATGATCGCCTTGACGGCGTCGATGCCGCCCATGTCGGGCATCACGATGTCCATGGTGACGAGATCGGGGCGCAGGTGCTTGTACTTCTCCACCGCCTGTACGCCGGTCTCCGCCTCGCCCACTACTTCGAATCCCGCCTGGGTGAGGATGTCCCCCACCATGGTGCGCATGAAGATCGCATCGTCGCAGATCAGAACCGTCTTGCTCACCGTGTCCTCTCCTCGGCTGAGTGCAGATGTCGCGCGCAGAGCGCGACGGCGTCCAGCACGGTTGCATCGGGCGGCGCATCGGGTTGCCCCGGTGCCGCGACACGCACGTCCTGAACGGTATCCACAGCGAGCCCGATTGGCCGGGCGCCGTGCTGGAGAAGGACGATCGACCCCGGTGTGACGGCACGCTCTCCCGTTCGGAGGGCCCGGAGGTCCAGCACTGTGACGATCGCGCCCCGCACGTTGACGATACCGGCCTGGATGGCGGGAGCGCCAGGGACGGCCTTCACACCGAGCGGGCGGACGACCTCACGCACCTGGTCCACGGGGATCGCGAACGCCTCGCCCCCCGACGTGACCACCAGCCATTGCGGCCGTTGGTCGTCGTCGGCGTCGAACAGGTCACTCGGCGGCTGCCCCTCGGGGGCCGGAGTGCTCGTCGGTGCGGTAAAAGCCGAAGACATCGAGCGGGTCCTGATGCGTGGCGAGTTCCGGCATGTCACTGAGCACTGCGAGCGACTGCCGTAAGTCTGGAGGCAGCGGGGACCGCAGGTCGACAATGGCCCCGGACACCGGGTGCTTGAAGCGAAGCCAAGCGGCATGCAGGAAATGACGACTCGGGGGCAGTCCGGCCAGTTTGCGTCCCCCGCCCCCGCCGTAGGTGTCATCCCCTATGACCGGGTGTCCCACGCTCGACAAATGGATGCGGATCTGGTGCGTGCGCCCGGTGTGCAGATGCGCGCGCAGCAGGTCCACGCTGTCGAAGCGGGCCAGCCGTGTGAAGTCCGTACGTGCTGCCTTCCCCGTCTGGACGATTGCCATGCGCGTCCGGTCTCGCGGATCCCGGGCAATGGGCTTGTCCACCGTCAGGGTATCGGCGTTCAAGTGCCCCCAGCACACGGCTACGTAGCGCCGGGTAACCTGTCGGGCGGCCAGCGCCGTGCTGAGAATGCGGTGCGCGTCGTCGGTCTTGGCGACCACCAGCAGGCCGGAGGTGTCTTTATCCAGGCGGTGCACCAGCCCGGCGCGGTCTTCCCCGCCCCCTTCGGCCAGC
>JANRJE010000022.1:0-92527 GCA_033764135.1 Gemmatimonadales bacterium
CGAACACCCCCTCCGGACCCAGCAGATCATCGGGTCCCTCGTACCCCTGCAACAGCTCATCCAACAACTTGTCCGTGATAGCCATAAACGACCTCCTTTAGGTCGGAAGTATGACCATTACACAGAATTCCTGACAGTCCTGGATCCCCAGTTTCCCTCCGTTTCACCTTTCACCTTTCACCTTTCACCCTTCACCCTTCACGCTTCACGCCCCCCCTTTCACCTTTCACCCCGCCGCCGCGAAGCGGCGGCCCTGTTCCCCGTTCTCCCCCACTTCCCCCTTGCGCCCGAGTCAGTCCACCAGTATCATTCCATGCTGTCCCGCAAACCCGGGTTCCGGAGAGATTGCCGTGAAGGTTCGATCGAGTGTGAAACCAATCTGTGAGAGCTGCAAGGTGGTCAAGCGTCGCGGCGTGACGCGCATCATCTGCAAGCGCACTTCCAAGCACAAGCAGCGGCAGGGCTGATATGGCGCGTATAGCTGGAGTGGACCTTCCGCGCGAAAAGCGCGTCGAAATCGGCCTGACGTACATCTACGGCATCGGGCGCGTGACCAGTCAGCGGCTCCTGGCCGAGACCGGCATCAGCGCGGAGACCCGGGTGCGTGACCTGTCGGAAGCCGAGGTCGGCCAGCTTCGGCAGGCGATCGAGCGGCTGGTGAAGACCGAGGGAACGCTGCGCACCGAAGTCGCGATGAACATCAAGCGACTGATGGACATCGGCAGCTACCGGGGAATCCGCCATCGTCGAGGGCTGCCGGTTCGCGGTCAGCGCACACATACCAACGCCCGGACGAAGAAGGGCCCCCGTCGGGCCATCGCCGGCAAGAAGAAGGCGACGAAGAAGTAAGCCATGACTGCACCCACTGCTGGCAAGACGGGCGGCAAGCGCTCGAAGAAGATTGTCGAGTCGGAGGGGATGGTTCACATCTCCGCGACCTTCAACAACGTCATGATCACGATCACCGACCTGCGCGGCAACACGATCGCGTGGGGGACCGCCGGCAAGGCGGGCTTCAAGGGGTCAAAGAAGTCGACCCCCTTCGCGGCTACGGTGGCCTCGGAGAATTGTGCCCGCGAGGCGCTCAACATGGGTCTCCGCAAGGTGCACGTCCGGGTGCAGGGTCCCGGCAGCGGTCGCGAGTCGGCGATCCAGGCGCTGGCGTCGGTCGGGTTGAAGGTGGCCTCGATTCGCGACGTCACTCCGCTGGCCCACAACGGCTGTCGTCCACCCAAGAAGCGGCGGGTCTGAGTCATGTCACGATACACTGGTCCGGCCTGCCGCCTCTGCCGGCGCGAGGGCACCAAGCTGTTCCTCAAGGGCACCCGCTGCCTCACCGAGAAGTGTTCCATCGAGCGCCGCGCCTACCCGCCTGGTCAGCATGGCAACACCGGCGGGCGGATGAAGAAGATGTCCGAGTACGCCAAGCAGTTGCGTGAGAAGCAGAAGGTGAAGCGGATGTACGGTCTCACCGAGACCCAGTTCCGCACCACCTATGCGCGGGCTTCGCATCTGCCCGGCGTCAAGGGAACCAACCTGCTGGTCGCGTTGGAAACCCGGCTGGACAACATCGTCTACCGGATGGGCTTCGCCGCCTCCCGGCGCGCTGCGCGCCAGTTGGTGCGCCACGGGCACGTCGAGGTCAACGGTCGCCGGGTCGACATTCCCAGCTACAAGGTGCTCCCCGGCATGGAGGTCCGCGTGGCCCCTGCCGATCGCGAGCTGCTGGCGGTTCAGGTGGCGATGGAGCAGGCGGCTCGGGGCGCAATGGTGTCCTGGCTGTCGATCGACGCGGAGAAGGTGGCCGGTCGGCTCCTCGAGCTCCCGACCCGGGATGCCATTCCGGTCGCAGCGCAGGAACAACTGATCGTCGAGCTCTACTCCAAGTAACCTGTAAGGAAGCGGCGCCGATGAGCATCGATCTGAGCGGTATGGTCCGTCCCCAAGTGGTCGAAATGACCCGCATGGAGGGGAATCCCAACATTGCCGAATTCCGCCTCCAGCCACTGGAGCGCGGTTTCGGTCACACCCTGGGCAACGCCCTCCGGCGGATGCTGCTTTCCTCGCTGCGGGGGAGCGCCGTCTGGGGCTTCCGGCTCGACGGCGTGGTCCATGAGCACCAGACCGTCCAGGGAGTGCTCGAGGACGTCCATCAGATCATCCAGCGCCTCAAGGCGCTCACGCTGGTGCTGCCCGAGGACCTCAACGAGACGGTGCTGCGGATCCAGAAGCGGGGCCCCGGCCCGGTGACTGCAGCCGACATCATCGACAACGGTCAGGCAACCGTTACCGATCCCGCCCACCTGTTGTTCACCATCCAGGACGACCGCGAGGTCTCCATGGAACTGTTCGTGAACAAGGGGCGCGGCTATGTCGAGAGCGAGATGCACTCCTTAGACCGCTCCTTTCCGATCGACCTGGTGCGGATCGACGCGATCTACAACCCGGTCCGCCGGGCCAACTTCACCGTCAGCGAGACCCGTGTCGGTCAGCGCACCGACTTTGACCGCCTGGCGGTCTCGGTCGAGACCGACGGCACCATCACTCCCGAGGACGCCATCGCCTACGCGGCCGCCCTCGTGCAGGAGCACTTCCGGTTCTTCGTCGAATTCGGCAAGGTGCCCCAGGCAACTGAAGTGGTCGTGGAGGAACCGGTCGTTCCTGCGGTGGTTGTCGCCACGGTGAGCGGTCTCGCCGCTTCGCTGGCCCGGGACATCGATGACCTCGGCCTGTCGATGCGCTCGCTCAACTCGCTCAAGAACTCCAATATCCGCACCTTGCGGCAGTTGGTTGAGCAGTCGATCGAGGAGCTGCACAAGGTCAAGAATGTCGGTGACAAGGCGCTCCTCGAAATCGCGGAGATGCTGGTCAAGGAAGAGTTGAACTTCGCCATGAAATTCGAGGAGGTCGATGGCGACCTCCGGATCGTGAATCAGGGGCTGCCGCCGCTCTCGGTGGTCGGCAACGGAGAGGACGCGTAACCAATGCGGCACAGAGTCAAGGGACGGCAGCTGTCGCGCACCGCCAGCCACAAGCGGGCGTTGATGCGCAACATGGCCGCCTCGTTGTTCGAACATGAGGGGATCACCACCACCGTCGCCAAGGCGAAGGAGCTGCGTCCCTACGCCGAGAAGCTGGTCACACTCGCACGTCGGGGCGACCTGCACGCGGTGCGTCTGGTCGAGCGCAAGATCAAGAATCGCGCGATCCTGACCAAGCTCTTCAAACAGCTCGGTCCCCGATTTGCGGCGCGGCCGGGCGGCTACATCCGCATCCTGAAGCTCGGCCATCGTCCCGGTGACGGTGCCGAGATGGCACGGATCGAGTTGCTCGCGGAGTGAAGGCGATGACCGTCGTCCTTGCGATGATTGAGCGGGGGGCCCTCGGGTCCCCCGTTCTGGCATCCGGAGGCGGCGCCACCAACGCAAACGGGCGGCATTCTGTTGGAATGCCGCCCGTAGTGTTCGACGCCAGGGCGAAGGGGTCCTTCGGCTTTGCCTCAGGACGACCGCTACGCGGTCGCTTTGACGATCTTCCCGGTCTTGATGCACGAGGTGCAGACGCGGACGCGCCTGGGCGCCTCGCCTACCATCACCCGGACGGTCTGCAAGTTGGGATACCAACGGCGCTTCCGCCGGTTGTTTGCGTGGCTGACGTGATTGCCGGTCGTCGGTCCCTTGCCACACATGGTGCATACGCGCGCCATGACTGCCTCGATCAGTTAAGTCTGAATCCAATGCCCATTTTTACCACAGACCTGCAAATCTACAGGGTCGGACCGTCCAAGACAACTCCCCAGGGGGCGCAATGCCACGTGCGGTAATAACCGGGATCACCGGCCAGGACGGCTCCTATCTGGCCGAGTTCCTGCTGGCCAAGGGGTATGAGGTGGTCGGCGTCGTCCGGCGCACCTCGCACCACTCCTACGAGCGGATCGATCATCTGGTATCCCGGATCAGGATCGAACCGGCTGACCTGCTCGATCAGCACTCGCTGACCACCGTCATTCGGGATGTCCAGCCGGATGAGGTTTACAATCTGGCCGCCCAGTCGTTCGTCCCCACCTCGTTCTCGCAGCCGGTGCTGACGGGCGAGTTTACGGCGCTCGGCGTGACCCGTCTGCTGGAGGCGGTCCGGCTCGCCTGTCCCACCGCGCGTTTCTACCAGGCCTCCTCGTCGGAGATGTTCGGCAAGGTGCAGGAGACACCGCAGCGGGAGAGCACCCCGTTCTATCCCCGATCGCCCTACGGAGTGGCCAAACTCTACGGCCATTGGATCACGGTCAACTATCGCGAATCGTACGGCTTGTACGCGGTGAGCGGGATTCTCTTCAACCACGAATCGCCGCGTCGCGGCATCGAGTTCGTGACCCGGAAGGTTACCGATGCGGTGGCCCGGATTCGCCACGGACTGGCCACCACCCTGCCGCTCGGCAATCTGGAGGCGCGGCGCGACTGGGGTTTCGCGGGTGACTACGTCGATGCCATGTGGCGGATGCTGCAGCAGCCGGAGCCGCTCGACTACGTCATCGGCACCGGCGAGACCCACAGCGTGGGCGAGCTGGTCGAGATCGCCTTCGCCCGCGCGGGACTCGATTGGCGTGACCATGTCACTGTCGATCCGCGATTCTATCGGCCCGCCGAGGTTGACCTGTTGCAGGCCGATCCCAGCCGGGCCCGGAACGAACTCGGTTGGACGCCACAGGTCTCCTTTGCCGGCCTGGTCGAGATGATGGTCGACGCCGATCTCGAACGGCTCGCCTCGAAGCCAGTGCCACCCAGTGGAACTGAGGCGCGGTGAAGCAGCTGCTTATCACCGGTGCTGACGGCTTCGTGGGGCGCTGGCTGACCCGCGAGGCACTCCGGGAGGGTTGGCAGGTGATTGCGGTGATTGGACCCGCGGGAACGCCGCCGCCGCTCTGGCTGAGCGCTGCCGACGCGCGCGCCGTGACCCACTTGGAGGCTGACTTCACGGAGGCCGCCGACCTGCGGCTGGTAGGGCGCCAGGCCGCCGATGCGGTGATCCACTTGGCGGCGATGGCTTCGGGTGCCCAGGCGCGCAACGATCCCGATGGGGCGATGCTGGTCAATGCCACCGGCTCGGCAAAGCTAATCGAGGCGATCGCTGAATCGGGAAATCGACCCCGCTTCCTCTTTGTGTCCAGCGGTGAGGTTTACGGAGCCGGACACCCCGGTCCGATCGCCGAGGAGACTCCGACCGCTCCGGTTTCGCCCTACGCCATCAGCAAGGAGGCGGCCGAGCGGGCCGTGCTCCGTTCGGCGGAGGAGTCAACGCTGCCGGTGATCATTGCCCGCCCCTTTCCGCACACCGGTCCCGGGCAGTCGACCGATTACGTGCTGCCGGCCTTTGCGGCCCGCCTGCTGGCGGCCCGTGCCAGTGGCGAGCTGGAGATTCCGGTAGGCAACCTCGACGTGGTACGCGACTTCCTCGATGTGCGTGACGTGGTGCGCGCCTACCTGCTGCTGCTCGAGCACGGCCGCCCGACGACCTGCTACAACGTCGCCAGTGGCACCGGACAGCACCTGGGAGCGTGCTTCAACCGATTGGCCGAACTGGTCGGAGTTGCTGCCAGGCCGGTGCCCGATCCCGCCCTGTCACGGCCCGCCGATATTGCGGTGCTGGTGGGCGACCCATCCCGGTTGCAGTCCGCGACCGGATGGACGCCGGAGTTTACCTTTGACCGAACCCTTCAGGATCTCGTGAATGCCCAAGCGCACTGACCTAAAATCCATTCTCATCGTCGGCTCCGGGCCGATCGTCATTGGCCAGGGAGCGGAGTTCGACTATTCCGGCACCCAGGCGGTGCGCGCGCTGAAGGAGGAGGGGTATCGGGTCATCCTGGTCAATTCCAATCCCGCCACCATCATGACCGATCCGGAGTTGGCCGACGCGACCTACATCGAGCCGGTGACTCCGGAATGGGTGGCACGGGTAATCGAGCGCGAGCGGCCGGATGCCCTGCTGCCCACGCTGGGCGGACAGACGGCGCTCAATGTGGCGATGGCCCTGGTGCAGGACGGTACTCTCGAGAAGTACGGCGTGGAGCTGATCGGCGCCAACGAGCGGGCGATCCGCATCGCGGAGGATCGCGCCGAATTCGCGCAGGCGATGGTCCGTCTCGGCCTCGGCTCGCCGACGGGAACGGTCGTGACCACGCTGGAGGAGGGGCTCGCGGCGGTGGCCGAGACGGGGTACCCGGCGATCCTGCGGCCGTCCTTCACGCTCGGTGGCTCTGGGGGGGGGATCGCCTACAACCGCGACGAATTCGTCGCGATGCTGACGCGCGGACTCGACCTCTCGCCGGTTACCTCGGTGCTGGTGGAGCGGTCGCTGATCGGCTGGAAGGAGTTCGAGCTCGAGGTCATGCGCGACGGCGCGGACAACGTGGTGATCGTCTGCTCGATCGAGAACCTCGATCCGATGGGTGTGCACACCGGCGACTCGATCACGGTGGCCCCGATCATGACGCTGACCGACCGCGAGTTCCAGCGGATGCGCGACGCCTCGCTGCAGATCATCCGCGAAGTCGGGGTGGCGGCCGGCGGCTGCAACATCCAGTTCGCGGTCAACCCCGAGACCGGCGAGCAGCTCGTCATCGAGATGAACCCGCGGGTGTCGCGCTCCTCGGCGCTCGCCTCCAAGGCGACCGGCTTCCCGATCGCGCGGATCGCCGCCAAGGTGGCCGTGGGCTACACCCTCGACGAGTTGCCCAACGACATCACCAGAGTGACGCCGGCCTCGTTCGAACCGGTGCTCGACTACGTGGTGGTGAAGATCCCCCGCTTTGCCTTCGAGAAGTTTCCCTCGGCCTCCCCGACGCTCACCACCCAGATGAAGTCGGTGGGCGAGGCGATGGCGATCGGCCGGACCTTCAAGGAAGCACTTCAGAAGGGATTCCGCGGTCTGGAAATTGGCCGAGCGGGCTGGGTGATCGGCGAGGGGCCGGTCGATGACCGCTTGGGCGACAACGAGCGCGCCACCCTGCTGGCGGCGATCCGCACCCCGACGCCCGAGCGGCTCTTTCAGGTCAAGCGTGCCCTGGTGGCTGGTGTGCCGGTGGCGGAGCTCCACGAGGCGTCCAGGATCGATCCGTGGTTTTTGCATCAGCTCGCCGAGCTGGTGGCGATGGAGGAAGAGTGGATCGCCCATCCGCTGGGCGCTGACGACACGGCCGATCGGGCGATGCTGCTGCAGATGAAGCGCGCCGGCTTTTCCGACTGGCAGCTCGCCGATCTCAAGGAGCTGGGCGAGACGGAGCTGCGGACTGTGCGCCATCGTCTCGGCTTGCGTCCTGCCTACAAGACAGTCGACACCTGCGCCGGCGAGTTTCCATCGAGCACGCCGTATCTCTATTCCTCATGGGACGAGGAGAACGAGGCGGGCCCCGGCGAGGATACCCGCGAGACGGTGATCATCCTCGGCTCGGGACCCAACCGGATCGGTCAGGGGGTGGAGTTTGACTACTGCTGTGTCCGGGCGACGCTGGCGTTCCGCGAGCTGGGCTATCGCACCGTGATGGTCAACTCCAATCCCGAGACCGTCTCGACCGACTTCGACATCTCCGATGTGCTCTACTTCGAACCGCTGACCCTCGAGGACGTGCTTGAGATCGTCCATGTCGAGCAGCCGATCGGGGTGGTGGTGCAGTTGGGCGGACAGACACCGCTCAAGCTGGCCCGGGGCCTCGAGGCAGCGGGGGTGCCGATTCTCGGTACTTCGCCCGACTCGATCGACCTCGCCGAGGATCGCCGCCGCTTCGAGGCGCTGGTCAGGGAACTCGGTGTGCGGCAACCGGCGGCAGGGACTGCCGAGTCGCTGGAAGAGGCGCTGGCCGTGGCCGAGCGGATCGGCTATCCGGTGCTGGTCCGGCCGAGTTACGTGCTCGGCGGCCGGGCGATGCGGATCGTCTACGATATCGAGCAGCTGTCGGAGTTCTTCGGCGAGGCACAGCGGGTGGCCCCCGGTCATCCGGTGCTGATCGACTCCTTCCTCGAGGATGCCTACGAGGCCGACGTCGATGCGATCTGTGACGGCGAGCAGGTGATCATCGGCGGCGTGATGCAGCACATCGAGGATGCCGGGATCCACTCCGGTGACTCCGCTTGCGTGCTGCCGCCTTACATAATCGATGAGGACCAGGTGGAACAGATGCGCGAACACACCCGCGCATTCGCCCGTGCGCTCGGTGTCGTCGGCCTGATCAACGTGCAGTACGCCGTCAAGAACGGGGTGGTGTACGTGATCGAGGTCAACCCGCGGGCCTCGCGCACCGTGCCGTTCGTCTCCAAGGTCACCGGCGTTCCGCTGGCCAAGCTGGCCGCGGCAGTGATGAGTGGCCGCAAGCTCAGCGAGATGGGTCTCACCGACGATCCTCATCCTCCCTACGTGGCGGTCAAGGAAGCGGTCTTCCCGTTTGCCAAGTTCCCGGGCGTCGATGTGCGCCTAGGCCCGGAAATGCGCTCCACCGGCGAGGTGATGGGAATCGCCGACACCTTCGGGATGGCATTCGCGAAGGCCCAGGCGAGCGTTGACGGCACCCTCCCGCTCCGCGGCACGGTACTGGTGACGGTCAACAACCACGACAAGCCCGCCGTAATTCCGATCGCCCGTCGCTTCCAGGAGCTCGGCTTCCGGATCGTGGCCACCAGCGGCACGGCGGCCTACTTGCGGCAGCGCGGCATCCTGGCGGAGCGGGTGCTCAAGGTGCACGAGGGAAGGCCCAACGGAATTGACCTGATCGTCTCGGGCGAGGTTCATCTGCTGATCAACACTCCGTTGGGGAAGCTGACCCAGCAAGACGATTATTCCATGCGCCGGGCTGCGCTGCAACACGGGGTGCCGTATACCACGACGCTCTCGGCGGCATCAGCGGCGTGTGATGCGATCATCGCCATCAAGAGCCGTCCGGGCGAGGTGCGCTCGCTGCAGGAATGGCACGCGATGGCCCGGGCGGTCGTCCTGACGTGACCACCGCCCGGGATCCGTCGTTCGTGGCCGGGTTGCGGGCCGCGATTCGCGGCACCGTGCGCGAGGCGGAACCGCTGGCCAGGCACTCGACCTACCGGATCGGCGGACCGGCCACGGTGTTGATGCCCGAGTCGGCGGAAGACGTGGCCATGGCGCTCCGCCAGGCGACCAATGCCGGCGTGCCATGGTTTGCTCTGGGGCTCGGCAGCAATCTGCTCTTTCCGGACGCCGGGCTCGATGCGCTGGTTGTCCGGATGGGGCGCGGCCTCGACCGGTTGGTGCAGGACGGCGACCGCTGGACCCTCGGTGCGGGATTGCCCGCTCCGCTGGCCGCCAAGCGGACCGCATCGGCCGGGTGGGGCGGCATCCACAAGATGGTCGGGGTGCCCGGAACGGTTGGGGGGGGGGTAGTCATGAACGCCGGCTGTCACGGCGTGGAATGGCGTGACACAGTGGAGTCGATTCTGGTGGTCGATGCTGCCGGCGTGGATCGGGTGGTGCCCGCCGCGGAGGCGGGCTTCGGTTACCGACGCAGTGACCTGGGGCATGTGGTGGTGCTGGAGACCACGGTCGCGCTGCAAGCCGCCGATCCTGTCCGTCTGGAAGAGGAGACCGAGGCGCTCTACCGCTGGCGGCGTGACGGCACCCCGTTCAACCAGCCGTGCTGCGGCAGCGTCTTCCGGAATCCGGTGCTCCCGGCCGACTGGCCCGAGGGTCATCCGCGCACCAGCGGCCAGTGCATAGAGGCGACCGGACTCAAGGGGTTCAGGATCGGCGCGGTCGAGGTGTCGCCGATGCACGCCAATTATTTCGTGAACACAGGGGGGGGGACCGCCGCCGACGTCACCGCCTTGATCGCGGAGGTGCAGCGCCGGGTGGTGGAACGCTGGGGAGTGACGCTGGTGCCGGAGGTTAAGGTGCTCGGCGTGGATGGGAGTGTCGCGGGTTTGTCGCAGGTCGCAAGTCGCAGGTCCTAGGTGGTGTCATCCCGAGGGCAGTGATGGACCTGCGTGCCAGCGGGCTCGCGGATCAGTCGCTTTGTTCGGGATGACCCATGACCCATGACCCATGACCCATGACCCAAGACCTGCGACCCGCGACTTCTTCGCCCCGTCACAATCCGATACCCCGTCTTCCGCATCGTCAGGATGTGCACCTCCACGCCGAGCGGGATATTATTCCCGCATGGGACGCTTCTTCACCTGCTGCCTTGTGCTGTGCCTGACCGCCAGCAACCTCACGGCTCAGCGTGCCGACTCCGCAGCTGCGGCGCGACGCCTCATGCGTGGTGCAACGACCGCTCTCGCCAAGGGCGACACACTCGCCGCAGCGGACTCGGTGCTCGCAGCCGCACGGAGTTGGCCGACGCAACCGGCCTACTGGTTCGCGGCGGCGCAGTGGCAGGGACTCGCCGGGCAACCCGGGATGGCGCTTGAGGCGCTGGCGGCGCTCAAGGCACTCGGCGGCGGCTGGCAACACGACGATCCACGCCTCGCTTCGCTCGCTCGCCAGCCCGGGTTCGCGGCGTTGCGTCCGCCGGAGACGCCGTCACGCAGCGAGATCGTGGCCAGGTTGCCCGATCCGGACTTTCATCCGGAGGGAGTCGCTTGGGACCCCCGGACGCGTCGGCTCTTCGTCGGGAGCGTGCACCGTGGAGCGGTGATCCTGATCGGCAACGATGGGGTGGTGTCCTCCTTCGTGCCTGCAGGAACGGCTGGGCTTCGTGCAGTCTTCGGCGTGCTGGCTGACACCGCGCGCAACCTGCTCTGGGTTAGCAGCGGCGACGTGCTGGAACGCGACGGCGGCGTCGCGATTCCGCGAGCGCCCTCGGCGGTCTTCGCCTTCTCCCTGTCGAACGGTCGATTGGTCCGGCGGTGGTCGTTTCCAGGAGGCGATGCGGCGCACCTGATCGGCGAACTCGTGCTGGCACCCGATGGCACGGTGTGGGGAACGGATAGCGAACAACCGGCACTCTACCGCGTGCCATCCGATTCCTCGCGCACCGAGCTGGAACAGGTCGCCTTGACGCATCCCGATTGGCATTCGTTGCAGGGATTGGCGTTCAGCGAGGACGGTCGGCAGGCCTGGTTGGCCGATTGGTCCACCGGCCTTTTCCACCTCGATCTGAAGGCCGGTCTGGTCACCCCGGTCGCGATCCCGCCCGGTATGACGGTCCTTGGCATCGACGGCATCTATCGCGTTGGCTCGGGTCACTTGGTGGCGATCCAGAACGGCATCACGCCCCATCGGCTCGTGGAGCTGGACCTCGACGCCCGGGGCACCCGACTCCTGGCGCTGCGCCCGCTGGACCACCCGCCCGGCGCTGGTGAGCCGACTCTCGGTGCGGTCACCGAGGGCGGACTGCTTTTCGTGAACGGGTCACTCTGGCCATTCTACGATGCGGCCGGCCACCTCTCCCCTCGGGAGGGGCGGCCGTTGGGGGAGATTCGGCTCATCCCCTGGCGTTGATACTCAGCTCCCCGCCACCACCGGCCCAGCTATCTTTCGGGCTTCTCTAGCGCGGGGAGCCTGGGCATGTCTGACTTTTTCGTCCACGAATCCTCCTACGTGGACGTCGGGGCAACCATCGGCATCGGCACCAAGGTCTGGCATTTCTGCCACGTCATGCCCGGGGCAGTTGTCGGGGCGGGTTGCTCGCTGGGCCAGAACGTGGTCGTGATGGGCGGCGTGCGGATCGGCGACAACGTCAAGATCCAGAACAACGTCTCGATTTACGAAGGGGTGGAACTCGAGGACGATGTTTTTTGCGGTCCGAGTTGCGTCTTCACCAACGTCATCAATCCTCGCAGTCACGTGTCCAGGAAGGAAGAGTACCGGCGGACCCTGGTCCGGCGCGGCAGCTCGATCGGCGCCAATGCCACGATCGTCTGCGGGGTCACCCTGGGTGAGTACGCTTTCGTCGGGGCCGGTGCGGTGGTCACTGCCGATGTCCCGGCACATGCTCTGGTGGTGGGAGTGCCGGCCCGGCAGATCGGCTGGGCCTGCCGGTGTGGCGAACGACTCAACCTCGTGGCGGGGGAGGCAACCTGCGAAAGGTGCCAAGCCGGATACCGCGAGGCCGACGGGATGTTGGTATCCGTTGCCCCGCCTTCGAGCGCGGTCTAACTTCCCCGGTTGTTGGCGGTTGCCTCCCCTCAGACAGGAAACTTGATGCCGGTTCCGCTGCTTGACCTGGTGGCCCAGTACCAGACCATCCGTGACGAAATCGAACCGGCCATGCAGGCGGTGATCATGCGCCAGGGCTTCATCATGGGGCCCGAGGTGGCGGCGTTGGAGCAGGCGATCGCCGCGACCGTCGGGGTGCCCCACGCGGTGGCCTGCGCCAGCGGGACCGACGCCCTGCTGCTGCCGCTCCGCGCCCTGGAACTCGCGCCGGGGGACGAGGTGATCACCACCTCGTTCACCTTCTTCGCCACCGCTGGAACGATCCACAACGCCGGTGGGACGCCGGTCTTCGCGGACATCGACCCGGACACCTTCAACATCTCCCCCGAGGCAATCGAGGCCCGGATCACCTCCCGGACCCGGGCGATCGTGGTGGTCCATCTGTTCGGGCAGATGGCCCGGATGGACCGGATCATGGCGATTGCCGCTCGGCATGGTCTCCCGGTGATCGAGGATGGTGCCCAATCGATCGGTGCCCGCCAGCATGTTGGTGGTGCCTGGCGCACCCCCGGCCAGCTCGGTATGGTGGCCTCGCTCTCGTTTTTCCCGAGCAAGAACCTGGGGGCCTTCGGAGACGGCGGGATGATGCTCACCACCGATCCGGTGCTGGCAGAGCGGTTGGCCCGGCTCCGCCTCCATGGTGGTGCCAAGCAGTACCACCACGATGAGGTGGGGTTCAACTCCCGGCTCGACACCCTGCAGGCTGCCGTCCTGCTGGTCAAGCTGCGCCACTTGGCGGCCTGGACCGAGGCGCGACAGGAGCGGGCCGGACGATATCACGACGCCTTCAGCGGGCTTGACGGGGTCGTGCCGCCCGTCGTGGACGTGGGCAACGAGCATGTCTGGCACCAATACACCATCCGGGCGACCCGGCGTGACGAGCTGATGGCCCACCTCAAGGAGCGCGGCATCGGCTGTGCGGTGTACTATCCCCGGGCCCTGCATTTGCAACCGTGCTTTGCCCATCTCGGAACTGCACCAGGTTCCCTACCCAATACGGAGGCGGCCATGGCGTCGGTGTTGTCCCTGCCGATCTATCCGGAGCTCTCGGAGCAACAGCAGGATGAGGTGGTCGGCGCCATCAAGGGGTTTTACACGTGAGATCGCATCCCGCACCGTCCCGGGCCGTCACTGCACCGCCGATCATGGGCCGGAAGATCCGGATCGCCGTCGTGGGCTGCGGCCGGATCGCCGCCAACCATTTCGAGGCGGCGGAAAGCCACGCCTCTGAATGTGAGATCGTGGCGGTCTGCGACACCGACCCGGCCGCGCTCGCTCGCGCCGAGGAGCGCACCGGGGCGCGGGGGTTTGCCAGTCTGGATGGGCTGCTGGCCGGGTCGGACGCCGACCTGGTGGTGCTGGCTACTCCCAGCGGGCTGCACGCCTCCCAGGCGATCCAATGTGCCGGGGCCGGGCGTCATGTGGTGACCGAGAAGCCGATGGCCACCCGCTGGCAGGACGGCAAGGCGATGGTCGCCGCTTGCGATCGTGCCGACGTCCATCTCTTCGTGGTCAAGCAGAATCGGCGCAACGACACGGTGCAACTGGTCAAGCGTGCGCTCGATGCCGGTCGGTTCGGCCGGATTCACATGGTGACGGTGAACGTCTTCTGGAGCAGACCCCAGGCCTACTACGATTCGGCGGCGTGGCGCGGTACCTGGGAATTCGACGGCGGCGCCTTCATGAACCAGGCGAGTCACTACGTCGATCTGCTCGATTGGCTGATCGGTCCGGTCGAGAGCGTGCAGGCCTTCACCGCCACCCTGGCGCGGCAGATTGAAGTCGAGGATACCGGCGTACTGGCCATCCGTTGGCGGAGCGGTGCGCTCGGCACGATGGCCGTCACGATGTTGACCCACCCCAAGAACTTCGAGGGCTCCATCACCATCCTCGGCGAGCACGGCACGGTCCGTCTGGGCGGGGTGGCGGTCAATACCATCGAACATTGGGAGTTTGCCGATACTCGACCCGAGGACGCCGACATCGCCCATGCGAGCTACGCCACGACCTCCGTTTACGGTCATGGGCATCGAGGATATTACGAGAACGTTCTTGCCACCCTGCGCGGCACCGCCACGCCGGACACCGACGGTCGGGAGGGACTCCACTCCCTCGAATTGCTGATCGCCACTTATCTCGCCGCCCGCGACGGACGACGGGTCGCCCTGCCTCTGGAGTATTGATGTCGCTTGCCAATGAACTCATCGCCCGCGCCGAGCGGCGCGAAATCACTTTCGGCATCGTCGGGCTGGGCTATGTCGGCCTGCCGCTGGTGGTCGAACTGGGCCGGGCCGGATTCAACGTGCTCGGGTACGACATCTCGGAAGGGGTGGTCGAGGGTCTCAACGCCGGGCGCTCGCACATCAAGGACGTGACCAACGCCGAGGTGGCCGAACTCCGGGTTCAGGGCCGCTTCGAGGCGACGACCGATGCCTCCCGGCTTGGCGAGGCGGATGCGATCTCGATCTGCGTTCCCACACCGCTGTCCAAGTACAAGGATCCCGACGTTTCATTCATCGTCGCAGCCACCGAGGCGATCAAGTCCACGCTGCGCCGGGGCCAGGTGATCATCCTGGAGAGCACCACCTATCCGGGCACCACCCGGGAGATCATGCTGCCTGCTTTGGAGAGCACCGGGCTCAAGGTTGGCGAAGATTTTTTCCTGGCCTTCTCGCCCGAGCGGGTCGATCCCGGCAACCCGGTCTACGGCACCAAGAACACTCCCAAGGTGGTGGGCGGGATCACGCCCGATTGCCATCGCGTGGCCTGCGCGATGTACTCGCCAGCCATCGACACCCTGGTGCCGGTCAGCACCACCGAGGCAGCCGAGCTGGTGAAGCTGCTGGAGAACACCTTCCGGAGCGTCAACATCGGTCTGGTCAACGAGATGGCAATTGTCTGCGACAAGCTGGGCGTGGATGTCTGGGAAGTGATCGAGGCCGCGGCCACCAAGCCGTTCGGCTTCATGAAGTTCACCCCCGGTCCCGGGCTCGGTGGGCACTGCATTCCGATCGACCCGCACTACCTCGCCTGGAAGATGCGCGGCCTCAACTACAAGACCCGCTTCATCGACCTGGCAGGCGAGCTGAACAGCGAGATGCCGCTCTTCTGGGTGCGCAAGGTGATGGAGGAGCTCAACGGTGATCGCAAGTCGATCAAAGGCGCCAAGGTGCTGGTGATCGGCGTGGCCTACAAAAAGGACATCGAAGACCTGCGCGAGTCGCCCGCGCTCGACATCCTCGGCCTGCTCCACCAATACGGGGCGGACGTTTCCTACCACGACCCTTACGTGCCCCAATTCTCCGAGGCGGGCCACGACTACAGCTCGGTGCCGCTGACCGAGGCCACGGTGGCAAGGGCCGACGTGGTCATGGTGGTCACCGATCACAGCAGCATCGACTGGCCGATGGTCAAGCGCGCGGCCCGCCTGGCGGTCGATACCCGTCACGTCCTCAGCAAGGTCGGCGCATGAAGGTGACCGTCATCGGCTCGGGCTACGTCGGGCTGGTGGCCGGTGCTTGCCTCGCCGAGACCGGCAACACGGTGGTCTGCGCCGATCGCGATGCCGACAAGATTGCCCGGCTCAACGAGGGAGTGCTCCCGATCTACGAGCCGGGACTCGACCCTCTGGTGGCGCGCAACGTTGCTGCCGGCAGGCTCCGGTTCACCACCGATCTGCCCGCCGCGATCGGCCATGGCGAGGTGATCTTCATCGCGGTCGGGACACCGCCGGGCGAGGATGGCTCGGCCGACTTGCAGCATGTCCTCGCGGTCGCCACTTCAATCGGTCAGGGACTCGACCGCTTCAAGGTCGTGGTCACCAAGTCCACCGTCCCGGTGGGCACTGCCGAGCTGGTGCGGACGGCAATCCGGAAGGTTTCCGCCGCCGATTTCGCGGTGGCCTCGAATCCGGAGTTCCTCAAGGAAGGCGCGGCGATCGACGATTTCATGAAGCCGGACCGGGTGGTGCTGGGGACCGATGACCCGCGCGCCGAAGCACTGCTCCGCGAATTGTACGCGCCCTTCGTCCGCAGTGGTGCGCCGATGCTGTTCATGGACATCCCCTCGGCCGAGGTCACCAAGTACGCCGCCAACGCGATGCTGGCCACCCGCATCTCGTTCATGAACCAGGTCGCCGAGTTGTGCGAGAAGGTCGGGGCGGATGTCTTCGCCGTTCGTCGCGGGATCGGCTCGGATGCCCGGATCGGCAAGGCCTTCCTGCATCCGGGACCGGGATATGGCGGCAGCTGCTTTCCGAAGGACGTCCGGGCGCTGGTGAGCACTGCCCGCCAGGCCGGGATGGATCCCGCGCTCTGGGAAGCGGTCGAGGCAGTGAATGATCGTCAAAAGGGAGTGCTGCTCGCCAAGACCAGCCAGATGCTGGGTGAGCTGCGGGGTGCCACGGTGGCCGTCTGGGGGTTGGCGTTCAAGGCAGGCACCGACGACATGCGCGAGTCACCGGCGATCGCCCTGATCGACGGCCTTCGTAAGGCTGGGGCGAAGGTGCAGGCCCACGACCCGGAGGCGATGGCGGTTGCGCGCAATATCTGGGGGGGGGACGATGTCGACTTCGCCGCTGATCCGTACGCCGCGCTTGCGGGTGCAGATGCGCTGGTGATCGTGACCGAGTGGCTGCAGTATCGCACTCCCGATTTTGAGCGGATGTTGCGGGCGCTCAGGCGGCCGGTGTTGATCGACGGCCGCAATCTCTATGAACCGGCCCGGATGCGGGAACTCGGATTCCTGTATGCCGGCATCGGCCGGAAGGTGACCTGATGCGCGTTGTGATCACCGGCGCGGCCGGCTTTCTCGCCTCCCACCTGACCGATCGCTTCCTGGCGGCAGGTGCCGAGGTGGTGGGGATCGACAACTTCCTCACTGGGCGCGCCGAGAATCTCGCCCACCTCGATGGCCAGGATGGATTCGAGTTAATCCGGCACGATGTCAGCACTCCATACGACGTCGCTGGTCCACTCGACGGCGTGTTGCACTTCGCTTCGGCCGCCTCGCCACCGGATTACCAGGCCCATCCGATAGAGACCTTGCTGGTCGGCTCCGAAGGGACCCGCAACGGACTCGAGTTGTCCCGGCGGAAGGGGGCGCGTTTTTTCCTGGCATCGACTTCGGAAGTGTACGGTGATCCCCAGGTGAATCCCCAGCCCGAGAGCTACTGGGGATACGTGAATTCGATCGGACCACGCTCGATGTATGACGAGGCCAAGCGGTTCGCCGAGGCGATGACGATGGCCTACCATCGCACCCACGGGGTTGACACCCGCATTGTCCGGATCTTCAATACCTATGGTCCGCGCATGCGGCCCGAGGACGGCCGGGTAGTCTCGAATTTTCTGGTGCAGGCGCTTCGCGGCGAGCCGCTCACCCTCTACGGCGACGGCCTGCAGACCCGCTCCTTCTGCTATGTGTCGGACGAGGTGGAGGGGATCTTCAAGCTGTTTCACTCCGGGCGCACCCTGCCCACCAACATAGGCAATCCGGTGGAGTTCACGATGCGGGAGCTTGCCGAGGAGGTGCTGGCGGTGACCGGATCGTCGTCTCCCCTTGAATATCGTCCCCTTCCTGGTGACGATCCCAAGGTCCGCCAACCGGATATCAGCGTGGCGCGGAGCGTTCTGGGGTGGGAGCCCCGGGTGCCGCTCAGGGAAGGGCTTGAGTTGAGTCTTCCGTACTTTCGATCGGCGGTGAAGTGATGCGGATCAGTGTGGGTGAATTGCTGGGGACGGCGCGCGAGCGCTTCTCGGCCCGGGACTGGTACGGGGCGCTGCTCTGCCTGGAGGATGCCGTAGGGAGTGACCGGGCCTACGCCGATGTTCACCACCTTCGGGGTCTCTGCCTCACCATGCTCGATCGCCCCGACGAGGCGCTGCTGGCTTTCGGCCAGGCGCTGGAGTCGAATCCTCGCTACCTCGAAGCGCATCTCCATCGTGGCCTGGTGCTCAATCTGCTGGGGCGAGGACCCGAGGCGGTGGAGGCCTTCGCGGCTGCCGCTGCCAGCGAGGGACCGCCGGTGGCCGGCCTGAGTGCCCCGGTGGCGGCTCGCCTCGCCAACGAACACGCCCGGCTCGGCGATATGTATGCCGAGGCGGCCGCCCTTCACGACGCGGTGCGCGAATACCGGCGCGCCGTCGACCTCGGCCCGGGCTACCACGACCTGCGGCTCCGCCTGGCGCGACTGCTGATCGAGGCCGGGAATCCCCTGCAGGCACGCGAGGAACTGGAGCGGATCCTTGCTGCCCGGCCGGATTGGACGGAGGCCCGGGTCCAGTTGGGGCTCTGCCGGTATCTTTCCGGCGACGTGGGCGGCGCACGCGAGGTGTGGCTGGCCTGCCGGGCCGAACGCCCGGACCTGGAACGCGTCGGCGCCTATCTGGCGATGTCGGAGCGGATTCCGGAATGAGACACCAGCTGTTCGCGCTGACCGCGCGATTGAGGAACGAACGACCCATGGGAAGATCGCTGTTCCGCAACACTGTTGGTCCGTCGCTGGTCCTCGCCCTGGCCGCCTGCGGCGGGGGGGGGAACAGGCCCAATATTTCGCCGACTTCCGGCACGCTGGCGCCGGAGCAGATCGATTCGCTCTGGAGCCGGGCTGAGGATCTGCTCGCTCGCCGCAAGTGGAGCAACGCGATCGTGGCCTTCGAGCGCCTCCAGCTCGAGCTGCCGACCCGCGATCCGCGCCGCCCGGCCGCCCGGTTCAAGATTGCCGAGGCGCGTTTGGGCGACAAGAGCAATCTCCAGGCCGTGCGGGAGTTCCGGCGGGTGGCGGATGACTTCCCGAGGGATTCGCTGGCCGCCGAGGCGCTCAAGCGTGCAGGTGACTCCTACAAACAGTTGTGGCGGCGCCCGGAACTCGATCCCACCAACGGCGCCCAGGCGATGGCGACCTACGAGGAGGTCCTGGCGCGCTATCCGGGAACACCCGCTGCCGCTGCAGCTCTGTCGGAGAAGAGTGAGCTGGAAGACGACTTCGCGATAAAGGCATTCAAGGCGGCGCGATTCTACCTCCGGTTCAAGGCCTACGACGCAGCCATCCTCTACCTCAAGGATCTGGTGGCGACTTACCCGCGAGCCAGTATCGTCCCCGAGGCTCTCGAGAAGCTGGTCGATACCTATCGCATCCTTGGCTATGTCGAGGAAATCAGCGAGGCGTGCACTTTCTTCCGTCGCACCCATCCAGATGCTCCGAACCTGGCGGAAACCTGCCCGGTGCCGCGGGGCGCTGCTTCCGATTCCTGAGATGCGGCTCGGGATCCTCGGCGGATCCTTCGATCCGATCCACCATGGGCACCTGATCGTGGCCCAGCTTGCCAGGGAGCAGCTGGGCCTCGATCGTGTCCTGCTCATGGTTGCGGCATCGCAGCCGCTCAAGTCCGGCCATGCGGCCACGGCGGAGGATCGGGTCCGGATGGCGGAGCTGGCGGTCGCCGGAATCGAGGGGTTGGTGGTCGATCGGCGGGAACTCGATCGAAACGGCCCTTCCTTCACCGTCGACACCCTCCGTTCCCTGGCCGAAGAACAGCCCGGAGCGGAGCTGGTCCTGCTCCTCGGTGCGGATGCCGCCCGTGGTTTGCCAGGTTGGCGCGATCCCGAAGGAATTCGCGAGTTGGCCCGGCTGGCAGTTTTCGTCCGGGGCGGGGAAGAGCCGCCAATCGGGATGGGCTCCAGGGTTGAAGTGCCGCGCCTTGAGCTCTCCAGCACCGCGATTCGCGCGCGTGCTGGAGCGGGGCTGTCGTTGGCCGGATGGGTCCCCCCGGCGGTGGCGGGTTACATTTCCGGGTTGGCATTGTACGGGACCCCAAGCGAGGAAGCATGATCAAGCAGGTGGTGGAGGCGATCTTCGGGTCGCGGCAGGCACGCGAAGTCAAGAAGCTCCAGCCGGTGCTCGACGCGATCCACTCCCATGAGGCGCATCTCGCGACCCTCGATGAGTCGACGCTCCAGGCGCAGACTGCAAAGTTCCGTGCCATCATCGCCGAGCGCACCGACGCACTGAAGGCCGAAGTCGACCGGATCCGGGCCGCCAAGCACGGTTGCGCCGACCCGGTCGAGCGCGATGGTCTCGAGGGCGAGTTGGTGACGGCCGAGAATGCCTGGAAGGAGGCGATCGCCGCGACCCTGGATGACCTCCTGCCGGAGGCGTTTGCAACTGTACGCGAGGCCTGTCGCCGGCTGATGGGCACCAGCGTCGAGGTCACCGGGCAGTCGATCGAATGGAACATGGTGCCCTACGACGTCCAGTTGATCGGCGGCATCAATCTCCATCGGGGCCGGATCGCCGAGATGGCGACCGGCGAGGGCAAGACGCTGGTCGCCACTCTGCCGCTCTATCTCAACGCCCTCACCGGGCGCGGGGCCCAGCTCGTCACCGTCAACAACTACCTGGCCCGCCGCGATTCCCAGTGGATGGGGCACCTCTACCGGTATCTCGGCCTCGGCGTGGCCTGCCTCGATGACACTCAGCCGTCGTCGGCTGAACGGCAGGCGGCCTATCGCGCTGACATCACCTACGGCACCAACAACGAATTCGGCTTTGACTACCTGCGCGACAACATGGTCTTCGGGCTCGAGCAGCGGGTTCAGCGCGAGCACGTCTATGCGATCATCGACGAGGTCGACTCGATCCTGATCGACGAGGCCCGCACCCCGTTGATCATCTCCGGACCGGTCGGCGACGAGGACAGCACCGTCTATCGCGCCAACAATGCCCGGGTGGCCGAGCTGGTGAGGCGGCAGACCGAGGTGGTCAACACTCTGCTGTCGGAGGCCGAGAAGCTGCTCGCCTCCGAGGAGAGCAGCAGGGACGCAGGGGTCAAGCTCTATCAGGCCCGGCTCGGGATGCCGAAGAACAAGAAGCTCGGCAAGATGGTCAATGAATCCGGGGTACAGCAGCTGGTGCACCGCGCCGAACTCGATGCCATCGCCGACCGCAAGCTGCCGATCAGGCAGCAGAGCATGCGCGATGTCGAGGAGTCGCTCTTCTACGTTCTCGACGAGAAGGGGCACTCGGTCCACCTTACCGACCGCGGCGCAACCGCTCTCTCTCCCGGCGACCCGACGCTCTTCCTGGTGCCCGACATTTCCCAGGAGATCCACGCGATCGACAGTGATCCGGATCTGGAACCGGCCGAGAAGCTCGAGCGGCGCAATGCCGTCGAGGCGGCCTACGCCACCAAGAGCGAGCAACTGCACATCATCCACAAGTTGTTGCAGGCGCACTCGCTCTACGAGCGCGAGGTCGAGTACATCGTCCAGGAAGGCCAGGTGCTGATCGTCGATGAGTTCACCGGCCGGATCATGCACGGTCGGCGCTGGTCCGACGGACTGCACCAGGCGGTCGAGGCCAAGGAAGGGGTCACCGTCAAGGGCGAGACTCAGACCTTCGCGACCGTCACCATCCAGAACTATTTCCGGATGTACGAAAAGTTGGCCGGCATGACCGGCACGGCGGAGACCGAGGAGACCGAGTTCTACTCGATCTACGGCTTGGAGGTGTCGGTCATTCCGACCAATCGGCCGATCGCCCGTCGCGACCTGCCGGACCGGATCTACCGCACCCGGCGCGAGAAGTACAATGCCGTGGCCGACGAAGTGGAGCGAATCCATCAGCAGGGATGGCCGATCCTGATCGGCACCACCAGCGTGGATGTCTCGGAGACGCTCTCCCGGCAATTGAAGCGGCGCGGGCTGCCCCACGAGGTGCTCAACGCCAAGTACCACCAGCGCGAGGCGGAGATCGTCGCCAAGGCCGGCCAGAAGGGCGGCATCACTATCGCGACCAACATGGCCGGCCGCGGTACCGACATCAAGCTCGATACGGCGCTCGACCTCACTGATCCCGCGGCGGGACTCTACATTCTCGGCACCGAGCGCCATGAATCGCGGCGGATCGACCGGCAGCTCCGCGGCCGCTCCGGGCGTCAGGGTGATCCGGGCGAGTCGCTCTTCTTCCTGTCGCTCGAAGACGACCTCATGCGGCTCTTTTGCGGGATGGACCGGATAGCCAAGATGATTGAAAAGAGCGGCGCCGAGGAGGGCGAGGTGATCACCGGTCGGCTGATCACCGCCGCCATCGAGGGGGCCCAGAAGCGCGTCGAGATGCAGAACTTCCAGCAGCGCAAGCGGGCGCTGGAGTACGACGACGTCCTCAACCAGCAGCGCGACGTGATCTATTCCACCCGGCTCTTTGCGCTGGAGCGCGGTGAGGAACTCAAGGCCGAGGCGCTGAAGATGATCACCGCCGGGGTCGAACGGCATGTCACCGAGCAGCTCGGTGCCGCAGCCCCGGAGCAGTGGGACCGCGCTCTTCTCAAGGAGGGGCTGATGATGCAGTTCCTCATTGCGGTCGACGCAGTAGAAGACCCCGGCTTGACGCCTGACCTGGACCGCATGCTCGAGGTAACGAGGGAGGAGGCGACCGCCACCTTCCACCGCAAGCTGGACTATCTCACCGATTTCGGGGCCCGGATCGGCATCCCGGATGTGCCGCTGCAGGTGCTTTCGCAAGTGACGCTCGGGGTGCTGGATGAGAAGTGGAAGGATCACCTCTACGACCTCGACCAGTTGCGCAACGCCATCCACTACCGGGCGTATGGTCAGAAGGATCCGCTGATTGAATACAAGAAGGAGGCCTTCGAGATGTTCGAGGACCTGCTTCGGGACATTCAGGCGACCTTCGCGGACCGCTTTCTCAAGGTGCAGGTCAACGTGAACGCACCGCCGCCGCCACCGTCTCCGCCCACGCGGGCGGTGCCACCGGTGGCTCCGGCGGAACCGTCCACCGATGATCTCTTCCGTGGTGGGGCGCCGTCCCGCCTGCCGTCGCCGAGTGTGGCGGCGACCGGACCTTCGGGGGCGGCCTTTGGCGCCGCGGCACTTCCGGCGGCGGATACCGCGGTCGGCCGGAACGACCCCTGCCCTTGCGGCAGCGGCAAGAAATACAAGAAGTGCCACGGGGCCAGCGCATGACCAATCGGGATCAAGCCGTGACCGCGCGGTGACATCCGGGACTGGCTGGAATCGGTACTACCACGTAGCTTTTCGGCACGGCAGGACCCGGGTGGCCTTGGCAGGATGGCCCGGTTGGTTCGGCTCGGGGCGTTTGAGGGTGGTCATCCCCGAGCCATTCACTCTAGGGAGAACAACTCATGACAAGATTTAGTCGGGTGGTGTCGCTGTTGGTCGCTTTGGCGACCACCGGGACGCTCGGATTGTCCGCGCAGGGTGTCACCGGATCGGCGCTGCAAGGCCGGGTGACCCAGGCCAACGACGCGCCGCTCGCCGGCGCTTCGATTCGGGTCCGGAACACGGCTACGGGCGATGTCTATGTCGGGACCTCACGGGCCAATGGCCAGTTCTTCATCGACTTCATCTCGCCCGGCAGCTCCTACAGCGTCACCGTGGCATCGATCGGGTTCCAGCCGCAGACTCGTGAGCCGGTCAACTTCCAGCTCGGCCAGCGGGTCACCCTCAACTTCACGCTCTCCGAACAGGCCGTCCAGTTGCAGGACCTGACCGTGCTCGGGGCCGCGGATGCCCGCATCAACCAGGGGCGGACCGGTGCGTCGATGACGATCTCGGATTCGATGGTGGCCCGGTTGCCACTGCAGGGCCGTAACTTCACCGACCTGATCGCCACCTCGCCGCAGGTGGTGGGCACTTCGGTGGCCGGCCAGAACAACCGCTTCAACAACATCCAGATCGACGGTGGTGTCAACAACGACCTGTTCGGCCTCTCTGGCTCGGGTACCCCGGGCGGGGCGACCAACTCCAAGCCGATCTCGGTCGAGGCGATCAAGGAGTTCCAGGTGCTGGTGGCGCCGTTTGACGTGCGCCAGGGCAACTTCACCGGAGGCCTGATCAACGCGGTCACCAAGTCGGGCACCAATACCTGGGGCGGCACCCTGTTCGGCTATTACCAGTCCAAGGACATCGCCGGCAGCCGCGGCGACCCGGGATTCGGCGAATTTGACGTCTATCAGTACGGCGGTACCGTGGGCGGTCCGATCATCAAGGACAAGCTGCACTTTTTCGCCTCGGTGGACATCCAGCAGCGCACCGCGCCGTTCGCCAATCAGTTCAGCATCACCGGGGTCGACGCCGCGGCCGACAGCGCCCGGGCCGGCTTCAGCGCCGCCACCGCCGACCGTTTCAGCCAGATACTCGAGAATACCTACGGGATCACCGACGCCGGCACCTGGCGCTCGCCTTCGCTCAATAACCCTGACCGCAACTGGTTCGGCAAGCTCAACTGGCAGGTCAATGACCGCAACAAGGTCGAATTCACCTACAACCTGGTCGATGCCGAGAACACCACCATCACCCGGGCGCCGACCTCGACCACGCTGACCGGCCGGATGCGCGACGGCTTTGCCCTCTCGGGCAGCGGCTTTGCGTTCGAAAACACCACCAATACCGGGCGCGTGAAGTGGACTTCGCTCCTCGGCGACCGGATCTCCAACGAGTTCCTGGCCGGCTTCTCGATCATCCGGGATGACCGGGCACCGTCGCTGACCACAGCGCCGCTGATCCTGGTCAAGACCGGCCAGATCGGCACCGCCGATGCCTGGCTTGCTGCCGGTGCCGAGCGCTTCTCGCAGCGGAATGCACTTGACCAGGACGTCTTCCAGGTGCAGAACAACACCACCATCGACTACGGCAAGCACCGCCTTACGCTGGGCACCAGCAACGAGTTCTTCTCGTTCACCAACGTATTCCTGCAGGCGGCAGACGGCGTCTGGGCATTCAACTCGCTCGAAGATTTCGAGGACGGCACCGTCGCCGCGTTCCAGCGCCGTGTCGGCATCTCGGATCCGGAGAACGGCGGCGTGGCCGACTTCAACGTCAGCCAGTTCGGCCTCTATGCCCAGGACGAGTTCCAGCCCAATGAGCGGCTCACCATCACCCTCGGCCTCCGGGCGGACGTGCCGTTCCTTTCCACCGGCAGCAGTGTCACCAACCCGCTGCTGGTCGATGACCCGAACCTGCCGATCGACACCGGTGACATCCCGGACGGGCAGATCCAGTGGTCGCCGCGCTTCGGCTTCAACTACGACGTCAACGGCGACCTGAGCACGGTGGTGCGCGGCGGCCTGGGCATCTTCAGCGGCCGGGTGCCTTACGTCTGGTACAGCAACGCCTTCTCGATCAACGGCTTGTCGCAACTGGAGTTCACCTGCACCGGCGCCAACGTCCCCGTCTTCTCACCGATTGCGGCCAACGCGCCGTCGTCGTGCCTCAACCAGCCGCCGCCGGCTGGCGGCACCGGCAACCAGGGCGAGATCAACTACTTCAAGGACGACATCAAGAATCCGCAGAAGCTGCGGGCCGCGCTGGGCCTGGATCACCGGCTCCCGTGGGGCGTGGTCGGCACGGTCGACCTGCTCTACACCAAGGACGTCAACGAGTTCTACGTCACCGACGAGAACCTGAACGTCACCGGCACCAACGGCGAGGGACGGACCCTCTACGGCACCGTGACGACCCGGAGCGGCGGCGGCATCAACGTCTCCTCTTCGCGCAAGAGCAGCAACCTGCGTCAGGCTGTTCGGGTCAGCAACAAGTCGGAAGGCCGCGTCTACTCAAGCACCTTCCAGCTGCAGAAGCAGTTCGAGGGAGGCATTGCGGTGGCGCTCGGCTATACATATTCCGACGCCAAGGACCAGATGTCGCTGACCAGCTCGCAGGCGTTCTCGAACTTCCAGTTCGCCGCGCTCGACGGCACCATCGCCGACCGCAACCTGCGGACTTCGACGTTCGATCGCCCGCACAACATCTCGCTGTCGGGGACGTTCGACCTTCCCTACGGCGTGGGGCTGTCGCTGGTCTACAACGCCCGCTCGGGGACGCCGTACACCTGGATGGTCAATGGTGACGTCAACGCCGACGGCATCAACGGCAACGACCTGCCGTTCATCCCCAGCGTGGCCGGCGACATCCTCCTCGAGGATCCGACGCAGTTCGCCGCGCTGGATGATTTCATCGACTCGCAGGAGTGCCTCGCCAACGATCGCGGCCGCTTCCACCGCCGCAATGCGTGCCGCAACCCGTGGCAGTCGTTCCTCAACTCCCGCGTTCAGTACACCATTCCGACCATCGGCAAGCAGGGCCTCCAGTTGCAGTGGGACGTATTCAACCTGCTCAACCTGATCGACACCGATTGGGGCCTGTTCAAGGAAGTCTCCAACTTCGAGCAGGGTGGCCGCTTCCTCGATGCCCGTGGCGTCGATCCGGTGACCAACAAGCCGATCTTCCGCTTCACGCCTCCCTCGGTGATCGAGCGGACGGTGCTCACCCCGACTCTGTCGCGGTGGCGGATGCAGGTGGGTGCGCGCTACGTCTGGTAGCCCGGCCTGAAGGCGGTTGACGCTGCCTGGCGTCACGACCGGCCACCTCCCCTCACGGGGGGGTGGCCGAGTCGTTTGGGGCCGCCTCGCACCGGATTGCGCCTCACCAACGGGCCCGGCGAGATGATGATGCCTCGATGCATCGCCTACTCGCCGACCACGACCTCCCCCGTGAGCGCCTCTGGCGCCTCGGCCCGGGTGCCCTGAGCGCCCCTGAACTGCTCGCCATCCTCCTGGGCACAGGTGATGTCCACCAAGACGCCCGGACCATTGCAAACGGCCTCCTCGGGGCGGCAGGTGGTTCGCTACGGGCGCTGGCGGCCCGGCCTCCGGCGGAACTCCTCAAGACCACCGGAATCGGGCCGGCCAAGGCGGCGCGGTTGTTGGCCGCGTTCGAGGTGAGCAACCGGCTGGTGCGCGAGGTGCGCCCCACATCGCCCCGGATCAGCGGCCCAGAGGATGTGGTTCGTCTGGTTGGGCCACGCCTCAGGGACTTGGCGGTCGAGGAGTTCCACCTGCTGGCGCTCGACACCCGCTCCAGGGTCAGCCGGGACGTGCTGGTGACCCGGGGTTTGCTCGATGCCTCGCTGGTGCATCCCCGGGAAGTCTTCCGGGCTGCCATCGCAGAGGCTGCTGCGGGTATCATTCTGGTACACAACCATCCGAGCGGGGATCCGACCCCCTCGGCCGAGGACCGGGCGGTGACCCGCCAACTGGTGGCGGCGGGACAGCTGCTCGATCTTCCGGTGCACGATCATGTCATCGTCGCGGGTGACCGCTTCGTTTCCTTTGCCACCGCCGGATTGCTGTGACTTCGACGACTCCCTCGAGCCTGGCCTCGCTCTCGCCGACCTTCTTCTCGATTCTCGAGAAGCACGCCGAGCGGCTCGATATCGGCCTCATCGACCGGGCGCTGCGCTACTCGGCCGCGGCGCATCGCGGCCAGAAGCGGATGAGCGGCGAGGACTTCGTCGAGCACTCGATTGCGGTGGCCAGCATCCTGGCTGGTTTCCTGGTCGACACCACCTCGATCTGCGCCGCCCTGCTGCACGACGTGGTCGAGGATTCCGATCTCTCCACCGACGACATCGCGCGCGAGTTCGGCGCCGAGACCGCGGCCCTGGTCGACGGCCTCACCAAGATTTCCCACCTGACCTTCCGCTCCTCCGCCGAAGAACAATCGGAGAACTACCGCAAGCTGCTCCTCTCGGTGGCCAAGGATGCGCGGGTGATCATCATCAAGTTGGCCGATCGCCTGCACAACATGCGCACGCTGGAGCATCTGCAGGAGGGACGCCGCAAGCGGATCGCCACCGAAACGAGGGAGATCTACGCCCCGCTGGCACACCGCTTCGGCATGGCCAACGTCAAGGCCGAGCTGGAAGATCTCGCTTTCAAGTTTCTGGAGCCCGACGAGTACCAGGCGCTGGCGCACCAGGTGGCGGCCAAACGGGCGGTGCGTCAGGAGATGATCGAACGCCTCCGCGGTCCGCTCGAGCAGGAACTGAAGCGGGCCGAGCTGACCGACTTCGACGTCAGCGGGCGGCCGAAGCATCTCTGGTCGATTTTCCAGAAGATGCGCAAGCGCGACAAGCCGTTCGACGAGATCTACGACCTGATGGCGATGCGGGTGATCGTCGGCTCGCGGCAGGAGTGCTACCAGGTGCTGGGGGTGATCCACCACGTATGGACGCCGTTGCAGGAACGCTTCAAGGACTACATCGCCCGGCCCAAGTCCAACGGCTATCAGTCGCTGCACACCACCATCTTCGGTCCGGGCGGTCAGCTCTTCGAGATCCAGATCCGCACCGCCGAGATGCACCGCACCGCCGAATACGGCATCGCGGCCCACTGGCTCTACAAGGTGGGTGCCGATGGGGGGGGGGATGACCTCGACCGGCAGCTCGGCTGGTTCCGTCAATTGCTGGAATTGCAGCAGGAGAGCAACTCGGCCGAGGATTTCCTGGAGTTCCTCAAGGTCGACCTCTATCACGACGAGATCTTCGTCTTCACCCCGCAGGGCGACGTCAAGCAGTTGCCGCGCGGGGCCACTGCCATCGACTTCGCGTTTCACGTCCACACCGACGTCGGGGTGCGGACCAGCGGTGCCAAGGTCAACGGGCGGATCGCGCCGCTGCATCGCGAACTCAAGAACGGCGACACCGTCGAGGTGCTCACCTCGCCGCAGGCCAAGCCCAGCCGGGACTGGCTCAGTCACGTCCGTACCGGGCGAGCGCGCAGCAAGATCAAGCAGTGGATTCGCCAGGAGGAGGAGACGGTCTCGCTCCAGTTGGGTCGCGACATCCTGGCGCGGGAGGTCAAGCGTCGTCGCCTCGACACTCCGGGAGGCGAGCAGCTGGGACAGGCCGGCCGCGCCCTCAATCTGATGGACGGCAAGGCGCTCGAGGTGGCGCTCGGCCGCGGCGATCTGGCCATCGGCCAGGTCATGCGCGCCATCTACCCGGAGCTGCCGCAGGAGGCGATCCAGGAAAAGCCCCCTACCGTTTTCGGACGGGTGATCGACCGGATCCGGCTCGGTCGCGGCATCAAGATCCAGGGCGTCGACGGCCTGATGGTCCGCTACGCGCAATGCTGCCAACCGGTCCCCGGCGATCCGGTGGTCGGCTATGTCACCCAGGGCAGGGGAATCTCGATTCATCGCGCCGACTGCCCCAATCTGCTGACCCTCGACAGTTCCGACCGGCGGGTGGAGATCGACTGGCAGGAGCAGACCGGCGAGACCTACGCGGTCCGGCTGCAACTAACCGGCGAGGACCGGCGTGGTCTCTATGCCGACGTGATGCAGGCGATCTCGCAAACGGGGACCAACATCCGGGGCGCCGACCTGCATTCGAAGGACGCCAACGTGGTCGGCAACATCTTCGTCGAGGTGGACAACCTGCCGCACCTCGCCAAGGTGCTCAAGGCGGTTCGTCGCGTGAAGGGGGTCAGCACGGTGGAGCGGCGGGAGACGCCGGGAGGATAGAAGGGGAACGGTGAACGGGCGCGCCGCTCTGCGGCGCGGGTGAACGGTGAACGGGCGAACTATCTACGACCTACGACCTACGACCTACGACCGGTGAAAGGTGAAAGGTGAAAGGGAAGCTGCGCGGCGATTCACGTCTCCGGGTTGCGATTCCTGCCGGATGGTGACTCTTTCCGACATGCCTTCTGCTTCACGACCCCGCGCCGACATCTTCACCAGCCCTTTGCTGTGAGCTCCCTCATCCGTGCCGTGATTGTCGGCGCCGGTTCCCGCGGGAACCGGGTGTTCGCTGATCTGATGGACCGCCACGAACTCGGCTTCGAGGTGTCAGGGGTGGTGGAGCCGGATGACGGACGCCGCAGGGCGTTCTGCGATCGCTACGGTATCCCGATGGCTCATGCCTTCGCCGAGCTGGATGATTTCCTCGCCGTGCCAAGGTTCAGCGACATCGTCTTCGTGTGCACACCGGACCAGACCCATTTCGAGATCAGCCGCGACCTGTCGGAGGCCGGGCATGCCATCATGCTCGAGAAGCCGGCCGCGACCACCATGCAGGAATGCATGATGCTGCTGGAAATCCAGCGCCGGTGCGGCAATCCGATCTTCATCGCCCACGGACTCCGTTACGCTCCGTTCTTCCGGGCCATCAAGGCGCTGCTCGACGGTGGCACGCTGGGCACCATCAGGCACATTCAGCTCACCGAGCAGGTGGGGCATTGGCATTTCGCCCACAGTTACGTGAGGGGGCAGTGGCGGCGCGCCGATCAGGCGGCACCGATCGTTCTCACCAAGACCTCCCACGACCTCGACATCCTCCAGTGGTTGATCGACGAGCCGGTTGCGAGTGTCACCTCGCACGGTGCGCTCAGCTCCTTCTGCGCCGGGAATGCGCCGCCCGGGGCCACTGCCCGTTGTGTCGATTGCCCGCACCAGGAGAGCTGCCTCTACAGTGCCACCCGCTTCTATCTCAATGACCGGCTGGAATGGCCCTACGACGTGATCCTCGACAGCCAGCCGGACTCCCCCGAGCGCCGACGGGAAGCGATCGCCACTGGCCCCTACGGCCACTGCGTCTGGCTCAACGACAACGATGTCTGCGACAACCAGGTGGTGTTGCTGGAGTTCGCCAGCGGCAAGCTGGCCACCTTCTCGATGCACGCGCAGACGGCGGACAATACCCGCGACATCAGGGTGTTCTGTGACCTCGGTGAAATCCGCGGCAACCTCCGCCGGGGAGAGCTCACGGTGTCACGCTTCACCGGTCACAAGGATGACCTCCGCCCGGAGATGATCCTGTTGCCTCCAGTGATGGACAGTCACGGCGGCGGTGACCTCGAGTTGCTGCGCTCTCTGCACGAACATCTCACCGAGGCGAAGCACTGCGACGTGATGACCTCGCTGGAACGGTCGTTGACGAGCCACGTGATGGCCTTCCTCGCCGAGGAGTCACGCAGCTCGGACAACGCCAAGATCCGGATTTCGCCGACGCTGGTGCCGGAGGAACTCCGGCAACCAGCTGGCGAGACACTGCCGGAGCCGCTCCCGATCCCCGAGATCGACGATCTTTGCTGACTCTCGTTTCACCACCATCACACCACACCAGAACCCGATTCAGCCATGGCCGCCACGCTGCTCCTCAAGACCGAACCGTCCAAATATTCGTTCGACGACCTGCTCCGCGACGGCCGCGCCGTCTGGGATGGCGTCGCCAACGCCCAGGCGCTGATCGTCCTCCGCGGTGCCAAGGTCGGCGATGAAGCGCTGATCTACCACTCCAACGAGGGGAAGGAGATCGTCGGGATAGCCAAGGTAGTCCGCGCTGCCTACCCGGATCCGAAGCTCGATGACCCCAAGATGGTGGTTGTCGACATCATCCCAGTGAAGGCGCTGGCCAGCCCGGTCACCCTGGTCGCCATCAAGGCGGAACCCGGCCTCGCCGACCTGGCGCTGGTGCGGCAGAGCCGGTTGAGCTGCATGAAGGTGAGCGCGACGCACCGAAAGTTGCTGCGCAAACTGGGGGCGCGTTGAAGGAGAGAAGGAGAGAAAGAGAGAAAGAGAGAAAGAGAGGGCACCCCCCTTTCACCTTTCACCTTTCACCTTTCACCTTCCACCCCTCCGTTACCTTTGATGAATGCCCCGTTTCGAGGTCCGTGCCCCATTCGAGCCCGCTGGTGACCAGCCGAGGGCGATCGCCGAACTGACGGCCGGGCTCCGGAGGGGTGATCGCTACCAGACGCTGCTCGGCGTCACCGGCAGCGGCAAGACGATGACCCTGGCGCACACCATCGCGGCCTACGGCAAGCCGACCCTGATTCTCTCGCACAACAAGACGCTGGCGGCCCAGCTCTACGGCGAGATGAAGCAATTTCTCCCCGGCAACGCGGTCGAGTACTTCGTCTCGTACTACGACTACTACCAGCCCGAGGCGTACGTCCCCTCGACCGATGTGTACATCGAGAAGGACGCATCGATCAACCAGGACATCGAGTCGTTGCGGCTGCGGGCAACCTCCTCGCTGATGGAGCGCGACGACGTGGTGATCGTGAGCACCGTCTCGGCGATCTACGGTCTCGGCGACCCGGCGGCCTACCGGGCGCTGATGGTTAGCGTCGCCGTGGGCGATTCGCCTGGTCGCGACGCCATTCTGCACGAGCTGATCGGGATCCAATATCAGCGCAACGACGTGGCGTTCGAACAGGGCACCTTCCGGGTGCGCGGCGACACCATCGAGATCCTCCCCGCCTACGACGAGCAGGGGGTGCGGATCGAACTCTGGGGCGACCAGGTAGAGCGGGTCACCCGCTTCCACCCGCTCACCGGCGACACCATTGCCCAGCTCGACAAGTGCGCCATCTATCCGGCCAAGCACTTCGTGACCCAGCGGGCCACCATCGAACGGGCCGTGGTCCGCATTCGCGAGGAGCTGGCCGGTCGACTGCATGAGCTGCGGCTGGCCGGCAAGCTGCTGGAGGCGCAACGGCTGGAGTCGCGGACCTCGTTCGACATCGAGATGATGCTGGAGGTCGGCACCTGTGCCGGCATCGAGAACTACTCCAGGCCGCTCTCCGGGCGGGCCGAAGGGGAGCGTCCGGCGTGTCTGATTGACTACTTCCCGGCCGACTTTCTCGTGGTGATCGACGAGAGCCATGTCTCGCTGCCGCAGATCGGCGGAATGTTCAACGGTGACCGCGCCCGGAAGACCACCCTGGTGGAGTACGGCTTCCGCCTCCCCTCCGCGCTCGACAACCGGCCGCTACGCTTCGACGAGTTCATGTCGCTGGCACCGCAGCTGATCTGCGTGTCGGCCACCCCCGGCGACCTGGAGCTGCAACTTTCGGAGGGGGTGGTTGTCGAGCAGATCATCCGGCCCACCGGTCTGATCGATCCCGAGGTCGAGATCCGTCCGGTGCAGGGTCAGGTCGACGACCTGCTGGGCGAGATCCGGCTCCGTGAACAGGCCCGGGAGCGCGTGCTGGTCACCACTCTCACCAAGCGGATGGCCGAGGATCTCACCGATTACCTGCAGCAGGCGGGAGTGCGGGTGCGCTACCTCCACTCCGACATCGACACCATCGAGCGGGTCGAGATTCTGCGCGGGTTGCGCCTGGGCGACTTCGACGTGCTGGTGGGGATCAACCTGCTGCGCGAGGGACTCGACCTGCCGGAGGTCTCGCTGGTGGCGATTCTCGATGCCGACCAGGAGGGCTTCCTGAGGAGCGATCGCGCCCTGATCCAGACCTGCGGGCGTGCCGCCCGCAACGTGCACGGCAAGGCGATTCTCTACGCCGACCGGATCACGGGATCGATGCAGCGGGCGCTGGGCGAGATGGACCGGCGGCGCGAGATCCAGCGGGCCCACAACATCGAGCACCAGATCACCCCGATGTCGATCATCAAGTCGCTCGACGAGGTGCGGCTCTCCACATACGTTGCCGACCAGCGGACCGAGCGCACCGACGGCCGGAGGAAGGGGAGGGAATCGCTGGTCCCGGTGGATCTCCATGATCCGGCCCAGAGGGCGGCGGCGATCGCAGCGCTCGAGCAGCAGATGCGGGAGGCGGCGGCGAACCTCGAGTTCGAGGTGGCGGCGATGCTGCGCGACCAGCTCAACGACCTCCGTTCGGCCACCGCACCAAACGTGCGGCGACCGGTGATGCGGCGATGATCTCCCCCCCCCTGAACCTCGCCGCTCTGGAGGCCCGTGCCCGCGCGCTCGGCGCCGCGCTGCCGCCGGGCGCGGTGGTCTGGCTGGAAGGTGAGATGGGGGCGGGAAAGACCACCTTCGCGCGCTCTCTCACTGCCGGCCGGGGAGTGGCCGACGAGGCCTCCTCGCCGACCTACGCCCTGGTGCACCATTACGAGGGGCCGCATGGGGCGATCTATCACCTCGATTGCTACCGCTTGCGGCAACCGGACGAAGCCGCCGACCTCGATTGGGAGACGCTCGTCACTGCCGACTTGTTGCTGATCGAGTGGCCGGAGCGGGCCGGGGCATGGGCCCCGCGACCGACTCACAGGGTGAGGTTGGCGCATGCTGGCGAGGAGAGCCGGACCCTGGAGATCATCACATGATCACCATCGCCCTCGATACCGCCACCGATCGGTGCAGCGTTGCTGCCAGCGCCGGCGACCGGGTGCTGACCCGCCAGCTCGACGGTGCCCGGCAGCACAACGCCGCCATCCTCGGCCTGATCGGCGAGCTGCTGCACGAATTGGGCGGGCAGCCACGCGATATTTCACGGGTGCTCGTCGCCGATGGACCGGGGTCGTTCACCGGACTCAGAGTGGCCGCTGCGGTCGCCAAGGCGCTGGTCTGGGGTCGCCCGGAGGTGACCTGGTCGGCGGCTCCGTCGCTGCTGGTTCGCGCCTTTCCCCACGCCCCTCCAGCCGGGGGGACCGTGCTGGCGCTTGCCGATGCGCTCCGGGGCGAGCTCTACGCGGCGATGTGGCGCTTCGGAGCCGAGCGGGTCGAGCCGGTGCTCACCCCCCGGACGTTGGCGCCTGCCGATTTGCCGAGCGACGCGGATCTGGTGGTCGGCAGCGTCCCGTTGGCGCTCCGGGAGGCGGTGACCGCGGCGTCTGGCCGGGAGCCGATTGTGGGGAACGATGCGCTGCCCGATGCGCGGTCACTGTTGGCCCTGTCGCGATGGGTTGGAGGGGTGCATCTTGTGAGTGACCCTGCCCACTGGGAACCAACATACGGTCGGCCTGCCGAGGCGCAGGCCGTCTGGGAACGGAAACATGGCCAGCCGCTGCCAACTCCGACCGACCGACTCGGCTGACCTTCCTGCGCTGGTCGCGCTGGAACGGGCTGCCTTTTCGGACCCGTGGACCGCGTCCCAGCTCGCCCAGGCGCTCGACGACGAGGTCGCCGTCGCTCTGGTGCTGGAGGACGGCCCCGGCGAGGTGGTCGGGTCGGTGCTGGCGCGGGTAGTGGCCGACGAAGCGGAGGTGCTGACCATCGCGGTGGCGCCGTCGCACCGGCGGCGGGGGTTGGGGCGGCGGTTGCTCGACGCGGCGATTGCTGCTGCCGCCGATCGGGGCGCGGCCACGGTGTGGTTGGAGGTGCGCGCCTCGAACCGGGCGGCCCGTGGGATGTACGAGTCGGCCGGCTTTGTCGCCGCGGGACTCCGCCGGGGCTATTACCGTCGTCCACCCGAGGATGCCGTGGTGCTCTGTCACCGGGTAGTCCCGCTCGCGTCGGCGGGTACCCCGGTGCGCTGATCAGTGACCCGGGGCAGGGTACCAGAATGCCAGATTGCCAGAACCCAGATGGTTCTTCCTTTTTTCCGTCAGACGCTGGAGCGAGACCATGAGCAAGTCGTTGAACAAGGTGATCCTGATCGGCAACCTCGGCGCCGATCCAGAGGTGCGCAGCACCTCCGCCGGCGGGCGTGTCGCGACGCTTTCGCTGGCAACGTCGCGCCAGTGGAAGGGTGCCGACGGGCAGCGCCAGGAAAAGACCCAGTGGCATCGGGTCATCTGCTGGAACAACAAGGTGGGTGCCCAGTTGGCCGATATCGCCGAGCGCTACTGCAAGAAGGGCGAGAAGGTCTACATCGAGGGCGAGATCGAGTATCGCTCCTGGCAGGACAAGGAGGGGCAGACCCGCTACAGCACCGAGATCAACGCGCGGGAGTTGATCCTGCTCGGCGGCAAGGATGGTGCGGGCGAGGGTGGCGGCGGCGGCGCATCCTGGAGCGGCTCCCGCAGCAACGCACCGGCGGCCAAGGCAGCGGCCGGCGGCAAGAAGGACGAGTCGTTCGCGGACCTGCCGGATGCGCTCGATGCCGAGGATGATGATTTGCCGTTCTAGTTCCAGAAGTCGTGAGTCGTGAGTCGGGAGTCGGGAGAGGCCCCGCCATTCGTGGCGGGGCTTCGCTGTTCCGGCGCGTTTTTGTCTCCGCGCCATCCCCGACGGATTTTGTCGTATATTCTCCATTCTCACCCCGCCACAACCACATTTCTGCCAGGAGGATTCCATGAAAATCCATCCAATCCGCACCCCATTCCCGACCTCGCGACTGTTGGGCTTGGCCGCTCTTTCCCTGGCACTGGGAGCTTGCAGCGTGGCCGACCGGCCCGCAGAGTCGGCCGGCGGCACCGGCGCACCTGCCGAACAGGCGCCGTGGCTCGCACAACTCGATGGCAGCCACCGGATGCTGTTCGATGCCGCCTCACCCGGTGACGGCATTCCACTGATCCACGCCAAGAATTACTACGACACCTTTAACCGGGCGTATCAGGTGGACGACGCCGAGGTGGATGCGGTGCTCACGTTCTACGGCGGCACCACCTTTTACGGGCTGAACGACTCGATGTGGTCCAAGTACCAGCTCGGTGCCTTCACCGGCGCCAAGGACGCGAGCGGTACTCCGTTCAGCAGCAATCCCTGGCGCACTGCACCGAATGTCCTCGGCTCGCCGATGCCGGAAGCAAGCGTGGAGTCGCTGCAGCAGCGCGGCGCAACCTTCATCCTCTGCGACAATGCCCTCGGCTTCATGGCAGGGCAGGTGGCAGCGGCAGGCGGACTCGAGCGCGACGCCGTCTACGAGGAGATGAAGGCCAACATCCTGCCGGGTGTCACTCTGGTGCCAGCGATGGTGATCGCGATCGACCAGGCGCAACAAGCCGGGGTGTCGTACCACCGCCAGTAGCATCGAGACCACGCTACAGGGAATGAATCGAGAATGGGGCCGTCACGGGCAGTTTCAGGCCCTCGGCAGCCCCATGGTAGCGGGTGACCCTTGGTCCCCCCCTTTCACCTTTTCCCGCTTACCCCCTCCGATCCTCCACCCCCCGTGACGATACTCCCCCCATTGACTAGCTTTCGTTATCCCATCATGGAGGCCCGGATGCGTGCCATCCCGTTGTTGCTGTTCGCCGTGGTCAGCTCGGCGGCCCCGCTCGCCGCTCAGGACGATTCCACGCTGGCCTTTCTGCGGCCAGCCCAGTCGGCTCAGGAGGCGCTCCGCGCCTACCAGAACAAGCCGTATGTCCCGGTTCGCGTTTCCGAAATCCGGACGGCCGGGTTCCTCACCGAGGGGGTCGCCTTTCCGTTCGGTCGCGCGCTCGGAGCGGTTACGCCGCCGACCGTGAGGACCTCCGGTTCGGTCGCCCCGATCATGAAAGGGACCAAGTTCGCGGTGACCCCGCCCAGCGGCGGCAGCTACGCGGTGGGTGACACCCTGCTGATTGCCTACCGTCAGGTGGGACCACGGGGCTGGGGCGAGATTGTCATTCCCACCGGGTTGCTGGCCGTGGTGGAGGTCAATTCCCGCCAGACCATCGCCAAACTGGTGTCGGTCTATGGCCCGATTCGCGAGGACCAGGTGGTCTATCCGGCCGAACCGCTCGCGGCCGCAAGGGAGGTCGACCCGGTCGCCACGCCCGACGGGCCCTCAGGGATGGTACTCGCCCACCGGACCCCGCGGGAACTTCAGATGCCTGGCGGCGTGCTGTTCACCGATCTGGGGCGCGACGACGGCATCGGTCAGGGTGACTTCGTCCAGATTCGTCGCCGTGCCCGCCATGTGGTCGATGGCGCCGACCGGATCAACGAAGTGTTGGCCACCGCCCAGGTGGTCCATGTCGGCGCCCGCAGCAGCACCATCCGGGTGATCGAGGTGATCTCCCCCGAGGTCGAGCCGGGCGCCCAAGTGGTCCGGGTGGCGACCCTTCCGAACTGAAGTGCGGGTGCGGCCCCGCTATCTTCCAAGTCGACAATTCACTCACATCCAACGGCGGGCACTCCCAGTGCCCGTCGCGGAGGCGTTGCATGGGCGGATCGGTGCTGGTAACGGGGGGGGCAGGGTTCATCGGTTCGCACATCGCGGAGGCGTATCTGGCGGCGGGATGGCGGGTGACCTGCCTCGATGACCTCTCGCGGGGGAAACGGGAGCAGGTCCCGGCCGGTGCCGAGTTCGTTGAGGCGGACGTGCGCTCATCGCAGGCATTCGAGGCGATAGCCGATGGCGGCTTCGACGTCATCAATCAGCAAGCCGCCCAGATCGACGTGCGCGTTTCGGTCGATGAACCGGCGCTCGACGCCTCGATCAACCTGGTGGGCTTCGCCAACGTCCTCGGCGCTGCGGCGGCCGGCAAGGTGAAGCGGGTGGTGTTCGCCTCCAGCGGCGGAGTGGTCTATGGCGACCCGGCCGTGATCCCGACTCCGGAGCCGACCGCCAACCTGCCGATCTCTCCCTACGGCGTGAGCAAGCTCGCCGGAGAGCACTACCTGAGAGTACTGGGCACGCTGCACGGCTTCGAGGGAGTGGCGATGCGCTATTCCAACGTCTATGGTCCGCGCCAGGACCCGAAGTCGGAGGCGGGCGTCGTCTCCATCTTCGTCTCGCGCATCCTGCAGGGGCAGCCGCTGACCATCTTCGGTGACGGCGGGCAGACCCGCGACTACGTATTCGTGCGTGACGTGGCGCGGGCCAACGTTCTCGCCTCGACGGCGACTGTGTCGCGTGGCGACCGGCTCGACGTCCCCGCATTCAACATCGCCACCGGCCGGGAGACGACGGTCAACGAACTCGCCCGGCACGTGATGCGGGCGCTCGGCCGGGAGGTCCCGGTGGAGTATGCCCCCCCCCGGGCCGGCGAGCTGCAGCGTTCCTGCCTCGACATCTCCAAGGCGGGGCGCGAGCTGGGCTGGCAACCGGAAGTTTCCTTTGACGACGGACTCACCGCTCTCGCGAGCTGGTTTGAAGGGACGGCACGCTGATGGACGAGACCTCCGTCGGGGGGGGCAACGGACTCCTCGAGCTGGTGCTCACCGCCAACACCGAGACCCAGGTCGTGCTGGCGATCTGCCTCGTCTTCTCGTTCATGTCGTGGTACATCATCGGCGGGAAATGGGCCGAGTTCCGGCGAATGCAACGGGCGCAGCTGCTCTACCTGCGCGCCACGGAGCAGAGCCATTCGCTGGCGAGCCACCAGCAGGCCGTCGCCTCGATGCAGCAGTCTCCCTTTGCCGAGCTGGTGCACGCCGCCAGCGGCTTCCTGGCCGATCTGCGCGCCGCCAACCAGCGTGAAGGGGTGACCCGCACCGGCCTCTCCCTGACTCAGCTCGAGGCGCTGTCGCTCACCCTGGATGCCGCGGTGCGCGAGTGGGCCGAAGGAGCCAGTCGACGGATCGCCTGGCTGGCGGTGATCGGCACCACGGCGCCGTTGCTCGGGCTGCTCGGCACGGTGCTCGGGATCATGCAGGCCTTCCTGGGGATCGCCCGTGCCGGCAGCGGCAACATCGGGGCGGTGGCACCGGGAATCGCCGACGCACTGGTCGCCACTGCAGCGGGCCTCGCCGCCGCGATTCCGGCGGTGATTTTCTACAATCTCTTCGCCGCCCGGCTCGACCGTCTCGAGGGGATGCTGGAGCGTGCGGCGCAGGGGATTATTTCGCTGCTGGGTCGTGAGGGGCAGTTGTAGTGGGGGCATTGCGGCGCGGGCATCGGGGGCGGCGGCATCTCAACGCCGAGGTGAACATCATCAACCTCGTCGATGTGGTGCTGGTGCTGCTGATCGTCTTCATGGTCACCGCACCGATGTTGCAGGGAGGGGTGGAGGTGAATCTCCCCAAGGCGATCGCCCGGCCGATGAACTCACAGGACGCGCTCACCATCACGGTCACCAAGGACGGCATGATCGTCCTGGAGGAGGCGCGGGTGAGTTACGACGAATTCGCCGCCACCTTTCCCATTGTGGTCAGCCGCAAGACGCCGACCGGCGTGTTCGTGCGGGGCGATGCCGGTGCCGCCTACGGTGACGTGATCCGGGTGCTCGCAGTGGTGCGGGAGGCCGGGATCCAGAATGCCGGGCTGGTGGTGGAGCCCGCGGGGCCGCGATGAGCATCGGGGTGAAGCCGGCGCACCGGGTGGGGCTGACGGTGAGCGCGCTCGTTCACCTCGGGCTTGCGTTGTCCGTGGTGGTCATGGCAATCGGGCGGACGGCCAAACCGGTGCCGCTGGTCTACGCGGTCGAGTTGGTTGCGGCACCGGCACCCACCGCCAAGCCGCCGCGCCGCGCCGCCTCCGAGGCGGTGGCAACTGCGCCCGAGCAGAACGTGGCACCAGTCGATCCACCCCGGCGACGCCCGCCCGCACCAGATCCCACCCCGACGCCGCCGCCCGAGCAGGTGCAGCGGACCGACCGTGCCATCGTCACCAAGGCACCGGTGGAGCCGTTGCCGGGGGAGACGCCGGGTGTCGGTCGCGATATCGCCAATGTCCGCCTGACGGGAGTGGCGTTCCAGTATCCCGAGTATCTCAAGAACATCGTGTCGCAAGTGTTGCGGCGCTGGCAGCAACCGACCGGGCAGGTGAACCTCACGGCCGAGGTCGCCTTCACAATCATGAGAGATGGTACCGTGACCGAAATCCAGTTTTTGCGCCGATCGGGAAGTTTCGCCTTTGATCTGGCGGCTCAGGGGGCCATCGAAGCTGCGGCCGAGTCCGGCGGATTCGGTCCACTGCCGAGCGGCTTCAATGGCGCCTCACTGCCGATCGCCTTTCTGTTCGAACCGAGGGGCCGATGAGGCGTTCTCCGACGGTGCTGCTGGTCGCTCTGGCGACCCTGACGGTTCTCCCGACGATCGCTGGTGCCCAGGACGACCGGATCCGCCTGGGGATCCAATACGAGGCGGGGGTCCGCCCCGGGATTGTGGTGCTCGCTGCCCCCGGGCTCGATTCGGTGCGCAAGGTGATCGAGCGGGATCTCGATTTCTCGGACCGGTTTGAGGTCGGCTTCCTGACGGAGGAGGCCGGTCGCCTGAGCGGCCCCATCAACACCGAGCTGTTCAAGGGGCTGGGGGTGACCTGGGGCGTGGAGCTGCAGCCCGCGCTGGGCGGGGTTGCGGTCAAGGTCCACCATCTCCCGAGTGGGGAAGTCCGGCAGGAATGGCTGCGACTGCTCGATGTCGGCGCGGTGGGCGACGGTAGAATGGCGATCCATCGCATCAGCGACGATATCACCGAGCTGGCCGCGGCCGCGCGCGGGATTGCCGCCACCCGGATCTATTTCGCGATGGAGGATGCCATCTGGCGGATCGATTCCGACGGCGCCAATCAGCAGCGGGTCAGCCGGGGGACCGGGATTGCCCTCTCACCGGCGCTCTCCCCGGACGGTCAGCGGCTCGCCTTCACCGAGTTGCGTGATTATGCCGGGGTGGTGGTGCTCCAGAACCTGCTCAGCGGGGCCCGCCAGCAGGTGCCGGGGACCAATGCCGGCGGCCAGAGCATTACTCCGGTCTTCTCGCCCAACGGCCGCGAGATGCTTTACGCGCGTACTGCCGAGGAGGGGACCGACCTCTACGCCGTCGATATTGCCCAATCCTGCTGTGTCCGACGGCTGACTACCGGCGGAAAACTGGCGGTAAGCATGTCACCAGCGTATTCTCCTGACGGGCGACGCGTGGCATTCGTCTCGGATCGGGGTGGTTCGCCCCAGATTTTCGTGATGGATGCCGATGGCACCAATCAGCGTGTGCTGGTGCCGTTCGAGTTCGGCCAAACCGGCCCCTCGCAATCGCCCGACTGGTCGCCCGACGGGGCGGCCGTGGCGTTTCACCGGGATGTGGCCGGTGGCCGCCAAGTGCATGTGTACGAGTTGACCACTGGTCGTACACGGACGGTGACGACCTCGGGTCGGAATGAAGACCCGAACTGGGCGCCCGATGCTCGGCACCTGGTGTTCACGTCCACGCGGACGGGGCGCAATCAGCTCTGGGTTCTCGATCTTGAATCCGGCCGGATGCGCCAGTTGATGAACGTGACGGGAAAGCCCCGTCTTGCAGCTTGGTCCCCTCGTGTGGGCCAGCCGACTTCCTGACCCGGAGTGAATGTCATGACGCAACGCCTCGCTACTGTTGCCCTTCTCGGGCTCGCCCTCATCGCCACTGCCTGTGGCAAGAAGGAAGAGCCGGTGGTGCAGCCACCACCCGCGCCGACACCTGCTCCGCGGATCAACCAGGATTCGATCAACGCCGCCAACGCGCGTCGGGCCGACTCGATCCGCGCTGCCGAGGCCGCTGCCCGGGCCGCCGCTGCTGCCGCTGCTGCCGCTGCCGAGGCCGCCCGTGCGGCGCTCGTCAAGGAAGTGGCAATGTCGATCCACTTTGCCTACGACCAGTACGCGGTCGAGGCCGGCGATCAGGCCAACCTGACCCGCAAGGCGGCCATCATGCGCGCCAACTCGGCGCTCAGGATCCGGGTGGTCGGTCATGCCGACGAGCGCGGCTCGGACGAGTACAACCTCGCCCTCGGCATGCGTCGCGCCACCGCCGCCAAGGACTTCCTGGTTGCCCAGGGGATCGACGCCAGCCGGATCGACGTCGCCTCGCTCGGCGAAGAAGTGCCGATGGATCCGGCGTCCAATGAGGCGGCATGGGCCGCCAACCGGCGCGGTGAGTTCGAGATCATCGCCGGTGGTCAGACCCTCGTGGCTCCGGGGAACTGACGATGACCGCTCGGCGCGCCGCGTTGTTCCTGCTCGTCGGTCTCGGCGCCTGCGCCACACCGGGGCAGGTGCGGCGCGTCGAGACTCAGGTCGCCGTAATGCAGCGGGAACAGGAACGGCAGGACTCAGCCCGGGCGGCCGATCTCGACCAGATCATCGCCGCCCAGGGCCGCTTGATCGATTCACTCGCGGTCATCAACCGCAACATGGGGATCGCCAAGGGGGAGATGTCGGCGGAGTTCCTCGAGGTGCGCAGGCAATTGCTGACCGTGCAGACCTTGCAGGGTCAGTCGCAAACGCGTCTCAACGAGCTCCGCTCCCAGCTCGAGGCACGGCAGGACGCGCTGACGGTTTCGCCGCCCCTCGATTCCACTTTCCGCGACAAGTTGCCCGTGGATCGTCTCGGGGCAGTCTCCACCGTGTCGCCGGGACGGCCCGTCAATGAGACCCCGCCTGTGCCGTCGGCGGAGCAGATATTCCAGCAGTCGATGGTCCAGCTCAATCGCGGTTCGCCGACCACCGCGCGGATCGGCTTCCGTGAACTGCTCCGGCTGCATCCGCTGTCGCCCCGGGTAGCCGATGCGATGTTCGGGATCGGGCAGAGTTTTGAGGGCAGCCAACCCGACTCGGCGCTGGCCTACTTCGCCGACGTCGCGCAGAACTTCCCGGAGTCGGATCGGGCGCCGCAGGCGATGTTCAAGCTCGGCGACGCGGCCCAGAAATCGGGAGACGTGGCCACCGCCCGCCGCTGGTTCGGCCGGGTTGCGGTTGACCGGTACCGAGGCACGTCGGAGTACGACCTGGCCGTCGCCCGGTTGCGGCAGCTTCCCTAGCCCAGCGGCGCAATGGCCAACGCGACCGGAGAGATGCCCTTCCTCGACCATCTCGAGGAGCTCCGGTCGCGTTTGCTGAAGGTGCTCGCCACCCTCGTCATCACAATCGGATTCGGAATCTGGAGCGTGTTGCGCTTCGGGGTCATCGAAGTCCTCAAGGCGCCGATCGCTCCATTCCTGCCGGGTGGCAAGCTCACCGTGCTGGCGGTGACCGAACCGTTCCTGATCACCCTCAAGCTGGGTGCCGTGGTGGGGTTGGTACTGGCCTCGCCGATCGTGATCTATCAGGTCTGGGCCTTCCTTTCCCCCGCGCTGTACGCCAAGGAAAAGCGGGCGATGCTGCCGGCGCTGCTGGTGGGATTGGTGCTCTTCCTGGCAGGCGCCTGGGCCGGTTGGGCGGTGGTGGTGCCGAAGGCGATCCCGATCATGCTCGGGTTCCAGCCCGAGGCGTTCAACAACATGATCACCTACGACCGCTACTTCTCGTTCGTGGTCCAGATCGTCCTGGCGCTCGGCATCTCGGCCGAAGTGCCGCTGGTGATGATCCTGCTGGCGGCGCTGGGGATTTTCGATGCCCGGCGCTACAACGCCTTCCGCCGCTACGCGGTGCTGGTGTCGTTCGTGGCCGGCGCGCTGATGTCGCCGGGGGGCGACGTCTTCCTGATGCTGCTGCTCACCGTCCCGCTGCTGCTTCTCTACGAGCTGGGAGTGGCCGGCTCGTACCTGGTGCAGCGTCGCGCTCGGGGGGGGGGGACGATTGCCGGGGCCATCGTCCTGCTCGCCCTGCTCGGGATGCCGGAGCGGGGGAGCGCCCAGGTGCCGATCGGTCGCGGCGGTCGCGAGGCGGGACGGCCGGCGGCGACCGACACCCTGCGACGCGGCACCGGCCAGCCCCGCCAGATCGATTCCTCCACCGCCAAGCGGCTCGGCTTGCCGACCGGACCGACGGTGACCTTTCCCGGCGAGGACTCGATCATTACCTCGCTGCTCCGTCGCCCGGGCTTCGCCACCACCCGCTTCCGCGCCGACTCCGCCTTTCTGTACGGCGATTCCACCGTGATCGTGCTGCGCGGCAACGCCGGCACCGACCGCGAGGGGGCGCGACTGGAAGGCGAGCAGATCGTCTACTCGGATGCCCGCTGCGAGTTGCTGGCCACCGGCGAGCCGAAGATGTTCGAGGGCGGCCGGATCGCCATCGGCAGAGCGCTCCGGTTCGATACTTGTCGAGAACGGGGCCTGGTCAGCGACGCGCTGACCACGTTCGATGAACTGGGCGGCAATTGGTTCGTCCGCGGCAATCTGGCGGTCGACTCCTCCGCCTCGCGTCTCTACGCCGGCAACAGCGAGTTCACCTCCTGCGATCTGCCGATTCCGCACTACCACTTTTCCTCCAGCGAAGTGAAGTGGGTGAGCCAGTCGGTCCTGGTGGCACGGCCGGCAGTGCTCTACATCCGCGACGTCCCCGTAGTCTGGCTGCCGTTCCTCTTCCAGGACACCAAGCCGGGACGCCGATCGGGGATTCTGATCCCGCAATTCGGCTTCAACGACATCGTCCGGCCCACCCGGCAGACCAGGAGGCAATTCACCAACATCGGCTACTACTGGGCACCCAACGATTACCTCGACGTGACAGCGCGACTGGACTGGTTCGCGTCGCGCTTCGTCCAGTACGGCGCCGAGATGCAGTACGCCTGGAACGACCGGTTCCTCAACGGCGGCATCAGCTTGAGCAGGCAGGTGGTTTCCGGAGGGGGGGGGACGTCGTCCCAGTTCCGCTGGAACCACTCGCAGCGGTTCAACGCCGCCACGACGCTGGTGCTCAGCGTCGATTACGCCAGCAATACCAGGGTAGTGGTCGGCAACGCGGTGGATCCGCTGCAGACCACCCAGCAGATTCTCTCCTCCGCCAATCTGACCCGTCGCTATGCCTGGGGCCAGATTGCCGTGGGCGGCACCCGGCGACAACTGATCACCGACGGCAGCGGCAACATGACCCTGCCCTCGCTCACCGTCAGCCCCAAGCCGATCGACCTCGGCGCCCGGCTGACCTGGTCGCCCGGCCTGACTCTCACCAACGAAACCCAGTTCAAGACCCCCCTGCCGCTGCAGACGGTGGTGACTCCCGGCGGGATCGACACCCTGGCCGCAACCGGCCGGGCGCGCTCGACGGCGTTTTCGTTCGACACTCCGCTGCAGATCGGCACCTTCAACTGGCGCAACCGGATCTCGGTCACCGACCGGCTCCGGGTCGGCCGCACCGAGGTGACTCTGCGGCTGCCCGACACCTCGACGCCGGAGCCCGACGACTCGGTCTCGGTCACCCAGGTTCGGGACGGTGATTTCTCGACCGGGCTCGACTGGGAAACCTCGATCAACCTGCCGATTCTCGCCTCCAGCAGTTGGAAGCTGACCCCTTCGGTTGGGGTGCGGAACATCGCCAGCGGCCCGTTCATGATCCGCAACGCCAACACCAACGGCCAATGGGTGCAGCAGGGGAAGCGATTCGAGTTCGGGCTGGCCGCCGCACCGACTTTCTACGCGCTGTTCAACAAGGGCATCGGACCGGTCAGCCGGGTGCGCCACCGCTTCGCCCCGTTGATCAACTTTGCCTGGTCGCCCGAGGCGACGGTGCCCGAGGATTACGCCAGGGCGGTGGCACCGCTCGGCTCCACGGCGGCGTTCGGCCTGCCGACCCCGGGCAGAATGTCGATCTCGATGGGGCTGGACCAGGACTTTACCGCCAAGCTCCGTCCCGAGGCTGGTGACACCAACACCGACGAGTCGAAATTCCGGAAGATCACCCTGCTGGCTATCACCACCTCGCCGGTGGCCTACGATTTTGAACAGGCCAAACTGGAGGGACGGAGGGGCTGGACCACCCAGGCGGTCACCAATGCCATCCGGAGCGACCTGATCTCCGGGTTGCAGCTCTCGATGACCCACGACCTCTGGAAGGGGCAGGTCGGGTCCGACACCTCCAGCTTTGATCCCTTCCTGACCAACGTCCAGGCCAACTTCTCGGTGAGCGGGAACACCTTCCGGTCGGTGGCGAGTCTGCTGGGATTGGGGGGGGGAAGGTCGTCGTCGACCGGGAATCTTGAGGCAGAAGATGCGCCGCCGAGCTACATCGGCAGCAGTGACCGCCGATTCCGTCCGGGCGCCTTTCGCTCCTCAGACGCCACCCAGGGACTCCGCCAGCGGGCCGGCTTCCGGACCAGCGTGACCTACTCGCTCTCCCGCTCGCGGGGGTTGGGTCCAGCAATCGGCCCGGTGCCCACCGATCCTGACAACTTCGAGGACCCGTTCGGCGGGCTGCCGCTGCCCCCGCCGACAGGGCTGATCCAGGGTTCCTCCCGGAGCAATCTGGGGCTCAACGCCACCTTTTCGCCGACCACCTTCTGGTCGGTCTCCTGGCAGACCCAGTACAACATCACCGAAAACCGCTTCGAGTCCCAGCAGCTCCAGTTGCAGCGCGATCTCCACGACTGGCGGGCCTCCTTCAACTTCGTGCGCAGCGCCAACGGCAACTTCGCCCTCTTTTTCAGCGTCTTTCTGCTCAATCTGCCCGACATCAAGTTCGACTACAACCAGACCACTCTTCAGCAGTAAGCCCCCGGCTGGGATGGGCCGTGCAGCCCGGCCCCCCGGGGTGGCCGGGAGTGGCGATTCCTGCTGCCGCTTGCCTCTCTCCCCACCGGGGCCTACACTTCCAGCGTGCCGGACCTGCGGTCCTCCTGCCGATACTTCGACCTCCACCCTTTTCCGGAAGCTCATGACGCTCGACAAGCTCAAGGTCACTGCCCGGCAGCACGAACAACGGGAGGATTGGGACGCCGCCATCGAACTCTACCGTCAGGCCATCCGGACGGCCGACAGTGGCAATGAAGGCGGCGATCCCACCCTCCACAATCGTGTCGGCGACCTCGAACACAAGGCGGGTCGCGCCAGTGCTGCCTGCGAGGCGTGGCACGCCGCTGCTCTGCGCTACGCCGAGCAGGGCTTCTTCAGCAACGCCATCGCTCTCTGCGGCAAGATCCTGCGGCTCGATCCCGACCGGATCGCCACTTATCTCGATCTCGCCCGCTTCCAGGCCCGCAAGCGGGTGCTCTATGACGTGCGCCAGAATCTGACCATTTATCGCGATCAGATGATGGCGCGGGGCGAGGGTGACAAGGCATTGGGGGCCCTCGAGCGGTTCGGGGCCGAATTCCCGGCCTGGCAGGAGCTCAAGGGGCTGCTCAACGAGTTGCTCGGCCACGAGGCGGACGCCGACGCCGACCGGATTTCGCACCACGAGAGTGCTGGCGACGAAAAATTGATCTTCCTGGACACCACCACCAGCCCCGCTCCCGACTCGGCTGGCTGGGCCCGGCAGGAAGATCACGGCGATGATCAGGAGATGGTGATCGAGACCACGGCGATCGTGGATTTCGATCCCGATGCAGCTCTTTCCTCGGGGGCGATCAGCGGGCTGGAGGCGACTTCCTTTGAAGGTGACGGAGACGCCACCGGAGCCGAGGTCGAGGAGCCGTCGGGTGTCGTCGAGTTCGAGCGGACCGCCGCGGCTGACCATACGGTTCAGCTCGGCGGGCTGGAGTCGATTGAGTTCACGCCGCCCGCCGTCGATCCGGGTGAGGCGATTGCAGGGCTTGAGTCTTCCGAGTTCGAGCCGCCGCCGCCCGACGAGGAGCCATCTCCGGATCCCGCAGTAGTGCCGGTGATCGAAGTGCCCGACCCGCTCGGTGATCGGGTGGTGGGCCAGGGTCTGCTCGAGCACGGCGATCGTGTGGGCGGAATCGCGGCACTCGAACGCGCCTTGGCGGCGCACCTGGAAGAGGAGGATTGGGTGGCGGCCTTCCGGGTCGCCGGCGAGTTGATCGACGCGGAGCCCCGCTCGATCGCCCGCCACCAGACCCGGGTCGAAGTCGCCGCCAAGTGGGGCGAGTCGGGACCGCTTTGCGAGGCCTACCAGGCTCTCGGAGACGCCTTCGTGCGGCTCGGCTCGGCTGACAAGGGCGTCGCTGTCTATCGCCGGATTCTCGAACTCGACGAGCACCATGTCGGGGCTCGGGAGGCACTCCGCCGCATGGCTCCCCCCTCTCGCGAGGAAGCCACTCCCGAGGGCTTCATCGACTTCGGGGCGATGGTCAACGACGATGTCGGTCCGCGCAGCACCCGGATGCGGACCGAGACCACCAACATCTCGGCCGACGAGAACGAGACCTTCCGCGAGGCGTTGGCCGAGTTCAAGCGCGCCCTCGACCAGAACCTGCCGATCGAAGACCACCAGACCCACTACGACCTCGGGCTGGCCTTCCGCGAGATGGGGTTGCTGGACGAGGCGATCGGCGAGTTCCAGAAGGCACTCCGCTCGCCTGAGGGGCGTCTCAGGACAGCCGAGGCACTGGGACAGACCTTTTTCGAGCAGGGTCGGCCCGCGGTCGCCGAAGCGGTACTGCGCAGCGTTGAGCAGGGGGGCACCGAGGGTGATGCCGAAAAGATCGGGGTGCTCTATTGGCTCGGTCGCGCCCTGGAGGCGCAGGGACGGGGTACCGCCGCTCGCGGTTGCTATGAGCGGGTGTTGGCCGTCGACGTCGGCTTCCACGACGTGATGGATCGGGTCACAGCTCTGGCGAATGACGAGGTGCGGGAATGACGCTGCCGGAGGTGAGTCCGGTCTCGCTCGCCGACCTGCAGGCACCGGTACATTCCCGGCTCTCTCTGGTGGACGCCGAAATGCGCCGGATGATCGAGGAGGACTTCCCCCTCATCACCGAAGTCAACCGGCATCTGCTCCGGATGCGTGGCAAAATGTTCCGGCCCACTCTGGTGCTGCTCGCCGACGAGGCGACCGGCGGCCCGTCGCCCCGAGCCGCCACCTTCGCCGCCATTCTCGAACTTATTCACCTCGCCACTCTGGTTCACGACGACTCGGTCGATCATTCCACCCTGCGTCGCGGAATGCCGACGGTCAACGCGGTCTTCTCCCATCAGATCTCGGTGATCATGGGCGACTTCCTCTACTCCCGCGCCGTCGTCGAGCTGGTCCGCCTGGCCGATCTCGACGCCCTCGGGGTGCTCGGGCGCGTCACCAACGAGATGACGGTCGGCGAGATGCGTCAACTGCTGGCCCACGATCCGCTCGCCTTCTCGGAGCGCGAGTACGATCTGCTGATTCGAGCCAAGACTGCGTCGCTGATGTCAGGGGCGTGCGAGGTCGGGGCGATCCACGCCAGCCCGGAGCACCGGGCAGCGATGGCGTGCTTCGGCGAGAAGCTGGGGATGGCCTTCCAGATCACCGACGACCTGCTCGACTACACCGCCGACGCCCGGGTCACCGGCAAGCCATCCGGGCTCGACCTGCGGGAGCACAAGGTCACCCTGCCGTTGATCTTCGCGCTGCCGCGCCTCAGTGCCGTCCAGCGGCAACAGGTCGAGGCACTGATGGAAGATCCGGCACCGGACGGCGCGATGATCGCCGAAGTAATCGCGACGGTTACCGAGGTGGGCGGGCTCGATTACGCCCGTGATCGCGCCCAGCGGCTGATCGCCGAGGCCGACGAGGCGCTCGAGGTGCTGCCGGAGAGCGTTGCCCGCGAGACGCTCAGGGCCTCGCTCGGCTACGTCCTCGATCGGCGGCGGTGATGGCGGCCGGCCCGAAGCGCCCGCGCTTCTACCTCGGCGTTCTGATCGCGGGATTCCTCGCGGGCGGCTTCGTGTCGGCGCTGATGGAGCGGTTTTTGCCCGAGAGCGCCGCCCGCAGCTTCTTCACCTATGCCGCAACCCCCAGCTTCGGACCTGTCTCGATCGATCTGCTGGTGGTATCCTTCACCTTGGGTCCAATCGCGCTCAACGTATCGTTGATGAGTCTGGTTGGAGTGGTGGTCGCCTATTATGCGGCCCGGTCCCTTTTCTGAGCGCTGGAGTTGATCATGCCGAATCTTGGCTTTACCGAAATCATGGTGTTGCTGGTGGTCGCCCTGCTGGTATTCGGAGCGAAGCGGCTGCCTGAGATGGGGGCGTCGATGGGGAAGGGGATCCGCGAGTTCCAGCGATCTCTCAAGCAAACCCAAGACGACGTCTTGAAGAATGACGACCACGCCAACGACCGGCGCCTTGATGGCGGCGGAATTGCGGATCAGGCGCCGACGACGTCGGGGGAGCCGAAGAGGTTGTCGCAGTAGTAGCAAGGTCGTAGGTCATAAGTCGTAGGTCATAAGTCGTAAAAAACGAACGGGCCGGGGTCCCAACTGGGAGCCGGCCCGTTTTTTTGCCTACGACCTACGACCTACGACCTACGACCTACGACCTACGACCTACGACCTACGACCTACGACCTACGACCTACGACCTACGACCTCCTAGAACCCCGGCACAACCGGCACCGCATCCGCCTCCGCCTGCGCCGCAGTCCGATAGAGCTCGGCTCGTTCGTCCTTCACCTTGGCTTCATCGCGGAGAGCGGCGAGGAAGAAGCGGACCCGTTCATTCCTGGCGTTGCGGATCGCCTCGGCCCGGATGGCGTCGAGGTCGCGGTTGAACGCAGCGCTGTCGGCCGGCACGCGCTCCAGCACCCGAATGACGTAAATCCCCTCGAAGGTCTCGATGATGCCGCTGAGCGTCCCCGCCGGCATCCCGAAGGCGGTGCCGATCAGCTTGGGATTCTGGAGCGGCGGGTTGACCCTGGGGAACGGGGGAAACTCGCGGTGCGGCAGTCCCAGCTCGGCCGAGGCGTCGGCCATCGACTTGCCGGCCTCGATGCGACGCAGCAGGTCGGCTGCGACATCCTTGGCGGCAAGTTCCTTCTTCTGCTCCAGCACGGCATTGCGCACTGCGTCGCGAATCTTGTCGAGCGGAGGGATGCCGGCCTTGTGCAACGAGTCGAGCCGGAAGACCAGGTACCGCTCTTCGGTTTCGACGACCGGTGAGGTCTCGCCTACCTTGGCCTGGAAGGCCCAGACACCCGCATCGCCGACCAGCAGGTTGCCCACTACCGCGCGATTCCCTTGCTGCACCGGTGCCGTCTGACCGATCGGCAGCTTGAGCGCCCGGGCAGCGGTGTCGAGTGCAGCGGGATCGAGTTGGTTGGCAGCGAGCTGCTCAAGCGAGTCGGCCTGGGCGTCGACCAGGTCGCGGTGCGAACCGGCCAAACCGATCCGGATCAGGATGTGCCTGGCGGTCACGCTGTCGGCGCTGCGGGCGGTCACTTCGATGAGGTGGTACCCCTCCTCGGTCAGGACCGGCGCCGAAATCGTGTTGACCGGCAATGAGAAGGCCGCTGCCTCGAATTCGGGAATCATCGCGCCGCGCCCGAAGGTGCCGAGATCTCCGCCAAGCTGGGCGCTGCCGGGATCCTCGGACTCGCGGGCGGCCACCTCGGCGAATGGGGCGCCGCCAAGGAGTTCCTCGCGAATCGAGTTCGCCCGAGACAAGGCGGCGGCGGTATCCGAGGCGTCGATCGAGCGATCGACCGCCACGAAGCTCATGAAGGCGGTCTGCGGCCGATCAAATTCTTGCCGGTTGGCCTGGTAATAAGCATCGATATCGGCGTCGGTCACTGCGACTGCGTTGTCCGGGATGATGTTCCGTGCGATGACCGGCGTCAGCGCGATGCTTACCATCTCGCGCTGGTCACGGTAGCGATCCCAGAGAGCGGCGTCCGAGAGGAAGATGTCGGCGGTGACGTTCCGCAGCAGTTTGGTGCGCAGGATCTCGTCCCGGAAGCGCGACTCGAGGAAGGGCACCGCTTGCTGGCCCAGTGGCGAGGTCAGCCAAGCCTGGTACTTCTGCATGTCGAACTTTCCGTCGGTCTGGAACTCCGGCGAGTCCTGGACCTCGGGCGGCGGCACATTGCGGATCACCTGAGCCAGCTCGGCCGCGGTGACGCCGAGATTGCGGCGCTTGACCTCGGCCTCCAAAACTGTTGCCTGGATGAATTGCTCCCAGACCTCGTCGCGCACTCCCTGGATCTCCTCGATGCCGAGAGAGCGGCCCAGCTCCTGTTGTTTGGCGGTAGTGGCGCGCTGCACCGCCTCCTCGTAAATCCGGGCGTCGATCGAGCGACCGTTGATTGAGCCGACACTGGTCTTGGTGGCGATCCCGCCGCCGCCCGAGAGACCGCTGAGGTCAACCAGCATCCAGAGGAGAAAGGCGGCCGTGATCAAATAGGCCACCGGCTTAGCCGCGTTGCGAAATGCTTGCATCATCTTGGTCGCGCCCGCTTCGGAAGTGGGTGGAGAACAGCCCGGAAAACTAGACGGCGAGGCCCTCAACCTCAAGCCGGTGGGGGCCCGATGGTTGACACCGACGCCGCGCGGCGGATAGTCTTGCGTTGGCCAGCACCACCTCAGCCCTCAGGAAATGATGCCGCAAAGTCCCGAATTGGAACGTCTGGCCCAGGAATGGGCCGGGTCGAGACAGCCGACGCTCTTCGCCGCCCTCGCCGATGGGTTGCGGAAGGCGGGAGCCAGCGAGGCCGCTTGGGACGTGGTCGTGGACGGGGTCACCCGCTACCCCGATTTCCCTCCCGGGCGCCTGGTGGAGGCGGCAATCCTCCGGGAGCGGGGCGACGATGCGGCGGCCGAGGCGGTCCTCAGAGAAGGGCTGGCTGCCGATCCAGGTCACCCGCTGCTCAACGAGGCGTTGGCCGAATTGTTGTCCCGGATGGCTGGCGAGTCGCCTGAGGAGGTGCCCCAGCAGGAGGAGTCGGCCGATTCCCCGACTCTCGAGTCGAGCGGCCTCTGGTCGGAATCGCTGGCGGCGCTCTACCACCGTCAGGGGCATCTCGAACAGGCAGCCACCGTATATGCCGCCTTGGCCGACCGCCACCCCGGTGAACGACGCTTCGTGGAGTTGCGCCGGGAGGTGGAGTCCGAGCTGGCGCTCAAGCGCCCGCTGCCGTTTGCGGCTGCCGAGTCGGGTGGCGAGTCGGTTGCCCACTGGCTGGCGGCGATTGTGGCGGCCGAGCCCGCCGTAGTCCGCCCGACGGCGGACGGCTTCGATGAGTTCTACCGTCCCCCTCCCGTCAGGCCGGAGGCGAGTGCCGACTTTGCCGCCTTTCAACGCTGGCTGGAGGAACTCGGCCGATGACTCGTATCCACGTCATCAATGGTCCCAACCTGAATCTGCTGGGCACCCGGGAACCGTCGCTCTACGGCGCCACCACGCTGGACCAGATCGAGGCATCCGCTCGCGAGTATGCCGAGGCACGGGGGGTGACGCTCACCTGGACCCAGTCGAATCACGAAGGCGTCCTGGTCGAGGCAGCCCAGCAGCTCAGGGAAACTGCTGATGCTGCGGTGGTCAATCTGGGCGGCTACACCCACACTTCGATCGCGATTCGTGACGCGATTCTCGCGGCCGGGGTCCCCTTCGTCGAGGTCCATCTGACCAACCTCTTCGCGCGCGAAGCGGCCCGCCATCACTCGGTTACCGCCGACCTTGCGCTCGGGGTCATCACCGGGTTCGGGCCGGTCGGCTATCTGCTCGCGATCGAAGCAGTGCTGGCGGCACAACGTGGCAGCTGAGGCGCCCCGTCTGGCCGCGGTGCGCGGCTCGCTGGCTGAACTCGGGGTTGATGCTCTGCTGGTGACCCACCTGCCGAATCTCCGTTGGCTGACCGGTTTTACCGGATCGGCGGGGATCGTGGTGCTGACAGCCGACCGGATCACCCTGATCACCGATTTTCGCTACGCCGTGCAGGCGCCGCAGGAAGTCGGCTCAGAGGTCGAGGTGGTGATTGCCAGGTCCGATGTTTGGGGCCGGGTCCAGCAGCAGCTCGAAGGAGTGGCCCGGGTTGGCTACGAGAGCCAGGTGATGACCACCCAGCGGGCGAGCCGACTCGGCAGAGATCTACCCCGGGTGCAATGGGTGGCAACCGAGGAGCTGGTGGAAACGGCGCGAGCCGTCAAGGATGACGACGAAGTCGCCGCCATTCGCGAAGCCGCCGCACTCGCCCACTCGGCGTTGACGGAATTGCTCGCCACGATCCGCGTGGGTGAGCGGGAGATCGATGTGGCCGCCCGCCTGGAGGCGGCACTCCGCGTTCGCGGCAGTGAGTGGCACCCCTTCCAGACCATCGTGGCGTCGGGGCCGCGTTCGGCCTTGCCGCATGCGCACACCACCGACCGGGTGTTGCAACGGGGCGATCTGTTGTTGATCGACTTCGGGGCACAGCTCCGGGGCTATTGCTGCGACATCTCGCGCACCGTGGTGATGGGCCAACCCGACGAGCGGCAGCGGAATATTCACGCCCTGGTCGAAGAGGCCCAGCTCAGGGCTCGCAGCCATATCCGGGCGGGGATGACCGGCCGGGCGGCCGATGCCCTGGCCCGGGATCTGATCGCCTCCCGCGGCTACGGCGAGGCGTTCGGGCACTCGTTGGGGCATGGGCTGGGACTCGAAATCCACGAAGCCCCGCGGCTGGCGATTACCTCCGAGGCCCCCTTGCCGGTCGGTGCGGTGGTCACGATCGAGCCGGGGATCTATCTTCCGGGGTGGGGCGGGGTCCGGCTGGAGGACGACGTCTGGCTCTCGCCCGACGGTGCCGTCCTCCTGACTGATGGCCGCACCGAACTTCTCGCACTCGATACCTAGGCGGTTCCTGACGTGGCGACAACGGCTGACATTCGCAATGGGCTCGTACTGGAGCTTGATGGCAAGTTGATGCAGATTACCTACTTCCAGCACGTCAAACCGGGGAAGGGGAGCGCCTTTGTGCGCACCAAGCTTCGCAACGTCATGACGGGAGCGGTCCTCGACCGGACCTTTCCCTCGGGCGAGCGGTTCGAGGTGGTGCAACTGAGTCACCGCCCCATGGAGTACACCTACCGCGATGGTGACTTTTACCACTTCATGGACCGTGAAACGTTCGACGACGTGATGCTTACCGGCGAGCTGATCGGCTCCGACCAGCTCAAGTACCTCAAGGAAGGAATGGAGTGTACCGGCCTGATGCATGATGAAAAGGTGATTTCAGTCGAACTGCCGATGTTCGTCGAACTGGCGATCGTCGAAACCGACCCCGGGATCCGGGGCGACACCGCCACCGGTGGGACCAAGCCGGCCAAGCTGGAGACCGGTGCGGTGGTCCAGGTACCGCTGTTCATCGAACCCGGGACAATGATCCGGGTCGATCGCCGCGAAGACAAATACCTGACGCGCGTATGAATCCCGACGACATGCAGGACCTCGCCCGCGCCCTCGAGAAGGTTCCCGGCCTGAAGGGGATCGAGATGCGCGATGTGCGCCGACTGGCGCAGTTGCTGAAGGAGCAGCCGGAGATCGGGTCGATCGAGCTGAAGGGGTTCTTCGGCACCGGCGTGGTGATCACCCGGACCCACCACGGTGCGGGCAGCGGCACGCCGGCGCCGATGGCCTGGCAACCGCCGCCCGCAGCGGCCGCCCCGGCACCGGCGAGCGCGGCACCTGCCGAGGCGGTGGCCGCCCCGGCACCGGTGCTCAAGGAGATCAAGTCCCCGATGGTGGGCACCTACTACGCCCAGCCCGAGCCCGGAGCCGATCCCTATGCCCGGGTCGGGACTCGCATCGCACCGGGACAGACGGTTTGCATCATCGAGGCGATGAAGATCATGAACGAGATCGAGGCCGAGATCAGCGGCGTGATCCGTGAAGTGCTGGTAGATGATTCCTCGCCGGTCGAGTACGGCCAGGTCCTCTTCCGCGTGGATCCGAATGGCTGAGCTGACCCCGGCACCCGAGGGGACGGACGGCGACCTCACCCCGATCGGCGAGGGAGCCGGGGGATTCCATTTCCGGCCGGCGATCGTCGAGATGATTCGCCGCGGCGCCTCCGACCTGCTGCTCAAGGCTGGGCGCCCTCCGACGGTCCGGGTCAACGGGCAGTTGGAAATGCTCGACATGCCGGTGCTCCGTCCCGAGGATCTCAAGCAACTTGCCGAACAGGTGATGACGCCGCGGCAGCTCAGGGAATTCGCCGAGGCGAAGGAAGCCGACTTCGGCATCGGCGTTCCGGGGATCGGACGATTCCGGACCAACGTCTACCAGCAGCGCGGCACCGTGGCGTTCGCGCTCCGTGCCATCCCCTACGAGGTGTTGAGCGTGCGGGACCTGCAGTTGCCGGCCGTGCTCGAGAGCATCTCCGCCAAGCCGCGCGGGCTGGTGCTGGTCACCGGAATCACCGGCAGCGGCAAGTCGACCACCATCGCGGCGATGATCGACCTGATCAACCGGCAACGGCGGGTCAACATCATCACCATCGAGGACCCGATCGAGTTCCTGCATCGGGATCAGCTCGCCAATGTGTCGCAACGCGAAGTGGGCAGCGACACTCTCTCCTTTGCCGGTGCGCTCCGCCACGTGCTGCGCCAGGATCCTGACGTGATCCTGATCGGTGAAATCCGCGACCAGGACACCATGGACACCGCCCTCAAGGCGGCCGACACCGGACACCTGGTCCTCTCGACGATTCACACCACCGACGCCACCCAGACAATCTCGCGCGTGCTGTCGTTCTATCCCCCGCACCAGCACGGCGAGATCAGGATGCTGCTCAGCACCGCGCTGGCAGCGGTCATCTCCCAGCGCCTCATTCCCCGCAAGGACGGCAAGGGCCGGGTGCCGGCGGTGGAGGTGCTGATCAACACGGCAGCGGTGGCCGACAACATCCGTGACACCCAGAAGGCGCTCAACATTCCGGACCTGATTGCCGAGGGCGGCACCAGCTACGGCATGCAGTCGTTCGACCAGTCGCTGATGCGCTGGTTCCAGGACGGCGTGATCTCCTACGAGGAAGCGGTCTACCATGCCACCCGGCCGAGCGAATTCGCCTTGCGGGTGTCCGGCATCAGCGCCTCCTCCGACCGCACCTTTGACAGCATGCCAGAGAAGGACCGCCCCTGATGTTTCGCAAGGTGCTGGTTGCAAATCGTGGTGAAATTGCCCTGCGCGTCATCCGGGCCTGCCGGGAACTGAATGTCGGAACCGTGGCCGTCTACAGCGAGGCCGATCGTGAATCGCTGCACGTGCGCTTCGCGGATGACGACGTCTGCATCGGTCCCCCCCCCGGACGACAGTCATACCTGCGCATCCCGGCGCTGATCGCCGCCGCCGAGATGACCGGCGCCGACGCCATCCATCCGGGCTACGGCTTCCTGGCCGAGAACGCCGAGTTCTCCGACACCTGCCGCGCCTCCAACCTGACCTTCATAGGCCCTTCCGGCGACCAGATCCGCGCCATGGGCGACAAGGCCTCCGCCCGCCGCCTGGCGCACGAGGCCGGTGTGCCGACGGTGCCCGGTTCGCCCGGGGTGATGCGCGATCCGGAGGAGGCGCTCCGGGTGGCCGAGGAGATCGGCTTTCCGGTCATCATCAAGGCAACTGCCGGCGGTGGCGGCAAGGGAATGCGGATCGCCCGCGAGGCCGATGAGTTCATGCAGCTCTTCTCGCTGGCGCAGAACGAGGCGCTTTCGGCCTTCGGCAACGGTGATGTCTATGTCGAGAAGTTCCTGGCTCGCCCTCGTCACGTCGAGATCCAGGTGCTCGGCGACACCCATGGCCGGGTGATCCATCTCGGTGAGCGCGACTGCTCGGTGCAGCGCCGCCACCAGAAACTGATCGAGGAATCACCCTCGCCGGCGCTCACCCCGGAGTTGCGGGCCGCGATGGGCGAGGCGGCGGTGCGGTTGTCGGCGGCGATCGACTACGTCGGTGCCGGCACTGTGGAATTCCTGCTCGACGAGGACGGCTCGTTCTACTTCATGGAGATGAACACCCGGATCCAGGTCGAGCATCCGGTGACCGAGATGGTCACCGGTCAGGATCTCGTCAAGGAACAGATCCGGGTGGCTGCCGGCGAGCCGCTTTCGATCGGTGAGGTGCAGTTGCAGGGGCACTCGATCGAGGTGCGGATCAACGCCGAGGACCCCTACCGCAACTTCCAGCCGTCGCCGGGAGTGATCACTGCCTACCACCCGCCGGGTGGTCCCGGGGTGCGGGTCGATACCCATGTCTATGCCGGCTACACGGTGCCGCCCTACTACGACTCGCTGCTGGCCAAGCTGATCGTGCACGGTCGCGACCGTGCCGAAGCGCTGGCGCGCCTTGGACTGGCGCTCGACACCTTCATTCTCGAGGGTGTCACGACCACCATTCCGTTCCTGGCCAGGGTGATTCGCCACCCGGATTTCGTTGCCGGCAACATCGACACCAAGTTCCTCGAGCGCGAATCGCAATTGTTGCGCGCCCCCGACCCAGTCGGCGAATGAAACTATCGGTCGCGTTTGCTTCCAACGGCCTCGCTTCGGCGGATGTCGCTGGGCGGGCCGTGGCGGTGGTCGATGTCCTGCGTGCCACCACCACCATCTGCGCGGCCCTCGATCATGGCGCCCGGGCGATCATCGTCGCCGCCGAGATCGATGACGCGGCCCGCCTGGCCCAGTCGCTCGACCGCAAGGATGTGCTGCTCATGGGTGAACGCGGTGGCAAGGCAATACCCGGTTTTGCCCTGGGAAACTCTCCCCGGGAAATGACGGCCGAGGTGGTCGCCGGCAAGACTCTGGTCATGACCACCACCAACGGCACTCGTGCCCTGTTGGCAACCACCGGTGCGCACGAGGTGATCGTGGCGGCCGGCGTCAACCTGACGGTCGCATCGGAGCGCTTGGCAATGCACCTGGCAGAGGGCCGCGAAGTGTTGATTGTCTGTGCCGGGCGGGCCCAGGCATTCGGACTCGACGACGCCTACATTGCCGGTCGCCTGCTGGTCGGGGCGCTCGCAGGGTCGCGCTCACGCAAGGGAATGAACGATGCCGCCATTGCCTCGGTCGATCTGGTGAGACGCTACGGCGACCGGATCGAGCGAGTGCTGCTCCTCTCCGGCGCTGGCCGCGAATTGGCCGCTCTCGGCTATACCGCCGATGTCCGGGCCGCCGCCGCAACCGATAGCCACCCGGTTCTGCCACTTTACCATGATCGACGGGTGACCCTCGCCGACCCGGCAGCGGCGGTTCGATGAACTCGGTCAGCCGCCGCAGGTTCGGTGCGGTCATCGCCCTGGTGCTGGGGCTCTTCCTGGCTATCGCCCTGATTCCGCTGCCGGTTACCGGCCCGGTCGGCGCATTCCTCGGCCCGGCACTTTGGCGGATGCTCGGGATCGGCGCACTGGGACTTCCTGCTCTCGGATTGACGATGGGCCTGGCGGGCCTCGACCGGTTGCCACGCCTCGACCAGAAGCGGGCGGCCATCCTCGTGGGGACCGCCGCGCTGCTGGTGCCCTACGTGCTCGGGGTGATCTTCCGGGTCGAGCAGGCGATTTTTCTCCCCGCCCTCGATCTCTGGGGCTGGGATGCCCGGCTCACCGGCTGGCTGCCGGGATTCCTGGCCCGGGCCGCGCTCGATTCGGTCGGACTGGCTGGCGGGCTGCTGCTCGGCTTTCTGGCCCTCACCGCTGTGACGCTGGGCACGTTGGCTTGGCATCCGTTGCAGCGACTTGAGCCGCAGCCCGACAAGCAGGATGATGCGATAGTGGTGCCGGGAGCGGTGCCGATCCGCCATCACGCAGTGGATGAGAGTGACGAGATCCCGGCCGAACCGGCGGTGGAGCAGGGGACGCTCGATCTGCCGACCCGGCGCTCCCGCAACAAGGCGCCGGCGGCCGAACTGTTCGACGAGACCGTCCCCCCCCCTCGCGTGGCCGATGAGGCGCTCCCCACGATCGACCTGCTGACTCCCGCTCCCGCCAGCGACGTCGCGGCCGACGAGGCGACGCTGCAACGATTGGGCGAGCTGCTGCTGCAGACGCTCCGCACCTTCAAGGTCGAGGGTACTCTGGCGGGAATCACCTCGGGGCCGACGGTGAGCCAGTTCGAGGTGGTGCCCGCCTCTGGTGTGAAGGCGGGACGGATCATCGCACTGGCCGACGATCTCGCGATCACCATGCGGGCCCAGTCGCTCCGGGTCGCCCCGATGCCGGGTCGCGGTGCGGTGGGAGTGGAGATCCCCAACCCGACGCCGCGGATGGTGGCGCTGCGCGAGCTGCTGGCAACCGAGGCCTGGCGCACCAGCTCGGCGGTCCTCCCGGTGGTGCTGGGGCGCGACGTGGAGGGGAAGCCGGTCATCGCCGACCTCGCCAAGATGCCCCACCTGCTGGTGGCCGGTGCAACCGGCAGCGGCAAGTCGGTGGCGATCAACACCATCATCACTTCGCTGATCTTCCGCTACACTCCCCGCGAGCTGCGGCTCTTGATGATCGACCCCAAGATGGTCGAGCTTTCGATGTACAACGACCTGCCCCACCTCAAGCACCGGGTGGTCACCGACAACAACGATGCCGCCGCGGTGCTCAAGTGGGCGGTCTACGAAATGAACCGCCGCTACAAGCTCCTCAACGTCAACGGCGCCCGGCAACTGTCGGAGTTCAACCGCAAGGTCCGCGAGGGGAAGCCGATGCGGAATCCTCCCGATGAGCGACCCACCCTGTTGTCGGTGTCGCGCGAAGCGCCGGAGACCCCCCCCCAGGGCGAGGCGGAGTGGACCGATACGTACCGCGAGGGGGAGTTGCCGATGATCGTGGTCATCGTCGACGAACTCGCCGACCTGATGATGACCGTGCAGGGCGAGGTCGAGACGCCGCTGGCGATGCTGGCCCAGAAGGCGCGCGCCATCGGGATCCACCTCATTCTCGCCACCCAGCGGCCCAGCGTGAACGTGCTCACCGGGCTCATCAAGGCCAACTTCCCGTCGCGGATCGCCTTCCGGGTGGCCAGCAAGGTCGACTCACGCACCATCCTCGACCAGAACGGCGCCGAGGCGCTGCTCGGCAACGGCGACATGCTCTTCCTGCCGCCCGGGCGCAACGAGCCGCAGCGGATCCAGGGTGCCTTCATCGGCACCGACGACAGCGAGCGGGTGATGGCCTGGTACGCCGCCCGACGCGACGGCGTTCCCGCGGTCGAGCCCGACATCCTCGAGGTGGTGCGTTCGCTCAGCGCCGACGGCGAAGGGGGGGGGAAGCCCGAGGAGGGCGAGCGCGATCCCCTCTTCCGGCAGGCGGCCGAGACCTGCGTGCAGCACCAGGGCGGCAGCACCTCGCTGCTGCAGCGCCGCCTTGGAATCGGGTACGGCCGTGCCGCCAGGATCATCGACCAACTGCACGACGCCGGGATCCTCGGCCCGCCCAACGGCAGCAAGCCGAGGGAGGTGCTGATCGGGATTCAGCAGGTGGATGAATACGTTTAGAAAGAGAGAAGGAGAGAAGGAGAGAAAGAGAGAAAGAGACGAAAAAATCCGCCCCTCGGCGCGTCATCGTGGTACCGGTCTGCTCCTCAGGTGACACTACCCTTCCTGCATGAAAACCCATCGACATCTATTTGCATGGCGGAAGGCCTGGGCCAGTGCCGTCGCAATTCACCGTTTCGCCGACGCAGCGTGGAGTCCCCAAAGGCGTGCCGTTTTCGATCAACTGCGCCGAGCGGCACTTTCAGTGCCACTGAACATCGCCGAGGGGTATGCCTCTGGTCGGGGTGCTCGCTGTCGCTACCTCCTGCGGGTGTCGTACGCGTCGGCGGTGGAGACCACCGAGCTGCTGCGGCTGCTGGCCGAGCTCGGCGAGCCCCAGGCCGAACTGGAGCAGGTGAGCCGCGAAGTCCAGGCGCTGACCCTCCTCCTGCTGCGGAAGTCCAGGTGAACCATGCCCCTCTCTTTCTCTCCTTCTCTCCTTCTCTCTTTCTCTCTTTCTGTTTGTGCCCCGCTTCACTGACCCCCGGCACGCCCTCGGCTACCAGGGCGAACTCGCCACCGCCCGCTGGTTCGCTCGCCAGGGATGGCAGGTCGAGGCCCATCGCTGGAAAATGGGCCGACACGACCTGGACTTGATCGTCCGCCGAGCCGATCTGGTCGCCTTCGTCGAGGTCAAGGTGCGCGCCACCCCGGCCTGCGGCGGCGGGGAAGAGGCGATCAGCCGCCGCAAACGCCGGGTGATCGAACAAGCCGCCTGGAGCTGGATCCTTCGCCACGGCAAGCCGGGAGACCAGTATCGATTCGACGCAGTGACCATAACCGGACCAAAGGGGGCTCGGCGGTTGGCCCACATTCCCGATGCCTGGCGGCCGGGGTGGCGCTAGAAAGAGAGAAAGAGAGAAGGAGAAAAGGAGAGAAAGAGAGGTGTAGTGACGGCTTCGCAGATCTCAGTACCGATGTGGAGTAAAACGATACACTACCTGACCCTTGCTTCGGGTAAGTTTCGGATGTAGATTGTTGTGTGGTCTCGCGGTGGAGCGAAATGCTACACTTCTCTACGCCGAGAATTCTCTCTTTCTCTCATTCTCTCCTTCTCTCTTTCTCTCTTTACCTTGAGGTGTACCATGGCCACCGAGACCGACAAGAAAAAGGCCCTCAACCTTGCCATCGCCCAGATCGAGAAGCAGATCGGCAAGGGCACCATCATGCGGATGGGCACCGACACCCCGCGCGACCAGGTCGCCGCGATCTCCACGGGTGCCATCAACCTCGATGCCGCCACCGGTATCGGCGGCATTCCCCGGGGGCGGATCACCGAGATCTACGGCCCGGAAAGCTCCGGCAAGACCACCCTCTGTCTGCACGTGGTCGCCAACGTCCAGAAGGCCGGCGGCACCGCCGCCTATGTCGACGCCGAGCATGCCCTCGACATCGAGTACGCCAAGCGGCTCGGCGTCAACATCGACGACCTCCTCGTCTCGCAGCCCGACACCGGGGAGCAGGCACTGGAAATCGTCGAGATCCTGGTGCGCTCGGGCGCGGTAGATCTGGTGGTGATCGACTCGGTGGCCGCACTGGTGCCCAAGGCCGAGATCGAGGGCGAGATGGGCGATTCCCACATGGGGTTGCAGGCGCGGTTGATGAGCCAGGCGCTGCGGAAGCTCGCCGGGTCGATCAACCGGACCCGCTGCGCTGTCATCTTCATCAACCAGTTGCGCGAGAAGATCGGGGTGATGTTCGGCAACCCCGAGACCACCACGGGCGGCAAGGCGCTCAAGTTCTACGCCTCGATGCGCCTCGACATCCGCCGCATCGGGCCGGTCAAGGAGCGCGACGCGGTGATCGGTTCCCACGTGCGGGTCAAGGTGGTCAAGAACAAGGTCGCGCCGCCGTTCAAGCAGGCCGAGTTCGATGTGATGTTCGACGAGGGGATCTCCCACACCGGGTTGGTGGTGGACATCGCCAGCGAGTCGGGGATCATCCAGAAGTCGGGGGCGTGGTATTCCTACGGCGACCAGCGGATCGGCCAGGGTCGTGAGAACGCCAAGCTATTCCTCAAGGACAATCCGGTGCTGCTGGCGGAAGTCGAGCACAAGGTCAAGGAGGGGCTGGGGATTCTCGCCGCGGCAGGTCCGGGCGCCCCCCCCGAGGCGGATGACGACGAGTGAATGTGGAGCGACTGGTCCCCGACCCGCGACGCCCGGGTACCACCCGGGTGGTCGTCGGCGGGAGCCCGGCGTGGACGGTGCCGACTGCCCTGGTGGAGGAGTTGGGGCTCCACCCGGGCGCGGTGCTGCGGGGCGCCGCGCTGGCTCGGTTGGAGAGTGCCGCCGATGCAGAGGGCGCGCTTCGTTCGGGGTTCCGTCATCTCGAAAGACGCGGGCACTCGCGTCACGAACTCTCGCTCAAGCTGGCTCGGAAGGGACACCCCGAGGCAGCGATCGCTGTGGCCATCGCCCGGCTGGCCGAACTCGGCCTGCTCGACGATGCCGCCTTTGCCCGGGCCTATGTCGCGTCCCGGGCTGGTCGCGGCCGCAGTCCCGCCCGGATTCGCCGTGAATTGCACGCGCTCGGTGTCTCGCCGGAAGATGCCGCTGCCGCGGTTGCTACGCTCGGCTCCGATCACGCCGCCCCCAACCCGCTCGCCAAGACACTGACTCAGGCGCGCCGTCGGGCGGCCGCGATGGCGGCGTTGCCGATCCAGACGCGGAAGCGCCGGCTGCTGGCCTTCTTCGCCCGACGTGGCTGGGGTGGGGGCGAGGCCAGGGAGCATGTCGAGGCGCTGCTGGGCGAGTAGTGATCAGCGGCAGGCGGTTTAGATTTGCCGCATGAATGCCGCCCAGATCCGCGCCCGATTTCTCGACTACTTCGCCGCGCACCAGCACACCCCGGTTGCCTCTTCCAATCTCGCACCGGCCGATGATCCCACCCTGCTTTTCGCCAACGCAGGGATGGTCCAGTTCAAGCGCACCTTTCTCGGTCAGGATCCCCGGCCATACCGCCGGGCGGTGACCTGCCAGAAGTGCGTTCGCGCCGGCGGCAAGCACAACGATCTCGAACAGGTAGGCCTCACCCGTCGCCATCACACCTTTTTCGAGATGCTCGGCAACTTCTCCTTCGGCGATTATTTCAAGCGCGAGGCGATCAAGTTCGCGTGGGAATTCGTCACCTCGCCCGAATGGCTGGGGATCTCCCCCGATCGACTCCGGGTCACGGTGCACCACACCGATGACGAGGCGCGCGAGCTTTGGGCCGAGATCACCGGTCTCTCCGCCGACCGGATTTACGGCTTGGGCGACGCCGACAACTTCTGGCAGATGGGCGACACCGGCCCGTGCGGCCCCTGTTCGGAGATTTTTGTCGACCTCAAGTGGACCCCCGGCACTCCCCCGTCGGTTCTCTCGCAGGAAGATTTCGAGCGGGAGGCCGAGGCGGGTCGTTTTCTGGAGATCTGGAATCTGGTCTTCATGCAGTTCGACCGCTCGACCGATGGCACACTCACTCCGTTGCCCAAGCCCAGCGTCGATACCGGGGCAGGGCTGGAGCGCATCGCCGCGGTTCTTCAGGGAGAAGACGACAACTTTCACACCGACCTCTTCCGCCCGCTGATCGCCGATGTCGAGCGGCTGGTGGGGGCTCCCTACCCGGGTGGCCCGGAGGGAACCGGGATCTCCTACCGCGTGCTGGCCGATCACGCCCGCGCGGTGAGCTTCCTGCTGCTCGATGGTATCTATCCGAGCAACGACGGTCGCGGCTTCGTGCTGCGCCGGATCCTGCGTCGCGCGGTGCGGCACGCCTGGCTGCTGGGCCGCCGCGAGCCGACCCTGGTCGAACTGGTCCCCACCGTCGTCGCGCTGATGGGCGAGGCGTATCCGGGGCTGGTCGCGCGGCAGGAAGAGATTACCCGCTGGATCCGGAAGGAAGAGGAGGGCTTCCTCCGCACCATCGAGGCGGGGCTCAACCGCCTGGAAGAGATCCGGGCCAGTGGTGCCACGACTATCTCCGGTGACGAGGCGTTCCTGCTCTACGACACCTTCGGCTTCCCGATCGACCTCAGCATCCTGATCGCCGGCGAGTGGGGCATCAGCGTCGACGTGGCGGGATTCGAGCGCGCCCTCGAGGCGCAGCGCGAGCGGAGCCGGGCGGCGGCAGTCGCTAGTACTGGGGGGGGGACGACGGCGGGCGTCACCATTGCAAGCGACGGAAACGGGACGGCACCCTCCGTCTTCGTCGGCTACGGCGACATCACCGCGCCGGAGCCGACCACAGTCACGAGCAACACCGAGATGGCAGCGGACGGTATTTTGGTGCTGGCGGAGTCGCCGTTCTACGCCACCTCGGGCGGCCAGCTCGCCGACACCGGCGTGGTCGAGGGCGACGGCTGGCGGTTCGAGGTGAGCGACGTGCGGAAGGATGCCGATTGGGGTCAGTTGCTGATCGGCACGCTGACCGGGGCTTTCGCACCCGGTCGCGCCATCGCCAGGGTCGACGCCGCTCGCCGGGCCGACATCGAGCGCAACCACTCCGCCACTCACCTGGCGCATCTGGTGCTGCGGCGACGTCTGGGCGATCACGTGCGCCAGCAGGGATCGCTGGTGGAGCCCGGTCGGCTGCGCTTTGACTTCTCGCATCATGGTCCGATCGAGGGCGCCCAGCTGCATGAGCTGGAGGCCGAGATCAACGAGCTGGTGCTGGCCAACACACCGGTCGAGATCCGGGAGATGGCGTACCCCGACGCCCTCGCGCTCGGCGCCATGGCCTTCTTTGCGGACAAGTACGGCGACACCGTCCGCGTGGTTACCATGGGCGATTCGATCGAGTTGTGCGGCGGCACTCACGTGCGGAGCACCGGGCAGATCGGCCAGTTCCGCTTCAGCGCCCAGGGTGGCGTGGCAGCCGGCGTCCGCCGGATCGAGGCCGTTACCGGGCGCAGCGCCTACTCGGCGGTGCGGGCTCTGGAGTCGCGCATCGCCGCCCTGGCGAGCGCGGTTCGCGCGCAACCGGACCAGGTGGAACAGAAGGTCGAGGCGCTGCTGGTCGAGCGGAAAAAGCTGGAGGAGCGACTCGCTGCCGCGATGAAGGGGGGGGGAGGCGAGACTGCCACGCGCATTGCCATTGGGGGGGGGACGCTGCTCATCCTGCCCACGGTGGCCGAGGATCGCGCCCAGCTCGGCGAACTCGCCGACCGCTTCCGGGGCGAGGAGAAGGCGACCGCGGTGCTGGCAATCGTGAACCCGACGGTGCCGACCGCGGTGGCGTTCGCGGTGACCGACGATCTGGTGAAGCGCGGCAAGGACGCCAACACGCTGATGAAGCTGGTCACCGCCCGGTTCGGCGGGCGCGGCGGAGGCAGACCTACCTTCGCCAGCGGCTCGCTGCCGGTCGATGATGTCCTGACCACGCTGACCGGAAATTTGCCGGAGATGCTGACTGAATGGCTGGCGTCGTGATCAGCAGCTGGGTCGAGGAGCGCACCAGCGGGGCGCCCGAGCCGTTGCGGCAAAGGGTCATCGAGTTTCTCGATGCGGCTGGCGGTGCCGACGACCCGGCCGAACTCGCCGCTGTGGGTGATACCGCGTTGGTCGCGGCGATGTCGGCGGGGTCCAGTCGTGCCTGTGCTCTCGATCTGCTTGCAGCCGATGCCCTGATCACTCTCGCCCTGCTGGCGGCGGCGGAGCGCGACCCGGCCACGCTTGGCGCCAAGGCCGGGGCGATTCGCAAGGCGGCGATCGGCGAGCGATGATCGACCTCCACTCCCATCTCCTCCCCGGCGTTGATGACGGCTCGCGATCGGTCGAGCAGTCGCTGCGCGTGCTGAAGAGCTTCCGGGAGCGCGGCGTGCACACCGTCGCCTTCACGCCGCACCTCCTGGCATCACAACTGGCCGACGGCGTGCCCGAGGTGCAGCAGGAGGCCTGGCTCAAGATCGCACCGGTTATCCCCGACGAGATCACGGTCGTGCGTGGCGCCGAAGTGATGCTGGACCGTCCGCTGCCGCGGGAAGCGGCCGAGCGTCGCGTCACCCTGGCCGGCACCCGCTACCTGCTGGTCGAGTTTCCGCGGATGGTCCCTGCTGAGATCGTCCGCCGGGCGCTTCACGAAGTGACAACACACGGACTGGTGCCGGTGCTGGCGCATCCTGAACGCTATTCCTCGTGTTCGGTCGAGTCGGCTCGGGAATGGCAACGGGTGGGCGCCGTGCTGCAGGTCGATGCCACCACCCTCACTCTCCCCAGGAGTCGCGGTGACCGGGCCCGTGCTCTGGTGGCGGCGGGGCTGGCCGACATCCTGGCGGCCGACAACCATGGCGATGACCGCTGCATTGCCACGGCACTGGAGTGGCTCAACGAGAATGAGGGCGAGGAGCAGGCGATAGTCCTGCTGGAGTCGAATCCGCGCGCGATTCTCGAGGACAGGGCGCTGTTCGAGGTGGAGCCGCTGCCGCTCCGCACCTCGTGGTGGAGCAGGGTGCGGAATCTGCTGGAGGAACGGTGACCGACGCCGAGCGGATTGCCGGCGGATTGGCCGACCTGGCGGAGGTGGCGGCACGGACGGTGACGCAAGCGGCCGAGCTGGCACCGATCGTGGCGACGATGCGCGCCACGCTGGCAGGGGGGGGGACGCTCTTCTTTGCCGGCAACGGCGGCTCGGCAGCCGATGCCCAGCACCTCGCCACCGAATACGTGGTCCGCTACCATCCAGTCGCGGGACGACCGCGCCGCGCCGTGGCTCTGACGACCGACGCCTCGCTGCTCACGGCGGCGGCCAACGACTTCGGCTTCGAGCACGTCTTCGCCCGCCAGATCGAGGCGCTCGGCCGGCCGGGCGACGCCCTGATCGTCCACAGCACCTCCGGCAATTCGCCCAACTGCCTTCTGGCAGTGGAACAGGCGCGAGCCCTGGGCATCCGCACCATCGCCCTGACCGGAGGGGACGGCGGCGCCCTCAGGTCGAGCGCCGACCACTGCTTCGTGGTGCCCGACCACCGGGTCCACCACATTCAGGAAATTCACCTCGCCATTCAGCACCAGATCGCCGCCCTGCTCACTCTGGAGGAAGCCCCATGATCTCGCTTGCAGGACAACGCATCCTGGTCACCGGCGGCTCCCGGGGCATCGGACGGGCCACCGCCCTGCTCTGTGCCCGGGCAGGTGCCGACGTCGGTATCACGTACCACTCGGCCCGGGCCGAGGCGGAGACGGTCGCACGCGAGGTGCGCCAGCTCGGCAGGCGCGGTTATGTGGGGGGGGGAGATCTCGGCGATCCCGACTGCGTGGCGCAACTGATGCGCGAGGTCGGCGCCGCCTTCGGCGGACTCGACGGCCTGGTGGTCAACCACGGCATCTGGCCCCCGGCCGACACGCCGCTGGCCGAGATGACGCTCCAACGCTGGCAGCAGACGATGCGCACCAATCTGGATGCCGTTTTCCATGTCACCCGGGCCGGCATCGCGATGATGCAGGGACGCGGCCGGATCGTGATGATCGGCAGCACCGCAGGGCAGCGTGGCGAGGCGATGCACGCCGACTATGCCGCGTCCAAGGGCGCCATGATCTCGCTGGTCAAGTCGCTGGCGGTTGAATGCGGTCCGGGAATCACCGTCAACTGCGTCGCTCCGGGCTGGGTCGACACGGCAATGAGCAGCGCCGCACTCGACGACCCGGCTCAGCGACCCGCCATCGAGGCGGCCATCCCGCTCAAGCGGGTGGCAGCGGCGGAGGATATCGCCGGCCCGGTCCTCTTTCTGCTCTCGGATCTCGCCCGCCACATCACCGGCGAGATTCTCAACGTCAACGGTGGCAGCGTCCTCTGCGGATGAACGAATCCCCCACGTCAGTGCCGGTTCCCGCGGAGGTGATGGAGATCCTCCGCACCCTCGAGGCCGCCGGTCACGAGACGTGGTGCGTCGGCGGCGCCATCCGCGATGCCCTGGTCGGCGATCCGCAGCAGGATGTCGACCTCGCCACCAGTGCCCTTCCCGAGCAGGTGCGCTCGCTGTTCCGGCGCACCATTCCGGTCGGCATCGAACACGGCACCGTGGGGGTGCTCGATGGCAAGGGAGTGCTGCACGAGGTGACCACCTTCCGCGCCGACGTCCGCACCGACGGACGGCGGGCAGAGGTCACCTTTGGAGTCTCGCTCGAAGCCGATCTCGCCAGGCGCGACTTCACCATCAACGCCATGGCCTGGCATCCGCTTCGCGGCGAGTGGCGTGACCCGTTCGGCGGGCGCGCCGATCTCGAGGCCGGCATTGTCCGCGCGGTCGGCGACGCCAAGCTCCGCTTTCGCGAGGATCGACTGCGGATTCTCCGGGCGCTGCGATTTGCGGCGCGGTTCGGCTTCGTGATCGAGCCGGACACCTGGCGAGCGGTGCAGAATCAGGGTGCCGATACGGGCCACCTCAGCGCCGAGCGCGTTCGGGAGGAGTGGTGGAAGGGGATGCAGACCGCAGCCGACCCCACCGCGCTGATGGCACTCTGGCAGGCGAGCGGGGTGGCGGCGGTCTGGCTCCCCGCTTCCGAAGATGCCACCGGGGAACTCGCTCCTGTTCCCGTCGCCGCAGCGTCGGGTCCGCGTGATCCGCTGTTGCTGCTGGCCCATTGGCGCTCTCCGGTGGCGGCGCACCTCCAGCGACTCAAGTGCAGTGCGGCCGAGGTGCGCCGTGGCCAGCTGATCGATCGCGGACCGCGGCGGCCGGTTGATCCCAGCGCGATCGCGGTGCGGCGCTGGATGTCGGTGGTCGGGGAGGCGGCCGATGATCTGGTTGCGCTGGCGCGCTGGCAGCAGCGTGACGCGGACCACTGGACCGACCAGGTGACCGCCGTGCGCGGGCGCGGCGAGGCCACCAGCCGGGGCCAACTCGCCCTCACCGGCGATGACCTGATCGCGGCAGGCGTGGCGCTTCCCGGCCCTGAGCTCGGTCGGCTGCTCGGCTGGCTGCTCGACGCGGTGCTCGAGGAGCCGGAACGGAACAGTCGCGAGGGATTGCTCGATCTGATCCGGAGCCGCGGCTGACCGGCTTTCGTTGATACCCCTTGTGCTTCGGCAGTCAGTGACACAATCTCCGGTGGTACTCGACCGGGAATGAACCGATGAAGCATTGCCCCTCCTGCGGCGCCACATACGAGGACTCCAAGAAGTTCTGTCGGGTCGACGGAACTGTGCTGGTGTCGAACGATGAGGTCCCGCCACCGTCATCACCGCCTCCGCCATCACCTGCGCCACCACCACCACCAGCTCCCCCGCCGGCACAGCCCAAAGCCGAACCACCATCGCGCTGGTCGGCCGCCGCTGCTGGGGGCGCCACCGCTGACCCGGTGCTCCCCCCTCCGCCACCATCACGGTGGTCGGCTACGTCGCCGGGCGACGCCGTCAGCGATGCAGTGCCGGACGCCGCCGTGGCGAGGCGCCATCGTGGGGGGGGGAAGATCATCGCGGCGATCTCCATCGGCACTCTCTGCCTGGCAGCACTCGGTGCCGTCTGGTGGTATTGGGCCAATCCCGTTGTCACGGTGCACAATCGGCTGGTGGCACCCGTCACGGTCACGATCGGCGGGATGCTGCCGCTGGCACTGGGGCCCGGGGAATCAGCCACGCTGCGGGTCGGCCGCGGTGCGGCTGCTGCGGCACGCTGGCAGATGCAGCCCACCGCGCCGGTGGGTGGCGTGCCGGCGAGCGGGGTGGAATTGAGCGGCACGGCTGCGCTGACCCTGCCCGGGGCTCCGTTCGCCAAGGGAACGCTCGGCGTCGGCTTGCTGATGCCGGTGCTCACTCACTTTGCCCCGGTGATCACCAACTCGACCGGCGGGCCGATCTGCGTCAAGGTCAACGCCGCTCCGGTCAGGGCACCGAATGCCGCCACCAATCCGGATGATTGCGATGCCATCCTGCCGCCCGGTGTGGTCGATGCCTTCATCGGCTACTTCCCGCTCAACGCGGGTTCGTCGGTGCGCGCCGTTGACGATCAGGGGCGGGGAACCACCTTCGCGGGGATCGCCCGTTTCGTCGCCCCGGTAAGTGGTCGCTTGCCGGTGAGCTTCGACCCCTCCCATTTCGGCGGCCGATGACGGGATCAGGCAGGAATCTGCGCACAGGGTGACGAGATCCATTCTCCGGACTCGTCACCCTGGAGCAAGTCATGGCACAACTCTCCCATCAGGTCACCAGTCGTTTGGGCGACACCGGTTCACTCCTCAAGGCCCTCGACGCCATGACCAATTGGCGCGCCTTCGTATTGCTGGCAGGCACCGCAGTAACCCTGGCGATTGTCCTCACGCTCTTCGGCAGAGCCGGCATCGCGATGGCCGGGAATTCGGCTGGCGCCGCCGGCCTGACCGCACTCATCGGCGCACTGCTGAGTCTCGCGGTCCTGCTGATCGGCATCAACGCCGCCGGGATCACCCTGATGGACGAGGCCACCGACCGGGCACCGCGCTCACCGGTCAACGCCCTGCTGGCGTCGGTCTTCACCGTGCACCGGTTGATCGCCACACTGCTGATCGCCTTCCTGGCGTTCCTCGCCTACCTGCTGCTGCTCGCCTCGATTCTCTATCTCTGCAAGATCCCGGCACTCGGTTCGCTGCTCCTAGCCGTGGTGTTGCCGACAGCGGTAGTCGCGAGCGGGCTGGTGGTGCTGGCCTTCCTCGCCGTGGTGCTGCCGGTCACTGGTCCGGCGGTGTGGAACGGCAGCAGCGTGATCCAGATCCTGGCCACCATCACCGCTGTGGTGCGCCAGCGATTGCTCTACGTGGTGATCCTCGGCATTCTCCTCTCGCTGTTGCTGTCGGTGGTAGTGGCACTGATCGGAGTGGTGCTCGGCAGCGGCATCGGAATCGTCGGCGGAATGACCACCGCAGTGCTCGACCTCGGCGCCGGTGGGCTCGGCCCGCTGGAGCTGGTCGCCATGCTCGGTGCAGGCGGAAGGGGGGGGGACTCAGGCCCGGTCCTCGGCCTGGCGTTCGGGTTGACGCTGCTCTTCTTCCTGATCGTGATCCCGCCGGTGATGGTGCTGCTGAAAGGGTGGGCGATCATCTACCTGCAGGCGGTCGATGGGCTCTCCCTGGAGGAGGCACAAGCGGCGATGCAAGAGCGGATGGACCGGGTCAAGCAGCAGGCGCATGAGGTGCGGGAACGGGCTCGTCAGCAGGCCACAATGCACACGGCGCGCCCCGGGGAGCCGTCCGGCACTCCCGCTGCTCCACCGCCACCTCCTCCATCGGCACCGACCAAAAACTGTCGAGGGTGCGGCACCCCACTGGTCCCGGGTGATGGCTTCTGCGAGAACTGCGGCGAGCCCGCTGGTTGAGCGGTGGCCCCATGCGGAGTGCAATGCTCGGGGGATTGCGTCTCCCTTTGGGCAGGACGGGTGACCAGCTCACGATGAGAACTCGGAGTCAATAACGGCGGACATGAGTAGAAAGTCATCCGAGGGCCGCCCATGCTGCCACCCTCCCGGAACCGGCCGCGCGGAGTCATCAACGACCGCCGGGCCACTCGAATCCAGACGGGAACAGGCGATCCGGGTGGCGTGGCGCCGTTGCCACGCGCCCGATTCCGGCTTGGCGGGGCTGCCTTGCCGCATGCGGTGACATTCGGGCTGGGGTGCCTCCCGTGGCGGCCGGGCCACACTGCTGGGCGCCGCTCTGGCGGTGGTCACGAAATTGCGTTGCACCCCGATCAGACACCTCACAGGAAATTGCCGGTGCAGACGACTCAGACGACAAACGATGCCTTGTGGCGCCGCTGGCGCGACACCGGTGACCTCGACGCCCGCCGCGAACTGCTGAGCCGCTATCTCGGCCTGGTTCACCACGCCGCCCGCGAGGTGGCTCCTCGGGTACGCGATGCGGTCTCCCTCGAGGAGCTGGTCTCCGCCGGTTCACTCGGTTTGTTGCAGTCGATGGAGGGATTCGACATCGAACGCGGGCTGGCATTCTCCACCTTTGCGATGCGGCGGATTCGCGGCGCCATCCTCGACGAACTCCGCTCCCGTGATCCGCTCTCCCGCTCCGACCGGGCCCAGGTCCGGCGGCTGGAATCGGCGATGACCGAGCTCGAGCAACGCCTCGGACGCACCCCCGATACCGTGGAGGTGGCGGCCCACCTCGGCATGGATGACCTGGCGGTGGCCCGACTCCGGCAGCGCACCGCTGCGGCCGGACAGGTTTCGATCGATGGTGAGCCGGGCACCAGTGGCTTGGCCGACACTCTCGGTGATGACGCCGGTGAGCGGTTGCACGCGGCACTCTTCGCCACCGAGCGAGCCGATGCGCTCCGCGCCGCCCTCGATCAGTTGCCGGTGCGGGAACGCCTTATCCTGACCCGCTCGTTCTTCGAGGAGCGCTCGCTTCGCGATATCGCCGCCGAACTCGGCGTGACGGAGTCCCGGGTTTGCCAGTTGCGCGCCCAGGCGCTGCAACGCCTGCGCCGCTCACCGACGCTCTCCGTGGTGCTGGCGAGTTGAGGCGATGGCGGCCAAACCCGATGCCACGCCACGAGTTGAAGATCGGTTGATCGACCGCCGTTAGATTGCCCGGCAGCTGTTTCTTCTTCTGCCGAGGTCACGCATGCAACGCGCCTTCCGCGGGATGGTGGACTACGCCGGCCTTTTTCCGCCGGCCTCGTGCTCCATGGCCCGCGCGGTCGAACAGTACGCCGGGTATCGCGACGGTCCTGATCAACTGCTGTTGGGCCGATTCGTGGTAGCGGCCTCCCGTCTTGACGAGCTCGGTCCCGAACTCGCGACCATTTCGCTCAATCATCCGCTGGGCGCCCCATGGCCACTCGCGGTGGTACTTGGCAGCAACCTGCCGCTCGAACTCGACCGGGTCGCGCAGTTCGCCGCCTCGGTACACGGCTCCGCCACCAGGATCGAATCACTCGAACTGAAGGTCTCCTCAGTCGGGCAGGTGACCCATCTGGGGGCCCAACTTCCCGCCGGCCCGGCCCGTTTCATGGAGGTCCCCTCTGAGGGTCCCTATCCGGACCTGATTGCCGCGATCGCCGAAGTCGGGGCGTTCGCCAAGGTTCGCACCGGCGGAGTCACTCCCGATGCCTTTCCCACGGCGGAGCAGTTGACGCGTTTTCTGATGGCGGTCACGAGGCAACGGCTGCCCTTCAAGGCAACGGCCGGCCTCCACCACCCGGTGTGCGGCAATTACCCGCTTACCTACGAACCGGATTCGGCAGGCCACCAGATGTTCGGCTTCATCAATCTCTTCGTTGCAACTGCTTCGCTGATGCATGGCGCCGACGGCGAGACCGCCCAGTCAATCCTCGAGGAGGCCGACCCGGGGGCCTTCCGGGTAAACGAGAACGGCTGGTCCTGGCGAGAGCTGCACTGGCCCATGGCAGAGCTGGACGAGGTTCGGCAGCGCGGCTTCACAAGCTTCGGCTCGTGTTCCTTTGAGGACCCGGTCAGTGAACTCTCGGCAGGGTGGTCCACATGACCGGATCGCTCGATCGCTCGCACGACCCGTCGCGCCGCTCCTGGGTGGCATCGGCCAACGGTCACCCGGTCTTCCCGGTCCAGAATCTTCCCTTCGGAGTGGCGGCAACGGCCGACGGACCGGCTCTGGTGGTTGCCATCGGCGACTCTGCACTGGTGCTGCCGCGCGCACTGACCGCCGGTTGGGGGGGGGAGCTTCCGCCGCTGTTGCTGGAGGCGCTCGGCGCGGCCACGCTCAACCCGCTGCTCGCACTCCCTCCGGAGCTGTGGACGGCGGCGCGGCTGGCGCTTTCCGATGCCCTGGCAGATCCGGCGGAAGAGAGCAGATTGGGGGGGGCACTCGTGCCGCTCGACGGGCTGGTGATGAAGCTGCCGATGCAGGTGGGTGACTACACCGATTTTTATGCGTCGGTGCACCACGCCACCAACGTCGGTTCGATGTTCCGGCCCGACAACCCGCTGCTGCCCAACTACAAGTGGATTCCGATCGGCTACCACGGACGGGCCTCCTCGATCGTGATCGACGGCACAGCGGTTCGCCGCCCCCACGGCCAGACCCGGGCCCCCGACGCCGAGGTGCCGGCGTTCGGCCCCTCGCGCCTGCTCGATTACGAGCTGGAACTTGGTCTCGTCATCGGGGGCGCCAATCCGCTGGGAAGTACCGTTGCGGCGGCAGACGCCGTCAATCGCCTCTTCGGCGTGGTGTTGCTCAACGATTGGTCCGCCCGCGACTTGCAGGCATGGGAGTACCAGCCGCTCGGGCCGTTTCTCGCTAAAAACTTCGCCTCCACCATCTCGCCGTGGGTGGTCACGGCCGACGCATTGCGGCCGTTCCGGGTGCCAATGCCGACGAGGCCGGAGGGTGATCCCGCTCCGCTGCCCTACCTGACCATTCCCGACGACGCCACCTGGTCGCTGGAGCTTGAGGTTGCCATTCGGACGGAGGCGATGGCCGGGCGGGGCGAGCGGCCTTGGCGGGTCAGCAGGACCACTTTTGCCGACGCGATGTATTGGAGCCCCTTGCAGTTGATCACCCATCACGCCAGCAACGGCTGCAATCTGTTGCCCGGTGACTTGCTCGGTACCGGCACCATTAGCGGCACCTCAGCCGACGCGCGCGGTTGCCTGCTGGAGCGCACCTGGCGCGGGTCTGAGCCACTGACTCTTCCGGATGGCAGCGTTCGGCGGTTTTTGGAGGACGGCGACACGGTGGTGATGCAGGGCAGGGCGGTGCAGCATGGCGCCGTCACGATCGGGTTCGGGGAGTGTCGGGGTCGGGTTACACCGGCATGAGCCCCGCGGTGTCGGTCACCGTCTCCCACCTGGAGATGACCTCGGCCGCCCAATTCCGGCCGAGCAGCCGGAACGTCGAAGGAATTGCCCTCCAGCTTGAGGAACTACCGACTGCTGCGGCGGTGATGGCGGAATGTTACCGTCGCATCGGCCGCGATTGGCACTGGCACGACCGCGCCGATTGGACCGCGACTCAGTGGGCCACCCTGCTCCAGCAGCCCGGCAGCGAACTTTGGACGGCCCGCCGGGATCGGGAGCTGGTGGGGTTCTACCTGCTGCTGCTCTGCGGCAACGACCGCGAGGTGCAATATTTCGGTCTGGTGCCTGAGTGGATCGGGCGCGGTATCGGTGGCTGGCTCCTGACCGAGGCAATCAGTCGGGCATGGGCCACCTCGCCGGAGCGGGTGGTGCTCAACACCTGTTCCCTGGATGGTCCGGCAGCGTTGCCCAATTATCTGGCGCGCGGCTTCATGATTGAACGAGAGGAACAACAATGGCGGACTCTACCGGAATGAACCTGGCCGACCGGCGCCGGGAATATGCCCTCGCCGAGCTGGATGTCGAGCAGGTGGCCGCAGATCCGTTCCTCCAGTTCCAGCGCTGGTTTGCCGAGGCCGAAGCTGCTCAATTGCTCGAAGCCAACGCCATGACTCTGGCGACCGTCGACGCGACCGGACGACCGAGTGCCCGGGTGGTGCTGCTCAAGGGGATGAGTCCCGACGGATTCGTCTTCTTCACCGACTATCGCTCGCGCAAGGCGGTCGAGTTGGCAGCCAACCCACAGGCGGCGCTTTCCTTCTACTGGGCCGAGCTCGAGCGACAGGTGCGACTCGTCGGTCCGGTGGAGCGGATCTCGGCTGCCGACTCGATGGCCTACTTCCGGAGCCGACCGGTTGGTTCACAGATCGGTGCATGGGCGTCGCATCAGAGTGCCCTGCTCGAAGACCGTGCCCTCCTGATGGCGCGGGTCGAGGAGCTGGAGCGGGAGTTCGGCAATGATCCTATTCCATGGCCAACCCATTGGGGTGGTTACCGCCTGATCCCGCAGGAATGTGAATTCTGGCAGGGGCGACCGAGCCGCCTGCATGACCGAATCCTCTACACCCGCACCCCGGAGAATGCATGGCGTCGAGATCGTCTCTCGCCCTGATCACCGCGCTGGTGCTGCCCACAGCGCTGGCAGCCCAGACCACTTTCAATCTCGATCTCGCCACGATCATGCGCGGGCCGGAAACGGTCGGCCGCGAGCCGAGCGGCATTCGCTGGACGCCTGACAGTCGCTGGATCCATTTCTCCTGGTTGCCTCCCGGCAGCGACTGGCGCGAGAACAGCGTGCCCTATCGCGTGCGCGCCGAGCCGGGTGCCGTTCCGGAAAGGTTGTCGGTGGCAACGGCGGATTCGTTCGCTCCGCTGTTGGCCGGGGGACTTCGCACCCGCGACGGGCGGCGCAAGATCGTCTCGGCGAGTGGTGATCTCTGGGTGGTGGAACTGCCCCGCGGCACCACCCGGCGCCTGACCAACACCGGCGGCAATGTGCAGCTTGCCGGACTGTCGTCGGACGAGAGCCGCTTCTTCTATCGCGACGGCAACAATCTCTTCGCCCGGTCGCTGGCCGACGGCTTCGTGGAGCAGTTGACCGACATCCGTTCCGGCCCGGCACCCGATTCATCGCGAAAGAGTCCGGCACAACGAGCGGCGCTGGAGCGTGACCAACTCGACTTGCTGGCGGTGATCCGCGATGGGGCCCGTTCGGACTCGATTCGCAAGGCAGCTCAAGCCGCCAGAGACTCGCTCGCGTTGCCGCGGCTTTATCTCAACCGGGATGAGCGGCTTCGCTCGGCAGATATCGCACCAACCGGCGCGCACGTGTTGCTGATCACCACCACCTCGGCGCCGGCCACCAAGTCGACCGTGGTGCCCAACTACGTCACCGCGTCGGGATTCACCGAGGATATCCCCTCGCGGACCAAGGTGGGTGATGCAGAGGGGAAGTCACGCATCGGCTTGATGACCGTGGCGACTGGTGCGGTCAAGTGGCTGCACCCGCTAACAGGAGACTCGGCAGGGATCTACGGCAGTCTCTCCACCCGTGGTTGGAATGATGCCGGCACTCACGCGTTGGTCATGGCCGACAGCAAGGAGTATGACCGGCGAGTCCTCTCGCTTCTCGACGCGGCAACCGGGACCCTGACACCGGTAGAGACCATCACCGACTCGGCCTGGGTTGGCGGACCGTGCGGCAACTGCAGCGGCTGGCTCCCGGGGAACCGCGGCATCTGGTGGGTAAGCGAGGCCGACGGCTGGGCTCATCTCCATGTGGCTGCAGCCGATGGTTCCAACCGGCGGCAGTTGACTCGCGGTCAGTGGGAAGTGCGCTCGGCCGAGGTGAGCGATGATCGTACCCGGTTCGAGCTGCACACCAGCGAGGGCTCCAATCACGAGCGCCATTTCTGGACGATGGCCTTCGATGGCAGCAACAAGGTGCGCTGGACCACCATCAGGGGGGGGCATCAGGTGACTCCTTCCCCCGACGGCAAGTGGCTGGCCGATGTCCACTCCACCAGCAATCGCCCGCCCGAGCTGTTCCTCCAGTCAACGCGCCGGGGAGCGACGGCTACCGCGCTCACCCAGTCGCCAACCGACGCCTGGTTGTCGGCCAACTGGATCGCCCCCGAGATCATCACCATCCCGGCTAGTGACGGAGTCGCCGTGCCGGCCCGCATCTACCGCCCGGAGCAGATGGGTGCTCGTCCCAATGGCGCCGCCGTGTTGTTCGTGCACGGTGCGGGATATCTGCAGAACGTCCACGAGTGGTGGTCGAGCTATTATCGCGAGTACCAGTTCCATCACCTGCTGGCCAGCAAGGGCTACGTCGTGCTCGATGTGGACTACCGCGGTTCGGCGGGTTACGGACGCGACTGGCGCACCGCGATCTACCGGCACATGGGCGGCCGCGACCTCGAGGATTTCGTCGACGCCTCCGCCTGGCTCACCGCCAAGATGGGGATTCCCGGCGATCGCATCGGCATTTACGGCGGCTCGTACGGCGGCTTCATCACTCTGATGGCGTTGTTCACCCGGGGTGAGTCGTTCGGCGCCGGTGCAGCGTTGCGTTCGGTGACCGATTGGGCCCATTACAATCACGGCTACACCGCGCGCATCCTCAACGAACCGCAGACCGACACCACGGCGTACCGCCAGTCGTCGCCGATCTTCTTCGCCGAGGGACTTGACGACCCGCTGTTGATCGCCCACGGGATGATCGACACCAACGTCCACTTCCAGGATGTGGTCCGGCTGGCCCAGCGGTTGATCGAGCTCGGCAAGGATCGCTGGGAGATGGCGGTCTATCCGGTTGAGGATCACGGTTTTGTCCGGCCCGATTCCTGGACCGACGAATATCGCCGGATCATGGAACTGTTCGATCGCTGGTTGCCGGAGGGTCGCGTCACGCGTGAATGAGGCCGTTGGCAGGCAGTCCGATGGGGTCCGCGCGGCGCGGACGGGGATCCTCGTCAACACGGGGCTCGCGATCGGGAAGGGAGTGGCCGGAGTCCTCGGCCACTCTTTTGCCCTGCTCGCCGACGCCATCGAATCGCTGGCCGACATCATCGGTTCGCTGGTTGTCTGGGGCGGATTGCGGCTCTCGGCATTGGACGCCGACGATGAACATCCGTGGGGACACGGCAAGGCCGAGCCGATTGCTGCCGCCATCGTCGGAGTGATGTTGATGGCGGCCGCGGTCGGGATCGCCGTCAAGGCGGTTGAGGCGGCTCTGGTACCGCACTCAGTGCCCGCAACCTGGACGCTCGCAGTCATCGCAGTAGTGGTTCTTCTCAAGGAGACTCTGTTCCGGCGAGTCTTGCAGGTGGCCGAAGCGACCTCGAGCAGTGCGGTTGCGGCCGACGCCTGGCACCATCGCAGCGATGCCATCTCCTCAGTGGCGGCGTTCATCGGTATCGGCCTGGCGGTGGTGCTCGGTCCCGCCTGGTATTGGGCCGACGAGGCCGCCGCCATGGTAGCTGCTGCCCTGATCGCCGCCAACGGCTGGCGCATCGTCAGCCCGGCTCTGCACGAGTTGATGGACGGCACTCCAGATGCACAGTTGCTGGAGCAGGTTGGAGAGGCGGCTACGGCGGTCTCGGGAGTCTGCTGCATCGAGAAACTGATGGCCCGCAAGGTCGGCACCCGGTATTTCATCGATCTGCACGTGCAGGCAGACGCCGCCATGTCGCTGCACGATGCCCATGTGCTCAGCGGCCGCGTCAAGACCGCCATCCGCCGGGCGGTGCCGATGGTGGAAAATGTGCTGATCCACATGGAGCCGTTCGAGGTGGTCAGCAATCCGGCTGGCAGGCAGAGTGATGGTGAGTGTGACTGATCCGCTGGTGGAGACGGTGGCAGCGACCCTCGGCGAGCTGGTACCGGTCGGCGAGGCGCTGCTGATCGCGGTCTCCGGTGGTCCCGATTCGCTCGCCCTGATGGAGTTGCTGCATCGCGGTGCGGCGAGCCACGGCCGACCGCTGGTGGTCGGACATGTCGATCACGGCGTTCACCCCCAAAGCGCCAGGGTTGCCAAGGCGGTGATGGCTCGCGCCGCTTCGCTCGGATTGCCCGGGAAAGTTGCCACCCTGGCATTGGGACCCCAGGCCAGCGAGACGACGGCGCGTCGGGGGCGGCGCGCCGCGTTGGCTCAGTTGGCCCAGGAATGCGGGGCGGGGGCGATCGCGCTGGCTCACCACGCCGACGACCAGGTGGAGACGATTCTGCTGCGATTCCTGCGTGGCAGTGGACCTGCGGGATTGGCCGGCATGGAACCGCGCAGCGGTCGCTGGGTCCGACCTCTGCTCGGCGTGGACCGCGCCACCATTCATGCATGGCTCACCGCGCAGGGAGTGGAGAGCTGGGATGACCCCGCCAACCGCGACAGCCGCCACCTCCGTTCCTGGGTGAGACATCAGGTGATGCCGCAGCTGGAGGCGCGCCTGCCCGATGTCAACACCATGATCCGCGGGTTGGGAGCGCAGGCGCGGTCGGCCAGACTGGCCTGGGACGAGGTCCTGGAATTGCTGCCGGAGCTTGATTTGCGCGAGGAGCCCGGGGGGCTCTCGGTTGCCGCGTCCCCGCTTCGTGGCTATCGTTCCGACTTGAGTCGTACCCTCCTCGGGGCGCTCGGAAGGCGTTTTGGGGTCCAGGTCGGGGTGCGGCGGGCGGTCGCCATCGAGCGGTTGCTCGCCGCGAATCGCTCCGGTCGATCGATCCGGGTCGATCCCGGGCTGGAGGTCGAGTTGGCGGGCGATCGGTTGATCCTCAGCCGTCCCGCCGCCGCGCCGCCGCCAGCGGTAGAACTCCCCGAGGTGGGCGAACTCACCTTCGGGGACTGGAAGGTCCGCTCAGCGGTCGGGCTGGCCGGCAGGAGTACTCGCGGTGGGGAGGTTGGCTGGTTCACTCCGGGGCCGTTGCAGCTCGGGACGTGGCAATCCGGCGACCGGATTCGTCCCCTTGGTGGCAGCGGATCGCGGCCGGTGAGCGTGATGTTGCGGGAGGCAGGAATCCCGCGTGCCAGGCGGGCCCTGTGGCCCGTCATTCGCGGTCCCGTCGATGGCGACGCGACCATTCTCTGGGTCCCGGGCATCTGCCGGGGAAACGGCCGCGTGCCGACGGAAGGAAAGGAGGCGCGCCATCTCGACTGCACTCTCGCCTGAAATGCAACGCCGCGCCGGTGGCCGCGAATTGCGGGTGCTCCTCGATGAGGCCACCATCGCCCGGCGCGTGCGCGAGCTGGGCCAGGAGATCACCGCCGCCTATCCGGATGGCGATCTGCTGGTGCTCGGGCTGCTGAAGGGAAGCGTGATCTTCTTCAGCGACCTGGTCCGCCAGATCGACCGGCCGATCCACCTCGATTTCCTGGTGGCGAGTTCCTACGGTGCGGACACGGTGAGCAGCGGCAACGTGCGGCTGCTCTACGACCCGGAGACCCCGCTGGCGGGGAAGCACATCCTGCTGGTCGAGGACATCATCGACAGCGGGCGAACCATCCAGCGCTTGCTGGCGTTACTCAAGGATCGGCAGCCGGCCTCCCTGGGAGTCTGTGCGCTGCTCGACAAGCAACTCCTGCCGACCCCGATCCCCGAGGTTCGGTGGGTCGGATTTCCGGCACCTCCCGCGTTTCTGGTGGGCTACGGCCTTGACCACGCGGAGGACTTTAGACATCTCCCGTTCATCGGTGACCTGCTCTGATGGCTGACAGCAAAGCTCCGCCTCCCTCGGGTTCCGGCCTCGGCACCCTCTCCAAGAACCTCGCGCTCTGGGCGTTCGGGATCGTGATCGCGATCGCCCTCTTCCAGGTCATGTCGAAGCAACGTGGCCCGAGCGAGTTCACCTACACCGAGTTCTCGCGCCAGCTCGAGGGCGGCAATGTCGCCGCGGTCGAAGTGGTCGACGGCAAGATGATCAGGGGCGAATTCCGCACCCCGATCACCGAGGACGGACGTCAGGTGAAGGTCTTCACCGTCCTCCTCCCGGTGGCCAACTCGTTCGAGCTGCTGGAACGGCTGGAGGCGGCCGACGTCGCCATCACCGCCAAGGAGCAGAAGAGCAGCTTCTCCAGCATCCTGATCTTCGCGCTGCCCTGGATCGTGATCATTGCGCTCTGGTGGTTCCTGTTCCGGCAGATGCAGGCCGGCGGCAATCGCGCCTTCGCATTCGGGAAGAGCAAGGCCAAGCTGCTCACCGGCGACACCCCCAAGATCACCTTTGCCGACGTGGCCGGGGCCGACGAGGCCAAGGTCGAGCTGCAGGAAGTGATCGAGTTCCTCAAGGATCCGCAGAAGTTCACCCGGCTCGGCGGACGCCTCCCCAAGGGAGCGCTGCTGGTCGGTCCGCCGGGCACCGGCAAGACGCTGCTGGCCAAGGCGGTGGCGGGCGAGGCCGGTCGGCCCTTCTTCTCTATGTCCGGCTCCGACTTCGTGGAGATGTTCGTCGGCGTCGGCGCGAGCCGGGTGCGCGACCTGTTCGAGCAGGGCAAGGCCCATGCACCGTGCATCATCTTCATCGACGAGATCGATGCCGTGGGCCGTCACCGCGGCGCCGGACTCGGGGGGGGGCATGACGAGCGCGAGCAGACCCTCAACCAGCTCCTGGTCGAGATGGACGGATTCGAGTCCAACGACGGCGTGATCCTGATCGCGGCCACCAACCGTCCCGACGTGCTCGATCCGGCGCTGCTCCGGCCGGGCCGCTTTGACCGGCAGATCGTCGTCGATGCCCCTGACGTCAAGGGACGCGAGGGGATCCTGCGGGTCCACACCCGGAAGATCCCGCTGGCACCGGGCATCGACCTCGGCACCATCGCCCGCGGTACCCCCGGCATGGCCGGCGCCGACCTTGCCAACCTGGTCAACGAGGCGGCGCTGCTGGCAGCCCGCGCCGGCAAGACGGCGGTGGCGATGGAGGATTTCGAAGAGGCCAAGGACAAGGTGATGCTGGGCGTCGAACGACGCTCGCTGGTGCTGACCGACTCGGACAAGAAGCTGACTGCCTATCACGAGGCGGGCCACGCCGTGGTCTCGATGAAGACCCCCGGCAGCGATCCGGTCCACAAGGTCACCATCATTCCGCGCGGTCGGGCACTGGGCCTCACTGCGTCGCTGCCGGAGACCGACCGTCACAACTACACCCGTGACTGGCTGATCGGCTCGCTGGCGATGTTCTTCGGCGGACGGGCGGCCGAGGAGATCGTCTTCGGCAAGGGCGCGGTGACCACTGGTGCCGGCAATGATATCGAACGCGCCACCGCGCTGGCTCGCCGGATGGTGACCCAGTTCGGCATGAGCGAAGTGGTTGGCCTGATGGCCATCGGCGACGCTCCGCACGAGGTCTTTCTGGGCCGCGACTTCGGCTCCAAGCGTGAAGTCTCGGAACAGACGGCCCAGATGGTCGACGGCGAGATCAAGCGTCTCCTCGACGAGGCCTACGCCAAGGCGCTGGAGCTGCTCAACGCGCACCGTGCGCTGCTCGACCGGATCTCCGAGGCGCTGCTGGAACGCGAGACGATCGGTCGCGAAGATCTGGCGCTGCTCGAGCAGGATCTGCCGCTGCCTCCCAGAGCCGCTCCGATCCTGGCCGAGTCGGTCGCCTCCACCGAGTCATCACGATCCGGTGCATCGAAAGCCCGTCCCGTGCTGGGTACTCCGCCGGCGGAGCCAGCCGGAGCGTGATCGTCGTTCCTCTCTCGGGCCGCACCCATGGTGCGGTCCGCGACGCCCTCCTGTCCCTCGGATGGGAGGGCGATCTCGCATCCCTCACCGGCAGTGGCCTCGCGACCTCGGCCTACCTCGTTCAGAACCTGAGTGAGGAAGTGATCGAGGCGATGGTTCCGCTCGCGCCTCGGTTGGGGTTGGAACTGGTGACCGGCGATGGCTGGCTGATCCTCGCCGGCGGTCGCGCCCGCTTGGGCGCCTTTGCCCGGCCCTGGGTGCAACCGGCGGCGGTGCAGCAACTCGCCGAGGCGATCGGGCTCGCCATGCCGGCCGAGTCACCGCCGGCATGGCGGCACGCGCGCGGCACCATCCTCCTCGATGCTCCGGCCATCGTCGGGATCGTGAATGTCACCCCGGATTCGTTTTCGCCGCCGAGTCGCGCTGCGACACCCGAGGCCGCCCTCCACCTGGTGGAGCGACTCCTCGAGGGGGGGGCAACGCTGGTCGATGTCGGGGGGGAATCCACTCGGCCCGGCGCAACCCCGGTTTCGGCCGACGAGGAACTCGCTCGCGTGGTGCCGGCAGTGACGGCAATCGCGGCGCGCCATCCTGACCTCCCGATCGCGGTCGATACCGTGCGGGCATCGACTGCGATCGCGGCTCTCGACGCGGGGGCATGCATCGTCAACGACGTCACCGGCGGGCGTCACGATCCGGCGCTGCTCAGCGCCGCCGCCCGTTCCGGTGCCGGGGTCGTGTTGACCCATTCCCGCGGCCCGCTCGGTGAGCTCGCCTCCTACGCCGCCGCCGAGTATGCCGGTGACGTCACCACGGCGGTCGCGTTCGAGTTGACTGCTGCGCGTCTGGCGGCCCACGCCGCCGGCATTGCGGACGAGGCGATCGTGCTCGATCCCGGCTTCGGGTTCGCGAAGCGGCCTGCCCACAACCGGCGACTGCTCCAGCATCTCGATGCCATCGCCCTGCTCGGCCGTCCAGTGTTGGTGGGAGTCTCCCGCAAGCGCTTCCTGGCGGAAACAGTCGGAGACCATCCCGAGCGACTCGATCAGGCCACCGCAGCCGCCTGTCTGCTGGCTTGGGAGCGCGGCGCGCGACTCTTCCGAGTCCACGAGCCGTCGGCGGTCCGCGACGCCCTCGCCGTGGCGGCCGCCACCTTCGCCGAGCGCGAATGAGCGGTGCCCGGCCGGGGGCTGATCCGGCTATATTTCCCGGTTATGCCTGAAGTATCGCTGGAAGACCGCCTCAAGCAGGTTGGTCAAGTGATTGCCGAGCGTCAGGCCAAGGCCGGACTCACTCACCGGGTGCGCGTGATTGCGGTCACCAAGACCTTCGGGCCGGCCACCGTTCGGGCCGCCCATGCGGCCGGGCTCCTCGATGTCGGGGAGAACCGGGTGCAGGAGGCGATCGCCAAGCAGGATGCCACCGACGGGATTCCGGTCGCCTGGCACCTGATCGGCGGGCTGCAGAGCAACAAGGTCCGGCTGGCGATGGGTCGCTTCGCGCTGATCCACTCGATCGACCGGATCAACTTGGCGGAGGAGCTGCACCGGCGGTTGCTGCCGGGCGGCGTTCAGGAGGTACTGGTGCAGGTGAACTGTTCCGACGAAGCGCAGAAGGGCGGCGTCATGCCGGACGAACTGCCTCAGTTGCTTGATCAGTTGCAGGCGCTGTCAACCGTGCGGGTGCGAGGGCTGATGACGATGGCCGCCTTGACGGCCGACGAGGCGGCCCAGCGCCGGACCTTCGCCAAGCTGCGCGAGCTGCGCGATCGGGCCGAGTCGGCCGGACACCGACTGCCCGAGCTGTCGATGGGGATGTCCAACGATTTTGGCGCCGCCGTGACCGAGGGCGCCACCATGCTCCGTCTCGGTTCGGTGCTCTTCGGGGCACGAGATGGTGCTCAACTCATGACCGACGGAAGATGATCCAGACTCTCCCCGCGATCCATTGGCCCAGTTGGCCTGACGGTGCTGCCGACGCTCTCGAGCGCGAGCGGCTGGAGCGCTGGCGTGCCGATCGCCTTTTCGAGCGCGTCCAGTCGGCTACTGCCGACGGTCCGGGGTTTGTCTTTTTCGAAGGTCCGCCAACCGCCAACGGTCGGCCCGGGATTCATCACGTCTTCTCGCGCACCATCAAGGATCTGGTCTGCCGCTTCCGGGTGATGGATGGCCATCGCGTCACCCGGATCGCCGGCTGGGATACCCACGGCCTCCCCGTTGAGCTCGAAGTGGAAAAGCAGCTCGGCTTCACCGGCAAGCGGGAGATCGAAGAGTACGGCGTGGCGGCATTCGCCGAGAAGTGTCTCGAGAGCGTCTTCACCTGTCGTGACGAGTGGGTCGATCTCTCGGAGCGGATCGGCTACTGGCTCGATTACGACCGCGCCTACGTCACCTGCACTGCGCCGTATGTCGAGTCCGTCTGGGCCATCCTCAAGCGGCTGCACGAGCAGGATCTGCTCTACCGCGGCCACCGCGTCTCGCCCTATTGTCCCCGCTGCGGAACGGTGCTCTCCAGCCACGAGCTGGCTCTCGGTTACGCCGACGTGCGTGACCGCGCAGTGTACGTCACCTTCCCGCTGGACGACGACACCGGCCGGGAGCTGGTGGTGTGGACCACGACCCCGTGGACGCTGCCGAGCAATGTCGCCGTCGCAGTCAATCCGGGACTCGAGTATGCCGAGTTCATCTCGCCCAGGCACCCGGGACGCAGCTTCGTGATGGCCGCGGCGCTCGCCGAGCGGGCGGTGCGGCTGCTGGGCGAGGGGACCACTCCGTCGCGCACCTTTCCGGGATCGGAACTGGTCGGTCGCCGCTTCGTGCGGCCGCTCGATGTCGTCCCGCTTCCCGATGATGGTGATTCCCAACTGATCGTCGCCGGCGATTTCGTGACGGCCGAGGACGGTTCGGGACTGGTGCACATGGCACCGGCCTTCGGCGCCGACGACTACGCTGCCGGACAGGCGCATGGTCTCGCGATGCTGCGGCCGGTGGCGAGCGACGGCACCTTCGTCGGAACCACCTGGCCGGAGCTGGAGGGGAAGCTGGTCACCGCCGAGGCGACCAACGAGCTGATCATCCGCGAGCTCAAGACCCGCGGCCGTCACTTGGCGACCGAGGCGTACGATCACTCCTATCCGCACTGTTGGCGCTGCAAGAGCAAGCTGATCTACTACGCGCGGGAATCGTGGTTCGTGCGGACCTCGCGCCTCAAGGAGCGGATGGTCGAGCTCAACGCCAGGATCAACTGGCACCCGCCCGAGACCGGTGCAGGGCGGTTCGGCGAGTGGCTCTCCAACAACGTCGACTGGGCCCTTTCGCGGGAGCGCTACTGGGGCACCCCTTTGCCGGTCTGGGTCAGCGATCGCGATCCCTCGCATCTGGAGGTGATCGGTTCGCTGGAGGAGCTGCACGCGAAGAGCGGCTACCGTCCGGACGGCGACCTCGGCGTGCACAAGCCGTGGATCGACGAGATCACCTGGCCCGCTCCAGGGGGGGGGACGATGCGCCGGGTCCCCGAGGTGATCGACACCTGGTTCGACTCCGGCAGCATGCCGTTTGCGCAGTGGGGCTGGCCCGGAGATCCGGCGGGCGCGTTTCCGCTGCACTTCCCGGCCGACTTCATCTGCGAGGGAGTCGATCAGACCCGCGGCTGGTTCTACTCGTTGCTGGTCATCGGCACGGCGTTGATGGACGAGGCGCCGTTCCGCCATGTCATCGTCAACGACCTGGTGCTCGACGCCTCGGGCCAGAAGATGTCCAAGAGCCGCGGCAACGCGGTCGAGCCATGGCAGGTGATCGAGGACCACGGCGCCGACGCCATCCGGTTGCACCTGCTCCTCTCGAGTCAGGTCTGGATGCCGAAGCGGTTCGACGTCAAACAGGTGGCGGATACCGCCGGCGGCTTTCTCAACACGCTGCGGCACACCTACCAGTTCTTCGCCCTTTACGCCGGCAGTGCCGGGAACGCCCGGCCGCTGGCGGAACGCCCGCTGGCCGATCGCTGGATTCTCGGTCGCCTCGATGCCACCATCGCGGCAGTGCGGGCCGGCTATGAGGGGTACGATGTCACCACGGGGACTCGCGCCATCGTGGACTTCGTGGTCGATGATCTGTCCAATTGGTACGTGCGGCTCAACCGGGCACGTTTCTGGGCGGCGGATGCCGATGCCGATGCCGACGCGGTGGCGACGCTTCACGAGGTGCTGGTCACCGTGGCACGGCTGCTGGCGCCGGCCGCACCGTTCGCGAGTGACTGGATTCACGAAGCACTGAGCGGCACCTCGGTGCACCTCTCCTCCTTCCCACGTGACGGTGGGCGACTCGATCCCGAACTCGACCGGGCCATGGATGCGGTCCGGCGGCTGGCATCGCTTGGCAGAGCCGCTCGCGAGACGGCTGCGCTCCGGGTCCGCCAACCGCTGGCGACGATGCGGATTGCGGTGCCGAGCGCGGTTCGCGGAGCGCTCTTCGATTCACTGCTGTCGCTGGTCGAGGGTGAGACCAACGTCAAGTCGATCGAAATCGTCGCCAGCGATGCAGACCTGGTTCAGCTGGTCGGCAAGCCCAACTTCCGCACTCTCGGCAAGCGCTTCGGCGCGGAGGTCAAGGCGGTGGCCGCTTGGGTTGCCACGCTCGGTTCTTCCGAGCTGCGTCGGTTGGAGGCGGGCGAGACGGTCGAGGGGAGCTACCTGCTGCACCCCGAGGATGTCACCGTCACTCGCGTGGTGAGCGGCGACTGGCCGGTGGCCAGCGACGGACCGTTCGTGGCGGCGCTCGATCCGGTGATCACTCCGGCGCTCGCCGCCGAGGGGCTGGCTCGGGAGCTGGTGAACCGGATCCAGCGCCTGCGCAAGGATGCCGGTTTCGAGGTGAGCACCCGGATTGAGGTCGCGATTACCGGCGATCCCGCCCTGCTGGAGGCGGCCCGGACGCATTCCGGTTACATCGCGGGCGAAACGCTCGCACGCGAGCTGACCATCGGCAGTCAGCTGGATACCCCCGACCGGACGGAACCGGTCATCATCGACGATCACGCGGCCGCGATTGCGGTGCGGCGGCTCGGGAACGGTCGGACCTCTTCCGGCCCCCTACCAACGAGTACCTCGTGAACAAGAAGCAGCTCAAGCACCTGGAAGGCCGCCTCCTCGAGGAGCGCGCCCGGGTCATGAAAGAACTCGGCTACTACGACGATGCCTTCAACAACTCGTTGCAGTCCTCCGATGGCGATCTCTCGTCCTACTCCTATCACATGGCCGATCAGGGCACCGATGCCATGGAACGCGAGAAGCAGTTCCTCATGGCCTCGAAGGAGGGGCGCTACTTGTGGCACCTCAACGAGGCGCTCCGCCGACTCTACAACAGCCCGGAGAACTTCGGCAAGTGCCACCAGTGCGGGGCGGTGATCGATTTCGAGCGCCTCGACGCACTGCCGCACGCCCGGCTGTGCATCTCCTGCAAGGAAAAGGAAGAGGATGCCAAGCGGCGCTGAGCGCCGTCCCTTCTGGGCGATCATGGCGGTGGTCGTGGTGCTCGACCGGATCACCAAGATGATCGCCGAGCCGGCCCTGCTGGGCGGCACGGTGGTCGACGTGCTCGGCGAGGTGATCCGCTTCCGGCTGGTCTACAACCCCGGCGCGGCATTCGGACTGGGTCAGGGACTTGGCGGCATGTCGCGCTGGATCTTCTTCGTGGTGGCCGCGGTGGCAGTGGTGGTGCTCCACCGGATGAGCAGCGAGGCCCCGGTGGGTGACCGGCTCCGGCAATGGTCGCTGGCGATCGTGGCGGGCGGGGCGTTCGGCAACCTCATCGACCGGATCATCTCGGCGCCTGGCGTGGTGGACTTCATCGATGTCGGAGTGCCCGGCGGCTGGCGCTGGCCGACCTTCAACGTGGCCGACATGGCAGTCTCCTGCGGCGCAGTGGCGCTGGCCATCTCGCTCTGGCTCGAGGACCGGCGGCGCGCTGCGGCCGGGTCTGCGGCCAACTGAAATGTCCCCCCCCCCGGTGACCTTCTCCGTGGTGACACCGGAGACAGAACGACTCGATCGCTTCCTGGCGGATCAACTCGGACTCTCACGGACCCAGGCTGCAAGGATAGTGGCCGACGGCCAGGTCGCCGTGGGCGAACGCGTGGCGCGGGCTTCGCGCACCCTGCTGCGCGGCGAGGAGGTCACCGTGACGGCGCGGCCCGACCAGCCGATGCGGACGTTGGCACCCCACGACATCGACCTGACGATAGTGTACGAGGACGACCACCTCCTGGTGATCGACAAACCCGCCGGGCTGGTGGTCCATCCCGCGCCGGGGCATTGGCAGGACACCCTCGTCAACGCGCTGGTGGCACGCGGCACCGCGTTGGGGGGGGGAGTCGAGGGCCGACCGGGAATCGTCCACCGGCTCGATCGCGACACCTCCGGGCTTCTGGTCGTGGCCCGGACCGATCTTGCCCATCGCCGGCTCGGCGCCATGATCGCGGCCCGCAAGGTCCACCGCATCTACGCCGCGCTGGCGTGGGGACATCTGGCGGAGGATCGCCAGGTGATCGAAGCCTCGATCGGCAGGCACCCCGCCGACCGGAAACGGATGACGGTCCGCTCCGATGGTCGCACTGCCCGCACCGATGCCTCGGTGGCCGCGCGATTGGCTCATTGCGATCTGCTCCGGCTCGAACTGCACAGCGGGCGCACCCATCAGATCAGGGTCCATCTGGAGCTGATCGGGCACCCGATCGTGGGCGACCCGGTATATGCCGGAGGGGGCGCCCGGCGGATCTCCGGGCACGGCCTGGCAACCGCGCGCCGACTCGAGTCACTGGCACCCAGGCAGGCGCTCCACGCCACGGTTCTGGCGTTTCGCCACCCCATAACCGGCGAATCACTGGCCCTCCACTCTCCCTGGCCCGCTGATCTCTGGCCCCTCCTGACCGCCGCGGCCGGAACCGATCCTCTTCCGGAGCGCGAGGAACTCTTGCGCCAGCTCGGTTTTCTGGCACAGTATGCCTGAGACCGCATCATCCCGGGCCGGCCTGGTGGTGCGGGCCGGGGGTGTCCGGTGGTTTATTCCAGTCGCGGCGGTGATCGAAGTCGTGCGCCACGCAGCGGTCTCAAGGGTTCCAGCCGCCGCCGCGGTACTCGGCCTCGTCAACCACCGCGGACGGGTGCTGGCGGTGGGAGACGCCGCCCGCGCCTTGGGTTTGGCGGTGCCGCTCACCGGTGAAGCCGACCTGGTGGTGGTCGAACTTGCCGGCGGCAGGCGCTTTGCCGTGGCAGTGGAGACGGTCATCGAACTGGTGGCCGAGCCGCGCACGGGCCTTGCACCGCTCGACCTCGACGCAGTTGCAGCCGCAATCTTCGCCTGACCCCGACCCTGGAGGAAGCAGTGGCCCCTCGGATCCTGATTTGTGACGACGCCATTTTCATGCGGACCATGATTTCCGACATCCTCACCGGTGGCGGCTACGAAGTGCTGGGGGAAGCGGAGTCCGGATTGCAGGCGGTCGAGCGCTACAAGGCGCTGGCGCCGGACCTCGTCACCATGGACATCGTGATGCCGTACCGGAACGGCGTGGACGCGGTCCGGGAGATCCTCCGCACCGACGCCAAGGCCCTCATCGTCATGTGCAGCGCGCTGGGGCAGGAGATGTGGGTGATGGAGGCCATCGAGGCCGGCGCGGTGGACTTCATCACCAAGCCGCCCCGCGCCGAGGACGTCATCGCCGTGGTGCGGAAGGTGCTCGGCGCCCCGGCGAGCTGATCCACCGTGCCGGTGGCCTGGGACACCTCGAAGTACCTCGCCCTCTTCGTCTCCGAGGCCGGCGAGCACCTCGAGGCGCTGGGCCGCGAGTGGGTGCGCCTGGAGCGAGGGGCCCCCGAGGCGCTCGACGCCATGTTCCGCCACGCTCACAGCGTGAAGGGCATGGCCTCCTCGATGGCCTTCGGGGAGACCTCGCGCCTGGCCCACCGGCTGGAGGACCTGCTCGACGCCCTGCGCGCCCGCGGGGGCCGACCGCACCGCACCCAGGGTGACCTGGTGCTGGCCGCCGCC
>JANRJE010000010.1:0-184383 GCA_033764135.1 Gemmatimonadales bacterium
TCCCTGTCCCTGTCCCTGTCCCTGTCCCTGTCCCTGTCCCTGTCCCTGTCCCTGTCCCTGTCCCTGTCCCTGTCCCTGTCCCTGTCCCTGTCCCTGTTCCTGGCCTTGTCCCTGACCCTGTCCCTCACCTTCACCACGTCCGGACGGATCTCCCCCCCCCTGCCGCGCGGTATCTGCCGCGAGTCGATCGCGCAGCGATGCCGCCGCGCGACCGAGTTCGCGGGCCTGCTCCAGTGCCCGCTCGCGGCGTCGCTCGACTGACTCCCCGGCACTGGCAGCGGCATCACGTAGCTGTCCCTCGACGCGGTCGAGGTAGGCGGTGATCTGGTCCTCGAAGCGGCGGACATATTCCGCCGAGCCGTTGCGGGCGACCCCGCGCGAATAGGCAATGCGGGCCGGGAGTTCGCCATCACGGATCGTTTCGCGGGCAGCGGCGAGCGGATCGATCGCGCCGGAGCGATCTCGTCTGGCCGAGAGCTCGGCGGCAGCGATCTCCTCGTCGAGTGCCGCGACGTCACGTGCCAGGGCGAGCTTCTCGCGATCGAGATCGGCTATGGCTGCCGCGCGACCATTGCTTCCCTCGGGCGGGAGTGCGAGGGCATCCTCGGCGATCTGACGCTGGCGCGCCTCGAACTGGCCGGCCTGGTCGGCGAGCCGTTCGACGTTGGCGCGCGCCTCACCCTCCTGCCCCGCCTCGACACTGGCGGCGGCACGGCGGAGCGCCTCTACGGCATCCCCCCCCCGATTCTGGTCGCCTGCGCCGGCTCGCCGGAGCTGATCGGCAGCCGCCCGCGCCTGCCGGGCCGCCGCTGCCAGCTCCGGGGTCTGCCGTTCCCTCGCCAATCGCTCCAACCGGCGGGCCTCCGCCTCGGCTTCGGCCGCGAGCTGACGCTGGGCCCCGCCCGCACCGGAGGATGCTCCAGCCGTTGCCCCGCCGCCGCCACCACCACCACCACCAGCCGCGCCACCAGCGCCACCTCCCCCCCCCTGATCGCCGAGCCGCTGCTGCAGCGCCTCGGCCAGCCGACGACTGCGCTCGTTCTCGGCCTGGGCCCGGCGGGCCAGTTCCCGGAGCCGTTCACCGGCCTCGTCCACCTCGCGCTCGGCGGCTGCCCCGGCTCCGGCCTCGCGTTGTACCGCTTCGTACTGGTTCTGGAGCCGGTCGGTCTGCAATTCGAACAGGTCGGCGAGATCCTCAGGAGCGCTCCCCCCCCCACCACCACCGCCACCGCCGCCGCCCTGTTGCCCGCCGAGTCGGACCTCGACCTCGCGGTAGGCGGCATCGGCCCGCTGGAGCTGCTGCAGGGCGCGCTGCTGGGCCGGAGTCGCCGCCCGCACCGCGCCGCGTCCCAGCGCATCCTCGGCGAGCGCCATCGCGACGGCAGCACTGTCCAGCGCCGCCCGGATGACCACAAAGGTGGAGTCAAGCTCGGAGATCCCGCGGGAGACCATTCTGGTGGTGAGGCCGGCAACGTCCGAGCGGAGCTTGCCCTGGGCAATCGCGATGGTGGTCTGGTCCTCGCGCGCCCGGGCAGGCGGAGTGGTGGCGCTGTCCCGCAGCGCGTTGAAGGTCGCCACCACCAGATCGCGCTGACGGGTGGTGAGTTCGCCCGGTGTCTCCGCTCCTCCTCCGCCACCACCGCCGCCGCCGCCCTCACCTGCCTCCGCCTGACGGTAATTCCGGCTGAAGGGGCGCACCTCGAGGAAGTAGAGGTCGCTCTGGGCGGTATTCCCCCCCCCATCGACCGCGACCGCGTGGTATGACACCAGGTCACCGGCAACCAGCGGCAGTTCCTCGAGGAAGAGGGTGTGCACCGCCCGCGGCTCCACCGTGCCGGCCGGAGCGCCCCTGAGCAGCGAGGCACGCTGTTCCGCCCCGCCGTTGACGGTGTAGACCAGCTCCAGTGAACGCACGCCGTAGTCGTCATCGGCGCTCACGGCAATCGCAACTTCCTCGACGGCGGTGGCCCGGGTGTCGCGGCCTGGTGCGGTGATCCGGACCAACGGGGCCCGGTCGGGCAGCGCGTCAACCAGGTGACGGACCGCGCCCGCGATTACCCCCCCCCCATCGATCGCCAGATCGACCGTGTAGAAACCGGTGCGCTCGACCTTGAACCGGCCGACCGGAGCCGTCGAGTCGCCCAGCAGCATCGGGATCGTGGTGCCGTCGTCAAAGCGGATCGTGGCACCGCGGACCGGCATGGTGACGCGAGCGCTGATGGTGACCTCGGTCCCCACGACCGCGGCGATGTCGCCACCGGGGTCGAAACTCTCCGCCGCCATGCCGGTGTAGGCGGGGTACTCAAGCTGCACGCCGAGCTCCCGGACCGCAGGACGTTCAACCACGGTGATCAGATGGCGACCGGAGGCCATCCCGTCCGCTTCGACCCAGTAGATGACGTCGTCCTGCAGGTCCACCAGCCGGATCGCGAAGCGGGTGCCACCACTGTCGGCCAGCATCGGCAGCTCAAACGACTCACCGGTTGCCTCGATCGCCATCCGGAGCTTGATGTCGGTCGGCACGAAGCCGCTCGCCGTGGCCGACAGGTCGAGCCCCGATCCGCGACCAACCTCGACATCACCGGGTTGCACCGCCAGACGCCGGACCGGAATCTCTGCTGCTGCTCCCCAGGGGAGGAGCAGCGCCCTGGCCGCTGCACGCCACGGCGACGGCAGCAGCACCATGGCGATTGCGGTCCCCACCAACAGCGCGGCGATCCGCCGAGCGGCGATCCTCGTTCTCGGCTGTTCGACCACGGCGCCAAGTTCCAACCGGTCGAGTGCCGCCGCGGCAGTCATGATCAGGCGTCGACTCAGCGATGGTGAGAGCCGTTCGGCCACCGGTCGGCGCGACTCCGCGACGGCACTGAGCACCGACTGAGCCAAGGCAGGATCATGTTCATCGAGGTAGAGCGCCAGTCGCGCATCGTCGACTTTCCGGAGGCCCGGCCGCACCACCCACCAGGCGGTGGCCGCAGCGATGCTCACCCAGACGACAATCCGGGCGATCTCGACCGATCCGGGACGCACCCCGCGGACCGCCAGGACGATCAACACAGCCGCAACTATCGTCAGGACAATGGCGAGGGCCACCACTGCACCTTCGAGCACCACCCGGCGACGCCACCTGCTCCGGACGGCACGCATCGCGTCGCGAAATGACTCCTCGCCGCTGCCATCGAGCACGATTCCGGTCATCCACCACCTCCGGCAGTATTCACCATCTGGTTGCTCGCGGCTCCGCGCCAGCCGCGCGAGGCGATCCAGACGTCGGCACCGAGCAACAGCGCCGCCAACAGCAGCAACCAGCGCCATCCCGCCTGTTGGTGCTCAAGCTCCACCGCGGCAGGCGGCTGTCCCCCCCCCACCGTACCGGTTTCCGTGCCATCAACGGTGCCGACGCCGAGCAGCAGTTCCTCGGGCAGCATGGTGCCGAGATCGGCCTCGCCGCCCGGTGCGTTGAGCGACACGACGGCCACCGGCACAGTCCCGGCGTTCCCCTCGAACAGCTCGTGGAAGCCGGCTTCGGCTGGCAGCACCACCAGCCCGTCGTTCACCTCCGGCCGGTCACCCGACGGTGATCGCACCACCGGCTGCAGCAGCGAGGCCGGCAGCCGCCAGGCGTCGCCGCCATCGAGGGCGGTCGGCTGCGCGGCGAGTCCTCCGGCCCAGATCGCCACTCCGCGCACGAAGGGAAGGAAACTCGCCTGCACCGGAAAGTCACCGCCATCGAGTTCCAGCGGGACCGCAATCACCGCCGTTCGTCCGGCGCCGATCGACGAGGCCACCAGCGCGGCGCCGCCGTCGTCGAAGCGCAGCAGCGTTCGGCCGCCATTCCGGGGTTCCAACCGCGGGTGACGCCTCACCCTGACGGTTGCCAGCGGATCGAGGGTGGTGCCACGGAACGCGGCCAGCGCGGGATGCGACAGCGCCGGCTCGCCCAAGGTGGTGCCGTCGCGTTCCGCCTCGCCACGCACCACCGCCGGGAGAAGGTCGAGGGCCGCTCCTCCACCGGGTCTACTCACCAGCGACCCCGCCGCCATGACCACTCCCCCACCGGCCTCCACGAATTGATTGAGCGCCTCGCCGAGCGTGCCATCCGGGGGGGGGGAATCCTGGAACCAGACCACGGCACTCCTCGCCAGGGCAGCCGCGTCGACGCTCCGCACCCGTTCCACGACCACTGCCGGAGCGCGTCCGATGGAAAGCGCGCGTTCCACGAAGCGGCCGGCATCGGGAGACGCCGCCACCAGCAGGACCCGAATGGCTTCGTCCGCGGCCACCACTGCGTGGAAGACGTCGTCGGCCGGCAGCCGATCAGGTTCGTCGAGCCGGACCACAAGCCGTGCGGTGGTCCGGGGCAAGGCAATCGTGTCGAAGGTGATTCGCACGGTACCCTCTGTCGGCAAGATTCGCTCAACCGAGGCGGCAACCCTTCCATCGACGGTGAGGGTGATGGTGGTCGATCGCTCCGCGACGCCACCGGCCCGGAAGATCTCGGCAGCGACCGCGGCCCGCCGCCCGGCCGGGGTGCCGAACGGGCGCACCTCCAGGCCACGCACCGCAGCATTGTCGCGGAGCCCGCTCACCAGCGGCATCACCCTGAACCGGGTGCCCTGCGGCAGCGACGGTGCGCCGGCCGCACCGATCGAGGCGGCCTGCATGTCGGTCAGGAGCAGCAGCGATCCGGGGATCGGTTCGGCGCCGAGCAGATCAGCGGCGGCCCTGAGTCCCGCCACATGCCGGGTTGCCGCGGCACTCGGCTTGGCAGCAGCCAGTGCCGTGCCGATGATGGCGCGATCAGTGGTCGGCGCGGCCAGCAGTTCGGCCGAGATGGCGTAACCCACCACCGCGATTCTTCCCCCCCCCGGTATTTCCCGGAGCAGTGCGGCGACCGAGTCGGCCAGCGCCGCCTGAACCGCCGAATCAGCCATGCTCTGCGAACGATCGACCACCAGCACGGTGAGGCCGGCTGAGGCGCCCTCCGGGGACACGCTCCGGCGCAGATAGGGACGGGCGAAAGCCGCCACCAGCAGGGCCAGCGCCAGTGCCCGGATCAGCAGCAGCGGCCAATCGGTGATCCGCTTCCGGCGGTCGGTCTGGATCGGCACCCGCGCCAGAAACATCAATGACGGAAAGGCGCGCGGGCGTCGGCGGTCGCGCTGCCTGAGGTGAATCAGCAGCGGTGCCGCGAGCGCACCGAGCGCCGCCAGCAGGACCGGCACCAGAAAGCCGAACGGCATTCAGCGCCCCCCGACCGGGCGATGTCGACGCTCGAGCCACTGCCGGAGCGCGCCATCGAGCGGCTGATCAGTGGTGAGCGGGAGATAGTCGGCACCACCGTCGCCAACCAGAGTGCGGAGTGCCGCGATGTGGTTGTCAATGGCAGCGTTGTACGCCGCACGCACCTCCCCCGGATCAACCGCGCGCCGCGCCGCCGTCTCCAGATCGGCGAAGGTGTCCGGTGCCTCGTAGTCGAAATCACGCTCGGCCGGATCGAGCACGTGAAAGAGCACCACGTCCCAGCCGCGCGCCTGCAACGCACCGACACCGTGCTGGATCGCGCTGGCGTCGTCGTAGCAGTCCGATACCACCACCAGGATACCAGTACGGCCGGCCATCCGCGCCAGCCGCGCCAGCGCCTCGCCCAGTGCCACGCTGCCCTCCGGGACCAGCCGGGAGAGCGCCTCCAGCACCAGCGGCAGGTGGCGACTCGCAGGCGGAATGATGCCGGCCAGATCTGCCCCCCCCAGAGGAACGAACCCGACCCGGTCGCCCTGCCGTCGCGCCAGCCAGGCGAGCGCGGCCAGGAGGATCCGGGCGTAGCGGAACTTGGTCAGCGCTCCGCTGCCGAAGTCCATCGAGGCCGAGACGTCGAGCGCCACAAGCACGTCGGCGTTGGTCTCCGCCTCGTAGGTCTTGAGGAAGAACTTGTCGGTCCGCCCGTAGAGCCGCCAGTCGATACGCCGGAGGTCGTCGCCGGGCTGATAAACACGGTGCTGGGCAAAGTCGAGCGAGAGGCCGGTCTGCCGGGAGCGATGGGTGCCCGAGACGAAGCCGTCGACGATCATCCGCGACAACAGGGCGAGATCATCGATCCCCGCCAGCACGGCGGGATCAAGAAGTGCGGATGGCGCGACCCGGTTCATCGCGGCTCAGAGCCCGGACCGCGGGGGGGGGACGCTCTCGAGCACGCGGGCCACGATTGTATCGGTGGTCACCCGCTCCGACTGCGCCTGGAAGGTGCGGAGCAGCCGGTGCCGGAGGACCGAGCGGGCCAGTGCGCGCACATCCTCGAAACTCACGTGACTGCGTCCCTGGAGCAGCGCCCGGGCCTTGCCGCCGAGCACCATCGCCTGCGCCGCCCGCACCGAGGCGCCGTAGGAGAGCCACTTGGCGATGTAGTCGGGCGCACCGTCGCCCGGGCGGGTGGCCCGCACCAGGCGGACCGCGTGACGCACCACTTCATCGGCCACCGGCACCCGGCGCACCACCGCCTGCATCGCCAGAATCTCCTCGCGCGAGAGCACCGGCCGGATCGCTTCGGGCGGCGCGGCGGTGGTGGCCTGCACCACCTGGATCTCGTCGTCTTCCGGGAGGTAGTCGAGGACGATCTCGAAGAAAAAGCGATCGAGCTGCGCCTCGGGGAGCGGATACGTCCCCTCGAGCTCGATGGGGTTCTGGGTTGCGAACACGAAGAACGGCTGCTCCAGCGGATAGGTCTTCCCCTGCACCGTCACCCGGTGTTCCTGCATCGCCTCCAGCAGCGCCGACTGGGTCTTGGGCGGGGTGCGGTTGATCTCGTCGGCCAGCAGAATGTTGGCGAAAACCGGTCCCGGCAAGAAGTTGAGCTTGCGCTGCCCGGTTGCGGGGTCATCCTGGATCACGTCAGTGCCGGTAACGTCCGATGGCATCAGGTCGGGGGTGAACTGGATCCGGGCAAAGCGCAGGTCGAGCGCCCGAGCCAACGAGTGGACCAGCAGCGTCTTGGCCAGCCCGGGGACGCCCACCAGCAGCACATTGCCGCCGGCAAAGAGGGCGATCAGCGCCTGTTCGACCACGGCGTCCTGGCCGACGATCACCTTGCGCAGCTCGGTTGCCACCCGGCGCCCGGCGTCGTGCAGACGATCGGCCAGAGCCGCATCGTCGAGGTCTGCCAGGGTCGTGCTTGGAGCGGAGATGGTCACGCAAGTCCCTTTCGGTCAGCGGGTGAGCGCGTAGATGATGTAGTTGATGCCCAACTTGTAGGCTTCGTTGGACAGGTCCATCGGGAAAAATCCCTGATCGGAAAACTCCCAGAACTCCGCGATGTCGCCATCGCGATTGGCCAGCAGGATCAGTCGCTTGGCCGGGTCGTTGTCTTCGTAGATCCCCCAGAAGGTGGTCTGCACCCCTGAATAGGGATGACGCACCTGATCGAAGGTGGTGATCCGGTAAAAGGAATCGAAGATCGGGTGGGTGAGCGGCACCGGCTGGAGCCGCGCCCCCGGAAGAACCAGCGCCATCTGGCTCTCGAAGTTGAACCAGTCGCGGCTGTCGAAGTCGTCAACTATGAGAAAGCCGCCCCGCTGCAACCAGCGTCGCAACGCGGCCATCTCGCTCTCATTAGGCGCCCAGGCACCCACCTCGACGATGTAGGCGATGGTATGGTCGAACAGCGCGGGATCGTCGAGCGTGATCACGCTGCTGCTGCCGAGCCGCGCGCCGACCGTGCTGACCTCGGCCAGAATTTTGGTGAAGTTGAGCTCGGCCCGGGGATAGTCGTGCGCCCACATCATCCGGTCGCGACCGAAGCCGCCGCCACCGGTCGAGCCGTAGCGGATCCGCGCGAACGAGTAGCGGCCGTCGTAGGGGAGATTGATCTCGATCGCCGGCGCCTGCCGCTGACGGCCGAACTCCCGCTCCTGTGCTGCAAGCGGTGACGTTGTGAGCACAGCCACCATCATTGCAGCGAGCGTGCTGCTCATGGTTTCCCCCCCCCATTCAAGCGGGCCCGCGCTTCCAGCAGGAGTGCCTGGGCACGCTCGTACCGAGGCGCCGCCTCCAGCACGTCGAGCAGTTGCCTCCGCGCTTCCGCCGGGTCATCGGCCGCCAGCAACGCCTCGGCCAGGTCGGTGCGAGCCGACAGCGGATCGGTGCGCGCCAACGCGGCCAGCGCTCTGCGTTCCGCGACGGCCCCGCGAAAATCGCCGATCGCTGCCGACAATTCGGCGCGATGACCGCGAATGTCGACATCCTCCGGCATGATCCAGGCGGCCCGCGCCAAAGCTGCCAGGGCGGCCACCGTGTCAGCCCGCGCAGCATGAACCGCCGCCTCCATAACGTTGGCGGCACCCGCCGTCTCGTCCTGGTGGGTCACGGTCTTGAGTGCCGCGAGTGCACCAACCGTATCGCCAGCCGCCAGCAAGGCCAACGCGAGTCCTCCGTTGGGGCCGTTGGCGTCGCCGAATTCAGGAAAACGGTCGCGCGCCTCCCGGAACAACTCGACAGCAAGAGCTACGTTGCCGCCATCCAGCGCCGCACCGGCCTCCCGCAGGGTGCTGCCGAACAGCGCCTGCTCGTCATCGGCGAGCGCTGCAAGTGGTGCGGTAAAGCGCTGGCGCAACCACCCCTCGAACCGGGCATTCAACGAATCGGTGGTCAACCCGGTGGCGTGCAACAGCGCCGCGTCGTCGGCCATCCCCCCGGCATAGCTCCGGAGCAGCACCCTGATTGCCGCGATGCCGAAGTCGCGCTCGAGCATCTCGGCCACCAGCGAGGCCTGATAGTAGGCGAGCGACAACTGACCCGGTCCGGAGGGACGGGTGAACCCTTCGTTGAGCCGCTCGATCGGCAACAACTCTCCCCTGTGGAGCGAGGTCACGAATGCCACCGAGGCGTGCGCTCCCCAACCTGGTCGCGCCCGGCGCTCCTCCACCACCGACAACCCCTCCGAAACCCAGCGCGGGACGCGGTGCGCCGACAATCCCAGAGTGAAGGTGTGCGCCAGCTCGTGCCAGGCGGTGGAACCGATGTTCCAACTGCCGGGCTGCCGGGCTGCCGGGGCATCCATCGCCAGCACGGTCCCGAAGCTGACCCCCAGCGCGCCCATTCCGGTGAGACCGATGGTCCGCACGGAAAAATCGGCGTGGCGCGAGTAGAGCTCGAGGCGGACCGGTGTCGGCGGGTGATAGTCGTAGCGCGCCGCCAAGCTGTCGTAGGCCTCCTCCAGCAGCGGGCCGAGGATGGTGCCGAGAAATTCGGCATCACGCGCCGGAGCGACGATCTGGAAGCGTTCCGTCTCCACGGTGCGGAAATCGGCGAGCTGATCGAGCAGATCGAGCGTGTTCTTGTGCCAGACGTGAAACGGATCCCGGGCAAAGGCCCGCTCGAGCGATGCGCGGCCCTGCTCCATCTTCCCCACCCGCAGCTGATTGATGCCGAGTATTCCCCAGGCGCGGGCATTGAGAGAATCGAGCGTGCGTGCCTGGTCGGCGAACCGTACCGCGTCGGCGTAGCGACGGTGGCGCGCTGCCGCGTCGGCCAGAGTGACGTAGAAGCCGGCAGGCCGAGGATTGAGCTCACGGGCTCGCTGCTCCGCCGCGAGGAAGGCGTCGTGATCGTCGGAGAGCCAGGCCACGGCGGCCAATGTCCCCCAGCCGTCCTCCCTTTCGCCATCGAGGGCGATGCCCCGTTCCGCCGACACCCGAGCGGAGTCGTATTGCTCCGCCTCGAGCCGGACCTGAGCAAGGAGCAACTGCGCCGGTGCAAACGACGAGTCGGCCGCCACGCTCCGCTCGGCGAGTGTCGCGGCGTCATCACGCCCCTCGAAGGCTGCTGCCCGTGCCAGTCCCAGCCAGGCGCGGGCGTTGACCGAGTCGCGCTGCAGCACCGCGCGATACTCCGCGTTGGCATCGGGAGCGTTGTAGCGTTCCAGCAGTAGATCGGCGGCCCACAACCGTCCCTCCACGGCGGTGGTATCGCGCGCGGTAGCGGCATCGAAGGCGGCCAGCGCCTGTCGCACCGCCCCGGGATCGTCGGCACCCAGCATCCGCCAGGCGCGACCGGCGACGATCAGATCGGCCGCCGACCAATTGGCACCGCGGTCAGCCCGCTCCCATGCGCTGGTCACCGCGCGCGCCCAGGCAAGTGCCTGAGACCGGTCGCCGCGCACCCAACTGCGCTCCATCGACTCGACCCGGTCGAGATGCAGCGCGGCGGACTGCCCGGCGAGCGGTGCCGCGGCGAGCATCATCACCAACGACAGCCGCCTCACGGTTCCCCCCCCCCCGCCTGTCCGAGCGCCCGGATGTCGCGAGTATGCTCGGCGATCGCCACCAGGAGCCGCTCCATTTCGTCGGCGTAATCGGCGGCCGACATGGCATCACGACGCAACCGCAATGCCTCGACTGCCGACTCGAGATCGCGTCGCTGCTCCAACAGCGCTGTCACCCGCGGATCGGTCGGTGCGCTTCGAGTCCCCAGAACGAGTCGCGCGGCGAGTTGGCCGTCCCGGGCCAGCGGCAGCGTCACGTCCGCCGTTCCCTCGCGGTCACCGTTGTCATCGAGCTGGGCATGTTCCGTGAGCAGCCGACCAGCGGAGGTGTAGGCCTCGTCCACTGCCCGACGGGCGTAGTCATAGGCCTCGAGCAGGGTGAGTGTGCCGTCCTTGTTGGCATCGGCCTCGTCGGAGGCGATGCCATGCACGAAATGCTGCGCGAAGATGGTCGCGTTACGCTCGGTGGCGCTCCGGGTGGAGGTGATCACCACGCGGTCAGGGCCGGAGAGGATCGGCAGGACGTCGCCCGACGCCGACGCAGTGTTGACGAACACCACCGTCCGCCCGAACAGACCGGCCAGCCAGCGCTGGTAGTCCGCCACAACCGGATCCGGGCCGGCGATCGACAGCCGGGTCCCCTCGCCCTCACCGCTGCCATGGCCGACCAGCACCACCATCACCACGTCACCGGGTTGGCTGCGCGCCGCCAGAGTGTCGAACGCCGAGGCGATGGTTTCGCGGGTGGCGATCGCCGACACTGTGGGGGGGGCATCCACGCAGCGTTCGCCGAGCCAGATGACACTCCCATCGGGCAGCTTCCAGCGGTCGCGGGCCACATCGATCAGAGTGCCGGCGGTGGTCTCGAAGGTGGAGGCGAATGACTCCTCGCCCGAGAGGCCGCTCACCACCAACAGATGGATCCCGCCCTGGGCGGTGAGCACCGGTGGCGTAGTGAAGATGAGCACCATTGCGGCGAGCAGGTTGAGGCGAATGTTCATCCCAGCCCCCAGCGTCGGCGCAGTGTCCAGTCGGTGACCAGCAGGCCGAGCAGGGTCAGCAGCAGGATCGGGGCATCCCAGAGATCGTTCCGCTCCTTGACCGTGATGCCAGCGCGCGTCAGGTTGACAGCATCCGGCAAGCCGTCGAGCGCGTCGATGTCGAACGAGGAGCCGTCCGTGCGCCTGGCGATCTCCTCCAGCAGCGCGGCATCCCGCTCGACCGGTCCGGCCTCCCCGGGCATCGCGACCGCCAGCAATTCAGCCACCGCCGCGCTGACGGTATCGGCTGCGTTGCGTCGCACGGTCAGGCGATAGTGCCCCTCGACCGTGGTGGGAATGCGCACCGCATAATGCCCCGGCTCGCCCAGCAAGGGAGAGAGCGGCAGGGTCGACTCGAGCGCGTCGGGCGGCAGGACCGTCACCACCGGGCGGCCGCTGCCGTCAGGAAGGAAGTCGGCATCATGGATCCGGAGGAGTGCCCCCCCCTCATCGCCGGGGGCCACCAGCCGCGGCTCGACGGCGAGTTCCACCTGATCGGCGACCCCATCCAGCGTCCAGCGCAGCAGCCGCGGCCACAGTGCGGAGAGGGTGGCGTCGTCTTCCGGAACTTCAGCATTGAGCTGCCAGCGCCAGAGATCCTGCAATGCCAACACGGTTGCCTTGCCGCGGCCGTAGCGCTGGGTGATCATCACGGGGATCGGCGTCGTCCCCGGACCAGTTCTCCCTTCGAGCAGCACGGTGGCACCGGGCTTGGGTCGGCCCGGCGTGTTGACGATGCTCACCATCGGCAATCTGTTCCACCGCGCCGCTGTCGTCCGCTGATCCGCTCCCAGCGCGAGCACCGGATGTTCGCTTCCCTCCCCGCTCGGCTGCACCGCAACCATCTGTGCCGAAGCATCGCTGCCCCATGGTGCAATACCGTCCCACTCCACCGGCAACGCCGAGCCGAGGGCGGTGCCGCCCCAACCACCCTCGGCCAGGCTCCGGCGCCCCCCGAGCGCCAGCAATCCCCCCCCCCTGACACTGACGAACTCCTCGAGCATCCGCATCTGTCCGGCAGTGAAGAACGACGCCTCCATGCTGCCGAGCACGATGGCGCGATACCGGAACAACTCCTCACGCGTGGTGGGAAAGCCGGCCAGCAGTTCGAGCGAATCGCTGACGCCGAGCCGCAAGAACTTCCCCGGTGCGCTCCGCACCAGTGTCACCACCTGCAGGGCACTGTCTCCGGCCACCGCACGGCGGAGGAACGGCAGGTCCGGCCGCGGTTCGCCCTCGATGTGCAGGATCCGCTCCGGCCCGGCGCGCACCCGGAGCACCGCGTCACTGTTGTTGTTCGTGGTGATCGGTTCATCGCCGAGCAGGTCGACCCGGACGCTCACGCGATGCACCCCTGCCTCCAACGGCGGGATCCGGAGCGGCAGCGTCGTCAGCTCCTCTCCGGATGCCAGGGTGACGGTGTCGAGCTGCACCAGGCGACCGGCCGCCTCGACCTCCAGCCGCAGCCGCTCTCCGGCGACTCCGCGCAGCCGGAGCAGCACCTCTCCCACCGCCTCCCCCCCCTCCAACACGCTCTCCGGCAAACGCACCGCGTCGACTCCGACGTCACGCGCAAACCGGGTGGTGCCTACTCCCACTGTGTGCACCGGAATCCCGCGGGCCTCGAGGGCCAGCAGTTCCTCCTCGAGATCGGTGGCGGCGTTGTCGGCTCCGTCGGAGACCAGCACCAGTCCGGCCAGCGGAGCGTCTGCCAGCGCATCTCGCGCACCGGCGAGCGCGGTGGCGAGGTCGCTTCGGCTGCTCTGGCCAGTGAGCGCGGCCGCTCCCGGCACCCGGGCAACGGCGCCCCCCACCCGGAAGAAGCGGAGCACGAACCGGTCGCCCAACGCCCGCACCACGGCGCTCGAATCGGCCCAGGCGGCCTGCACTGCCAGGAGACGGGAACCGGCGGGATGGTCGCCGACCTGCATCGAACGGGAGTCGTCCAGCAACACGCCGACGACGTTGCGCTGCGGAATCGCGCGGGAGAGCACCAGTGAGGGACGCAGCAGGCAGAGACCAAGCACCAGGAAGATCGCGGCCCGCAATCCGCCAAGCAGCAGTTGACTCCCCGGAGTGGTCCCGCGCAGCTGCCGGACGGCCAACACCGTCGCCACTGCCCCGCCTACCATCACCAACGCCACCACCAGCCAGGGCACGGCCGGGGCCAGCGTGAACTCACCGCGGCTCAACTCCTCGGGGGTGTGTTTGAGCAACAGGGAAGTGATGGCATCGAGCACTGAGGCCAAGGACGACTCCGGTAGGATCGCCGATCGTGCCATCCGGCGACTGCGTGTGTGGTACCTCTCCCCCGAGACGCGTCAGAGGAGCGATTGGTTCCGATGACAGGAGGTGGGGGTCAACCTGTCTCCATAAGGGTATACGCCATGGCGGCCCGGAATGTTGCCGATCGGGGTGTTCGGCATGTCCAGTCGCACCATGCACCGCCCCGGGCAAAGATCGACCGACTCCGGACAACCGCGATGCGGCGCTAGATCCAGCGTCGCACCCTTCGGCAATACTCACGGTACCGCTCCCCGAAGAGTGACTCCAGATAGCGCTCCTCGCGGGCGATCACTCCGACCTGCATCACCCAGAGCACTGCCGGGAGGGCGATGACCGGCCAGGCGACATTGCGCCAGATCGCCACGCCGAGATAGCCGAGCGTAATGCCGAGGTACATCGGATTGCGGGTGAAGCGATATGGCCCCTCGGTCACCAGCGCCTTGGTCGGCTTCCACGGCTCGGCGTGGGTTCTTGCTCGCCTGAAGGCCAGCAACGCCGGGATCACCACCACGCCGAGCGCCATCAACGCGATCCCGAGCGGACGGGCGAGCTCCGAGGGAACCACGGCCAGTGGCCAGCGGCGACCAACCAACAGCCCGAGCAGCAACGGCACCGCGAAAATCAGCGGTGGCGGCGCGATCACCCCGGCCGTGGTCGCTCCCGGAGGTACGGGCTGCTGATCCATCGCGACTATCGCGTCGCCGGCTTGACCCGGAGCACCCTTCCCTTGGGATGGTCGGTCAGCAGATACACCAATCCGTCCGGTCCCTGGGTCACGTCGCGAATCCGCTCCTTCAGCTCACCGAGGTAGCGCTCCTCGCGAACCACCCGGCCGTTCCGCATCTCCAGGCGCACCAACGCGCCGGGAGTCATCGAGCCGGCGAGGATGCTCCCCTTCCAGCCCGGGATCGCGTCGGCGGTGTAGAACTCCAGCCCGGAGGCGGCGATGACCGGATCCCAGTAGTAGATCGGCTGCTCCATCCCCTCCTTGGCCGTCCCCTCGCCGATCTTGCCGCCCCGGTATTCCTCGCCGTAGGTGATCACCGGCCAGCCGTAGTTCTTGCCCGCCTCGGTCCGGTTGAGCTCGTCGCCGCCGCGGGGACCGTGTTCGGTGGTCCAGAGAATCCCGGTAGCCGGGTCGAGTGCGGCTCCCTGCATGCTGCGGTGCCCGTAGGACCAGATTTCCGGCAATGCCCCCGCGCGCCCGACAAATGGGTTGTCGCGGGGGATGCTGCCGTCGCTGTTGATCCGGATCACCTTGCCAATCCCGGTGCTGAGGTCCATCACCAGCGGACGCTGATTCTGGCGGTCACCGGTAGTGATGAAGAGGGTGCCATCCCGGCGGAAGACGAGCCGCGAACCGTAGTGGCCACCGCTCCTCACCTTGGGGCGCTGCGACCAGATCACCTTGACCTCTTCCAGCCCGTTGGTCCCGAGTCGGCCACGCGCCACCGCGGTGCTGGCGGTCCCTTCGCTCCCCGGCTCGGAGAAGGAGAGGTAGACCAGCTTGTTCCTGGCAAAGTCGGGGTCGATCGCCACATCGAGCAGCCCGCCCTGACTCTGGGCCAGCACCTCGGGCACTCCGGTGAGCGGCGCGGAGAGGGTGCCATCCCGACCGACGATCCGGAGCCGACCGGGGCGTTCGGTAACCAGGATGCGACCGTCGGGCATGAAGGCCATCCCCCACGGATGTTCGAGTCCCTCCGCAAAGGTCTCGGCGACCACCACTCCGGGAGTCGACGCGGGGGTCGGAGATTTGATCCCCTGACCACCGAGCACGGCGGTCAGCAGCGGCAACATCAGCAGGGCGGCAGCGGGTTTTGCGAACATCATGGCGACTCCTTGGTGGTCTGCTTGAACAGAGTGCATGCCGGAATGAACACCGAAACGGGGCGGGGCGCCAGATGGGGGACTGGTGAACGGGGCGCGGCGGAGCCGCGCGGGTGAACGGTGAAAGGTGAAAGGGGGAAGGGGTATCCTCTCCTCGGTATGTTACAAAGTGCGGGGACAACCCTGTAATGCGTCGTCAGGGATCCGATCCTTTTGGGGATGATCAGCGCCATGGAGAGATTCCTGTGAAGTCACCATCGTTGTTGATCCTCGCGCTCGTGCTGGCGTGCGGCGGCGGGTCGGATGCCGTCATCCCGCCGACCGTGCCACCGCCGGCTCCACCGCCGCCGACGCCACCGCCTCCTCCGCCGCCTCCACCGACGACCGGGGCACCGGCGCTCCGTCTCGTTGCCAGCGGCCTGAGCACGCCGATACTGGTCACTGCGCCGCCGGGGGATTCGCGCCTTTTCATCGTCGAGAAGAACGGCCGCATCCGGATCGTCGCCAACGGCGTGCTGCGCTCCGAACCTTTCCTCGACCTCCGGGGTCGCGTCTCCACCGGATCGGAGCAGGGCTTGCTGGGACTGGCATTCCATCCCGACTTCGCCACCACCCGGCTCTTCCACGTCAACTTCACCGACCTCCAGGGGACCACTCGGGTGGTCGCCTTTCGCGCCTCCGGCAACGACCCCGATCAGGCCGACCTCACCTCCGAACGCGAGGTGCTGGCGGTGGCCCAGCCGTTCGGCAATCACAATGGCGGGCATCTGCTGTACGGCCCGAACGGGATGCTCTATATCGGGATGGGCGACGGCGGCTCGGGCGGCGATCCTCAAGGCAACGGCCAGAACAGCGGCACCCTGCTGGGATCACTGCTCCGGTTTGAGGTCAATCCCGGCGACGGTTCGCTCACGGTGCCAATTGACAATCCGTTCATCGGTCAGGTAGGCGCTCGTCCCGAGCTCTGGTCCATCGGGCTCCGCAATCCGTGGCGCTTTGCCTTCGATCCGGCCAACGGCGATCTCTACATCGGCGATGTCGGGCAGAACGCGCGCGAAGAGGTCAATGTCGCCACCGCCGCCTCGGGGGGGGGACGCGGCCTCAACTTCGGCTGGAATATCATGGAGGGGAGCGGCTGCTTTGCTCCCGCATCCGGCTGCAACACCAGCGGCCTCACCCTGCCGGTGCTGGAATACAGTCACGCCGAGGGGTGTTCGATCACCGGCGGCGTGGTGTACCGGGGGAATGCGGTGGCGATGCTTGCCGGGCACTATCTCTACGCCGATTTCTGTGCGGGATGGGTGCGGAGTTTCCGTTTGGTGGGCGGCGCGGTGCAGAACGCCACCACCTGGCCCGCCCTCGCTCCGCCCGGCGGAGGGGTGACGAGTTTCGGAGTCGATGCCGCGGGCGAGGCGTACCTGATGACCTCCGGAGGATCGGTGTACCAGGTGGTGCTCGGCCCCTGAGGGGAGCAATGCACTGTCCGATCCGAGAACGGAATCGGCGGCACGGGTAGGGTCTCGGCGCTCAGGTGGCATCGGGCCGCAATCCATCGCATATTCACTGGGCAAGGTCATCCCCACCTGGCCTCATCTGCCGCGAACCATCAGGAGTCCGCAATGCGCTTGGCGTTCCAGATCACGACATTCCTCGCCGTTGTGGCGGCGAGCCCGGTAAATGCCCAGACGGGCGCCGCGGCGCAGCAGCCCGATGATCAGATTCGCACCCTCGTCTCCCGGCTAGACCTGGAGCAGTACAAGGCCACCATCAAGGGACTGACCGCATTCGGTGATCGCCGCCAGGGGACCGACCGCAATCGCGCCGCGGTGGACTGGATCGAAGCCCAGCTCAAGAGCTACGGTTGCACCAACACCGAGCGGCTCCACTACGAATACACCGGCCGACAAATCCGGCTCCCCGGCGATACCGCGGCGCGGCGCGCCAATACCGCCGCCCGGCCCGCAGCTCAGAGACCACCCAGCCGGCCGACGCTGCCACGCAAGGGCAACCGCGGGCGCACCGGCGTCAACACCAACCCCACTCTGCAACCCGACACCGCCCTGCAGCGGATCAACGCTCAACCAGATACCCCCGGCCCGCGCGAGCAGGTCTACTGCACCAAGATCGGCACCACCCATCCCGACGAGATGTACATCCTGGGCGCCCACATGGATGGCCACGGCTTCGGCGAGGCCGCCAACGACGACGGCTCCGGAACGGCGCTGGTGATGGAGCTGGCCCGGGTGCTCAACGCTCCTGGCGTGGAGACGGAGCGCTCCATCCGCTTCATCCTCTGGAACAACGAGGAGACCGGCCTCAACGGCGCTCGTGCCTACGTCGCCCAGCGCAAGGAGTTGCAGGGGAAAGAGGATCCGGCAGGATCCGGTCGCTATCCCGAACCGAAGTGGCTGGGGATGATCCAGCACGACATGATGCTGTTCGACCACGGCATGCCAAGTCCGGATGGCGAGTTGAATCCGGAGCAGCGGCGCGAGGCCGACGTCAACGTCGAGTTCGCGGGGACCTCCGAATTCGCAGCCGAGTCTCAGCGGCTGGCGTGGCTCTTTCGGCAGGCGAATGACCGCTACGCCACCGACTTTCCGGTGACCGTAGGTGACCGGATGAGCAACACCGACTCCGACGCGTTCAAGGATCACGCTCCCGCGATCTCGTTGCGCGAGAACGAGCGGCTGGCGATGATCGGCTCAGGCTGGAATCCCCACTGGCACCAGCCGACCGATCTCTACTCGACTTATTCGGATGACGATTTCCGGCTCGGTCTCAACGCGGCCCAGACGACCCTCGCCGCGATCGCACAATTGGCAGGAGCGCGCCTCACGCCCTGAGGCGCGTCAATCCGCGATCGCCACGAGCTTGGTCCGCCCGCCTGCGCCGGCCTTGATGGTGACCGCATCCTTGCGGCAGTTGAAGGCCTTGGCGACCAGGGCGATCAGTTCCGCATTGGCCTTGCCGTCGACCGGCGGGGCCTTGAGCTTGGCGACCCAGGTGCCGTCGGCTGCCTGGGTCAGCTCCGAGGACTTCGCTCTTGGCTTGACCTTCACTTGAAGAATCACGGTCGGCTTTCCCGGATTGGCGGCTTCCCGGAGTGAAAGCGGGGCAAGGGTATGTCACCGCGTGCCCATGAAGACTCCGGATGGTATGCCTGCGCATTCAGTCGCGCCGGCAGCAAGCGCGCGTCAGACGTCACTCCATGGCGCCTGGTTGACCGGTTTGCAGCAGATCCCACTGATTTCCGTGAAGGTCCTCGAACACTGCCACGGTTCCGTAGCTCTCTCGCTTCGGCTCTCGAAGGAAAACAACCCCCTTCTCCGTGTACGAGTGGTAATCCCGCCAGAAATCATCCGTGTAAAGGAAGAGAAAAACTCTGCCTCCTGTCTGATCCCCAATTCGGGACACTTGGCCCGGATTCGTCGCCCGGGCCAGCAGGATGGCAGTCTCCCTGGCACCGGGCGGCGCGACCACAACCCAGCGCTTGTCCTGAGCGGGCTGGTAGGTGTCTTCGACCAACCTGAAGCCCAACTTTCCCACATAGAAATCAATCGCCTCGTCGTAGTCACGAACTACCACTGACACCAGGCCAAGGTGTTGAGCCATTTTGCACTTCTTGCGGAGGCCGCGAGAAAGGTGATGATACTGTGGCGCCCGATGGGCGCTTCATGATCACGTTGCCGGCAACTGTTCAGCCATCAAGTGACGACACTCTACCTGGTACTGTCAACCGTGCGCTGGTGACTCGTCGGCAATGCCCGGCTGAACGAGTGGTCGGGCGTCACCGCGATCAGGTCAAAGCTGGAGCTTCATCCCCTCGTGGCTGGCGACAAAGCCGAGCGATTGATAGAATCTTATGGCGTCTGGACGGGACTTGTCGGAAGTGAGCTGGACCAGCCGGCAGCCACGTTCTCTGGCATGGCTTATTGCCCAGGCGAACATGCGCTTGCCCACCCCCGAACCCCTGGAGCCTGCCGCCACACGGACTCCTTCGATCAGCGCTCGCCACGACCCCTGGTGCGTCAGGTACGGGATGAAGGTGATCTGCATGACGCCGATCACGGTGCCGTTCTGCTCTGCCACGACAAGTTCGTTGTTCGGGTCACCTGCGATCGCATCGAACGCGGCTTCGTACCTGATGGAGAGCGGAAGCGACGCGTTTTCGCGCTCTCTGCCAAGCGGATCATCCGCCAGAAGCTGGATGATCGCCTCCAAATCCGTACGCAATGCGCTGCGCATGGCGACTTCGCGTTCGGTCATGGCATCACACCTTGATGGTTGGGTGATTCACGGGAATGTCGCCACTCAACAGCAAGCCCTATTCGGGTTGGATTCAGCCCCGGTACCGCCCGATCATCTCGGCAATCCGTTGTACCGCGCCAACCGCCGCCCGGTGATTCTGCGAGAAGTTGAGACGGATACTGCTCGTGGCATCCGGGCTGAACTCGGTGCCGGGTGTCACGGTGGCTCCTGCCTGAACGCGCAGCGCCCGCACAAAGTCGTGCAGCGGAAGGCCAAGATCGGGCAGCCGTGGGAAGATGTAACTCCCCGCCTCAGGCGTCCGCACCACCAGCCCGGGAACCTCCCTCATGACCGCCAGCAGGTCATCGCGCAGTGCCCGATGTTTCTCGATGCGGTCCTTGAGCCACCCGCTCGGCTCGGCAAACCAGGTTCGCAGGACGGATTGCGAGTAGCCAGGTGCCCGGAGCGAGACGACTGCCTGCAATTTCTCCATCCGGTCTATCAGGTGGGCGGCCCCAAAGGCGACACCAAGCCGGTAGCCGCTCAGGGATTCCGTCTTGGATGGTCCCATGATCGTCACGAGCTGTGAGTCATCGATCGACGAGGCCCGCAAGTGAGTGTAGGGATGTCCGGGATACACCAGTCGGGAATAGAGTTGATCGACAATGACGGTTGCGCCATGGCGGGTCGCCAAGGCCGCTATTGAGGCGATCTCGTCAGGCGAATAGATCACGCCGGCCGGGTTGTTCGGATTGGAGAAGAGGAAGGTCCGTACGCCCGACTTGAAGGCGTCCTCCAATTCGCCGAGATCCAGTCCCGCCCTGTCGGTGTGGGCCAAGTAGTCCATCCGGACTGGAACGGAGACCGCGCCGAGAAAAGTCACCAGCTTGCGGTTGGCGAAATAGTCGGGCCGCACGATCGCCACCCTGTCACCGGGAGAGACGGTGGCACCCAACGCCAGAAAGAGCGCTCCCTGGGTCCCCGGAGTGATGATGAGCTCATTCGCACCTGACACCGGTCGACCAGTGAAGCTGGCGAGCTTGGTCGCCACATCCTCCCGTAGTTCTGCTCCACCGCGGTATTCCGTATATGCCTGGGAGGAGCCGCGACGCACGCCATCGAGGAATTCGTCCAGCCCACCGGGCACCGGGGCAAAGGCATCGTCGTTTACGTCACCATGCGAGAAGTCGACCGGGGTGCCGGGCAACGGCGCGCCCCGCAGGGCAGAATCCGGGAGATCGCCCGAGTTCCGCACTTCCTGACCGGGTGCGTGGTCGGTGCCGAGCTCCGCAAAGCGCTGTTCGATTGAGGACATGACCAAATATAGATGGGCACTTGCCGGTCGCCGCGAGGTCTAGCGGCGAGGGTCGCAGCCGGAAGCACCCGATCCTCGAATCCTCAATGACCCTTGCGAGTCACGTCGTCATCATCTGCCGCGCGGCCAAGAGCGCCAACCACCTGGTCAATCGTCATCCCGGAGTGCATCAGCACCTGCGCCGCAATTCCCTTCCCCTCCCGCATCAGTCCGACCAGGAGATGCTGCGTCCCCACTGAGGAGTTGCTGCACTCGCGTGCACAGGCCATTGCGAGCTCCAGGCTGCTTTTGACCCGCGACGTGAACGGGCGTGACGCTCCGGCTGGTGCTGATGACGTGCCTTTCTTGACGACTGCTTCGACCATTCCACGGATGGTGTCGAGGTCAGAGCCCAAGCCGGCAAGAATGCCGACAGCGGCGCTTTCGCGATCGTGAAGCAACGCCAGCAGGATGTGCTCGGGACCGATGTATTCATGGCCGAGTGCGGCCGCCTCGTCGCCCGCGGCTTGAATCGCCCGGCGAGCTCGGCCGGTGAAAGTGAAGCACTCCATTGCGGCCCTCCATGGTTGGTGTGGTCCATCCAAGCTATGGGATCCGCATGGCGGCACTCTTTCGATGCGATTACGCCATCGTGACAACCGGATGCCGTTCGGAGGTTCGAGCCGAGTGGCCCCGAGGGCTTGGTGGTTGGGACTGATGGGGTCATGCGTTGCCTTGCCGGTTGCAATTCTGCTGTGAGGCCCTCACCGCAGCAGGCGAGCCTTGAGCCGCCGAGCCACGACACCGTGCGGGGCGACCTGGCCGGCCTCAATCCGGCCCTCCGCGGTCCGGACATCACGCAGGAGTGCCACTTCATCTAACAGGTCTTCATACACTCCGACGTCCAGCAGGACCGCTGCGCTGCGTCCATGCTGAGTAAGCACCACCGGCGCTTGGTGTTCTGGACCTGGTCAAGGAACGCGGATGCGTTGGCCCGGAATTCAGTTACCGGCCGGTTCCTCTTCGACCATCAGGCGGTTGGCTTCCATCACGAGACTAACCGCCTCGCGCAAGTTGCCCCGCGCTTCGTCCAACGTTTCGCCCTGCGTGTTGGCACCAGGGAGCTCTTCGACAAACGCGACGTATCCGCCATCCGGGACCTCTTTGAATACGGCAGTCAAGGAAAGCGACATTGGACTTCTCCTCTCAGGTGCCGCAATCTACCGCGACTCCGGATTGTACGCATAACATACATTCACCTGCTGGACAAGCTCCTGCCAGCCGGGATCTCCCCGTGCGGCCAACGAGTGGCACCTCTCAGGCTGAGCCTGCCAGGAGTGGGCGTGGCGGAAGGATCTACGGCGTGCCGGCAACGGCTCGGCCACCGTGGCCCGACTGCCACTTCCTCCTCGGCGAGATCCCCCGCGTCGTCGTCAGGACCGTCACGGCCGCCTTCCGCTTGCTAAAGCGTCAACGAGCTTGCGGTCGGCACTTACGATGTCATGCCGCAATTCCCTGACACGCTGCATGCTCGCCTCAGGAAATAATTTCGGCTACTTGCGAGCGATCCTATGCACCAGCCTGAGGACCGCAGGCACGATCACCAGTTGCACTACCGCCGAAATACCAGCCAGGATGGACGCAAACGCCGTCGGCAGAACCACACCGAACGTGAAGGTCATCCCGAGAACCAGACCGAGCACACACTCGGCTCGATAGACCGGGAGCAACAGCGCGAGGAACAGGATGCCGCTCGCCATCAGTGATGCGATCTCGCTCGCTCCGGTGCTGAACGCAACCGTCAGTCCGAGCCCGTAGAGCAGGGCGCCAATCAAACCGACCATCACCTGTGCCGGAAGACGCCTGCTGCCAGTGGTCGGAATGCGCCTTGCAATACGACCGAGGAGGAACCACGCCAGGAGCGGAAGGAGGATCAGCCCCCACCAGTTGGATATCTCCGGAAGGGTGTCGCGATTGAGAATGTGGTGGGCTTTCACGCCACCGTGCGCCGCTTCCCAGGCGAGATGGGCCAGCTCGGCACCGAGCGTTGCAAGGGTGCCGATGCGCGGCAGCTGGGGAGCGTGCGATTCACTCACTGGGCCTCCAATAGGATGGGTGTCCAGGCCAGTACGGCCAGCTCGAAGGACAGTTTCATTTTGCAACGCCCACGAGTGTGTCGGCCGTCTCGTCGCGCTGAACGGGGCAGCAGCACAGCTGCCACTGTTGCCGCAGGGATCGCCCGCGCTGCTGGTTAGCCGGTAAATGCGGGTGACCCGCATCGGTACCGGGGCGAGATCGCCGATTTGCCGCGGGTCGCGACGGAGATGCCGCGCCAAGGTGGACCCGTGTCTCAGCGTGCCAGCGACGATGCCCCGGCCCGTGCCGCGTTGAGCGAACCCAGGCGATAGCGCTCGCCTCGAAACCAGCGCCAGACATCGACGACGTCAATCGCCAAGCAGATGGCAGTCAGCGTGAACAACGCCGCCGCATACCACCACTCCCCCGGAGTGGCTGTGCGCGACAGCTGAGGTCCGGCTATGTCTGATCCGAGACGGAGGACCAGATAGGCACCAAGCGGGAGCCACGGAACCAGGTGGGCCACGCCGAGTAGCCGCGTCAGGCCTCGCTGGTGAATCATGATCGCGAGGAGCCAGGGACCTGACGCCAGGTACGCTGCCAGCGTGAAGCGCGCTATCGAGGTGGGCCACAGTACCACGGCAAGCAGGAAGAGTGCATTCACTCCGAACAGCCACCACTTGACCCAGCGCTTCATCGACAGCCATGACGCGGTGATCTTGCCGGCGAGGTTGAGATGTTGCGGCAGATGGTCGTCGGAGGAGTCGGCTGAAGGTTCTTCCGGAAGGGCTCCGAGCTGGACGATCCCCAGAGTGCCCACGAAGGCAGCGACCACCAACGACAGAACCACGCTGGCCGTTGTTGTCAGCACCGACCCGGACGCCACGATCCCGAGCGTCATGGTGACCCACAGCAGGTCGCCGGTCGAGAAATAGCAGACCTCACCTGGACGAATGGCGCGACGCAAGGAGGCCGTCAGGAGGTGCCCGCCATTGAAGAGCAGCGCGACACCGGCGATCACCACCACGACCGTTGAGGTCCCCCCGAGGAACCTCGACACCGGGGCTGACCACGCGGTAAACAGCACCCCGAAGAGCAGGCATGAGGCAGCATTCAGACGGATCACTGTCCTGAGTAGAGCCATGTTGATCCTCACCGGGCATCGTTAAGTTTGTTGACAACAAGGCTACCCATGGAGCGCGACCATGTCAACACCGTTGACGACAACCATTCCGCCCACCAACATCGCCTTGGGGCAACTCCTGCTGAATGCCGAGCAGTGGACCTTTCAGGGAGTGCTGCAGCTGATGGCGGCACGGGGTCACGCTGAGTTCACCGTGGCACATCTGCTCTTCCTCGCCAATCTCGATTGTGGGGTAACCCACGCAGCATTGGTCGCGCGGCGATTGGGTGTCACCCGGCAGGCGGTGTACCGAACGACGCGCGAACTGGAAGCGCTCGACGTGCTGGCCCTCGAGCCCGACCTGCAGCGTCGAAACCAGAAGATCATCCGGATGACACCACGGGGGCGCCAAGTCGTTGCGGTGGCAAGGCGATGTCTCGAGGAGGTGGAGGAGCGGATCAGGGAGCGGATCGGCGCGCGCGACTTTGACCGACTGGCGCGGATACTCAACCGTGACTGGGGGCCGGTCGTGGGTAGCGACTGACCATGGGCGGCCCCGGTGCGAGCAGTGTTGATCAGCTTCTCTCTCGCCCGCCGAGCAGTCCCAGGTACCAACCCTTGAGCGAATGCCGATGTTGGCAATCGCGCCTTGTCGGCGACAGCCGATCCACTCCAACCGTCAGGTCACATGAAGCTCCTCGTCTACGGCAACTCCGGCTCCGGCAAGAGCACCTATTCGCATGCGTTGGCGGAGGCGTACGGACTTGCGCACCTCGATCTTGACACCATCGTGTGGGAACCGGGGCAGATCGCCGTGCCCCGAGATCAGCAAGCGGTCGCAGCATCGCTCGGCGCGTTCATTGCGGCGCATCCGCGGTGGGTGATCGAGGGGTGCTATGGCGAGCTCGTCGAGAGTTCGGCGCAGCACTGCACGGAGCTGATCTTCCTCAATCCCGGGCTGGAAGCGTGCCAGGCCAACAACCGCCGTCGGCCGTGGGAACCGCACAAGTACGCGTCGATGGAACAGCAGGATGCCATGCTCGCGAACCTCCAGGTGTGGGTCGCTGGCTACTACACGAGGGATGACGCATGGTCGTATGCGGCACATCGCCGGCTTTTCGATGCGCATCATGGCAACAAGCAGGAATGGACGGTGCCGCCGGAGATCGGAGCACAGCCCAAGTGAAATGGGCCATTGTGCTCCTGACCCGTTTCAACCCTGCCACTGAGCGCCTCGGCGCGATCAGAGCGATGCTCGGCACCCAGAATCGTGAGGGAGATTCGGCTAGTCGATGATCCCTGCCGAGAGGTGACTGACCCCGACTCAGACCCCGACTTCTGCCACCGCCGGGAAGCGGTAAACCCTGTAAGGGTGGGGCCGGACGCCGAGGCCGAACGGAACAACTTCACTCTTGAGCGTTCGGCGCGAGGTGCCCAACCGCACGCCTGGTGGTGCATTTGACCAGCCGGTGATTCAACCGGCAGATGTCAGGTCTATAGCCAGACCGAGTACCAGCGTCGGTTGGATTCCACGGCCGACTGAAGCGGCACTGTACTGGTGGCGTTGATCATCCGATCGCCTTGTTTCCGGCATTCGCATGACGTGGATGGAGCCAATCGGTGACCGCGGCTCGATGGGTGTTTACCCTCAACCACTTCATCCGCACCGTGGCGACCTTGCGCAGGGCGGATCAGCGCGCTGATTGCTGTACCGCCAGCTTCTCATCGAAGCCGGCCATTGCCCCCTCCGCATAGGCCCGGCACAACGTAGGGTCAATCAGCGCATCAGCCTCGCCTCCGTCACGCCGCGCCACTCGCGCCCAGAAATCGACCATCCCCGGGTGCGGCGCGATCGCGACGTCGCACGGCAACGCTGCCACCCGGGCAAAGCTCTCTCGGTAGTCCGCGACGATCTCGGGATATCGTGCGTTGCCCACCAGGGTGTAGTCGGGGGCTGACAAGCTTCCCACGTCCACCACCTGCAGACACCGCGCCTGCTCGCATGAAGACCAGGTCCAAGTAGTGTTCCCCTTGGTGTGGCCTGCCGTGGCCACCGCCGTCAGGGTGAGCTCCCCCAACTGTACTCGCTCGCCATCGGCCACCATCCGAGTCACATGCACCGCGGGATAGGGCATGATGTCGCCGTACTGCGGGTCGTCGAGCCCACCCCGGGCGAGCTGTGCCGCGTCTCGCGTTCCCGCAAGGACGGCGGCCCCCGTGGCGCCCGCCAGCGCCGCCACGTCGCCCGCATGGTCACAATGCGCGTGCGATACGAGGATCCACTTGATGTCAGCAGGCTCGAAGCCGAGGCTGCGAATGTTCGCCTCGATCATCGGCGCACTACCCGGGACGCCTCCGTCAATCAGCACGTGCCCCGTAGCTGCCGTGATCAGAAACACCCCCAAGCCGCGCGGACCTACGTACCAGGTATTGCCGTAAACACGGAATGGAAGCTGCGGCTCCGTCCACGAAGGGTCGTGCGCGCACGACGGCTCGTCGCGGCTCTCCGTCACCGCCACCTCATCTGGAGTCACCCCGGCATCGGGTTGAGGCGCATTGCCGCAACCCAAGGCAGCGGCAAGTGCTGCGAAAACGACAGTTAGGACGATACGCGGCATGCCTACTCCGTTGCGAGATGCAGCGTCATTTGGGCGTGGCCCGCCCCGGCAGTCGCGTCTCGCGGCGTGGAGTCGGCATTCCGTCCCCGTGATAGTCCAGCGCAACCACTCGGCCGGTGCCATCCTTGACCACGTAAAAATAGTCAGTCGCATCACCGGGAAAGAAGAGTATCCCGTCGTCGGTAAGAGCGAGCCGACGAGCAGGGCCGTTGTCACGCGACGACATGAGCTGCCCATCTTGCAAGGCGAGCGTACGGGTGGAGCGGCCGTCGATGCGGTAACTGCCCGCCAACGGGAGCAAGGCGGCCAGGTCCACCGCAGCCGGTGCCAGGACGCGGTAGGGCTTTCCGATCGCGAGCGCTCCGAGGCGGCGGGCGAGTGACCGCGGGCTGACGGGGCCGGCATCTGAGTTCGCGAGCACCACAACGGTGACACTGTCGTCCGGGAAATGGATCAACTGAGAGGCGAAGCCGTTGATGCCCCCGTTGTGGCCGACCACCGGCACGCCGCGGACGGTCTCAGGCATCAGACCCAAACCGTAGGGGACGGTAGCGCCCATAGCAGTCGAACTCGGTCTCGCCATCCGGTCGTAGAGCGGGGGCGGCAACACCCGGCCGGTACTGAGCGCGCGCATGAATCGGAAGAGGTCGTCCACGGTAGACGAGAGCGCCCCAGCCGCAGCAGGGCCCGTCATGCTGATGTAGCTGGAACGGACGCTGACACCGTGTTCGTCCGTGCTGTATCCCGGTACGCGCCCGGCAACCAGCTCCGTGTCGCCATAGTAGCCGGTGTGGGCCAAGCCGAGTGGTCGGATGAGCCTATCACCGATCACGGCATGCCAAGGGGCACCGGCAGCGGACTCCAGCACCGCGCCGAGGAGGATGTAGCCGGAGTTGCTGTAGCTCCAAGCGGCGCCCGGCGGAAAGTCCGGCACCGCAGCACCGATTCGCTCGATTTGTTCCCTCGTTTCCAACACTGCCACCGGGTTGCCATCCCACGCATCGCTCACCCCGGCGGTGTGATCGAGGAGCTGTCGAATCAGGATCGCCTCGCCGCCGGGGTAATTGGGCAGGAACCGGGCGATACTGTCGTCGAGGCCGATCCTCCCATCGACCACCAGCGACAAAACCGCAGCGGCCGTGAACATCTTGGTAATGGAGCCCACCCGGAAGACGTGGTCCGCAGTCAGCGGCACCGCTAGCTCGAGGTCGGCCTGCCCGCGAGCGCCGCGGTAGAGCACGCGATCACCGCGGGCCACCACCACGGCCACGCCCGGGCCATCGGTCGGCACCGTCTCGCGCAGCATTGCAGCGGCCTGCGCTGCCACCAGGCGATCGGATGGCGGCTGCTGCTGCGCCGCGGCGGCGCCCGTCATGGCATGGAGCGCCCCGGCCAAAAGCGCGAGCGCGAGTCGCCTGCCACTCATCACGGCGACTTTCGATTCACCAACACCACCTCGAACGCTGGGCCATTCTGCATGCGGACCATCCGGTAAGGCGCGTTGCGCGTGACGTGCACGATCGACCGGCTCTGGCCGGACTGCATCCCGACTTTCCATGTGTCGAATTCTCCCGCAGGCACCGTGATGGTCTCCTGACCGAGCACCCGCACGCTCCAGATGTCGGTTGTTCCCTTGCCGCTTGCGAGAACCGGGAACGCGAACGTCAGCGAGTCCCGCCAGCGCACCCCCACCAGCAACGGCGTGATCGCGTTGTCGTCGAGCACTGTCGGGTTCACGGTGGCGTCGATCGGCACAGCCACGGCACCTCCGGACGGGGTCAGCGCACTTCCCGTCACGCGGCCATCGGTGAAGTCGAGCGAGATCTTCATCGGCACCTGCCGCATCTCGCCTTCTTGCCTGAGTGAGCTCTGCCTCAGGTTGCCATCGAGCACAATCGCGCTTTCCTGGCGGACCATGCCGCTCAGCGTGATGGCATCTCCCAGGTGCAGCTCCCTACCCCGCATGGTGGCGGTGAGCCGCTGCCAGCCACTCTCCTTCCCTTGCAGCATCACCACGAACGAATCGCGCACGTTGTGCAGGCGGGCAGGATCAAGGTGCTGTTGCAGCGGTTGTTCCGGAGGCTGCTGGGCGACGAGCGCTGGGGGGTTGACGGCGCCTGCGACGCACGCCCAGAGACAACCGATGGCCGTGAGCCCAAGCCGTGGGCTCCTGATCTGCTTCATGTTGATGGTTCTCCGAGTTGGGGATGTTGCCTGCGCCGTGCCTCTACGCGATGCGGCCCTCCCTGGTTTCACGAGCCAAAAGCCCGACTTGAACCTGGTCCCACCGATCCGGCCCCTCGTCAGCAGCACCCTGCCCTCCCCTATCCAGCAGATGAGGAGAGATTGTCCTGCCTCAGTTGAAATGTGACTTCAACAGCTCCATTCTATGGAGCCCGGAGGAGTCCATGAGTCGAGAGCAGCGCCGTCAGTTCACAGCCGACGAGAAGGCCACCATCCTGCGTCGGCACCTTGCCGACAAGGTCCCCGTATCCGACCTGTGCGATGAGTACACCATCCAGCCGAGCCTCTTCTACCTCTGGCAGCGTCAGGCGCTGGAGAATCTGGGCGCCGCCCTGGAAGACCGGTTGACGCGCCGGAGCGAAGTCCGGCAGTCGACGACCCAGCAGCGAACCATCGAGAAGCTCCAAGCCCAGCTCCAGCAGAAGGATGCGGTAATCGCAAACACCCAGCGCCTCCACAGCGCGATCGGCCATGTGACGCCAACCGTCAAACTCGAGGGCCGGGAGCAGGAGGTCTGGACCGCCAGGGAGCTGAAACTCAAAGCCGACCGGGCGAGGCGGCGCCAGCACCATCAGAGGGTTGCGTAAGGAGCCGCTGCATTCCATTGTTCCGAAGTCACAGAGTCACAATTCCGCTGAACCAGGACAAAGGCTCGCCGAATGGCTTGTGCCCCGTACAACACGAACCTCCTTACGCGGCTTGCCGCGAGCACCTTCATCTGCCCTTCCACGCTCGGCTTCCTCACGATGTGCCTGCTGGCGCCGTGCGCAGCGGTCGCGCAGGTGGTCACTCTGAAGGCCACTGCCCGGGTGATCGCGACCTCCGAGGATGGTGCGTTCGATGCTGCAAGGTGGGTGCAGCCGCTTCCCGATGGTTCGCTGATCATTCCCAATTCCTCCGAGATGGCGCTCGAGTTGTGGTCCAGGGCGGGAACGCGGATCACGCGATGGGGACGCAAGGGTGCAGGGCCGGGCGAGTTCCGCACGCTCAGGGAAGGGGGCACTGCTGGTGAAGGCATCTGGGTCGCTGATGCAGCGCAACAACGTACGACCTTTTACGGGCCGTCAGGAGTCCTCCGAGCCACGGTGCGGTGGCCCGCCATCGTCCGACACGCTACCGAAAGTGTTTCACCGGCAGGGAGAGTGGCACTCTCACCCAGAGCGTGGCTGGACACGAACGAATTCCTCGGGCTCGCCATTCCGGTTGCGGCCGGCACGGATGGGACGACGATCATTCGACTGGCGCGCGCTTCTGTGCAGGGCGGCATCGGGAAAGAGCACGTGCTGCCCACGCAGCCCGCGCCAACGGGCAGGTGCGCGCAGGTCTCGCCGCGAGTGGTGGTCCTGCGATGTCCCCTGGCGCGGCATGCATTTTCCACCGATGGGGGGCGCTTCGCCTGGGTGACACAGTCGGCGATGGACGACGCACGCGGGTGGTACCGGCTGGAGGTGCGCGATGCCCAAGGGAGTCTCTTGCACACTGATAGTGTCGCCGTGACGCGGCGCATGATCTCCGCAGCAGAAAGGGACCGGCTCACCCGGAGCGTCGCAACCGCTGTGCGTCGGGCCGGTGTCGCCCGCATTGCTGAGCCAACAGTCGCTGAGCCACCGCGGTTCAGTCTCTCTGTGGATGAGGTGTGGGTGGCCACCGACGGCACGACATGGATCCAGCTGCCAGGCAAAGGGGACACGGAAGTGGCCTTCCATCGTCACGTCGTCGGTCGTCGCGGATTCGGTCGCTGGACTGCCCCGACGGATTTTGTGGTGCTGTGGGCCGAGTCCACATCTGTCATTGGGCGACACGTGAATGAGGCCGGTGTGACTGTGTTGGTGGAGTATACGATCGTGCCGTAGCTATGTACGAATGGTTGTCATTGGACCGATACGGCGACGCCCACCGTCGCCCCACCTGCCGCCCTTACGGCAAGGTTACCCGGCTGCCCAGCATCTCGACATTGATCGGTCCATCGCTTGGGGCTCCGGCGGCGTCAAAGAACCTCGCGCTCGCCGTGCCGATCATGCTGTCGCCCCGGACGACCACGTCGAACGAAATCTCTCCTCGACCCAGAAATGCATGCGTGGTCCTGTCCGCCATGATTTCCACGAACTTGCCCCGTACGGTATCGGCAGCGCCGATCCAGATCCCCTTCCCGTCACTGTCACTGGTGCGCGGGTTACCACCGTCGGGATTGGCCTGGTGCATCGTGCCGTCGGCATTGAAGAGATACATGTGGTACGGAAAGGGAGCGCCCTGGTGACGGACCACCCACACACCCACGACCGGGTGCGGCTCTGGCGCTCCTCCGCAGGCGAGGAGACCGGCAAGCAACATCATTGGGTAGCCGCTAACGAACCACTGTGATATGCGCGAGATCATGACCACCTGGGTATCGAGTGCTCGGAGAATGCGGTGCGCCCTACTCCTTGGCCACCACGGTGTCATACAGCCCGTAATGCCGCAGCCCTTCGTGGCTCTCGATTCCGGTGTAACGGAGCGAGGCATCCTCGTAGCGGCGGAATGCGAACACCGCCTGATTCATCTGTTCGGTGTTGAAGACCTTGAGCTGGACCAGCAGGTGGAAATCCGCCACGGTCAGGCCGGTGACGGTCCGGAACAGGTCCGGCTCAAGTTTGGTGATGACGTCCTGTAGCGTGTTCTCGCGGAAGTCGGTCAGGTACATGAAGGCGGGAATCCGCGTGGCAAACTTGATCAGCTTCTCCTGAATCTGCTTCCGCTTCGACTTGTACTCCCGCTCCTCGTCGGTGAGCTGCTTCTGCTCCGCCTTCGACAAGTCACCGTCTTTCGCCTTGTTCTTGAGCTGCTTGACCTTGTCGCTCTTGTTGATGATGGTCTCGATCACATTGTCACCGAGCGCCCGCCATCCCTCGATCCGTTCCACCGCGGCCATCGCCTCCGGATTGGCCATGATCCGGCGCAAGGTGTCGTTGTCGACATTGACCAGAAGCGCAGACTCCCACTTCCGCGCGAGCAGGGTGGCGGAGGTGCCGGACATCGCGATATCGAGAATCCCGCCGGCGTCGACCTGGGTCATGTTGGCGCCGTCGTAGGCCAATACCGGGAGGAACGACACCAACTCCTTCACGGCATTCTCCGGATTCGGCTCATTCGGCGACAAGCCGATGCCGTATTCAGAAAGCTGGCGCAGAGCCCGTGTGGGAGCAAAGTCGAAGACGAAGCAGGCCGGCTTGAGGATCTCCTCTTCGTTCGGGTCATCTCCGTCCGGATTCTTGATGCACCAGGGCGACTGAACCCGGAAGGCCGCCTGGAAGTAGGTCTCCGGCGACTGGAGGTTCCGCAACATGAGGATGCTGCACCATTGAGGCACCGTGACCCCGGTCGTCAGCTTTCCGCAGGACAGGGTGATGGTCTTGGTCTCGAAGCCTGCCCCGATCGCCTTCCGGACCGGGGGCAGGGCGTTCAGCCCGATCCCGGCTCCCGGGCCTGCCGCGACCACGACCTCGTACTCACGCCAGAAGACGTTGTGTCGTTCTGCCAGCAGGTTCGCCATCGCATGGCAGGCGGCCACGCTGGGCAAGAACCAGAATGAGTGCTGCAGGTAGGGGAGCAGCCGCACGTCAGAGTAGGGGAACGGCGGCTTGCTCCCCGTCTTGAGCAATTCATGGGACTGCTGCGTATTGCTGCCACGGATGATGTCGAGCCAGCGCTGGACTTCGCTCTCGTGGATGAACCGCGCCGACCGGGTCGGCCCGGTCGCGGCGAAGAACTGGTTGAGGTCGAACTCGTCGAATTCCCCGCCACTGGCGATCGCCAGGAGCTCGTCCGGCATCTGGTAGGTGAGCAGCCGCATCTCCGGCAAGGCACCGTAGGGATTCCGCTTCCCGGGGTGCTTGGTGCCGAACTCCGCCTTGGCACGTTGCTCGTCGGTATAGGTCCAATTGTAGATCTGCTCTTCGATGAACTCCCCGGTAGCCAGCGCCTTGAATGGTGTCCCTGAGAGGTAGAGATAGGCCCGGGTCGTGATCGGGAGGAAGGCGGTCTCCTCCTCCGAGAGCACGGTGAGATCCTCGTTCATCTCCGCGAGTTCGCCGCCGTACTCCAACCGGGTCTCCTTCACGGCGACGGCCTTGTCCTCACCCTCGAACAGCTCCTTGGCGGTCTCTCGCCATGCTCCGAAGTGATACTCGTCGAAGACGACGAGATCCCAGTTCACTGCGTGGAGCCACTCGTTCTTCGCCTTGATGTTGCCGGCCGTGTCGCGTCCCAGCAGATCCTGAAAGGAGCCGAAGTAGACGACCGGATTGGCCGTGTCGATGGTGGTTGGATCGACACCCGATGACTTGGAGAGATACTGCCAGCCGTCAAAGTCGACATGACTTTCTAGATCGCTCCGCCAGGCATCCTCGACCGCCGGCTTGAACGTCAGCACCAGCACCCGCTTGGCGCCGAGCCGCTTCGCCAGCTGGTAGGCGGTGAAGGTCTTGCCGAAGCGCATCTTCGCGTTCCAGAGGAAACGCGGCACCGCGTGCATGTCCTCCGCCCAGCGCGACAGAAAGTAGGCATGGGTCGCCTTGACGGCAGTCACCTGCTCCTGGCGAATCGCAAACGTGTCTCGGCGGACCCCCGTGACTCGCTGACCGGTACGCAGCTCTGTGAGCACGGTTTGAACGTCGGCCACGCTGCAGCGCACCCACTCCAGTGCCGTGTTCTCGAACCCCTTCGCCGCGAGAGCCGCGCGCACCTCGTGATCGCTGAAGATGCCGCCATCCTGCCGTGCTGCTGGTTCGTCGAGTTCGATCCGGTAATTCCGGATATTGGCGGTGCGGAGCTGCTCGGCCACGCGGCGCTTCACGTCACGCGCGGTCTGCCCCACCTTGAGGAGGCCGTCGTGCGCAGCATCGGCAATCGAGTAGGCGTAGATGCGAGGGCGGGCCTCCGGTTTGGGGGTGAGGATCTCCTCTATGCCCCTAGTCATTAGCTTCGCCCATCGGTCGGATCATGCTCTCGATGAAATTGATCTCGGCCTCTGTGAGGCCGTACTTCTCGTAAAGGAGCGCGTCTGTCCAGGTCCGATCCCAAGTCTGTTGCGGCACCCACAAATACGTGTCGGCCTTCGTGTCCTGAGTAATTTTTCGAAGTGACACGAGGAACCTGAGGAAGCGTGTGCGGTAGTAGCTCGCGACACTCTCGGCCGCCTCCCGCGTCTTTGTTGCAACGAAAAGGAATGACTGCGTGCAAACAGAAGGCCTATCAGCGATCCATGGTGGACCTAGAACAAGATCGACGCCGCTACGCTCGCGCTCCCGTCCTGAACCTGCCTTTGGGATAAGCGCTTTGAAACTGTCGATGGAGTCATGATTCGCTGTGACGTCATTCACCGACACCCAAGCGATGAACCGACCATTAGGGCTAGTTGCGTAGAACTTGACATCTCCTTTGTTCGGGCTAATGCGATAGCCCGCGTAGTTGGACACCAGGCCGAAGGCAGTTCTTGCCGAAAGAAGTTTCGAGAGGGGAGCTTCGTTTCGTTCAAGGACTTTGTGGAGGATCCCCACAGCCCGCGGATCCCTTACAAACACGTCGAACTCGTTGAGGTTGCGGAGGGTCGGTCCAACTATATGTCCTGCCCTCACTGTGGTCACGCTACACGGTCCGCCGTGGTTAGCGTCCCAAAGGAAATAGCACGCACCTCCATTGATGCCAACCGAAGAGAACACTTCGGCCGCGTTGGGATAGTCGACCAGGTGGCTAATACGGGTATCGTTCAGCATGGACTGACGAAACTCTGACAAGCCAAGCCCCCCCGCCATCCATCTTGAAGGAATGACCATAACCAGGAAACGAGGTTCAAGCTTCTTCGCCTGCTCGACGAAATACTGGTAGATAGGTACGTCGCGAGTGCCACCGTCAGAGCCGAGTTGGTACGGTGGGTTACCAATGATGATGTCAAACTGCATGTTGTCTCCAAACCACTCTGCCACCTGGGCTTGAATTCTGTCAGTATGAATGAACGCGTAGGCATGGGTCTCAAGCGCCTGACCCCGCTCATAGGTCATCTCGCTCGCTCCGCAATATTCACAGCGCCCATTCTTCCATCCGTGTTCGGTCCGTGCAAACCACACGTTCCCATCATCCCCCGCGAACGACTTCACGATCGAGTGCTCCCCTTGAGCGTGCTTAGAGCAGTACACGCTGCGCCGGGCCAGCAGGGCGGTCAATTGGGTGATCGCTATCCCGAAGACCTGCTTGGTCAGGATATGGTCCACCCGCGCCTGCAGATCCGGAATCTCCTCCTTGAGCCCTTCGGTCAGTCGCGCGGTGATCTGGCGCAGGAACACTCCTGACTTGGTACACGGGTCGAGAAACCGCACCGATGAGTCCGCCCAGATGTTCGCCCCTTCATGGTCCGCAGCCCATGCCTCGGCCAACGTGTCCAGCATCAGGTCGGCGAATTCCGGCGGAGTGAAAACCTCGTCGTTCGAGAGATTCGCGATGCATGTCAGGACGTCAGGGTTGCGGCCGCGGAGTGCGAAGGTTGCCTTGGCCGTCATGCGTGCGGCCCCAGCACGAAGCGCGCACGTTCGATCCTGAGCATCTGATAGGGCGTCATGAACCGCACCTTGTACGCCGGACGGACACCAACGCGACGGCATCCAGCAGATAGCTCATGCCGTCACCCCAAGTTCGCGCGCTGCCTCGAAAAAGGTGGCATTCTTGCGCATGCCGAGCATCCGGAAGGCGTCCGGGAAGGAGGTGAGGCCCTCCAGCGTGCTGGCAATGATGGCGCTGGCGAACCGCCTGCTAGCCCGGGCGCCGAGGCTGCGATAGAAGTCGCCGCCACCGCTGGTGCGAATTTTCAGGTCGCGCAGCCGCTCCTGTTCCTCGCGGTAGTGCTGCCAGAGCGCGGTCCGGTCGAGCAAGCCTGCGTCAAAGAGCCGCCTGAGGGCGACCAGCGTGCTGACCTTGAACTCCCGCGCCAAGCGCAGGATTTCGTCCGGGATCGGGGCATTGGGCTGGTGCGAAGCGCGCACCTCCTCCATTGGCATCAGCAATTCCGCCGCGACCCGGTTGCACCAGCGCTCGACTTCCAGATCGGGGACTTGGCCGGCCTGGGTGTCCGAGACTCCGCTTGCCCCGAGCCAGATGTGGGCCAGTTCATGCCCCAGCGTGAACATCTGGGCGGACTTGCTGTCCGCGCCATTGAGAAACACCAGTGGTGCAAGGTCGTCCGCCAGCGCGAAGCCACGGAACTCGTCCACGTCGAGCTTGCGGCGAGTGTTGACGCCGACCACGGAGCTGGCCATTACCATCACGCCGACTTCGTCCGCCTTGGCAACAAGCTGGCGCAGGGCGTCAGTCCAGGTGGACAGGCGGCGACGCTCTGCCGTGGACAGCCCCAGCCGCTCGCGCATGCGGGACGCCACGGCTTCGGGTATCTCCTGGGCGCTTGCACTACCGACAAAGTCCAACGCAGGCACCCCGTGCGTCCGGGCATGGTCACGGTACCAGTCCTGGCGCTGCTGGCACAGGTAGAGGGTATCCAGGAGGTGGCTGCTCGGCTCGGCGAGCGCCTCGTCCCGCACGGTGCGGAAATCCGGTACTGGCAGGGCCAGCGCTGGCGGCTCCGGCAGGAAGAAGTAGCCGAAGGCTGTGTGGGTCAGTTTCGCGATCGCCTCGAGCTGCGTGAGCGTGGGCTGCGCCTTGCCGGTGACCCAGAGGGGCCACTTCGGGAAGCGGGCAGTGAGCTCGGCGTCGTTCAGACGCGTGCGCTGGGCCGCCCAGCGGAGCACCGGAATCGAGGCGGCGATCGCCGTCACCCAAGGCTCCCGGGGGTGGTTGCCACGTGGGTCTGGTCAAAGCCCGCGGCAAGCTCCGGGACCGTCATCGGTGGCCAAGTCTTGACCGCAGTGAAGATCTCGTGCTTGCCGAGGTGAGCGAAGAGCGAGTCTTCGGCGCTGAAGGCGGACGACTGGGTGAGGGCGTCGAAGCGGAAGTCCCGCCGCTGGAACTTCCCCCGACCGAGGTAGCCCCACTCCGCGAAGGTGATCGGCTGGCCATCGTGGGTGCGCATCGTCAGCGCGTCGCCGTGAACCAGATTCTGCGACAGTACGAATCCGGCGGCGCGGCCGATGTCGGAGCCAACCTCCGCATCCAGGTAGGCGGCGAAGATGTCCATCAGGTTAGCCCGGCACTCCGCGATGTTGTCGGGCAACAGCTCGATCCCGTAGATGCACATGAGACCCAGCAGTGCGTAGTGCCGCCGCTCGAAGTCCGACTGGGCATACTTGAGCTCCACAGCGGCCAGTTTCCGCTGGAGAACTTGCACGAGGAAGTTGCCACTGCCGCAGGCCGGCTCGAGGAACCGCGCGTCGATCCGTTCCGTCTCCCCCTTCACCAGATCGAGCATGGCCTCGACCAGCCACGCGGGGGTGAAGACCTCCCCGTGGTCGGCGACGCGCTTTTTCGACTTGACCAGGTTCATAGGAAACGGTTCTCGCAGGAGTAGCTGACAGCGGACGTGCCATCCCGGGCTGTGACACTCGGGACGCCCCGAAAAATACACCGTTGCCAGATGAGCAACCCGCTGGGCAGCCGCCGCAGTTCGCGAGCCTGTCCGGTGGCTGCCCGCGGCGTCCGGCCCATGATTGCAGACTCAGGCGCGCTATGGATCAGTCACGAAGGGCTCGACTCCGGCTCCAGCGCGATGGATAGCTGGTCGTGATTTGCTGTTCAACTTCATGTTGACAATCATACCGCAGCAGAAACGGCCGCCCCTCAAGCTAATTCGGTAACACCGCAAGGGCGCCACCACCGCCCTCCATTGTTCAGCAGATGAGGGTGGATCACCGTCGTCCGGACCTCCGAATGGCGCCACTCCGTACACCGGCCGGATCTCAAAGCCACCCCCAGAAGCTGGAGCGCGATTCTGTGTTTCGAAGTGTGGCAGGTGGCATGTTCGGCAACGCCCACCGGCGGACCGCCTCCCCGTCCGCTCGCTGGACCACCGAGACCGAGAGGGCAAGATGATTGCCCCGTCGCCAACGTGGATGATCAGAGGATGAACAAAATGGATCACCACCCATGACGCAAAAGCTGGGAAGGAATCCAGATCCGCGGGTTAGCCGCCAGCAGAGGCAGATCGTCCCAGAACCAACACTTCAATTGCTTTAGGGACCGCCGTCGCCCCCAACTCGAGCTCTTCAGGCGTCAAAGATGCACGTTGGCCGATCAATTCAGCGTCTTCGGGGATTGCCGCAATGAAGGCGGAATCGACGATGCCTTCGCCATGGCCGAAAACATGGCGCTTCTGGAAGACTCGCCTGAGTGCCAGATCCTCTTCGGCGCTGAGTGACAGGTAAATATCCAATCCGGCCTCGCGAAAGGCCGCTCGGGCAGTCACAAGATTTTGGAAGTTTACCAGAGGCAGCGAGTTGCGGGTAGCCTCTCTCTTGCAGAACACTTCAAATGTGGAGACCAGATCGGTATAGGCATGCCGGAGCTCCCGCTCCGAGTCGGCTGCCGAAGTGAGCCGACGGCGGATGAGGGCCAAATTAGCATCATAAAGAAGTAGATTCTCCGATTTGCATCCTGGGCAGTAACCGAAAATGCCATCTACCGCAAACCGCGTCTCGCATTCCGGACACGTCAACTCGGAATCAACGCTGTGATCTGGCGGCGGCAATGGTTCTGGGGGTCGGGGATGTTGCGAGCCTCGCTGGAAGGTCCAACCGCGTTCTCCCTTGACTGCATCTTCGCACATTTCGCTGAAGAGCACATCAATCTCTGGACCACTCTTGTGATCGACAAAGCGATCAAGAAAAGCTGCCTGATCACTGGTCCACAATTCATCATCCGGAAAGTCAATACCGCAGTACGGGCAGTGCAACGAAGGGCGAATCGAGTCTTCGTGAACCTTGAATACCCGCATGCACTCAGGTGAGCGACATTGCCGGGCGAGGAAGCCATCTGTCGCATTGAAGGAAATCTCGAACCGATACTCATCGCGCATGAGGGCTCTCCTGTTGGCGCCTAACGTCATGCTTCCAATCATACTGCACGAGAAACGATCTCCCCACGAGCTAGCCCGATAATACCGCAGAGCCACAACCCCAAAAAGCGCCGCCACCCCGTCGGCCGGACTCCGGCCCACCGTCACTCCCCGGTCCAGCACCAGCGTGCAGATCAACGTCGGCCGCACCTCCGAATGCCCGCGCAACTCCTGCACCTTCCGGCTGTCGTGGCCGGTCTTCAGAAAACAGGTCGCGACTCTGTGTTTCGAAGTGTGGCAGGCCCCCCGCCCGGCAACCGCAACGCCTTGTCAGCAGTCACGGCTCGGCATGATGGTTGGAATGATTTGACGTCGATTCCGGCGATACACTCGGAAGTCACCATCCAGGGTCGCAATCGTGGTCTTCGCGTCGAGTTCCGACATCCGTACCAGGCAGGCATCGGCGAGCGACATCGGCACGGCAGCGAACCTGCGCATCAGCTTCCGGACCGGGTCGCTCTCCGCATCGAGATTGAAGTCGATCGCCACAACGTCGCTCGCGAGCAATTCCAACAACGCGTCCTGGCCACCCGTCAACCGGCTCAACAGAAAACACGCCTCCGAGACCACGGCCTCGCAGGTGAAGATCGGCGGTTCAACCGTGTCCAGCACTTCACGAATCCACGCATGGTGCCGATCGCGCCGGTTGAGGAGAGCGACCAGCGGGCCAGTATCGACAACGATCCGGGTCACTTCCCGTAGCCGGCCAGATGCTTGGGATTCGTCGAGAGATCGGCTGGGCCATCGAGCGGCCCGACGAGCGCATCGACCGCCGCCGTCACCGAGCGTCGCCCACCGGACGCCAGGTCCTCCAACGCCTCGCGGACGAGCGCCGAACGACTGGACTTGCGGCGCCGAGCCAGATCATTCAATGCGTCGTCCAGTGGTCCGGGGATCTTGAATGACACCGTACGCATGGGGCCTGCCATGGCAATACCTCCTGCACAGAAAGGTAATACCACAGTCGTGCCCGTCAAGTCGGACCCGCTGCGGTAGCCATGAATGCTCGCCCACCGACCCCTGCGCAGCCCCCGATGAATCTACCGCGGGCGGGCCGAGGCAGTAGGACCCGCCCGGAAGTTTCCGAACGCCTTCCCTACATCCAGCCGAATTGCCTGAGACTCACGACGTCGTTCCAGACCTTTGTCATGTGACCGATGCGGTCGCCATCGAATTGCATGATGTAGACGTAGTCCGCCTCCGCCTGCTTCCCCGTCGGCGGCACCGGGCCACCCTCACCGGTATGAGTGCCCCGGAAGATTGCGAATCCCACCACGCTGTTGCGGTCCTCGTCAACGGCAAATGCGCGCATCTCGTACCGGGCATCGGGAACGGGAGTGAGCACCCCCTTCATCCAGTCGGTGTACGCCGCCAGAGTGTCGATACCCGCCAGTGCATCCGCCTGGGCCGAGAAGGTCGCCTCCGGGTGGCAATACTGCTGGCAAACTTCCCAGCCCTTCCCCGTCTCGCACGCATCGAAAAACTGTGCAGCCGATTCCCTGATCGAGCTCATCGAGTCGCTCCGTCATGATTGTTGTGAGAAAGCGGCGCCAGGCCGCTCTCGGCCCGGCACGCTGGACAGAGTGTATCCGCGCTGCCGACATTGTGAAAGCCCGGCATCGCATTGGCGGCGTGCGGGCAGCAGGTTAGCTTGCTCGGCTGGCCACCGGAAAGGTGGCGGTTCCCCACAAAATAGGATCGTCCTCATGCGACACCTCATTGCCGCCCTGGCCGCCCTGCTGCTGTTCGCGCCCGATTCAGGCGCGCAGGCTCCCACGCATCCCCTGGACGGACTCTCCGCCCGCGAGCACTGGAGCGTTCGCGACGCCCTGGTGGCCTCCGGCCGGACCGACAGCACCACCAAATACCTCTATGTCGGACTGCACGAGCCCGACAAGGCGGAAGTGCTCGCCTGGCGTGCCGGGGAACCGTTCCGCCGCGAGGCGCTGGTGCAACTGGTGCAATCCGGGCAGGGTTTCGAGGCGATCGTGGACATCAACGCCAAGCAGGTGCTCTCGTGGAGCGACGCACCCGGCCAGCGCTACATGACCAGTGATGACGAAGATGCAGTCGCCGAAGAACTGGTCCTCGCCGATCCGCGGATGCGCGAGGGGATCGCCCGGCGCGGAATCACCGACTGGACGCTGGTCTTCTGTTACCACGCCAACCATGGCTATTTCGATCTCCCCGAGGAGCGTGGTCGTCGCGTGCTCCCGATAGTCTGCGGCACCGAGCAGGGCAACGTGCTCGGCTATGGCGAGATTTTCGAGGGGCTTCTGGCTGTGGTGGACCTCACCAATCAACAGGTACTGCGCGTGATCGATACCGGCGTCCGCCCCAACAGCGGGCCGGTCGGCGAGTTCGAGCCCGAAGCGATCGGCCCCACTCGCGTGCCGCCCAACCGGGTGATGATGGTGCAACCGGACGGGCCGAGCTACACGCTCGATGGCCAGCAGGTGAGCTGGCAGAATTGGAAATTCCAGTTCCGCGTGGACGCGCGCCGCGGCGTGGTGGTATCCCGGGTCCGCTACGCCGATGGCGGTCGCGATCGCTCGATCATGTACCAGGGCTCGCTCTCCGAACTCTTCGTCCCCTACATGGACGCCAACGCGCCCTGGAATTACCAGGGCTTCTTCGATCTCGGCACCTATCCAGCATGGTTCGGAGGGGTGGCGAGTTCACTGGAGCGCGGCGTGGAGTGTCCGGACTATGCCACCTACTTCGACGCCTGGGTGGTGACGTCGGCTGGGACTCCGCGTCAGCGCAATCGGGCGGCGTGCCTCTTCGAGCGCAACGCCGGCGACGTCGCCTGGCGACACGGCTACGAGGGCGGCAACACCATCGCCACCCGTCCCAAGACCGACCTCGTGCTCCGCATGTACATGACTGCCGGCAACTACGACTACCTCTTCGACTGGGTGTTTCAGCAGGACGGCACCTTCAAGGTGGACGCCGCGGCAACCGGGATGGACGCGACCAAGACAGCGTCAGGTACCCCGGCCGACGAAGAGTATGGCCGCCTGATTGCACCGGGACGCGTGGGGATCAACCACAGCCACTTCTTCTCGTTCCGCCTGGACCTCGACGTTGACGGCACGGCGAACTCGTTGCACGTGGACCAGCTGCGCACCCAACGATTGCCGGCCGTCAACCCGCGCCGCTCTCTCTGGACGGTCGAGACGACGGAGGCGCGCAACGAGCGCGACGGAATGCGGATGTCGACAATGGCGGCACCGGAGATGTGGCGGATCGTGAATCCGTCGGTGAAGGGTCCCTACAGCGGCTTCGCCGGCTACCAGATCGACAGCCACAGTGCGATGCCGCTGCTCGCCCCTGACGATTACATGCTGAAGCGCGCCGGATTCACCGAGCACATGCTCTGGATCACGCCGCATGACCGGCGCGAGTTGTACGCCTCGGGCGACTATCCGACGGTGCATCCGGCCGGCGAGGGGCTCCCTGCCTACACCGCGGGGAATCGGGCGATCGCCAATCGGGACATCGTCGCCTGGGTGACGATGGGTTTTCACCATGTGCCGCGCCCGGAAGATTGGCCGCTGATGCCGACGGCGAGACACAGCTTCGAGATCCGCCCGGTCGGCTTCTTCTCGCGGAACCCGGCCATCGATATCCCCCGGCCATAGCTGGGGCGGGACTCGAGCCGCCTGTCCTGAGCGAAAGCGAAGGAAAGGCGAGCGAGGCCGCTACTGCTGTCGGGAGGTCCGGGAGTTCGAACAGGTGGGGAGTACCGAGGTCCCTCCCTACGGTCGGGACGAGGGTCCGCGAGGTCTCACGGAGTCCAATAGCTGGGGCGGGACTCGAGCCGCTTGTCCTGAGCGACAGCGAAGGAAAGGCGAGCGAGGCCCCGACAGGGGCCGCAGCTCCACCCGCGACCAATAACAAAGCGCCGCCGGGGCCTTCGGCCACGGCGGCACGATATCCGAAGGCCCGCCGCGAGGTCTCACGGAGTCCAGTAGCTGGGGCGGGACTCGAACCCGCGACCCCGGCATTATGAGTGCCGTGCTCTAACCAGCTGAGCTACCCAGCCATTCGGTCGACTGCCGACCGGACGCCCAAACTAAATCCCCACCCCCCGAAAGGGAACTGACTCACCGTCCGCCTGCCGCCGAATCGGGCTCCTCCGGCAGGATGGTGACCACGATCTCCCCGTCCCGGATCATCCCCAGCCGCTCCCGGGCCACCCGCTCGACCACCGCCGGATCGCCCGCCAGCGAGTCCCGGAAGGCCCGCATCGAGTCGACTTCCCGGCGCATGGTGTCGAGCCGCGCCCGCAACTCGCGCTCCTCCGCCTGCAACGCCCGGTAGTCGGCCGTGGAATAGATCCCCCCCTGCCAGGCGAACAGCGCCGCCAGCACCAGCACCACCAGCGCCAACCACCGGCCCCGCGTCATTGCGGGTAGAGATCGCCGCCAGGGTAGTGCGCCGTCGGCCCCAACTCCTCGGCGATCCGCAGCAACTGGTTGTACTTGGCCACCCGGTCCGAGCGCGAGGCGCTGCCGGTCTTGATCTGCCCCGCCCCGGTCGCCACCGCCAGGTCGGCGATGAAGGTGTCCTCCGTCTCCCCCGAACGGTGCGAGATGATCACCCCATAGGCACTCGCCTTGGCCATCTCGATGCACTGCAGCGTCTCGGTGAGAGTGCCGATCTGGTTGACCTTGACCAGCACCGCGTTGGCACAGCCGCGCGCGATCCCGTCGTCGAGCCGGGCGACGTTGGTGACGAAGAGATCGTCGCCCACCAACTGGCAGCGATCACCCAGCGCGTCGGTCAGCAGCTTCCAGCCGTCCCAGTCGTTCTCGTCGAGGCCGTCCTCGATGCTGACGATCGGATACTTGTCGCACCAACCCCGATAGAGCTCCACCATCTCGGTGGCGGTGCGCCGGGAGCCGTCGCCCTTCTTGAAGACATACTTGCCGTCCTGCCAGAGCTCGCTCGCCGCCACGTCGAGCGCGATGGCGATGTCCTTGCCCGGCGTGTAGCCGGCCGCCTCGATCGCCTCCATCACCGCATCGAGCGCGGCCTCGTTGCTGGGCAGGTCGGGGGCAAAGCCGCCCTCGTCACCCACCGCAGTGCTGAGCCGCTTGGCTCCGAGCACCTTCTTGAGGGCGTGGAAGACCTCGACCCCCATCCGGAAACCGTCGCCAAAATATTCGGCGCCCACCGGCACGATCATGAACTCCTGGGCGTCGACGTTGTTGCTGGCATGGGCGCCGCCGTTGAGGATGTTCATCATCGGCACCGGCATCACCCGCGCCATCGGTCCGCCGAGATAGCGGTAGAGCGGCAGGTCGGCCTCCATCGCGGCGGCTCGCGCGGTGGCGAGCGAGACGGCGAGAATGGCGTTGGCCCCCAGATGGGATTTGTTCTCGGTACCGTCGGCGTCGGTCATCTCGGCGTCGATGGCGATCTGGTCAAAGACGCTCATCCCCTCGATCAGCGGAGAGATCAGCTCGTTGACGTTGCGGACCGCCTGAAGGACGCCCTTGCCGCCGTAACGCGCGGCATCACCATCACGCAGCTCGACCGCCTCATGGGCACCGGTGGAGGCACCACTCGGCACGGCGGCCCGGCCGTGCGCTCCGGTGGCAGTGACTACCTCGGCCTCGACGGTCGGATTGCCGCGGGAATCGAGGATCTCACGGGCGGTGACTTCGATGATGGTGCTCATGCGCGACAACTCTCGTGGTTGAATGATGATCAGGATGATGCGGCCGAAGCTTGCCCCCGGACGCCCGCGCGGTCAACCGTGGTGCCGGAATCCGGCAACCGCGATCGCTCGCCCGGCCAACAGACAGCGAACCCCGCTCCCCGCCACCACCGTGCCGATCCGGGTGAGCGGCACCCCGGCTCCGGGCTCACAGGCCGCTCCGTCGACTCCCTCCGGCAAGGCGACGAGCAGCTCATAGTCTTCCCCGCCAATTGCCGCAAACTCCGCGGCCGGCTGATCGATTCGCCGCGCCTCGGCGTGGACCGAGGGGTGGATCGGGAGGCGATCGAGCTCGATCTCGAGACCGACCCCCGAGGCGGTAGCGAGATGTTCGGCGTCGCCACCGAGCCCGTCGCTGAGGTCGAGCATCGCGCTGGCACCCCGGCTGGCGAGCCATCGCCCCGCAGCCAGACGAGGCTGCGGCCTGGCGAAGGCGAGCCGGGCGGCAGGCGCGGGTTCACGACCGTCCTGCCAGGCCAGCAACGCGGCGCGTGCCCCCCCCAATACTCCGCTCACCCAGATGCCGTCACCCGGACGGGCACCCCGGCGCGACAGCGGCCGGACCGCGTGACCGAACACGGTGACCGCCAGTGACCACGTCCCCCCCCCTGACATGTCGCCGCCCAGCAACCGGCAGCCGGCCACTGCGGCCGCTGCACCGACGCCGAGCATCAATTGCACCACGTCGTCGTCGGCAGTGCCGTCGGGGATGGTGAGCGCGATCGTGATTCCGGCCGGCTCTGCCGCCGTGGCGGCCAGATCGGAGAGCGCACTCGCCGTGGCGCGCCAGCCGATTTCGTCGAGCGTCAGCCAGTCGCGCCGAAAGTGGACTTCCTCCACGCTGACATCGGTGGAAACCCGCAGTTCGCCTTCGCCACCGGGGATGGCGGCGGTGTCGTCGCCGATCGATCCGGCGGCATCACCCAGTGCAGCGACGATGGCGCGGATCCGGTCGAACTCACCGCCCGATCCCATGGCGATCAGGTTGGTCATCGGAGTTTGAGCCGCACCAGACCATCGATGGTGCCGATCCAGAGGTAGCGGTCGTTGGCGGCGATGGCGCGGACCGCTCCCGGCAAGTCTGCTCCCACCGTCAGGGTGCGGATCGGTCCGGCGTTGAGCAACACCAGCGCGGCACCGCGGTCCCCACCCACCCACACACCGGCATCGGTCGCGAACATCGTGTGGAGCGGGCCGAGGGCGGCGCCGAGCAGCGGACCGGGGGTCCAGGCGCCGGTCGACGGGTCACGCCAGATCACGCGATCCTGGGAGAGCACCACCATGGTATCCATCACGTACCCGATGCCGTAGACCGGGAATCGCTGTGACGTCAGGCGACGCCAGCCGGTGCTCACGCGCACGGTGGTGTCGCCGATCAGCATCGCGCCCAGGCCGAAGTCGCCGCCCACCCAGAGGGTGTCGCCGCGGGTGGCCAGTGTGCGGATCGCGTCGATCACGCCCGGTGCAGTCCGGTTGAGGCCGGTGCTGTCGTAGATCGCCAGGCCGCGCATAGTCCCGACGACGACCTGTTCGCGCCATTGAATCAGGGCGGTGACCAGCGGAATCGGCAGTCCGCTCCCCTCGCCGTAGAGTTCCGGGCTGTCGCCGTCGATCGGCACCCGCACCAAGCCGCGATCACTGCCGACCCACACCACCCGGTCGCCCGGCAGCACTCGGCGACTCGCCGAGAACGGCAGCCCCATTGCCGGATTGCCTTCCAGCCGGATTGCGGTGCCGAGGTTTTCGTGCAGGTACGTCAACGCCGCCGGCAATCCGTCGAAGCCGGCGTCGGTGGTGACCCAGATCCCGTCGCCCACCAGCGCCAGCGCGCCAACCGACTCGCCACCTATTCCCAGCGGCATCGGGTCGGCGAGCACCGTCATCCGGTCGACGAAGAGCAGCCCTCTGGTGGAGGTGCCGATGAACCATCCCTGACCGTTGGCGGCAGCAGCGGCGGCAGTGAGTCGACCGGTGCGGAGCGACGGGCCGATCGCCATCGTCGGACCGAAGCTCCGGAGCGACGGCATGTCGCGATAGGCGTCCTCCAGAGTGGTAGCGAGCCGGAGGGTGCGCGGCGCCACGGCTGCGACCGGCGGTCCGCCACGGTCCTGTCGGAACCATCCGGCCGAAGTGCGGAACCAGATCCCGTCGACCGGATTGTTGGGGTCGATGGCCATGGCGTTGACCGTGCCGGGCAGGGTGCCGCGCTCCCAGATGTCGGTGTCCAGCGAGTAACGGACCCAGCCGCTCGGGGTGGCCAGCCAGACCGACTGGTCGAGCGGGTCGATCAGCGCGGCGATCACGTCCCGCAGCAAACCCGGGTTGTTGGGCCGACGCGGCACCTCCCAGCGCTGCTCCAGCGGGAGCCAGATGCCGAGTGTCGATTCATAGGCGACATAGACGCGATCGAAGGAGGCGGCGACTGCGCGCACGGTGGTGAAATCGCCAAGCACGACGCGATCTTCCGGGCGGAGCGGCTCGAGCGGAATGCCGGGGGCGATTATCCCCCCCCCTGACGCGCAGCCGGCCGCGAGAAGCAGAGCCAGCAACGGAAGCAATCGACCAGGGCGCATCAGACGGTCCGGGGTGCGGGAAGCTCGTGGAGGATTCCGGTGGACACTGCACCAGCGACTGCGGGTGACGCCCATGCCCGCCAGACATCGCCAGCGGCGGCGACGACATCCATCGGCCTGAGCATCCGCGCCCCGATCCGCCGCGCGGCATGATCGGCGGCCTCGCCCAGCGCCTGGGCCCCGACCGCGGCGGCGACATCGGCCGGAAGCTTCCGGGCCAGCAGAGCGCCGATCAGCCCGCTCAGCACGTCGCCGCTGCCACCGGTGGCGAGTCCGGGGTTGCCGGCGGCGACGGTGAGCATGGCGCCATCGGGCGAGGCGACCACCGTGGGAACACCCTTGAGCAGCACCGTCGCGCCGGCAGCGGCACTGGCCTGGGCGGCAGCGCTCCACGGATCGACTTCGAGTCCGGTGGCGAGTGACGGGAAGAGGGTGCGGAACTCGCCGACATGCGGGGTTAGAACGGTCGGGCGCTCGCTCGCCAATGCCTTGAGTTCGCTCACCGCACCATCGAGGGCAACCAGCGCGTCGGCATCGATCACCAGCGCACCCGACGCCGCCATCACCGCCAGCACGAAGGCTGCTCGCTCCGGGGCTCGGCCCAATCCCGGCCCGATCACCACCGCGTCGGCGCGATCGAGCAGGTCGAGCAGTTGGGGACTCAGCGGAGCCGTGAACGGGTGCGCCAGCGTCTGCATGTCCGGCTCGGCCGTCCGGAGCGTAGCCATCGATTCGGCAGGCGCCACCAGATGCACCAGCCCGGCACCGGCCGCGAACGCCGCACGGGCGGCGAGCCGGGCCGCGCCAGTCATCCCGTCTCCCCCCCCCACGATCACCACCCGGCCACGAGTCCCCTTGTGTGCGGCCACCGCCAGCGGGGGAAGGTGGCCGGCAGCCCAGGATGGGGTAACGAGGCGCGGCCACTCTGGCGGTGGAGCAGGCAACCCGATTTCCGCGACCAGCAACTCGCCGCAGTCGTCGCGCGCCAGCAGGTGGCCGCGGCGCACTCCGCCGAAGGTGACGGTGAGCGCCGCAGGCAATACGCCGTGATCGACGCCAGTGGCGAGATCCAATCCGGTGGGGCCGTCGACTGCGATTACCGGGAGGTGTGACTCGGCCAGGCGCGCGATCAGCCGCGCCATCGGCTCGCGCGGTGCCCCGCGAGCACCGGTGCCAAGGAGAGCATCGATCACCAACCCGACACCGGGCCAGGGACCGGATGCATCGACCGCGCGGACTCCGTCGGCCAGTGCCATCGTGCGAGCTTCGGCGGCGATTCCCTCTGCCGGGGTGCCGCATTCGGCCACCCAGACTCCCCAGCCGCCCAGATGCAGCGCCCGCGCCGCCACCCAGCCATCGCCGCCGTTGTTGCCGGGACCAACCGCAACGAGGATCCCCTGCCCGGCAGCGCTACCGAAGCGCTCGACCACACTCCGCGCCACCGCGCGACCGGCGCTCTCCATCAACATCCTGAGCGGCCGACCACCTGCCGCCGCAAGGGTGTCCCAGGCAGCGGCCTGCGCAGGAGTGACAACGGGGAGGAGGGGCATGGGGGAAAGGTAATGCGCCGCTTGGCGGCGGGTCGTGAGTCGTGAGAGGGGTTCCTCGGCTCTCACGCCCCCTCTCGGGTCGGCGACCAGAGAGGGGGGTGACAGAACTGGGAACCCCTCTCACGACTAACGACTAACGACTCACGCCTCCTTCACAAACGCAGTCTCGAAATCGAACACCTCATTGAAATCCTCGACCGTGTCGCCGGGCTGGGTACTCAGCAGCCCCACCTCAACCATCGCGTAGACCAGGTGTCCGAAATCGGCGGTCGATCGGACCCCCCAGCAGTCGAGTACGGTGCGGGCCAGCAAGCCGAATCGCGCCAGCGCCAGGTCGCGACAGCTCCAGGCCAGCTCCTGGCCGCTCACGTGGCGACGCATCGGCAGGGTGGTCTGGATCTGTTCGATTGCCGCGAGCACGAAGAGATAGGCACGCTCATCATAGCTTCGCTCGCCGTGGGCGTTGAGGCGAGCGAGGACTCCGTCGGCGAATTGCAGTTCGGGCATCGCGGCTCAGCTCGCCTCGACCGGAGCCGGATAGAGCGGGAAGTGAACCACCAGGTCATTGACCTGATCCTTCACTGCCGCCAGCGTCAGGTCGTCGGTGGCGCGGAGCGCGGTGTCGATCAGTTCGGCAATCCGCACCATTTCGGCCCGCCCCATCCCGCGGGTGGTGAGCGCCGGCGTGCCGATCCGGATCCCGCTGGTGACGAATGGCGATTCCGGATCGTCGGGGATGGTGTTCTTGTTGACGGTGATCGCCGCCTGGCCGAGCAGCTTCTCGGCGACCTTTCCGGTCAGTTGCCGGGAACGCAGGTCAACCAGCATCAGATGGGTGTCGGTGCCGCCGGAGACGATATCGAGCCCGCGCTGCATGAGCGCCTCGGCGAGGACCTGGGCGTTCTCGACCGTGCGCGCGGCATAGCTCCGGAAGTCGGCGGTCTGTGCCTCGGCGAAGGCAACCGCCTTGGCGGCGATGACATGTTCCAGCGGACCACCCTGTGCTCCGGGGAAGACCGACTTGTCGATCGCCTTGGCGTGCTCCGCATGACAGAGGATCAACCCGCCGCGCGGCCCGCGCAGCGTCTTGTGAGTGGTGCTGGTGACAACATGGGCGTTGAGCAGCGGGTTGGGATGCACCCCGCCTGCAACCAACCCCGCGAAGTGGGCCATGTCCACCAGGAAGAGCGCCCCGACCTCGTCGGCAATTTCGCGGAAGGCCGCGAAGTCGATGATCCGGGCGTAGGCCGAGCCGCCGGTGATGATCAACTGCGGCCGTTCCCGCCGGGCCATCTCGCGAACCTGGTCGTAGTCGATCCGCCCCGTATCGGAGCGAACGCCGTACTGCACCGCTCGCCAGACCTGACCGGAGTGATTGACGGATGCGCCATGCGTCAGGTGTCCGCCGTGCGGCAGCGCGAGTCCCATCAGGGTATCGCCCGGCTTGATCAGCGCCATGAACGCCGCAAAGTTGGCCTGCGCTCCCGAATGGGGCTGGACATTGGCGTGGTCGGCACCGTAGAGCGCCTTGACCCGGTCGATCGCCAGTTGTTCGACCTGGTCGACCACCTCGCAGCCGCCGTAATAGCGCTTGCCGGGATATCCCTCGGCGTACTTGTTGTTGAGGCAGGTGCCCATGGCATCGAGCACCGCTCGCGAGGTGAAGTTCTCGCTGGCAATCAGTTCCAGCCCGTCCTGCTGGCGCCGCAGTTCCTGGACAACCAATCCGGCTATGACGGGATCGGCATCGGCGAGAGGCGCATTGTGATCGAGGGTTTGGCTCACGCAGGGGTCTCGATTTTGGCGATGCGGCGCGCGTGGCGACCGCCCGCGAAGGGAGTGTCGAGCCACGCGCCGAGGATCGCGCGGGCGGTGTCTTCATCGATGCAACGGGCCGGCAACACCAGCAGGTTGGCGTCGTTGTGTTCGCGGGCCAGGGTGGCCACCTCCGGCGACCAGACCACCGCAGCGCGGACGCCGGGATGACGATTGGCGGCGTACCCCATTCCGAGCCCGGTACCGCAGAGCAGGATGCCCCGCGCCGCCGCGCCCGAGCTGACCTCGTTGGCCACCAGATGGGCGTAGTCGGCGTAATCGGTCGATTCGGTCGAATGGGTGCCGACGTCGTCCGCCGTGAAACCGCGGCGAGCGAGCTCGGACTTGATCAGTTCCTTCATCTCGTAGCCGGCGTGATCGGCGCCGATGGGGATGCGTTCTGTCATGGGGTAAAAGGTAATGGAGGGTGGTGGGGCGAAAGGGGGGAACAAGGTGAAAGGTGAAAGGTGAAAGGGAACTCCAGGCTGTTCCGGGCCCGCTTCCCGGTCCCACCCCCCCTTTCACGTTTCACGTTTCACCTTTCACCTTTCACCTTTCACGCCTCGCCCCATCCCCCTTGCCGATCGGCTCCTTATCTGTCCCCCGGCAACCACATATCCTTGAGTGCGGCCACGCTGCGGATCCGCTCTTCGGCGAGTCGGTCGGCGGCCTCGAAGGAGGGAATCCCGTCGCGATCGGCGATCGCGAAGACCCGGAGGATGGTGTCGTAGATTTCCTGCGCCTTCCGCTTGGCGCGATCCATTGTCCACCCCTGCAGTTCGCCGTAGACATTGATCACGCCGCCGCCGTTGATGACGTAGTCGGGCGCGTAGAGCATGCCGCGCGCCTCCAGATCGCGGCCATGGCGCGTCTCGGCGAGCTGGTTGTTGGCGCCGCCGGCGATCACCTCGCACTTGAGCCGCGCCAGGGTGTCATCGTTGATGATCCCGCCCAGGGCGCAGGGCGCGAAGATGTCGGCCTGGACGTCGAAGATCGCGTCGGTGGCAACTGCCGTCGCGCCGAGTTCATCGACTGCACGGCGCACCTTGTCCTGGTCGATGTCGGTCACCACCAGGCGGGCCCCCTCGGCCTTGAGGTGCTCCATCAGATACCAGGCCACCTTGCCGGCACCCTGCACCGCGATGGTCTTGCCGGCCAGCGAGTCCTTGCCCCACTTGGCCTTGGCGGCGGCCTTCATGCCGCAATACACACCGTAGCTGGTCACCGGTGACGGGTCGCCGGAGAGACTCAGCAGCCCGGCGACGTGCTTGGTTTCCCGCTTGACGAACTCCATGTCGCTCGGCGAGGTGCCGACGTCCTCGGCGGTGATGTAGCGGCCGCCCAGCGACTCGACGAAGCGGCCGTGGGCGCGAAAGAGCGACTCCCGGTCGGCCCGCTTGGGGTCGGCGACGATGACGGCCTTCCCCCCCCCGAGATTGAGCCCGGCGACGGCCGACTTGTAGGTCATCCCGCGGGCCAGACGCATCACGTCGCGGATCGCCGCCTCGGTGCTCTCGTAGGGCCACACTCTGGTGCCGCCGAGCGCGGGGCCGAGAGTGGTGTCGTGAATCGCGATGATCCCGAAGTAGCCGCACGACGGTTCGTGGGAGAAGAGGACCTGCTCGTGGCCCCAGGACTGCATTTCCGCGAAGGTGTCCATGATGGGATGCGCTTCCTTTGGTAGTGGCCTGATGAATCACTGGATGTTGGATTTTGGATGTTGGATTTGGATGTTTGGTCTCCATGCGGCACTCCGGCGCGACCAAGCAGATCTGTCTTCGCACTGCGACGTATCCACCGGAGTATCAAGGACCGACTTCCAATATCCAACATCCAAAATCCAACATCAACCGACCTACGACCTACGACCTACGACCTAAGTCCTAAACCCTACGACCTGCCATACTCATAAAATCCCTTCCCGCTCTTCCTCCCCAGATGTCCCGCCGCCACCATCCGCTTCAGCAGCGGGCAGGGCCGGTACTTGTCATCTCCCAGGCCGGCGTGCAGCACCTGGAGGATTGCCAAGCAAACATCGAGCCCGATGAAATCGGCCAGGGTCAGCGGCCCCATCGGGTGGGCCATCCCCAGTTTCATGACGGTGTCGATCGACTCCGGCGTCGCCACGCCCTCGAACACGCAGTACACCGCCTCGTTGATCATCGGCATCAACACCCGGTTGGCGACGAAGCCGGGGTAGTCGTTGACCTCCACCGGCACCTTGCCGAGCGCCCGTGCCATCGTCATTACCGCGTTGGTGGTGGCGTCGGAGGTGTCCTGGCCGCGGATCACTTCCACCAGTTGCATCACCGGCACCGGATTCATGAAGTGCATGCCGATCACCTGGGGCGCCCTGGCGGTGCGGGCGGCGATTTCGGTGATCGAGATGGAGGAGGTGTTGGTGGCGAGGATGGCGTCGGGGCGGCAGATCGAATCGAGGCGGCTGAAGAGATCGAACTTGATGGCGGGGTTCTCGCTGGCTGCCTCGACGACGAGGGCGGCGTCGGCCGCGAGTTCCAGCTCCACTCCCGTGACGATTCGCCCGAGGATTTCCGGCGGCGCTTCGGCCGCGAGCGCCCCCTTCTTGACCTGTCGCTCAAGGTTGCCGCTGATGGTCTGCCGGGCCTTCTCGAGCGCTGCGGAGTTGACGTCGATCAATGCCACCGGGTGGCCGTGCTGGGCAAATAAATGGGCGATGCCGTTGCCCATCGTTCCCGAACCAATGACCGCGATCTTGTCGCTCACATCGCCTCCACGCTGAGTGCCACCGCGTTGCCGCCGCCGAGGCAGAGTGTCGCCAGTCCGGTTGCGGCGCCGCGGGCGCGCATCGCGTGGACCAGCGTCGCCAGGATGCGGGCCCCGGAGGCGCCGATCGGATGTCCCAGCGCGATCGCTCCGCCATGAACATTGACGCGATCCCAGTCCCAGCCGAGCGCGCGACCATCGGCCAGCGCCTGAACGGCGAACGCCTCGTTGGCCTCGATCAGATCGTAATCGCCGATGACAGCCCCCGACTTCTTCATCAGGTTCTGCACCGCCACGATCGGTGCGAAGAAGAGATCCCGCGGCTCCCCCCCCCCGGTAGCGTAGCCGGTGATCCGGGCCAGGGGAGTCAAGCCGTGCGACTTGGCCCACGCCAGCGAGGCCACCACCACCCCTGCCCCGCCGTCGTTGAGTCCCGGCGCGTTGCCCGCGGTGACCGTGCCGTCCTTGACGAACACCGGCTTGAGCGCGGCCAGCGACTCGAAGGTGCTGTCCGCCCGCACCGATTCATCGCTGCTCACGGTGACGGTCCCCTTCCGCCCGACGATCTCCACCGGCACCATCTCGGCGTCGAAATGACCCGCCGACTGGGCGGCGGCGGCCTTGAGGTGCGATCCCAGGGCGAAGGCGTCCTGATCGGCGCGCGAAATCCCCGCCTTGGTGGCGGTGTATTCTGCATACTCGCCCATGTGATTGTTGCCGAACGAGTCCCAGAGTCCGTCGTGAATCATCCCGTCGACGATGGTCTGGTTGCCGGCCTTGATGCCGCCACGGTAGCCGTAGAGGTAGTGCGGCGCGCCGGACATGCTCTCCATCCCGCCCGCCACCACGCAGCGCGCATCACCGGCCCGGATCGACTGGGCTGCGAGCATCACCGCCTTGAGGCCGGAGCCGCAAACCTTGTTGATGGTGAGCGCGGGGATGGTGGCCGGGAGACCGGCGTGGATCATCGCCTGGCGCGCCGGTGCCTGACCAGAGCCGCCCTGCACCACATGACCCATGATGACGTCGTCGATGCTGGCCGCGTCGATGCCGGAGCGGCGAACCACTTCGGCAATCGCGATGGCGCCAAGCCGGGTCGCCGGAACCGTGGAGATGGCACCCTGATAGTGACCAATCGGAGTGCGACAGGCGGCCAGAATGACGGGCGTGGTTTCGTCGGACACTTGAACTCCCTCCAGATCAAGACGGGGGGAAGATAATCATTCGGGAATCAGGGGTCGCCGGTCGGAGCCCGGAGGTGAAAAGTCAAAGGTGAAAGGGGACGAAAAAAGTCCACGTTACCCCTTTCCCCTTTCACCTTTCACCTTTCACCTTTCACCCCTCCCCTACAACCCCAATCCCCGCCCCGCCTCCAGCTCCCGGCACTTCGCCGCGAACTCCGCCACCGGCATCACCACCTGCTTCGATCCGGCACCACGGGTGCGGACGGCGACGGTGCCGCCCTCGGCCTCGCGCGCGCCGATCACGGCGAGATAGGGAACCTTGGCGAGCTCGCCGTCGCGGATCCGGTAGTTGAGCGTTTCACCCCGCACGTCGAGCGTGGCCCGCACTCCGGCCGCGCGAAGGGTGGCTACCACACCGGCCGCGGCGTCGTGAAAATCGTCGGCAATCGGCAACACCCGCACCTGCTCGGGCGATAGCCAGAACGGAAAGGCGCCGGCGAAGTGCTCGATCAGAATCGCGATGAACCGCTCGAACGAACCATTGACGGCGCGATGGATGATCACCGGTCGATGGTCGGTGTTGTCGACCCCGGTGTACTGAAGGTCGAACCGCTCCGGCGCGGCATAGTCGAGCTGGATGGTGCCTAGTTGCCAGGCGCGGCCGATCGAATCGTGGACGTCGAAGTCGATCTTGGGTCCGTAGAACGCACCGTCGCCGGGCTTGTGCTCATAGGGAAGCCCGGTGGCATCGAGTGCCGAGCGCAACGCCGCCTCGGCCCGGTCCCACATGGCGTCCTCGCCGATCCGCACTGCTGGCCGGGTGGCGAACTTGAGGGTCGCCTCCAGGCCGAAGGTGCGGTAGTAGGCGAGGATGAAGGTCACCAGCCGCGACACTTCCGAGGCGATCTGGTCCTCGGTGAGATAGATGTGGCAGTCGTCCTGGGCGAACTGGCGCACCCGGGTGAGCCCCGAGAGCGCACCGGAGACCTCGTTGCGGTGGAGCACGTCGTAGGTGACGTAGCGCACCGGCAGGTCGCGATAGGAGTGCTTCTTCGCCGCGTACATCAAGTGGTGCGAGGGACAGTTCATCGGCTTCAGCGAGAAGTCGTGCTGGTTGGTCTCGTTGTCGAGCACCAGAAACATGTTCTCGCGATACTTGCCCCAGTGGCCCGAGATCTCCCAGAGTCCCTTGTTGTACATCAGGGGAGTGCGGATTTCGCGGTAGTCGTCCCGCTGCAGCTCGCGCATGTAGGCCATCAGCGCGTTGTAGATCACCGTCCCCTTCTCGGTCCAGAACGGCGCTCCGGGTGCAAAGGGGTGGAACATCACCAGGTCGAGCTCGCGGGCCAGGCGGCGATGGTCGCGCTTGCGCGCCTCCTCCAGGTTGTGGAGGTGGGTGGCGAGATCCTTCTCCTTGTGGAACGCGGTGCCGTAGATCCGCTGCAGCATCTGGCGCGAGGAATCGCCACGCCAGTAGGCCCCGGCCCCGTGCAGCAGCTTGACATGCTTGAGCCGGCCGGTGCTGGGCAGGTGCGGACCGCGACAGAGATCCACGAAGGGGCCGTCGGTGTAAATGGTGATCGTCTCGTCGGCGCCGAGTTCGCTGATCCGCTCCAGCTTGAGCGGGTCATCGGCGAAGCGACGGTTGGCCTCGTCCCGATCGACCACCTCGCGCGTGAACGGATAATCGGCCGCGATGACCTCGCTGATCTTCGCCTCGATCGCGGCGAGGTCGTCGGGAGTGAACGGCCGCGGCACGTCGAAGTCGTAGTAGAAGCCGTCGTCGATGGCCGGCCCGAAACCGATTCCCGCCTCGGGGAAGAGTTCGCGCACCGCCGTGGCGAGGACATGCGCAGCCGAATGCCTGAGCAGCGGCAACGCCTCGGGGTCGCGGTCGGTGACGATCGCGACGGTGGCCCCATCGGGAAGCGGCCGTTCGAGGTCGCGCAACTCGCCATCGACCTTGACGGCCAGCGCCGCCCGGGCCAGCCCCGCCCCGATCGACGCCGCCAGCCCTGCGCCGGTGGTCCCCGCCGCGAGTTCGCGGACGGAACCATCAGGCAGGGTCACTCGGATCGGCGTTTCGGTGGTCTTGGTCATCGCGGTACGGGCCTCGGCAAAGTAAGTGTTCTGGGCAATCCGGAGGGCCATAGGCCGCACCGATCCAACCTTGTAGTTTACACACATGACACGACTTGCCGTACGTCGACGCCGCTCGACCCCGCCCCTGACCCTCCCCCAGACCGCCGGGATGATCACGCTCGGCCTTGCCATCGGCACCGTGGTGGGTTTCCTCGTCAGCGAGCTGTGGGGCCCTTCCGCCAGCCACCCGCTCGCCCCCGCCCGGGCGCCGCGGAGCCCGGACCGGACCTCCATCGCCGAACGGGTGCAGGCCGCCCACGAGGCGCTGTTGGTTGACGCCGAGGTGTCGGCCTGCGAAATCGACGTGGTCCCGGTAGGTCGCGACGCACTTGAAATCCATGGCTGGGTACCGACCAGACAGGCGCGAGCCCGGGCGCTCCGGCTGGTGCGTGCGGCAATCGGCGAGAGTCGACTGATCGATTCTCTCAGAGTCCGGGGCGAGGACGATCTGGTAGAGTCCGGGGCCTCGACCGACGTGCGCTCGGCATGACCGAACCGCTCGCGCCACAATACGATCCCGCCGCCATCGAGGCGCCGCTCTACGCCCGCTGGCAGGCGCAGCAGCTCTACCGCGTCCCGGCCGACCACCCCGGCGAGCCATACGTGGTGCAGATGCCGCCGCCCAACGTGACCGCGGTGCTCCACGCCGGTCATGGCCTCAACAACACACTGCAGGACGTGATCATCCGCTTCGAACGGATGCGCGGCAAGCGGGCGCTCTGGGTGCCGGGGACCGATCACGCGGGGATCGCCACCCAGAACGTGGTCGAGAAGCTGCTTGCCAAGGAAGGACTGACCCGGTTCGACATCGGCCGGGAGGCGTTCGTGGAGCGGGTCTGGGCCTTCGTGCACGAGACCGGCGGCAGCATCCTCAAGCAGCTCGAGGCCCTCGGCACGTCGTGCGACTGGGAGCGGACCTACTTCACCCTCGATGCCGATCTCTCCCGCGCGGTGCGCGAGGTGTTCGTCACCCTGCACGAAGAGGGGCTGATCTACCGGGGCAAGTACATCATCAACTGGTGCCCGCGCTGCCTCACCGCCCTCTCCAACGAAGAGGTCGAGAAGGAGGAAGCCGACGGCCGGATCTGGCACCTCAACTACCCGCTGGCCGACGGCTCCGGGCATCTGGTGGTGGCCACCACCCGTCCGGAGACGATGCTCGGCGACAGCGGTGTCGCGGTGCATCCCGCCGACCCGAGATATGCCCACCTGATCGGCCGCATGCTGACGCTGCCGCTCACCGATCGCACCATCCCGATCGTCGCCGACGACGCGGTCGAGGCCGACTTCGGGTCGGGCGCGGTCAAGGTGACCCCGGCCCACGATCCGACCGACTTCGAGATCGGCCGCCGCCACGACCTCGCCGTGTTCGATGTGATGACCGACGACGCCCGGATGAACGACACCGTCCCCGAGCGCTTCCGCGGCCTCGACCGCTTCGAGGCGCGGAAGCTGGTGGTCGCAGAGTTCGAGGAGCTCGGCCTGCTCGTCAAGGTGGAGACGCATCGTCACGCAGTAGGCCGCTGCTACCGCTGCGACACGGTGGTCGAGCCGAAGCTTTCCGACCAGTGGTTCGTGCGGATGCAGCCGCTCGCCGAGCCCGCTCTGGCCGCGTATCGCGACGGCCGGCTCCGCTTCCTCCCCGAGCGCCAGGGCGACAACTACGCCATGTGGCTGGAGAACATCCGCGACTGGTGCATCTCACGCCAGCTCTGGTGGGGACACCGGATTCCGGTCTGGTACTGCGACACTGAGGGGGGGGGATGCGGCCGCGCCAGCGTCTCCCGCACCGATCTCGATGCCTGTCCCGAATGCCACGGCCCGGTGCGCCAGGACGAGGATGTCCTCGACACCTGGTTCTCCAGTTGGCTGGTGCCGTTCTCGTCGCTGGGCTGGCCCGAGGAGACCGCTGACCTCAAGGCGTTCTACCCCGGCGCCACCCTGGTCACCGCGCCCGAGATTCTCTTCTTCTGGGTGGCGCGGATGATCATGGCGGGATTGCACTTCCGGGGCGAGGTGCCGTTCCGCACCATCTACCTGCACGGCACGGTGCGCGACACCCAGCACCGCAAGATGTCCAAGTCGCTCGGCAACGGGATCGATCCGCTGGAGGTGATCGACCGTTACGGAGCCGACGCGCTCCGCTACACTCTGGTGAGCGGGATGGCGGTCGGCACCGACGTGATCCTCGACCCGGCCGACCTCGACGCCTCCTTTGCTCCCGGTCGGAACTTCGCCAACAAGCTCTGGAACATCGGCCGCTTCCTGTTGGGACACCTCGGCCCGGACACGCCGAAGCTCGCTGATGTGGCCCAGGCCGATCTCACCCTGGCCGACCGGTGGATTCTCGCCCGCGCCGAGGCCACCGTGGTGGAGGTGACCGGGCAGTACGGCAAGTTCCGGCTCAATGACGGCGCGGCCGCGGTGTACCACTTTTTGTGGAGTGACCTGGCCGACTGGTACCTCGAGCAGATCAAGCCCCGGCTCTACGGCACCCAGCCCGGTGGCGAGACCGCCAAGGCAGTCGCGGCGCACGTACTCGACCTCGGCCTAAGGTTGTTGCATCCGGTGATGCCGTTCATCACCGAGACGTTGTGGCAACGGCTGCCGCACTCGCCCGCCGACGATTCGATCAGCGTGCAGCAGTGGCCCGTGCCGGGCGATGCCCGCGCCGACGCGCAAGCGCTGGCCGAGTTTGGTGCGATCCAGGAAGTGATCGGTGCGATCCGGGCGCTCCGGGCCGAATACGCCGTGGCACCCGGGCAACGAGTCAACCTCACGCTGGCCGATGCGAGTCCGGTGGTGCAGCGGGCGATCGCGGTCGAGGAGGAGACGGTCCGCCGCCTGGCCAAGGTGGACACCCTCCAGCTCGGTGCGGCACCAGCTGGTGCCAGCGGCACGGTGGTGCTCGACGACGGCACCGTGGTGATCGTACCGCTAGGTGATCTGGTCGACATCGACAAGGAGTGCGCCCGGCTCGGCGGCGAGGCCACCAAGCTCGAGGGGCTGGTGCGGAGCCAGGAAGCCAGGCTCGCCAATCCGCAATTCGTCGACCGCGCCCCTCCGGCGGTGGTTGCGAAGGAACGGGAGAAGGCCGCCGCGTGGGCCGCGCAGGCAATCGCATTGCGCGAGCAGTGCCGGGCACTCGGGTGTCGCGACCAGAACTGAGAAGTTGTCTGGCAGCCATCCTCCTGCTGGGAGGGTGCGCCCGTATTGCCCCCCCCCCGGGCGGCCCACCCGACGCGGCACCGCCGCAACTGCTCGCCACCTTCCCGGAATCGGTAGTGGTGCTGGAGGGTTTCGATGAATGGGTCACCTTCCGCTTCGACGAGGTGATCGACGAGGGCGGGCAGCCCAACTTCGGTGATGGCACCGGCGGACTCGAGAAACTGGTCATTCTCTCCCCCGACACCCTGATTCCCCGGATCTCCTGGCGGCGGCAGACTATTGCGGTGCGGCCGCGCCACGGCTGGATCGCAAACACCACCTATCGCATTGAACTCGCCCAGGGAATTCGCGACCTGCGTGGCAACACCCTCAACCGCGGCGAGGTGGTCACCTTCACCACCGGTGGGGCGCTCCCCACCACCATGCTGACCGGCCGGGCGGTCGACTGGAGCAATCGTCGTTTTCTCCCCGCAGCACTGGTGGAGGCGCTCACCCCGGACTCGCTGAGTTACCGCACCCTGGCCGATTCCTCCGGCCGCTTCGTGTTGGGGCCGCTGCCGCTCGGCGAGTGGCTGGTGCGGGTCAGCAACGACGCCAACCGCAACCGGCGCCGTGACGGTCGGGAAGCGTGGGACACCGTGCGAGTGGCGGCCGGACAGGACAGCGTGGGTGAGTTGTGGCTGTTCGAGCGTGACACTCTGCCGCCGCGGCCCACCGGGGGAACCAATGCTGCCACCAGAGTGGACTCCTTCACGATCGCGATCACCCTCTCGCAACCGATCGACCCCGCGTTGTCGCTCGGCCCCGGGGCGGTGGCGGTGAGGGCGCTGCCCGACTCGACTACGCTAGGTGCCATCACCGCACTGCCGGCCGCGCAACACGACACCGTTTATCGCGCCGCCGACCAGGCGCGCCGGGCTGCGGCTGACAGCGCCCAAGCGGATCGCGTTCAGGCCGACAGCGTTCAGGCCGACAGCGTCCCCCCCCCTCCTGATCGCCGCGTGGTGCCAGCCCGCCCGGGAGCCGCAGCACCGGTCGATACCGGTGACCGACCCAGTCAGCTCCGCCCGGTGCTGGGCAATCGCCTGATGATCCGGGTCGCCGAGCCGTTGCAGAGCGGTGGTCGCTATCTCATCGAGGTGATTGGCGTGCGGGCGGCCGGTGGTGCCGTCGGCGACATCACCGTCGTGCTCGTGGTGCCGGAGGAACGTCCGGCCCAGGTCCCGGACAGCACCGCTGTCCCCGCTGATTCGACCCCCGCGCTTCCCGACACCACGGCCGCGGGGCGGCCATGACCAGAAAGCCATCTGGGCGACCGGCGGTCTTCCTCGACCGCGATGGTACCTTGATGGAGGACGTCGGCTACTGTGCCGACCCCCGGGACGTCCGCCTCCTCCCCGGCGTGCCGGATGCACTCCGGCGGCTCGAACGTGCCGGGTTTGTCCGGGTGGTCGTCACCAACCAGTCCGGCATCGCAACCGGTCGCTTGGGGGAGGATGACTTTCGTCGGGTGCAGGCGGAATTGGTGCGTCAATTGACCGAGCAGGGAGTCTACATCGACGGGATCTATCACTGCCCCCACGCCGCCGAAGACCAATGTCGCTGCCGCAAGCCGGGGACCGAGCTGCACCAACGGGCGGTCAGGGCGTTGGGGATCGATCCCGGTGAAAGCTGGTGCGTCGGCGACCGGCCAGCTGACGTTGATGCTGCCGGGGCGCTCGGTGCGCGGGGGGGAGTGCTGGTCCTCACTGGTGAAGGAGCCATCCACGCCGCCGAGCTTGGGGCCAGAGGAATTCCTGTTGAACCGGATCTGGAAGCGGCCGTGGAACGTATCCTGACATTAAGCCAGCAATACTCGATACCAGTACCCGATGGGCACCAGGGACCAGGAGCAATTGTCATGGAGCGACGGACCAGCGTCCTGATTGTCGATGATCACGCCATGGTCGCGCACGCGCTGAGGGCAACCCTCGAGGAGTGGTTCCGGGTCGCCGGGGTCGTTCACACCATTGACGGCGTGAGTCCGGCCATCACCCGCACCGGTGCCAATGTCGTGGTGCTGGATATCTCCTTTCCCGAGGGGAGCTCTCTCCTCTCGCTCGCCGACCTGGTGGCCAGTCATCCCGACGTCCGCTTCGTGATGCTCACCGCGCTGGCAGATCCGACCCTCCTCGATGCCGCCCTGGAGGCCGGTGCAGCGGGATTCGTCCTCAAGAACTCCGCACCCACGGAATTGCGGGTCGCCATCGAGGAAGCGGTCGCCGGTCGCACCTATGTCACCCCGCTGCTCAGGACGTTGGCAACCGACGAGCGAATGGCGCCCGATGCCGCGACCGACGCCACCGAATTCCCGGCACTCAGCCTCCGCCAGCGCCGGATCATGGAACTCCTCCGTGATGGCAGGATGTACAAGCAGATTGCCGAGGAGCTCGACATCTCCGTCAAGACGGTCGAATACCACCTCAACGCGATCCGCGGACGCCTGGGCCTCGCCAAGGTCTCCCAGATCGTCGAGTGGGCCCGGGAGCATCTCCCGGCCGACCAAACCTGAACAGGGCTGCCGCCACCACCCTGCCCCTCATCCGCATCCAAAGCGGCCCCGCTCGTGCCGATTCGCTGGCTTCCTCACCCGGTTATCTTTGCGGGCTGTGACTCTCCGGGTGGCGGTTGCCGTGTCGGGCCGAGGCAGCAATCTCCTCGCCTTGTGTGAAGCGCTCGCCGACAGCTCCGCCGCCGCGGTGGTGCTGGTGGTGAGCGATCGGAACGCACCGGCGCTGGAATTGGCCCGGGCGCGCGGCATCGCCACCCACATCCTGGCCGATCATCGCGATCCGGCCGAATGGCAGCGTGTTCTCGAAGCGGCCAACATCGAGCTGGTGGTTTTGGCCGGATACCTCAAGCTGGTGCCGGCGGAATTGGTCGAGAGCTGGACCGGACGGATCATCAACATCCATCCGGCGTTGTTGCCGCGGCACGGTGGCCCCGGGATGTACGGCAGTCGAGTGCATCAAGCAGTACTGGCCGCGGGTGACAGGGAGAGTGGTGCCACCGTGCACCTGGTCGAGGCCGCCTACGATCGCGGCGCGATTCTGGCCCAAGGCCGAGTCGAGGTACTTCCCGGCGACACGCCGGAAGAGTTGGCTCAGCGAGTGCTCGAGGTTGAGCATCGACTGTTGCCCGCGGTGGTTCTTGCCGCAGCAAAAGCTGGTCGGCCGGTGCCGGTGAGCTTCCCCTGATGATGTTGGCCTGTTTCGGAGTATGCTGATGCCGCGTGCCTTGATCTCGGTGAGTGACAAGCGAGGAATCGTCTCCTTTGCCCAGGAACTGGTGAGGCGGGGGTGGCAGATCGTCTCCACCGGCGGCACGGCGGCATTGCTCAGGAGCGAGGGGATCGCGGTCACTTCGGTTGACCAGATCACCGGCTTTCCCGAGATCCTCGATGGCCGGGTCAAGACGCTGCACCCGGCCGTCCACGGCGGCCTGCTGGCGCGGCCCGATCTCCCGGAACACATGCGCCAGATCGGCGAGCACGGCATCACCCCGTTCGATCTGGTGGCGGTCAATCTCTATCCCTTCCGCGCCACCATCGCCTCTCCGAATGTCACCTTCGATGATGCCATCGAGAATATCGACATCGGCGGTCCCTCAATGCTCCGGTCGGCGGCGAAAAATTTTGCGCATGTGCTGCCGGTGGTCGATCCGCGCGACTACCCTCAGGTGCTCGAGCTGCTGGCTGCGGGCGAGATTCCGCTCGACGTCCGCCAGGACTTTGCAGCCAAGGTCTTCACCCACACCGCCGATTACGACAACGCCATCGCCGGTTTCCTGACCCCGCGCGACGAGGCGCTGCCGGAGCGGATCGCCCTCTCGATGGAGCGCCAGCAGACCTTGCGCTACGGCGAGAATCCGCAGCAACGGGCCGGCCTCTACGTCAGCGAGGAACCGCGCGGCATAGGCGATCTGGCCCAGCGTCAGGGGAAGGAACTCTCCTTCAACAACCTGCTCGACATCGACGCCGGGATGCTGGCCGTTTCCGCCTGGCGCCAGCGCCCGGCCTGCGTGATCGTCAAGCACACCACGCCCTGCGGCATCGCCATCGGCCGGACGGCAGCCGAGGCGTTCACCCGGGCCCGGAGCACCGACCCGGTCTCAGCGTTCGGATCGGTGATCGCCTTCAACACCGTGGTCGATCGTGCGGCAGCAGAGGCGATGGCCGATCTCTTCGTCGAGGTGGTCACCGCCCCGGCCTTCAACTCCGATGCCCTCGCGGTCTTCGCCACCCGGAAGAATCTCCGAGTGGTCGAATTGCCGGTGCCGTCCGGCACCAGTCAGCTCGATTGGAAGCGGATTCGCGGCGGCTTCCTGCTGCAGGAATCGTTTGCCTTCGATCCCTCTGAGGCGGAGTGGCGGGTGGCCACCGTGCGGCAACCCACCGCGGTCGAACTCGATGACCTGCGCTTTGCCTGGGCCGCGGTGAGCATGGTCAAGTCCAACGCGATCCTGCTGGCGCGGCACGAGGCCGCCATCGGGATCGGAGCCGGACAGATGAGCCGGGTCGATGCATCGTTTCTCGCCGTTCACAAGGCGCGCCAGGCGGGCCATGATCCGGCCGGGGCCGCCCTCGCTTCCGACGGATTCTTCCCCTTTCCCGACGGTGTGGAGGCAGCGGCCGCCTCGGGCGTCTCCGCCATCATCCAACCGGGCGGCTCGGTCAAGGACGATGAAGTGGTCGCCACAGCCGACCGGCTCGGTCTGGCAATGATCCTCACCGGCAAGCGGATGTTCCGGCATTGAGTACCGCGTACCGCAGAGCAGCTCTGCGTCACCCAGGAGTCCCGCGTGACTGACGAATCCCCTACCAGCCGCCCGCCCTACGCCTGGGCCGGCGCACTCTTCGCCGCGGTGATGGTGGTCTACCTCATCACCCTGGCCCCGACCACCGCCTTCTGGGACACCTCGGAATACATCGCCGCGGCCAAGGTGCTCGGCATTCCGCACCCGCCCGGCAATCCGCTCTTCACGTTGATGGCGCATGTGTGGGGACTGCTGCCGCTCGCGGGGGAATACGCCAAGCGGATCAATCTCTTTGCGGCAGTGACCAGCGCGGCTGGTGCGGCGCTCTGGTTTCTGGTGGCGGAGCGGTGGTGCCGGGCGATTCTCGCGGCGCGCGGGCCGCGGATCGCGGCGGCGTTTGCCGGCGTCTTCAGCAGCGCGATGGCATGGACGGTCTGGAACCAGTCCACCGTCAACGAGAAGGTCTACACCATCTCCCTCCTCTCGATCGCACTGTGCGTCTGGTTCACGCTGCGCTGGGCCGACGAGGCGCCCGGTCCGCGGCGCGACCGCTGGCTGATCGCCGCGCTGTACATCACCGCCCTCTCATCCACCAACCACCAGATGGGACTCCTCGCCCTGCCGGTGATCGGTGTCTACGTGCTGATGACCGACTGGCGCGTGCTGCTCCGTCCGCAGGTGCTGGTCGCCGCCGCCGCAGTCTGGGTGGTGGGGATCTCGATCAACTACATCTATCTCCCGATCCGGGCCGGGCAGTTCCCCCTAATCAATGAGGGCGAGCCGGCCGGTTTCTTCTCGCAGGCGCTGATGGACGTGCTTAACCGGGTGCAGTATGCCAAGCCGGATGAGTTCTCGGAGCGGATGTCGCCCTTCGGCGCCCAGCTTGCCAACTACTGGATATACTGGTCGTGGCAGTGGGGTCGCGATCTCGGCGCGTTGTCCGGCCTCGCCACCGGGCTGTTCACCGCACTCGGCCTCGGCGGCCTGTGGGCGCTGCTCCGCCGCAACCTGCGGAGCGGACTCGCCGCGGGAGCTCTGCTCGGCACCCTGACGCTGGCACTGATCTTCTACCTCAACTTCAAGTACGGCTTTTCATACCAGGTCAACAACCCGCTGATCACCAATGAAATGCGCGAGGTGCGCGAGCGCGATTACTTCTACATCGCCTCCTTCGCCTTTGTGGGGGTGCTGTTCGCCGCCGCCTTTGCGGCCCTGATCCGCGGCATCGGCGACTGGCTCGGTGACCGGGTCGAGGACAGCAAGCGCTACCTGTACGCCTCGCCGGTGCTGGTGCTGGCGCTGATTCCGCTGGGCGGCAACTGGGTCACAGCCTCCCGCGCTCACGAGACCGTGGCGCGTGATTTCGCGATCGACATGCTCGAATCGATCGAGCCGTACGGCATCCTGATCACCGCGGGCGACAACGACACCTTCCCGCTCTGGTTCGCCCAGGAAGTGCTCGGCGTCCGTCGCGACGTGACACTGGCCAATCTCTCGCTGATGAACACCGAGTGGCATCTCAAGCAGTTGCGCCGCCGGGTGCTCCCCGACTTCGACCCCGAAACGGCCCACCCCGTCTGGCGACCGACCTCCGACCGCGATTCGGCCTCGCTTGGCACTCCCCCCCCCCAGGGCGGCTGGACGCGACCGACCACCCCGGTCTTCGCCATGCCGGTCGATTCCATGGCGACTCTCCGCGAGCTCTACGAATCCCCGCCGGGGCCGATCGCCTTCGATTCCCTGGTGGTCCGCTTCGGGCAGGACTACCTCACCCGGAGTGACATGGCCACCCTTTTCCTGATCCGGGATAACCTCGGCGTCCGGCCGATCTACTTCTCCCGGAGCGACGCCACCTATCCGGACGTCACCCTGGGGCTGACGCCGTACCTGCTCTCCCAGGGGATGGTCCGGAAGCTGATGCCCACGCCGATCACGGAGCGTCCGGGGATCGTTTTCGATGAGTTCCTGGGGTTCGTCGACGTGGCGCGGAGCCGGACGCTGCTGTTCGACGTCTACCATCCGGAGTCGGCGGCCCGCGACCGGCCACGCGGGTGGGTCGATCCGCCGTCGGCCTCGATCCTGTCGCTCTACTACCTCGTCTACGGCGGCCTCGCTCCGATCCTGCAGGAGTCGGGTGACAGCACCGGCGCGGCCGAGGCACAGCGGATTGCGGAAGGGGTGTTGCAGAATTTGCGGGGGCCGCGGTAGGTCGTAGGTCGTTGGTCGTAGGTCGTAGGTCGTAATAGGTGAAAGGTGAAAGGTGAAAGGGGGAGTGCCCCCACCACCGTTTCACCTTTCACGTTTTACCCAGCTGCTTCGGACCCCACCAACGACCTACGACCTACGACCTACGACCTACGACCTACGACCTATGACCTACGACCTACGACCTACTCCCCTCCACCTCATCCGCAGCCACCAGCGCGCGCCGGAAGAGTATCGGCCCCAGCGTCCCGTTGACGGCGATGAAGGCGAGCAGCAGCGCCCGCATTGACACGGCCGCTTCCGGGTATGCTTCGGCGACAATCGCCACCAACCCGATTGCCACGCCGGCTTGCGCGGTCAATCCCTGCCAGACCGCGCGTTCCTGAACTGCTGACAGGTCTAGGCCGCGTCGTCCCAGGCGCACTCCGATCCTGAGGGCCAGCAACCTGGCCACCACCATCGGCGCCACGACGAGTCCCAGCGCAAATGCCGCGCGCAGATCGATTGCCACTCCTGCCAGCGCGAAGAACACCACGAAGACCGGCCCGGCCGCCCCCTCCATCGCATGACGGAGTGCGACGCCGTCATCGCGACGCGCCACGTTGACCGCCACGAAGCCGGCGACCAGCAAGGTCAGCAGCACCTCGACATGCAGCAGCGCTGCCACCTGCTGCCCCAGAAGCGCGGCCAGCAGGGCGAACAGCAACCGGTCGTCCCGCACCATCCTGAGCGCCGAGGCCACTCCGATCCCGAGTGCAACCCCAACCGGGAATGAGCCGGCGATTTCCCAGATCACCAGCCACACTCCGCCGCTCGGCGCTGCGGTGCCGGGAAGGATCCGCTGTGCCACCCCGAGCACGATCGAGAAGAGCATCACCACAACCACCTCGGAAAGCAGCACCACTGCGAGGGTGGCTCGTGCTGCCGGACCGGAGGCGCGCGTCTCGGTGAGAATCGCCATCACGATCGCCGGGGAATGCATCACCGCGATCAGCGCGAACAGCAACGCGAAGAGTACTGCCCGTTGCGTGGTGGTATCGCTCAGGAATGGAATCCATGGTCGCAGCAGCAATGCCAGACCGAACAGCACCAGGGCCGCGAGCCCGAGTTCCACGATGGTGAGCCGGAGCAGGGCCAGACCGCGAGCCTTCAACTCGGCAAGATCGAGTTCCGCGCCCGCCAGGAAGGCGATCAGCGCGATGGCCAGCGCACTCACTGCATCGAGCTGAGCCGCGGCTATGCTGCTTACAGTGCCGAGGACGCTGGGGCCCGCCACCACCCCGGCAACCAGATAGCCGATCATCTTCGGTTGCTTGAACTGGGCCGCGATCTCGCCGGCCGCATAGGCCGCAAGAATCAGGAATCCGAAGGTGAGCAATGCCTCGGGGGCTGCGTCGGGTCGGCCGAGCGGTTCGATCAGCTTCATGGCGCCGAACAACAGGGCGAGGATCACCAGGCGACGCATGGTCAGTCTCCTGCCGCTGATGGGCGAGCTGGTGATGGAAGCAGAATCTCCTCGGGCAGACCACCGACCATGTCCCGGGCCAGCCGGGCCGAGAAGCTGTCAGTGAGCAACACCGAGCAGAGCGCCGCCGTGAAGACCAGGCTCGGTTCGATTGCCGTTGGACTCAGGGAATAGTCGAGCGCCAGCGCGATCGCGAGTCCACCCTGCCCCAGCAGGGCGAGCCCCCATCGCGGTCCGAAGGCCCCCAGGGCGCCATTGGCGCGGGCAGCGAAATATCCCCCCCCCACCTTGCCGAGTCCCCGGAGCGCCAGGAAGGCGAGCACCGGTACGAACACGTCGGTGGCGCTCGGTGCCCAGAGCGCGCCTGCGCAGATCAGCATCAGGAAGTAGAGCGGCCGATCGACCTTGGCCAGCAGGTTGCCCACCTCGTCCCGCTGGCGCGAGGTGTTGACCAGGATCACGCCCAGCAGCAACCCGGGCAGCAGCGCGCTCATCCCCACGTAGTTGGCGGCGCCGGTCGTCAACACCACGGCACCGGCCAGCGCGACGAAGAGCCGGTCGGGTGATCGTTCCTCGCCCAGGAAGAGATGGAACAGCCAGCCGCCGACCACCCCGATTGCCACCGCGATCACGATCCACTCGGTTGCAGTCGGCTCACGAACCAGCCCGGACGTGGGCATGTGGAAGAGAGCGAGTACCACCGAGATCGCCAGCACCGCCACCAGGGCGTCGACGCCGGCGGCGACCTCGAGTTGGCGGACGGCCAGATTGCGGCGGCCCAGCGCCTTGCTGGCGATTCGCGCCCCCTGCAGCGAGGAGGAGGCGGCGATCGCCCCGAGAATGGTGGCCGGCAGTGCTGCCTGGACCGGGTCCATGCCCCGGTTCCAGGTGAGAATCGCCCAGAGCCCCCCCCCCACCAGCGCGAGCGTCACGATCGCCTGGACCACGCTCAACCGGAACAGCAGTCCGGGAGTGCGCGTCAGGACCCGGAGCCAGAACCGGAAACCGACCGAGGTCCCCAGCCAACCGATCGCCAGAGTGAAGAACGGCGTGAGCCCTTTCAACTGCTCGGCATCGACCACCCCGGTAGCCCGCGGCCCGAGCAGGAGACCGAGCACCAGATACTCGACGCCCGACACCACCAGAGCGTGGCGGGCCAGCCAGTCGACGGCGAATCGAGCCGCCAGATATCCCAGCACGACGAGGAGGACAAGGAGCATAAAGGTGCCGAAAAGGTACCCCCGAAGCGCACTGCGGGGCGAGGGGAGCGCTATCTTTGGCGACCACCGACTGGAGTCATCATGCGTTCACTGCTGCTTGTCGTTGCCCTCGTGCCACCCACTCTGGCTGGCCAGACCATCACCGAAATCTCCTCCGGCACCAATGCGCTGCTTCAGGCGGTGAGCGCGCCGAGCGCCGCAGTGGTCTGGATCAGCGGACATCGCGGCGCGGTGCTGCGCTCGACTGATGGCGGCCGAAGCTTCGCGCTCCGTCCGGTGCCAGAAGCCGGTCGGCTGCAATTTCGTGACATCGCCGCCCTCAACGCCGACACTGCCTGGATCCTCAGCGCCGGCAACGGCGACCAGTCCCGGATCTATCGTACCGATGACGGCGGTGCCACCTGGGCGCTGCAGTTCACCAATCCCGATTCGGCGGCGTTCTACGACTGTCTCACCTTCTTCGACAGCCGGACCGGGGTTGCCTTCAGCGATGCTGCCGGCGGGCGCACCCTGATCCTCCGCACCACCGACGGCGGCACGACCTGGGCCCACCTGCCGGCCGACGCCGTCCCGGCCCCGCTCGAGGGCGAGGGGGCGTTCGCCGCCAGCGGCGGCTGCGTCACCAGCGTCGACAAGCTCCACGGCTGGATTGCCACCGGCGGGCCCGGCGCACGACTCTTTCAGAGCGAAGATGCCGGCGCAACCTGGAGGGTACACGAGACCCCGTTCGTCCGCGGTGCCAGTGGCGGAATGACTGCCGTTGCGTTCCGCGACCCGCTGCACGGCATCGCGGTGGCCGGAAGGATTGACCAGATGAATGCCGACACCGCGGCGGCAGCGGTGGGGATCACCAGTGATGGCGGCCGCAGCTGGAAACTTGCGAACAGACCACCGCGCCCGGGGGCACCGTTCGGAGTGACCTGGGTCGGTGAACGCGCTCTGGCAGTGGGGCCGGGTGGCCTCTTTCTCACCGCCAATCTCGGAGCAAGTTGGCGCACCCTCGACGAGCGCGCCTTCTGGAGCGTAGGGGCACACGGCACCACCGCCTGGGCGGTCGGCCCGGAAGGGCGGATCGTACGGTTGGAGTGGCAGGAGTGATGCGGGAATGACAACCGGAAATTACCGGGTCACTGCAACGCGCACGACGCGTCGGTGACCCGGTACTCCGGTGCTGTCACTCAGCTGTCGTCGTCGTCCCGACCGTCGTGATCGGAATCCTCGAAGACCTCGAACGACTGGGTGATCCGGCTGTTGACGATGCTTTCGTTCGCACCACCCTTGTTGGCAGTGGCAGGGTCTATCAGCGCGTTACCCTCGTCGCGGAACCAGCTGTTGATGTCGATGAAGAGGGTGAAGTCAGTGGTGCTCTCGGCCACCACCACCAGCGGCGGTACCAGGTCGATCTCCTGCTCGGCGCTGACATCGGTCAGGTAGGTGAACGGGACGCCGTTCCAGGTGCCGGTGACCCGGATGCTGACGCCGTTGAAGGCGGGATTGGCCGCCAGGAAAGCTGCGTCCTCGGAGTCGTCCGAGGGCTTGTGAACCTCGAACTCGAACTCGTCATAGGTGCCCGGCAATACCGCGACGCTGACTTGGGAGGTGGCACCGCCAGAGAGTGGCAGGTCGAGCAGCAATGGTCCAAACTCCAACTCCTCGCATTCGTCGTCAGAGGTGGTCCCATCGCACTGCCCTTCAAACTCCACCCGCTTCAGTTCCACCTCCTTCACCACCATTTCCACCTTGGTTATCACCAGCGTGTTCTCGCCATCGATGATCGTGACCGGACCGTCGTTCAGCAGGGCACCTGCCCCGGCGCCGCTGGCGCTGGTGGCCAAGCTCAGAACCACACCGGTATCCGGATCGGATGGGCCTGACGAGGAACTGCACGCGACCGCGGTCAATGCAAGACCCAGGGCCAAGGGACTGAAGCCAGATCGGAATGACATGAGATGCTCCTGAAGGTGGTGTAACTGTGATTGACACCGGCGCGGCACCCGCGAACGTCGCCAACTGAAACTGCCCGCTGGTTTGGGTCAGTTCAGACGGCGAATAAACCCGGAATACATTATCGGCCTGTCCTGCCAAAGCTGAAGAGACGCCTCGGACCCACCCTGCCAACACACCAGCTCAAGGCCGGTGGAGCCAAGACCAATGACGCCTGTCGGCCATACGGTTGCACACGCCGCGCTGTCGAGGGATCGCTCGCCCGGACTGACGTTTCGTTCCGGAACAACCAGGCGGGGGGGGGACCAGTTCAAATTGGCGCTGGGGTGACACCAAAGTGTTGCATCGATGAGGCACTCCGAGTGGCACTCGCAACAGCCTGATTCCGCCGCCTTCCCTGAAGAATTGGCCGGACTTTCCATGCCACTGCCAGGCAAGGAGTTACGGCCTGTCGACAGCGCTGGTACGAAACCTGCCGAGGTATCAGCCATGACAGCTTGTTCCCGATCAGAACGGATGGACCCGATGCAAAATGAAACAGGCACCAAGAAAAATCGAGAGATCGGCAGCTCCCGGGAATCCAACCCCGGACTGGCGCCAGCTCTGACGGCACTCACTCTCGGCATTCTCATTACTTTGCCGACCGCGCTCCCTGCCCAGGGAATCGCTTCATCGCGAACCCTGTTCGACGGCTTCACTGCGGCCAGTCCATCCAGTGTTTCCGACGACGACGAGCAGGATGAGGAGGGCCGCCGCCCGGGTACCTACCTCCTGGCCGGATCGGCATTGGTGGGGGGGGCACTGCTGTTCAACTTCGCTTCCGGTGGTGGCGACGCCTTTCCGGCCGACAACGGACTGGTCGAGGACAACACCTTCCTCAACCGGACCCTGCGACCGGTCAGCCCGCCGACCACCCTCGGCAGCACCCCGCCGCAGTTCGGGGAGATCCCCTTCGCGGACGAGCACCCCACTTTGAGCGGCAACGAGCCCACTCCGTGTGGCGATCCGCTGGCCGGAAACTGCCTGGATCCGATTCTGCTCGGCGCCCAGGAAGACCCCAGCGATGTGGTCCCGGAACCGCTGACCATCACCATGCTCGCAACCGGCATGGCGGGACTGGCAGCAGCTCGCCGCCGCCGCGCCGCGTAATGGACTGATACCGAGGCAAGAGGATACCAGCGGGCGACCCCAACAAGGGTCGCCCGCTGCTGCGTTATGACCACCGGCACCGAGCCGAAAGGCGACCCCAGGTAGACCCCATGCGAGACGCCCCATCGCCGCGCCCACCGATCGAGCCGCGATCCGCCGCAATTGACCTCCAGCCGGAAAATCACTATCTTATCATCCGGCTGAAAGGATACAATGAGAGGACCTGTAGTACTCGATCGGCTCAGCGCGCTCGGAGACCTCACCCGGAGTCGGCTGCTCCTGGTGCTGGAACGCGATGCCCTGACGGTCGGCGAACTCTGTGAGGTGCTGCGGCTGCCGCAATCGACGGTCAGTCGCCACCTCAAGTTGCTGGCCGACGAGGGTTGGGTGACGGTCCGCGCCGAGGGGACGAGCAATCGCTACCGCGCCGCTCTCCCCGGCCTGGATCCATCGGCCCGCCAACTCTGGCAGCTGGTGAGCGACGAGATGTCGGCCACCCCCGCAGCGCAGCAGGACGCCACTCGTCTCCGCAGCGTGCTCGCGGGGCGGAGTGTCCGGTCGCGGGAGTTTTTCGCGACCTCTGCCGGCCAATGGGACCGGCTGCGCGCCGAGCTGTTCGGTGCGCGGGCGGAACTGGGCGCCCTCCCTGCCCTGCTCGACCCCGACTGGACGGTGGCTGATCTGGGAGCTGGCACCGGTCAGGTGTCGGCCTCACTCGCTCCATTCGTCAGGCAGATCATCGCGGTCGATGCCTCGGAGCCGATGCTGGAGGCCGCTCGGCAACGGCTGGCGCCGTTCGCCAATGTCGAGCTGCGCCGCGGCGACCTTGAAGCGTTGCCGTTGGACGACGGTTCGATCGACGCCGCAGTGTTGTCGCTTGCGCTGCACCTGACGCCAGAACCGGCGCTGGTGCTCGCCGAGGCCGCTCGAGTGCTCCGCGCTGGCGGCAGACTGTTGGTGGTGGACATGATGCCGCACGAGCGGACTGACTTCGCGGAATCGATGGGACATCTCTGGCCGGGATTCGACGCCGGGCAGATCGGCAAGTTGGCCTCCGAGGCCGGATTTGCGTGCACGACCTACCATCCCCTCCCGCCTGACCCGGCGGCCAAGGGGCCGACACTCTTCGCGGCGGTACTCCGCCGTGGTTCATCCGTGACTTGCAACCAAGAGGCATTGCCATGACCGCCGTCGCAACCAATCCGCACCCATTCGACGCGACTCCCGCCGACCGGGCACCCTACAAGGTGGCCGATCTCTCGCTGGCCGAGTGGGGACGCAACGAGATCCGCCTGGCCGAATTCGAGATGCCCGGCCTGATGGCACTTCGCGCGGAGTACGCAGGCAAATTCCCGCTCGCCGGCGCCAAGATCATGGGCTCGCTGCACATGACGGTGCAAACCGCAGTGCTGATCGAGACGCTGGCGGAGCTCGGTGCCGACGTGCGCTGGGTGAGCTGCAACATCTTCTCGACCCAGGACCACGCTGCCGCAGCAGTGGTGGTGGGACCGAAGGGCACCGTTGCCGAGCCGCGGGGCGTGCCGGTGTATGCCTGGAAGGGCGAAACGCTGGAGGAGTACTGGTGGTGCACCGAGCAGGCGCTGGAGTGGCCTGACGGTTCCGGTCCCACCTTGCTGCTCGACGATGGTGGCGATGCCACGCTGCTGGTGCACCGCGGCGCCGATTACGAGGCGGCGGGGGCTGTGCCGGCATTCGACGAGGCCAACGACTCCGAGGAGTGGGGCGTGATCCTCGATCTGCTCCGGCGCACCCTGGCGACCAATCCCGGCAAGTGGACCACCATCGCAGCCGAGATCATCGGCGTCTCCGAGGAGACCACCACCGGAGTGCATCGGCTCTACGAAATGATGCAGGCAGGCACCCTTCGCTTCCCGGCCATCAACGTCAACGATTCCGTCACCAAGTCGAAGTTCGACAACCTCTACGGCTGTCGCCACTCGCTGACCGACGGCATCCTCCGCGCCAGCGACGTGATGCTGGCCGGCAAGGTGGCGGTGATCTGCGGCTACGGCGACGTGGGCAAGGGCTGCGCTCAGGCGCTGAAGGGCCAGGGTGCCCGGGTGGTCATCACCGAGATCGATCCGATCTGCGCCCTGCAAGCGGCAATGGAGGGCTACCAGGTAACCACGCTGGACGACATTGTCGGCACGGCTGACATCTTCATCACCGCCACCGGCAACAAGCAGGTCATCAGCGCGGCGCAGATGGCGCGGATGAAGGACAAGGCGATCGTCGGCAACATCGGTCACTTCGACAACGAGATCGACATGGCGGGACTCAAGAAGCTCCCCGGCGTCGAGCGAGTGAACATCAAGCCGCAGTTCGACGAGTACCTCTTTCCCGACGGCCACAGCGTGCTGGTGCTGGCCGAGGGACGGCTGCTCAACCTCGGCTGCGCCACCGGACACCCGAGCTTCGTGATGTCGGCCAGCTTCACCAACCAGGTGATGGCGCAGATCGAGCTGCACACCAGGTCAGATACTTACGAGAACAAGGTCTATACCTTGCCCAAGCATCTCGACGAGAAGGTGGCCCGACTGCACCTCGGCAAGCTCGGCGTCAAGCTGACCGAACTCTCTCCGGAGCAGGCCAGCTACCTCGGCGTGAAGCCCGAGGGACCGTACAAGCCCGATCACTACCGGTACTAGGCGTGAGGGAAAAAACCAGGGGCGAGGGTCCGTGACCGCAATGAAAGCAACCGACGCCAACACCGATCGGGTCGGCCGCGCCGCGGTCATCCTCGCCCGCACCCCGGAGGCCCGCTCCCGCCTCTGGGGGATGACCCTGATCGAACGGCTGCTCCGCCAACTCTCGGCGGTCGGGGTCAGACGCGCGGTGGTGCTCACTCCCCTGGACTGGACCGACCGCGACGCGCTGCTGCGCCCTGACTTCGGCCAGTGGACCGATATCGAGGTGAGCTTCACTTCACTTGGTGGAGTGGCCGACGTCGACGCGGTGGGTGATGCCTTGGCGGGTGTGCTGGCTGATGAGGCCACTCCTACCGTCGTGCTCGACGGTCATCTGGTAGTCGACACCCGCATCATCCGCCACCTGGCAGAGGCCGACTCACCGCTCCGCTTTGCGGCAGAGTCCGGCCTGGTTGCGGCACTCTCCGCGAACTCTTGGGATTCCCGAGCCGGAGTGAGCAGCAACGTGCCGACCGTCTCGGTCGAGACGCTGGAGAGCTACCTCCAATCCACCCGCAAGCATGTTCGGCCGGTCATCATTCCGGTCCACGATGCTGACAGTATGCGGAGCGCCAAGCGGGAGACCTTCGCAGCGGTGTACAAGGGGGCCACCGACTTCGTCACCAAGTGGGTCTTCTTCCTTCCCACCCGTTGGATCGTGGGCCGGATCAGCCCGACGCTGATCACCCCGAACCAGATCACTCTGGTGAGCATGGTCCTCTCGTTTGGAGCTATCGTCCCCTTCTTCCTTGGCTGGTACGGTGTGGCAGTCATCATGGGGTTCACGATGGCGCTGCTCGACACGGTCGACGGCAAACTCGCCAGGACCACTCTCCGCACCAGTGACTCAGGCGAGCTGCTCGACCACGTCTCGGACACCGCCTATCTGCTGCTCTGGTACGTCGGACTCGGCTGGTCGCTCTCCGGTGGCAACTTGCTCGATTTCGAGAACCCCGCCGCGAGAATGCACGCCCTGCTGCTCGGAACATTCATCGCGGACAAGCTGCTCACCGGACTCTACAAGCGGATTTACGGATTCGAGCTGCACGACTATACCGCGCTCGACTACACGGCCCGGATTTTCATAGCCAGGCGGAATCCGTTCCTGCTCGGGATGGTGGTGGCGTTGGTGGTTGGTCAGCCGCTCCTGGGGCTCCAGATCATCGCCATCTGGTATGCCCTGACTCTGGCCTTCCACCTGGTCCGGTTTGTCTATCTCCCGCTGGCCCGGATTCCGCACCAGTCGCAGGTGGAGTAGCGGGATGGACCGCCGCTCGACCTGCCGGTGCTGGCGGGCCACCGTGGTTCCGGGACCTCGGGGGCCAAGTTTCAAGGCGGAACTTATTCCCGGGGATGACGGTTCCTCCCAACAGTTCAAGGCGGGGATAACAGGTGGCGGGGGGGCGGCAGGGGCCGCTTGGCGGGAGTTGGCTCCCAAACCCGGCCAGCGCGGCAACCGGAGCCGCTCCGGCGGGACTGAATAATCGCCGGGCAGCCAACAGCCCCGACCGCCTTGCGCCGAGGTTTGATCAGGGTTACACAACCGTTATGTTTCGAGGTTGTTTTGGATACCTCGATATTCATGAATCGGGAAACAAATGCAGATGCGCGCCATCATTCTTGCAGCCGGGCAGGGCCTTCGGCTCGGACCAGTCACCGCGAACAGTCCGAAATGCCTGGTCGATCTCGGTGGCACCACCATCCTCAGCCATCAGCTCGACAACTGCGAACGGGCAGGGCTCGATGAGGCGGTCGTGGTCACTGGTGCCTTCGCCACTGCGGTGGACGAAGAGATCCGGCGGTGGCAGGGTGAGGCGTCTCGTCGCATCCGGGTGCGCACGCTCTACAATCCGTTCTTCGACACCGCCAACAACATGATCTCGTTGTGGGCCGCCCGGGCAGTGATGGACACCGATTTCATCACCATCAACGGCGACAACGTCTTCGACTGGCGAATTCTGGCCCGTCTGGCCGGTCATGTCGGCACGCCGATCACGGTCACGATCGACGCCAAGGATGGCTACGACGAGGACGACATGAAGATCGTGCTTCGCGACGGGCATATCCGGGCGATGAACAAGCGGATTCCCCTGGCAGAGGCGAACGGCGAGTCGATCGGGATCATGAAGTTCACCGGCGCCGGGCGTCAACTGCTGTTCGATGAGCTGGAGGCGATGGCGCGGTTGAGTTCCTGGGCGAGCGAGTGGTACGTTCAGGCAGTGGAGCGGATCGCGGTGCGCGGCGAGGGCGTCGGCACGATGGTGGTTGACGAGCTGACCTGGGCCGAGGTGGATTACCCCGAGGACCTCGAGATCGCCAGGGCACGATTTGCCGAATTGGCGGGGATGGTCCATCATGCCTGAGACGATCTCCGGCTTGCCCTTCTGGGCATCGATTCCGACGGTGAGGGGACGGTAGCGTGTCATTCAATGCAGTACTTCGAATTCCCGAGCTACCCGAAGCCGAGAACCCCGCATTCCTCCGGGTGGCCGGCGTGGTGGTGCTCACCAGGCTGATCGCGGGTGCACATGCGGCCGGCAGTGACCGGATCGTGGTGGTCGGCTCGCTCGCCGAACGTGCTCGCGACCTGATTGGTACCGACCGGCGCGTCAGGAACGCACCGGTGTCCTGGGTCGAACATGACGTGGACTTCCCCACCGACGGTCGGGTCACCATCACGGCCCCCGCCAACTTGGTGGCCGGGACCAAGACCTGGCAGCTCCTTGCCGATGCCGACGCACCGGCCGCGGTTCCCGTTGCGCCGGCGATGCGGAGCGCGGGAGAGGGGACGCCGCGGCCGATCTGGGAGGGCCGGGCTCCGCACGGTGCCTATGCGGCGCCGGTTGAGACCAAAGCCGACGTGGCTGCGGCCAAGAAGACGATCTTTTCGCACGTCACCAAAGTCACCTCCGGGCCGATCTCCCGGCACTTCAACTCCCTGCTCTCGCTGCCCGTCTCCAAGACGCTTTGCGAGTTGGGTGTTACCCCGAACCAGATGACGATCTTCACGTCGATGCTCGGGCTCCTCAGCGCGGTATTCATCGCGCAGGGCACCATGAAGTATCTGGCGATCGGCGGCACGCTGTTCCAGCTCTGTGCGATGCTGGACCGGGTCGATGGCGAGCTGGCGCGGAGCACCTTCACCGCCTCCGAGCACGGCGCCTGGATCGATACCATCGGCGACAACCTCGTCTATGTCGCGGTGGTGATCGGATTGAATGTCGGCTACTACCGTTTTGCGCTGGCCAAGGGATGGGCAGCGGCCGCCTGGATTCCCGAATTCGGCACCGCGATGGTCCTGTTGCTCCTGCTCCTTATCGGCGGGATGGCCTGGTATCTCCGCGCCACCGGACAGCGGGGCACCATGACGGCGGTGCAGCACGACCTCGCCGACCGGCTCCAGGGAGCCGACGCCGGAATCACCTACCGGCTGCTGACCGCGATCAGCGTGCTCGGCAAGCGCGACTCGTTCTCCTTCGTGGCCTGGATCATCACGCTGGTGCCATGGCTGACTCGCGAGCCCACCCGGGTCCACGCGCTGGTCGCCTTCGTCGACGGTGGCGTGGTGCTGGTCGCGTTCTACTACATATGGGGAATGGTGAAGGTGGCCCAGCTCGCCCCGGAGCCCCGGACTGCCGGCTCCTCCTCACGCGGCTGACGGCGCACCACTGCTGGCCGACCAACGACGACCCCCTCGCGTGACATTGCGGGGGGGGGCGTTGCTTTTCAGGGTCTATCGCCGCTGCCGCGCCTGCCATTTCTCGAACCGGTCCAGCGCATCGAGTTGCCGCAGGATCTTCGATGCCGGATCGATGGTCACCCCCGCTCGCTGGTCGGCCACCACTTCGCCGGTGCCATCGGTCATCGGCAGCGTCACCACCCGGCCATCGACACGGACATCGAGCGGCATCGGGAACGGCAGGCCGCCGGGCACTTCCCAGCGGAAGGTGATCCGCTCCGGCTCGCGCGTCATCACCACCTTGGGGAGCGCCGCCTGATAGAGATAGACGTCGAAGAACCAGGTGTAGTCCTTTCCCGTCACCCGGTTGACGATGTCGAGAAATCCCTGCGTGGTGCCGAACTGCGGGGTGAAGTTGCCGGGTGCGGGATCGGGACGCCCGTACACCAGGATCCGGAGCGAGGTGAAGAACGCCTCGTCGCCGATCAGTTTGCGGAGCGTGTGCGCCACCCAACTCCCCTTGGGGTAGATGTCGCCGCGCGGGCCGGTCGAGTCGGCGTACACTTCCTTCTCGGAACGCTCCCGCCCGGACACCAGCGGCTGCTCGTTGCGGATGCCGTTCCGCTGCGTGCGCAACTGCGCCATGTAGTCGAGTTCGCCGCCGAGGTATTCGGCCAGGAGTGGCTGGGCGTAGGTACCGAGCCCCTCGTGCAACCAGAGATCGTCGTAGTTGGCGTTGGAGAGCTGGTTGGCGAACCACTCGTGCGCGAACTCGTGGTTGAAGAGCCAGTTCCAGCCGAACACCGTGGTGGTATAGGGGCCGCTGTGGCCGATCAGCGTCTGGTTCTCGAGTCCTGAATACGGCACCCGCACCACTCCCACCTTCTGGTCGGCCCACGGGTACGGTCCGATCACGTTCTCCCAGAACTCCAAAGTCTGCGGAAACTCGGCGAACAACTCGGCCGCGTCCACCTCCTCGCCGGGGATGTAGTAGAGACGCATCGGGATGATGTTGCCGAAGCGGCTCTGGTAGTCGCCTTCGAGTACCCGGTACGGCCCGACGTTGAGCACCGAGCCGTAGGTGTGGATGCTGCGCGCGTGCCAGTTCCAGGTGGTCCAGCCATCGTGTTCCACCTTGCTCACCAGCGCACCATTGCCCGGCGCCATCAAGCCGCTCGGCACCGTGTAGTGCAGATCGGTGGTGGCGGGCTTGAGAGTGGGGTGGTCGAGACAGGGATAGAGCAGATCGCATCCCCCCCCCCAGAGCGAAGTGTCGATCCACGGATGCTTGCCGTCCGGGGTGGTGCCCCAGGTGGTGCCGCCTTCCCACGGCGGCCGCTTCGCAAGCGGAGGCGTGCCGGCATACACCACCTGCGCGGTGAAGCTGGTGCCGGCAGGAAACGGCCGCGGCAGCGCAATGCGGAGCTGACCGTCGGGGTTGGCATGACGTGACGGCGGCACGATCCGGCCATCGATGGCAATCGAGGTGATGGTGTAGCGAGGATAGAGATCGAGGATCAGGGTGCTGATCGGTGCCCGGGTGGTGAAGCTCAGCGTGGTGGTGCCCTCGATCCGTTGCTCATCAGGAAAGACCTTGAGGGCATGATCGAGATGATCGAAGATCAGCGCCAATTGTTCCGGCGGCATGACACCGCCCTGCTTCCGGGTCTGCGCGGTGAGGTAGCGCGGGTCGCTGGTGTCGCTGATCGCCTCGGCCGACTGACGCTGGGCGGGCAGAATCCCAATCGGCAGGCCGAGGGCCAGGCCGGACAGCAGGACCAGAGTGGGTGTATGTCGCATGGTGATGCTCCCCGGGTGAGGTCGCCGGAACATACCCCGCGCCGGGAAACGGTGTCAAACGGCGATGCACCGGTTCACGCCGGGACGCGATGTGGACGGACCGACCTCCGCTTCGGAACCGCAGCCTTCGTGGCGTGTGGCGGCCGCCGCCACGCTCGAGAGCGAGGAGCGGGGGGGGCAACTCACTTGGCACCAGTGCCACTGGACAACTCCCGGTCGGCGCGAAATCAGTCCGGCATCCGCGCCCCGCGCGCCGAACTTGGCGCGGGGCACAGACGGGCAACACAGTCATACTCACGATGGGAGACAGTCGAAACGGCGCTCCAGCATGGCGCCGTGGTCGGGCCGACGGCAGCCCTACCGTGGGGGCGGTCAGGGGATGGTGACGGAGCCGACCGAAAGAGTGTCCACCGAACTCACCCAGTTGGTGTCCGCCCAACGCAACGCCGGATTTTCGATCACGAACACCTGGTGCACTCCGGTCGGCAGCTTCGTCAAGGAAACGGCATACCGGGTTTCAGCGAGATGCTGCACGCAGGTGCGCTCAGGAAATTGCGTGCTGGTCAATGTGACGAAGACGCTCCCGTCAAGAATACGGCTGTCGCTCTGAGTGGTGAAGCGGCACTGATCGAATGGAAGGTACCCGACAACCGTCAACGCGCCGTCAGCGACCGAGGCAGACGGATCCGGGTCGAAGTTTCTCGGCCATGTGACGTTGTTCCGCACGGGGGAGACCACCGTCGTCTCGAGGGTGCTCACACCGGTCGTCGGCGAACTTTCGGTCGAGCTCGAGCAGCTCGCTGCGACCACAGCCAGCAGCAAGGTGCATGGTACCTTGCTCATACCCACCTCCTGAGAATAAGCGTCGGATGCCGTCCCGTGGAGAATTGATGCGCTGTCCGGATCCCCCCGGGCTTTCCAGCGCGACTGAAGCTGGCTCCCGCAGCCCCGCCGTGAGGTGCAGTCAAGGGATGGTGATCGAGCCAACCGACAGCGTGTCAACCCGAGTCACGGGAGCGCCGTCGATCCGGCGGGAGGCCGGATCCTCGATCGCGAAAACCTGGTATGCACCAGACGGCAGCCCAGTCAGAGTCACGGCATACCGCGTTTCGGCCATCCATGTCAGGCACGCCTTCTCGGGAAATTCCGTGCTGGTCAGGGTGACGAAGATGTCCCCACCGGAGATGCGAAAGCCGCTTTGCAGTGTGCGACGGCACTGATCGAAGGGGACGAACCCTACGACAGTCAACGCACTGACTGTGACGGCAGCCGATGGATCGGGGTCGAAGTTCGCCAGCCAATCGTCCCAAGCGGCAGGATCGCGAACCGGAGAAAGTACGGTCGTCTCAAGGCGACTCACGACCCCAGCCGCTCCCGAGTCGTCCGCCGGGCTCGAGCATCCTCCAGCGATCACGGTCAGAACCAATACAGAAGCGACCTTGCACATACACACCTCCCAAGATTAGTCACTGGTCACACTCCGTCACATTCGAATCCTACCGGGGTAGCCGGCCGTTGTCTAATGAGGCGGCGCGACTTTGCGCCCGCAATCCCCACTGCCAAGGATGCAGTTATGCCGCCGTATCGAGTTGAATCGGATTCGGACCCGACGACACACCAGTCCACCGAATCGATCAGTCTCACGCAGATGAAGGCCCTAGAACTCGGTTTCACCACCGCCACCGCAACCACCGACAGCATTGAGGGCCTCACCGGTGCATACTGGAACGTCCCATACGGTCACCGATCCCTCGCGCAGGTAAAACCCCTCTTTTGCGGTAGCCTTCACCGTCAGGGTGTAACTCCCAGAGGGCACGAAGATTTGCCTTGTGGCAGAGCCGTAACCGTAAATAGTCGAATCGCCCGGAGCGTCGCTTCGGAAGACGACGAATCGCACGTTGATCGGGGAAATCCCGTTGGAAATCGTTGCCGTGAAGGAACAGTTGCCAGGATTGGTAATCGCACTGCCCGAACACCAGCTCAGGTTCGTGACTCTCGGCGTGGCAACGACTGCGGCGGACGCCCTGACTTTTCCATGCCCATAAAACTCATCGAGCCCTGGGGCGCCAGCGTCCAGTGCGGTTTCCGTGAGACGTTGGTAGATCTTGGCCGTCCCGGTGAAACCAGCCTTGATCAAGAGAGCCATTGTTCCACCAACATGTGGTGTTGCCGCTGAGGTATTGGAAAACAGGCCCGTGCCGGTGATGGCGGAGGAAGTCAGGACGTCGGTCGGAGCGGAAAGATCAATCTCAAGGCCGGACGGGAAGGTGGCATTGACACTCCCGCTCACACTACTGTATGCCGAGACCGCCATCAGCGTGGTTGGTTTGGCCATCGAGGAGAGCAGCCTTGTCGTGAGGCAGGGGTTTCCCGCTGAGAACGCCTGGGGGATTCCGTCGTTGAAGGCGGCCAGGGAGGCGGCAATGAAGGGGCTGCTCGGGTTACCTCCACAATCTCCGATGCTGGCTGAAATCACCTGCATGCCATTGGTCCTCGCCCAACCCAGCGCGCTGACGATCGCGCCGTCGTCACAGGCACCCTGCCCATCACAGACCTTCAGTACATACAGATCTGCTTCTGGGGCGACTCCGACGACTCCAGAGCCGTTGATCGATGCCACCAGCACGCCGGCAGTCTGCGTCCCGTGGTTTCCGACGGGTAGGCAGAAATCTGACCCGGGATCCAGGAAATCAAACCCACCCTTGATTCGCGCCACGAGATCGGGATGTGAACACTGGATTCCATCATCCAGCATGGCGATCTTGACCCCGGTACCCCGATTCGCAAGCGTTTGTTGTACCTGTTCTGCGCCTATATCCACCACCCCCCACGGCACAACCTCGCTTGTAACCCGGGCCCGAGGGCTGGAGTCGACCTCGAACACCTGTACCCACGGGAGGTGCATAACTCGGTTCGCCGCTGCACGACTCAAACTGACGATCGTATAAGGGAGTCCGTCCTCCGGCGGATTAACGAAATCGGCCCCTTCCAAACGCAACGCGTTCCTGGCGTTAGGCGGGGCGCCGTTTTTCAAGTTGAGGTACAGCGTGATCCGATCAGCGACCGGTGTCTCGGCACGTGCTGACGCCTGTCCAACCTCTTCTGGTCGAAGGGCGGTACTCTCGGAAGGATCACTCGTTGTGGGGCTGCACGCCCAAAGCACGAGGAACATCGCGGGAGACAGGCGTACCTTAAACTCGCTCGACATACTTGGCCTCATTTGCCTGGGGAGTGTTTTCGCGGTTCATTGGGATTGGTCGAACAGGTTCAAACTCCTTCTCATGACCATCCTCTCCTAGGGCTGATCGGAGAACCGTTCCAAGGGCGGTGTGCGCCACTTGCCGAATTTCCCCCTACGCCACGCCGACCGCCACAATCAATCTCGCATCAGTCCTGATTCCGTCAACTATCACAAGTGACAGTGAACCGCTTCGAGCAGGCACCGCCGTCAGTCCCCGAATCCACCCGCCAACAGCGCCCGCAAGCTTTCCACGTGCTCCCCGGCCCAACGCACCAGGACTCGAAGGTTCCGTGTTCCCACCGCCTGCTTGACCCCCTTCAGGTGGTAGTCGACCCCCTTCACGGTAATTCTCAATTGTTCGGCGATGGCCTCTCGAGTCGAGCCGTTGTGCAAGTGGAGGAGCACTTCCACCTGTCGGCGACGGAGACGTACTCCACCGACGTCAGCCGCCGCATCGGTCAACCCACCCGCTCGCTCCAGACGCGCTGGTGGCACGACCTCCCGGCCTGCGAGAGCTGCCTCGATGGCAAGCCGCAACTCCTGGATGGTGACTCCCTTGGTGAGGAACCCTGCGGCACCGCTGGCCAGGGCCTCGCTCCTGAACGTCTCCGAGTCGTGCGCCGTAAGCACCAGGAATCGGCAGAGAACCTTCCGCTCGTGAATCAATTGACGCATCACTGCCAGTGAGGAGCTGCCCCCGAACATGAGACCGAGAACGACCAGATCTGGCTGGTGGCGGTCGATCTCGATGTACAGGTCATCCAGCGTCGTCACCGACCCCGCAATGGTGAAAATGGGTGCGAGTGACGCGGCAAGCCCCTGGGCCACCACCGGATGCTCATCGGCAACAAGCAGGGTGTGGCGCGTGGGTTCGGGTCCGGCCCTCATTCGGCCAGCGCCCTGTGCAAGGGGAGGTTTCGATGCGCCGCCAGGAGGAGTGATCCGGTCGACAAGTCTGAGAGCAGGAAGGCCCAGCCGAGGACCGATGAGGCATCATCCATGGAATCACCCCAACTCAGGAGAACGAAGGAAGCAGCGGGCTCATCGAGATTTCGTGACCAATCAGAACCAGGATCTTCCTGATAGGACACAGCGAGCGGCGGATTTCTTCCCCGCACCCCTGCCCACTGCCATGGTGGCGGCAACCGGTACTTGGTTTCCGCGCTCGACGGGGCCACTTTCCACCCGGGCGTGGACCCAGGCAGCCGGTGTCGGAAGCGCACTACCGACAAGAGTCCTGCACGCACAAGTTCCGGTGCCAGGTCGCGGCCGCAGTATTTCCGTCAACCTGTTGCAGCTCAAAGTTTTAGCAGTACCGGGCGCGGTGGCAGAGCGGTTGAATGCACCGGTCTTGAAAACCGGCGGGCCCGTGAGGGTCTCGTGAGTTCGAATCTCACCCGCGCCGTCCGATACTTTTGCTCCTCATCTCCCCGTGCCAAGGACCTGCCATGCGCACCGCCCTGCTGCTCCTCGCCCTCGTGACCACCGCGCCGCTGGCCGCGCAATTCGAGGGGACCATCGCCATGACCGCCTCGGACAAAGGCACCGAGCCGGTCGCCATTCAGTACTACGTCCAGAAGGGCCGCGTGGCCATCGTGATGGTGGCCCCGCCGTCAGCAGGGCCGATGGCCGGCTCCGAAATGCGGATGCTGATGGACCCCGACCAGCAGAAGATGACCATCCTGATGCCGCTCTCCGGCCAGATGGCAGCGATGATGGGCGGCGCCAAGGGAATCAAGATGGTCACCGACCTCAAGGACCTGCCGAACGGCGACGAAGTTGCGCCGAACGGCAGCGTCAAGGAACTCGGCACCAAACAGCGGATCGCCGGCCGGGAATGCACCGACTACGAGGTCAAATCCGACTCCGGGACAGTCACCATGTGTCTCACCGAAGGGCTGGGAAACTTCCTGCTCGCCACGGGAGGGATGGCCTCCAGCGCGAATGTTCCCGCTTGGGCCCGGAATCTTGAGGGAAAGTTCCCGCTCAAGGTGGTTGACGCCAACGGCAACGCATTGCTCACCGTCATTTCGATCACGCCTGGGACGGTCCCGGCGGCACTCTTCGCGGTGCCGGCCGACTATCAGGACGTGGGTGGCATGATGGGCGGCATGGGTGGCGGGCGGCGGGGGAACAACTGATGGCGAGCCGCCCGGTCATCGCGACTGCCCTCCTGGGCCTCGCCTGCCTGGCCGGAATGCCGGCGGCGGCCCGCGCGCAGGTCGCCGAATCCGGTACCGCCGTGATGCTCGCCCGCATCACCATGCCGGACTCCAGCGGTGCCCTCAAGAAGATCGGCCTCGACGAGCTGGCGATGCGGTGGACCTACGCCACCGACGGCCGGCGCGCGGCCATGCACGTCCAGTTCGAGGGCACCCAGATGGTGATGGGGATGCCGCTCGAGGACATCCTCATCCACCTGATTTTCGATCCCGCCACCGATTCCCTGGCAATCGGAGTCACCCTGCCGCCCGACCTGATGACCCAGCTTGGGGGGGGGATCGGTTTCGCATTCGGGTTCGTCCTGCCGGATTCGCTGGCTCTGCCATCCAGCTTCGGTGATTCGATCCTGGTGAACATGACCGACGTCGACTTCAGCTACCGCGATCTCGGCACTGCCGACACGGTTGCCGGCGTGCCCTGCCGGAACTACGAGATGTCCGGCAATGGCGCCGTCTCCAACGTCTGCCTGGGCGAGCCACCCGCTGCCCTCGCGGCGATCAACCGGATGATGGAGCAGATGCCGGGAATCGGCGCCGGGTTCAAGGCGATCTCCAAGCGGCAGCGCGAACTGCTCGGCACCGATGATTACTTCACGCTCCGGATGAACAGCACCTTTCAGGGGGGGGGAATGACGCTGGAGCTCGCCTCCGCCACCGCCGGACCGCCTGATCCCGGCTTCTTCACCCTCGCAACCGGGCTCGGACCACTGCCGCCCGAGATCCTCGGTGCGCTGATGCAGGGTGCCGCCGCCGCCACGACCGGAGCGCCGGACGCCCCATGATGCGCGGCGCGGCCGCCTCGTTCGCCGTACTGGTCGCCATCGCCTGCCGCGCGCCCGATTCCGATCCGGGGGCGGCAGGCCAGTTCCGCTCTCCTGACGGCAGTACCGTCACCATCGATTCGCTGCCGGTGGGTCGCATACTCTCCACGATGCAGTCGGCCACGGAATGGCTGGTCCTCCTGGGCGCGGCAGATGCCCTGGTGGCGCGGACCGATTACGACCGGCAGGCCGAGCTCGCCCACCTGCCGAGCATCGGGGGGGGGCTCGATCCCAGCGCCGAAGCGATCGTGCAATTGCGGCCCGACCTGGTGCTCGGCTGGCGCATCCCGGCCTCGGTCAACCTGCAAGAGGTGCTCGCCCCGTTCGGAATTCCCGTGATTGCAGTGGAAGCCACTGACACCACCGAGGTATTCGCCCAACTCGCCGTGCTGGGACGGCTGGTCGCTCGCGAACGTCGAGCCGATTCACTGGCTGCCGCCCTCCGCACCGAACTCGACGAGGCCAGGGCAAGTTGCGCTGGTGAACCGGAAACGGTCGCGGTCGTCCTCGCCACCACGCCGCCGGTGACTACGGGCCGCGGCACCTGGATGGACCAGCTGCTGCCGGCCGCCTGTCTCCACAACGCCTTCGGCGATCTGGCCCAGCAGTGGCCCACCATCTCGCTGGAAGCACTCGCCTATCGCCAACCAAGGTGGCTGCTGATTTCGGCCGGCGCCGCTCCCGGAGAGCGACTCGCCCAGTTGCGGTCGCTTCCCGGATGGCGGGAGCTCGATGCGGTCCGGTCCGCTCGGGTGCTCGAAGTTCCCTCCGACCTCCTCGCCCGCGCAGGCCCGACCATGGCCGACTGGGTGCGGGCGGTGCGCGAGGCACGGAGGGAGAAAGGCGAAGGGTGAAAGGGGTGAAAGGTGAAAGGCCTGCCCCGCCACGCGGAGCGTCGGCGGGGTGAAACGGGACAACCGAATCATCCCCTTTCACCTTTCACCTTTCACCCCTTTTCCCCCTTCCCCCTCTGCCGCTATCTTGGGGGCTTGGAGGAGCGGTGGCCGAGTGGCTGAAGGCGACGGTTTGCTAAACCGTTTTAGGGGGTAAACCCCTAACGAGGGTTCGAATCCCTCTCGCTCCGTAACTAGGTCGTAGGTCGTAGGTCGTAGGTCGTAGGTCGTAAAAGGTGAAACGTGAAAGGGGGTTCGCACTCCCACCGTTTCACCTTTCACGTTTTACCCTGCCGCTACGACCTACGACCTACGACCTACGACCTCCAACATCCAACCTACGACCTGAGACCATGCCCACCCCGCGCGTCCGCTTTGCTCCCTCTCCCACCGGTTATCTCCATGTCGGCGGCGCTCGTACCGCGCTGTTCAACAGGCTCTATGCCCGGCAGACCGGCGGCACCTTCGTGCTGCGGATCGAGGACACCGACAAGGAGCGCTCCACCGAGGCGCACACCCAGGTGATCCTCGACGGAATGGCGTGGCTCGGGCTCGACTGGGATGAGGGACCGCTCTTTCAGGGCGAGTACGCCGATCGCCACCGCGCCGACGCCGAGCGGCTGCTGGCCGAAGGGAAAGCGTACCGGGACTACCTCACCGCCCAGGAGCTCGACGGTTGGCGTGAGCAGGCGAAGGCCGCCAAGATCCCGTTCCGTTTCAACCGGCAGGCGATGGCGCTGTCGGCCGACGAAGTGGCACGGCGGGAGGCGGCCGGAGCACCCTACGCCATCCGCTTCGCCGTGCCCGACGAGGAGATCGCCTGGACCGACGCGGTACACGGTAGGATCTCCTGGCAGGGTCGCGATCTCGACGATTTCATCATCCTCCGCTCCGACGGCTCGGCGATCTACAACTTGGCGGTTGTCTCCGACGACATCGCAATGGAAATCAGCCACGTGATCCGCGGCGATGATCACGTTTCCAACACCCCGAAGCAGATCGCCCTCTATCGCGCCCTCGGTCAAGAGCCGCCCGTCTTCGCACACGTCCCGATGATCCTCGGCACCGATGGCAAGAAGCTCAGCAAACGCCACGGCGCCACCGCGGTGGGCGACTACCAGGACCAGGGGATCCTCCCCGCCGCGATGCGCAATTTCCTGGCGCTGCTCGGCTGGTCACCCGGCAATGACGACGAGATCGTGACCATGGAGGAGATGATCGCCCGCTTCTCGCTGGAGGCGATCCAGTCCAAGCCGGCGGTATTCGATCCCGCCAAGCTCGAGTGGATGAACGGACAGTATCTCTCGATGCTGCCTGCGAGCGAGCTCCATGACCCGGTGGTCCGTCAGCTCGAGCGGATGGGTGTCAACTGGCACGATGCGGCGCTCGATCCGATCATCGACGCGGTCAAGGCGCGCGCCCGCACCGTCACCTCGGTGGCCGAGCAGGTGGCGACCCGGCTTCCGGGTGCCACCGTGGTGCGCGATGCCAAGGGGGAGGCGCTGGTGGCCAAGATGGGCGAGCAGTTCACCGCCTGCCTGGCGCTGGCTCGCGCAGCTCTTGCCGCGGTCCCGCCCAGCGACTGGCAGTTGGCCCCGCTGGAGGCCGCGCTCAAGGAGACGGCCGAGCGCGAGGGACTCAAGCTCGGCGACGTGATGCAGCCGGTCCGCGTGGCACTGACCGGCGGCACGGTGAGCGAGCCGGTCAACGAGCTGCTGGCAGTGGTTGGGCGCGAGGAGTCGTTGCGGCGGATGCGATAGAAAGAGAGAAAGAGAGAAGGAGAGAAGGAGAGAAAGAGAGAAGGTTGCCGTGCCGGGGCGGCGGTGCTGGAGGAGCTGATCACGGCGTCGGTGGAGGCGACGGCGAAGCAGCGGGTGGAGCAGGCGGGGGGTGGCGATGGCCCTATCGCCCCTACTTCCATCTCCCCCGTCCACCGGCGGTGGGATCCGTCGGCGGAGGTTTCGTGCCGACTTTGGGCAGCTCGGGTAATTGGGAAAGCGCCACGCGCTGGTAGCCGGTGCCTTTCCGGTCCTCTGGGTGTGGCTCCAGACCGACAAGGGTAATCATGTTCGGGCCTGGCCCATAGACCCAGTAGAGACGACCTGCGCCCGGGGTGTTGTTCTCGAGGTAGGACTGGAACACCTTCCTTGGCTTGCCCCCCCCGCTGTAGCGTCGGGAGAGCGCGGCAATCTCATGCGACTGCAGGCCGGGATGTCGCGGATTGCTGGCAAGCAGGCCGATTGCCTTGAACAACTTCTTTGCGAGCGTCAGGTCCGCTGCATCAAGCGTCCCGGCCTTGGCCCCTTGCGTGAGCCGGTGCAGTTCCGCCTGCATCTCTGGGACGCCGGGGACGACGGTGAACGTCATGCCAACCCACGGCATAAGGAAGAATCGTCGCCTGGAAGGGAGCGAATGGCGTGCACTTGTCCGTCAGAGCGAGTCGGAGATATCTGTGAGCACAGAGACGTCGAGCGGATCTCCCACCATCCCCCTATCGAGATTTGACATCGCCTCATCCATCCCTCGTAGCGTGTTGGCCGAGATCGTGGCCTCGACAAGGAGCAGGGGGTGGAGCTCGATGTGCCCATCATCAAACCGCCTGAGGCGCCAGTATTCCTCCGGCAACCCAGCCGGGAGCGTGATTCGGTTGCGGCTGTCCTTTTTCACATCCACCTGATCGATAATTGACATGGTTCCCCCAGATACGCATCGTGGGCATGCTGCGCCCGGTCGCGACCCGCAGATTACAACAGTATAATCAAGTGGGTAGCGACACACAAGCATAAATGGGTAAGCCCACAATGGGAACTGTACGGTAGCGATTTCAAGGCGCTGGGAACCTTGAGTCTGTCCGGAAAGGGAACGTCCAGAGTTCGGAGTCTGCACGCCCGCCGTGCGATGAATCCCCGAAGCGATTATACCGATCGGTATAACACGATTCTGTACAACCCCCGAAGCCGTTGGGATCAGACGTCAAGCGACGGGTCATCGGTACGGCCTGACCGCGACGGCGATGAAACGGGCGATCGACGGACTGGTTGCCAAGCAGGTCTGCTGGCGCCGGCTCCGTTCCGGGACGACGGAATTGCGGCTCGAAGATCCGTTGCTGGGACGATGGGTGCGCGACACCATCGCGTCTCCCCGCTAGCAGCGCTGCTCACGGCCCCTCCGCGAACTCGATCGCTGGCTCGAACACTACGGGTGTTCTGGACCGCTCGCCTGCAAGCCCTCAAGCATCACGTTGTATCCCGATCCACGCCCTACCCGGAGACGCGCCGATGAGCTGGACCCGCGAACACACTTTCAAGGTCGCGGCGCCGCCGAACGAGCTAGCGCGTGAGCGCGGCGATGATCGCCTCGGCGCTCTCCCGCACCGCTGACTGCGCGACAGCGATCGGTCCGGCGAGTCCGGGATCCCCCGCGCTCATCTCGGGGATCAGCGCAATCGCGCTCAGGTAGTAATCCCGCCACGCCGCAAGAATGGTCCGCTCCTCATCGGGACTGCTCCCCGCAGCTATGGCAGCGCGGGACAGCTCGCCCTGCACCTCCAGCTCCCGCAGCGCCACCGCCGTGAGTTCCTGCAGCGAAGCGGCCGCCACAGCCGGACGACCATCTGTCAGCAGCAATCCGGTCGTGAGTGCGCAGTTGCCCACGTTGCCGAGCGTGGCGGCACTGACCATCTCGATCCGGTCGCGATCGGTGTGGTAGTACTGGTCGGTGAAGTGCCACAGCAGCAGCCCGGGGATTCCGGCCGTGAGGAACGGGGTGTGGTCACTGCCTCCCTCGAACGGATTGGCCTTGACTACCCAACCGGTAGTGGCGGCGCGGTCGAGACAGCGCTGGCGCACGAAGTCGTTGAACCAGTGGGGCCAGATGCGCGAAGCCGGCAGCGGACGTCCGCCCCACTCGGTGTGCTGATCCTCGCCGCGCACCCATACTGCCGACGGGTCGGGCATCTTCTCGATCAGGAAGGTACCGCCGGTCTTCTCGGTGTCCTCGCCCACCATGTCGAGCGACATCCCCCACTTGACCCCGCGCTGGCGCACACTGTCCTCCGCCAGGAAGCGCTGGGTAGAGCGGATCTCGTCGCCCCAGAGGAACGTCAGCGTACGGGCAGGATTGATCGTCCCGTTGCGGAGCAACACGGCGGCGGTCCGCGCCATCTCGGCCTGGGCACCAACGCCGGAGGCATTGTCGTTCGCCCCGGGCTCCTGCACATGCGCGGAGTAGACGAAGCGCTCTTCCGGGAGTTCACTGCCCCGCACCTCTGCCACCAGCGTGAGCTCGGGCGCGTCGGTAAACGATGTCCGGACGTCGGCATGGACCATCACCGGGCCGCGCGCGAGAGCCGCACGAATCGCGGCCGCGGACTGTGGGTGCATCAGGATCACCCACCCGGGATTGGTGGTGTCGCGGGCGATGCCGGTGAAGCCGATTGCGGTGACGTTCTCGTCCGGACGGTTGTAGGCGGGCAGCCGCTGCACCGCGAGCACGCCGAGGGCCCCCTTCCGGAAGGCGCGCTGCGCGAGGGTGCGTGGATTGCCGGTGCCGAAGACCACCACGCCGGCAAGCTCGCCCGCCGCCGCAAAATCGGCCTCGCCGCCCGCTCCCACGTCCACCACCCGGGCGGTCACGCCACCAACGGGAGTACTCGTCGAGTTGATGGCGAGCATGTTCTTGTTGGTCGTCCAATCGAGCAACGGCGAAGACTCACCCACGATGGTCAAGGAAGCACCCAGCGGACTCCACGCCGGCGCCGACATCGGCCGCGATTCGACGCGGTAGATGAGGCGGTCGCCCGGGCGCGCACGCGATGCCTCGACATACCCGGCTGACCGCAGCAACGCGGCCACTGTGTCAATGGAGGCATCGAATCCGGGATTGCCGGGCAGGCGGAAGAACTGCTCGACGAAGGCGACCGTCTCCAGTGCCCGGTCGCCCGACAGTTCCGCTGCAACAGCACTGGTCACGCCCCGGAACGCCTCCGGCACCGCACGCTCCTGCGCCGCGAGCTCCGCGACAGCCAGCCCCCCAATCGCAAGGAGTCCGGCACCTCGCATCATCCACACACCAAATGCGCTCCGTTTCACCTTTCACCTTTCACCCTATAGCTGTTCACCGTTCACCGTTCACCGATCACCGTCAGTTGTCAGACAAATGTGCCAGCACGATACCGCCAGCTCCGGTCGAGGAATTCGTCCAGCCACCCGCGGGCAATGAAGGCATCGACCGCACCTGCGGTGGCCTGGCGGTCCAGTCCCCAGAGCGCCGCTCGCCGGGGACCATCCTGCATGGTGGCCTGAATGGTGGCGCGTTCGGCTTCGGCCCAGACTGTGGGCAGCTCGCCAGCCAGCCGGCCGGAGACACCGTTGACTCCCGGCCCGCCGATCGCGATGGTCGGACTCAGGTGGAACAGCGGCGTCTCGAACCAGGCTAGATCGCTCACGATCACCGCCCGCCGATAGGGATGCCCGGCACCGCGCGTGTCGATTTCCTCCTTGAGCCGGGTCGCCATCTCGCGGTCGAGATGGCCGGGCTCCAGGTCGGCGGCAATCACCAGGACGATCGTCTCGTCGCCATCGACCAGCTTCACGCGCTCCCCCCCCCTGAGGCCGACAGCGCAGCACCCGCCTCCCGGCAGGCGGCCAGGGTGCGGCCCAGACGCTCGACCGCCTCCCTCAGGCGGTCGGCCGGGGCGGTGAGCGCGATCCGGAAGTAGCCCTCGCCGCCCGGCCCGAAGCCGCTGCCGGGCAGCACCACCACTCCCTGCTCCTCGAGCGCCCGCATCGCGAAATCCGCCGACGGGAGATCGCGCGGCAACGGCACCCAGAGATACATCGCCGCCCGGGGCGTCTCGACCTCGAAGCCCGCCGTCCGCAGCATCTCCACCGCGGCGTCGCGGCGGTGCTGCAGCTCGGCGACAATCGGCGCGATCAGCCGCTCGGCGTGATCGAGCGTCCACGCCCCGGCCCGTTGCAGCGCCAGGAAGGCGCCGGTATCGACGTAGGTCTTGACCTTGGAGAGCGCGCTGATGATGGTGGCGTTGCCAGCCGCGAAGCCGAGCCGCCATCCGGTCATCTGGAAAGATTTCGACATCGAGAAGAATTCGATTGCCACGTCGCGAGCGCCCGGAATCTCGAAGATGCTCGGCGCCACGTAGCCGTCGAAGGTGATGTCGACATAGGCGTTGTCATAGGCCAGCACGATGCCGTGCCGCCTGCAGGTCGCCACCGTCCGCTCGAGATAATCGCGCGGCGCGATCGCGGCGGTGGGATTGTTGGGATAGTTGAGGAATACCAGCCTGGTGCGCGCCAGGATCTCCGCCGGCACCTCATCGAGTTCCAGCAGGAATCCCGATTCCGTCCGGAGCGGCACCACATGCGGCTCGGCACCGGCGAGGATCGCACCGCCGAGGTAGGCCTGGTATCCCGGCTCGGGGAGGATGACGACGTCGCCGGGATTGCAAACCGCGAAGACCAGATGGGCCAGCCCCTCCTTGGAACCGATCAGCGGCAGCAGCTCGGTGGCGGGGTCGAATACCGTCTCGAAGCGCCGCAGCATCCAGCGCGCAGCCGCCTCGCGAAAGGCCGGCAGACCCTGCTGGAAGGCGTATTTGTGCATCGCGGTCTGGTCGAGGGCGCCGATCAGCGCATCGATCGTCTCCCGGGGGGGGGGAGTGTCGGCATCACCGGCCCCGAGATCGATCACGTCGACGCCGGCGTCGAGCAGTCGGCGCTTGAGCGACGGGATGCGGGCCAGCGGGTACCCCGGCAGGGTGGCGACCCGGTCACTCACCTGGATCATGTCGCGCTCCGGACGGGGTTGGTGATGCTGACCAGGCCGGGAATCTCGATCTCCACCTCGTCTCCCGGCAGCAGCGGGCCCACTCCCTCCGGGGTCCCGGTCAGGATCACGTCGCCGGGGTCGAGGGTCATGATGTTGCTGATGTAGCTGACCAGAAAGGGAATCGAGAAGATCATGTCGTTGACGTGGCCGTGCTGGCGCACCTCGTCGTTGACGTAACCGACGATCTCGAGCGAGTCCCAGGAAATCCCCGACTCGACCACCGTGCCGATGGGACAGAAGGTGTCGAAGCCCTTGGCCCGGGCAAACTGGACGTCGAGCTTCTGCAGGTCCCGCGCGGTGACATCGTTGGCACAGGTGATCCCGCGCAGGTAGTCGAGCGCCGCCGCCTCGGTGACCCGGCGCGCGGTCCGGCCGATCACCAGGGCGATCTCCGCTTCGTGCTCCACCCGGGACGAGGCGGCAGGCAGCTCGATGGCCGCACCGTCGGCGATGATCGCCGAGGGGGGCTTGAAGAACAGCAAGGGACGCTCGGGCACCGCATTGCCGAGTTCCTTGGCGTGGCCGGCGTAGTTGCGGCCCACGCATACGATCTTGCCGGGGCGTTCACCCGTCATACGGCAGCTCCGATTCCGTGTCGTGCAAAGAAGTCCTCGCAGCGGGTCCGTACCTGGGACCATGGTCCCACCACGCGTTCGGCGGGAGGGAGTCCCTCCAGCAGCATCGGCCCGTAGCGTTTGGTTGTCACTCGTCGATCCAGCAGCACCACCACCCCGACATCGCTCGCTCCGCGAATGAGTCGGCCGAATCCCTGTTTGAGCTTGAGCGCGGCGTGGGGCAGGAGATAGCCGTGAAAGCCGTCCTCCCCCTGCTCCGCCAACCGCTCCAGCCGCGCGGCCGTCAGCGGCTCCGAAGGAACCTTGAAAGGTAACTTGGCCAGCACCAGCCCCTTGAGCGCCCGGCCGGGAACATCGACTCCCTCCCAGAAGGAGTCGGTGCCGAGCAGAATGGCGTTGCCCGCCTCGCGGAAGCGGCGCACCAGTTGATCGCGCTGTCCCTCGCCCTGGACCAGCACCGGGAAGCGGCCACCGAGGTCGGCGCGAATCGTCAGAGCCGCCCGGCGGAGCGCCGCGTGGGAGGTGAAGAGCACGAACAGGCCGCCGTCACCGGCCCAGGCGAGGTCGTGCACCACGTCGGCGATCGCGGCGTCGTGACCGGCCTCGTCCTCCCGCGGATCGGGTACGTCATCGGGTAGCCCGAGGAGGCAATGCTCGGCGTAATCGAACGGCGACGGGAAGACCTCCTGCACCGTCACCGGCGAATCTCCCCCTGCCAGACCGATCCGCGAGGCGAGGAAGGCGAAATCGCCACCGGTGGCAAGCGTGGCACTGGTAAGGGCGACGGTAGTGAGGCGATCGAAGAGCAAGTCCCGGAGAATCGGGGCGAGGTCGAGCGGGACCGCCGAGAGCTGCAGCAGTTGTCCGTTGGTGCCGCTCCGCTCGATCCAGCGGACATCCGGCGGGCGCGGCGACGACGGCCTGAGCACCGCGTTGAGGGCATCGGTCACCGCTTCCAGCCGCCTGAGCACCGCGTGACACTCCCCCAGCAGCTGGGTGCGCCGTTCGGTGAGCTCCACCTGCGACATCCGGTCGGTGATGGTGGTCATCTGTTCGGTGACCGACTGGAATGCGCCGGTGGTGGCGGCGAGTTCGCGATCGAGTCCCTCTTCCCAGGCGGGATGGCGGGAAAAATCGTCGTCGAGGCGCAACTGTCCGTAGCCGAATGAATCCATCACCCCCGCCAGCCGCAGGAAGAGCGATTCAGCCGCCTTGCGGGCCTCCAGCACGGCGGGCATCAACCGCTCGCGCAGCAGGTCGAGCGAGGCCCGCGACAGGAGATCATGGGCACTGGCGAGATCACGCTGCAGCGAGGGCAGCAGCCCCTTGCCGCTCCGTTCGAGGCGATTGAGCAACCGGCGCACCCCGCGACTCGACGCCTGTTTCCCGAGGTGGCTCGCCGCCACATCCTCAAGGTGGTGCGCCTCGTCGAGCACCAGACGCCGGTAGGGCGGCAGCACCGCCGCGTCCTCCCAGTTGTCCGAGGCCTGGCGCACCGCGAGATCGGCGGCGAGCAGGTGGTGATTGACCACCACGATGTCGGCCTGCGCAGCCCGGCGCCGGGCCTGGAAGACGAAGCAGCGATCAAAGTGCCGGCAGCGGATCCGGGTGCAGAGATCCGCCTCGGCGGCGACCTCGTCCCACACCTCGGTCGAGGGGGGGGCAGGCAGGTCGGCCAGAGTGCCGTCGCTGGTGTGAGACGCCCAGGCGGTGATCTGCACCAGTTCGTCGAGCTTCTCCGGTTCGAGCAGCGACTGCTGGCTCCCGGCGGCCATGTCAAGCCGGGCGCGGCAGAGATAGTTGCGCCAACCCTTGAGCAGCGCGAAGGTGGGAGTGTGCTGATCGTCACCGAGGGCTCTGCGTAGGAGCGGCAGATCCTTGCCCACCAACTGCTCCTGCAGGTTGATGGTGTTGGTGCTGACCACGGTGCGCTCGTGATTGGCCCGCGCCCACGCCAAGGCGGGAACGAGGTAGGCGAACGACTTCCCCACCCCGGTACCGGCCTCGAGCAGCAGGACACCGCCGTCGTTGTAGGCATCGGTCAGGTGGGCGGCGAGATCGCGCTGGCTCTGGCGGTCTTCGTAGGCACCCAGCTCACGGGCCACCGGCCCGCCCTCGCCCAGCAGATCGATGACCTCGAACGGATCGAGCCGCACCACCGGCGTCACGGTGGGGACTTCCACCACCACGTAGAGTCGCGTCGCCTCGTTGTCGATGATGCCGAAGCCGACTCCGGCATCGTGGGCCCGCGCCGCGATGTCGAGATCGGCGTGTGACGGATCCAACCGGCCGCCGGGGTGGTTGTGCAGCAGCATCTGGCCGCGCTCGGCCACGCCGGGCAGCGCCAACACTGCGTCCACGGTGCCTCGCGCCACCGCCCGGGCCGCGACCACGACGCCGTTGCCGTCGACCGTGGCCACGAAGCAGACTTCGTTGCCTCCGGCCCCGGCGATTTCCCGACGCATCACTTCTGCCGCCGGAGCGGCCAGCCGCTCGCTCAGGTCTTGAGCTCCTTCTTCTTCGCGGCCGGGAAGAGAACGTTGTTGAGAATCAGCCGGTAACCCGGCGAGTGCGGGTGCATCGCCAAGTCGGTCGGGGCATCACCGATCCCGTGCTGCGGATCCTCGGGATCGTGCCCGCCGTAGAAGGTCCAGGTCCCCTCGCCCTGCTGGCCGTGGATGTACTTGACCCACGGCGCACCGATCTCCTCGCCGAGCACGGTGACGCCGGGCTTGAGGACGGCACGGCGGAACGAGGTGGTCAGGCCGTAGAAATCGGGGATCACCGACCGGTGGTTCTGGGTCAGCATGGTGGGAACCGGATCGATCTTGGCGGCAAAGTTGAACAGCGAGAACGCTCCCAGCGGCTGCCGCGCGGCGCCGTTGACCTGGTGGCCGTCGATGTCGCTGAACAGCGCCAGCGACGGCGACAACTCGAGCTGGGCACCCGTGAAGGCGAGCGCCCGCTCCCAGCGCATGCGCGAGGAGGCGAGCGGATCCATCGGCGTGCCGTCGGCGTAGGCCGCGGCGATGTCGACGTTCTCGCTGGCGAGGGCCAGATCGAGAGTCTCGGTCGCGGTGCACATGGCGAACAGGAATCCCCCCCCCTCAACGAAGGCCGAGATCCGCCGGGCCACCGCGCGCTTGAGTGCCGGCACGTTGGCGAAGCCTAGCTGGGTGGCGATCCCGCCGTGGAGCGCGACCATCTCCTGCAACCATGGAGCGCCGGCATAATTGGGGACGAACTTGGAGTACTGTCCGGTAAAGTCCTCGTGGTGCAGGTGGAGCCAGTCCCAGGTCGAGAGCCGGTCACCGATCACCTCGGGGTCCCAGATCCGGTCGAATTCGATCCCGGCATACTGCAGCGCCATCGTCACCGCGTCGTCCCACGGCGCGGCGTTGGGGGGGGCATACACCGCCACCTTGGGCACCTGCTCCAGCGGAACCGCGTCCATGTTGGCGGCCTCGATCTCGGCGTGGATCGCCGCCACCGTCCCGGTGTCGACGGACTCGATGGTCACTCCGGAAAGCGCGGCATCGCGACGCACCGCCTCGGTGGGCGCCAGCAGGAAGGAACCGTGACGATAGTTGAGGAGCCACTCCCCTTCATCGCCGCGCTGCAAGGCCCGGAATGCCAGGCCATACGCCTTGAGGTGGTCGGCCTGGGCGTCGTCCATCGGGACCAGCAGCATCGCCTTGGAGGCGGTGCGGCGGGGTCCGTAAAGGGCGAGACTCGCCGCCCCGAGAGCGGCGGCGTGCACGAAGGTGCGACGACGAATCAACATCAGGTTGCTCCCAGCGGGATGCGCATGAGGAGGTCGCGAGCGCGTCGCGCCTCCGGCAGCACCGCGCTCTCGGGGTAGTCGAGGATCAATCGCTCCAGCAGGGCGGCCGCCTCCTTGCGGCGACCGGCGGCAATGTGCAGCTCGGACAGTGCCAGCCGGGCCGAGGGGGCGGTAGCCGGTGCCTCGCTGGCATCGGCATCGGCGAGCAGGCGGACGGCGCGGGCAAGATCCCCCTGGTCACGCGCCAATTCGCCTGCCAGCAGTCTGAGCGCAGCGGCACCTGGTGGCTTGATGGTGGCCGCGATCGACTCGAAGGCCGCGATGGCGCGGCTGGTGTCGGCACGTTCCAAGTCGAGCAACGCGGCGCCGAGGGCGGGCAGCGAGTCGGCCTCGACCGCCTGCAGCAATGCCAGGAGGCGGACCCTGGCCACCGCGCTTTCGCGGTCGTCGTCGTACGGCCCTGCCAGCCGCAGCCAAGTAGTGGCCAAGGCGAGATCTCCCGCAAAGGCGCGGAGTCGGCCACGCACGTCGAATCCTGCGACGGTCGAATCTCCCTCCAGCATTGCCTCGGCGCGTTCCAGATTGCCGGAGCGCGCCCAGGCCATCGCCAGGCGCCGTTGCTCGCGTTCACGGTCGTCGAGCGAGAGCGATTCCCGCAGGGTGACGAACAGCGACTCCGCCTCGGCCGGTCGCGATTCGGCAATCAGCACACCGAGCAGAGTCGTGGTGGCAGCGGTGGCTACCCCACCGGAGGCGAGCGGGTCGGCCGCGATCCGCGCCAGCAGGCGGCGCGCGGCGGCCTCGTCGGCTGCATTGGCGTAAGCCCGGGCGGCATCCATGCGGGTGCGGATCGCCGTCTCACCCGTCTCTCGATTGGCCAGCGCCTCGAGCGCCCGGCCGCGGGCCTGCTCCGACTCACGGTCGGTCCGCCCCCGCAGTTCCTCGATCAGACTGCGGATGAGTGACACCGCCATCAACTGATCCGTGGGGAGTGCCGCCAACACCCGTTCCGCACCCGGCACCGGTTGGCCCCATCGAGCCAGCAACAGCCCTTCGAGCCGGGTCGCGTCCGTTCCGCCATCGGCGCGCAAAGTCGTCAACACGGCAGAGCGCGATTCCCCGGGGACGTCGCCGAGGAGGAGCAGCGCGCTGGCACGAAAGCCCGGGACATTGGCAATGGCGCGAAGCCACTCATTGGTGGCACCGACGAGGTCGCCCTCGCTCTGGCGCAGTTGGGCGAGCTCGGGGGCCAGCGCGGCGGGATGGCTGATCCGGGCGCGACCGAGTTCGAGTGCCTCCTTGGCGGCCCCGCGATCGCGAATTTCGAGCGCAGTCAGCGCCCACTCGCGATACGGCTCCTCGTCTTCGGGGATCAAACGGCTCCACCGTTCCACCAGCAGCCGCGCAGCAGTGCGACGACCCAGCAGCGCCTGATTGCGCACCGCAGCGGCCAGGAAGCCGGGATTCATGGAGTCGATGGCCAGAGCCCGATCGAGATGTTGAGCCAACTCTTCACGACGCTCCAGCGGCGGGAGCACCCGAGTCAGGCCGAGAATCGCGTTGACGTTGCCGGGGTTGCCGTCGAGCGCGGCGATATATCCGGCAGCGGCGGCCACGTAGTCTCCCAGGCGCTCGGCCGAGGTGGCCCGTGCCAGCGGACCGACCGGCGCACGGTTGCCCTGTGCCGCCAGCGCACCGCTGCCGAGCGCGAGGCCGAACGCCAGTACGATCAGGCGACCGGTCATCCCCCCCCCACTGCCAGGCGCCTGAAGTATTCAAGCACCCGGCGACGATCCTCGGGACGCAACTGCTGCAGCTCATCCCATCCGGGCAGCGGCACGTCGCCGGCGTTCCGCCTGAGGCGCGGATCGAGCGATGGCGGCAGTCGACGCTCCACTTCGCCCGCGACCTCGCTCTGGCGTTCCTTGGTCTCGTCCCGTTCATCACCCTCCAGCGAGCGGCCGGCGTCGAGCATGCGCCGGAAGAGCTGCTCCTGCCGCCTGGCGGTCTCGGGGGTGAGTCGACCAGCTTCCAGGGTACGCGAGATTTCCTTGGCCTCGCGGGCCAACTCGCCGGCACCCGGCATCTGACCGGCTGCCTGCATCAATTCGAGTTGCTGGGCAATGGCTCGCTGCTGCATCGCCAACTGGAGCATCTGCTGCAGTCCGCCCTCACCATCCTGCATCATTCCCTGCCCCTGCCGGGTGACCTGACCCTGGGCCTGGGCCATCTGCTGCATCTGCTCCATCGCCTCCTGCATCCCGCTGCCCGATGCCGAGCCGTCGACCTGTTCCTTGGAGCGCAACAGCGCATGGGCCGCCACGGTGAGGGCATCGACCGCGCTGCCGGCCTGCTCGGCGGCCGCACCGAGGTTGGGTGCGGAAGTGGCCGTGACATCGATGGCGGCGCGCATGCTGGTCCGGGCCGTCAGCATCGCGGTGGCGATTCGCGGGGAGACCAGGGCGTTCTTGCCGGCCGCGGCGAGTACCTGCTGGAACAACCGGGCGACCCCCTCTTCCAGCAATCCCTGCTCGATGCGGACCGGACCGGCGATGGCACCGCGGCGATAGGCGTCTGCCACCACGAGTTGTCGATCGAGAAGCCGAGTGGTCTCGACCAGCAGCCGATCGAGTGCCGCCGATACCTCCGCCCGCATCGCGGCCTGCATCTCGTCGCGTTCCTGGCGCAGCTTCTCTTCGACCGCGTCGAGCATTTCGCCAGCCGCCTCGGCGCTCGCCTTGGCCTGCTGCGGCTTCCCCTGTTGCGCCGCCTCTGAGGCCTGCCGCATCTCGCCAGCAGCCTCGCGCGCTTGCTGGGCCGCTTCGCTCATCCCTTCCTTGGTGGCGGCCATCTCCATCTTGGGTGCACTCTGCTCCAGCGCATCTGCGAGCGCGTCGGCCTTCCGGGCCAGCGCCTCCTCATCCTTGGCACCCTGAGCGGGATCGGATGCCAATTTTTCGATCGCCTCCTGCTGGGCCTCGGCAAGTTCGGCAGCCGCGTCGGCCAATGCCGTGAGCTCTGCTTCCAATGCGGCCCGCTCGAACAACTCGCGCGCCTGTTCCAACGCCTGGCGCATCTTGGCCTGCTCGGCGGCCAGGTCACGCAGGGCATCCTGGCTGCGGCGGGCGTCGAGGTCCCGCACCGCTTCGCGCAACGCTTCCAGCTGGGCTTCAAGTTCGGGCGACATGGCGCGATCGAGGAGATCGCGAATCTCGGCGAGCTGCTGGGCCAGAGCGGAGTCGGCGGTCCCCTCCTGAGCGGCCGCCTGGCGCAGCTCCTCCACTTCGGAGCGCAACTGCTCGGCGTCACGCTGGATCGCCTCCTGTGCCTCGACGGCCGCCTCGGCACGGCGCGCACCTTCGGCGCTCAGCGGATCGCTGCCGGAACCACCCTCCCGCTGCCGGTCGGTTTGGGGCCGCTCGCGGGCCAGGTCCTCGGATTGACGCTGTGCCTCGCGGGCACGCACCGCCAGCGAATCGAACCCCTCCGCGGCAGCGGTCGTGGCCGCCTGACGGGCCTGACGCTGCTCGGCCTCGGTCGGCACCCGGATGGCGTAGGTCGGCGACCGGCCGACTCCCTGACCGGGGGCGTTGTCGCCTGCCACGGCGGTGTACCAGAGGGTGTCGCCGGGGCCCAGTCCGAGGGCGGCGAGATCGAGCCGGGTGGTGATCAGGGCGCGGTCGGCGGTACCGGCCGGCAGCTCGAGCGCCTGGCGGCTGCGGTTGCTCCGGTTCCGCACCTGGAGTTCGAGCCCGGCGGAACGCAGGCCGTGATCGTCCTCGATGGCGATGACCACCGGGACCGCCAGCGAGGGGGGGGCAATCGTGTCGCGACCCGGCACCGGTATCGCGACCGAGGGGGGGGCATCGGCCACCACCCGCACCGTGAACGTGGGGGGGGGACCTTCGAGCGTCGAACCGTCGGCGGTGGCCAGCTGCAGCCGCCAGGTGCCATCGGCCCGCGGGACGACCCGGCCGCGGAATGCCCCGCCGTCGACCGTCAGCGCCTCCGCTGCCGGACCCTCCAGCAGGGCGGTTGCCAGCGGCGCGGTTGCCCGTCCCTCCACCACAAGAACTGTCCCCGCCGGAACCACCAGAGTGTCCTCATCGAGCATCAGCAACTCGCGCTCGAGATTGAGGTAGCCGGGATATTCGGCGGTCACCGAAAAGGCCCCGAGAAAGGCGGGAAGCCGGACGGTCACCTGCACCTCGGCCGACACCCGGCCCGCCGCGACGAGGGTGGCCACCAGCGTGGCATCGAGCGGATCGGTGGTTATGGTTGCCTGACCCTCGGCGTCGAGCGCCACCTCCAGCTCCTGCCAGGGTTCACCCGGTGCCCGGGTCCGCAGCACCGCGTTGCGCTGTCCCCAGGCCCGCAGGTGGAGGGTGGCCGACTCGCCGCGCCCCACCACCGGGGTACTGGTGGAGAGCAGCACCGGCGAGGTCAGCGCCGACCACGCCTGCCATGGGCGCCATACCATGGCAGTGCTGCCGTCGAGTGGTCGGGCAGCAACGAGCGCCGCACCAGCCACCATAATCGCGATGCCGCCACGGAGAGCACGGCTGCGCCAGAGAACCACGTCGGCGGCCAGTGAAGCGGAGGCATCGGTGGCTACTCGACCAGCCGCCGCATCGAGCGCGGCATGGTGGAGCGCCGAGCTGGTGCCGGCGACCGGCGCCTCCAGCAGTGCAGTGAGCGCACCGCGCCGACTCTGACCGACCTGCTCCAGCCGGGAAGCCACGCCTGCAGCACTCCAGCGGGCCGCGATCCTCCGCGCCAACCAGAGCCCGGTCACCAGACTCAGGACCACCATGGTCCAAGCCGCCACCACCGCGACGGGAATCCCGCCCCCTCCCAGCCGGGCCAGCCAGGCCGCCGCCGCGAGGGCAGCGAGCGCCGTGGCGAGTGCCGGGAGGAGGCGCGCCAGCGAGGCGGTGATGCGGAGGGTTCGTCCCCCCCCCCAGAGCGCGGCGGACAGGTGCGGAGTCATCATCCGCCCCAGCCCACCGCATACGCCACCAGGTTGACCCCCATCCGCAGCGCCGCCTCTCGCAGTTCCGGCGGATCGTCATGCACAGCAGGGTCCTCCCAGCCATCGCTGAGATCGGCCTGGTAGGAGTAGAACACCGCCAGGCGGCCGTCGATGAAGATCCCGAACCCCTGGGCCGGCTTGCCGTCGTGTTCGTGGATCTTGGGAATCCCCTCCGGAAGCCGGTACACCAGCGAGTAGACCGGGTGATCGAGCGGCACCTCGACCAGCGGGCGGTCGGGAAAGAGCCGGGCCAATTCCCGGCGGACCGAGAGGTCCATGCCGTAGTTGTCGTCGATGTGGAGGAATCCCCCCTGCACCAGCCAGCGGCGGAGGATCGGCAGCTCGGCGTCGGACAGGCGCAGGTTGCCGTGCCCGGTGGCGTGCAGGTAGGGGATGTCCCAGAGGGCGGGATCGCTCAGCGACACCGCCCGTTCGCGGGCCGCCACCGGAATCGCGGTCCGCTCGCGCACTGCCGCCGCGAGATTGGGGAGTGCCGACGGGTTGGCGTACCAATCCCCCCCCCCGTCGTAGTGCCAGCGTCCGAGTACCACGGCGCCGACCGGATCTCCCCCCCCCTGAGCTTGGGCAGACGACGGCAGCCCCGCCAGCAGCATGGCGGAAATCAGGGCCAGGCCCGGTCGGGGATCAGTCGGCATCGTCCATTACCAGATCATACGCCTCATTGCGGGGAATTCCGAAGCGGTCGCTCGCCCTGCGAACGGCGTCCTTCCGGGAGACGCCGGCTGCCCGCCATTCGCGCACTGCCGAGCGCACCAGCGCCGGATCGGTGCCGACCGATTCCTGATCGTCCGGCCTGCCCGCGACGACCAGGGTGATCTCGCCGCGCGCCGGTTGGTCCAGATAGTACGTGCGGAGCTCCTCCAAGGTGCCACGTCGCAACTCCTCGTGCAGCTTGGTGAGTTCCCGCGCCACCACTGCCACCCGGTTGCCGCCGGAGACTGCGGCCAATTCGCCGAGCAGGTCGGTCAACCGGCCGGGGGCCTCGAAGAGCACTACCGGCCAGGGCTCAACGGCGACCCGGCCCAGCAGCCGGTCCCGCTCGGGGCCCTTGCGCGGCAGAAAACCGAGGAAAAGGTAGCGATCACCCGCGAGCCCGGAGGCCGACAACGCGGTGGCGACCGCCGTCGGTCCGGGAATCGGGGTCACCACGATGCCTGAGGCATGGGCGGCGGCGACGAGAGCGAAGCCGGGATCGCTGATCGCGGGGGTCCCCGCGTCGGTCACCAACGCCACATCCTGGCCGCCCCGCAGCAACTCGAGCAGGGCGTCCTCCCGGCGGTCGGTCGAATGGGCGTGGTAGGAGATCAGTCGCGGGTGGGCATCGATCGAGCTCAGGAGCCCCTGAGTCCGCCGGGTGTCCTCCGCCGCCACCACCGGAACGGTGCGGAGCAGGTCGGCCGCCCGGGGAGAGAGATCACCGAGATTGCCGAGCGGGGTGGCGACGACGTAGAGGATGCCGGTCATCGGTACAAGAAAGCCCTGAACCGCCCAGGACGCATCCGGGACGGTTCAGGTGATCGGTCTGGACCACGGCGGGAGGCCGGGCGTGGTACACGCCCCACCCGGTTCAGCCCGCCAGGTGAGACTGCAACTTCTGCTCGAACGCGGGCCGCGGCTGCGCGCCGATGACCGTGTCGACATGCTTGCCGTCCTTGAAGAAGAGCACGGCGGGGATCGACCGGATGTTGTACGCCATGGCGCTCTTCTGGTTGGAATCGACGTCGACCTTGGCGACCTTGGCCTTGCCGTCATAGTCCTTGGCCAGCGCGTCGAGCGTCGGAGCGATCATCCGGCAGGGTCCGCACCATTCGGCCCAGAAATCCACCAGCACGACGCCCGGTGCCTTGAGGACCTCCTGATCGAAGGTATCGTCGGTGACCGCCACTGTGTGTTCGCTCATCTGCTTCACTCCTCGGTCCTGCGTGTTAGGATTCGGGCCATGCAGCCCACTATTGCCCACATCGGAATCGCCGTGCCCAGCGTTGAGGCAGCGAGCGCCTTTTACCGCGACATCCTTGGCCTCAGTCCCCGGGGACCGGAGGTGGCCGACGGTGCCCGGATCGTCCATCTGCACTTCGGCGATTCGGAAGTCGAGCTCCTCGAACCGCTGGAAGCCGATTCCCCGATCGGCCGGTTTCTGGCCCGCCGGGGACCCGGCATTCACCACATCTGCTACCGCGTTCCCGACCTGGAGTCGGCACTGGCCAGTTGCCGGGCCGCGGGCTACACCCTGATCGACGACCAGCCACGCATTGGCGCCGGCGGCTGCCGGATTGCCTTTGTCCATCCCAAGTCAACCGCGGGTATTCTGATCGAGTTGACCGAGTGATCATGGCCAGCGTCGACATAACAACTGTTCAGCGCCGGAGGTTCCCCGGTCCGGAGGACCCCTCGCAGGGCTTGTTGACGTCGGCGACCCGCTCCAGATCGAAGTTGTTGACGATCCAGCCGTCACGCACCTTGGTGACGATCACCGGCACCGTTACCCGGCAGGGACCCCGGGAGATCTCGGTGGTCACCTGACGACGATTGCCCTTCTCGCCGGGAATCTCACCCAGAGCCCGCACCGAGACTCCCTGCATGAACGCCTGCATGATGATGATCTTCTCGCCGTAGCGGTCGGGACGACCAGTCGCCGAAGCCGACCCCTTGTCGGTGCCCCAGAGCTCTGCCATGCGGGTGAGGTTGCTGTCCGAGGCCGCCCGGATAAACTCCTCTACGGCTGCGGTCGGCGACTTGGCCGACCCGGACTGCGCCCAACCAGCAGCAGGCACGCTACCGACCAGCAGCAACGGGAACACCAGGGAACGGAGTTTATTCGCTGACATGACGGCCTCCAATACAGGTGGGGATTCCACAAACGTAACCTTGCCGGGGGGCGGGGCGCGAGCGCCCAGGCTCTACGTGAACGTCGATCACATCGCTACCGTGCGCCAGGCCCGCCTGACCGACGAACCGGACCCGGCCGAGGCGGCCCGACTGGCGGAGGCGCACGGTGCCGATGGCATCACCATCCACCTGCGTGAGGATCGGCGCCACATCCAGGATCATGATGTCCGGACCATCGCGGCAGGAGTCACCACCGTCTGCAACTTCGAGCTGGCGGTCCGCGACGATATCGTCGCGCTGGCCTGTGAGATTCTTCCCTACCAGGTCACCATCGTCCCGGAGCGGCGCGAGGAACTGACCACCGAAGGCGGCCTCGACCTCTCCCGCCCGGATGCGGCGATCCGTTCCGCAATCCGCCGCCTGGATGAGGCCGGAGTCCGGGTGGCACTGTTCGTCGATCCCGATCTGGCTACACTTGATGCAGCCAAGGACCTCGGGGTACCCGCAATCGAGCTGCACACCGGCCGATACTCGCGGGAGTGGACGGCGCCCAGAGCCGCCATGGCGGAGTTGCAGCGTGCCGCCGATTACGCTGCCACGATGGGACTCGCGGTTCACGCGGGCCATGGATTGACCTATCGCAACGTGGGGCCGGTGGCGGCCCTGCCGGAGATCGAGGAGCTGAACATCGGACACAGTATCGTCGCCCGAGCCCTGATGACCGGAATCGGAGAGGCAGTGCACGCCATGCGCGCCCTGATCCGCGCGGCTCGACCGTGACCGACGCCTCCCGTCGGGCCGGCTTCTTCGTGCTGGAAGCGGAAGAGTACCTGGCCGAACTCCAGCCCTACCTCACCGTTGGCCCTGGGCCCGCGGGAGAGCGAGGCTTGCGCACGGTTCGCGCCCTGCGCGGTGCGGCGGTGATGGCCGGACTGGACAGTTACGCCCGCGCCACCGCGGAACTTGAGCGGTTGATCCGGTTGATCCAGCAGGGTACCATCGGATGGACGCCTGACACCCAAGCTGGTTGGCGCGACGCCCTTGCCGTCCTGCGCTCGCTGGTGGGGCACGCCGCCACCTGGGAGGCCGCCGACGACCGCACCGCGCTGCGGCTCGCCAGCCAGATCGAGGCCCTGGCCGGAGGAGCCCCGACCGGGACAACCCCACCTCCGGAACCTGCCGGGCCAGCGGCACTCACTCCGGGGGTGCGGGCCTTTCTCGCTCGCGAGACCGGGTTGATTGCCGGGGCACTGGAAGGGGCGGCCACTGCTCATCTCAGCTTCCCACCGGTCGATGCCCTTCAGGCGGTCCGGCAGCGGATGCAGGCCCTTCGCGGCTTGGGTTCGGCCGTGGCGCTGTCACCGCTGCCGGAACTGCTCGATGCCATGGAGCTGATCACCCGGTCGCTCCTCACCGATGCCCCGCCGCCACCGGGCATCGGGGAAATGCTCGCTGACGCCGCCGCCGCGATGGCCCGGATGGCGAAGACGATCGGCTCCTCCGGGGTGGTGGAATCCCCCCCCGAGCTCGAAACTCTGGGCCGCCGATTCCTCAAGGGCTACTCCGCCGAAGATGACGTGGTGCCGATCGGCGAACTCGCCCCGGACGGCCAGGACTCGCTGGCACTCGCAGGCAGGCCGCCGCTGGCCCTGCCCACCACCGCACCGGTGCCCCGGGAGATGATCGGCGTCGGCGATCACCTGCTCGCCCAGGCCGAGGCGCTGGCCGCACCGCGATCGACAGCGGCGCGGGACCTCCGGCTCTTCGTGCTGCACCGGACTCTCGCCGACATGCCGACGCGAGGCGGCACCGGCCGCTTCCTCGCCCCGCTGATCGCCGCCCTGACCGACCGGATTGCCACCGGCGACGCCCTCGAGCACCCCGAAGTGCTCGACGCGATGCTGCGCGACTGCGGCGAGTTCCTCACCACCACCGGCCGGGAGGCATCGGCCGCCGAACTCGATGCCGGGCGTGACCGCCTCCTCGCGCGCATGATAGGGGGGGGGATGGGGGGGGCACCGGACCGGGCCGATCCGCTGATCGGAACGCCGATCATCCCGATCTCGGCCCTCGCCCCCGAGTCCACCGTCGCAGTGGACGAAAGCGACGTTGTAGACATCAACTCGCTGGCCCCTGACGCGGTTGCAGACAACGACATCGTCGACATCAACTCGCTGGCACCGGACGCAGTTGCAGAAAGCGACATCGTCGACATCAGTTCACTTGCGCCGGATGCAGTTGATGACAGCGACATAGTCGACATCAGCTCGCTCGCACCTGACGCAGTCGATGACAGCCACATCGTCGACATCACCTCGCTGGCACCTGACGCAGTCGACGACAGCGACATCGTCGACATAACCTCGCTGGCACCTGACGTGATCGATCGGTCCCCGCCGCGTCACTCCCGGCTGCCGGCCGCCTACCGCCGGAGGTCCGAACGGGCCGCTGCCGTTCCGTCCGAACCGGCCTCGATCGCAGGACTGATCGGCGACCCGATCCACGAGGTCAGCGAACTGCTATACCGTGGCGAGGCCGCTCTGGCGCGGGCCGAGGAGCTGCGCGACGAGCTCGGCGAAATGCTCGAACAGCCGACGATCGCACTGGCCCAGATCAGGCCTCTGGTCGAGGAACTCCTCGACCTGGTGCCACTGGCGCGTCGTGTCGCCTGAGGCCCCTCAGCAGGGCCGACGAATGCTCCAGCTCGGCGTTGGGCTGGCCCTTTCAGGAGGAGTGATCTGGTGGACGTTCCGGAACGTTGACTGGAACTCCTCCTGGGAATTGATCGTGGCAGCCGACCGCTGGTGGATGTTGCTCGCCGTGATCCTCGCCACCCTCCCCTTTCCGCTGCGGTTGCCGCGCTGGCTTCTCCTCCTCAGACAGGAAGACGGGACTGCGGTGAGTTGGCATGCGATGTGGCACGCCACGGCAATCGGGTTCGCGGCCAACAACGTCCTTCCCTTCCGCGCCGGCGAGGTGTTGCGGCCTGCAGCCGTGGCTCGCCTGGGCCAGGTCTCGTTCGCCACCGCCCTTTCGAGCATCGCGGTGGAGCGGGTCCTCGATGCATTGATGGCGGTCGGACTCTTGTCGCTCGCCCTTACCCTGGCGGGGATCGATCCGTCACTCACGCTGACGGAGGGCGGCCGCCCGATCGCCGAGTCGGCCGCGATGATCGGTGCACTCGGCCTGCTGGCGCTGGCGGCCGCCGTGCTGGCCGCCTGGCAGCGAGCCGCGACGCTGCGGCTCGCCAGGCGACTGCTCCCCCAGAATGCAATCGGCAACGCGCTCTACCACTTCGGCGAGCGGGTTCTCATCGGCCTGTCGGCACTGGGGAACCTGAAAACGGCGCTGCCGGTTGTCGGCTGGTCGGCGCTGGTCTGGCTCACCAACGCGGCGGCGTTCCATGCCGCCTTCGTCGCCTTCGACTTTCCGATCCCCTTCACCGGGGCGTTGATTCTGCAAGGCGCGCTGATGATCGGCATCGCGGCTCCCCAGATGCCGGGCTACTTTGGCGTGTTCGAGCTCACCATTGCCGGCACCCTGACCGCGCTCTATGGCATTCCCCTCGAAGCCGGCTTTGCCTACGGCCTGATGTACCACGTCACCACCTTTGTGCCGATCACCGTGCTGGGCGCCTGGTCGGCGGTTACAACCGGCTTCCGGCCCAAGGCGGTCCCGACGGAGGCGGCAAGGTGAACCAAGCGATCACGGTTTCCTGTCCGGCCAAGGTGAACCTCTTCCTCCGGGTTCTGGCTCGGGAAGCCGACGGCTATCACGGGCTGGAAACGCTCTTTTGCCGGATCGGCCTGGCCGACGAGCTGACGGTCGAGCGAACCGACGATGGGATCGAACTGGAGGTGAGCGGGGCCGACGTCGGGCCGGTCGAGCAGAACCTGGCATGGCGCGCCGCCGATGCGGTGCTCGCGGCGACCGGTCGCCGCTTCGGGGTGCGCATGCAGCTGATCAAGCGGATTCCGGCCGGTGGCGGATTGGGAGGCGGATCGAGCGACGCAGCGGCCGCCTTGACCACCGTCAACCGCCTCGCCGGCGACGCCATTCCGCGCGGCGAATTGCTCCACCTCGCCGCGCGCCTGGGGGCAGACGTTCCCTTCTTCGCCAGCGGCGCGAGTCTCGCGCTCGGTTGGGGGCACGGCCAGCGGTTGCTGACCCTCCCCGCCCTGCCGCCCCGGCCGGCGTTGCTGATTTTCCCCGGCATCGCGGTGGCAACTCCCGCGGCGTACCAATGGGTCGACGAGGTGCGAGGGTCGTCAGGCCCCAGAGGAGGGCTAACCCTGGAGCTTGCCACACTCGGCTCCTGGGGCGACCTCGCCCGCCTGGGCGGCAACGATTTCGAGGCCCCGGTCATGGGTCGCCACCCCCCGATCAAGACCGCCTTCGAGGCATTGGCAGGGACCAGCCCCCTGCTCTGCCGGATGAGCGGTTCTGGCAGCAGTCTTTTCGCGGTATTCCGGACCGAGCAGGACCGGGATCATGCCGCACAGCAACTGGGGAACAGGCACGGGAAGGTGGTATCAACGACAATCGGGGCGGGGCGGGGCGAGAAAGGTGAAAGGTGAAAGGTGAAACGGAAGGTCGCCCGGCGTCCCCTTTCACCTTTCACCTTTCACCTTTCCCGCCCCCCTTTCACCTTTCACCTTTCACCTTGTACGTTTCCCCCCCGGGAGGGGCATCGCCCCCGACTCTGCCCCGTCGTCTAATGGCAAGACCCCGGTCTTTGGATCCGGTTATCGTGGTTCGAATCCACGCGGGGCAATCCCCCATCCCTCACCCAGGGAGTGGCAGCATGAGCATGAAGGACAAGCAACTCGAGGCCTTGATCCGGAAGGCCGAGAAGCAGGCGTTGGCGACCAAGGGGAAGAAGGCCCGCTTCACCGACCCCACGATCGAGGCCACCCGGAACGAGGAGGAGGCCGACGCCGACCGCAAGGAGCTCTTCAAGGAGATGAAGCGCCGGGAGTTCTAGCCCCCGGAGCATTTCCGACCTCGGTTGACCGCCGCGCCCATTGCCGGTATCTTTCCGGGCTGTCATATGGCGGAACTTCCCCTGACCCCGAAGCCGATGCTCCTCTTGAGCGGATCGGCGAATCGACCGCTCGCCGAGGCGGTCGCGGAGCAGCTTGGTTCCCGGCTCTGCCGGGTGACGCTCAAGCGCTTTGCGGACGGGGAGATTTTCGTCAAGATTGACGACAACGTCCGGGGCCGTGATGTCTACATCATGCAGTCCACGAACCCGCCGGCCGAAAACCTGCTCGAGCTGCTGCTGCTGATGGATGCGGCCCGCCGGGCGAGTGCGGCGCGGATCACCGCGGTGATCCCGTACTTCGGGTATGCCCGGCAGGACCGCAAGGATCAGCCGCGGGTGGCGATTTCGGCCAAGCTGATGGCCAACATGGTGAGCACGGCCGGCGCCGACCGGGTGCTCGCCATCGACTTCCATCAGCATCAGTTGCAGGGATTTTTCGACCTGCCGGTAGATCACCTGTACGCGGCACCGGTGTTCGTGCAGCACTACCGTCAGAAGCAGCTCGAGGATGTGGTGGTGGTGGCCCCGGATGTCGGCTCGGCCAAGATGGCGCGCGGCTTCGCCAAGCGGCTCAACGGCACGCTGGCCATCATCGACAAGCGTCGCAGCGGGCCGAACGTGGCCGAGGTGCTGCACGTGGTGGGCGAGGTCGCGGGGAAGAACTGCATCATCCCCGACGACATGATCGACACCGGCGGGACGATGGCGGAGGCAGTCCACGCGCTCAAGCGCCTGGGCGCCAACGACATCTACATCTGTGCCACCCACGCGCTCCTTTCCGGGCCGGCGGTGGAGCGGCTCGCCGCCGCACCGGTGACGGAGGTGGCGGTGACGGACACGATCGATCTCCCGGAAGACCGCCGCTTCCCGGCGCTCACGGTGTTGTCGGTGGCGGGGTTGTTGGCGAAGGCAATCGGATATACGCACAGTGACCAGTCGGTCAGCGCGCTTTTTGAGTGAATTGAACGAGAGACGGAGCAAACGATGCATCAGGTGAGTCTGGCCGCGGAATCGCGGACGAATGTTGGCAAGGGCGCCGCGCGCTCACTCCGTCGCGACGGCCGCGTGCCCGCGGTCATCTACGGCCACGGCCGCGATCCGCTGCCGCTGAGCGTGGACCACAAGGAGGTCGGTCGGCTCCTCGAAGTGATCGGCGGAGAGGCGGCACTGGTCAATGTGTCGATCGACGGCGCCGCCGCGGGACAGGTGATCGTGCGCGATGTGCAGCGCAATCCGGTCAAGCGCTCGGACGTGATCCACCTCGACCTCTACGCGGTCGTGGCCGGTCAGCCGATCACCGTCGAGGTGCCGGTTCACATCGAGGGAACTGCCGACGGTGTGCGCAATTTCGGCGGAGTGCTGGACCTCCACCTGCACCGCCTCACCGTCAAGTGCCTGCCCAAGGACATACCCGAGCACATCGTGATCGATGTCACCGCCCTGCTGGTCGGCGAGGCGATTCACGTTCGCGACGTCACGGTTCCCAACGCCGAGCTGATGCACGACGACGACGTCTCGATCGTCGGCGTTCTGGCCGGCCGGGTGGAAGAGGCCGCGGCACCGGCGGACAGCAGCGAGCCGGAGGTCATCAACCAGAAGGGCAAGGCCGAAGAGGCCGAGACCGAAGGCGAGTAAGTGGCCAAGGCGATCGTCGGGCTCGGCAACCCCGGGACCGAGTACGAGCGCACGCGTCACAATGCCGGCTGGTTGCTGCTCGATCATCTGGTGGCCCGCTGGGGATTGGCCCCGTACCGCCGTGCCGAGCAGGCGGTGGCAACCACGGGGACGCTGAAGGGCGTCCCTGTTCGTTTGCTCAAACCGACGACGTACATGAACAGGAGCGGCGACGCGCTGCGGGCGCTCCGATCACCAACGTGGGACCCCGCTGCCGACCTGCTTGTACTGGTCGACGACGTGTCGCTGCCACCCGGACGATTCCGCCTGCGCGGGGCCGGCTCGCCCGGCGGACACAACGGCTTGCGCAGCATCGAAGCAGCATTGCGCCGGACTGATTATCCCCGGCTCCGAATTGGTGTCGGCAACAAGCCGGCGGAGTACGGTGACCTGGCCGATTGGGTGCTCGGCCGGTTCACCGCTGACGAGCGCACCGCGCTCACCGAAATCCTGGACCCGATGGCCGAGGCCGTCGAGTGCTGGGTGGCCGATGGAATCGAGGCCGCCATGACCCGGTTCAACCGTACCTGACCCCAGACTCCTCTTACCCTCCGAGACCATGACTGACTCAATCCCACTCTATGCTCTGGCGATCGGCCTCATCGGCATGATAGCAATGTCCCTGAGCTTCTTCGCCGTCAAGCGCCAATCCGCCGGCAGCGATGCCATGCAACGGCTGGCGACCCAGATTCAGGAGGGCGCCATGGCCTTCCTGAAGCGCGAGTATCTGGTGTTGCTCCCCTTCCTCGCCGTGGTCGCCGTGCTGCTTGGCTACGCCGTGGGGACCAAGACCGCGCTGGCCTACATCCTGGGCGGACTCGCCTCGATTGCCAGCGGCTGGGTGGGGATGCGCGGCGCCACCATCGCCAACGTCCGCACCGCCGAGGCGGCGCGAAGCCAGGGACAGGCGGCCGCACTCCGGGTCGCCTTCGGCGGCGGCTCGATCATGGGACTCGCGGTGGCCTCGCTGGGACTCGCGGGGATCACGATCGTCTTCCTCGCCCTTGGCAAGGCCGAACTTGCCAGCGACACCAAGATGTTCGCCGAGATCATTTCGGGCTTTGCGATGGGGGCGTCGTCGATCGCGCTGTTCGCCCGCGTCGGTGGCGGCATCTACACCAAGGCGGCCGATGTCGGGGCCGACCTGGTAGGCAAGGTCGAGGCGGGCATCCCGGAGGACGATCCCCGGAACCCCGCCACCATCGCCGACAACGTCGGTGACAACGTCGGCGACGTGGCCGGCCTGGGTGCCGACATCTTCGAGTCGTATGTCGGCTCGGTGATCGCCACCGTGGCCCTCGCAGCCACTTCGGTGCTCATCCCCGACGTCAACCGGATCACCGCGATGCTGTTGCCGCTGGGCTACATCACCGCCGGTCTGGTCGCCTCGTTGATCGGTGTGCTGACGATGCGGATCCTGGCCAAGGGCGATCCGGCCAACGCGCTCCGCATGGTGACCTTCATCGCGGCCGGCCTCTTCCTCGCCTTCGCCTGGTTCCTGACCCGGTCGCTGCCGCTGGGGATGACCCAGGCCGACGGCTCGCTGCTCCCAGCCATGGGGCCGTTCTGGGCCGTGCTGGCCGGCACCGTCTCGGGTATCGCCATCGGCCTGGTGACCGAGTACTACACCGCGATGGGCCCGGTCAAGCGGATCGCGCAGTCGTCCGAGACCGGACCGGCCACCAACATCATCGCCGGACTCGCGATCGGGATGGAAAGCACCATCGTCCCGGTGCTGCTGATCTGCGGTGCGACGTATGTCTCCTTTACCGTGGCCGGTCTGTACGGGATCTCGATCGCCGCCGTCGGCATGCTGGCTACCGTGGGCGTGACGATGTCGGTCGATGCCTATGGTCCGATCGCCGACAACGCCGGCGGCATCGCCGAGATGAGCCACCTCGGCAAGGAAGTCCGCGCCATCACCGACGGCCTCGACGCCCTGGGCAACACCACCGCGGCGATCGGCAAGGGCTTCGCGATCGGCTCGGCGGCACTCACTGCGCTGGCGCTCTTCAGCGCCTATGCCTCGGCGGTTGGGCTCAACACCGTCGGCCTCAACCTGATCGACCCGATGGTGGTCATCGGTCTCTTCATCGGCGGCGTGATGCCGTTCTTCATGGGCGCGCAGACCATGACCGCAGTGGGACGCGCGGCTCAGGGAATGGTCGAGGAGGTCCGGCGCCAGTTCCGCGAGATCCCCGGCCTGCTCGAAGGGAAGGAAGGAGTGCTTCCCGACTCCGCGCGCTGCGTCGACATCTCCACCAAGGCGGCGCTCCGCGAGATGATCGTACCCGGCGTTGCCGCGGTGCTCGTCCCGGTGCTCACCGGTGCCTTCTTCGGCGTCAAGACCCTCGGCGGCCTGCTGGCCGGCGCCACCGTGACCGGCGTGATGATGGCGCTCTTCATGGCCAACGCCGGCGGCGCCTGGGACAACGCCAAGAAGTACATCGAAGGCGGCGCCCATGGCGGCAAGGGATCCGACCCGCACAAGGCCGCCGTGGTGGGTGACACGGTGGGCGACCCGTTCAAGGATACCTCGGGCCCGGCGATGAATATTCTGATCAAGTTGATGAGCGTGGTGAGTCTGGTGCTGGCGCCGTGGTTTGTGTCTTTGGGGAGGTAGGTCGTAGGTCGTAGGTCGTAGGTCGTAGGTCGTAGGTCGTAGGTCAGATCGTTGCGTCACGCTGGAGGGGGGTGAGTCTTCAACTCTCCCCCTCCAGCGCTTCCCGGAGACGGGTCAATTCCCCGGCAACCCGGCGTGCACATGCGATCGACTCGCTAACCTCCGCATGGCGGAGGAACCCCAGCGCCACGGCGAGTTCAAGCTCGCAAATGACCTCCTGCGCTGATCCCCAGGCGATAGCGACGAACCGGCGCAACTCCCGGTCGCTGCCCCGCCCGGCTCCTTCTGCTACGTTCGCCGGGACGGAAATGGCCGCCCTTCGTAGCTGCGCCGTCAAGCCGTGGCGCTCGGACCCTGGCAGCGCATCCGTGACCCGGTACACCAACACGACAAGCTGCTTGGCGGTTTGCCAGACCCGGAGCGATCGATAGTCTCCCATGCCATCAATACTGTCGGCTGTTCCTCCCTTCCGAGTACCCGAAATCCGCACGACAGCGGTAAATTGACGCATGGTCGGACGATGTGACCTACGACCGACCTACGACCTATGACCTACGACCAACGACCTTACAGGACCACATGCTCTCCCTCGGAATCGTCGGCCTTCCCAACGTCGGCAAATCGACCCTCTTCAACGCCCTCACCTCCGCCGGTGCGTTGGTGGCCAATTATCCCTTTGCCACGATCGAGCCCAACACCGGCGTCGTCGAGGTGCCCGACGCGCGGATCGGCGAGATCGCCAAGCTGATCGATCCCGAGCGGACCGTGCCGGCCACGGTGCAGTTCGTCGACATCGCCGGGCTGGTCAAGGGTGCCTCGAAGGGCGAGGGGCTCGGCAACCAGTTCCTGGCCAACATCCGTGAGGTGGACGCGATCGTCCATGTGATCCGCTGCTTCGAGGACGACGACATTCAGCACGTGATGGGTTCCCCCGATCCGGCGCGGGACCGCACCATCATCAACACCGAGCTGGCGCTCGCCGACCTCGTCGGCCTGGAGAAGCGCCTCGACAAGGCGACCCGCACCGCCAAGACCGGCGATGCCGCGGCCAAGACCGAGAAGGCGCTGATCGAGCGGATCACGACGGCGCTCGAGGACGGCCAGATGGCCCGTGCAGTCGAGCTGACGCCGGAAGAGCGCATCGTGGTGCGCGGCTTCAACCTGCTCACCGACAAGCCGGTGCTCTACGCCGCCAACGTGAGGGAGGACGAGCTGGTCGGCGGCAACGACCACGTGGCGGCGCTCCGTGCGGCGATCGCGGCAGATCAGGAGACGGCCGACGTGGTGATCTTCTCCGCCAAAGTGGAGGCCGAGCTGGTCGAGCTCTCCAGTGAAGACCGCGAGCTGTTCATGGCCGAGCTGGGGGTGAGCGAATCAGGGCTCGATCGCCTCGCGGCGGCGGCCTACCAGTTGCTCGGCCTGCAGAGCTACTTCACCGCGGGTGAGAAGGAAGTGCGCGCCTGGACCGTGCGCCGGGGCGCCAAGGCCCCCGAGGCGGCGGGGGTGATCCACTCCGACTTCGAGAAGGGGTTCATCCGCGCCGAGACGGTGGGCTATGCCGATTTCGTGCGGGTGGGCGGCTGGAAGCCTGCCCGGGAGCAGGGGCTGTCGAGGGCCGAGGGGAAGGAGTACGTGGTGCAGGACGGCGACGTGATGTTGTTCAGGTTCAATACGTGAGTGGAGAGTCGTAGGTCGTAGGTCGTAGGTCGTGAAAGGTGAAAGGTGAAAGGGGTTGTTCCCCGATCTTCCGTTTTACCTTTCACGTTTCACGTTTCACGTTTCACGTTTCACGTTTCACGTTTCCCCGTTCACCGTTCACCGTTCACCCGCCACAATGCGGCAGATGAAGAGAGGGGGGGGGATGCTGACCGCACGCACGATCCTTCTGCTGGCTGCCGCCGCGATCTCGCCGTTGAGTGCGCAGTCGCCTACCGACGCGCGACTGCTCGCCCGGCTCGAGGCCGCCATGTTGAGCGGCGACCCTGTGGTCGCCCCGCGCTCCGCGGACGGCACGGTGAGAAATCTTGTCGATGGCCTCCGCGAGGTCGACAGTTGGCGGCGGACCGGTCGGCGGGGCGATGTGGAGGCCGCGCTGGCCTACTTCAACGCCGCCGCCTCGCGTCAATCCGGGTGGCCCTGGCCCCGCTACCTGGCGGCTCGCACCCACCTCCTTCTCGACAAGGCGGACGCCCCGGTCCTCGCCTCGGTCTACCAGCGCCCCAATGAGTCGCACTTGCGAGTCGCCATCCGGCTCCTCGATGACGCACTGGATCGCGATTCCACGTTTATCCCTGCCCGCGAGCTCCTGGCGGCGCTGCTCTTGCCGAGCGGCGACCGCGAGCTGGACAATCACTCCCGGCACTCCGTCGAGCGGGAACGGACGCTGGCCCAGCCGCTGGTGGAGTTGCAGATCGTCCGCGCCCGCGCGCTCCGGACGAAGCGCGCGTACCGGGAGGCACTCGCCGAGTTCGAGGCGGCGGTCTTCCGGGGGGGGGACCGCTCGTTGCTGGCGCTCGAACGCGCCCGCACGCTGATGGCGCTGGGCGACACGGTGGCCGCGATTGCCACCTATTGGAACGGGGTCGATCATCTCACGGCCACCGGACGGATATGGTACCGGCAGGACCTCGGCTGGATAGTCAGCGAGGACTCGCTGGCGTCGTTCGACGCCGAGCCGCTGGAGGGCGTCGGCCTCTGGTTGCAGCGCTTCTGGGCCGAGCGCGACGCGGCCGCAGCCAACACCCCCGACCAACGACTGCGCCACCATCTCGCTCGCTGGGTCACCGCCCACGAGAGGTTCCGGGTGCCGTCGCCGTCAGTCAACAGCTACTTCACCAGGTTCTGGTACATCGCCGGCGGCACCGATTGCATCGCGAGTGCGACCGATTTGGTCGATTCGCTGCCGATGTTCCCGCCAATGGTCCCCGGCGATCCCCGATTCCGCGAGCCGCTCCTTGACCATCGGGGCTTGCTCTGGATGCGCCACGGGGCGCCGATCGCGCGGACGGCTGTAGTGGCACCCGATGCCGAGGGCAGTCGGAGGAATTGAACGACATCGGCTTGGTCGAGGCACGAAAGGACAACAATGCCGCCTCGACGCTGGAGTCGTGGGTCTACTGGGTCGAGGGCGATTGGCGCGCGTTCCACCTCGGCGGCAGTGATGCCTTCGGTTCGCACGCGCCGACCACCATCCATAGTTATCTGGATTTGGCCGAGGGGCCGTGGCTGGCGCTCGCGCAGATCCTGCCGAAGTATCAGAAGGCCGCTCAGGCGCTCAACCCCGACCGCCGCAGCGTCGTCAGCGGGAGCTGTTCACCGGACGTGACGGAATCCGTGAGCGAGATGCGGGCCGACGCCTACGTCGCCATCACTACCGATTCCGATTCCCCGCCCTACCTCCGCCCCTGGAACGCGGTGATCCGGTCGTTCGCCGTCGGCAGCGGCAGCGACACCAGCGGGCGGGCGCTGGTGACCTTCGCCATTCCGGTGCGCCCGCTCAAGGCCGACACCCTGTCCGACGGCCGGCTCTCCTGGCGAGTCCATTTCCGATCGGTCGCCTATCGCGGCGCCGATGGCCAGAGCCGCGCCCTTGACACCACGCGGACCTTCGTGACCGACGGCGTACCGCGCAATGCCAAGTTGATGGCCTTGCTCGAATTCCCCCTGGGCGCGGGGAGGTGGCAGTTGGCGGTCAAGGCCTGGCAGAAGAGCGACTCCAGCGGCGCCTATGCCCTCCGGCGGGAGCTGGTGGTCGACAGCGGCCCGGGGCTCACCATCACCGATATGGTCACCGGAATTGCCGGCGGACTCCACTGGCCTGCCGGCGCCGAATTCCCGGTCAACACCCTGGGAGCGTGGCCCGAACGCAGTGAGGTGGAGCTCTGGTTCCAGGTCCGCGGCCTCCAGGAAGGCACCCCGTACCGGACCCGCTTCGAGATCCTCCCAGCCGATCCGGGAAGGAAGGAACGGATCAGCATCGCTGCCGACGAAATCAGCCAAGGCCCGATCACGACCGTGCAGCGAACCCTCGGCCTTGAGCGGCTCCGCCCGGGCAACTACCGGCTGGTGGTGACTGTCGAGGCGGGTGGTGAGATGGCGCGGCGGGAGCAGGAGATTTTGGTAGTCAAGCGGTAGGGATGAAGGGTGGACGGTGAAAGGTGAAAGGTGAAAGGTGAAAGGTGAACGGTGCACGGTGAACGGTGAACGGTGAACGGTGAAAGGTGAAAGGTGAAAGGTGAAAGGGGTTGCCCCCCGACCTTTCCGTTTCACGTTTCACCCTTCACGTTTACCCCTCCCCCCTCCCCCCTCCCCCCTCCCCCTACCGCATCCCGCCCCTCAGCCCTATCTTCAGGGGCTGTTTCCAATTCATCCTCCTCGGCGCCGCACCGCGCCGGGGCGATTTCTCCAGACCGAAGGAAGGTGCCGATGGTTCGCACATATGAGGCGGTCTACATCTTCGACAGCGTGCTCGAAGAGGCCGACATCACCGCAAAACTCGAGAAGTACCATGCCTTGATCCCGCAGTCGGGAGAGGGCGCCACTGTGGCGGTCGACCACTGGGGCAAGCGTACGCTCGCCTACCCGATCGCCAAGCGGGAAACCGGCTACTATGTCGTCGCCAAGTTCGAGGCGACCGGCGAGATGCTCCCCGAGTTCGAGCGCGCGCTCAAGCTCGACGAGCAGTTGCTGCGGCACCTGATCGTCCTCGATGAGGGCGCCCAGATGTCGACCGTGCCGACTTCCAAGGACGAGGAGGAGGAGTAATGGCCCGCCCCAACAAGACCTGCGCCATCTGCGAGAGCGGTGTGCGCATCATCGACTTCAAGGACGAGCGACTCCTCACCCGTTTCCTGACGGAGCGGGGCAAGATCCTCCCCAGCCGGCTATCGGGCACTTGTGCCCGGCACCAGCGGCAGTTGAGCAGCGCCATCAAGCGCGCCCGGCAGATCGCGCTGATTCCCTACATCAAGGGCTTCGGCGGCTGACCAGCGTTCCGGCGGCCGCCGGGCCTCCCGGCCGCCGCTCGCTCTGGGTTTCCCCATTGCTGCTGATGGGGTATCTGCTTTTTGCGCCCTGGAAGGTGTTCTTTCTGGGGCCATTGGCGTTGTTGCTGCTGGTCTCCGGACCTCGGAGCTGGCGCGAGTGGTTGTGGATTGCGGTGACTGTCCTCGCCGCCGCCGCCCTCTGGCGCACTCCGGGCTCGCTCGCCGACCAGACGGTCCGGGCGGCGGGGCTGTTCTTCACGGGGGCGTTCGTCGCCGCGACGCTTGCCGGGATCCGCGGTGGGTTCACACGCTCACTGACTGCGGCCGGTGCCGCTCTGGCGGCCACGTTGGGTTGGTCGGTGGCGTTCGGGTTCCGCTGGGAGGAGCTCCGGAGCGCGGTCGTCACCTCGCTCTGGAACGGGTGGCGGGCGGTCTTCACCAATCTGCCGGAATTGCCCCCGTTGGGTGCCGGGATCGCTGGCGGTCCCGATGGCGAACTGGCAGCCCAGCTCGCCATGGGAACCCGGTTGATGGGCGATTTCTTCCCTGGTATCCTATTCCTGACGGCGCTGGCGGGGGGAGCGTTGGCGGCGACCTGGTATCACCGGATCGCCAGTCGGCCCCAGGGAGAGGCACCGGAGTGGTTCCGGACCTTCCGGTTCAGCGACCACCTGATCTGGGCCTTGGTGGTGGCGGTAGGGTACTTCATCACCCGGCCCACCGGCCCGGCAGCGGTCGTGGGATCCAACTTGCTGCTGGTTCTGGTGGGGTTGTATGCCGCGCGTGGCCTTGCCGTGATCCGCTGGATGACCGCCACCATGCCGTTGATTTTCACGGTGCTCCTGTTGGTCACCGTGCCATTCCTGTTACCATTGGCCATGGGCTGCGCCGTCATCGGCGTCGCTGACACCTGGCTCGACCTCAGGCGGCGCTGGCCGCCGCGCTCCGGAGAACCGTGATTATGATGGAACTTATCCTGCGTGAAACAGTCCCCTCCCTCGGCAAGGCCGGCGATCTCGTTCGCGTCAAGCCGGGTTATGGCCGCAATTTCCTGCTGCCGCGCGGCCTGGCCTACGAGGCCACCGAGGGCAACAAGAAGCGGATCGCTGGTGAGGCCCGCGCCCGCGCGGCCGCCGAGGCAGCCGATCGCTCCGCGGCACAGCAGTTTGCCGCCGTGCTGGGAGCGGTAGCGCTCGAATTCACCGCCAAGGCGGGCGAGGACGGCAAGCTGTTCGGATCAGTCACCGCTGGCGATATTGCCGAGCAACTGGAACAGAAGGGGCACCAGGTCGACAAGCGGAAGGTCGAGCTCGAGCATCCGCTCAAGGCCCTCGGTTTCCATTCTGTGCAAGTGAAGCTCCACCACGACGTCCACGCCGAAGTCAAGGTGAATATCGTCGCCGAAGGGTGACGACAATGCCTGACGAGCGGCCTCGTCTCCGCACCTCGGCCCCCTGCCGGGCACTGGTGCGGACGATGAGGGTCCGATTCGGTTCGACACGCCGCCGTGTCCACCACCGGGAGGTAATCACGCCAAAATTCGGTGCTGACCTGGGGCTGCAAAACCTGTCTGCTCCCAGCCGCGTATCATGAGTGGTGTGACCGGCAAGGCGATCGAACCTCTTCCCAGCCGCCGACTCCCGGAACCGGTGGGTCGCGTGGTGGAGGCGATCGAGGACCGCAAGGGTGCCCAGATTGTGGTGCTCGACCTGCGCGGGCTCAGTGATGCGGCCGATTTTTTCGTGATCGCCTCCGGCACCTCCGATGCCCATCTTCGCGGGCTGGCCGACGGCGTGGTAACGGCACTCTCCGGCGCTGGCTATCCGGCCAACCATGTCGAGGGACTGCCGGGCGGACGGTGGGTACTGCTCGACTTCGTGGACGTGGTGGTCCACCTGTTTCACCCGGAGAGCCGGGCGTTCTACCGACTGGAGCGCCTCTGGCAGGACGCCCCAGCCCTGCTCACCGGACCCTGACGTGTCCCCCGGGACGAAAGGCACTGGACTGATGCGACGGCTGGCGGCACCCCTCCTGTTCGGCATGCTCTGCGTGGTCGACGTCACGACCCCGCTGGCGGCCCAGTATTTCGGCCAGAACAAGGTGCAGTACACCAAGTTCGACTTCCGGGTACTGGAGACCGAGCACTTCGATCTCTATTTCTACGAAGCCGAGCGTGAAGCGGCCTACGATGTGGCACGGATGGCCGAGCGTTCGTATGCGCGGCTGTCGACCGTGCTCCGCCACAAATTCGTCGAACGCAAGCCGATCATCCTCTACGCCTCGCATTCCGACTTTCAGCAGACCAACACGACTCCGGGCGAGGTGGGCGAGGGGACCGGCGGCTTCACCGACTTCCTGAGGCACCGAAACGTCATCCCGATGACCGGCGCCTACGCCGACATCGCCCACGTGCTCCAGCACGAGATGACCCACCAGTTCCAGTTCGACATCTGGTCGGGCGGGCGTGCCGGGGGGGGGATCCAGACCATTCTGGCGGTCAATCCGCCGCTCTGGTTCGTCGAGGGAATGGCCGAGTATCTCTCGATCGGCGGGGTCAACTCCAACACCGCGATGTGGCTGCGCGATGCCGCGGCGGAGGGGAAGCTGCCGACCATCCGGCAACTGGAGACCGACCCGCGGATCTTTCCCTACCGGTTCGGCCACGCACTGCTGAGCTACATCGGGGAACGCTGGGGCGACGAGTCGATCGGTGCGATCCTCTCCGCCTCGCGCGCGGGCTCCCTGGAGGGTGCCTTCCGGCGTGTCCTGGGAGTGAACTTCGTCCAGCTCGGCGACCAGTGGCGCGACGCGGTGCAGAAGACCTACCTCCCCCAGCTCACCGTCCAGGTCAAGGCCGAGGAAATCGCCGAGCCGCTGCTGACCACCGCGCTGAGCGAGGGGACGCTGCACCTCGCCCCGACCCTCTCTCCCGACGGTTCGCTGGTGGCCTATTTCTCGGAGAAGGATTTCTTCTTCGTCGATCTCTGGCTGGCCAACGGCGAGACCGGCAAGCCGATTCGCCGCCTCCTCAAGAGCAGCTGGAGCAGCGATTTCGAGACTTTCCGCTTCATCAACTCGGCGGCCAACTTCTCGGCCGACGGCCGCTTTCTCGCCTTCGCTGCCAAGCGCGGTCCCAAGGACGACATCGTCATCGTCGATCCGCGCGACAACAAGGAAGTCCGGCGCATCTCGATGGAGCTGCACGGCGCGTCGACTCCGGCCTGGAGTCCCGATGGCAGCCGCCTGGTCTTCACCGGCCAGACCAATGGCTGGTCGGACCTGTTCGTGGTCAACGCTGACGGCACCGGGCTTCAGCAGCTGACCAACGACCGCTACGCCGACCTGCACCCGGTCTGGTCGCCCGATGGCCGCACCATCGCCTTCACAACCGATCGCGGTCCCGACACCGATTTCGAGGTGCTCCGCTTCGGGAACTACCGGGTGGCCGCCTACGACGTCGCCACCGGCCGGATTGACGTGCTGCCCGGAATGGAGACGGGGAAGAACGTCAACCCGCAGTGGGCCCCCGACGGCAAGTCGCTGGCGTACGTCTCGGACCGGAACGGCGTCAGCAACATCTTCCTGTTCGACATGGCTGATTCGCTCAACTATCAGCTCACCAACTTCTTCACCGGTGTGCAGGGCATCACTCCGCTGTCACCGGTGATATCCTGGGCGTCGGTGGCCGACCGGCTCGCCTTTGTCTATTACCAGGACGGCGACTACGACGTCTACTCGCTCGACAATCCGCGAGCGCTGAAGCGGGGCCCCTGGCAGCCCGGCGAGGCGCTCGCGTCGGCCTCCGGTGCCCTGCTTCCGGCGGTGACTCCCCCCCCCGTGGCGGACAGCGCCGGCGCCCCCCCCCCTGCCGTAATCGCCGACCCCGCCGGTGGCGTGGCGCTCTATCGGGCACCGGGAGGGCTGCGGCGGGCCGACTCGCTCGCGCCGGTGCCGGATTCGCTGCGCCAGCCGACAACGATCAGCATCACCGCACTGCTCGACTCGGCCGAACTGGCATTGCCTGACACCGCCTCGTTTACCGAGCGACCCTATTCGGTGAGTTTCTCGCCCGATTTCGTGGCCCGGCCGACCATCGGTTTCGAGCGCGACAATTTCGGACGCGGAGTGTTCGGCGGCACCACTGTGTCACTGTCCGACATGCTCGGTGACCGGCAACTGGTTTTCAGCGGCGCCATCAACGGTCGCATCGACGAGGCACAGTTCCTGGCCGCCTACGGCAATTCCTCGAGGCGCATCAACTGGGCGGCCGGCGTGCAGCAGGATCCGTTCTTCTTCTTCCAGGCGAGCGAAATCCGTCCGGTGGAGGGATCGTTCGAGAACGTCTTCGTGACCAACATCCGCCGGCTGGTGCTGCGGTCTGCGTTCCTTCAGGGTAGTTACCCGGTCTCGCGCTTCCGCCGGATCGAATTGGGTGTCCGCGCTACCTCCGTCGATGACGACATCCTCAGCATCAACGAGTTCTTCGATCCCACCACCGGCAATCTGACCCGCGACCCCACGATCGACCGTCAAGGACTCTCGAGCACCGCCTTCGTGCAGCCTTCGCTGGCGCTGGTCGACGACAAGTCGATCAACGGCTTCGTAGGGCCGTTCCTCGGCCGTCGTTCGCGCTTCGAGGTGGCCCCAACCTTCGGCGGATGGAACTTCACCCAGTTCACCGCCGACACCCGCCGTTACGACAAGCTGGGCGGCCCCTTCGTCCTCGCCACGCGGGCGATGTACGTCGGCCGGGTCGGCAGCGACGCCGATCGGTTCACCCTCTTCCTGGGCTTCCCGGATTTCCTGCGCGGCTACACCTCCGGCTCGTTCCGTCGCAACGAGTGCCTCAACCCTTCGAGTGATCCGTCGAGCGTGACCGGCTGCAGTGCGCTGGACCAGTTGGTCGGCACCTCCTTCGCCGTGTTCAATGCCGAGGTCCGGTTCCCGATCATGACCCCGCTGATGGATTGGGTCCCGACGGGGATCCCGCCGATCGAGGGAGCGATATTCTTCGACGCCGGGATGGCGTGGGACTCCGATTCCAAGCTGGTACTGCGGGAGCGTCGCGACGGCGAGTCGTTGACGGCGGTCCGCACTCCGCTCCGCTCGGTCGGTGGCTCGGCCCGGATGAACCTGTTCGGAATCATGATCTTGCGCCTCGACTACGCCAAGCCGCTGGCCCGTCCCGGAACGGGTGGCTTCTTCACCCTGTCATTGGGGCCAACGTTCTGAGCCGTCGCCACACCGTAAGCCGACTCGCCGTTCTGGCGGCCGTCTCGCTCGTGGTCGGCTGCGGGGAGACACCCGAGGCCAGTGCCGTCCGCAATGTCCCACCGGGGATGCCCGCTGAGGGGGCGCTGCTCCGCCTGCCGCGGGACGGCGGCGAGGCGCGCCTCTACCGGGCCGACTCGTTGACGCCGCTCGCCTGGTCGATTCCGGCCGGCGTGCCGAAAATCGTCCGCGCCCTAGGCACCGAGCTCGAGGACCGCATGGTGTACGCGGTCGATCGTCAGGATCGGCTGATCGGGCTTGACCTTGACTCCCGCCGCTCTCGCGTCTACCTGACCGCCGCCCGGCAGCTCACGGCCACTCCGGACGGCGCGGTCCTAGGCCTCGATTCGGCACGCCACCCACTGCGCTTCTCGGCGCGGGCGCTGTCGACCTTCCGCACTGCGGTATCCGCTGGTGGAACCCCCGAGTTGTTGCGGGGTCCCGGCGGGCAGGTGGTGGCCTATCACCCGACCAGCGGGTTGATCCAGTTGCTCGGAGAGGAGGGAGAGGTTCGCCGGTTTGAAGCGCCGAAAGGCACCGCCACCGCTTCCTGGCACGGCGATCTGCTGGCGGTGACCAACGACTCGGGAGTCACCATCATCGAGCCAGCCAGCCGCGATGAGGCGATCCGCTTCGTCAAGCTCTCCGGCAGTCCGGTCACCGCCGCTTTTTCGCCGAGCGCTCACCGGCTCATGGTCGCGCGGGCGCGAGGTGACGTGGTGGTGATCGACCGCTATAGCAACGACGTGGTCGCCACCATTCAGCTTCCCTCCGCCGCCCGCCAATTGCGCACCGATCGCTCGGGGCGCTGGCTGCTGGCGCGGCCGGGAGAGGGCGATTCGTTGTGGGTGATCGACCTGGTCCGCGAGGAGCGGGCGCTCTCTCTCAAGGCCGAATGGGCCGCTGACCTGCCGCTGATCTCGGGTGGCCGCACTTTGGTGGTGCGCGATGGCCAGGACGTCGTCGCCTGGGAGTTGACCGGTGCCCGGCCCACCGAGCGGACCCGGTTGGTGGGCGCAGCCGGGGATGTCTACCTCACGATTCCCTGGTCACCGGCCGATCAGTCGGCCTCGCAACTGCTCGCCGACGCTCCCGAGGCGGCACCATCCCCCCCCCCCGAACTGCCGCTCGACGATCTGACCGTCGACTCGATCGGCGTGCGATCCCCGGTAACCCTCCCCGGCGAACCGATCGTGGCCGGGCTGCCGATCGAACCGAGCGCGGAGCCGGTGCCGGGGGCGGCGGCGATCTATCTGCAGGTCTCCTCGTCCCAGAACCGGGAATGGGCCGATGCCCTCGCCCAGCAGTTGCGCGACGGCGCCTTTCCGGCCCGTCTGCTGCCCCCGACCCGGCCGGGCGACCCCTACCGGGTAGTGGTGGGACCCTACGCCAGCCGGGATGAGGCCGATGCCATGGGACGCCGCCTGGGCCGACCGTACTTCGTGCTGACCGAGCCCCCCACCGACCCCTGAAATCACCCTGCGTCGGTCGATCGGACCGGCTATCTTTGCTGCTTCCGCCGAGTCCCTTTCGAGGGATCGGCCATCAGCCACGGACCCGATCCCGATGAGTCAATGAAGCTCACCAAGCTGGAGCTGTCCGGCTTCAAGTCATTTGCCGACACCGTCACCCTGACCTTCGACGACGGGGTCACCTCGATCGTCGGCCCCAACGGCTGCGGCAAGTCGAATATTTCCGACGCCGTCCGCTGGGTGCTCGGCGAGCAGTCCGCCCGCCTGCTCCGGGGCGGCAAGATGGAGGACGTGATCTTCCAGGGCGCCGCCACGCGCCGCGCCGTCAACGTGACCGAGGTCTCCCTCTACCTCGACAACAGCGAGGGTGAGCTCCCGACTCCCTACACCGAGGTGGTGATCACCCGGCGGCTCTCGCGGAGCGGTCAGAGCGAGTACCTCCTCAATCGGTCGCCGGCCCGGCTGCGCGATGTCCAGGATTTGCTTCGGGGGACCGGGCTCGGCAGCGACGCCGGAGTGGTGATCGAGGCCAAGATGATCGACCTCCTCCTCTCCGACCGGGCCGACGAGCGGCGCTCGCTGTTCGAGGAGGCGGCCGGGGTGGGACTCTACCGGGACCGTCGTCACACCACGTCGCGACGCCTGGAGGAGACCGCCGGTGACCTGCAGCGCCTCGAGGATCTGATCGCCGAGGTGCAGTCGCAGATCCGCTCGCTGGCTCGCCAGAAGGGCAAGGCGGAGCGGCATGTGGCGTTGAGCGAGGAAAAGTTTGCGCTCACTCTCACCCTCGCCCGGCGCACCCTCGAGCGGCTGGCCGAGGATACCGCCGCGTTCGAGCAGCGCCATCTCGACCTGGCGACCCGCTTGCCGGAGGCGCGCGCCAAGTTGGAGCAGGCGGAGGCCGCGCGGGAGCAGATCGCCCATGCCCGGCAGGCCGCCGAACGGCATCGCACCACCGTGGTGGACGACCTCGGTCGTACCCGGGTCGAGGTCGGCAAGCTCGACGGCGACCTGGCGCTCGCCGCCGAACGCCTTGCCAGCGCGGCTGAGCGGCGTCACCGCGCCACGGCGGAGCGGAGCGACCTCGAGTTGCGCCTTCAGCAGGCCCGCCTGGACCTCGGCACTGCCGGGGAAGAGCGCGCAGCCGCCGAGCAGGAGCACGCCCGGATTCATGAGGAACTCACCGGGCGCACCGAGGCCGAGCGCCAGGTGCGCGAGCGGCTCGCGGGGCAGCGCGACGTGGTCCGCCGCATGGAGCAGGAGCTTCAGCAGGCCGCCCAGCAGCAGCGTTCGCTCGAAGGCGAACGCACCGCGCTCGATGGCGAACTCGCCTCGCTGGCCGAGCGCCGCGCGCAGGAGGAGGGCCACCTCGCCCAGTTGACCCAGGAACGACAGGCCACCGGCGAGCGGCTCACCGAGGCGAGCGCCGTCGCGGATCGGCACGCCGATGCCAGTCATCAAGGTGCCGCCGCCGCGGAGCAGGCGCGACTCCGGCTTCGCGAAACGCGCGACCGGGAAGCCCGCGAGCTGGCCGAGCGTCGCACCGTGGAAGAGGATCTGGCCAAGCGCACCGCTCGCCGTTCGGCGCTGGAAGCGCTGGAGCGCGATCGGGTGGGACTCGCTCCCGCCGCCGCAGCGCTGCTGGCCGTGCGCGATCGCTTCGGCGACCGGATCGTGGGAGTGCTGGCCGACAGCATCAGCACCGAGGGAGACGAGGCGGAGTTGGCCGAGCAGTTGCTCGGCGACTTCGTCCACGCGGTGCTGGTCCGCGATGATGCCACGGTCCGCGCCATCCAGGAGTGGCACCAGGCCGAACAGCCCGGCACCCTGATCCTGTTGCCGCTCGATCCGGGCCCTCCGCACTCAGGGGGGGGGATCGATCCGCGCCTCCGCGTTGCCGGACGGGCCGAGGCGTGGGTCAGCGCGCTGATCGGTGGCTCCGAGGTGCTCGACACCAGCGGTCGCGCGCTGCGTCGCGCCAACGGGGCGATCTGGCTCACCGGACCGGCAACCGCCTCGGGACCGATTCGTCGTCGGGCCGAGTTGCAGACGCTGGCCCGGGAAATCAGCGGGCTCACCACCGCGCTGGCCACAGCCGATGCCCGGCGTGCTGCCACTCAGGCCGATTTGAAGGCCGCCGATGCGGTGGCCGACGAGGCCGAACAGGCAGCCACCACGCTCCGGGAAGCTGCCCGACAGGCGGTGGCGGCACGCGAGGATCTGGCCCGACGGGTTCAGAACCTCGATCGCGAACTGCATGAGGCGGGCACCCAGCTCGAGCGGCTGACTGAGCGTGCAGCGCGTGCGGAACAGCGCCGCGCCGAAGCCGAATCGCAATTGACCGAGGTGCTCGCCGCCAGGACCCGGCTCGACGAGGCGCTGCTCACCACGCGCGGCCTGCTGTCCGAATTGGAGAGCGACCAGGAAACGGCGCGCGAGGCGCGCTCCCAGTGGCAGGTGCAGGAGGCGCACATCGCCGCCCGGCTCCGGGCCGCCGGGGACGCCGCGGCGCGCGCAGAACGAATCATCGCCGACGCAGAGCAGGCCGGCCGGGCCCGCACCGAGGAGATCGCCCGACTCGACGCCGATGCCGCCGGGCTGGAGAGCCAGCGCGCCATCTGGCAACTCGGTCGCGACGAGCGCGGCACCGTGCTGCTGGCGCTGGAAACCGCGGCGGGCGAGGCCGAGGGTGCGCTGCAGGCTGCCGAGAGCCGTCTCGCCACGGCGGAGGCCGATCTGCACGGGGCGCGGCGCCTGGTCGAGTCGATGAGCGAGGAGCATCACCGGCTCGAGCTCGGCGTCACCGAGGCGACCGCCGAACGCAAGCGGATCATCGAACGGGTCGAAACCGAATGGAAGCGGCCGTTCGATGTGCTCATCGCCGCCGCTCCGGTGATCGACCTCGATCTCGATACTCTCAGCAGCGAGACCGAACGGGTCACCGCCGCCCTCGAGGCGATCGGCCCTGTCAACGCGCTGGCGGTCGAGGAGCACGCCGAGGAGAGCAAGCGGCTGGCCTTCCTGCAATCGCAGCGTGACGATCTGGTGGCGGCCCGGCAGGCGCTGCTGCAGGCCATCCGCGAAATCGACGGCACCGCCAAGGCGCTCTTCACCGAAACCTTCGCCGCCATCCGGACCAACTTCGTCAACGTCTTCCAGACGCTGTTCGGCGGCGGCGAGTGCGATCTCCGGTTGAGCGATCCCGATGACCCGCTGGAAGGCGAGATCGAGATTCACGCCGCGCCGCGGGGCAAGAAGACCCAGCGGATCCACCTCCTCTCCTCGGGCGAGCGGACCCTGGTGGCGGTGTCGCTGCTGTTCTCGATTTATCTCACCAAGCCGAGTCCGTTCTGCCTCATGGACGAGGTCGACGCGCCGCTCGACGACAGCAACGTGGGCCGCTTTCTCCGCTTGCTGGAAGAATTCAAGTCCCAGACCCAGTTCCTGGTGATCACCCACAATCCGCGGACCATGCAGGCCGCGGACAGCGTCTACGGTGTCACCATGCAGGAGCCGGGCGTCTCCACAATTGTCGGCGTGCGGTTGGGCGAACATGTCGCTGCAGGCTGAATCCATTTGCCAGGAATGCACTAGATGCTGATCGTCATGAAGCAGGGCGCCACAGAGGTCGAAGTCGCCGTTGTCGTGGCCACGATAGCGGCGATGGGCTACGAGGCCCGTCCGATGCCGGGACGCCAGCGGACCACCGTCGGCCTGGTCGGCAACGACGGCCGGGTGGACAGTTCCCAGCTCGCCGGGCTGGCCGGCGTGGCCGAGGTGATCCACGTTTCCAAGCCGTACAAGCAGGTTTCCCGGGAGTGGCAGCCGGAGCCGACCCGGGTGCCGCTGCCCGACGGTTCGGTGGTGGGTGGCCGCGAGGTGATCGTGATGGCGGGGCCCTGCTCGGTGGAGAGCGAAGAGCAGATCCTCACCGCCGCCCGGCAGGTCAAGGCGGCCGGCGCCACGGTGCTCAGGGCCGGTGCGTTCAAGCCGCGTTCCTCGCCCTACGCTTTCCAGGGGTTGGGCAAACTGGGACTCGAGTTGCTGGCCGAGGCGCGGCACGAGACCGGGCTGATGATCATCACCGAGGCGATGGATCCCCACGGCCTCGAGCTGGTGGCCGGCACCGCGGACATCATCCAGATCGGCGCGCGCAACATGCAGAACTACTCGCTGCTCAAGGAGTGCGGCATGCTGCGGATGCCGGTGCTGCTGAAGCGCGGACTCGCCGCCACGATCAGCGAGCTGCTGCTCTCGGCGGAATACATTCTGGCCTCCGGCAATCCCAACGTGATTCTCTGCGAGCGCGGCATCCGCAGCTTCGACACCGCCACCCGCAATCTCTTCGACCTCTCGGCGATCGCGGTGGTGCACGGGCTGTCGCACTTGCCGATCGTCGCCGACCCGAGTCACGGCACCGGTCATCGCGACATGGTGCCGGCGATGTCGCGGGCGGCGATCGCTGCCGGAGCCGACGGCTTGCTGGTCGAGATGCACCCGACGCCCGAACGGGCGCTCTCGGACGGGGCGCAGTCGATGTACCCCGAGCAGTTCGAGCGGATGATGCGCGAGGTGGCCGCGATCGCCGACGTGATCGGCCGTACGGTCGCCGCACCGGTCGAGGTGCCGTCGTGAGGCGTTCACTGGCCCTGCTGCTGCTCGCGGCACTGGTTACCGGCCGCGGGGCGGCGCAGACGTCCCCCCCCCCCGACGGTGCCGCGATCCTGGTGCGGGCCGCCGGCACCTTCACGGCACTCAAGAGTCTGGTGGCCGAGTTCCGCCAGCGGATCGACGACCCGGCCATCGGGCCGATGGATGCCCGCGGCACCTACTACCAGGTGGGCGCCAACCGGTTCGCGATGCGCTTCAGCGACCCGGCCGACGAGGCGATCGTGATGGACGGGAGCAAGGTGTGGGTCTACCTCCCCAGCTCCTCGCCCAACCAGGTGCTCCGCTTTCCGATGCCGGGCGGGCCGGTCTACGGCTACAACACGATGGCCTGGCTGCTCGATCGCCCCACCGAGCGCTACCGGACCACCTGGCTCCGCGAGGAGAGCGTCGACGGCGCCAGGACCGACGTGCTCCGCTTGGAGCCGACCACTCCGGATCCGCAATTCCGCCGCGCCATCGTCTGGATCGACCAGGCCACTTCCCTGCCCCGCAAGGTGGAGATCAACGAACGGGTGGGGAGCACGCGGACCATCACGCTGAGCCGGCTCCGGCCCGACGGGGCTGTCCCCCCGGCGATGGTGGAGTTCAAGGCGCCGAAGGGTGTGCGGGTGATTGATCAGTAGGGGGGCGCCGCTTTGCGGCGCCGGGGTGAACGGTGAACGGTGAACGGTGAACGGTGAATCACTCGCCATCGCCGAGCATTGTAACATGGCCGGTTTTTATCACGTACCACGAAAATGCTCGGGATATCAGGCCTGAGCAACAATGCGCCGAGGTGAATTCACTTGCCCTCGAGGCGGTACAGCACCACGTCCTGCAGGCCGTCCGGCGTCTCCTCCACAACCAGCGCGTGACCATCACTGGCCCAGCCAATCCGGGCTCCCGGCACCAGCGGTGCTCGGCCGCGCAGACTGCCATCGCGTCGAATCACCAGGACTCCCCGTGTACCCTGGGGTCCAGAGCGGGTGGTGACCCACACCTCGCCCTCGTCGGAGACGGTGATCGCGGTGACAGGTGGGTAGGTGTGAGGAATCAGCCCGGTCTTGACGATCTCATCCAGGATCGATGATCCTTCCGGATCCTTGATCCGATCCCGAAAGAGAGCCACCATACTGTCCACGCTGCGTTTCGGAATGATGCTCAGTCCAAACGGATGGCGTGACCGGGACAGCAGGGCGCCGGTAACGGCATAAATCCGCACGTCCACAGCGGTCTGACCTGCTCCCAGCTCGACCGGTTCGGCAATCACGAATGCACGGCCGTCTGGGGAAGCGACATGAATCGTCTGGTGACAGAATGGGATGCTCACAGATCGCTGTCGGCCGGCGGTCTGTACCCCGAGCCCACACGAGCGATAGTCGAAGGTCGCCAACAGCCGAAGTCCCGATCCATCGATGAGCGCCGTGTGGATTTCGGCCTGAACGGGGGCGGCGTCCCGTGCGGCACCGACGAGACGGGGACGGTTGCCCGAAAGATAGAAGACTCGCTCCGGTCCGGCACCAACCACCATCGCACGGGAAGGACCAGGCAAATCCGGTGGCCGGACGACCGGAGTGGTTGTTACCTGTGAGCCCGGGCCCCCGAACCGCGTGATGCGTTGCAATTGACCATCGAACACGACCAGACCATCATCGCCCGGAATCAACCCCGCCGGGGGGCCGCCGAACGAACCAGGCCCCTCTCCACGCCTCCCGATGGTCCTCACCTTCACTCCACTGGGTGAGAAGGCCACCACATTCATATCCTGAGGTTGGGAGATCCAGATCGTTCCGTCACCGCCTCGGGCGGTCAAGCCGACCACTGATAGGTCCTGTGTTGCTCCGACAATCCGTTGCACCTCCACGAGCCGGACGGCCACCTGCGCGCCGAGTGTGGCGTGACACAGCCCAGCCGTCGCGATGAGTACCGCCAAGACTTGTCGCATGGTGCTGAGAGCGGACTGATGGATTGCATGGCAACACTTCGCCGGGACCACCATCATCGCCATTTCTCCCGTCCCATGCCGCGCGGTGATCATGCGCTGAATTCGCAATGAAGCACAAAATTGTCGTCATCAACGGGATCGCAGCTCGCATGACTCAGGTTGTCTCCATTACAGCCGTAATTCGCTGCAATGGACTGGCACTCGCTCGTCTCATCGGAGGGGCAAGTGGTCTGACCACGTTCGATCAGGAAACAGGCTTTTTGGCGTCTTTTTGCCGTCGCGCCATCATCTGCCTCCCCCACCTGCACCCACCCGGCCATCAGCGTCACCGCCAACGACACCGCGAGCACCACCTTCTCCTGCTGCTGCATGACATCCTCCGTGGAATGAATTGTCCTGGATCGCATGGTCACCTCTTCCCGCACTCCTCATATCCTACCGGCTGAGAATGCTGTCGATCACCGTCCGCAACTCCGCCTCCTGCAGCGGTCGTTCGTACCGCCAGCCGTTGACGAGAATCGTCGGCGTCCCCGTCGCTCCGATGCGCTTGCCGAGTTCCAGATCGGCTGCCACCACGGCACGGACGCCCGGGTCGTCCCGGCACTCTCCCCACGAGTCCAGGTCCGGCACGCCGCTCCGTTCGGCCAGCACCCGCCAACGCAGCAGTCCGAGCGAGTCCTGCACACCGTATAGCAAATCGTACATCGCCCGGAAGCGGCCCTGGCGGTCGGCACAGATGGAGGCCACTGCACTCATCTCCGCAAAGCGGTGGTAACGCAAGGGGAAGTGTCGTGCCACGACGGTAACCTCGGTCGGATAGCTGGCCTGTATCGCAGGCAGAGTCTCAAGGGCATACCCACGGCAATAGGGGCACTCGAAATCGACGAACTCCACGATCACCACCGGTGCCTCGGCCGGTCCGAGACGGTGCCCCCCCCCAACGACATCATCCCAGTGCTGTACTGCCACCGCGCGCGGCGGCCCGTTCTTCGGCGACGGTGGATCCGACCGGAATCCGAATAACCGCGCTGCGGCCAGCAACGTCATCACGCCCGCACAGCCCACCGCAATGCGCAGCAGCCAACGCGTTTCAACAAATGCGGATCCACTGGACGCCATTTACGGTACCTCAATCACTGGAGAGAACAATCACGGATCAACAATCGACACTGTCAAGCTACCGGCCCAGCACGATCCGGAACAGCGCGAACTACCCCGGTCATCCGGCCAGGGGCAGAGTTCCTGTGTGCATCGCATACCGAGGGGTTGCACGCTGACTGGATCGACGCACCGTCGGACATGTGCCACGGACCGCATCGCCGTCGTCAGTCCTCTCCGTTGCAGGCGCACCACCAGAGCACCGCCAGAACCAGCGCCGAGACCTGATGACTGTTCCGCGTCCGGAGCCGGAGGGCGATCCGTTCAAGCCGCCCCTTCACCGTCGACACCGACCGGCCGATCCGCGCCGACATTTCCTTGATCGTCAGCCCTTCGACCAGCAGCACGGCAATCGTTGCTTCGCTCTCGGTAAGGTCAAGATGGCGGCCGACAAGTCGGGCGCGCCGATCGGGGATGATGCCGGGAGGAAAGACGCAGGCCGGGCTCGGACGGTCTCTTGCCGGCTGCGGGTCAACTCGCGCCATGCCCGCCCCCGTTGGCGCACCTTGAAAATGCATTGCTCGCGGGAACGGACCTTGTGCCGATGCTGAGCAAGTTCGGAGTCGGGGGAGCAGCGCCAGCAGGATCTGACAGCGGAAACCAGTCGGCAGGGTGGGCATCCATCGGGGGAACCTCCAGAAGGTCGGAAGAATGCGCCCGTCGCCCAAAGGCGCCGGGAGGCACCGTCCAAGTGATACTGCCCTGGCAGGGTTGGTGTCAAGGGAGGTGGGCGATTTCACCTGGTGCGCTCAATCAGCCTGCACAATGTCGGGGCTGCCGACGGGTGGCAGCTCAAGAAAGGTATCAGATCGATCCGTCTGTGTACTGATGGGGTTGCCCCCCCGGCGGTGGTGGAGTTTAGGGTGTCGCAGCGTGTGCGGGACGTTGCGAAAAAAGGAGGCGGCGCTCGGGCTCCCGACGCTACCTTGGCTGTCGATCCAATTCGGCGGCAACGAGCCGGAGAAGCGTCTCTTCGGAGACCGCACCGACAACCCGTATCCCATTCACGAAACTGGTCGGGGTGCTCCGTACTCCAAGCGCCAGCCCCTGTTCCGTGTCCTCCTGCACCGGCTGCAGAGAGCGCCCGTCCGCGATGCACCCGAGAAATCTGTCGGCCTCCGGCTCTGTCAATCCCAGATAGTCAAGCAGAGCGTCGCCGTCGGTGAGGCGGTAACGAAAATCCGGATTCCAGCTCGCCGACTCATGGTATACCGGGAAGATACCTTGTGCCGAGGCACATACAGCCCCCCGATGTGGCAACAATTCGACCCTATCACTCCTGGGCTGAAAGTGTTTCATGGTGATCGACACATGCTCCGGCAAGCGCGCGTGCACTCGTGCGAGGGAAGAATCAAAGAGCGCGCATGCTCCGCACGAATAATCGGCAAATACAACGATCTGGACCGGGGCATCCTTTGGCCCGATGCGTCCCGCAGTTCCGGAAGAGATCTGCCGGAATGCCGGACCGCCGAGGCGCGCGGCATTGAGCGAGTCGTCCCATGAAAAGGTGATCGGCAGATATCCGTCCGGAACGTGAGGTCGGCGGTTCCCCCACGCCAGCATGGTGATCGCTCCTGCCAGCATCAGCATGCCCCCGGTGACGATCTCGGACACGGTATTTTTCGGCTTCATGGTTTTTCCGCCGGGATTATGTGCCGGAGGATCGTGCTCTCTCCGTGGGCGCCGGAGTAGAGCAGTGTGTCTCCATCCACTTCGATGTATCCAGCGTCCGTGGAAAGGACGAGCACCCGTATCAGTCGCCCCGTCCAGTCGAAGACGTGGACCTCACGTCCGTTCGAAGCGTCATCTCCTGCAAACGCTTCCCGCAACCGGCCTGAGAAGAGCCCGTAGAAGCGGTGAGACGTGGCGGTACAATCGACGTAATAGAGCCGCGGTATCGGGGCGCTCCATCCCCCCGCCGAATCTGCTATGAAGTATCCATCTGTCGTGACCGGTGTCCTGGCGCGACCGACGAGACCGACGGCAGGATCCAGTAGGTCAATCCGTCCCGCAGAGATGAACGACATCGCCCAGGTCGGACCGCCAATAGGCCCACAGACCTTCACCGCACTGGACGCCGAGACTCTGGCCGCCATGGAAACCGAGTCCGCTCCAAGCAAGGGAGACCGGAAGGTCGCCAACCGGATCCCATCTGGGTCGAAGATCATCAGCCGGTTGCTGTCCGCGGAGCCCAGAGCGAGAATTCGGGTAGAGTCAAGCCACCACGCTCTTAGGGCACGGGTGGGAAGGCTCACGGTCGCGACGGTGGCAAGGCGTGCATCGGCGCGGAATTCCGTGAGTCGCCGGGTGCGCACATCAAATACCCATACTGCGCCTTCCCGGCCGCGCCGCACGCTGATGCTGCCTACGGAAAGGAGGTCGCCGGGACCTTCGCCACGCCGCCCAAACGATCGTTCGATGCGTCGCGACTTGAGATCCGCGGCGTGAAGATACGGATCGGACGTGCGATCAGCGATCCACAACCGCGACCCAGTCGCAAGCATGACTCCAGGTTGCCCCAGCAGGTTGTCATGAAGAAGAGTGTCCGGCTCGGCCAATGCGACACGTACCGCGGTCTGCGTGGTGACTTCCGGAACTACAGTATCCGCATCAGGGTTGCCTCCTGTCTGGCCACGAGAACATCCGAACAGCACCAAGGACGTTCCCGCGATCAGCAAGCGCGGTACTGATCTCACCATGATTCGGAACCGGCGACAGTACTCACTCCGCCAGTCAACCGCTGACGAGTGGCAGGGAACCGCAAGGTCAATTGCACGATTGGGCCCCGCTACTCCCCTCCGCATCAGCCCAACACGTGACACAGACGCTACCAGCCAGGCGATTACAGGTGAAGCATGTGTCACCGCCTGAGGAACACGTCTTTCCTTCGAAAACTCCCCCGTTTCTGGTGACGCAGGTGCCGGCTCCGGGAGAACACCCTGCGCCGTCCTCCTGAGCTGCGAACAGCCTGCGATCTCCAGCGGCCATGTGTATCGCCCCAACGAGCATGATCACTACCGCCAGCAATCTCAGACGTGAATGCCGTGACATCATGGCTGTTTTCAACATGCGCCCTCCCCCGGTGATACTGAATGTAGAGATTCGACTACAACGAACAACCACCTTGAGCAAGCTATCGAGGGGTCAGGAATCGCGCTATTGCTCCCCCGGCGTCATCCCGGCTGCGTTACTTCTCTGGCATAACTCAATTGGTGGCTGGCGGCGGTGCGGTGAGCTCCCCACTGATCCACGCGTGGTGCCACAGCAGCGTTACGATACGAGCGGCGATACCGGTCCGGTTGGTCGTACCCAGCGTCAGTTCCAACTGCCGCGCCTGGAGCTTGACGGTATGAACCGACTTGCCGAGCGCGGCTCCTATCCGGTCGCTGGTGGCGCCTTCCGGCAACCAGCGCGCGACACCGGCGATCGCTGGCGTCACTCCCAGCGCCGCCTGGATCGCGATCAGCAAGGACTCCTCTGTGTAGCACGGCGGAAACCAGTCGGCAGGATGGGCATCCATCGGGGGAACCTCCAGAAGGCCGGAAGAATGCGCCCGCCGCCCGAAGGCGCCGGGAGGCGCCGGGAGGCGCCGGGAGGCGCCGTCCAAGTGATACTGCGGTGGCAGGGCTGGTGTCAAGGCCGACGAAGATACGGGATGTTGGATGTTGGATTTTGGAAGTTGGACATTGGAAGATTTTCGCGCGCGCACCCAGCCATCCAACATCCAACATCCAACATCCAACATCCAAGCCCCCCCCCTCACCCCTCCTCCACCACCCGCCTCACCGCCGCGACGTCCACGCCCGACTGCTCAGCCAGTCGCATCGCCTCCCGTGCCAGCGCCAGGTAGAGCGCCCGCGTGTCGCTGCCGAGCGCATCCAGGTGCGCCTGCACCGTCCCCGCATCGCCCCGCCGGATCGGTCCGGTGAGCACCGCAGCCGGATCGGCGCTCGCCAGGTTGGCGACGGTGCGGGCCATCAACGGATGAAAGAGCGCCGCATCGGTCTCAAGTCCGGCCTCGCGCGCCAGGCGCTTAGCAACTGCGGCCAACACCACCAGATAATTGCTGGCGAACACCGCCGCGGCGTGATACCCCGGCTTGGATTCGGCAGGAATCTCGACGATCGGCGCCATCCGGCAGCGCCCCGCGAGTTCCCGCGCCGCCGCCACCGCGCGGGGGTCGCCTTCGATGATGGCGGGTGAGCCGACCAGCGCGTCGGGGTCGCCTGCCGGCAACGTCAATGTCTGCAGTGGGTGCCAGGAGCCGAGCGCCGCCCCGGTGGGGACCAGCGGGGCCAAGGCTTGCCGGTCGAGCAGACCGGAGCAGTGCAGCACCACCTGTCCGGCTGTGATCACGCCGAGATCCGCCAGCCGCCCGGCAACCGCCGGGATCGCGTCATCGGGGACTGACAGCACCACGATCGTTGCTCGCGACAACGCGCCGGTCCATTCGGTGGCTGCCGCCGACAGAGGGGGGGGGAGCGTCCGTTCGCTCCTCGTGCACACCGTGACCGCGGTCCCGGAACGCACAAGGGCGCGTGCGAGCGACAGCCCGACGCGCCCTGCTCCGACGACGACCGTCGCCGGCTCCATGCTCACTCGTCCGTGATCTGCCCCATCAGGGCACGCGGCGTGTCCGCCGCCCGGAGCAGTTCCGTCGCGGCCCGCACCTGGGCATCGTCCATCGCCTTCCGGGTCAGTTCTGCCTGCCGGCCGAAGACGTAGCGGGCAATCTCGTAGCCCAGTTGTTCGTTGACCAGCAGCTCCCCACCGGTGCGCTCGGCGTCGGTGAAGTTGATCCCCTTCGCCTCAAGCCGGCGGAAGACCTCCGAGCGCATCTCGTCGGTAACGGTGAACCTGGCCGACTTGACGCTGCCCCGCTCCTTGAGCTGCAGCGCCGTGCCCACCAGGGCATCACGATAGGCGGCGATGTTGCTGCCGATGGCCTTGGCGAAGAGCCGCTCGCCAGCAGTCAGGGTGTCGAGCCGGACGATCCGGTCGGGGACGATCCCCCCCCCGCCCTTGACCTTGCGGCCGCTGATGGTCTGGTGATCGGGCAACGAGTCGAGCGCCACCGAATCGGTGCCCGCCTCCAGCTCCTCCAGCCGCGCGGCCTGATCGGCCTCGCTCTTGACCTCGCGCTGGATGCTCCGGCCGCTCGGCGTGAACCAGCGCGCGGTGGTGAGCTTGAGCGCCCGGCCATCGCCCAAATTGAAGAGCGACTGCACCAGCCCCTTGCCGAAGGTGGTGGTCCCCACGATCACCGCGCGGTCGTTGTCCTGCAATGCGCCAGCGATGATCTCGGCGGCCGAGGCGGTGAAGGAATTGACCAGCACCACCACCGGCAGGTCGGGCCACGGTTGCTTCGATTCCGCCGCAAACTCGCGGGAAATCCCCTCGGCCCGGCCCCGGGTGGAGACGATCGACTGACCGGGATCCAGAAAGAGATCCGACACCGCCGCACCCTGATCGAGCAGGCCGCCAGGGTTGCCGCGCAAGTCGAAGATCAGCCCCTTCATCCCCCGCTTCCGGAGCGCGTCGATCTCTTCACGCAACTCCTTCGAGGAGGTCTCCGCCACCGGAGTAAGCTGAAGCAGTCCGATGCCGTCGTCCAGCATCACCGTCGGCTGCACCGAACGGAAGTGGATCGTTTCCCGGGTGATCGAGAAGGGGATCAGGTCGCCCACTCCAGGCCGCCGGACGCGGATGTCCACCTTGGTCCCCGGACTGCCGCGCAGCGTCTTGACGGCGTCGTCCTGGTTGAGGCCCCTGGTATCCTTGCCGTTGACGACCACGATCTGGTCGCCCGCCTCGATGCCGGCCCGCTCGGCCGGAGTCTGAGGCAACGGCGCCACCACGGTGATGAAACCGTCGCGCACGTCGATCTGAATGCCGAGCCCGCCGTAGTTGCCGGTGGTCGCCTCGGTGAGCTCGCGATAGTCCTCGCCCTCGACCATCGTGGAATAGGGATCATTGAGCTCGAGCAGCAGCCCGTCGGTCGCCTTCCGGAAGAGGGAGTCGGGCGGCAGCGAATCGACGTAGTAGGAGCCGACGGCGTTGAATACCCGCTCGAACAGTTGCTCCGGCGCCAGCCGCGGACCGACCGCACCATGCAGCAGCCAGCCGCCGCTGAAAAAGGCGATCCCACCGACCAGCCCGACCAGCCCCCAACGTCTCTTCATGAATCCTCCGGGAGAGTCAACCTCATCCTTTATCATACACCGCAGCGGCCGGAAACGTTTCGGGCCGGACGCTGGTCAGACAGCGCCAGGCGGTTTCCAGCAGCTCTTCGGGGGACGCTTCGGCCGCCAGGTGGTGCACCCCCGGCCCGCTCGCTGCCCTGTAGGCCGCCGCTACCCGATCGTGAAAGGCGACATCTTCCCGCTCCAACCGGTCGGCGCCCTTCCCTGCCGCCCGCTGGCGCTCCCGGCCGATCGCCGGGTCGAGATCGAGGACTATGGTGATGTCGGGAACGAGGCCCCCGGTAGCCGCCGCATTGACCCAACGAACCTGCTCCATTGGCAGGCCGCGCCCGGCACCCTGGTAGGCCAGAGTCGAGAGGTCGAAGCGATCCGACAGCACCACCCGCCCTTCGGCCAGCGCCGGCCGGATCACCCGGGTCACCAGGTCGGCGCGCGCGGTAGTCATGTAGAGCAATTCCATCGCGGCGGTCCAGGGGCGATCGGCATCGAGCAGCTCGGCCCGCAGCGCTTCGGCCACCGGAGTACCGCCCGGTTCGCGGACCGTCACCGCGCCGACCCCAAGGGCGCGACAGCGATCGGCGAGCCCGCGCAACAGCGTCGACTTGCCTGCCCCCTCGGGCCCCTCGACCACCACGAAGCAGCCGGCGGACATCAGAGGGTGATGATCCCGCTGGTGGCGCCGCGTTCGATGCCGGCGCCGATCGCCTGATTTACCCGCTGCATGAGCTTGTCGACGTTGGCCCGGGCAACCAGGTAGGCCTGGCCCACCGGCGACGCCTCGAACTCGCGCAGAGTCGACTCGTACTCACTGGCCGCGTCCTCGGTCGGCGAGTTTCCTTCGGCGATCAGGGCATCGAACTCGCGCGTGAGCCGGGAGATCGTCTCCAGGCGTTGCTGCGCCTCGGAATCGTCGCGGAGTCCCTGCTCGGCCCGGCGCATCGCTTGGTATTCGGTGGACTGGCCGATCAAACGGCCGAGGTCGGTTGCCTTTTCCTCGATCATGATCCATCTCCCCGTCGTGCCAGACAATACCTGGCGCGACCGAACAAGTCGTCGTGAATGCTCACCTCGCGCCAACCGAAGGACTCGGCCAGTGCGGCGACGAGCGGAGCGCGGTGACAGTCCACCTCGAGGGCGAGCCAGCCACCGGAAACTACTGCCTGGCGACCTTCGTCGAGCAGGCGGCGAGTGGCGGATAGTCCGTCGGCACCGGAAGCCAGCGCCAATGACGGTTCCCACGCGGCCACCGCAGGGTCGAGCGCAGCAAGTTCATCGTCGGTGAGATAGGGCGGGTTCGATACCAACAAATCCACCCGTTCACCCGCCAAGGGCGCCAGCAGGTCGCCCTCGCGCCAGTCGACGTCGATCCCCAACCGTTCACCATTGGAGCGGGCCAACGCCAAAGCATCTGGAGAGATGTCGGTCGCCACGATGCGATCGAACTCGCCCTCGCTGGCGAGCGCCAAGGCAATCACCCCGCTGCCGGTCCCGATGTCGGCCGCAGTGCCGGTCCGGACTGCGTTGAGTGCCAGCTCGACCAGCCCCTCCGTTTCCGGGCGGGGAATCAGCGCGCGCCGATCAGAGGCCACCTCGAGGTGGCGAAAGCCGGTGCTGCCGGTGACATACGCCAGCGGCTCGCCCGCAGCGCGTCGCGCCACGGCGGCGAGGAACTGCTGCGCGCGATCCGCCCCGATCGGTTCGCCGCGATTGAGAATCGCCTCCGCTGAGGAGGTGCGCGCCAGATCACTCCAGATCCGGATCGCCTCGCGGCGCGGCGTGGTCACTCCACCGGCGGCGAGAATCTCGCCGGCCGACTCCCAGAGTCCCTGGAGGGTGGTCGATGTCTGCATCACCCGGCACTCTCCTCCGCGCGAGCGGCGAGCCGGAGAGCGTCGACCAGTTCATCCATCCGCCCTTCCAGCACGTCCGGAAGGTTGTGCACCGAGAGGCCGATGCGATGATCGGTGACCCGGCTCTGGGCAAAATTGTAGGTGCGGATCTTTCCGGAGCGGTCACCAGTGCCGACCTGCGACTTGCGCGTGGCGGAACGTGCCGCCTCCTGCTCGGCGATCATCCGGTCGAGCAGGCGTGCCCGCAACACCTCCATCGCCTTCATCTTGTTCTGCAATTGCGACTTCTGGTCCTGCTGCGAGACCACCAGCCCCGATGGGATGTGAGTGATCCGCACGGCGGAGTCGGTGGTGTTGACGCTCTGGCCCCCCGGACCCGAGGAGCGGAAGATGTCGATCCGCAAATCCTGGGGATCGATCTTGACGTCGACCTCTTCGGCTTCGGGGAGCACCGCCACAGTGGCTGCCGAGGTGTGAATCCGCCCCTGCTGCTCGGTGGCCGGCACGCGCTGCACCCGGTGCACGCCGGACTCGCGCCGAAGCAGACCGAACGCCTCGGAACCGCGAATCGCGATGATCGCCTCGCGGATTCCGCCCATGTTGCCCTGGTGGATTTCGATCGGCTCGACCTTGAGACCGCGCCGCTCGGCGAAGCGGGTGTACATCCGCAGCAGGTCGCCGGCGAAGAGCGCCGCCTCGTCGCCACCGGTGCCGGAGCGAATCTCGACTATCGCGTCACGATCGTCGTGCGGGTCTCGCGGCACCAGCAGTTCGGCGATTTCGCGCTGCAGCGCAGCGATCGTTGTCGGCAGGTGCTTGAGCTCGGCCTCTGCGAGTCCGACCATCTCTTCATCACCCGAAGCGGCGAGTTCCCGCGCCCCCGCGAGCTCGGCTTCGGCGCGGGCAAGCGATTCGGCCGCGCGCACGACCGGAGCCAACCGGGCGTGTTCGCGGCCGAGGGCCTGCAATCGGGCCGGATCGGCGGAGATCGCCGGATCGGCCAACTGCCGGGCGACCTCCTCCGCCCGCGCGAGCGCCTGGCGGAGTCGGACGTCCATCGGTCAGGACTTCGCGGGTGTGTCCGCGGCAGCATACTTCCGGCGGAATCGATCGATCCGGCCGGCGGTGTCGACCAGGCGCTGCTTCCCGGTGAAGTACGGATGGCACTGGGCGCACACTTCGACGCTGATGGCCGAGGCCGTCGAGCGGGTCTCGAAGGTATTGCCGCACTGACACTTTACGGTGATAGTCTGGTAGACTGGATGCAGATTGGGCTTCACGGGCTTCCTCACTCGGTACGCCGTAGTTTCCTCGCGAAACCACGATAGCCCGTAAATATAGCCTGCTTGCCATCAGACGTACAACGGGGCACCCTTCACTCGTCTCCCGGGGTGCAGGAGCCGGGCCTTTGCCAGGAGGAATGATGCGAACAACGCGCCAACTCGTTGCCGTGCTTGTACTTGGACTGTCACCGATCGGCCTTGCCATGGCCCAGAGCGGTGCCACCGTTGCCGTCGGCGGGTTCGAGACCGACGGTTCCGTCGGCTTGACCCGCGAGCAGTACACCTCTCTCGGGCGTGCCCTGGGTGCGCTCCTCGCCGCCGACCTCGGCGGCCGCGCGGAGGCCAAGGTGGTGCCGTTGAACGCCGCGCCGATGAATCGCGGCCGCGTGGATGTCGGTGCTGCGCGGCAAGCGGCTACGGCAGCCGGGGGACGGCTGCTGGTGGTCGGCTCGCTGCTCGATCAGTACGGCGACGTTCACATGGAGGCGCGGATCGTCAACGCCGCCACAGGTGAGCCGGTGGCAGTGATCCGGGGCGACCCGGCTCTGGCATCGCGGGAGCAGTTGGGAGAGGCGATCGCGGCACTGGCTGAGCGACTGGCCCAGCAGCCCGGGGTCGGCGTCCGTCGCGGCGACGCTCCCACGCGCCGGGGAGTGTCGGTGGATGCGCTGGTCCAGTTCGGCCGGGGGCTCGGGCTGGAGGCCGCAGGCGACCGGGCCAAGGCGGCCGAGGCCTACCGGGCGGCGTTGGTGGCGGCGCCGGGCCTCAGTGAGGCGGCAGCCGCGCTGGCGCGGGTCGGCGGCTGAGCCCCACTCGCCACCAGCAAAGCCGCGACACCGGAGACCACGGCGATCGCGGCGATCTCCCCCATCTGCTGCGTGAACAGCGACGGCAGCAGCGCGGCCACTCCCCCCGCCACCAACGACAACCCATACCCGGCCCGGGCGGCGCGTGACCACCGCCCTGCTGCGCCGCGCCGCCAGATTCCCGGCAGCACCGCGAGCGCCAGCGGAGAGAGCAGCAGCAGATTGAGGTTGCCGGTGGCGGCACGGTGGTCGGTGGCGAACCAGAGGAAGAGGAGAATCCCCCCCCCTATGCCGCTCGTCAGCAGCCAGGCGCCGGCCACCAGTCGGCCGGGGATCCCGGCCGCCCCGCGGATCATCCCGGTGAGACTCGCCAGCGCGATGATCACCCCGGCCCCGAACAGCGTCCCGGACCAGTCGGGTCGGCCGGACTCGACGGCAAAGGCGCCGACAGCCAGCAAGGTGTCCTCGCGCAGCACCAGCGGAATCTCCCCCCCCCTGCCATCCGGCACCCGGAGCTCGCGCACCCACTGCTGCACCTTGGCCGGCAGGAACATCTCGCCCCATTGGTCGAGGGGCCGGTCAACCGATGGGCCGAACGCTGCGAGGATGCCGAGATACATCGCGGGGTCGTTGCTCACCGAGCGCTGGGTGTGGAAGCGGAGCGTCCCCTCGCCCGGCACACCCGCGGTAGTGCGGCGGAGTGCCCCCCCCAGGACCAGGTCGAGGATGTCGCGGACCCGGGTCGAGCAGTTGTCGCGATAGTAGTCGTAGTCGTAGCTGCGATTGGCCGGGAGAATGTTTTCCGCCAGGCGGATCGCCAGCTCGGCACGCTTGGCGGGCGAAAGGGCCAGCTCCTGCACGACGACGTCGCGCTGTCGATGGGCATAGAGCCGCAGCGTGCCGTCGATCGTACCCACGTCGAGCCAGTAGCGCGGCCGCCCGAAAACAAAACGGCCCACGAACCCCGGCTCGTCGAAATCGAAGGTGCCGTAGTTGTAGACCAGATCGAGTCCGCTGGTGGTGTCGCGGATCCAGATCGCGTTGTGGCCGAAGCGCTCGTACACGTCGGCTCCGGGTCCCATCGTCACCAGGAAGGTCTGGAGCGAGGCACCTCCCCCCCCCTCGACTTCCTGCGCCCGCAACGGCGCCACACCTCCAGGCGCCAGCGCCAGCACCAGCGCCAGAACGGCACCCATCACAACACCACGTCCCGCCCGGACTCGGCCGACTCGTACATCCCCTCCATTACCGTCAACGCCCTGACGTTTTCAGCCAGCGACGGCGCCTTGGCATCGCCCCGTACTGCCGCCACGAAGTGCGCCCACTGCGCCCGCACCCCGATCGCGAACGGACTCTCCCTGGAGTGAGCCCCTGCAGTGGCTACGTCACGGGTCACGCCGTGGAACTCCTTCCAGATCGCCAGCGGCGCGATCCGCGCCGAGCCGCGCGAGGCCCGGAGCGCCACGCCGTAGCGCTCGCCGGGTCCGACGAAGCGCCAACTGGTATCAAGGTGAACAGCCAGTCCGCCTTCGAGCGCGACCATGGCGGTGCCCGATGGTTCCACTCCCCTGGTGGTCCCTTTCTCTGGGAATACCGCGGAGACGCGAGTGGGGCGCGGAAAACCGGCTAGCCACATCGAGAGGTCGAGAATGCCGAGTCCGAGGTCCAGCATCGCGCCGCCACCGGCCTGGTCGCGCCGCTGACGCCAGCCGAGTGAGGTCTGACCGGCGCGGGACATGAACCACCAGGCGCGGATCGATTCGAGTTCGCCGAGTTCGCCGCTCTCGACGAAAGAGCGGATCATCTGGACATCGGGACGATAGCGGTGATTGGCTCCCACCATCACCACGCGGTCATGTTTGGCTTGCGCCTTGAGAATCTTCTGGGCACCTGCCGAAGTCATCGCCACCGGCCGCTCCACCAGAACGTGCAGCTTGCGGGCCAGCGCGGTGAGAATGTGCGATTCGTGGAGGTGATTGGGCGTGCAGATCAGCAGTGCATCGAGCTGCTCGTAGTCCACCAACTCGGCGATGTCGGAGTGCGCGGTCGGGATGTTGAATCGATCGGCGAGAGCGCGCGCCTTGGCCAGGTCGTTGTCGCAGATCCCGACCACCTCGATCTCCTTGGCACGCTTGAGCGCCGGCAGGTGACCCACCTGCGTGATCGCGCCCGCACCGACAATCCCCAGCCGCAGTCGTTCCGCCATCGCAGCGCCACTCCTTCCGGTCAGTATATCCGTTGCAATTCCGTGCCCGGAAAGTAGCTCATCAGGATGGTGGCGTAATCCTGTCCTGCCCGGGCCCGCCCAATGGCGCCCCATTGGCACATCCCCACCCCATGGCCATTGCCCCGACCCTCGACCGTCACCCGCTCGATCCGTGCACCGCTCCGGGTCACCTTGATGGTGAAATCGGTGCTCCTGAGCCAAGTCCCGGGCTCCGGCGAGAGCACCCGGCGGATGCTCTGCCCCTGAACGGCGGTGCTGCCACCGGAGCCCACCAGATCGAGGCTGGCAACCCGTCCGGACGCCGTCCGGGCGGCAGGACGCAGATCGCGAAGATCGTTCGCCCGTGCCCGCGGCAGCTTTTCGGCGGCGAGCGTTCGCCGCAGAATGGTGGTGAGCTGTTCGGCATTCCAGCTCTCCCGCCAGGTGAATCGCGGCGAGATCGAGCAGTAGGCGGTGCCGTCCGGAGCGAGATCGCTGACCGAACGCAGATAGGGACGCGACGCTCCCACGAAGGCGGCTACGCCGTCCTCGGTGTGGCCACCGCAAGTCGAGGAATAGAAGGCGTCGATCAGCACGCCATTTTGCTGCAGCACCTCGCCGTGAGTGGCGGCGACCGCGTCGCTGGTCAGCGGATCGTCGCGATCACTCCCGAGATAAACCTGGGCGCCGACTCCGGCGACCAGATCAAATCCCTGATCCGACCAGCGACCGAGATTGCGCAGGGTATAGGTCCGGGCCGCCACCGCCTGGGCCTTGAGTGCCTCGAACTCGTTGGCTGAGCGCGTCCCCATCTCGCCGCGAATGACGCCGAGGAGGTAGCTCTCGAGATCGATGTGGTTGATGACCTGGAAGCGCTCGCCGCTGCGTCGCAACTCCATCCGGCCGCGGTACCGCTTGCCGTCGACCGTGATCACCCCGCCCTCGACCGGCTCGACCAGGAGGACCCGACGGGTGATTCGTTCCCCGCCGCCGTCGAGAGCGATCCCCGACCCGCGAGTGGAGCCGCGGAGCGCCGTCCCCGCGGCCACGCGCACCAGCTCGCCCTCATCGGGATCGACAATCACCAGGCCAAGATCGCTGTCGAGGGAGACGCGGCTGACGTCGGTGAGCAGTCCGATCCGCACCTCCGGCAGCGGGGCCACGACTTCAGGGCTGAGCGACACCTCGTCCGGACGGACTACGCAGCCCAGCGCGGCCAACCCGACGACGAGGAGCAGGCCGCGAGTCATCACCCGCGGTAATTGCCGAATTGCAGTTCGACGTCGTAATCGCCGGATTTCAGGAAGGCGATCACCGCTTGCAGGTCGTCCCGCGACGGCGCCGAGACCCTGACCTCGTCGCCCTGGATGCTGGCCTGCACCTTCTTGAAGCCGGCCTCCTTGATGGCCCGCTGGATCTTCTTGGCGCTCTCGACCGGAATCCCCTGGGTGAGCGAGAGAGTACGACGCACCGACATTCCGGTGGCCTGCACCAGGTCGCCCACGGTGAGGTTCCGGGTGGGGACGCCCCGCTTGATTAACCGGGTCCGCACCACGTCGAGCAATGCCTCCATCTTGAACTCGTCGTCGGCGGCCAGGGCGATGGTCGCCTTGTCGCGATCGAGTTCGATGGTGCAGTGGGAGCCCTTGAAGTCGTATCGCTGCGCGATCTCCTTCACGGCCTGATTGACGGCGTTGTCGACTTCCTGCAAGTCCACGCCGGTCGAGATGTCGAAAGTTGGATTGGCTGCCATGGGTGGAGCGTATCGGAATCGGGAATTGTTGGCAAGGGCGGGGGAAGGGGGAACTGGTGAAAGGTGAAAGGTGAAAGGGTAGGCGTATCGGCCCTCCGTTTCACCTTTTACGTTTCACCCCGTTCGCGGTTCACCCCTCACCCGGCGCGGCGGAGCCGCGTCCCGTTCACCTACCGGAGATACGACTCCAGCGCGTGCTCCTCGGCGGTCCGGCGGAGCCGCTGCAGGGCTCGCTCCTTGATCTGGCGGACCCGCTCCCGGGTGATGCCGAGCATTGCTCCGATTTCCTCCAAGGTCTTCGGTTCCGGTGTTTCGAGCCCGAAGTAGAGCCGGAGGATGCGCGCTTCCCGCGGGCAGAGATTCTTGAAGCAGGTGGCGATGCTCTCGCTGAGCGCGTGATCGATGGTGTCGGCGTCGGAGCCCCGGCTGCTGCTGTCGGAGAGATAATCCAGCAGCCGATTCTCCTGCCCGGTCATCACCGGCGCATCCAGAGAGACGTGGCCCTGCGAGATGGCCAGGGTCCGCTCCACCTCGGCCACATCCATGTCCATCCCTTCGGCGATTTCCGTGGCGGTCGGCAGTCGGCCCAGCTCCTGCTGCAGCGCGGAGGATCGTTTGCCGATCCGGTGGAGCTCACCGGCCCGGTTGAGCGGCACCCGCACGATTCGCGATTGCTCGGCCAAAGCCTGGAGAATCGACTGGCGAATCCACCAGACGCCGTAGGAGATGAACTTGGTGCCCCGGGTCTCGTCGAATTTCTGGGCGGCACGGATCAGGCCGAGATTGCCTTCGTTGATCAGGTCGGCAAGCGACACGCCCTGATTCTGGTACTTCTTGGCGACGGAGACTACGAACCGGAGGTTGCTGCGGATCAGGGTGTCGAGCGCCTCTTCATCACCACCACGAATCCGTCGGGCGAGTTCTCCTTCCTCGGCCTGACTGATCAGCGGATATCGACTGATCTCCTGCAGGTAGACATCGAGCGAACCCTCGTCGGCGCCCACTCCATGCCCGGCACGGCCGCCGGTATCGACCCGCAATGGTTGCATCGCACAACCTCTCGTGCGCCGCGTTGCCGCGGAATGAAACTGCCTTGTCTGGTGGTTGCGTGGAGGATATGCAAAGCCGGTTTGAGAGGCAAGGGGTGCGAACGGCAGCATTGACGCGGGCAGGGGCGAAGGCCGGTGTTGCGGCCCTCGCCCCTGCTCGTGATCAACCGGAGCCGGACGGACTCAGCTCTCGTAGGTGTCGAGCTGCGCGCGCTGCAGGGTGCCGGAGAAGTCGACGTAGCAGACCTTGGTCTCCGAGTAGAACTCGAACACTTCCCAGCCGCCCTCGCGGTGACCGTTGCCGGTCTGCTTCACGCCGCCGAACGGCAGGTGCGCCTCGGCTCCGATGGTGGGAGCGTTGACGTAGGTGATGCCGTTCTGCAGATCCTCGAGCGCACGGAAGGAGCGGTTGACGTCACGCGTGTAGATCGACGAGGAGAGTCCGTACTTGACCTCGTTGTTGACCCGCACCGCTTCCTCGTAGGAGCCGACCTTGATGACGCTGAGCACCGGCCCGAAGATTTCCTCGGTGGCCAGGCGCGATCCCGCCTTGACGTTGGTGAACACCGTCGGCTTGAAGAAGTGGCCCTGCGACAGCCGGGTGCCGCGAGGGCGCACGCCACCGCAGGCCAGCTCGGCGCCTTGGTCCTTCCCGATCTGGACATAGCGCTCCACCTTCTCGAGCGCAGCCTCGTGAATCAGCGGACCGACCTGGGTCTTCTTCTGACGGCCATCGCCCAGGGTGAGCTTGCCGGCCGCCTCGACCAGTCGCGCCACCAGCTTGTCGTGGACCTTGCGATGCACGATCAGGCGCGAGGTGGCGGTGCAGCGCTGCCCGGTGGTCCCGAAGGCGCCCCACAGCACTCCCTCGAGCGCGAGATCGAGGTCGGCATCTTCCATGACGATCTGGGCGTTCTTGCCGCCCATCTCGAGCGAGAGCCGCTTGTGCATCCGGCCGCAGACTTCGCCTATGCGGGAGCCGGTCTCGGTCGAGCCGGTGAACGAGATCACCGGAACGTCCGGGTGCTCGACCAGCGCGGCACCCGCCGTCCCGCCACCGTGCACGAGCTGGATCACTTCGGGAGGCAGCCCCGCCTCGAGCAGCGATTCGACCAGCAGGTGGGAGGAGTGCGGCACATCTTCCGACGGCTTGAGGATGACGCTGTTCCCGCACAGCAGCGCGGGGAACATCTTCCAGGTGGGGATCGCCAACGGGAAATTGAAAGGCGCGATCAGCCCAGTGACCCCGATCGGGCGGCGGACGCTCATGGCCCATTTCTGGCGCAGCTCTGACGGCACCGTGTGGCCGAACAGGCGCCGACCTTCGGTCGCGGCGTAATAGGCGGTGTCAATCCCCTCCTGCACGTCGCCGCGGGTTTCGTCGAGCACCTTCCCCATCTCGCGAGTCATCGCGTCGGCGAGTTCTTCCTTGCGATCGGTGAGGATGTCGCCGAGGCGGCGGAGGACGTCACCACGAAGTGGCGCGGGAGTGCGTGACCAGCTCTCGAAGCCGCGGCGCGCCGAGGCGACGGCTGCTTCGATGTCCTCGGCGCCCGATTCGGGGAAACGGCCGATGATGTCGGTGGTGTCGGCCGGGTTGCGGTTCTGGAAGTATTTCCCGGTCGTCGGAGCGACCCAGCGGCCGCCGATGAAGTTCTTGTAGGTCTTGGACATTGTTCCGTCGGTTCAGGTGGTACAGCCCCACGTGAGGGCAGTGGCCGCGTAGCCGATGCGCGGCAGGATCTCCAGAGTCGCCAGCCCGAGTGCGGCCAGCAGGATGACAAGGCCCAGCAGGTGGGGGATGCCGCGACGCGCCAGCCAGGCCGAGCGCATCGTCCAGATCCCGGCGCCGCCGACCGCCGCCACCCCGACAAGGTACACCGCCAGCATCGTCCCGCACCCCTTGGCATAGGGCCAGACCACCAACGCCCCGGCACCGAGCGAGCCAAGCAGCGCCATCGACCAGAGGCCGAGCGCGCTCCGCCGGGAGAGCGGGGCGGCGGCCTTCGGCTCCACCTGCCCCGGATCCCGGCGCCCGACTGGTGCCGCCGATGCCGCCGACGTGGTCGGCGACGGAGTTGCCGGAGCGGACTTGGCCTCCTTCGCCATCAGGCGGTCGATCTCCGCCATCTGCTTGTCCCAATCGCGTGAGTCGGCCATCAGCGCTCCCGCTCGATTCCGTATTTCTCGATCTTGTTGTACAGGTTGGACCTCGGCATTCCCAGCGCCCGCGCCGTCTCGGCCACGTTCCAGTAATGCTCCCGCAGCCGGGATACCAGGAAGGCGCGTTCGGCATCTTCCCGGAATTCGGCGAAGGAACGGTCACCGGCGTCGGCCGCAAGCTGCTCCGGCTCGATCGGCGGTCCACTCTCGGGAGCCAGCACCAGATCGACATCCGCCTCGGTCACCTCCGGACCGGCGGCGAGAATCAGCAGCCGCTCGACCGCATTGCGCAGCTCGCGCACGTTGCCCGGCCAGCGTCGGCGCTGCAGGCGGCGGAGCGCGTCGCCCGAGAACGGCTTGGGAGTCATGCCGGGGCCCGAACCCAGCGCCGAGACGAAGTGCGACACCAGCGCCGGGATGTCGCGCGCGCGCTCCCTGAGTGGCGGCACGTGGATCGGCATGACGTTGAGCCGGTGGAATAGATCCTCGCGGAAGCGCCCTTCCTGGATGTCCTGCGCCAGATCGCGGTTGGTGGCGGCGATGACGCGGACGTCGACCTTGATCGGCTTGGAATCTCCCACCCGGATTATGACCCCCTCCTGCAGAGCGCGCAGAATCTTGGCCTGGGCGTTCTGGGCGAGGTCGCCGATCTCGTCGAGGAAGAGGGTGCCGCCGTGGGCCGCCTCGAACTTGCCGGACTGATCGGCCACCGCGCCGGTGAACGATCCCTTGACGTGCCCGAACAGTTCACTCTCCACCAGGTCGTGCGGAATCGCCGCGCAATTGACCTCGATGAACGGACCCGCTCGTCGCGCCGACGCCTCGTGGATCGCGCGCGCGACCAATTCCTTGCCGCTGCCGTTTTCGCCGGTGATGACCACCCGGGCGTTGGTCGGACCGACCCGTTCGACCAGGTCACGGATCTTCTGCAGCTCTTCGCTCTCGCCGACCATCGCGAACCGGGCATCGGTGGCCCGGGCGAGTCCCTCGCGCAGGCGACTGTTCTCGCCGAGCAACTGGCGATGCTCCAGGGCGCGCTGCACGGTGACCAGCAGCCGGTCGCTGTCGAGCGGCTTCTCCAGAAAGTCGAACGCCCCCTCCTTGACCGCCTGCACCGCAGTGGCGATGCTGCCGTGGCCGGAGATCATCACCACGCGGACATTGTTGTCCTGCTGACGGAGCTGGGCGAGGGTGTCGAGACCGTCGATCCCCTGCATCTTGACGTCGAGCAGGATCAGGTCGAACGGGCGCTGCCGATGCAGGTTGAGAGCCTCGCCACCCGACGCGGCGGTGGCGACCTCATACCCCTCGTATCCCAGTACCTGGGCGAGGATGTCCCGGATCGAGCGCTCGTCGTCGACCACCAACAGGCGACCCTGAGTCATTGGGCACTCCGGTAAATGGCAACCCCCTCGGGGCGTACCCTGAAGCCGGCCACGTCCGGTGGCAGCGCGATCTCCAGCCGACCGTCGCTGGCGGTTCCGGTCGCCTGCCCCACTACCCTGGCAACCAGATCGGCGGGCAGTGGCAGTCCGCGCACCATGACGCGGTCGAAGCGCCACTCGGCGACCCCCGGCCGGGCGGGGGTGAGGTCGCCTACCACGATTACTTCCTCGAAATCGGACGGAGTCCCGGGGATCAGCCGTCGATACCGTTCCGGGAGCTTGGCGGTGGCCACCATGCTGCGCACCCGGATCGAGCGATCGCCGAGTTCGACGGCGATCGAGTCCAAGCCATCAACGCCGAGGAGCGAGCTGCCCGAGACGATGAGGGAGGCGAGCTCCGAGGCGTTGAGCAGCACCGAGTCGCCGCCCGCTCGCGTCAGCGCGACCACCTTGGTCTGGGCGCTGGAGAGTGCTTCCGGGGAGGGAGTTCCGGTGCGCCGCACGACGCTCATCGGATCGACGATGCCGCGACCCCAGCGGGTCACTTCGTCACGATAGAGCCAAGCCGCGCCCAGCAGGAGGACGAGGATGACCAGCAGGACCAGACGCCCGAGACATCGCATCCGCCAAAGCTAATCCGCCACCGCCACTGCCGCCCGGCCGCTCGCGGTGTTAGCGTCGGGGATGGCCGAGGGCGACCCGATCCCGATCTCCCCCCGCCTCGCCATCCCGCGCGAGGAGGTGACGCTGCGCGCGTCGCGGAGCAGCGGCCCCGGCGGCCAGCACGTCAACACCTCCTCGACCAGGATCGAGCTGACCTGGAACATCAGCGATTCGCCCTCGCTCTCCCCCGAGCAGCGCGAGCGTCTGCTCACCCGGCTCGCCTCCCGGCTCGACAGCAGCGGCACCCTCCGCCTGGTGTCGCAGACCGGACGGAGCCAGCTGCGCAACAAGGAGGAAGCGGTCGCCCGACTGGCCGAACTGGTGGCGGAGGCGTTGGTGGTCCCCAAGGTGCGCCGCGCCACCCGGCCGAGCAAGTCGGCCAAGCGGGAACGGCTCGACCAGAAGCGGAAGCGCGGTGCCCTCAAGCGGGAGCGTCGCCGGACCGGCGACGAGTGAGGGGCGCACGCCCAGCTCTCTCGCTCTTCCCGCCCCCAGGCCCCGCTCGCTGACCAGGGCTTCCGGTGTGCCGGAGGCGGGCGTATCATCCTCCGGTCCCCGATCTCCTACCACATCGCCGCGGATCTCTCATGCGACCCACCGCCCTGCTGCTCGCCGCCGTCATGGTTCTGCTCCCCGCCTGCGAGCCATTGGACCATCCCGCCGCCGAGGCATCGGAGGGATACATCACCGTCCCCGGAGGCCGGATCTACTGGGCCCGGATGGGCAACGGTCCCGGCACCCCGCTGGTGGTGATCCACGGCGGGCCGGGGGGGGGGAGCTTCGGCCTCAAGGGATGGGCCGCCCTGGGCGATGATCGCCCGGTGATCCGCTACGACCAGCTCGGCGCCGGCAAGTCGGACCATCCGACTGACACCACCCTGTACACCGTGGAGCGTTACGTCACCGAGTTGCAGATGCTGCGCGATTCGCTGGGACTCGACACGGTGCATCTCTACGGCCGCTCGTGGGGTGCCATGCTGCTGCAGGCCTACATGGGGAGCTCTCCCGCCGGGGTGAAGAGCGTCATTCTCTCGAGTCCGCTGGTGACCACCGCGCGCTGGGAAGCGGATGCCGATTCGCTGATCCGCTTCCTCCCCGATTCGATGCAGCGCTTCATCGCGATCCACGAGGCGGCAGGCACGACCGATCACCCGGAGTATGCCGCCGCCACGGATGCGTACTACGCGCTCTTTTTGCGGCGCACCCCGAGGCGTTCGCCGGTCGACGCCGACAGCGCCAGCGAGCGGAGCGGCGCGTTCGTCTACAACTACATGTGGGGGCCGAGCGAGTTCACCTCGACCGGCACGCTGAAGCAGTTCGACGGCACCGGCTGGCTCCGGCAGATCACGGTGCCGACGCTGTTCGTCACCGGGGAGCACGACGAGGCGACTCCGGCTGCGACCGAGGAGTTCTCCCGCCTGGTGCCGGGAGCGGAGTTCGTGGTGATCCCGGGCAGCGGCCACGCCACGGAGAACGACAACCCGGAGGCGATCCACTCGGCGGTGCGCGATTTCCTGCGGCGGGTGGATCGGGGGGGGGACAGAAATAGGTGAAAGGTGAAACGTGAAAGGTGAAACGGGGAGCTTCAGGAAACTCATTATCCGTGCAGGGTACCCCCCATCGTTCAACATCCAACATCCAACCACCGCCGTTCACCGATTTCAGTCCCCCGCGCTGGGGCTCGTCGCCAAAGCGACGCCCCCCTTTCACCTTTCACCCGCGCGGCTCTGCCGCGCCCCGTCCACCGTTCACCCCTCACCCGCGCGGCCCTGCCGCGCCCCGTCCCTCTCTCACCCCCGATCCAGCACCCGGTACTGAATCGCTTCCGCCACCTCCGCCGGCCCCACCGCGTCGGCCCCCGCCAGGTCGGCCAGAGTGCGCGCCAGTTTGAGGATGCGGTGGTAGGCCCGGGCCGAGAGCCCCAGCTTCTCGACCGCACCCTTCAGCACCTGCGCGGTGCGCGGACAGACGGGAACAAATCGCTGAATCTCGCGCGGCCCCATGTGGGCATTTGCATACAGACCGGGAACGTCCCGGAACCGCTCGAGCTGCCGACTGCGAGCCGCCTCGACGCGGGCGCGGATGACTGCGCTCCGCTCCCCGGGGTCGCGCGCGGTGAGTTCGCCGTAGATCACCGGCGGCACGTTGAGGTGGATGTCGATGCGGTCGAGCAGCGGCCCGCTGATGCGCGTGAAGTAGCGTTGCACCGCGGTCGGCGCACAACTGCACGCCCGTTGGGGATCGCCGGCGTGACCACAGGGGCACGGGTTCATCGCCGCCACGAAGAGGAACCGTGCCGGATAGGCGAGCGTCATCGCGGCGCGGGAGATGGTCACGGTTCCGTCCTCCATTGGCTGCCGCAGTACCTCCAGCACACTGGCAGAGAGTTCGGCGACCTCATCGAGGAATAGGACGCCGTGGTGTGCCAGTGACACCTCGCCGGGCCGGGGAATCGCCCCACCGCCGATCAGGCCGGCGTAACTCACCGTGTGGTGCGGGGCGCGGAACGGACGCTGGGTGACCAGCGCGTTGCCGGGCGGCAGCATTCCAGCCACCGAATGAATACGGGTCACGTCGAGCGCCTCGCCCAGGGTGAGCGACGGCATGATTCCCGGCAGACGGCGGGCCAGCATCGTCTTGCCGGCACCGGGCGGGCCGATCAGCAGTACGTTGTGGGCACCGGCGGCCGCGACCTCCAGCGCGCGCTTGGCAGCGGCCTGCGCCTTGACCTCCGCGAAGTCTGCCAGCAAGGCTGGACGCGCCTGCATCAGCTCCGATGTGTCGGTGCGGATCGGGGGGAGAATTGCCCCACCGCCGAGGTGGTCGCAGACGTCGGCCAGCCGCGCGGCACCGCGCACCGTGATTCCCTCGACCACCGCCGCCTCGGCGACATTCGCCAGCGGCAGGATCAGTTCATCGCACCCCATCGCGGCGGCGGCAAGTGCAATCGGCAACGCGCCGCGCACCGGTCGCAAGTCGCCTTCCAATCCCAATTCGCCGAGGAAGAGAGTCCGGTCGAGGGAGGTGGTGGGAAGCTGACCGCTGGCTGCGAGAATGCCGATCGCCACGGGGAGGTCGAAAGCCGAGCCGCGTTTGGGGACATCGGCCGGGGCAAGGTTGACGGTGATGCGCCGGAGCGGGAGCTGCAGCCCGGCGTTGCCGAGCGCGGCGGCGACCCGTTCGCGACCCTCCTTGACGGCACCGAGCGGCAACCCGACGGTGGTGAACGATGGGAGGCCGTTGGCGATGTCCACCTCGACATCGACCGCGAGAGCGTCGACGCCGAGCACTGTGGCGGAACGGATGCGAGCAAGCAGCTTGACCTCGACGGTTGGGGACCGCCGGAGGATGCGCAGGTGAGTGTCGAAGGCGCGGCGCGATTTGCCGCCGGGTGGTATCCCGTTACGCGGAGCGGACCGACGAACCAAGCAACTTTCGAGCTGACGGGGGCAAGACGGCCACTTCACCGATGGACGCGACGGTTGCTTGAGGTGCAACACGCAGCAGATGCACCAACCGCAGCAGCAGCGGAGATGCCGCCTTCTCGTCCCGCAGCAGCTTCGAGACGTATCCGGACGAAACGCCGAACAGGACTTCGATGTCGCACTGGCGCAGCTGATGCGTTTCGAGGATGGCTTGCAGATCATCGAGCAGCGTGGCCTGTCGTTGACGACGATAGTCGCGCTCAACGGCCGCATCGAGCGCACCGGCATCGGCCGCATCGAGCAGCATTTCGCCGCATTGATTGCAACACGGGATTCTCGGTGACTCCGTCAAAACCACCGCTGGGACGTCGCGGTGCGGCAACGACACTCCTCGCATGTCACGCCTGGCGATCGTTCCATCGCCGCACAAATGGCACCTCCGTGAGCGAAACGACCGCCCAGTGTCATTGCCATCCGAATGATCGGCGGTTCCCCTGCGTGCGGCGCGAGGGGTGGTCGGCCTCCTGCCTGTTCTGGCTTTGGTCATTCGGTCTCCTTACTCGGTATCCGCCGAAATGATTCCCCGACGGGTCCGAAGATCGTGAACGGGAGGATGGCACGACACCAGATCGACTTCCACCGACTCGCTCGAGTCCTGTTAGGACTCAGTCCTAATCTCGCTTGCACTCCTCAGCCACGTCAAGCGCTATCCCTGACGGACCGGTCGCAGGAGCTCGACTGGTTGTGGGCACCCGAGTTGACCGTGGCGAGTACGATTGCCGAGGTTCCATCCACCAACATCCAACCTCCAACATCCAACATCCAACATCCAACCGGCGCCGAACTACGCGTTGAGGCTCGGCCGAATCACCGTGACGCCGGGGTGGGGATCGCTCACCATCGTCATCAGCGCGCTTGGCGCATCACCGAGCGGAATGGTCCGGGTGATCAGCCGGGCCGGGTCGAGTCGGCCATCGGCAATCATTGCCAACATCCGCGGGTAGGCGTGCGCCGCCATGCCGTGACTCCCGACGATGGTGAGTTCGCGGGCGATCACCAACGACATCGGCATCGCCGGATCGGCGTCGCTCCCTGCCAACAGGCCGACCTGCACATGCCGCCCGCCCTGGCGGAGCGATCGCAATGCATCCGCCACCACCGGCGCGGAACCGATGGCGTCGCAGGAGAGATCGGCGCCGCCATTGGTGAGATCGCGAATCGCCAGCACGACCCCATCTGCATGGTCGGCCCGCAGCACCACCTCGGCGCCGGCATTCCGGGCGAGCTCGAGTGCCGCATCGCTGATGTCCACCGCGATCGGTCGCGCGCCGAGAGCCCGGGCGATCATCACGGCGGCGAGCCCCACGCCGCCGGCACCGTAGACCGCCACCCACTCCCCCGGTTGCACCGCACCCTGGCTTGCCACCGCCCGGAACGCGGTCGCGAAACGGCATCCCAGCGACGCGGCCGTCACCGCATCGAGCTGGTCCGGCAGGGCCACCAGGTTGAGGTCGGCATGACGGATGGCGACCAGCTCGGCGAACGAGCCCCAGTGGGTGAAGCCCGGTTGGGTCTGCCGGTCGCAGACCTGCTGGTCACCCCGCAGGCAGGGAGGACAGGAGCCGCAGCCACAGACGAACGGCACGGTGACCCGATCGCCAACCCGCCACCTGTTCACCTCGCCGCCAACGGCCGCGACTCGTCCGGCAATCTCGTGGCCGGGGACGTGCGGAAAGGTGCGGATGTCGGGATCGTGTCCCTGCCAGCCGTGCCAGTCACTGCGGCAGAGCCCGGTCGCCTCGACTGCGATGACCACTCCATCAGGGGGGGGACTGGATCTGCCAGTCGAGTCACGTCGACCGGTCCCTGGAAAGCGTGATAGGCAACTGCGCGCATCAGGAGCGCACCAGCAGGAAGAGGTACACCGCATAGGTCGTCACCATCAGGCCGCCCTCGGCGCGGGTGATGCTCCTGCCGGTATGGAGAATCGGCCAGATGCCCAGCGTCACGGCCAGCAGCCAGAGAAGATCGGTCCCTGCAAGCGCCGGATCGAAATTGAACGGGTAGATGAGTGCTGAAGCGCCGAGAATGCCGAGCAGATTGAAAATGCAGGAGCCGATCATGTTGGCGACTGCGATGTCCGATTCCCGGCGAGCTGCGGCCACCAGCGATGTCACCAGTTCCGGCAGCCCGGTGCCGACCGCCACGATGGTGAGTCCGATCACGCGGTCCGACATCCCGATGTCGCGGGCCAGCGCAACTGCGCCGTCGACGACCCACTGGCCGCCCAGGACGAGTGCCGCGACGCCGCCTAGCACCAGGAGTGCCGCCATAGTGCCGGGAAATCTGTCCAGCAGAGTCACTCGTTCGGCGACAGCCTCCACCAGATCGGATCGTTCTGCGGGAGTGATGTTGCGGCGGGCGATTACCACCGTCCAGGAGATGAAGGCGACCAGCCCGGTCACCAGAACGAATCCCTCCAACCGGTCAAGACGGGCATCGCGCAAGCAGGCCATTGTCACGGCGGTGGCGAGGAACAGCACCGGCCATTCGAGCTTGATGGCCTGCCCTCTCACTGACAACGGCACCACCAGCGCAGCGATTCCCAATGACGCAGTCAGGTTTACGAGATTGGAGCCGATCACGTTGCCGATCGCGATGTCGGGCACCCCGCGGAGCGCTGCGAGTACCGATACGACGAGTTCGGGAACGGAGGTACCGATCGCGACGACGGTGAGACCGATCACTGCCGGTGCCACCCCCAACCGACGGGCCAGCAAGGTGGCTCCACGCACCAGCGCCTCGCCGCCCAGGACGAGGAGGGCCAGCCCCGCGAGGATCAAGAAGGCGTCATTCATCCCTCAAGGATAACGAATGCCGAACCGTTCCAGGCGCGAGCGAACGGAGTCGACCACCTCCCGTTCGCGCTCCATCCGGTCGGTTTCCGGTACCGCAATGGGTACCAGCGATGCATCGGTCCAGAGCACCAGCCGATCACCATCGAGGAAGTAGGCGTCGAACGGCCCCTGCACCACGCGCACTTCACCCGCGACAAACCACGCCGCCGTCTCGGCTGGCAGGTTACCGACCTGTTCCGGTTCCGCGGCAACCAGTTTGAGCGGTTGGCCGGACAAGGTGAAGAGGGTGAGTCGGCGCGGTTGACCGACCGCTGCGGTGGTTGTGGTGTCGCGTCGCTCGGCGGTCTCCATAACGGCGTCGCCCTCGGTCATCACCCGGCGCATCAGGCCGATGATCGCACCGGTGTCACCGGGTGCGATCTCGGCAAGTGAAGAGGGACCAGCATCGGGCGAGAAGGAGATGTCGGCCGCAGCGTCCGCCGCCGCGCCGGGATCATCGGGAGGTGCGGCGCGGTCGCACCCTGCCAGCGCGAGGGCCACCCCGAACAGGGCAGCCCCGCGCGCCAAGCGGATCATCGGGTCAGGACCCTGGCCGACGCGGACGGCCTGCCGCCTGCATCTCATCGTACTGTTTGGCCTGCTCCGGGGTCAGCACTGCTTTGAGTTCCTTGTCGAACTTCTCGCGTGCGCTGCGCAGCTTGGCGAGCGAGTCCTGGGCACCGGGAGCGGAGCGCATCGCCTGCATGTCGCCGCTGGCACGAATGCCGTCGACCCAGGCCTGCGGTCCCTTGGTTTCGGCCTTGTAGGCCTCGACCAGCTTGGCGACCTTGGCAGCTGACTCGTCGCTGAGCTTCAACTGCTTGCCGAGCTGATCGGCGTCCGGCGCGGGCGCGATGAAGCCGCCACCCCTGGCAGCGCCGCCTGCCCCGCCGCCCGGACGTCCGCCACCACCCGCGCCGCCGCCCTGGGCGGCCACTGGGGCCGCGAGCAACGCAGCGGCGGCCAGCACTGCAAATCGGATCTGCATAGTGAGAACTCCTGCCTGAATGACCGGCCCGAACCATTCGCCGGGAGTCGGCGTGGGTCGGGTTCACCAATGCTACGCCGGCAGGGTATCCGGGGTTGGGGCGGTCGCCGGAACGAAGGTGATGGTGAAGGTGGTTCCCTCCCCCGGTTCGCTCGCGACCGTGATCGTTCCGCCCCAACCCTCCACCAACCGACGCACGATCGCGAGTCCGAGTCCGGTGCCGCTGGTCGTGGTGGAGAAGGTCGGTTCGAAGATCCGGCCGACCTGCTCCGCACTGATGCCGCGACCGTCATCCCTGACCTGCAACTGGAGCGGAGCCAGCACCAGCCGCACACTCTCGGCATCGGCACTGCGGGCGTTGTCGAGCAGATTGAGGAGCACCTGGATCAGCTCTTCGCGACGCACGGCGCAGGGGGTGGCGGATTCACCCACCAGTTCGACCCGAGGTTCGCCGGCGGCCAGAGCGTAGAGTTCCACCACCTCGCGTACCGCAGTCTCCAGGTTGACCGGTTCGAGCGGACCGTCATCACCGGTGGTCGGGCCACCGTAGCGGGCAAAGGCGCGCGCTATCCGGTCGAGACGATCGATCTCGACCAGCAGTCGGCTGGCGGTCTGATCGACCTGCTCGGCAAACTCGGGTCGACCGTCAGCACGGAGACGTTTAAGGTGCTGCAACCCCAGCCGCATCGGGGTGAGTGGATTCTTGATTTCGTGGGCGACCTGTCGTGCCATCTCTCCCCACGCGAGGATTCGCGCCGCACGCGAGGCCTCGGTGATGTCGGTGACCGCGATCACCAGACCGCCATCGCCGAGCGGAGCAACCGTCACCGCGACCCTGAGCTCACCGATTTCCAGTTCGCGACTCTCGGCATCGCGGGTGTGGGGGCCGAGCAGCCGGTGGACACCCTCCCCCACCGCCTCCCAGCCAGCAGGCAACTGCGCGATCAGCGGCTGTTCGCGAGCGACTGCTATCCCCAGCAGCGCCTCGGCGCGCGGATTGACGTGCATCACGGTACCATCAGCCGACACGCCGATGACGCCCGTCGCGACGGTGGAGAGAATCGCCTCGGTGCGCGAGCGACCCGCCTCCAGTTCTGCTTCGCTCTCGCGCAAGTCGCCCTCCATCTGGGCGATCGCGCCGAATACCGGCTCGAACTCGGCAGGCGGGTCGCCCAGATCGGGCAGCGGTTCCCGATGGCCGATGGCCAGCGCGGTGCGGGCCAGCGCCTCGATCGGCTGGCCGAGGGCGCGGGCCACCAATCCGGCGACGACGACCGCGGCGATCCCCCCCCCAAGTGATGCCAGCAGCAGCAGCAGGGCGATGTCGACCTGCTCCCGCTGGAGCTGCGCTTCGGCACCCGGAAGCACGGCGGCCAGGACGGTGCCGGGCGCGGCGGTCTGCTCCACGCCGAGTCGCAGGTTGACTCCCGGGAGCCCGGCCACATTGGTCGAGGCCTCGTTCGATTCGGTGCGCGCCAGCGCGGGATCGATCACCGGGGCTAGCAGACCGAGTTCGGCGAGCAGCGGAGTGCTTGCCGCCACCAGGCGGCCCCGACGGTAGATGGCGAGGTCGGCCCCAACGCCGTCGGCCAGCAACTCGAGCGCGGCTCGATCGGGATTGGTTTGGGTGACCTGGGCCAGTTCACCACGCACCATGGCATTGCGCAACACGCGGGTCACCTCGGCACCACGTTCACGGGCCGAGTCCTGCTGCAAGCGGAGCAACGACCAGAAGGTGAACAGCACCGCCGGTACCAGGAAGAAAGCGGCCAGGGTGGTAGCCACGGTCCGTCGGTAGGAGCGGCGGAACACTCCCATGACAGCTCCGCCGCCACCACCAATCAGCCCCCGGCAAACCAGCCAGGCGGTGAGCACGATCAACACGTCGAGCAACACCGTCACCGCCGCGCGCACCGCGAAGGGGCGATTGCGACTGATGCCGATCTCCGCTCGGGCGACCACCGGTTGCGCACCCGACTCCACCAGCCGGTCGGCCCTGATCCAACGGCCACTGCGCCGGAACTCCGGGGTGTCCGGTTCGGTGATACCCGGAAGCTCGCGCACCAGGTAGGCCGGATCGCGCGGTGATCGCCAATCGACCAGGCGACCGAAACGGGTGGGTGAGATGATGCGGGAGCGAGGCCCGATCGTCACAGTCACGATGGTATCGCCCGCGAGGGGGACCACCAGCACCTCGTGGCGGCCGCTGCCCCGCGGCAGGGAGATGCGTCGACGACTGGCGGTTGCGACCTCGACCACTCGCTCGAGGTCGGCCCAGTTGACGGCTAGCTGGTCGAGGGCCACGTACTCTACGGGATCGCCCCGATACCAAACCGCCAACATGGTGGGCGTCTCGAGGGTGGCTACTTCGGAGCCACGCCAGGCGGAGTAGAGACGATCCAGTCGGGTCAATCGCTCAGCGCTGATGCGCTCGCCCAGTGCCTCCAGGGCGAGCACGGCTCCCTGATCGAAGCGGGCTCCGAGCCGATCGAGGTCGGCTTGCGCCAACTGCTGCCGCTGATCGAGCGAGGCACCCCATGCGGCGAGCGCTGCGAGCACTCCCGCCATGGTGGTGATCGCCACCCGGCGGGCTCCCTCCGAGGTGACCGGGAGCAGCGCGGCGACGGGAACCGCCCAGAGCGGGGCCAGCCACCAGAGCCACCCGGCGGGTGTCCAGGCAACGACCCCCGCGGCGCCGACCAGGATGGCGCACGCAGCCGCGATGATGCCCCATTTGGGTGTCGCGGTGGCATCGCGACCGGAGCGGAGCGGTGCCGCGGCGATCGCGAGGTAGGCGCTGGCTCCCAGCGCCAGTACCGCCTGCCACCCGAACCAGCCCAGCACCCCGCTGAGTTCAATGGCTGGCGCGAGCTGACGTCCCACGGCGAACATCATGGGGGGGGCACTGGCCAGCAGCAGCACCGACGCCCCGAGGCCGATCGGGGTGCGACGGGCAGGCCGCCGCCAGAGCACCACGGCGAACATCAGGAGCGAGAGACCGGCGAGAATTCCGAACACCAGTGGTCCGCCGGTGACGGATGGTGCCGCCAGCGTGCGGGCCATCGCCCAGGTCGGGAGCAGCAGGGTGGCTGCGCGGACCAGCGGTGGCGGTCCTCCAATCAGGACCATGATCACCAACCCGACCAGTCCTGCGGCCGCCAGCCAGCGGCCGAGTCTAACCTCGTGGGCGATCAGCCGGTCGGCCGTCGGCGCCACTGTCATCATTGTCTCTCTCAGGTGCGCGGTGGCCTCCGCCGCCGACGCAAACGGCCGGACCTCTGCCAGGGGGGGGGTGGACCAGCGCCACTCCACCCCGTGCCAGCCGCGGCTCAGCGCGGTGAGGGTGCGGCCGGGTGCGGGCAACCCGGCTCCGGCATCCAGCAGGATGGCAACCTGCGCCTCGCGCGTTGCCCCGACTTCCCTGATCACCAGCAAGCGGGCAAACGGGGTGGTCACCAACGAGACAGGGGCCAAACCGGTGACCGGCTCGACCCGGCGAGCGCCGGCCACTGCCACGATCGTGTCCCCGGCCAGCACCACCACGCCCTCTTCCGGCCCATCGCCACCAACCAGGTCGGCCATCCCTTGGGTCTCACCGGGTGCCGCCGACTGGACCCGCTGCAACACCAGCCGACCGGTGTTGCGGGCGCCGGCGATTGCCCGAGCCAACTCGCGATCACGCAGTCGGACCGCATCCGCCACCGCACCAGCGGCGACCGCGCTCGGTCGCGCGGCGGCGCGCCAAAGCCGGTATCCCGTCGTGGCCATCATCAACGACACGCCGAGGAGGCCGATCGTCACGGCCCGGGCGGTGCGCCCCCCGGCGCGGAAAACCACCATCGCGCTGATCGCCGCCAAGACTGCCACCGTGAACTGACCAGCCCAAGACGCCTTCCCCGCTCCCTCCCCCACCAGCAACACCACCCCGGCAACCGCTGCCCAGTGGGAAGCGGTCAATCGAGTTGATGTCGCACTCTGAAACCTTCCCGTCGAGTGGTCGTAGGACTCCACAGTCGCTCCGGTGGGGCGGTGGCAAGTGAACAGCAGAGCGGTCGCGCCGGCCTGAAAGATGGGCGACCGGGTCGGATCCGGGGACTGTCCCCGATTGACTCACCCCAACGTTAAACCATCAGCCCCGTATCAGGGGCGGAGGTCGGGGTCACGGGCGCGAGGTCCGACTATCATTTGACCGTCGGTGGCGAGTGGCCGCCGCGGAGAGCCCTACGTTGATCTGGAGAGGATCAGAGACATGTCTGGTGGCAAGAAGTTCGGTCTCGGAGTGGTCGGAATCATCGTTGTCCTCATTGTCGTGAGCGTGGTTCGCGGCCGGGGAGAGCCGGTCGTGGAAGTGCGTGAAGACACGGTCGCCAAGCGGGACCTGGTGGCCGCGGTGACTGCCAGCGGTCAGATCGAGGCGAAGAGCCAGGTCGACGTCCAGTCCGAGGTCACCGCCCGCATCCTCCGGATCACGGTCAAGGAAGGCGATCGGGTCGAGAAGGGACAGCTCCTCGTGGAGCTCGACCAGGTGCAGTTCAAGGGAGCGGTTGACCGGTCGGAGGCGTCGCTCGCCTCGAACGAGGCGGCGCTGATGCAGGCGACGGCCAATCGTGACCAGGCCAAGCGGGCCCTCGACCGCGCCATCGAGCTCAGGCGCTCCGCCGCAACTTCGGACGAGTCGGTTGAGCAGGCCCAGCAGAACTACGACGTCGCCTCGGCGGTGCGCCGCTCCAACGAGGCACAAGTGCTGCAGGCCCGCGCATCGCTCAAGGAAGCGCGTGACAATCTGGCCCGTACCAAGCTCTACGCGCCGATTTCAGGGCGGGTAGTGCGGCTGGCTGTTGAGGAGGGCGAGGTCGCCCAGACCGGTACCTTTTCGCGGGACGTCGGCCTGCTGATGCGGATCGCCGACCTCTCGGTGATCCAGGCCAAGGTCAAGGTCGACGAAACCGACGTGGTCCGTCTGGAACTGGGCGATTCGGTGAGCATCTCGATCGATGCCTTCCCGGACACCGCCTTCGTCGGTCGGGTCACCAAGGTGGCCAACAGCGCCGCTGTGGCCGCGGCCGGTGCGAGTGCCGACCGGGCGGTCGACTTCGAGGTGGAGGTCACCCTGATCGATCCACCGGCCGATGTCCGCCCGGATCTCTCGATGACCGCCCGGATCATCACCGATGTGCGGCCGCAGGTGCTGAGCATCCCGATCATCGCGCTGACGACCCGTGCCCATCAGGCCAGCGGCGACACCGTCCAGGTCGCCACGCTCGGCGACTCCAGCACGGCCAAGCCGAAGGAAGAGGAAGGCGTCTTCGTGATCGTCGATGGCCGCGCCATGTTCCGGCCGGTCAAGGTCGGCATCGCCGGCGACGAGCATTTCGAAGTGCTCTCGGGGCTGAGCGAGGGCGAGAAGATCGTGGCGGGCAGCTACCAGGCAATTCGCGATCTCAAGGATTCGGCGCTGGTCAAGACGGCCGCCGCCGCACCGGCCAAGCAGTGATCACCGCGGACCGTCGCTGAGATGCCTCTCTTCGAAGCTGTCCGGCTCGCCCTCGCCTCGATTCGCGCCCAGAAGCTGAAGAGCTTCTTCTCGCTGATCGGGGTGCTCATCGGGGTGACGTTCCTGATCGCGGTCGTCTCGATCGTGCAGGGAATGAACGTCTACATGACCGACAAGTTCGCCGGCGCCCTGATCGGCATCAACACCTTCTCGGTGCGGAGCCGCCCCAACATCACCATGGGCAACACCACCGAGGAGATGTGGCGGCAGTGGCAGCGCAATCCGCGCATCACCAACTCCGACGCCGCCTTCATCGAGGAGCGGATGACCACCCCGGTGCGCTTCGCGCGCGAGGGGTTCGACCGGATGAGCGTCACCTGGCGGGGCCGCGAGGCCCGCGACATCACCGTCCACACGGTCGACGCGGAGTTCTTCCGGATCAAGCGCTGGGAGGTGGGCGAGGGGCGCTTCTTCACGCCTCAGGAAGTGACCGCCAGTGCGGACGTCGTGGTGCTCGGCGCCGAACTCGCCAAGCGGCTGTTCGACGGCCGCGATCCGCTCGGCAAGACCGTCAGCGTCGGCGGCTTCCCCCACCGGGTCATCGGGGTAGTTGCCGAGCAGGGTACCCTGTTCGGGATCTCGCTCGACAAGTTCGCCGTCACCCCGATCACCTCGCCGGTGCGGCGGCTGGCCAACCGTCCGCAGATCATCGATGCCCTGCATATCCAGGCCGATGATCTCCCCACCATGCGAGCCGCCGAGGCCGAGGCCAACGTACTGATGCGCGTGCGCCGGGGACTGCGCCCGACGGCGGCCAACAATTTCCACCTGGAAACCTCCGAGGCAGCGCTGTCGGAATGGGAGAAGATCTCCCGGATTCTCTTCCTGGCACTGCCCGGGCTGGTGGCGATCTCGCTGGTGGTGGGCGGCATCGTGATCATGAACATCATGCTGATGGCGGTCGCCGAGCGCACCCGGGAAATCGGCATCCGCAAGGCGCTGGGCGCCAAGGGTCGTGACATCATGGCGCAATTCATCGTGGAGTCCGCCACCCTCTCGGTCACCGGTGCGCTGCTCGGCATCGGCACCGGGTTGCTGCTCGCCTTCGCGGTGCGCGCGTTCACGCCGCTGCCGGCAGCGGTGGCGCCATGGTCGATCGGACTGGGCGTCACCCTGGGAATTGCGGTGGGGATGCTGGCCGGGATCATCCCCGCCAAGCAGGCCTCGCGACTCGATCCGATCGCCGCCCTGAGGCACGAATGAGCGGGGGACTCGGTCGCGGCAATCTGCTCGCCCGCGCCGTCGAGGGAGTGACCCTGGCGCTCGATTCGGTGCGCGCCAGCAAGAGCCGCGCGGCGCTCACCATCCTCGGCATCGCCATCGGCGTCATGGTGGTGATCGCCATGGCGTCGATGATCACCGGGATCCAGCAATCGGTGGGCGACATCGTCAATCGTGCCGGGCCGACCACCTTCGCGGTGATGCGCTATTTCCGCGACGGCATCAACATCTCCGACGGCTCCGACGAGATGTCGCCCTGGCGCCGCCGCCCGCGCCTCTCGCGCCACGAGGCCGAGCTGATCCGGCGGTTGCCGGGTGTCGGTGACGTCAATGTCAGCGAGAGCGATGCATCCCGGGTCGTCTTTCGCGACAAGGACATCGGCAGCGCGCGAATCGAGGGAATGGATCCGAGCTGGATGAAGGTCGAGGGGGGCGACCTGCTCGACGGCCGCAACTTCTCGGCGATCGAGGCGGCCAGCGGGGCGTTCGTCACCGTGGTCAACGACAAGCTGGTCGAGACGCTGATGCCGGGAATCGATCCGATCGGCAAGGTGATCAAGATCTTCGGCCTGCCGTTCACGATCGTGGGACTGTATCGCGATCCCAGCGGAGTCTTCGGCGACGATTCCTCCCCCAAGATCGTCATCCCGCACGGCACCCTTGCCAAGGCCGGCAATGGCGAACGCGGCTGGATGAGCATCGCCGTCTTCCCGCGCGAGGACGTCCCGCAGGCGGACGTGATGGACCAGGTCACCGTAGCGCTGCGGATCGACCGCGGACTCCGCCCGGGCGATGAGAACACCTTCGACCTCGTCTCCGCAGACCGGTTCCTGGACAGCTTCAACTCGATGACGGCCGGCTTTTTCCTGGTGATGCTGGTGCTCTCCAGCGTCGGCCTGATGGTGGGCGGCGTCGGAGTGGTGGCGATCATGATGATCTCGGTAACCGAGCGGACCCGCGAGATCGGGGTCCGCAAGGCGCTGGGCGCCACCCGGGGCGAGATCCTCTTCCAGTTCCTGGTCGAGGCCGCCACCCTGACAGTCCTGGGCGGAATCTGCGGCCTGGCGCTCGGCGCGCTGATCGCCTGGGCGATCAACGCCCTCACCCCGATCCCGGCGTCGATCCCGCTCTGGTCGGTGGCAACCGCGATCGTCGCCTCGGCCATTACCGGGATCTGTTTTGGACTCTACCCCGCCAACAAGGCCGCCCGGCTCGATCCGGTGGAGGCGTTGAGATACGAGTGACGGACTGGAGGTGAAGCGTGAAAGGTGAGAGGTGAAAGGTGAAAGGTGAAAGGGAGGCAGGTCACCATTCCGCGTCCCCCCTTTCACCTTTCACCTTTCACGTCCCCCCTTTCACCTTTCACCTGTCACGTCCCCCCTTTCACCTTTCACCTTTCACGTCCCCCTTTCACCTTTCACCTGTCACTTCCCCCCTTTCACCTTTCACCTTTCACGGCCCTCGCTTAACCTTCCGCCATGCCCTTCGGAGAAGCTCTTCGGCTCGCCCTGGCCACCATAGCCCAGGCCAAGCTGCGCTCGTTTTTCACCCTGCTGGGCATCATCGTCTCGGTCGCCTTCCTGGTAACCGTCGTGGCGGTCATCCAGGGGATGAACGCCTACGTTCGCGAGAACCTCACCGGGGCGATCATCGGCACCAACGCCTTCCAGGTGCGGCGCACCCCGATCTCGATCGGGTTGTTGAGCGACGATGAGATCCGCGCCATAGCAAAGCGGCCGCTGATATCGGAGGATGATGCCGCTGCGGTCGCTCGCGCCCTCCCCGACGCCCAGGCAGTCTCGCTGCAATCGGGGTGGCCACCGGCCAACGCCGACGTGGTTGCGGGCAACCAGTCGATCGGTGACGCGATCATTCTTGGTGTCACCCCGCCCTACCAGTTGGTGCAGGACTACCGCATCGACACCGGCCGACCACTGACCGAGGTGGACATCATCACGCGCCGCCCGGTCATCGCGGTGGGCAAGGACATCGCCACCAAGCTGTTCCGCACCCAGGAGAGCGCGGTGGGCAAGAAGGTGCGCATTGCCGGCCGGGAGTTCACCATCGTCGGTGTCTTCCAGTCCAAGGGCAAGACGCTCGGCCAGTCGTTCGACGGCTTCGTGCTGATCCCGCTGCCGGTGTTCGAGTCGATCTGGGGCCGCCGCCGCACCACGGTGGTGTCGGTCAAGATGGCCACGGCTGCGGAGATTCCCGGGGCGATGGATCGCGCCGAGGAGGCGATGCGGCTGGCGCACCGGCTGCGGCCCAACGTTCCCAACGACTTCACCGTCGACAAGGCCGACGCGCTGATCGCCTTCTGGACCTCGCTCACTTCGCTGCTCTTCACGGTGATACCCGCCGTGGTGATCATCGGCATCGTGGTGGGCGGCATCGTGATCATGAACATCATGCTGATGTCGGTGAGCGAGCGCACCCGCGAGATCGGGATCCGGAAGGCGGTCGGGGCGACCCGTGACGCCATCAAGAGGCAATTCCTGGTCGAGACCGTCATCCTGGCCACCTTCGGCGGGATTATCGGCGTGCTGAGCGGTTGGGCGCTGGCGCAACTGGTCGCCACGGTGACTCCGCTGCCGGCCCGGGTGACGCTCTGGTCGGTGGGACTCGCTCTCTCACTCGGCGCCGGGACGGGGGTGCTGTTCGGCGTCTATCCCGCCGCGCGCGCCGCCCGGCTCGACCCGATCACCGCGCTCCGGGCGGAATAGTCGATGGCCTTCCGGATCATGAACATCGGCGAGGGGGTGGTGCTCGCCTTCGACTCGATGCGCGTCAACAAGTTGCGGAGCGCGCTGACCATCCTCGGCGTGGTGATCGGGGTCACCACGGTTATGCTGATGGCCTCTCTGGTCGACGGCATCCGGACGCAGATCTTCGCCTCGATCGAGAACGCCTCGCCCCGCACCTTCTACGTGATGCGGTTCTTCTCCTCCGTCCCGCTCAACCCCGACCGGCTCCCGGCCGAGGTGCGGATCAGGCCGGTCCTCGACGAAGGGGACGTCACTGCCCTGATGCGCAGCAGGCAAGTGGAGCACGCCGGTCTCTGGGTGCAGGTGCAGCAGCGGATGGAGTATCTGTCGGAACGATCGCAGTCGATGATGATCTACGGTGCCGACAACGCCTACCTGGAGGTCCAGGGAGGCACCCTGCTCAGGGGACGGTTGTTCGGCCGCAACGAACTGCTGGCCGGCACTCCCGTGCTGGTGATCGAAGACGAGGTGGCACGTCGCCTGTTTGGTCGACTCGATCCGCTCGGCCGCGTGGTGCGGGTCGGCGGACGGTCGTTCACGATCATCGGCATCTATGCCAAGCCCGAAAACATCTTCCAGCCGCCCGGCGCCAACGACGGCGGGATCGTCCCGTTCCGCGCCGCCAAGCAGAGCTTCCAGTACGACGAGACCAACGGTCTCTTCATCGCCGTGCTGGCCGCCCGCGGCGTGAGCGTGGAGATCGCCAAGGACGCCGCCATCGTGGCGCTCCGCAACGGCCGCGGCCTCCGGCCCGGACAACCGAACAGCTTCGACGTGATCACCCAGGACCAGGTCCTCGACATCATCAATTCGCTCACCGGCGCCTTCTTCCTGGTGATGATCGCCCTCTCCAGCGTGGCGCTGCTGGTGGGCGGCATCGGGGTGATGGCGATCATGATGGTCTCGGTGACCGATCGCACCCGCGAGATCGGACTCCGCAAGGCGATGGGCGCCACCCGCAACGAGATCCTGTGGCAATTTCTGGTGGAGGCAGGCACTCTCACCGGCTTCGGTGGCATCCTCGGCGTCGCCATGGGAACGCTGGGCGGTCAGGTGCTCAAGATGGCCCTCTCGCTCGACAGCGGCGTCCCGGTCTGGAGTGCGGTCACGGCGGTGTCAGCGTCGGTGGCAATCGGACTGGTATTCGGAATGATCCCCGCGACGCGAGCGGCGAAGATGGATCCGGTCGAGGCGTTGAGGCATGAGTGAGGGTTATAGGTCGTAGGTCATAGGTCGTAGGTCGTAGGCTCTGTAAGGCCGGCATCTGGCAGGAACCCGCCATCCAGATACCTACGACCTACGACCTACGACCTATGACCTATGGCCCCACTACCTTTCCCTCCATGCCTGCCGACCTCCTCGCCATCTTCGCCCACCCCGACGACGCCGAACTCCTCGCCGGCGGCACCCTCGCCAAGGCAGCTGACCAGGGCCACCGGACGGCGATACTCGACCTGACCCGCGGCGAGATGGGCTCGCGCGGCACCCCGGAGCTGCGAGCCGAGGAGGCCGCCAGAGCGGCGGCAGTGCTGGGGGTGCACGAGCGGAGCAACGCCGGTTTGCCCGATGGCCATCTCGCCAACACCGATCCCGCTCGACGCGTGGTGATCGAGGCTATTCGCCGCATCCGTCCCCGGACCGTGCTGCTGCCGTGGAAGGTCGGGCGTCATCCCGATCATCGCGTCGCCAGCGAGCTGATTCGCGATGCCTGTTTTCTCTCCGGCCTCCGGAACTATCCGGCCGAAGGCGATCCGTTCAAGCCCAGCAAGCTCTGCTATGCGCTCGCCTACCGCGAAGATCCGGTCACGCCGTCGTTCATCGTCGACACCACCGCGCACATTGACCGGAAGATCGAGGCGATCCGCTGCTACGCCTCGCAGTTCGATCTGGAGACTCGGCAGGGCGGCGAGCTGTTCCCCAACGGGCAGCAGATTTTCGACTTGATCCGCACCCAGGATGCCCATTTCGGCGCCCGCATCCGCCGCGGCTACGGCGAGCCGTTTTGGACCGCCGAGGCGGTAGAGGTACCGGACGTGGTGACATTGGCGGGGCAGAGTTTGTAGCTGCGCGCGACCGCATCGGTTCCTCGTCCCGAGTGAAGCGAGGGACCTCGGCGGCTGGCACCAGCTGGTAGGTTGTGGGTCAGGTGTCGATGCGTGGGGCTCGTCGCTGAAGCGACCTCACCCCCCCCCAGTTCACCCCCGTTTCACCTTTCACCTTTCACCGCCCCTCCACCCCCGTTTCACCTTTCACCTTTCACCCTCCTCCCTCAGATTGGCTAGATTCCCCCCATGGATCCCATCTACCTCGACCATGCCGCCACGACGCCGGTCCGGCCGGACGTCTTCGAGGCGATGCTGCCCTATCTGCAGGACTGCTACGGCAACCCATCGTCTTCCCACAAGATCGGCCGCCTGGCGCGGGCCGGCCTCGAGCAGGCCAAGCGGGAGACCGCCGAGGCGCTCGGTGTGGAGCCCAACCAGGTGATCTTCACCTCGGGTGGCACCGAGGCCGACAATCTTGCCATTATCGGGGCCGCGCTGGCTGCTGGTGCCGCCGGTCGCCCGATGCATGTGGTTACCAGTGCCATCGAGCACAAGGCCGCCCTGGCCGCCGCCCACGCGGTGGTGCGTCTGGGTGGTCGCGAGACGATCCTCGGCGTTGATCGGCATGGTTGCGTCCGGCTCGACGACCTCGACACGGCCCTCGCCGATCAACCGGCGCTGGTGTCGGTGATGTGGGTCAACAACGAGACCGGCATCGTGCAGCCGATGACCACCATCGGCGAGCGATGTGCCGCGGCCGGGGTCCCCTTCCACAGCGACGGCGTGCAGGCGTTCGGCAAGCTGCCGGTCTCGCTCGACGCCATCCAGTGCCGACTCCTGTCGATCAGCGGCCACAAGCTGGGAGCCCCCAAGGGAATCGGCGCACTGATCGTACGGGACCGCTCGATCATCGAGGCGATTCTCCACGGCGGCGGCCAGCAGTTCGGGATCCGGCCCGGTACGGAGAATGTCGCCGGGGCCGTGGCGCTGGGCCGAGCGGCGCTGCTCGCCGTTGGGGAACTCGAGGCGCACGCGAACCACACTCGTCGGCTCCGGGAAGAGTTGGCGGAGCGGCTCCGCGCCGGAATTCCCGACCTGGTCATCAACGGCCTCGATGCCGAGCGCGCGCCCCACGTCCTCTCGGTATCGGTTCCCGGCGCCGAGGCGGAAGCGATCCTGATGCACCTCGACCTCGCCGGCATCTGCTGTTCCGGCGGCTCGGCTTGCAGCACCGGCGCGGTGGAGCCGTCGCACGTGCTGCTCGCGATGGGGATTCCGCGCCCGCTGGCACTGGGGACGCTGCGCTTCTCGTTCAGTCACCAGACCACCGCGGCCGATGTCGAGCGCGTGGCGGATGCGTTCCCGCCGATCGTCGAGCGGGCGCGTCGGCTCGCGAGTGCCCTGGGCCGTGGCTGAGCGCGGCAAGGTCCTGGTGGCGATGAGCGGCGGGGTGGATTCTTCGCTCGCGGCCGCGCTGCTGGTTGACCAGGGGTGGGAAGTGATCGGGGCGACGATGAAGCTGTTCTGTCACGGCGACGACGTCCCCGACCGCCCGTGCTGCTCCCTCGACTCGATTGCCGACGCCCGGGCGGTGGCGCACCGGCTGGGGATTCCCCACTACGTCCTCAACCTCGAGGACCGCTTCTCGGCCCGGGTGATCGAGAACTTCGTGAGCGAGTATGCCCGGGGCCGCACTCCGATTCCCTGCGTCCGCTGCAACTCATTCACCAAATTCCGTGACCTGCTGGCCCATGCAGACGCGCTGGGCTGCGAGGCGATCGCGACCGGACACTACGCCATCGCGGAGGGGGGGGCACTCCACCGCGGTAGCGACCGCAACAAGGACCAGAGCTATTTCCTATGGGGCATCGACCGGCAGGTGGTGGCCCGGATGATCACTCCCGTAGGCGCGCTCACCAAGGCAAACACCCGGGCGCGGGCGCGGGCACTCGAGCTGGTCACCGCCGACAAGCCGGAGAGCGTGGAGATCTGCTTCGTCCCCGACGACAACTACGTCGGCGTGCTCGAGCAGCGGCTGCCGGCCGACGCGGCGGCGCTGTCGCCCGGCGCTCTGGTCACCACCAGCGGCGAGGTGGTCGGCGCGCACGACGGCTTCGCGCGCTACACCGTGGGCCAGCGGCGCGGCCTTCCCGGCGGCCGCTCACTGCCGCTGTACGTGGTGGGAATCCGGCCCGAGAGCCGTGAGGTGATTGTGGGGGGGGCAGAAGAATTGCTGGGCCATGCCGTCACTCTGGAGGAGTGCAACTGGCTCACCGAGCCGCCGGCGGTGGGGAGCCGCTGCCGGGTGCAGTTGCGCTATCGCGCCAAAGCGGTACCGGCAGTGGTGCGCTCGCGCGATGGCGACACCGTCTCGCTCGACCTCGAGGAGCCGGTGCGCGCCATCGCCCCGGGACAGAGCGGCGTCTGCTATGCCATGGACGACAGCCGCGTGCTGGGTGGCGGCGTGATCGAGTGTGCCGCATGAGCCGCCTGATGATCCGGGTCCTGATCACCGCCTGCGCGCTCTGGGTGGCGGTCGAGCTGGTCGACGGGATCAGTCATACCGGCAGCATCGGGGGGCTGGTCGGAGTGGCGCTGGTATTCGGAGTCGTCAACGCGATCCTCAAGCCGCTGCTGACGATGCTCACCTGCCCGCTGATCATGCTGACGCTGGGCCTGTTCACCTTCGTGCTGAACGCCGTGCTGCTGCTGGTCACCGCCAGTCTCTCGCAGGCACTGGGGCTCGGCTTCGCGGTCGACGGATTCTGGCCGGCCTTCTGGGGCGGCCTGATCGTCGGCATCACCAGCACGGTGCTCGGTCTGCTGACGCCGCCCACCACACCGGCCAAACACTGATGACCGACCTCGACATCTCCGCCCGGGCGGAGACGGACCTGCACGACCCGGCGCTCTACCAGAATCGCGAACTCTCCTGGCTGGAGTTCAATCGCCGCGTCCTCCACGAGGCGCTCGATCCGCGCACCCCGCTGCTGGAGAGGGTCAAGTTCCTGGCGATCTTCGCCAGCAATCTCGACGAGTTCTTCCAGGTGCGCGTTGCGGGCGTGCGGGAGCAGGTGGCGGCGCGAGTCCACGAGTACACCCCCGACCGGCTCGCTCCTCCGCAGCAACTGGTGGCGATCCGCGAGACGGTGCGCGGCATGGTCGATCAGCATTCGCGCTGCCTGATGCAGGACCTCCTCCCCGGGCTTGCTGCCGAGGGAATCCGCATCCACGATCGCTGGGAGGCATTGCCGGAGCGGGAGCAGGCGCACCTCAGCGCCTACTTCGCCGCCAACGTCTTTCCGGTGCTGACTCCGTTGGCGGTCGACCCCGGACATCCCTTTCCGCACATCTCCAATCTCTCGCTATCGCTCGCCGTCACGCTCCGCGGCGCCGATGGCGAGACCCGCTTCGCCCGGGTCAAGGTTCCCAAGCTGCTGCCGCGCTGGGTGCCGCTGCTCAGTGCCCGCGAGTATCTGCCGCTCGAATACCTGATCGGCGCGCACCTGCAGGCACTCTTTCCCGGCGTCGACATTCTGGGGTGGCACCTCTTCCGGATCACCCGCAACTCCGACCTCAACATCGACGTCGGCCAGGGCGACAACGACGAGGCCGACGATCTCCTCGACCTGATCCAGGAGGAGGTGCGCAACCGCAAGTTCGGCGAGGTGGTCCGCCTGGAGGTGCACCGGTCGATGCCCGAGCAGGTGCGCCAGTTGCTGCTGGAAGAGTTCAACGAGGCCCATGCCGGCGAGGGGCTGCCACTGACTCCCGACGATGTCTTCGAGGTCCACGGCCTGCTCGACGGCTCCGATCTCGGCGCCATCGCGGCGCTCGACCTCCCTGCCCTCAAGGACGCTCCGTTCACGCCGCGCACCCCTCCCCGACTGGCGCAGGGTCGTGACATCTTCGCGGCGATCCGTGACGGCGACATCCTCCTCCACCACCCCTACGACTCGTTCCAGACTTCGGTCGAACGGCTGATTGCGGCCGCCGCCGAGGATCCGGACGTGCTCGCCATCAAGATCACCCTCTACCGGACGGGGGGGGAGATCGCGCGACTGCTGGCTCAGGCGGCCGAGCGGGGGAAACAGGTGGCGGTGCTGATCGAGCTGCAGGCGCGCTTCGACGAGGAGGCGAACATCTCCTGGGCCAAGCGCTTCGAGGAGATCGGCGTGCACGTGAGCTACGGCGTGGCGGAGCTCAAGACCCACGCCAAGGTGCTGCTGGTGGTGCGCCGGGAGGGCGACGCCATCCGGCGTTACGTCCACGTCGGCACCGGCAACTACAATCCGCGGACGGCGCGGATGTACACCGACTTCGGGTTGCTCACCTGTGACGAGGAGATCGGTGCCGATCTCTCCGATCTCTTCAACGTGCTCACCGGCTTCGGGGTCCCTGCCGGGTATCGCAAGCTGGTGGTGGCGCCGCGCTGGATGAAGGACCGCTTCCTGGCGCTGATTGCGCGCGAAGCGGAACACGCCCGGGCCGGGCGATCGGCGCGGATCCTGGCCAAGATGAACGCGATTGTCGATCCCGACATCATCGAGGCACTCTACGCCGCCTCGCGTGCCGGGGTGCAGATCGACCTGATCGTGCGGGGAATCTGCTGCCTCCGGCCCGGAATCCCGGGGGTGAGCGAGCGGATCCGGGTGGTCTCACTGCTGGGGCGGTTTCTGGAACATTCGCGGGCGATGCTGTTCCGGAACGGCGGCCGGGAGGAGGTCTTTATCTCGAGCGCCGACTGGATGCCGCGCAATCTCGACCGGCGGGTGGAGGCGGCGGTACCGATCGAGGATCCCCGTCACCGGGCCGAGCTACGCCGCTGGCTGGAGCTGATGCTCAACGACCGGCGGCAGGGCTGGGAGATGCAGCCCGACGGCAGCTACCTGCAGCGCACCCCCGGCCCGGGCGACGACGCACGCGGGACGCATGCGGTGTTGGTGAGATAGGGGGCGGCGAAGCCGCGGGGGTGAGGGGTGAACGGGGCGCCCCTGCGGGGCGCGGGGGGAACGGAGGCCCGACTGCCGACCGCCGGGTGAATCAACCCAGCCCAACTCGGCAGCGCCGATGGCGCATGCAGTACACTCGTCGCACTGATGTCTCAAAGCGGTTGGCAGATTCCGCTACGCACCCGGCCCACGCTTCACGGCCGCCAGCAGAGAGTCCAGTTGGCGACGAAGTGGCGGTCGCTGGAAAAGCATCCCATTCACGATGACCGTTGGGGTGCCCCGCAGCCCGACTCGCCGAGCCAATAGGGTGTCGCGCGCGACCGCCGGAATGGGTTCGACCTGCCGCATGCAATCTTGGAAGGCGGGCAGATCGGGCACTCCGGCCGTCGCCGCGAATTGCTCGAAGGGCTTCTCTCCGAGGAGTTTCTGTTCCTGGTAGAGTCGGAAGTACAGAGGCTCGAACGATCCTTGCCGCACGCCACATTCGAGGGCACGCGCTGCAGGCAAGGCGTTCGCATGGTAAGGTAACGGAAAGTGACGGGCCACGACCTGCACCTCCGTTGGATGCTCCTCCAGAAACGGACGCAGGACATCAACAGTGAACTGGCGGCAGTATGGGCATTCGAAATCTCCGAAGACGACCAGCGTGACCAATGGCGCGGCCGCGCCGAGTCGTTCGCCATCGTGTATCAGATCCGACCAGTTGGTCACGGCCACAGGTGGCCCGAGGTCATCAGGAGCCGCCGGAGGAAACCATTCCCGCCGGATGAGAATTCCCGTGGCAATCAACGCGCAACATATCAGGAGGATCGCCACGGCATCCCACAGTCGGCTACTCTGGGTTTCCATCGCTGCCCTCCGAAGGCGTGATATCAAACATCGGGAAACCTCCTACTGGGAGCACTGGGACGCACCTCCTGTTTACGCCGGGATGCGAATCCGGTGACGACAGCTCGTCGGCCTCCAGCAAGCTCTTCCGGACGCGTTCTTCCTCAACGAAGCGAGTCCGCCCGTGTGCTTGGACATCGCTCTTCCCTCCCCTGCGCTTGCTTTTTCGAAGGGACCCTGGCCCTGCGCACCCGCGCCCCGCTTCCGACGAGTGACGGACAGGTGCGCACGACCACGGTCGGAGTCCAGCTAACCGCCACAGCCCCAAGCACCCCCATAATCGTGAACAATGCAGGTACCCGCCTGATCTTCGGCGTGCGGATTCTTCCGGCAATCGGTACCATCCCCAAAGCGATGCCAGTTCGAGCCGCCGTAGCTGACCACGCCGCACCAAGCGGCAGAACCGGTCGCCTCCGCCGCGACACCTGCGGTCGTAGTGTAGAGCGTCATCACGATGACCAAGGCCGAGGTCGCCGAGAGCAACCAACGCATCCGGATAGTCATACATCCCTCCTCTGTGGTTCAGGGTTGGTGAAGCAGTCGGAAGCGGTACAGCGTATACGTGGCCAGGCCCCTCTCGGGCAAGTCTTCGGCGTAGGCCACCGTGTCCGAGAGAAACCCCGTCATCGCCTCGTCGACACGGGTCGCCGCCAGCAGTCGGGCCCCGGCCGGGGTTATCTGGTACACGGCAATGACGGCATCCAGGACCGGTTGCCGGTCGTAACCCCACGGCACCGCCTGGGCCCCACCACCGTCTTCTCGGCGAAGCTGCTCCACGCTATCCGGTCGCGACCACTCGGGGTCGGCCACCTGGGTCACCGTCCAGAGATACCCGGCGGCGTCCCGGTGAATGCCGGTAGTTCTCGCCACGGGATGCCCACGATCTCCCTCGCGCTGGTACCTGCGGAACTCCTCCGGGCCGTAGGGCACGAACCAGGGCGCGGGGAGGCGATATCGCCCTAGCAAGACACCATCAACGCGCCAGACGTCCAGGATCGGTCTGAAGAACTCCGCGACGGCCCAAAATCGTGCACTGTCAACCGGTGCCAGACGTTGAAGAATCCGCGTCCCGCGGCGAACCGCCGCGGCGGGATCTTCACTACCCTCACCACCTTCCGGCGGGAGGCTGTCACCGAAGGTGGTGAAGGAAGCCGAGTCCTTCCCGAAATAGGTGAAGTTGCGAAGGGTCGCGTCCCGGTTGTTCACGATAACCCCACCACCGGAGAGGACGATCATCCGCGGGAACTGGAGCGGACGAGGGATGATCTGCGAGGTCGGCTCCCCGCCCGAGAGGGGGAAGCGCAGAATGTGAGAGAATCCGAGCACAACAAGCTGTGAGTCGCTCGACGCCGCATGGGCACTGACCGTACGCAGTTCGCCCGGCCCCTCGCCCTGTCGGCCCAGCAGACTCAGGAGCGTTCCCTCACGATCGTAGACGCCAATGCGCCCTCTCTCAGACATCTTGGCCACGTAAAACCGCTGGTCGGTTCCCTCCACGATTTCTGCACCGAACACGGGATACACCGTGTCGGCGGCGGAGCCGATCGTCCCCAGTCGCTCCAGCTCAACGCGGCATGCGGAACAGGTGGCCGTACTTTGATCCGGCTCTCGCATCGCGATGGTGTCGGAATTGATCGTGGGACCGCTCCGGACAAACTGCGCCCGGTGTTCCGGCTCATTCCCGCAGGCCGCGAACATGCCCAGGAGCAACGCCACAACGAAGGATTGGCCCACGCGACTCCGCACTCGACTCACGGACACCCGGATGGTACCTTTCGGCTGAGGATAACCACGTTTGGTGGAGAGTAGACGCCGGTCGCGGCGTGGCGACTCGGTTCACCAAACGCTCGACTCCCGATCAATATCGCGACCGGCCCGAAAGGGCGAAATCCCTAATTCCCCTCACCTTGGTACTTCTTCCGTCCGCGCCGCGCCGTCCGCGCCTCCTCCCACGGCCCGGGAAGCCCCTCGGCCACGGCATAGGCCTTCCGGATCTCCGTGATGTGCCGCTCGACAGTCGGACGGCTGAGATTGAGCGCGTCTACCATTTCCTTCACGAGCAGGCCCTGCCAGAGCAGCTCGTTGACTTGCCGCAACCTGGCGCTGAGCGGAGCCAATGGTGCACGGCGCGGCGTATGGATCGCGGCTGCGTGCCCGAGACCACCGGGCCACATCCCGCTGCGGCAAAGCGCCGCGAGGGCATCGCCGAAGGCCGACGACGAGACGTCGTGACCCACCACCGCCGCGGCACCGGCGAGGAGGGCACGTTGGATCAAGGAAGGATCGGGCTGCGGCGAACAGACCACGAAGCGGGTGGCAGGATAGGCGACCACCAACTGATCCAGATGAGCGAGCAGCAGGTCGCGACCGACCATGATGTCCACGACCGCTGCGGTGGGGCGGTATTCCTCGAGCGCATCTTCCATTGCACCCCAGGACTCGACCTCGGCGACCACCACGCATTGCGCCGACAGCGCGGCCGCGAGCGCGGACGACAGAAGAGGATCGGGAAGGGCCAGCACGAGGGTGGGAACCGGAAGGGGCTCGGGGGGCATCAGGGGGTGTCCTTGTCAAAGGGTGGACAGCGGTGAAGCGGGACGGAAGGCGGACCGGGACCCAACCCAAACCAACCCAACCCAAAGGTACGGCGAAAAATTATATAAGTAAAGCGAAATCAGCGGAGACGGGGGGAGAAGGGTGAAGCGTGAAAGGTGAAAGGTGAAACGGGGTATGCCATCGTCCCGACCGAAGGGCGGGTACTGAGCGCCAGCGAAGGAAGGGACCTCGGCAATCGCCGACGCATCGAAGCCGGACTCACAATCAACCAGGAGTTGGCGCTCACGGAGCGAATGTCGCTTCAGCGACGAGCGGACACCACCCACGCACAGGCCTCAGCGAGGTCGATCCGGGCAACCGACTGGCTGCCATCCGCCTCCTCCATGACGCCCCAGAGCTGGCACTCCAGGAGGCGATGCGGAGTGAACGCGCTCGGCAGGCGCAACTGTCCCCGCAGTTCGCCATCCGCATCAAAGACTTCCCACGTCCAGTGTGGTGGGCGCAATTCGGGAAACCACCCGAGGTAGAACGGGTGGTACTGTGCGGTGGAATCGACGACCTTGACCAGCAGCCGGCCGTGGCCGACCAGCACGAGCTGGTCGACAGCGTTCTTGACCTCACCGCGCTCCTGTCCCCTGGCCACTGTCGCGATCTGCTCACCCATCTGACCGATTCCGTCCAGCAGTTCCTGAGCGGGTTCCCGGTTCTGGCCAGCAGCGGCACGCCGCCATTCCCGCTCGATGCGCAGCACCGGCGGTGCGCCATCCGGCCGCCACCAGCGGATCAGGTAGTCGGTCCCCATGCTCACCGCGGCGCCATCCTCGCCGTCAACCGTGACGATCGCCCGGTGTCCGTAGGCCTCGCGTTTGGCGTTCATGCCGCCGAAGTTGGCCCAGAGCCCATCAGGCACCTCGAAGAGGGTGTGGACATTGCCGTCATCGAGAAGCTGAACCACCCGCATCGAATCCTCGAGTCCGTCGGTGCTGATGACGCCGCGATCAAAGGCGACAACATCCCGGGTCGACCCCGGATGAGCCGGGGCGATCGAGACGCTGTTCCAATGTGCCGGGGAGGCGAGTTGTCGCTGGTTGGAGGTGAGTGCCTGACCGGCAGCATCGAACTGCAAGACTCGACCCTGCCCGGGATCGACCAGGGTGATTTGTCCCACGGAGTCGATGGCCAGTGAAACCACCCGCCGGTACTCTCCGGGCCCTGCCCCGCTCACCCCGACCGGAAAGGTGGCTCCGCCCTCGCGACGCAAGGCGACGACCTGCCTGCCATCGGTCTCGGCAATGATTCCCGCGCCGAGCGCGATGCGCCGTACCGCCCTCAGCTCCGGCGGAGTCCACTCCGTCTGCACGGCGCTGGCAGTCCAGGTTCGGGACAGTTGATTCGGCCCGCGAATCGTCACGACAGCGGTGTCCCCGGCAAGCGTACGGGTCGTGGAGATGTCGCGGTGGTCGGCCTCACCACCGCAGGCGGAAAGCGCCAGAATCGCTGCGATGCAGACGGCGGTTCTCATTGCTGGATCCTCCTGCGCGGTGGTCGGATAACATCCGATGAAGCGTCGGTGCTGCCCCCCCCGTTCACCCCACACCCGACGCGGCGAAGCCGCGCCCCCCCGTTCACCCCTCACCCGGCGCGGCGAAGCCGCGCCCCCCCCCGTCACACCACACCCCCCCCGGCGCAGCCGCGCCCCCGGTAACCCAATATCACGAAATGGTTAGATTTT
>JANRJE010000009.1:0-131394 GCA_033764135.1 Gemmatimonadales bacterium
GGCACGAGGGGGATACGCCCCGTTCACCGTTCACCCGCGCCCCGCAGGGGCGCCCCGTTCACCGTCCCCCCCCCCGCCCCTGCTCCAACTCCAGCAATCTCTGCTTCCGCCACAGCCCGCCGCCGTAGCCGCAGAGGGAGCCGTCGGCGCGGACCACCCGATGGCAGGGGATGATGATCGCCATCCGGTTGTCGCCGTTGGCGCGGCCGATGGCGCGGCGCGCCTCCGGTCGGCCGATTAGCGCGGCCTGTTCGCCATAGGAGAGCGTCTCCCCGTAGGGAATTGCGAGCAGTGCTTGCCACGCCTGTTGCTGGAACGGCGTCCCCGCCAGTTTGAGCGGCACCGTGAACTGCCGTCGCGTGCCGGCAAAATATTCGGCGAGTTCCGCCTCTAGCTGGTCGAGCAGCGGATGCGCTCCGCCGATGATCGGCGCGCTGAAGCGCTGCCGCACCCGCGTCAGTTGGGTTTCCAGCATCGGTCGATCGGCAAACTCCAGCAGGCAGAGACCGTCGGGTGCCGCGATCGCGAGCATGGCTCCCAGCGGGGTCGTCAACCGGCGGGCAACCAGTGGTGCCACGCCGCTGTCGCGTGCCCCGCTCGGCAGCAGCCCGAACAATTCCTCGAAGGCATCGCGAAAGCCGGTGGGTGATTCGTAGGCACTGGCATAAGTGGTGGTGAGCACTGATTTCCCCTGTTGCAAGTGGTGCATGGCACTGCCTAGGCGCAGCGCGCGCTGGTAGCCGTGGAAGGTGGTGCCGTGGGTGCGGCGGAACCACCGGCGGACCCGCACCGGATCGAGACCGAGCGCCCGAAGGTCGGCATCACGGAGCCGGCCGGTCGGCTCGGCGTGGAGTCGAGCCATGAGCTGCCCGGCCCACTCCGGCGTCGAGTCCGGGAGCCGTTCGGGGCGGCATCTGAGGCAGGGCCGGAAGCCGGCCGACAAGCCGTCCCGCAGGGCGCCGAAGAACTCGACGTTCTCTCGCCGGGGTTTCCGGGCCGGACAGGTCGGCCGACAGATGATCCCGGTGGTTCGCACCCCGACCCAGAAAACCCCCTCGAAGCTGGGGTCGCGGGCCACCAGGGCGCGATACATAACGGTGGGGCTGGGGAGAGTCGTGACCGGCATGCAGGAGAAGCTAGGGTCGTGCAGCGGGCGGGGCTATCGCCCAATGGACACCGAATTCGGCTTGGTCAGGGTGAATTGGCCGAGGTGTTGGCAATCAGGGGCGGGTTCTTCCTGGCGCCCGGGCCATCGCGACTGGCTTCCGCGTCGCTTCCCCGGCATCTTGGGCCAGGATTCCACCACTTTCTGGAGCATCGATGCCCTCGCTTGCCGACCTGCTCACCAACAATCGCCAGTGGGCTGCCAGGCGTCAGGACGAGGATCCGGGGTTTTTCCCCCGGCTCGCCCGGCAGCAGCTCCCCAAATATCTCTGGATCGGCTGTGCCGACAGCAGGGTACCGGCCAACGAGGTGGTCGGGCTCGATCCCGGTGAGCTGTTCGTCCATCGCAATGTCGCCAATGTGGTCGTTCATACCGATCTGAATTGTCTCTCGGTCATCCAGTACGCCGTCGAGGTGTTGCAGGTCGAGCATGTGATCGTTTGCGGACACTACGGCTGTGGCGGAGTACAGGCGGCATGGCGCGGGAGGCCGCTCGGCCTGATCGACAATTGGCTCCGTCACGTGCAGGACATCGCCTCGCCGCATCGGGCCGAGTTGGAGCGCTTCGGCTCGGAAGAGGCGACCGTTGCCCGACTCTGCGAGCTGAACGTGCTGGCACAGGTGGTCCATGTGGCGCGTACCACCATCGTCCAGGATGCCTGGCGGCGGGGTCAACCGCTCGCCCTCCACGGTTGGATCTACGGACTCGAGGATGGCATCATCAAGGATCTCGGCCTGATGTTGACTGGTGAAGAATCAATCGAAATCGCCCATGCTGCCGCGGTTGCCGCTTCGCTGGGGCGGGAAAGCGGGTCGTAACGGTCCGGTTGCGATTTGCTGCCCCCTCCCATTTTGTCGGGAATGGGGGTACCCTAAGGAGGAGGATTGGGAATGCGGGCGCCTCCCCCGCCGGGTTTCCATGTTTCAAAGGGGGACGACGATGCCAATGCGCGCACAACAGGCGGACATTACGACACTGACAGTGGACGCGATCGTCAACTCCGCCAATGAGGAACTGCAGCCGGGCGGTGGTGTCAGCGCCGCGATCCACAACGCCGCCGGCCCGGAGCTGGCGGAGGCCTGTGAACGAATCGGCTACTGTCCCACCGGCGAGGCAAGGATCACCTCCGCCTTCTGCCTGCCGAGCCGATTCGTGGTGCATGCCGTGGGTCCCGTGTGGGAAGGCGGCGATGCCGGCGAAGCCGAATTGCTCGCGTCGGCCTACCGGCACGCGCTGCTGCTCGCCCACATGCATCGGAGCGAAAGCATTGCCTTGCCGGCGATTTCGACCGGTATCTTCAACTACCCATTGCGGGAAGCCGCCAAGATCGCAGTGGCGACAGCCCGGGAAGCTCTTGAACGAGGCGAGGCGCCACCGGAGGTGATCTTTGTTTGCCACAGCCCCGAGGGGCTGGCGGCCTTCACCAAGGCCCTCGCTTCTGACAGCACCCACCAGCTGCCGACGGCGCCCTGACCACTCGTTGGGTCAGGGTCAGAGTGTGGTGAGTGAGTTGATGTCCCCGCTCCGGTCGGCTGCACTGGTTGCCGCGTTGCTCTGCTCGCTCCCCATCGGAGCATCGGCCCAGGAGCTCAAACTCAAGCCGATCATCCCCCTCGGCGGCCTCAAGCTGGCCCCCGCACTCGGCATCGTCGAGGACTCGCTCCGGATGGTCGGTCGCGGTGTTTATGTCAGGGACGTTCAGATCGGCAACGGCGAGCGGGTAGACTCGACCAGCGAGATCAGTCTGCACTTCGTGGGGATGTTCACCAACGGCAAAACCTTCACTGCCACCTCAGCGCAACCGTTCCGGTTCAAGATGGGGAGGGGTCAGGTAATAGATGGCTGGGAAGATGGTCTGCGCGGCATGCGAGTAGGTGGGCGCCGCCAATTGGTGATCCCGCCATTCCTCGGTTACGGTGGCGAGGCCTACGGCGAGATCCCGGCCGATGCCACCCTTGTCTTCGACATCACCCTGGTTGAGCTCCACCGCTGATCACGAACGGCGATTGAGTCCCGGCTCCCGGGGTGCCTCGAAATCCCGCTCCTCGGGAGGATGCAGCAGGATGTGGAGCGCCAGGTAGAAAGTCTTGGTCCACGGATAGAGGAGCAGCGGCAGGACGATCGCCGCAGCCACGCTGCCGATGGTGATCGCCGTCCAGGGCGGCGTCGGCCAGCTCAACCAGATCGCGGCGCACATTCCCGCCACCAGCAGCACCAGGGTCAGCGAGATGTTGAGGGTGTATGAGCCGACCTGATGGCCATCCTCGGCACGATCGAGCTTGATCCCGCAGCGAGGGCAGTTGGCCGATTCACGAAACCACGCCAGCATGACCGGTGACCCGCCGCACGCCACGCAACGGAGCCGGAGCGCCCGCCACCAGATATGCCAAGCCGGGGTCACGGCAGGGGGATCTTGTCTCGCACCAGGACCAGAATGGCGGCCTGCGGGACCACCAGATAGCGGCGCTCGTCGCACGAGATCTCGACCGCCGCCTTGCGGAAGAAGATGGCGTGATCGCCCACCTTGGCCTGCATCGGGCGGTGACGCGGGGTCCGCTCCTCGGCGCGCCACGGCTCGTCGTCAAAGACCGACGGATCGGGCAGCGGATCGCCCTTGCCGGTGGCCACGATCAGCCCGGTCTGCACCGCCTGGGCGTCGATGGCCGAGGCGGGGAGATAGAGCCCCACGCGAGTACGCTGCTCCTCGCCATCCTCCGGGGTGATCAGCACCCGATCACCAACCACCACCAGTTCCCGCGGAATCGAGTCCATCCCCGGCTACTTCCCGGTCGTCATCTGATGAATGGTGACCAGTTCGGTGACCCGGAGCTTCCGCCGCATCGTCGGCAACTGGAGCACCACCTCGTCGCCCACCTTCTGGTCCTTGAGGGCACGACCGAGTGGCGAAGCGAGCGAGATGTGGCCGGCGTCGAGGTCCATCATCTCGGCCAGGACCAGGGTGTACTCCTCGACCTCGCCGGAGGCGACATCCTCGACCGTCACCTTGGAGCCCAGCCCGACCCGATCGGTCGGTGCCTCGGTATTGGCCAACTGGGTAAGCTGGTTGAGGCGCTGGTGCATCTGACCCAGCCGGGCCTGCACGAACTGCTGGCGCTCCAGGGCAGACTTGTACTCGGAGTTCTCGCGCAAGTCGCCCATCTCGACCGCCGTGGCGATCGCCTGCGGCAAGGTCACCGCCAGCTCATGCGAGAGCTCCTCGATCTCCTTGCTCAACTTTTCCCGCATTTCATGGATCATGGCCATCACCTTGGTGCAAGGAAATAAAATCCAACGGTCCACTCGGCAGGGTGCCGAATGGGCCGTGGAGGTGTTGGGGGTGAATATAGCGCTTTGGGGGGGTGGTGAAAGGTGAAAGGTGAAAGGGGCGCCGCGGGCGGCGCGGGTGAAAGGTGGACGGGGTTTACCCTGTTCCACCACCCCCGATCATCTATCTTCCCCCATGCGTTCCCTCCACCTCGCGTACTGCCTGATCGCCGCCGCCACACCTCTGGCCGCTCAGCAGGCGACCGTTGCCAACGCCCAGGAACAGGCGATTGCCCCCGACTCGGTGGCCCGGCGGCTTCTGGCGGAGCTGGACCCGGCGATCCGCCAGGAGGTCCGCTACCACGGCAGCAACAATTTCACCGGTGAACCATTGCCGGGGTATGGTCGGCCGCTGGTGTTGTTGCGGCGGGAGGCCGCCGAGGCGCTGGCCCGGGTCCAGCGCCGGCTGGAGGCGCGGGGGTTGGGACTCAAGGTCTGGGACGGTTACCGGCCGGTGCGAGGGACTCTGGCGATGGTGGCCTGGACCGAGCGGGTGGGGCGGACCGAGCTGTTGGATGACGGCTATATCGCCCGGCGCTCTCGCCACAATCAGGGAGTGGCGGTTGACCTGACGGTGATCGATCTGGCCACCGGCGCGGAGCTCGACATGGGGGGCGCGTTCGACGAGTTCTCGGAGCTCTCCCACACCGCCAATGCCACCGGAGTGGTGGCGGTCAATCGGGCCATCCTGGGTGAGGCGATGGCTGCCGAGGGGTTCGTCAACTACGTCAACGAGTGGTGGCATTTTTCCTTTGCCGTGCCGGATCCGGTCCCCTTCGACCTGCTGCTGGAGCATTGGGGGCTGTGAAAGAGAGAAAGAGAGAAGGAGAGAAGGAGAGAAGGAGGGCAGGAGGGAGAGGCGCTCTCCGGCCGCTGTAACCGGGGGTTGGCCGGGCTTTCCTTGACCGCGGGCGGGTTGGGACGCTATTCTTGAAGCTTGGCTTGTGAACAGGTTCACGAGCGAGTTGACCCGAAGCCGGGAAATCCAACTGATGGCCTTTCTTCGCGTGTCGTGGCGGCGTCACCTGCCGCTCGGCCTGCTGGCGCTGTTTCTCGTCGTATTCCTGACCGGTTGTTCGCCGGAGGGATACCCGCAGTCAACGCTGAGTCCCAAGGGGGATTTCGCCGAGCTCGTCGACGCCGTCTTCATGAAGACGGTGTGGTGGGCGACGGTGATCTTCATCCTGGTCGAGGGGGCGTTGCTCTACGCGGTATTCAAGTTCCGCGGCAAGCCCGACGATCCGGAACCGAAGCAGGTTCACGGCAGCACGGTGGTCGAGATCATCTGGACGGTGATCCCGGCGGCGGTGTTGGCATTCGTCGCGGTGCCGACGGTGCAGACCATCTTCCGGACAGCGGAGATCCCGGCCGAGAGCGCCGATGGCCAGCAGCCGCTCAAGGTAGAGGTGATCGGTCACCAGTGGTGGTGGGAGTTCCGCTACCCGGAGCTGGGGATCATCACGGCCAACGAGTTGCACGTCCCGGTGGGCCGCACTGTCGACTTGCGGATGAAGACGGTCGACGTCCTCCATTCGTTCTGGACTCCCCAGTTTGCGGGCAAGCGGGATGTCTTCCCCAATCGCGAGACGCGGCTCTGGTTCACGGCCCGGGAGTCGGGGTCGTATCCAGGGGCGTGCGCCGAGTTCTGCGGCATGCAGCATGGCAAGATGCTGTTCCTCGTGGTGGCGAGTGCGCCGGCGGAGTTCGATGCCTGGGTGGCGCAGCGGATGCAGGATTCGGTGACCACCCTGCCGATGCCGGTGGCAGACAGCACCGCGGCGGAGGCACTGCCGACCACGTTGGCGGTTGATCCGCTGGTGGCCGAAGGCGAGAAGCTGTTCACCGCCAAGGCGTGCGCCGGCTGTCACTCGCTCAAGGCGGTCGGTGGGCCGGCGGTGATGGTGGGTCCGAATCTGGGTGGGATCGGCTCCCGGCAGATGATCGCCGCGGGGTGGATGAAGAACACCGACGAGAATCTCAAGCACTGGATCCAGAATCCCCAGGAGGTGAAGGAGGGCGTTCTGATGCGGGGCTACACCTTGTCCGACGCGGAGGCCGAGGCGCTGGTGGCCTTCCTCCGGACCAAGCAGTGATCCGGGGGAACTGACACAGATGGCAACCACCGTTCTGGAACCCACCCGCACTGCCAGTCTGGCCCGGCGGAGCGTAGTCGTCGACTGGCTGACCACGGTCGATCACAAGAAGATCGGCATCATGTATGGTGCCTGGGCCTTCATCTTCTTCATCATCGGCGGCATCGAGGCGCTGATCATCCGGACCCAGTTGGCGCGCCCCGAGGCGACCCTGGTCTCGCCGGACTTCTACAACCAGCTCTTCACGATGCACGGCACGACGATGATCTTCCTCGCCGTCATGCCGCTGAGCGCGATGTTCTTCAACTTCTTCGTGCCGCTCCTGATCGGCGCGCGCGACGTCGCCTTCCCGCGGCTCAACGCGATGTCGCTCTGGGTGTTCGTGCTGGGCGGGCTGTTCCTCAACGCCTCGTTCCTGTTCGGCACCGCGCCGAATGGCGGCTGGTTCGGCTATGCCCCGCTTTCCGGGCGGCAGTACTCTCCCGGCCCGCACATGGACTTCTGGGTGTTGGGCCTGCAGATCCTCGGCATCGCCTCGCTGGCGGCCGGCGTCAACTTCTTCACCACCATCCTCAACATGCGCGCCCGCGGCATGACGCTGATGCGGATGCCGATGTTCGTCTGGACCACGCTGATCACCCAGGTGCTGGTGCTGCTCTCGTTCCCGGTGATCACGGTGGCGCTGATCCTGTTGATGGCCGACCGGCTGTTCGGCTCGGGCTTCTTCGTCACCGCCATGGGCGGCGACCCGATGCTCTGGCAGCACCTCTTCTGGGTGTTCGGTCATCCCGAGGTGTACATCCTGATTCTGCCCGCGTTCGGGATCATCTCGGAGATCCTGCCGGTCTTCTCGCGGAAGCCGCTCTTCGGCTACAGCGCGATGGTCTTCTCGAGCGCGTTCATCGCCTTCCTCGGCTTCGGGGTGTGGTCGCACCACATGTTCTCGACCGGGATGGGGCCGCTGGCCGACTCGTTCTTCTCGCTGGCGACGATGCTGATCGCGATCCCGACCGGGGTCAAGATATTCAACTGGATCGGCACCATCTGGGGCGGCTCGCTCCAGTTCAAGACGCCGCTCTACTTCGCGCTCGGTTTCATCGCCATGTTCATCATGGGCGGCCTGTCGGGGGTGATGCACGCGGTGGCACCCGCCGACCTGCAGCAGACCGATACCTACTTCGTGGTGGCGCACTTCCACTACGTCCTCTTCGGCGGATCGATCCTCGCGCTTACGGCGGGCGCGTACTACTGGTGGCCCAAGATGTTCGGGAAGATGCTGAGCGAGCGGCTCGGCAAGCTGCACTTCTGGACCACCATGATCGGCTTCAACCTGACCTTCTTCCCGATGCACTTCGCCGGGTTGCTGGGGATGCCGCGCCGCGTCTACACCTATCCGTCCGGGCTCGGCTTCGACGTCTACAACATGATGGCGACGGTCGGGGCGTTCTTCCTGGCCGGCTCGATCCTGGTCTTCATCTGGAACGTGATCACCACCTGGCGGAGCGCCGAGCGCGCCCCGGCCGATCCGTGGAACGGCGCCACGCTGGAGTGGACCATCCCGTCCCCCCCCCCGATGTGGAACTTCACCGACGAGCCGGTGGTGGCCGGGAAGGATCCGGTCTGGACGCTCAAGCGCGAGGCCGGCACCCGCACCCTCCCGGAGCCGGTGGCCGGCGACGGCCGCGGGATCCACATGCCGGGGCCGTCGTGGTGGCCGCTGGTGGTCTCGATCGGGATCCTGTCGTTCTTCGTGGGCTTCATGTTCGACAAGCCGTGGGCGTTTCCCTTCGGCCCGGTGACCATCGTGGGCTTCCTGCTCACCACCTTCGGCGCATTCAAGTGGGCGTATGAGGCACCAGATGCCCACGCCACGAACCATTGAGGAGGCGGCCATGACGACGACGACGACCGCCACACTGGACCAGCACGGTCACGAGGCCGATCACGCGGCGCACCACACCTCGCTGCCGATCGACAACCGCAAGCTTGCCATCTGGGTCTTCATCGGCTCGGAGTGCATGTTCTTCGCCACCCTGATCTCGACCTTCCTGGTCTATGCCGGCCAGAGTCTCAAGGGGCCATTCCCGAAGGACATCTTCGAGGTGCCGCTGGTCACCGCCGGCACCGCGGTGCTGCTCTTCTCCTCGTTCTTCGTGGTGATGGCGCTCGACGGCGCCCAGAAGGGCGACCGCAAGAAGCTGATCACCTGGCTCTCGCTCACGGTGATGTGCGGAGTGTTCTTTGCCGGGATGCAGGTCTACGAGTTCTACCACTTCTACCACGCCGGGCTGGGCTACACCACCAACCTCTTCTCGGCCTCCTTCTACACCCTCACCGGCTTCCACGGCTCCCACGTGGTGCTGGGGACGCTCTGGCTGGGGACGTTGCTCAAGGACGCCATCAAGGGGCGGATCCCGCCGAAGAAGTCGCTCAATCTGGAAATGGCCGCGTTGTACTGGCACTTCGTCGACGTGGTCTGGATCATCATCTTCCCCGTCGTCTACCTGATGCAGTTGAGGAGCTGAGCGATGGCTGCACACGCCGACGCCGCGCACGAAAGCAGCGCAGGCAAGTACGTCCAGATCGCGGTGGTGCTGTTCGCACTCACCGCCCTCGAGGTCGCCCTCTACGAGTTGTGCTACGGTCATCTCCACTCTGCCGCCCCCGGGCTGGGCAGCTCACTCGAGCCGTACTTCGTGGAGGTGCTGCTGCTCCTCTCGGCCTTCAAGTTCTGGTTCGTGGCGATGTTCTACATGCACCTCAAGTTCGACATGAAGCTGCTGAGCTGGCTGTTCGCCTTCTCGCTGGTGATCGCCGTGATCGTGATCATGGCGATGATAGTGCTCTTCGGATACAACAGAGGGCTGTGGTGGCCAGGCGGGAAGTGGTAGAAGAAAGAGAGAAAGAGAGAAAGAGAGAAAGAGAAAAAGAGAAAAAGAGAAAAAGAGAGAACGGGCCCCTCGCCCTGAGCGCAGCGAAGGGCCGGTCAGCATCACAATGATGTTCAATATCCGCCGGTCCTTCGCTTTGCTCAGGACGAGGGTGTTTGCTCCGCCTGCAAAGTGTCGCAATCCCGCAGTCATCCTACTGGTTCCCCGCCCCAACAGCAGTGTTGCTCGAATGCAACGATTGCCCCGAGTTCTGGCTGGAATACCGGGCATCTCGTGTGCTAACCCGATGCCTCGGCGGCCTTGTCCGGCGATAATGGCGACGCAATACAGTGGCTCGCAAGCTGCTATCTACCCAGCCATATCGTGGCATCCAATGTCCCCAATCCGGCAGACAAGGCAGGCTCGGCATGAAGAAAATCTTAGGTGTGGCACTACTGGGAGTGCTTGCGGCGGCGCCTGGTGCGTCGGCTCAACAGACCCTGACTTGGAACGAGACCTGTACCAATCCATCTGGTCCCAGCTTCGAGACACCGGTATGTGCCTCGGCGCAACTGACCTACAACACCAACACTGGCGCCACCAGCCTCTGGGTTTGGAACCTCCAGGGTCTCAATGGCACCTATGACGAAGGATTGATCGATGCGGTCGGTCTGGGCGGGGTGCCGTGGACCGAGGCGTCCATCACCGGCTTCAAGGCATTCAACGCCGGTGGGACCGATCGAACCAGTCAGTGGCAGACGTCGACCAATGGTATTCCAGGTTCGGGTTGTTGCTCACTCAAGTTCGGGATCATCAAGGATGGCGGCAACGGGATCCAGATCGGCAGCGGTGAAGATGACACGCCGACCGCGGGAATCGACTACACCGACTGGACCAATGCGGCAACCAACTTCCCCTCCGGCACCGGCGGGATGTTGTTTACCTTCAACGTCGCCAGCGGCTTGACGCTGAATCCCAACGATGTCTTTCTTTTTCTGCACACTCGGGAAGCTTCGCTGGGCCAATCCGACCAGTTCTACTGTCTCTCGGATGGTGTGACTGGCGGCAACGATTTCTGTGGCGGACCGGACAACCCGGACGACCCCACCGAAATCGTCCCCGAGCCGGCCACGATGACGCTGCTGGCGACCGGCCTGGTCGGTCTCGCCGCCTCCTCGCGTCGGCGCCGCAAGCAGGGCTGAAGCACGCCGGGTTGAATGCCAACGAAGCGGGCTCCCTCACCGGAGCCCGTTTTTGTTGCCCCCTCTTTCTCTCTTTCTCTCTTTTTCTCTTTCTCTCTTTAGTAAACCGCCCCCGCCACCGTCGTCGCCACCGAGCCGCGCTCTCCCGCGGCCCGGTCGTGCTCCTCCGCCTTGCGCTCGAACCGCAACAGATCGAACGGAGTAGGCGGCAACCCCTGGTAGTCCGGGAATTGATCCTGGATCGGGCAGACGTTGTCGATGATCTCCCCCTGGTGGGTCCGGATGCCGAGCCCGGTGAGCCGGCAGGTCGCCGGGCGTGCAGCGTGGATCAGACAGCCGCCACTTTCCGGGTCGAGGGCTGGGCAGGGCAGCGCCGCGAGCGCATCACAGAGCGCATCGAACGACTCCTCGCTCACCGCCGTCACGTCCCACGGTGCCGACCAACCACTGATCAATTCGGCGTAGCGCCCGGTCTGCTCGGCGGCTCGTTCCCGAACCCCTCGTGCCACCTCTTGAGGGAGTGCCGCCACCGCCTGATGCACCAGTTCCGCATCGGACGGCGAAATGTCGAACGGACCATGGCAACAGGCGTTGCAACCCAGGCGGCAGGGCACCACCCCGGGACCCGCCTCGGCAGCACCGCGGGCGAACCAGGAATCAAGGGTGGCGATGAGCGCGGGGTAGGTCATAGGGATGGGGGAACGGTGAGGGGTGAACGGTGAACGGTGTCGTGAAAGGCCTGCCCCGCCCCGCGCAGCGGCGGCGGGGTGAAAGGTGAAAGGTAAAAGGGGGGTGAACGGTGAACGGTAAGGGGCGAACGGGGAAAAGAGGGTGAACGGTGAACGGTGAACGGTGTCGTGAAAGGCCTGCCCCGCCCCGCGCAGCGGCGGCGGGGTGAAAGGTAAAACGTGAAAGGGGGGTGAGATCCCTGCGGGCGAGGACCGCACCGCGGAGGGTGGCATGGGTCGGGCTCTGGATCCGAGCCCGCAGGGGTCTCGCCCCCCGCGTGCTCGGCGCCGTTGTTGACTCGGTTCACTCGGAATCAAGCATTGCGTAATGGCCAGCGAGGAGAGATCTCATTCAACCGTCTGCGTGTCGGCCAGCGAGGAGGGATCTCATTCAACCGTCTGCGTGTTGGCCAGCGAGGAGACCCCGCCGCCCTTCGCTGCGCTCAGGGGGCGGGGTTATATCCGGCGCGCGGCGACGACCAGCATCGCCCATCCCACGATCAATGCCACGCCACCGATCGGCGTCACCGCACCGAGCCAGCGTTGACCGGTGAACACCATCAGGTAGAGCGAGCCCGAGAAGATCATCGTGCCGATCGTGAATCCCCATGCCGCGCCAGTGCCCTGTGAGATCCCCTTGTCGAGCAGCCAGGCCGCGGCCAAGAGGGCCAGGGCGTGGTACATCTGGTAGCGCACCCCGGTCTCGAAAATCTCCAGATCGCGCGGTTCCAGGCGAGTCTTGAGGGCATGCGCTCCGAACGCGCCGAGCGCCACGGCCACTCCGCCGAAGAGGGCACCGAGGGTGGCGGCCAGACGGGCGGTCATTCGTGCAGTGCCGCGGGCGAGGTGGCCATCGCCATGGCGTGGTAACCGTTGTCGACGTACATCGTAGTGCCGGTGATGCCGGCAGCCAGCGGCGAGGCGAGGAAGGCGGCGGCATAACCGACATCGCTGGCCTCCATCTCGCGCACCAGCGGGGTGTTCTCCTTGTAGTAGCGGAGCATCGTGTCGATGAAGCCGATCGCGCTTGCGGCGCGGGAGGCGTACGGCCCGGCGGAGATGGTGTTGACCCGCACGTTCCAGCGACGCGACGCCTCCCAGGAAAGGGTGCGGGTATCGGACTCGAGTGCCGCCTTGGCCGCCGACATCCCCCCCCCGTACCCCGGCACCGCCCGCTCGCCGGCGAGGAAGGTGAGCGAGAGAAAATTGCCGCCCGGCCGCATCAGCGGCCCGAACTCGCGCACGAAGGCGAGGTTGGAATACGCCGAAACCGATATCGCCGCGAGGTACCCCTTCCGGGAGGTGTCGATCAGCGAGTTCTTGACCTCGGGGCCGTTGGCCAGCGAGTGGACCACGATGTCGAGCGGCTGCGGACCGAACTCCTCGATGAAGCGGGCCTTGACGCCGGCAATCGTGAAGTCGCCCCGCTCCTTGTAGCGCTTGTGCTCGCGAATCTCCTGGGGCACGTCGTCCATCGTGTCGAACGCGGCATCGAGCGGATAGATCCGTTCGAACTCCATCGAGGTGCCGTCGGTCAACTTGAGCGATTCCGCAATCTTGCCACGCTCAAGCAACCCCTCGAAGATCCCCATCGCCGGCGGCCAGGTCCCCACGCAGATCGAGGCACCAGCTTCCGCAAAGGCCTTGGCGATGGCGAATCCGAAGCCGCCGTCGTCGGCCACTCCGGCTATGAAGGCGCGCTTTCCACGCAGGTCGATTGGCAGCAAGCGAAGCTCCGGGTTGAGGACGGGGACAAAGATAAGCGGTGGACGGGGAACGGTGAACGGGGGGAGACGTGAAAGGTGAAACGTGAAAGGTGAAACGTGAAAGGGGAAACGTGAAAGGGGAGCCGGCCTTGGGCTCCCCTTTCACCTTTAACCTTTCACCAGATCCGCCATGATCCCCGCTCTCGGCTGGAATCGCTCCCCTACTTCGGCTCCAGAATATCCCGGATCCGGGCCGCGGCATCGGCGTAGTGGGCCCTGGTCACCGCATTGCCGCCACCGGCGGCGTTGAGCCGGTTACGCATCTGGACCAGCTCCTGACGCACCAGCGGCCGGATATCCGACAGCGACACATCCGGCGAGGGCGGGCGGTTGGCCGCGAAGGCCCCCGTTGGCACGGTGATCTCCTCGGTCATCAGGAACGCCATCCGCTCGATCCAGGCACGCTGGAGGGCGCGCCGGTAGAGGTCGGGATTGCGGCCCGCACCGAGCTCGGTCCAGACGGCGCCCCGCACATCCGCCAGATACTCGGCCAGCGGGTAGCCGCCGCCCGCCACCACCTGCAGCTCCGACATCCGCCCCATCCGGGTCGGGTCGAGCATCCGGTTTAGGACGCTCACCATGAAGCCGCGAATCCGCTCGGTCGAACCCTGAATGCCGATCCGCTCGAGCACCGGCGCCTCGAACATCCAGGTCGGGGTCGCCAGCGCCTGCTCGCTCAGGAAGTTGACGGCTGCCTTCTGCCGCTCCCGCGGCGTCGCGGTGAAAGCCGCACCCGGTTGGTCGACGTTCTTCCGGGTCCAGTCGATCCCGCCGATGATCGTCAGCACGTGCCCCATGTAGCGGTTCCACTGGCCGGTCACCTGGCCGTACATCTCGTTGAGCTGGGAGAAATCGGCGCCCGGCTGGTAGGAGTACTCGAGCAGACTGGGCATGATCCGCTTGAGGTTCATGATCCCGTACTCGCTCGCCTTCACGCCGTCATCGCCGAGGTCCTCGGTCTGCGAGCCGGGATCGGTCCCCGACGGATCGCCGAAGCGGTACATCGGATCGTCGGCATGCTCGGCGATCCAGGCATCGAGGGTCGCCTTCTCGGCGTCCGGCGATGTGGCGTCAAGAATCGGCCGGTAGCCCCAGCGAATGGAGTATTTGTCGTAGATCCCTATCCGGGGATTCATCGCCACCGCCCCGTCACCCGGTTGGGCGACGTAGTTGAACCGGGCGTAGTCCATGATCGACGGCGCGGTGGCGTACTGCGCCGTGAAGGTTGGGGAGCGCAGCGAGTCGACCGGATACGCCGACGACGCCTTCATGTTGTGCGGCAGCCCCAGAGTGTGACCGACCTCGTGCGATGAGACGAAGCGGATCAGCTCGCCCATCACCTCATCCTTGAACTCCACCGACCGTGCATCGGGATTGATCGCAGCGGTCTGCACCAGATACCAGTTGCGCAGCAGACTCATCACGTTGTGATACCACTGGATGTCCGACTCGAGAATCTCGCCCGACCGCGGATCGGCCACGTGCGGCCCGGAGGCGTTGGCGATGTCCGAGGCGAGGTAGCGGATCACGCTGTAGCGTGCGTCCTCGGGAGAGAACTCGGGGTCCTCCGCGGGCGTCGGCGGCAGCTTGCCGATGATGGCATTCTTGAAGCCGGCCGCCTCGAACGCCGCCTGCCAGTCGTTGACTCCCTGGATCAGATACTTGCGCCACTTCTCGGGGGTGGCCGGATCGATGTAGTAGATGATCGGCTTGACGGGCTCGACCAGTTCACCGCGCAGGAAGGCGGCGGTGTCCTTGGGCTCCAGCCGCCAGCGGTCGATGTAGCGTCGCGAGGTGGCGCGCTGTTCCTCACGGCCGTAGTCCACCTGCTGAGTCGAGAAGTATCCCACCCGCTCGTCGTACACCCGGGGCTGCATCGGCACCTCGGGGAGCAGCAGCATCGAGTGACTCATCTCGATGGTGATGGTACCAGTCTCGGTGTTCTCCGGCGCCTTGGTCGCGTCGTAGGTCAGCACCACCCGGTTCTCGATGTTGGTCGGGTAGCTGCTGATGCGCGAGACGAAGGTGCGCTTGGGGTCGAGGCGGCGCACTCCGAGCGAAGTGCGACGGCCGCTCGACAGTCCCAGCATCGGAATGTCGGCGACGAAAAACTCGCCCACCTCGATCACGATCGATGAGTCAGCGCCGTACGCCGCGACATCGAAGCTCTGCAGGATCGGCTCGACATTGCTGTTCTGCACCGCGAGTGACATCGGCGAGCTGCTGTCGGCCACGGTGGCATAGGAGACCTGGGCCAGATCGACCTTGTCGCCCCGGCGAGTGAAGCGGACCACGTTGGTGCCGTTCTTGGATCCGCCGTAGCCGAGGCCGGCTGCCGTGCGCGCTATCCGCGAGACCACGAGGAACTCCCGGCCCGCCATCGACGCTGGAATCTCGTAGTACCACTTGTCGCCGACCTGGTGCACGGTGAACGCGCCGGAGTCGGACTTCGCCTTGGCGGTGATGACGTCCTTGTACGGCTTGGGGCCGGTGCGGGAGGCGGCACCGCCGGGCCGTGCCGCGCTGTCACCGGTGGCGCCGTTGGCAGTCCGTGCCGTCGGGCCAGGCGTGGTGGTCGGTTTGGAGGACTTGGCGCAGCCGCCGAGTCCGAGTGCCAACAGGGCCGTCATCGACAAGGCGGCAGAACGAGGATTCATCACGAGCAGAACTCTCCTGCTGAGGTGTAGGGACGCGGGATCACTCCGCGCGCAGAACTTCGAGCGGTGGCCGCTCGAGCACATCGAGGGAACTCCAGAGCCCGACCACCATCGTCAGGGATACCAGGGCGACTGTCAGGGCGAGCAAAGGGACTACGGGCAAGACGAAGGTGGCGTTGAAGACCCGGGTCGCGAGCAGCCACCCGGCCACCCCGGCCAGGGCCGAGGCCACCAGTGAAGCGGCCAACCCGAGGGCGGCGTATTCGACCATCAGGATGCGCAACACCTGCGCGCGGGTGGCCCCCAGAGTGCGCAGCAGGGTGCCCTCCCGGATCCGCTGCCAGCGCGAGGTGGCAATAGCCCCGATCAACACCACGGCGCCGGTCGCCAGGGAAAAGAGCGCCATGAAGCGGATCGCCAGCACGATCCGGCCAATCACCGATTCAAGCGCCTGCTGGATCTCGCCCAGGTCGATCGAGCTGACGTTGCTGGCCCGCTCGGCCAGGGCACGCTGGATCCGGCCGCGAGCCACCGGGTCGCTGACCCGTGCCAGGGTGATCAAGGTGTGAGGGGCGGTCTCGAGCGCCCCCGGGGCAAAGACGACGAAGAAGTTCGGCTCCAGCCGCGCCCAGTTGACCTCACGCAGCGAGGTGACCTCGGAGTGAATCTCCACTCCCTGCACGTCCCAGGTCAGGCGATCGCCTATGCCGACACCCAGATCTGCCGCGACTCCATCCTCAACCGAGATCGCCACCGGGTCCTCCGCCGTGCGGCCGCTGCCACCGGTACCCTCCGGGAACCAACTCCCCGCGGTGACCCGCTCCGAGTTGCCGACCTCCGCCCGGTAGGTGGAGCGATACTCGCGACGCAGCACCCAGCGCGAGCCTCCCCCCCCCTGCCGACGCCCCCCGCCCGGGCCACCTGCAGAGCCGGTACTGTCGTCCGGGGCCGGCGTATCGCCCAGCAACTCCGCGGTCGGTCGGCCATTCACGGCGGCGATCCGCATGTTCACCAATGGAACCAATGCAGTGCCCTCGCTCTCTTCCTGGCTGAGCACCTCGGTGATCAGATCGCGCTGATCGGGCTGGATGTCGATCAATACCAGGTTGGCCCGGTTGGGATCGGTGTCGACCGCGAAACCACGCAACAGGTTGTGCTGAGCGGTGAAGAGCGTGGTCAACAGGAAGGCGCCGAAGCCGAGCACCAGCACCACCGTCACGGTCTGATTGCCGGGTCGGTGGAGATTGGCGAGACCTTGCCGGCTGAGATAGGGCCAGCTCGCCGGGACGAATCGCCGGGCGCCCCGGATCACCGCCAGCGAGGCCAGCCAGAGCAGCAGCAGCGCCACGCCGATGGCCACGGCGAACCAGACACCTTGCCGGATTGAGCCGACCTGAACTCCGGCGAGTCCCACGATGCTGGCGACCAACAACACTACCGCGATCAACCGGGGCAGATCCCAGCGCGCCCGCGGCGGCGTCGTGGCGCGCCGCAGGGTGGCCAGCGGCGAGATCTCGCGGATGCCCAGCAGTGGCAAGAGGGCAAAGACAGTCGCGGTCCAGACGCCCAACGCGATCCCGAGCACGATCGCCCTGCCGGATGGCAGCACGCGCACATCCACCGGGAGCATCCCCGCCAGGACCAGCGGCATCAGTTGCTGCAGGGCGACCCCGAGTGCGGCACCGATCAGGGCGCCGAGCAATCCCATCCCCACCGCCTGCAGCAGGTGGATACCGACGAGTTGCCCACTGGTGGCTCCCAGACAACGGAGCACCGCGATGGTGTCGAGCTTTTGACGGATGAAGACGGTCACCGCGCTGGCGGTGCCGAGTCCGCCGAGGAGCAGGGCGATCAGGGCGACCAGTCCGAGATAATCGGTCAGTCGAGTCAGATTCTCACTGAGATTGTCGCCTTCGTCGACGATGGTGCGCAAGCGGATTCGCTCGGGCCGGAATCCCGGCCGATTGGCCGCCGCAACCGCCTGGGCATCGATGGTCGCGGGGAGCTTGATGAAGGTCTCCCGCTCCACTCGTGAACCGAAGCCGAGCAGCTCGGTCTCCGCCAACCGCGAAGTGGCCACGAAGATTCGCGAGCCGAAGGCGGCCTGCAAGCCGACATCACCGGGGACGTTGACCACCGTGCCGAGAATCGGGAAGCGGCCCTCGCCGACCAGCAGAGTGTCGCCGATTTCGGCGCCGATGGCCGGAAGGAGGGCAGGGTCGACCACCACGCCACCATCCTGGATCGCGGACCAGACTCCGGCCGGCTTGGTCTCGATGGTGCCGTAATAGGGAAAACCTCTGTCGATGCTGCGCAGTTGAACCAGACGGGCGGTTCCGCTCGAGGCCACGTAGGCCATGGCGGCGAGCGAGGTCGACGAGGCGATCTCGACTTCCGGGCCGCCCAGCGTGCGGAGCGAATCGATGAAGGCGGTGACGGTGGCCGAACTGTCGATGTTGATGCGTGACGAGCCGATCGAGAGATCGGCGCCCAGCAGCGCCTGGGCCTGCTCGGTGACGGAGACCTGCAAGTTGTCGGTGAACGAGTTGACCGCCACCAGCGCGGCCACTCCCGCCGTGACCGAGGCGGTGAGCAGGATCAGTCGGCGACGGGCGGCGTGCGCCTCCCGCCAAGCCAGGCGCAACACGAACCGGAAATTGCTCACGCCCGGGTATCCGAGATGATCGCTCCGTCGGCCAGTCTGATGGTGCGCCGGGCGAGGGCGGCCAGATCGAGGTCGTGGGTCACCAGCACAAGGGTGGTGCCGAATTCGGCGTTCAGCGACGTCATCAACTCCACCACGTTGTGACCATTCTCGCCATCGAGATTGCCGGTGGGCTCGTCGGCAAAGAGGATCCTTGGTTGGGTACTGAAGGCGCGGGCGACAGCGACCCGCTGCTGCTCGCCCCCCGAGAGCTGTGTGGGGTAGTGATGCCCCCGCTCCGCCAGCCCGACCCTGCCCAGCAGGTCGCGGGCAACCTTCGCGGCGTCGGCTTGGCCGGCCAGCTCGAGAGGGACCTGAACATTCTCCTGAGCGGTCAAGGTGGGGATGAGCTGGAATGACTGGAAAATGAAGCCGACCTTGGCCCGCCGGAGGCGAGCGCGAGCATCTTCGTCGAGCGCACCGAGGTCGGTGCCATCGAGAATCACCCGTCCCCGGGTCGGCCGGTCGAGCCCGGCCAGCAGGCCGAGGAGCGTGGTCTTGCCACTGCCGCTCGGCCCGACGATCGCCAGGAATCCGCCGGGCTCGAGATGAAAGGTGATATCCTTGAGGACGGTCAGTTGACGACCACCCGAGAGATATTCGTGACTCAGGGCTTCACAGGACAGCATCAGCTTTTCCAATTCCGGAGATGGCAGGACGGCATCATGATGACACGCACCCGAATTCGGCGAGGAACACTACTCCTCTGGTTGATCGCACCGCTGCTGGCTTGCAACGCCGGTGCGCCCGAATCCGCGGCAACAGCGGAAAATAGCAGGTCCACGGAGACCCCGCCCCAGGCGGCGGCAGCGGTCAGTGACGATCGTCCGGTCATAATCTTCATCGGTACCTCCCTCACGGCCGGTTTGGGAGTCGATCCGTCGGAGGCGTATCCGGCGCTGATTCAGGAGAAAATCGATTCGGCCGGACTGGGGTTTCGGGTGGTCAACGCCGGAGTGAGCGGCGAAACCTCGGCCGGGGCACTGCGCCGGGTCGACTGGCTCTTCAGCCAGACCACTCCAGCAGTGGTGGTGGTGGAAACCGGCGCCAACGACGGACTGCGAGGGCAATCCCCCGATTCGTTGCGGTCCAATCTGGAGGCGATCATCCGCGCCACCGAGCAGTTGGAACCGCGTCCCCGAATCTTCATCGCCGCGATGGAGGCACTCCCCAATCTCGGCCGGGAATACGGTCAGGCGTTCCGGTCCGTGTTCGCCGACGTGGCCAATCGCCACGGCGCCATCCTGATTCCCTTTTTTCTCGACGGAGTCGCCGGCGTCGATTCGCTCAATCAAGCCGACGGCATTCACCCCAATCCGCGAGGTGCCAGGCGTGCGGCGGAGAATGTCTGGAAGGTGCTGGGGCCGGAATTGGGAGGGTGAGCGGCGGGGACGTTAAAGGTGAAACGTGAAAGGTGAAAGGGGGGAACGGGATGCTTTCCCCCTTTCACCTTTCACCTTTCACCTTTCACCTCCCCAAGGTTACCGTTCCCCCATGGCCTTTCTCGACTCCAAGCACCAGCGGGCGGCGTGGCTCGTCATCATCCTCGCCATTGTCTGCGTCATCGCCCTGGCCCCGTACGCCTCCGGGTTGCTGGGGGCGCCGGTGCTCTACATCATCCTCGCGCCGCTCCACCGCTGGCTCACCCCCAAGGTACGCAGCCGGATGTTCGCCAGCGTGATCGTGATCGTCATCGCGCTGATCGGAATCGTGCTGCCGATGACGTGGTTGGTCAGTCTGCTGCTGGGACAGATGCAGGATGCGGTGCGCGGCGTGCTGGCCTCGCCGTTGTTGTCGCGACTCGACACGCTGACCGTCGGTCCGTTTGCCATCGGTCAGCAGTTGCGGGAACTGGGCTCGGGAATCGTCTCCTTCCTCAGCGGCAACGCGATCTCCGTGCTCGGCAAGGTGACCCGGCTGACCCTCAACCTGCTGCTCTCGTTCTTCGGACTCTACTACCTGCTGAAGAACCCCGAAGGGTGCTGGGCGGGAGTCAGGCCCTACATCCCGTTCTCCGACGCCAACGTCGCCATCCTGGTCGAGCGGTTCGACGCGGTCACCAAATCGACGGTGCTCGGCACCGGGTTGTCGGCACTGGCCCAGGGCTTGATGGTGGGGGGGGCATTCTGGATCGCCGGGCTGGGCGACCCGATCTTCTGGGGAGCGGCAACCTTCGTCCTGTCGGTGCTGCCGATCGTGGGAAGTGGACTGATCTGGGGGCCCGGTGCGCTGGTGCTGGCGAGCGCCGACCGCCCGGGTGCTGCCTTCGGGCTATTCCTCTGGGGGATCCTGGCGGTCGGCAACATCGACAACGTCATCCGGCCCTACATCTCGAACCGCTACGCCCAGATCCATCCGCTGATCACCATCGTCGGAGCAATCGCCGGAGTGAGCTATCTGGGGATTCTCGGCCTCTTGATCGGACCGCTGGCACTGAGCTATCTGTTCGAGTTGCTGAAGATGTATCAGCGGGAGTATCTGGAGGAGGCAGAGGTCGTAGGCGGAAGGCGGAAGACGGAAGACGGAAGGTAAAACGTAAAAGGTGAAACGGCAGGAGTACGACACCCCTTTCACGTTTCACCTTTCACGACCTAAGACCTACGACCTACGACCTACGACCTAATTCCCCTGCTTGATCTCCGCCCGGCGATTCGCTGCCCGGCCTTCGGAAGTCTTGTTGTCGCCCTTGGGCGCTTCCTCGCCACGCCAGCTGATCGCGATGCGATCGGCTGAAATTCCCTGGTCAACCAGATACTGCTTGACCATCTTGGCGCGTCCCTCGGACAGCGTCATGTTGTAGTCGCTGGCACCGATTCCGTCGGTGTGTCCGACCACTTCGACCTTGACGCCCGGATTGCTCTTGAGCGTGTTGGCCACGGCGTTGAGCGTGTCCTTGGCGCCCGCGGTCAGCTCAGCGTGGTCAAACCGGAAGTGCACCAACTGCAGCTCGAAGGTGAACTTCGGAGCCGGCGGGGGCGGGGGCGGGGGCGGGGGCGGGGGCGGCGGCGGCGGAGGAGGCGGAGGCGGAGGCGGCGCCGGGGCGCGGACCGTCACATTCGCACTCGACAGCAACTTCCCCTTCTTGCTGTAGGCCGAGACTTGGGAAGTGCCTGCGGTCGAGGCCACGAACCGGCCGGTCAGCGAATCGATCGTTCCCGGGCCGGTGAGGCGGTAGACCACCTGATCCGGCTTGCCGCACCAAGTGGCATCTGCCATGAAGGTCTGCGACTGTCCCGGCTCGAGGGTGGTGGTGGTCGGCCGGATCCCGATCATGTCATTGGCATGATTGCAGCCCTTGTTGCCGAACAGCAGGGAGAGGCCGGCCTGTACGCCGAGGTAGGTGTTGCTCTCGTCCTGGAAGCCATTCGGGATCACGTCAAGCGTGCCCTCAACCCGGAATTGGACCTTGTCGGACGCCTTGATCCGCAAGCCGGTCATCCCGCCGAAGCCGAATTCCTGCTGGTCGATCCCGCCGGTGAGGCTGGTGTAGTTGGCGCCGCCGCCGAGCATCCAGCTCACCGACTTGCCGAGCGGTGCGTTGTAGACGAGCTGCAGGTGCCAGGGGTTGTAATCGAGACCGACCGAGGGCTGACCGGTCGTCGCCGGGATCAGGGGCTGATCGCCCTCGAGATCGGTGGCGGTGTAGGAGCCGTCGAACTCGATCGCCAGGTTGCGGGCCACGAAGTAGCCGATCCGGCCACCGAAGCCGAGCTTGTTGTCATCCTGACTGTCGAGCCGGTAATCCGACGGAAAATCGGTATAGCGACCGAATCCGCCGATTTCGAATGCGCCCTTTTCCTGGGCAACCGCGGGGGTTGCCAACAGGAATGAGGCCGCCACCAAACAAGCAATTTTGCGCATCAATCCTCCATTGAAATCCGGGCCTTGCATGCCCGGCGGTCGCCGAACAGTTCAAGCCCGCAAGTTGTACTGCCACAGCGTGTTGCGAGGGTATCCGGCGCTCCGCTACCAGCGCAGCCGCCAAGCCCTGACTCCAGTACCCCGGGAATCGTTCCGTTGTGGAACCACTGCCGCCGCGCTGCTCTCCCTCCGGCCACCGGAATGATCGTTCCAAATGCCGAGCACAAACGTAGCATCTTTGCCACGCAGTGGGGAGGACGCCCTGGTGTGGCACGCTTGCACAGTTCGGGTGCGAAGGTTCGGCTCTGGGATGGTGTGTCGCGGTCCACAACGTGGTTTGCCCGCAGGCCGTAGTGCCCAGGCAGGTCGTGAGGTCGTGTTTTCGGCTGGAATGCCCAGGCTTCGGGGTCCGGTTTCATCCGTTGGTCGACTCTTTCGCCGTCCCGGGCGTGGCAATGATTCCGCTGCGGGCCTCGACGACACGGGCCGTCGGCCTGATCCCCGCAATATTGTCTGCATGGTATTTGAAGCCTCTTCGGGAAGAGTTGACGAAAGAATGAACGACTTGTTGCCTGCAGAGTCCGCAACTTTGCCCCTGGATGTCACCCTCTCCGGCACCGAGTCGAGCACCAGCGAGACGGCCTGGCTGACGGTGGTGAAGCCGTGATGGTCCGGACCTGCTCCGCGCCGAACATGAACCCGATGGAGGTACCGCGCGGTGTTCTCTGATGTTGCGCGCCCCGGAGTCGTGCTGTTGCTGCTGAGTATTCTCGTGGGGGGGGGACAGCTCCCTGCTCAACTGGTCAAGGGTCAGGTGACGGTCGCCGCAACCGGTGCACCGTTGGGGGGGGCATTGGTCACCCTCGCCGACTCGACCGGGAGTGTCCGGGCACGGACGGTATCCGGGCGCACCGGAGCGTATGCCCTGTTCGCCCCGGGGACAGGTCGCTGGATGCTGCGGGTGGCGGCGATCGGCTTCGCCCCCGAGACCATCGCCGACGTGGAAGTCGGAGCGGTGACCGCCGTTCGCGACGTCGCCCTCACGGAGCGCCCGTTCGAGCTGCCGGAGCTGGTCACCGTCGGCAGCGGAGAGGCGTGCCAGGTCGCCCCCGGCACCGGGCAGGTCGTCGAACGATTGCTGGCCGAAGCGGCCACCGCTCTGGGGCTGGTCGAGGCCACCATCGACTCTCGCCGGCTGGAGTTCGTCACCGAGAGCCGTCAGGTCCGGCTCGGTATCGGCGTCGGCGACACTCTGCGGCACGCCGCCATCAACCGCAGTCGCGCCGCCTGGCCGCTGGCCAGCGCCGATCAGGAAACACTCAAGTCCGGCGGCTTTGTCCACGATGCCGGCACCCTTGCCCCGGCGATCGGCTACAGCGAGGAGAGCGGGCCGACCTACTACGGACCCGACTTGCAGGTGCTGGTAGCACCGTGGTTTCTCGCCTCGCACTGCTTCAACCTCGAGCCCGATCTGGGCGGCGACTCACTGGTGGTCCGCTTCACCCCCCGCCGCAGTTCAGATCGCGTAGACCTCGAAGGTCACCTGATCATCCACCGCACCGACCTGACCCTGCGCCAGCTCAATTTCCAGTATGTCGGCCTCCCCAAATGGGTGCCCCCACAGGGCGCCGGAGGGGAGGTCCACTTCGAACGGCTGCCGAATGGCCTCTGGATCACCCGCGCCTGGCTGCTCCGCGCCCCGATCGAGAACCGCCGGGGGGCACTCGGCGAGCGCCGGGGAAGCAGTTTCGGGGGCTGGGCCGAGCTGGGCGGCCGGGTGCTGGAAATCGTGGGCAGCTGAACCCTTGCGCCTGGCCGACAGGGAGTGAATAATTATGCACTATGCAGAATAACCCCACCATCGCACTCGCCTTCTCCGGTGGCCTCGACACCTCGTACTGCGTTCCCCGGCTCATCGAACGCGGCTATTCGGTCGAGACCGTCTTCGTCAACACCGGCGGTACCTCGCTGGAGGCCTGTGCGGCGATCCGGGCTCAGGCGCTGGCGGTGGGCGCCGGGGCTCACCACGAGGTTGACGCCCGCGCGGCGGTGTTCGACCGTTTTGTGCGGGTCCTGATCCAGGCCAACGTGTTGCGGGGCGAGGTCTATCCGTTGTCGGTCGCCGCGGAGCGGACTCAGCAGGCGATCTCGGTGATCGAGGTGGCCCGCAGCATCGGGGCTGTGGCGGTGGCCCACGGCTCCACCGGTGCCGGCAACGATCAGATCCGCTTCGACATCGCGCTCAGGGTGATGGCGCCGGAGCTGGCAATCGTCACCCCGATCCGCGAGGAGGGGCTGGCCCGCGATCAGGCGATTGCATACCTCGAGGCGCGCGGGCTGCCCGTTCCGGCCAGTTCCGGCTCCTACTCCGTCAACCGCGGTCTCTGGGGCACCACTTGGGGGGGGGGATGGACCCACGACAGTTGGGCCCCCCCCCCGGCCGAGCTGCTCGACCCTCCGGCCGATGCTCCCTCGCCGGCCGATCACCTGATCACCTGGCAGCAGGGGGTGCCGGTTGCCCTCGACGGCACGCCGCTGCCGGGACACGCCCTGGTCGACGCGTTGAGCGCGCGGTGCGCTGAGTTCGGGATCGGTCACGGCATCCATGTCGGCGAGACCGCGCTGGGAATCAAGGGGCGGATCGGCTTCGAGGCCGGTGCCGCGCTGGTGCTGATCGCCGCCCACCGCGAACTCGAGAAGCTGGTGCTCACCAAGTGGCAGACTTTCTGGAAGGACCAGCTCGGCCGCTTCTACGGCGACCGGTTGCACGAGGGACACTATTTCGATCCGGCGCTGCGCGATATCGAGGCGATGGTCTCCTCCAGCCAGCAGCGGGTGAGTGGCGAGACGCGGGTGCGTCTGGCGCCGGGCCGCTTTCTGGTGACCGGGGCGCGTTCGCCGTGGTCGATGCTGGATCGCGCGGTGGCCACCTATGGCGAGGAAAACCTGCTCTGGACCGGCGACGAGGCGAAGGCCTTCGCGAGGGTCGGGGCGATTCCCGAGGTGCTGGTGATGCGTGCTGCGGCCCGGGCCGGGGGAGAGTCCTGACATGGTGGTGACGACCCGGGTGCGCCTCGACAAGATCGCCTCCTCGACCCGCAACGCCGGTCTCTCCGACGAGGTAATTCTCGGCGACGAGATCGTCGCGGCCGAGGGTTATGTGCTGGCGGTTCGCATCCTCAGCGACAAGAGCAGCTACAACACCCTCGAGGATCTCTCCGGCCGGATGGTGGAGCTGCGAGCCGGCGACGTGCTGGCCGGTACTCTCGGCTCCCGGCGAGCGCTGCGCGGTTACGCCGGCGACGTGCCGAGCACCATTTCGGTTGGCGACACGATCGACGTCCTCAACCTCGGCGGCATCCTGGGCCGCTGCACTTCGGTCAACCCCGACATCGGCCCGCCGTTCCGCGCCGAGGTGCTCGGCGCGGTGCTTTCGTTCCCGGCTCTCGGGGACCGGATCGGCCGACCGGCTCACATTCGCGACCGGGCGGTGCCGCCAGCCGAGGTGCTGCAGTGCCGGGTTCCTGTGGTTTACGTCGCGGGGACCTGCATGAATTCCGGCAAGACGGTGGCGGCGACCGAACTGGTTCGCGGGCTCTCGCGCTTGGGATTGCGGGTCGCCGCAGTCAAGCTGACCGGTGTTTCGCTGATGCGTGACGCGCTGTCGATGCGCGACGCCGGCGCCGTGGCCGCGCTCACCTTCAATGACGCCGGTGCCGCCAGTACCCACGCCGGCATGACGGTGCCGGTGGCCCGGGGACTATTCAACAAGCTGGTCGAGCCGCTGGGCGCGCGGCCCGAGGTGATCGTGGCCGAGTTGGGCGACGGCATTCTCGGCGAATACGGGGTGCAGGACATCTTGCGTGCGCCCGACCTCGCCGCGCTGGGGGCTGCCTGGGTGATGGCCGCTCCCGATCCGGTGGGCTGCTGGGGCGCCCGGGAACTGATGCGGGACGAATATGGACTGGCAATCACCGTCATCACCGGACCGGCCACCGACAACTCCGTGGGCCGCGACTACATCACGGCCGCCCTCGGGTTGCCGGCCCACAACGCCCGGCGCGACTCCGAGCAATTGGTGGCGCGGGTCCGCGATGCGCTGGACTGCTGGAATGCGGCGCACGGCGGCCCGGCATGAAGGTCACCGTGTTGGGGGGGGCAGGGTATGCCGGTGGCGAACTGCTCCGCCTGGTGCTGCAGCATCCCGACGTTACCGAGGTGATCACCACCTCGCGCTCGCAGGCGGGCAAGCCGATCGCCTCGCACCATCCCGGGTTGACGCTGCTGACCGATGCCCGCTTCGCAGCGCACTCGCCTGAGGATGCCGCTCGCGGACGCGATGTGGTCTTCCTGGCGCTCGAGCATGGCGAGTCGAGCCGGGTGATGGGCGAGGTGATCGACGCCGGACCGGGGATCGTGGTCGATCTCGCCGCCGACTTCCGCATTCATGACGGTCGCCTGCACGAGCGGAGCTACGGACCGCATCCGGCGCCGGCGCTGGTGCACCGCTTCCGCTACGGCCTGGCAGACGTGGTTGGTCAGGGACTGCGCGGTGCGAATGCCATCGCGGCCCCGGGCTGCTTTGCCACCGCCGCCGAGCTGGCGCTCTACGGCATCGCCGGGCTGCCGCTGGCCGGCGCCCCGGTCATCTTTGCCGTTACCGGTTCGAGCGGCGGGGGCCAGACCTTGCGTGCCAGCGCGCACCATCCCGCCCGGGCCGCCAATCTCTTTGCCTACCAGACCATGAATCACCGGCACGAGGGCGAGATCATCGAACAGTGGCGCACCTGGCAGGGGGCGGATGCTCCCCCCCCCAGACTACTGGCTCACTCCGGTCCGTTCGTGCGCGGCATTCACGCCACCCTGCACGCCCGTCTGGCCGAGCCGGTTGCCGATCCCAACGCGGTGCTCCGGAAGCGCTACGCCGACCGGCCGTTCGTGCGGGTGCTCGATGCCCCCCCCGAACTCACCCACGTGGTCGGTTCCAACCTCGCGATGCTGCACGCGGCAGCGTCGCCGGACGGCCTGGAGGTGCAGGTGATGTGCGTGATCGACAACCTGATCAAGGGCGCGGGAGGCCAGGCGGTCCAGGCGCTCAATCTGGCACTCGGCCTCGACGAGCGCGCCGGACTTCTTGCCCCGGGACCTTTCCCATGCTGAGCGCCGACGCCTCCGCGCTGCTCCCCGTTTACGCCACCTTCCCGCTTCGCGCTGCCGGTGGGCATGGCTCCTGGTTGGTCGATGAAGACGGCCACGAGTGGCTCGATGCCTACGGCGGCCACGCGGTGGCCACCTGCGGACACTCGCATCCCGACGTGGTGCGCGCGATCGCCGATCAGGCGGCCCGATTGCTCTTCTACTCGACCGCCGTGCCCCACGCCGGTCGCGAGGAATTGGCCGCTGCCCTCGTCGCGCGTGCGCCGGCCCCGCTGGCGAAGGTCTTCTTCTGCAATTCCGGCGCGGAGGCCAACGAGAACATGCTCGGCCTGGCGCGCCGGAAGAGCGGTCGTGCTGGAGTGGTCACGCTGCTGGGCGGCTGGCACGGCCGCACCGTGGCCACCCTCGCCTGCACCGACGGGGCGCGCTACGAGACCGGCGCCAGGCGCGCCGGGATGCCGCTCTCCCGCAAGGTGCCGCTCAACGACATCGCCGCACTCGATGCCGCAATCGACGACACCATCGCCGCAGTGCTGATCGAGCCGGTGCAGGGATTCAACGGAGCGCGCACCTGCACCACGGAATTCCTGCAGGCCGCGCGCCGGCTCTGCGACGAGCGAGGCGCGAAACTGCTGTTCGACGAGGTCCAATGCGGCACCGGCCGCACCGGCATGTTCACCGCGGCAGAGCTGTTCGGGGTCACTCCCGATGCCCTCTCGCTGGCCAAGGGGTTGGCGGCAGGGCTGCCGATCGGCGCCGTGCTCGCGGTCGACTCGCTGGTCGATGACATTCAGGTCGGCGATCTCGGCTCGACCTTCGGCGGCGGTCCGGTTCCGTGCGCCGCGGCGCTCGCCAACCTCGCGGTGATCGACCGGGAGGGACTGCTCGCCAACACCAGGTCGGTGGGTGGCACGCTGGCCTGCCGCTGTGCCGGTCTCGGCGCGGTGCAGGCGGTGCACGGTCGCGGTTTTCTGCTCGGGTTGGAACTCGATCGCCCCGCTGCCGGGGTGCAGCGCGCCCTGTGGAGCAAGCGCATCCTCACCGGCACCAGCACCGATCCCAACACCCTCAGGCTGCTCCCGCCGCTCTCCTTCAGCGCCGACGAGGCCAACCTGCTCTTCGAGGCAATCAAGGAGGTGCTGTCATGACGCGACCTGACTGGCTGGCAATGGAGGAACGCCGTCCCGACGAGGTAGACGCGCTGCTCGCGCTCGCCGCCCGCGTCAAGCGGGGCGAGATCAGCGGCGGCCTTGAGCGGAAGGTGCTGGCGATGGTGTTCATGGATCCGTCGCTCCGGACCCGGACCTCGATGGAAACGGCGATGTTCCTCCATGGCGGTCATGCCATCGCGCTGGAACCCGGGAAGGGAAGCTGGGCGCTGGAGACCGATCTCGACGCCGTCATGGACGGCAGCACGGTGGAACACATCATCGAGGCGGCGCGGGTGTTGTCGCGCTATGCCGATGCGCTGGCAATCCGGGCCTTCCCCAAGGGATCGGACTGGTCGGTGGAGCGGCAGGATCTCACCCTGCGTCACTTCGCCCGGTACAGCGACAAGCCGGTGATCAACATGGAATCAACGCGCCGCCATCCCTGCCAGGGATTCGCCGACGCGATGACGCTGCGCGAGCAACTCGGCGAGACGGTGGGCAAGCGCTTCGTGCTGCAGTGGGCCTGGCATCCCAAGGCGCTCCCCACCGCAGTGCCGGCCAGCGCCGCGATGGCCGCTGCCCACCTCGGCATGGAGGTGGTGATCGCGCGGCCCGAGGGCTACGATCTCGATCCGGACGATCAGGGGATCATCGCCGCCGTCGCCAAGCAGCGCGGCGGATCACTGACCGTCACCGACCAGGTCGATGACGTCATCACCGGTGCCCACGCCGTGTACGCCAAGAGCTGGGGTGCCCTCTCCTGCTTCGGCCGACCCGACGAGGAACGCGCCCTCCGCGACGGCAAGCGCGATTGGCGGTTGACCGAGGAGCGGATGCGCACCACCGCAGGCGGCAAGGGAATCGCAATGCACTGCCTGCCGGTTCGCCGCAACGTGGAGATCGACGGCGCGGTGCTCGACGGACCGCGGAGCGCCGTGATCGAGCAGGCGGAGAATCGGTTGCATGTGCAGCGGGCGATGTTGCTGGGGATGATGGGGGAGTAGGTCAGATAGGTCGTATGTCATAGGTCGTAGGTCGTAGGCTCGCGAGAGCTGGATCCCAGCTGGTAATCGACCGTTCGTGCTTTACGACCTACGACATACGACATACGACCTACGACCTACAACCTACGACCTACAACCTACAACCGGAACCACAATGACCATCGACACTTCCAAGGGAATCCCCGGCCTCAAGGGCGCCCTCCGCTACGTTCGCGCCTATCGCGACCACGTCTTCGTCGTCAAGCTCGGCGGGGATGTGCTGAGCGACCAGCATCGTCTCGATCAGGCGGCCGAGCAACTGGCGCTGCTGGCATCGCTCTCGATCCGGGTCGTGGTCGTGCATGGCGGCGGTCCCCAGGCCAGTGCGCTTTCCCGACGGCTCGGCATCGAGCCGCAGATGGTGGCGGGGCGACGGATCACCGACGATGCCGCGCTGGAGGTGACCAAGATGGTCTATCGCGGTCTGCTCAACACCGAACTCGTCTCGGCGCTGCGCAGTCACGGAGTGCAGGCAGCCGGCGTCTCCGGGGTGGATGGCGACTTGATCACCGCCCATCGTCGCTTGCCGCTCAGGGTCGTCGACGACGAGGGAGTGGAGCGCACGGTGGACTACGGGCATGTCGGCGACATCGACAAGGTCGATCCCCGGCTCCTCACCACGATGCTCGATGCCCGCTTCGTGCCGGTGGTCTCCTCGCTGGCCGGTGATGCGGAGGGCAACGTCTACAACGTCAACGCCGACACCGTGGCGGAGGCGATCGCCGTTGCGGTGGGGGCGCAGAAGCTGATCTTCATGACCGGCGCGCCCGGCGTGCTTCGCAACCGGGATGATCCCAGCACGCTGGTGACCTTTGCCGATCCGGATGACCTCGCCGAGCTGATGAACAGCGGCGCATTGGCAGGCGGGATGAAGCCCAAGGTGCAGGCCTGCGTCCGCGCCGCCACCGGCGGGGTGGAGCGGACCCACATCATCGACGGCCGGGCGCCCGATGCGCTGTTGCTGGAAGTCTTCACCGGTGCCGGTTGCGGCACCATGATCGTGGGACGAAAGGAAAAGGCGACCTACATTGGCGTCGACCTGGCCGACTGAGATCGCCTTCCTGCGTGACCTGGTCGCGATTCCGTCGATCAGCGGTCACGAGACGCCCGCGGCCGAGTTCGTCGAGGCGGCGGCGCGGCGTCTGGGGCTCGATGTAGTGCGCGACGAGACCTCCGTGCGGGTGAGCGTCGGCGACGAGCTTGCCGGGCCGACGCTCGCACTGGCCTCGCATCTCGACGTGGTGCCACCGGGCGAGGGATGGACTCGCGATCCGTTCACGCCGGTGATCGAGGGTGACCTTCTCTACGGCCGCGGCTCGGGTGACGCCAAGGCGTCGGTGAGTGCGATGTTCTGGGCCATCGCCGATCTCGCGGCTGGCCGACTGCCGATTCGCGGCCGGGCGATGGCGATCTTTGCATACGGCGAGGAAACCCGCGAGGCGACCATGCCCGAGGCGGTGCCTCTGGCCGGCCGACTCGACGCGGTCCTCATCGGCGAACCGACCAACCTGCAACTTGCCGTGGCGCAGCGCGGATTGATGATGGTGGATCTGGTCGCGCGCGGTGATCAGCGGCATGCCGGTTACGCCGCCAGCGACGGCGAGTTCCACAACGCGATCACCGCCCTGGCCCGGGAAATCCTCAAGCTCGACGACATCGTGGCCGAGCGGGTCCATCCGGTGCTCGGCGCCACCACCGTCACCCCGACCATGCTCGAGGCCGGGGTGTCGCGCAACGTGACACCGCCGTCGGCTCGGGCAGTGCTCGACATCCGCTCGACGCCGGCCTGGACCCACGACGAACTCGCCGCCGCCCTGCGGGAGCGTCTCGATTGCCAAGTGGTGGTGACCTCGACGCGGTTGGTGCCCTGCGAGACGCCAGCCGATTCACGTCTCTTGAAGGCGGCGCAGGCAGCGGCGCCGACCGCGGAGTGTTACGGCTCGCCCACCTGCAGCGACTGGTGCTTTCTCAGGCATCTCGACGGGATCAAGGTCGGACCCGGCACCTCGCGACGGTCGCACACCCCCGATGAATCAGTCAACCTGTCGGAAGTCACCGCCGCGCGGGCGTTCTACGCCAACGTGGCAGGGAGATACCTCGCATGAGCACGCCCGAGACCCTCTGGTCATCCGGCACGTCGCCCGATCTCCAGATGCTGGCATACACCGTCGGCGATGACCGGGAAACAGATTCCCGGCTGCTGCGCTGGGACATCCTCGGCTCGCTCGGACATATCGAGGCGCTTCGTGGGGGGGGGATTCTCTCCGTCCGGGAGCACGCAGCGCTGCGTCGCGCCCTGCGTGCCGCGCTGCGGGCACAGGCTCAGGGCGAGCTGATGATCGAGCCGGGCCACGAGGACGCGCACAGCGCGGTGGAGGGATGGCTCACCAAGCGGTTCGGCGATGCCGGCGAGCGACTCCACGCCGGCCGCTCCCGCAACGATCAGGTCACCACCGATGTGCGACTCTACCTCAAGGACGCCGTGCTCACTCTCCACGCCGGGATGACTGCGCTGGCGGGTGAACTGCTCGGCTTTGCCGCCAGGCATCGCCGGGTGCTCTGGCCCGGCTACACCCATCAGCGGATTGCCATGCCGTCATCGGCGGCGCTGTGGAGTGCCGGTTACGCCGAACTGCTGCTCGACGCCGCCCAGGCCGTGCACGGGATCTGGCCCCGGCTCGATCGCTGCCCGCTCGGCAGTGCCGCCGGTTATGGCGTGCCGCTGCCGCTCGACCGCGAGCGCGCTGCCCGGGCGCTGGGCTTTGCCGGGATCGACCAGGTGGTGACCGCCGTGCAGGCAGCGCGCGGCCAGGTCGAGGCGGCCACCCTCTTCTGGTGTACCGAGGCGGCCCACGCCTGTGCCAAGCTATCGGCCGATGTGATCCTCTACACCAGCGACGAATTCGGCTGGCTCGTCCTCCCCGACGAGCTGTCAACCGGCTCCAGCATCATGCCGCAAAAACGGAATCCCGACCTCTTCGAGTTGACGCGTGCGCGCGCCGCCGCGCTGAGCGGTGACCTCGCCACCATCATGGCCCTCAAGGGTGGGCTGCCGGGCGGCTATCACCGTGACTTTCAACTCTTCAAGGCACCGCTCTTTCGTGGAGTAGATCGCACCCGCGAAATGCTGGCGATGCTGTTGACGGCGATCCCCCGGCTGGGCGTCGATGCCAAGCGGGCGCACGCGGCACTCTCGCCCGAGGTGTACGCCACCGACGAGGCGATGCGGCGGGTGCGGGGCGGGGTTCCGTTCCGGCGCGCCTATCGTGAGGTCGCCGCGTCAGTCAAGCGGGGCGAGGCGCCGCCGGTGCCGAGCGCCACCGAGGTGCTGCAGTCCCGCGGCAGCAGCGGCGGGATGGGCAACGTCGGTTTGCCCCGGCTTCGCTCCAGGCAACGCGAGCTGACTCGCTGGAACACGCGGGAACGGGCGCGGCACGAGCGTGCCATGCTGCGCCTGGCAGGGGAACGGAAGGCGCGATGAGTCTAGACCGGAAGAAGCGCCAGCTCAAGATCCTCGAAGTGGTCGCGACCCGCTCGATGCGGACGCAGGAGGAGCTGGCCGACGCCCTAGCGCAGGAAGGGTGGGAGGTGACCCAGAGCTCGGTCAGTCGCGACATCTCACAACTCGGCCTGGTCAAGGTGGACGGGATCTACGCTCGTCCGGTCGCTGCCCGAATGGTGGAGATCACCGATCCCAACGAGCGTCGCCTGGCCGAGTCGCTGCTCACCGTCGATACTGCGGGCGATGCTCTCCTGGTCCTGCACACCCCGCCCGGCGAGGCGCAGCGCGTCGGCAACGCCCTCGACCTGCTCGCCTGGCCCGAGATTGTCGGCACCATCGCCGGCGACGACACCATCTTCATCGCGGTATCGAACGCCGCCGCACAGCAGATGATTGCCCGCCGGCTCAAGGCGTTGACGGGCTCCTGAGTTCGCGGATCGCTGCCGCCAACCCGCTCACAGCCCCAGTACCGCCAGCAACTCGGCGGGAGAATCACAGTAGTGAGTGGGGGCTGCCGTCTCGAGGTCGCGACGCGAGAACGGCCCCCAGGTGACTCCGATCGTGGCCACCCCGGCACCCTGGCCGCTGTGGATGTCGTGGGTCGAGTCGCCGATGAACACCGCGCCGGCAGTCGGCATCCCCAGCGATGCGAGGGCCCGTTCGACCGGCTCGGGGTGCGGCTTGGGTCGCTCGACATCGTCGGCGCCGACGATCACCTCCATGACATCGCCGAGCCCGACCAACGCCAGACCGCGCATGGCGCCCTGCCGGTTCTTGCTGGTCACCAAACCGAGCCGATGACCGGTGGCCGCTATCTGCCGGACCATCTCGACGGCGCCCGGAAAGGCGCGCACCCGCTCGTCGTGGTGGGCCAGGTTGAAGGCGCGATAGGTCGCCGTCCAGGCGGTGATGTCGGCGTCACTCGCACCGAGACCCCGGAAGACCGAGCGCAGTGGCGTGCCGATCCCGGCAATGATCTGCGCACGAGGAATTTCCGGGAGTTGGTGCGCCCGAAAGGTGTGCAGGTAGCTGTCCACGATCAGGTCGACGGAATCGATCAGCGTCCCGTCGAGGTCGAACAACACGGTCTGGAAGGTTGTCATCAGTGCAACGTAGCGACTGAGGCGCTGCAGGCAACGGCAGGTGGGCCACCACCCGGACCGCGAGGCGTGCCGGTGGCGGCAGAGTCGGCAGCCGGTTGGAGCAGAGCGCCGCATCGGGGGCAATCGCCAGCGCTTCCAATGCCCGCTGGACGCCGAGGGGACCACCGGTCACGGCGTGACCGAGCAGCCGGTCGAGCGCGCTCATGCTGTCGAAGTCGCGCTGACGCGCCGCCCGGCGGGCCAGGTGCTGGATTCGCCACACCAGGGCGCGAAGGGGCGACTGTGCCGTGGCCACCCGGATGGCGGCCCGCAACAGCGCGCGCTCCAGATCCACATTCGGGGCACCGAACTCCGTTGCTGAATCGATGCCGACATGCCGAAGCAGTGTCGTCACCCGGTCCGGTGCCACCACTTCGGCGGTCGAGCCGTTGATGGTCAGCAGCATCGCTCCCTGTCGGGCGCCCTGATCCAGTCTGACCAGTGCCACTGCATCTGGGGGGGGGAGGTCCGTTTCGTCAACGATCGATGGACGGTGATCGACCGTCTCCTCCAGTGCCTCAAGCCAGTGCGCGGCGAGCCGCTCCTTCCGGGAAACGCGGGCCGCCAGCGCGAGGATCCGTTCCAGCGGAGCGGCCGGATGGCGCTCGATGATCTCGATGGTGGCGGCTTGTTGTCCGGGTCTGCGCAGTCGGCCGTCACGCTGGTCGCGTCGCATTGCGGTCCAGGGGATGTCGAGGTGAATGATCCGCCCGGCCGCCTGAAGGTCGAGCCCTTCGGCCGCCACGTCGGTCGCCACCAGCAGCCGGGGAACCGTGCGCCGGTGCCGCCAGTGCGCCCGCTCGGGACCGAAGGCCTCCAGCACCAGTTGACGCGGCAGCTGATGCGGACCGATCCCCGCTCCAGCGCCTGATACCCAGGCAGTGGCCTCGCCGAGATGCTGGTGCACCAGGCGGGCGGTAACGCGATGGCGACAGAAGATCACAGTGATCTCGTCACCGGTGAGCGCCTGATCGAGAGTGGCCAGCCAGGCGCGATCGTTGCCGGGATGCTGCAGGGCGGCATCGATGGTCGGCAAATCATCCAGCGGCAGGGTGGGGGAACCTTCCTCCTCCGGTGGCGCGACCATCGACCAGAACACCCCCTGATCAAACTCCGCCCCGGCAAACTGGCGCAGCAGAGCGCGACTCGACTGACCGGATTCGGACGACTGCACGAGCAACCGCCGGTATCGTTGCAGCGCGTCGCGCCACGCGGCGTCGCTGGATGCGGCGGCATCGGCCATGACTCCCTGGAGCAACCGTCTGGTGCTGCGATCCGGGGTAAAGCGCAATCTCCCGATGACCTTGCTCGCCTGCTCCGCCCGGAGCAGTTCCTTTTCGCCCTCGGCAAAGCGCGTGCGTCGCACCGGGATGGCGGGCGCCATCGGTCGGGTCCGGATCACCAGCCGACGCAACGCCGGATGCGGCGCCTTCCACCCGGTGAGTTCGCTGATCCGGGCAATCCCGTCGAGCGCCAGCGCTCCATCGGCAGCGAAGAGCCGCAACAGAGTCGCCAGATCGTCCAGCCGGTTGACTATCGGGGTGGCGGTGAGCAGCAGGGTGCGCCGCCCGATCAACGATCGGGCCACCGTTGCGGTGCGCTTGCTGCCTGGATGACGGAGACGGTGCGCCTCATCGATGATCACCAGATCGGCGTCGCTTGGGGGGGGGATACCCCGGCTGCAACGCTCCAGCGAGTGCCACTGCATCCGGCGAGCGATGGATGCCGCGGCGCGTTGCCACTGCGGCAGCAGTACCGCCGGCGCGACCACCACGGCCCGGCCACCGAGCGTGGCCGCGACTGCAAGGGCTATCCAGGTCTTGCCTGCTCCCACCGGCTCGGCGATGATCGCCCCGCCGTATCCCTCCAGTGCGGCCGCCGCGCGACGCCAGGGAAGCTGCTGATGCATGCGCAGCCAAGGTGGGGGGGGGAGGGTCGAGACGGCGGGCTCCCAGGCGGCCGCCGAGGCGCTGCGCAGCGAGATCACCGCGCAGCCGCTCTCGGCTACACGGGGTGCCGGCGGCCCGGACCTGGGCCGCAACGATTCAGCTGCGAGACGGGGCCAGCTCACCCAGCGCCCGTTTCTCGTCGCGGGTCAGTGCCAGCAGGTCGGCCGCTGCATCATCCTGATCAGCGGCGGTCAGCCACTCTCCGCCGAGCACCTCGGTCGGCAACGGGATGGTGGCAACGGTCCGGGCACCGAAGCGGCGATGTCCGCCCGATGCTTCCTCCGAGCCGAGTCGTGCGAGCGCCCTGATCCACGGAGTGCGGAGCCAGGACGCGAGCAAACGGGCATCCCGGTCTGTTCCGGCCACGATCACGTAGCAACTGTTGAGCGGCACCGCGTCGGCCGGAACATTGGCGGTGGCCAGGAGATCGCGCGCCAGATCGGGCCACACCACCCGGTGGTCCGCGGTGGCCGGTTCGGTGCGGAACAGCCGCCACCAGCGGTGATCGACGCTGTCGCTGCGGGCCTCGAGCCGGGCGCGATGGGGCGTCAGGTAGCGTTCGAGTGGGGGGGGGATGACCTGCCAAGGCCGCCCGCGCCGGTCGGCCGGCCACAACAGCCGGTTGGCGGTCGCAACACTGTCCGCCCGGATGTCGCGGCCGCGCACCGCGCCTCTGGTGTATTCCTGCAATGAATCGGGCGGATTCAGGAACACCGCGTTGGCTCCGGTCTTCACTCCGAGATGCGGCGAATGGGTCGAGCCGAGCGGTGGAAATTGGCGAGCCAGTCGCCGGGCCAGCGTTTGCACCAGCGGATCGGCGACCGACCACGACGGCGCTTCCTGCCAGGTCGATTGCGGAATCGTCGCGGAGTCGCTGGTCATTCCGCAGCGGACCCGGTGTCCGGGCGAGGCACCGGTACGCGAGGCGATCAGCAGCATCGGGTAGGTGGTTGCCTCGAAGCCGGCCCGGGGATCGTCGCCCAGATCTGCCACGCAGTGCACGGTGTGATCCCGGGCAATCGCCTGGCGGGCTGCCCGGGCATAGTCGGCGGTGAGCAACTTGTTGGGGACCAGGCAGGCCATGGTCCCGTTGGGGGAGAGCACCTCCATGCCGCGCTCCAGGAATGCCACCGCCAAGTCGGGGAGATGACGGAATCCCGGACCGCTGCCGCGCCACCATCGGTAGCGTGCTCCGAGCGCCGCGCGGGTCGCGGCGTCGAGTCGCTCCGCGCGAACCCAGGGAGGGTTGCCCACCACCAGATCAAAACCACCGTGCAACGCCAGAACCGGAGCATAGGCGGCCTCCAGGGCAAACGGGGCGGCCGCGGTTCCCGACGCCAGGGCGCGCCGCTCCCGCCGGACGGCAGCGTGCGCCGCGGCCAGTCTGGCGAGTTGCCGCCTGATTGTCAGGGGGGGGGAGGTCCGCTCACCGAACAGGGTTTCGGTCTCCTGACTCGCCACCAGCTCCCGGCGTTGAAACTCCAGCACCGAATCGCGCTCATCGAGGGCGGCCAGCAGAGTGCGGCGCTCGGCTTCGCAGAGTGCCCGCCAAGCCGACCGCTTGGCACTGCCGTGACTGGTCACCACAGCGCGGCGACAAGTTGCCAGAGCCAGCCCGGCACGAGGGGCGAGGGGATAGCCGTGCAGCGGATCGAGCAGAGAATCGCCGGCCCGGATGCTGGCATCGAGATTCGGCAGTGGTGCCACCGCTCCGGGACGTCGACCGCGCATCGCCCGCAACGCCTCGAGCCAGAGACGCAGTTCCGTCAGTCTTACCGCTCCGGGGTGCCGGTCGATGCCATGCAGCCGTCGAGTGACGAGATGGCGGACCCGGCGGGGATCCCGGCTGCCCGGCCCGTGCAAAAGGTCGAGCGCCCCGACCAGGAACGCTCCCGATCCCACCGCCGGATCGAGTACCCGCAGGTCGAGCAGTATTCGTTTGAGGTCGGGATCGGGATCGTCGAGGGCATCGGCCAGGGTGCTCTCGCTCTGACCCAATCGGGGAGCGAGATGACAAGCCAGCGCCTCCCGGACCACGGCCCGCACCAGATCAGGGGGAGTGTAGAACGCCCCGCTGTCGCGGCGATCCACCGGATCCATCACTCCCTCGAACACCCGTCCCAAGAGCTCCGGCGTCACTCGACCGTCGAGACTCTCGGGGTCGAGCGTCACCTCGATGTTGTCGACTATCAGCGTGAAGAGATGTGCCCACTCCTCGCGTGGCAGCTGCCATCGACGACCGCGCTCGATCGGGTGCGGCTCGAACAGGCCGCCGTTGAGAAACGGGATCACTCCGAACGATCGCGCCAGTCGCGAACGCGCCGCCGGTCGCCGGTTGAGGGTGCCGAAAAAGAGCGGCTGCAGCAGGTGCCGCCCGGGGTCGCGTCGGCCCGCCAGCACCTCGTCAACTGCCTGCCGCAGGAAATCACTGCGGCCATCCAGCCAACCTTCCGCCTCGACAAAGCGGAGGAAGAGCAGGCGAGTCGCCTGGAGCAGGGCCCACGCATGACGCTCCGCCACTGGAATCCGTCCGGGCAGCGCCGCAACGATTCGCGCCAGCGCCGGATGCAGCAGCGCAAAGGCCCGCCGACCGGCCGCGTCGGCGTCGAGCGCGTCGGCGGCCCGCGCCGCAGCGGCGAGCAGCGGCTGCTCATCGAGCCGGAGCGCTGCCAGTCGCCGGATGCCCAGTGCGTGATCGTCGGCAATGGCGGCAACCAGCACCCGGATCGGGGCGATGGTGACCACCAGGGCACGCACCCCTCTGGCAGGGTCATCGGCAGCGAGGAGGCCGAGCTGACCTCGACGCGCCAGCATTCGGGCCGTCTCGGAGGCATCGCGTACCGACGCCTCGATACTCCAGCAGGGCAGGGCGCCGAGCCGACCCACCTCGAGCGCCGGGTTGGGGGCCGACGCGGGGACAGGGACCACCCACGCCTCACCGCCGAGGCGATGAATCAGGCGAGCATGGGCTTCGGCGGTGGCGGTGGTCGCGGCGAGTGGCATGAGGCCAGCATCGCCGCGGCGGCTTCGCGTGAGTGGCGCATTTCACGGCACGACTGATCCCGGCAGTGCGGGCATCCGGCCGAACGGTTCAGGAAGTGACTTGGTAGACCCGTCCGCGCCAGGCCACGTGACGACCTCCGCGCAGCGTGGAGCGCGCCACGATCATCAGCGCCATCAACGCGCCGAGCGGGTATGCAATTGCCAACCATGGTGGAATCCGCATCCCGAACGACACCAGCGCCCAGAACAGCAGCGAGAGACCGATTGCCACCTTGGCTGCACCAACCGCCACGCCGGTCCCGAGCAGCAGGAAGGGAAGCAGCCAGAAGGAGAAAAAGCCGGCCAGCAGGAGAGGTGCGAGCGCGCGCGTCACCGGGTGGTCCGGCGCCGACTGGCGGGCACCGAGGTAGAGATTCTTCGACCAACCCTCGACCAGCTCGCCGAGCGAGCGATACATGCGGGTGCTGATCATCGTCTCACCGAACATCAGGTGAACGCGATGCCCCCCCCTCAGAAATGCCTGGGCGAGAGCCAGGTCCTCGACCACCTCGTGCTGCACCGCGGCGTGTCCGCCGACGGCATCGTAGGCGGCGCGATTGAACATGAGAAACTGTCCGTTGGCCACCAACTGGTCCGGGCGGGTGGCCGTGTTCACTCGGCTGGGCGGATAGCGCAGTCCCAGCACCACCCAGATCTGGGGCATGACGATCCGCTCCCAGAAAGTCAGGCAGGTCTGCTGGGTCGTCAGCGTCAGCAGCGCGGCGGCTTCACTGCACATCGCCCCCACCGCGTGTCCCAGCAGTGACGGGGCGTGGGTGGTGTCGGCATCGGTAAAGACCAGATACTCACCGCTCGCAACCTTGGCTCCCTGAAAGCACGCCCACGGCTTGCCGCACCACTCCGGTGGCAGCGGGGCGCCCCGAACCAGAGTCAAACGCGAGTCCTCCGCCGCAAGCGCCGCGACCAGTTGAGCGGTGTCGTCGGTGGAGCCGTCATCGACCACGATCAGCTCGAATGCGTCGTAGGTCGAGGCGAGGATCGAGCGGATCACCGTCTCGATGGTCGCCGATTCGTTGCGGGCAGGGATGATCACCGAAACGGGAATGCCGCTTCGGGGAGGAACTTTGGCCACGTCGGGTTCGCGCCGGGCCAGCTTGACAATGCTGACCAGGGGCAGTCCCCAGGCCAGCCCTGCCAGTGACGCAAATTCACTCACGGAATCGCCTCACCGCCGGACAGCAACAGTCCGCAGTTTGGATTCCATCTCCTCGAATTGTCGATCGAGATCGTCGCCGGAGGCCTCCGTCAGCGACAGCGTCTGCCGGTCAGTCATCATCAGCGAGGCGACCAGAGCATCGGTATAGCCGACCACCGCGGCCGCGATGCCATGATCGATGATGTTGTTCAGGCGCACGAACACCGCCACGGCACGGCGGGGGCGCATCGCGGCCACGAAGGCGCCTATGAACTTGATCAGCAGCAGTCTGAGTCGCTGGATTTCCTCGACCACTTCGCCAGCCGCCAGCCCCCGGGTCGCCGCAGTCCGGCCGTAGTGTTCCATCAGTTCTTCCCAGACCGGCTTGGCTTCCCGGCGCAACGGCCCTAGCATTTCGATCAGCCCATCGGCCACCAGGCGGAGCTGTCGCTCCAGCAGTTGGGGCGAAAACCCGGCCGAACCGGCACGAGTCGCCAGCCACTCGGCCCATTCGGCGACCATCTGATCACGGTTGTCCGTGATCGCCCGGGCCGCTGCCAACTGTGTGGAATGGGATGAAGCCACGCTGAGAAGTCCTTGCTGAAGTACCTCAATCGTAACCGGAGCCGCCATGTCGCCCAAGCCGATCCTCCCACCCCGCCTCCAGCCCGGAGCCCGCGTGGCGCTCGTCGCACCTTCCGGTCCCCTTTTGGAACGTGATGATCGAACCCGGGGCCTGGAGCTTTGCGCGGCGCTGGGGTACCACGGGGTGGTTATGCCGAATGCCGGCAACGCCTACGGCTATCTCGCGGGCCGCGACAGCGAGCGGCTGGCCGACCTCAACGCCGCCCTCACCGGCGCCGAATTCGATGCCGTCTGGTGTCTCAGGGGCGGCAACGGGATGAACCGGATAATCAGTGATGTCGATTTTGCAGGATTCGCTCGCCATCCCAAGCCGGTGATCGGTTACTCCGACATCACCGTGCTGCTGCTTGCCCTCTGGCAGCGCACCGGCGTGGTCGCCTTCCATGGCCCGATCGCCCGCGCCTCGATGGGCAACTTCCAGCGCTACCACTTCGATCGCGTGCTCACCTCGATCAGTCCCGCCGGGCCGCTCGGCCGCCCAGCCCCCAAGCCCGACGAACTGGTCCCGACCGCCGGGCGCATCATCACCATCACTCCGGGCGTCGCCCGGGGGCCGTTGATCGGCGGGAATCTCACCCTGGTGCAGTCGCTGGTCGGCACCCCGTTCTTCCCCGACCTGAAGGGAGCGATTCTCTTCCTCGAAGATGTGAGCGAGGATGTCTACCGCATCGACAGGATGCTCGCTCACCTCCGCCTGGCAGGCAAGCTGGAGGGACTCGCAGGAGTCGCCATCGGGCGCTTCACCGACCTCACACGGTCAACCGACGACGGCGGACTCGGCCTCGACGAGATCCTTCACACCTATTTCGGGCCGCTCAAGATTCCGGTCGCAGCCGGTTTCCCCTTCGGCCACATCGATGATCAGTGGACACTGCCGATCGGGGTGATGGCGGAGCTGGATGCCACGCGGGGTGAGTTGGCGTTGGTGGAGGGGGCGGTGGGGTAGGGGGTCGTAGGTCATAGGAGGTCGTAGGTCGTAGGTCGTAGGTCATAGGTCGTAGGTCATAGGTCGTAGGTCATAGGTCATAGGTCGTAGGTCATAGGTCATAGGTCGTAGGTCGTAGGTCGTAGGTCACAAAAGGTGGAACGGTGGGCCTGCGACCCCTTTCACGTTTCACGTTTTACCTTGCTCCTACGACCTATGACCTACGACCTACGACCTCCTACTTAAATTCCCCCCATGGCCACTCCGACCCTCACCCACCATTCCCTCCCTGGCGCCATCGGCGAAATCCTCGTCGACGTCCGTGCCGCCTCGCGCGATCATCCGCAACCGGCGGTGCTGCTGATCCACGGCTTCAAGGGCTTCAAGGACTACGCCTTCCTGCCGGTGTTCGCCGAGCAGCTGGCCCGGGCCGGCTTCGTGGCCGTGACCGCCAGCATCAGCGGTTCGGGGGTTGACGCAGCCGGCGACTTCACCCGGCTGGAGCGCTTCGCAGTGAACACCTACTCCAAGGAACTTGATGACCTGGGTGTAGTACTTCGCGCTCTGCAGGGCGGCGATCTCGCCACGGCCGTGCCGAGCAGCATCGGCGTGGTGGGCCACTCGCGTGGGGGGGGGGTGGCACTCTGCCTCGCGAGGGAAAATCCGGAGATCCGCGCGGTGGTGACCTGGGCCGCGATCGGCCGGGTCCGGCGTCACAGCGATGCCGAACTCGCGGCTTGGCGGGAGGCCGGTCAGATCGATATCCTGCACCAGCGGCTCCGGATCAGGATGCCGTTGCGGTACGACATCGTGACCGACTGTCTCGCCCACGAGCACGGTCGTCTCGACATCGCCGCCGCGGCCGCCGCGCTGTCGCGACCGTGGTTGCAGGTCCATGGCCGGGCCGACAGCACCGTCCCCTTTGCAGAGGCCGAGGAGCTGGCGGCGGTGGCGGGAGCGGGGCACCAGAGTCATTTTGTGGATGACGCCGAGCACACCTTCGGGGCCACCCATCCGTGGGGCGGTCCCACCCCGCATGTCGCCTCGGTGTTCGACGAAACCGCGCGCTTCCTGTCGCGTCACTTGGAGTAGCCATGCCTCTCTACGATTTTCGCTGCATTGCCTGTGGCCGGGTCTTCGAGCGCCTGGTCCGGGGAGATGACGTGGTGTCCTGTCCCGATTGCGGCACCACCACTGCCGATCGGCTGTTGGCGATGCCGGCCCGTCCGGCTCGCGGCGATCGGGGTGGAACTCTTCCCGACCTCAACAAGTTCGGTCCGCCTCCCGGCGGCGGTTGCTGCGGTGGCGGCTGTTCGCATTGAGTGAACTCGCGTCGTTGCTCGCTCGGCTGGCGCAACGGCCTGCCCAACAGGTCGATGATCCCGCTCGCCCGCAGGCGGGAGTCGCGGTGTTGCTCGCTCCCGATCCGGTGCGCCTGCTGCTGATCCGGCGGGCCGAGCGGGTCGGCGATCCGTGGTCCGGTCAACTCGCGCTGCCGGGCGGTCGACACGAAGTGGGCGATGCCGACCTGCTGGCGACCGCGCTTCGGGAGACCCACGAGGAAGTTGGCCTCGAGGTTTCGCGAGCAGCACATCGCGCCACCCTCGACGACCTCGCACCGGTCATTCCGGTGCTGCCGCCGATCCTGGTGCGGCCGTTCGTCTTCGAGGTGGACGACCGCACCATTCCGCAGGTCAGCAACGAGGTCGCCGCGGTCGGTTGGGTCGAACTGGATCGCCTGATCGTGCCGGACAGCTATCGCTCCACCACCATCGAGGTCCGGGGCGCCCCGCGCGAGGTGCACGGCTACCATCTCGACGAGGGGTTGCTCTGGGGAATGACCGAGCGAATACTTGATCCGCTCATCTCGGCGTGGCGGACCCTCCGCCGCTGAAGCTGTTCCCGCCCTCTGTCACGGAGTTTCCATGCGTCAACGTCTGATGCTCGCGTTTGCGGGGTGGAGTCTGCTCGCGTGCGGCGGCCCGGATTCGGGGCGCGCAGGTGATGTCACCGTCAGCCGCGAGACCGCAGGCGATACCAACGTGGTGACGATCACCGGCGACGTGCCCGACTCGGCAGTCCGGCAACTGGTCGCGGAAATGCGCATCGCCCCCGGCGCGGACGACGTCTCGCTCTTCACCACCGTCTACGAGTTCGACGTTGATGCTGCCGGGCAGATCTGGGCTTTTGATCAGGACGCCAAGACCATCCTTCGCTTCGACTCGACCGGCGCATTGATCCAGCGGATCGGCCGGGAAGGTGCCGGGCCTGGCGAGTTCCGGTCCAACAACGGGATGGTAACACGCCCCGGTGGCGGACTTGCCATATGGGATGGCGGCAACTCCCGCATCACCTTCTTCGACAGCACTGGTGCCTTTGTGGAGAGTTGGCCGGTCACTGCCAGGTTCTCGACCAACGACGGCGTCACCACCGACCGGAGCGGCGCGATCTATTTGCGGCAACCGGTCACCGACCCGACCGACAGCGATATTCTCGGACGGCTGGGTCTGGTGCGGCTGCGTCCGGGTGGTGCCTTCGGTGATTCGCTGGTGCCACCCGACCTCGGAGTGCCGGTGGTGTCGTATGTGGCGCAAACGGAGGGAGGTCGGGCCAGCAGACCCCCGAAGTATGGCCCCCGGATGCAGTGGGCTTGGCATCCCGACGGCGGTTTCGTGGCAGCCCACGGCGGCAACTACGATCTCCAGATGACCTTGCCCGGCAGCCAACCTCTGGCAATCCGCCGCCGGTCGTCTCCGGTGCCGGTTGATCCGGAAGAGCTGGCGTTGGAAGAGGAGTTCATCACCTGGGCGATGCGCAACAATCAGCCCGATTGGACCTGGAACGGCCCGCCGCTGCCGACCACCAAGGCCCCGGTGTTCGGCATTCAGGTGGCACGCGACGGCCGGATCTGGACCCAGGTCGCGGTGCCGTCGGAACGGATTCCGGACGCCGAACTGCCTCCCCCCCCCCGAGGTCTGGAATCGATGCCGGTGCAGCGTCACCGGATGGCCCAGGTCCATGAAGTGTTCACGACCTCGGGCGAATTTCTCGGACGGGTCGCCTTCCCGAAAAACACCCGGTTCATCGACGCCGATGGCGACCTGGTCTGGGCACTTGCCACCGACGAGGATGGTCTGCCGCAGGTGGTCCGCTTCCGGGTGGAGCCGGGGTTCTCCCGGTAGCTGCAATCATCGCGGTGGCCTTCTCATGATCGCCACCGCCATCCCCGGCTAGATTGCGGGCGTGCACCGACTGCTGCTCGCCCTGCTCCTCTTGCCCGTCACCCTGCTGGCCCAGGAGCCGATCGGGGTGGCGCTGGAACGCCGACTCGCCGAGCAGCTGCGGCTCGACGTGGGTGACAGCCTGACCGTGGCCCGCGAGGTGGACGGAGTCGGGCGCACCGCCCGCGTCGAGGCGATCTACGAACCGCGCGCCGATCCCGCCACCATCATGCGCCAGGACTACCGGATCCGCCTCCACCTGCCGGACGCGGCCGAGTTGCTGGGGACGCCGGACCGGGTGGACCGGATCGGACTGGCGGTGATGCCGGGGGTCGATCCGCGCGTCGCGGCCGACCAACTTGAGCGCACCGCCTTCGGCTACGATCTCATCCCCACGGCCGAGGTGGCGGCCGAGTCGTCGACCACCTTTCTGGTGGTGTCGCGCTTTCATCGTGCGATCGCCATCATCTCCATTCTCGCCTCGGCAATCTTCCTCCTCTGCCTGATGCTGCTCAAGATCGAAGCGCGGAAGCTCGACGTCGCGATGCTGCGCTTCACCGGCATCTCCCGGCGCACCGTGGCGGCGGCGCTGATCCTCGAGGCGACGGTGATCGCCAGCGTCGGGTCGGTGGTCGGTGCAGTGCTGGCCGCCGGTGCCAGCGCGGTGGTCAATTGGCACTATCGCCGCCTCTTCGACACCACACTGCTATTCTCGCTGCTCAGCGTTGAGACGGTACTCTGGGCGGTCGGGTTGTCGCTGCTGCTCGGTATTGCGACCGGGGCGATCGCGGCCTGGCGTCTGGTGCGACAGTCGCCGCTGGCACTATGGGGGCGCGCCGGATGACCTGGAGCTGGGCCTGGCGTGATCTGTTCAGACATCGTGGCCGCACCCTCCTCGCGCTGCTGGGCGTCGGAGTGTCGGCGGCGTTGCTGCTCGACATGATGATGTTGAGCGGCGGGATTGAACGCTCCTTCGAACGCCTCCTGCTCAGTCGCGGCTACCAGTTGCGGGTCAGTCCGTCGGGCACCTTGCCGTTCGATACCGAGGCAACCGTGGGCGATGTGACGGCGCTGGTCAGCGGCCTTCGCGCCGATCCCGAGGTGGTCGACGCCGGCGCGATACTTGGCTTGGCGGTGCAGGCCAAGTCTGCTGACGGCACGGCGGTGTCATTGGTCGGCTACGGCGTGCAGCCCGAGGCGCAGGGGATCTACGTCCTGGAGTCGGGCAGAGACATCACTCCCGGCGACAGCAACGGAGTTGTCCTGGGACTGCCGGCCGCAACTCAGCTCGGCGCGTCGGTGGGCGACACCCTCAGATTTTTCGGGCGACTCGATCCCCAGACCGCCGCCCCGGGTGCCGAGCGGTCACTGGTGGTGCGTGGCGTGGTGCGCTTCCTCTACGATGCGCGTGACCAACCATCGGTGGCGCTCACGCTCGACGTCGCCCGTTGGCTGGCCGGTCCCGCCTTCCGGGACCGCGCCTCGGTGTTGATGGTGCGCGTTGCCGACGGCCCACCACCGGCCACTGTCGCCGCCCGCCTGCAGCGCGAGTGGCCCGCCGTGGGGATCAGCAGCGTGGACGATCTGGTGGTCCAGTTCCGCCTGCGGCTCACCTACTTCCGCCAGCTCTCGCTGATACTCGGCGCCATCGCACTGGTGGTGACAGTGCTGCTGGTGGGCACCCTGCTCACAATCACCGTGCACGAGCGCCTCCCCGAGATCGCCACACTGCGTGCCCTCGGCGTGGCTCGCCGCACCATCCTGCTCCAGGTGCTCGCCCAGGGTGCCGTGCTGACTGTAGGGGGGGGGATGCTCGGCCTCGTGCTGGGGCTCATCACCGCGCGCTGGCTCGACACGATCCTCACCGCCTTCCCGGGGCTGCCCGCATCAGTGTCGTTCTTCGTGGCGGCGCCGCGGCCGCTCGCCCTCGCCGCTCTCACGCTGGCACTGACCGGCTTGCTCGACGGGCTCTGGCCTGCCTGGCAGGCGGCGCGTGCCCCGATTGCCCACACCCTGCGCCAAGAGGCCACATGACCGACGTCCTGGTCGCCCGCGATCTCGTCAAGGAGTTCCCGCTCAACGAGCGCCGGGTCACCGCATTGCGAGGCGTATCGCTCACCGTGGCCGAGGGCGATTACTGCGCCATCGTGGGGCCGTCGGGGTCGGGCAAGTCCACCCTGCTCACCCTGCTCGGCGGCCTCGACCTGCCAACATCCGGCAGCGTGGAGCTGATGGGTACCGCCACAGCTGGCCTGGCCGATCGCGCCCTCACCCGGCTCCGTCTCGAACGGATCGGTTTTGTCTTCCAGCGGTTTCACTTGCTGCCGGTGCTCACCGCGCGGGAAAACGTCGAACTCCCGATGGCCGAGCTCGGTCTCGGGCGGCAGGAACGACGCGCCCGGGCGGACGAACTGCTCGACTATGTCGGCCTCGCCGGGCGGACGACGCACCGGGTTACCCAGCTCTCGGGTGGGGAGATGCAGCGGGTGGCGATCGCCAGGGCGCTGGCCAATGAGCCGGCACTGATCCTGGCCGACGAACCTACCGGTGAACTCGACGCCACCACCGGTGGCGAAATCCTGGCTCTCTTCCGCCGACTGCACGCCGACGGCACCACGCTGGTGGTGGTGACGCACGACGACCGCCTGGCCGCCGAGGCGGGCCGGGTGGTGCGGATGCAGGACGGCAGGATCGTGACGGAATGATCGGACTCCTGGCGCTGCGGCACCTCCTGGTGCGCCCCGGGCGCGCCGCCACGCTGCTGATCGGGTACGGACTCGGCGTCGCGGTGATGATCGTGCTGCTCTCGGTCGGCGAGGCGATGCTCGAGCAATCGCGTGACGTGGCGCTGGTCGGGGGGGGGGATCTCGTCGCCATTCCCGAAGGGCTCGACCTGGAGGGGCTCCGCACCGGGGCCGTCACCGGCCTGTTCCACGGCATCGACCGGGCGCGCTTTGTTTCCCGGCAGATGGTGGCCGGTCCGCGACATGCTGCAACGATCATCGCCGCTTCGCCGGTGATCGAGGAAAAGCGGCTGATACTGCGGACCGCCGACACCACCATGGCGGTGCGGGGCGGGGGCGAGATTCCCGGAGCCGCGGCGTCACTGGGTGCCGGGATCGAGATCCTGGCCGGGAACTGGACCGATACCGATGCAGACCGCGCCTGGCTCACCCCGACGCCGCAGCAGCTCTACGACGAGCTCGACCGCTTCCACTTGCCGCGCGGCCGCGACACCACCTGGGGAGAGTGGCACTACGTCAACGTCGTGGTGAGCGAGCGCGAGTGGTGGTACATCACCCTGCTGGTCGGTGGCGATCTTCTCGGCGAACGCTGGGGGGGGCAGGTGCTGGTCACCAGGCGGCGGCCCGACGGCGGACACGACCGCTTCACCGCCAACGTCTCCCGCGACCGGGTGAACTTCGACACCAGCCGCGCCGACCTGACCGTGGGCGATGCCTCGCTGGTGCAGCGCGACGGGCGCTACCGGCTGGAGGTGCGCCAGGGCGGGGTGCGGGTCGCACTCGACATCGTGCCCGCGCCGCGGAGATACTTCCCGCCGGTGGAACTGGCCGACGACCGCTTCCGCTCCGGCTACGTGGTTCCGGCACTGGTGGCGACCGCCACCGGTGAACTCTGCGCGCAGCGCGCCTGTGCGACGGTGACCGATGCACCCGCCTACCACGATCACAACTGGGGCACCTGGTCCGACGTCACCTGGGAGTGGGGAATGGGACACGGCCGCGACAATGCGCTGCTCTACGGCGGCGTGCGCGGCCCGGGAGCGCGCGGCGAGATGGCGGGTCGCGCGCCGTTCTTCCTCACCCTGGTCGATTCGCTCGGCGTGCGCCAGGTGTATCGCTTCGCCGAAGTGGTGCGGCACGGCAGCCGCGCAGTACCCGGCTCGCCCGGCGTCGACGCGCCCGATTCGCTCGCCATCATGGCGCTCCGGGGAAGCGACACCGTGCGGGTGGGAATAGCCATTCTGGATGTCACCGCATCGCGCTCGGAGGCGGCCGGAATGGCTCGGGTGTTCCTGCAGATGCGCGGAAGATGGACCGTCAGCGGGAGGGTGGCCGGCAGTCCGGTCAGCGACGGCGGCACCGGCTTCTTCGAGACCTGGCTGGAGCCGCCGTCACCCTGATTGTCAGGGGGGGGGACGGTCAGCCATGGCCGAGTTGCCGGGCGTGCCGGTCGCCGTGAGTGGCCACCAGCAACAGCCACTGCCCGATGTCGAGGTCGCCCAGAATCGGGTGGTGATGGTGACGGGTGTCCCACGGTGCGGGGATGGTTTCGGCGAGGGTGATGGTCCGGACCCGCACCTCCCGCAACGCGGCCATTCCCTCACCGGCGCTGGCGAAGCGGCCGGTCGGCTCGAACGGCGCCGGCGTCACGATCCGCTGCGGCAGGGTCGCCAGTCCGGCGATCACCGAATCCTTGTCGCGCGAGGTCTTCCCCGAGGGCGGGGCGCTGGGGAGCGACTCCAGCAACCGCTGCACTCCCTCCTCCACCGTGACCAGATGCTCGATGATCTGGCACGCTGTCCAGCCGCCCTCGCGTCGGGTCAGTTCGGGCGTGTCGGCGGGGAGGGCATCGACCCGGCGGGAAAGGTCGGCCAGGCTGGCTTGCAGTGCCAGGATCACGGCATCGCGGTCGAGCGGATTCATGCGGGTCTCCACGGTGGCGGTTGCCGACAAAGATAGCCACCGCCGGTGGTGTAGCTTTAGGGGATGACCGAGCCCGAGACCTCCCAGCCGGACCAGCAGCGCACCCGCTATCGGGAGCTGGTCGACAACTTCGCCAAGGGGTGGAGCCGGGCGCGGGTCGACCTGCTCTGCTCGGTCTTTTCCGACGACGCGGTCTTCCAGGAGACCCCCTTCAGCAGCCCCATCAGCGGGGCGGCGATCCGCACTTGGGCCAGCGACATCCCCTACCAGCAGTCCGAGATCACCTTCACCACCGGCGAGATTTTCGTGGCGGGGCCGTGGTTCTCAACCGAATTCAAGCTCACCTTCCGCCGTCGCAAGTCCGGCGAATGGGTCGAAGCCAGGGGGGCGATCTTCGCCGAGACCAATGGCGAGAGGATCAGCGAGCTCCGGATGTACTGGCATCGCTGGCACGGCGGCCGGGAAACCTCGCGGGCCTGAGCCGCTGCTCCATTGTGGTCGGAAGCGTCCCGATCACGGGACACCTACCCCGGCCGCAGCGTCCCAACCTCTTGTCAGACAACACCTTGGACGTGGCACGGAACTGGATACAAAGGCAGTGCGAATTCTCTTGTCTGCCCGTTCCGGAGGTGAACGATGCTCTCCCTGCTGCTTGCACTGACGGCCCCGATCCCGGCGGCCGACCCGATCCTGGTCACTGCCTCGGCGCTCCATGCCGAGCGGGCACCGGTTCGCTTGCATCTCAATGGCGGAGATTACCGGCCGGGTGACCGGGTCAGGGTCGAGGTCGAGACCTCCGAAGACGGCTACCTGGTGGTCTTCCGGGTGGACGCCGACGGCCTGGTAAGGGTCCTCTTCCCGCTCGATCCCGACCTCGATGCGTACGTAAGGGGCGGCAAGCGTTACGAGCTGCGCGGCCGGGGCGATCGCGAGACCTTCCTCGCCGATGACGCCGGCGGCACCGGCCTGATCTACGCCGCCCTCTCCCGCGAGCCGATGGACCTTCGCCGCTACGCCACCGGATCGCACTGGGATTACAACGAGCTCAAGCTGCAGAGTGACGACCCCGAGGCGGAGTTGTCGTGGTTCGTGCGCCAGTTCACCTCCAACGGTCCGTTCGAGTACGACGTGCTCGGCTACCGGGTCTATGGCCCCGGCTTCGAGGAGGCCGCGCCGGTGGTGGTGACTGGGGGGGGGGGATACTACGACCCCTACTACTACGGCTCGTCGTACGGTTACGGCTATCCCCGCACCGGGCTGAACATCAGCATCGGGGCGCAGTTTGGCCGGCCGTATTACTACGATCCCTATTATGACCCCTGGTACGGCTTCGGCTACCCGGGTTACGGCTATGGTGGCTACGGCTACCGGTTCGGGGGCTTCGGCTACTATCCGTATCGGCACATCACCGTCTTCCCCACCCCCACGCACGGTGTTGTGTCCAACCCGATTTACGGGGTGAGGTCGCGGCCGCGGGCGCCGCTTGCCGGAGTCGGCTCCTTTGCCGACGGGGTTGGCGGAGTGAGCACCGTCGCAAATGGTGGACGCAATGTCGGGGTTGACCGGAACACCGGCGGTGGTGGCGGGAGTCGTGGCGAGTTCACCACTGGCAGTCGGCCGCGCACTCCCCAGGGTGGGGCGCAGCGCCCTCAGTCTCAGTCCCAGTCGGGCGGTCAGGATCCCCGGCGCGTTGGCGGCACCACGACCGGTACGGCTGGTCGCAGTGCTCCGGCACCTGTGACGCGGCCGACCACTCCGGCTCCGGCCGATCGCGGCGAGCGTTCGCGGCGTCCGACCAGCTCGGCAGGCCAGCCGGCGAGCCCTGCACCGACGATCACCCAGCGTCGCACCGATGAGCGCTCGTTGTCGCCGGCGGCCACTGATCGTCCGGCCGCGGCGACTCGGGTGGGGAGTCGGCCCACGTCTCGGCCGACGACCTCCTCGACGGACGCCGACCGTCCGGCAGCACGGCCCACGTCGGAACGGCGCGCGGCCGAACGCCCGGTCTATCGTCCACCCACTTCGTCAACGTCGGGAGCTGACGGGGCCAGGAACTCGGGTGATCGCCCGGCCGCTTCATCGCGCCCCCGCCAGGTCGATCGTCCGGCCCCCTCGACCGGCCGGTCGGCTGAGCGTCCTGCTGCTTCGCCCAGGTCGGAACCGGCCAGCCGTTCGCCCCGGCCATCGGTCGATCGGCAGCAGCCAGGCTCGGTAGATCGGGGTTCCCGCTCGTCGCCTGAGGTGCGCTCAGCTCCGGCGACTCGTTCTGCCCCCGAGGCCCGTTCTGCTCCGTCAAACCGCTCGGCACCGGCCGCGAGGTCCGCACCGTCATCTTCTTCGCGAGGCAGCTCGGGCGGCGGCGGTCGCTCCCGGGGCCGGGGTTCCAGCGACTGACCGCTCAGATCGAACTGTCGCCCTCTGGCTGAATCGAGTCAGGGGGCGGTTTGCTTTCTGGCATAGGCGACTCCCCACTCCATCATCTCCGCGCTGCGGAGCCCCACCAGCATCGCGGCATCGACCGCGTCCTGCTCGCTCATCCCCCGGTCGAGAATGAAGTACGGGATCAACGCCGCCCCGACACGATTGGCGCTGGCGCAGTGGAGCATCGTCGGGGTGTCGGCGTGGGCCCGGACAGCCGCCAGCACCCGCTCCAGGGTGGCATCGGTCAGGGTTCCCGGGGTCACCGGGGCGTTGATGTAGGTCAGGCCGAGTTCGGCTGCGGTGGCTGCCTCGTCGAACGGACGGGGTTCCATCGGATCACGGAGATCGATCACGGTGCGGATCCCCGCTTCGGCGGCGGCACGCATCTGCTCGGCCGACGGCTGGCCGGCAGTCACCAGCCAAGGGAGCGGGAGGCCGACATTGGGAGTCTCATTCAGGGTGTCAATCAGGGACACGATCGCCTCTGGTCTGGAGTGGGTGAAGGAGCTTCGGCAATATAGGGCCGGGGTCTGGTAGATTACCGGCATGTCAACGCTGACGGTAGCACTCTGCCAGTTCCGGCCCAGCAAGGGTCGGGTGATGGAGAATATGGATCGGGTCGAGGCGGTCTTTGGTGCCGTGGCTGCGGCGCCGACCGTTCCCGATGTGGTGATCTTTCCCGAGGCGATCCTCACCGGCTACTTCCTCGAGGGCGGGGTGCTGGAGCACGCCTGCCGCGGCGAGGATCTCCATCAGCGGCTCGCCGAGCGGCACGCACGCTCCGGGGCACCACCACTCGATGTCTGCCTCGGCTTCTACGAGCTCCACGACGACCATCTCTACAACTCGGCGATCTGGACTTCTCTGGGCGGGCAGGACGCGGGCATCCGGCATGTGCACCGGAAGCTCTTCCTCCCCACCTACGGAGTGTTCGACGAACAGCGCTTTGTCGAGGCGGGACGAGAGATTCACGCCTTCGACACTCGCCATGGCCGGATGGCGATGGTGGTGTGCGAGGACGCCTGGCATTCGCTGGTGCCCACCATCGCGGCACTCGACGGGGCGCAGTTCCTGGCCGTGGTCGCAGCGAGTCCGGCGCGCGGCCTCACACCCGATTCCGCCCATCCATGCCAGCCCGAGTCGCTGGGGCGCTGGGAGCGGGTGGCCCGCAGTATCGCAACGGAACACGGCCTGTTCGTGGCGCTGACGCAGTTGGTGGGATTCGAGGGAGGGAAGGGGTTTCCGGGTGGATCGCTGCTGGCCGGGCCGACCGGAGAGGTGCTGGCTCGCGCGCCGATCTTCGAGGATGCCGTGGTGCAGCACACCATCGAACTCGGCGAGTTGGCGAGAGTCCGAGCCGGATCACCGATGCTGGCCGACCTCCGTGAAAAGCTCCCTCATCTGGTGCGGGCCCTGGAGCAGGCAGGGTCCCCCCCCCAAACAGACGTCATGCCGTCACGGCCTGTTGCCTCTCCCGCAAGAATTGCCGCCGACGTGCCGCCACCAGCGGTGCCTGGAATGGAGATCGATGCCGAGCTGGCCCGACGCTGGCTGGTCGAGTTTCTCCGCGATGAATTGACCCGGCGACGCGGCTTCGCCAAGGCGATTGTGGGGTTGTCGGGCGGAGTCGATTCCGCGGTGGTGGCCTGGCTCGCTGCCGAGGCGCTCGGACCGGAATCGGTGATCGCGGTGAGGATGCCTTACCGGACCTCGAGTCCCGATTCGCTGGCCCATGCCCGTCTGGTGACCGAGGCGCTCGGCATCGAGGAGCGTACCGTCGACATCTCCGCCGCCGTCGACGGCTATGCCGCCGCGTGCGGGATGCCGCCCACTCCCGATCGACTCGGCAACGTGATGGCGCGCACCCGGATGATCACCCTCTTTGATCTCTCCGCCGCCTGCGGTGCGCTGCCGCTGGGCACCGGCAACAAGAGCGAACGTCTGCTGGGCTACTTCACCTGGCACGCCGACGACACCCCGCCGATCAATCCGATCGGTGACCTCTTCAAGACCCAGGTCTGGGCCCTGGCCCGCCACCTCGGCGTTCCCGAGGCGATCGTCAACAAGCGGGCCAGCGCCGATCTGATCGAGGGGCAGTCCGACGAGGACGACTTCGGCGTTTCCTACGCCACTGCCGACGGCATTCTGGATCTGCTGCTCCGCGGCTACCGGGAACCGGCAATCCTCGCTGCGGGTTTCTCGGCAGAACAGATCGCCCTGGTCCGGGGACGGCTCGACAACACGCACTGGAAACGCCGGCCGCCCAGCGTCGCAATGGTGAGCCAGACCGCGGTGGGCGAGTATTACCTGAGGCCGGTGGATTACTGAGGAGGGTGGGGTGAGCGGGAAGCCGTGAAAGGTGAAAGGGAAGACGTGAAACGTGAAACGTGAAAGGGAAAAGGTGAAAGGTGAAAGGTGAAAGGGAAAAGGTGAAAGGTGAAAGGTGAAAGGTGAAAGGTGAAAGGGTACTGGCGATACCCCTCGTCCCGACCGCAGGGAGGGACCTCGGTACGAACCACCACCTGGTAGCCAACGCCCTCGGATGAGGTGGCACTTACCGAGGTCCCTCCCTGCGGTCGGGACGAGGGCTCAACGCAGCGCACGGGATGCCGAACCGCACGCCCTTTCACGTTTCACCTTTCACGTTTCACGTTTCACCTTTCACGTTTCACCTTTCACCTTTCACCTCACCTTCCCAACTGACGAAAGCCGAAAGCAGCCATGACTGACGACAGCCATTCCATGTCCCATTCGCGCGGCGAGATTTCCACGCTCGTCATGCCGCACATGGCCAACATTCTCGGTGACCTCTTCGGCGGCAACCTGATGGCGATGGTTGACCAGGCGGCGGCGATTGCCGCGATCAGGCACGCTGGTGGGCCGGCGGTGACGGCGTCGATTCACCAGGTGGACTTCCGCGAGCGGATTCCGATGGGGTCGCTGGTGACCTGTCTGGCGACGGTGGATTTCGTGGGCAATTCCTCGATGGACATCACGGTCGAGGTCTGGGCCGAGAAGCCGAGCACGGGCGAGCGCCGCAACACCCACACCGCGCATGTGGTGTTCGTGGGGATCGACGACTACGGCCGTCCCAAGCGGGTGCCGCGACTGATTCCCGAAACGGACGAGCAGCGGGAGCGTTATGCCGCAGCCGAGGCCTATCGACTGGCTCGCGCCGGGTGAGCGGTCCCCGGGTGGTGGCGGTGTTGAGTGGGGGGGGGGCAAAGGCCGCGGCCCACCTGGGCGTCGCTCGTGCCCTGGCGGAGGCGGGCGTGGTTCCGGTCCACTGGGTCGGCACCTCGATGGGATCGGTCATGGCTGCGGCACTCGCCAGTGGCACCGCTCCCGAGGTGATCCTGCAGCGGTTTGCGATGGTGCGCCGTCGCGACGTGCTGCGCCGCGCTCCGTTCGCGCTCTTCCGCGGCATCTGGGCGCCGGCGCAACTCGACCCGGGACCATTCCGGAACACCATCTGCTCGCTGCTCGATGTGGAGCGCTTCGCCGATCTGGCTGCCCCATGCACCATCACGGCGGTGGCGCAGCAGACCGGCGAGGAACTCCGTTTCGGGACCAACGGCGAGGACGCGCCGCTGCTCGACGCCCTGATGGGTGCCTGCGCCCTGCCGCCCTACTATCCGGCGGCGCCGGTCAACGGCAGGCCCTGCTATGACGGCGGGTTGCGGGGACCGGTGCCGCTCGGGGTGGTGGAGGGAATCGCCTGCGACCGGGTGGTGGTGGTGGATGTCGGGCCGGGATTCGACGAAGTCGGCCCGCCGCTGCAACTCCCCCCCCCATTGCTCGCGGCTGCCGACACCGCGATCGGCTGGCTGATGGCCGGCACCACCGCGCTGGTGCGCGAGCGCTGGGAACGGACTCCCGGTCTGCCGCCGCTCATCTGGTTGCGTCCGGTGAGTGATCGCGGCGCGACCTTCGCCCTCGACCGGGTGCCCGCCTACGCCAGCGCCGGATATGATGCGATGCGTGCGGCGCTCGACGATCTCGGGTAAATTCCGGTCTTCACCACTTCTCTGACGGGACGATCGGGCGCATGCTCATTCTCTGGCGGGTACTGCACTATCTCTCCTTCGTCGCCTGGATCGGCGGGGCCGTTGCCGTGATGGTCGCGGGCCTGGCGATGAAGCGACTCGATCGCGGCTTCTGGGGCGGCATCGCCGAAGTCCAGGGCGCGATCTACCGAACCCTGGTCGCACCCGGGGCGGTCATCAACATCGCGACCGGTCTCTTCCTCACCTTCCGCATGTACGGTCAGCTCTCCGGACAGGTCGGTGCGTGGCTCGGCACCATGCAGGCGGCCGGGATGGCGGCGGCACTGGTGACCCTGCTCGGCTCGATGCCAGCGGCGGGTCGGCTCTCGCGCATGGAGCCCACCGGTGAATCGGCCGCGGCGTTCGATGCCGCCCGGCGCCGTTTGGCGGTGACCGGGATGGTGGCGATGCTGCTGGCGACGCTGGCGCTGCTGGCGGGTGCCCTCTACCGGCTCGGATGACGCTTTCACGCCGGGATCTGCTCGCGCTGGCGGCAACCACACCGGGACTGGCCTGGCTGCCGAAGATGCGGCCAGTGCAACAGCGATCGCTCGGCGCTGCTGAACCACCGCTGCCGAACTCGCCCGGCCCAGAGGATGAAGCGGAGTGGCAGCGCATTGCCCGCGAGTTCCTGATCGAGGGGGTGCACCTCAACACCGGCACCTACGGCGCCATGCCGATGTCGGTACTCGAAGCCACCGCCCGGCACCTGCGGGCCTTCGAGCGGATCACTCGCCAGGAGGGAGTGGACCGCGTCGCCCTGCACACCGCGCTGGAAGAGTTTCTCGGCGCCTGGCCCGGCAGCGTCGCCGTGGTGCGCAACACCACCGAGGCGATGAACATTGTCGCGGCCGGAATCGGGATTGCCGCGGGCGACGAAATAGTCACCACCACCCACGAGCACATCGGCGGATTGAGTTGCTGGGAGCTGGCCGCCAAGCGTCACGGCGCGGTGCTCAAGACCTTCACTCCGCCGCTCGATCCCGGGCATGAAGACGAGTTGACGGCGGCGTGGTTGGCCGAGGTCACGCCGCGGACCCGCGTCTGGTCGATTTCACACGTGCTCTTCACCACCGGCCTCAAGCAGCCGGTGGCGCGCCTGGTGAAGCTCGCCCGCGAGCGCGGCATCGTCACTGTGATCGACGGCGCCCATCCGCCGGGGATGCTGGCGCTCGACATCCGGCAGATCGACGCCGACTTCTACGCCAGCTCGCCGCACAAGTGGCTGCTCGCCCCCAAGGGGACCGGTTTGCTGGTGACGCGCCCCGACCGGATCGCCAGCACCTGGCCGTTGATCGCCTCGGGCGAGTGGGACGTGGCCGACGTGCGCAAGTTCGAGCATGTCGGCACCGGCAACGATTCACTGCTCGCAGGACTCGCCGCGGCGGTGGCGTTTCATCAGAAGATCGGCCGGGAGGCGATCGAGGCACGGGTGCGCTGGCTGGCGACCCGGCTCGATGCCGCACTCAGAGCCACGCCGGGAGTCAGGGTGGTCTCGCCGGGTAGTGCTGTCTTCCGCACCGCAATGGTGTCATGCACCGTCTCCGGGCGGACCGGACCGGAATTGCAGCGCGAGCTGGCCCGCGACCGGTTCCGCACCCGGGTCATCGCCGAACACGGCCTCGACTACCTCAGGCTCAGCACCCACATCTACGTCCTGCCGCAGGATCTCGACCGGGTCGTGGAACGGCTCGCCGCGCTGGTGCGTTGAGCAAAGGGGCGCGGGTGGCGCGGTTCGGTGGCGATTGATCACCACCTCGCCTGCGGCCCGGACCCCCGATTCCGGGGCCGCCTGATTAGTGTTCCTGCTGTCGGGTATCCTTCGGGAGCACTGCGATCGAGCGGTCTCGGTCACCGCCACAGAACATGGGAGCTTCATGCGCAATCAGCGAACAGGATGGTCCGCTTGAGCAGTGTCGCCCTGCAGTTGCAGCAACGTGTCGGCGGAGCGGTCCTCGACGCGCTGGCAGCGGTAGGCCGCTTTGCCGGACTCCTCCTCGAGATCAGTCGGGGCTTGGTGGAGTGGCGGATCTGGTTGCCGCGGACCATTGACGAGTCGTACACCATCGGGGCCGGCTCGCTGTTCATCGTGTTGCTGATTTCCTCTTTTGCCGGGGCGGTGACCGCGCTGCAGGCCGGCTATCAGTTCACCGGCAACATCCCGATCTATGTGGTGGGTTCGCTGGTCACCGAGTCGATCGTGCTCGAACTCGGTCCGGTACTGGTAGGGCTGGTGCTGGCCGGGCGCATCGGGGCGCGCTACGCCGCCGAACTCGGCACCATGCGGGTCACCGAGCAGATCGACGCGCTGGAGTCGCTGGGCCGTTCGCCCGCCAGTCACCTGCTGATTCCGCGAGTGCTGGCCTGCCTGCTGATCATCCCGGTGATGGTGGTGTTCGCCAACGTGGTGGGAGTGCTGGCGGGATGGGTTGCCGCCAAGCAGGCGCTGCCGATTTCCGATCAGGATTTCATCTACGGAGCAAGGGTCTTCTGGCGGCCGTTTGACGCCTACTACTCGGTCATCAAGGGCTTCTTCTTCGCCGGCGCGATCGGGCTGATCTCCTGCTACATGGGCTTCACCACCCAGCAGGGCGCCGCCGGCGTCGGCCGCTCCACCACCGGTGCAGTGGTGACCAGTTCGGTGGTGATCCTGCTGCTCGACACCGTCCTCGCCAAACTGCTGCTGCATCCATGATTGAAATCAACGGACTCGCCAAGCGCTTCGGCTCGATGGTCATCCTCGATGACGTCAACCTCTGCGTGCGCGAGGGCGACACGCTCGCCCTGCTCGGTCCGTCCGGGACCGGCAAGAGCGTGCTGCTCAAGCACATCATCGGCTTGCTGCGTCCCGATGCCGGCGAGGTGATCGTTGACGGGGAGCATGTGGAGTCGCTCTCGCGGAAGGAGCTCTCGCTGCTCAGGCGCCGGATCGGCTACGTCTTCCAGAACGGCGCGCTGTTCGACTCGATGGACGTATTCGCCAACATCCGGCTGGGGCTGACCGATCAGGAACAGTTCCGCGACATCGAGTACGCCAAGGAACGGATCGCCGAATGCCTCCGCCTGGTGAACCTCTCTCCCGACACCAGCCGCAAGATGCCGGCCGAGCTCTCGGGCGGGATGCGCAAGCGGGTCGGCATTGCCCGCGCGATTGCCGGGCGGCCCAAGTACGTGCTCTACGACGAGCCGACCTCGGGACTCGATCCGGTCAATTCCGACATCATCGACGCGCTGATCCGGCGTCTCGACACCGAACTCAACGTCACCAGCATCATGGTGACCCACGATGTTCGCGGCGCGTTCCGGACCGCCGACCGCATCGCGCTGCTGACCCGCGGTTGCATCGTCGCGGAGGGCACGCCCGACGAATTCCGTGCCTCTGACCATCCCGATGTGCGCGCGTTTCTGGAGCGCGACTTCGAGCTCGAGCCATCCTGACCGGGGACGACCTATGAAGTTCAATTCGTATTACAGGGAAGCCACCGTGGGGCTGATCGTTCTGGTCGGCCTGGCGCTGTTCGTCTTCGGCACCGTCTGGCTCCGCGGGAGGGCGTGGGGAAATCCGCCGGTCCTCCGGGTCGCCTTCGAGAACATCATGACGCTGAAGGAGGGCTCCCCCGTCCGCGTCTCGGGCGCTGTGGTCGGCACGGTGGAGGAGATCAAGCTCGAGGCGCCGGGCCGGGTGATGGTGTCGATCACCTATGATCGCGAGCTCATCACTCCCGCCACCAATGCCTCCGCGGCACTGGTCAGCGTCGGCATGCTGGGCGACATGGCGATCGATCTCGATCCGGGAACGGGGAGTCCGCTCCCCGAGGGAACGGTGATCACGGGGACGGCGGTCAAGGGATTGTTCGATGCCGGCACCGACCTGATGGGACAGGCCTCGACCACGATGACCTCGCTCAACGCGATGCTCGATCCGGCGCTGGTGAGCGACCTTCGCCGCACCCTGGCCAGCTCGGAGCGGCTGATGCAATACCTGGCCAACGAGCGCACCGGGCCGATGGCCGAGGTGAACGAGACGATGCGCTCGCTGCAGGGGCTGTCGCGGCGTTTCGACAGCACCCTCGCCGGCGTCGATGCCCGCGCGCTCACCGCTCGCCTCGATTCCACCATGCAGAGCACCGCTACGCTTACCGATCAGCTCACGGCCACCTCGGCACAGGTCGATTCGCTGCTCGCCGGGATCCGGCGCGGCGAGGGTACTCTGGGCCGACTGGCGGCCGACAGCGGGTTGTATCTGGATCTCCGGCGCACCCTGCAGGCCACCAGCAATCTGGTCGATTCGCTCGCCAAGAATCCGGGCAAGCTGGGGATCACGGTCAAGATGTTCTGACCCTCCCCAGCGACAGTGATGGCGTTACACTTCGGGCGGCCCACGCGGGGCCGCCCGTTCGCCTTCAGGGGGCCAATATCCCCCACCGGAGAGATGCCGTGTCCGACATTCAGACTCATGTTCGCGCCATTCTGCTGGCCCTCGGAGAGGATCCCGACCGCGAGGGACTCCAGAAGACCCCCGAGCGGGTCGAGAAGGCGCTCCGCTTCCTGACGCAGGGCTACCAGCAGAGCGCCGAGCGGGTGATCGGCGACGCGTTGTTCGAGGAGAACCACGAGAACATGGTGGTGGTCCGCGACATCGAGTTCTACTCCAATTGCGAGCACCACATGCTGCCGTTTTTCGGGAAGGCGCACGTGGCCTACATTCCCGACGGCCGGATCGTCGGTCTCTCCAAGATGGCGCGGGTGGTCGACGTCTTCGCCCGGCGCCTGCAGGTGCAGGAGCGGATGACCGACCAGATCGCCGACGCACTGGTAGCCGAGCTGGCGCCGTGCGGAGTGGGGGTGGTGCTGGAGGCGTCGCACTTCTGCATGATGATGCGCGGCGTCGAAAAGCAGAACTCCCGGACCATCACCTCCGCGATGCGCGGAGTGTTCCGCGACGACGGCCGCACCCGCGAGGAATTCCTCCGCCTGGTGCACAACGGCTCCCGATGATCCGGGTCACCTTTCTCGGCACGGGGGGGGCACTCCCGTCGGTGGTGCGCAACGTCTCCGCGCTGATGATCGAGCGCGAGGGGGAGTCGCTGTTGTTCGACTGCGGCGAGGGGACTCAGCGGCAGATGATGCGCTACGCCGTGGGCTTCGGGATGAGCGACATCTTCTTTTCCCACTACCACGCTGATCACACCCTCGGCCTGCCCGGCTTGCTGCGCACCATGGGGATGCAGAATCGTACCGACACGCTGCGCCTGATCGGGCCGACCGGTGCCTCCGAACAGCTCGGCGAGTTGATCCGGCTGGGAAGAGACCGGGTCAAGTTCCCGATCGAGATCATCACCGTCCGCCCAGGCGAACGGCTCGACCGCGGCGACTACGAAGTGGTCATGACCGAGGCGGTTCACAAGGGAGCGGCGCTGTCGTATGCGCTGGTGGAGCGCGACCGGCTGGGACGCTTCGACCCGGAACGCGCCCGCTCGCTCGGCATTCCCGAGGGACCGCTCTGGGGCAAGATTCACCGGGGCGAATCGGTCACCCTCGGCGATGGCCGGGTGGTGACTCCTGGCGAGCTGGTCGGCCCGCCGCGGGCAGGACGCACGGTGGTCTACTCGGGCGACACCGCGCCGTCGGATCATCTGCTCAAGCTGGCGGCCGGTGCCGATCTGCTGATTCACGAGGCGACCTTCGGCGAGGACGAGAAGGAGCGGGCCATCGAGACCCGTCACTCGACCGCCCGCGAGGCGGCCGAACAGGCGCGGCTGGCAGGAGCGCGCCGGCTGGCGCTGACCCACATCTCCGCGCGGTATTCACGCGAAGCGCCGGAATTGCTGGCCGAGGCGAGGGCCGAATTCCCTGACACGGTGGTGGCGCAGGACGGGATGGTGATCGAGGTGCCATTTCGGGAGGATGGGGGCGCGGCGGAGCCGCGCGGGTGAACGGTGAAAGGTGAAAGGTGAAACGTGAACGGTGAAACGTGAAAGGTGAAACGTGAAACGTGAAAGGTGAAAGGGGGGAGCGTCGAGTGCTTTCGCTGCGCATGATGACGGATCTGTTCCCTTTCACCTTTCACGTTCTCCCCTTCACGTTTTCCCTTTCACCTTTCACCTTTCACCTTTCACCTTCTCCCCCTTCCGCTGCCCCCCCCCCATCGACTCCACATACCGCCCCACATCGAATTTCCACTTGGCTGCCTTGAGCGACATGTAGCGGACCGTGCCGTAGATCGGGCGCCGGTAGAACGGCCGGTCGAACTTGCCGAAGCACCAGAGAATTCCGCCGTAGGTGCATGGGTCGCGGCCGTCGAGCGAGTACTTGTTGTTGAGGTGCTCGAGCAGGCGAAGCGCATCGGCGGCGTTGTCGGTCCAGGAAATCACGCTCTTGCCCCAGAGCATCCGCATGTAGTTGTGCATCCAGCCGTGGTGCAGGTAGGAGCGCTGCGCGGCGTTCCAGAGCTCGCTGCCTGTCCGGGCCTGCTCCAGCTCCTGGTCGGTGTAGAGCTCCTCGCGCGGGTCGGCCTCGCCGTTGGCCAGCTCCTTCCGTGCCCACTCGGGGATGGCGCTGGTGGTGCGATGCTTGGGATCAAAGCGGCAGAGGTTGAAGGCGAGTTCGCGCCAGGTGAGCGTCTCGTCGAGGAAGGTGGCGTACTGTTCCGGGCAGCCGGCGTCGCGGGCGGCGAGCAGCGCCCGGTGGACTGACAGTTGGCCGAAGTGGAAGTACGGCGACAGCCTGGAAGTGGCGTCGACGTTGGGGTCGTTGCGCTCGTGATAGCGCGGCAGGCCGTGCTCGAGCCACCACTCCAACCGCTGCTCGGCGGCGCGGCTGCCACCGGTCCAGCCGATTGCAGGCGGCACGGTGTGGTCGATCGGACAGCCGGCCACCAGCGCCGGGATCGTCTCTGGGGTGACAATCGTCTGATCGAACGGCAACTCGATCCGGGTGGTGACTGCGGGCGTCGACCGGGGAACCGGCTGGAGCCAGTTGTCGAGATGCTCCATCAGCGCCGGACGAATATGTCGCGCGCCGCTGTAGGCCTTGCCGAGCGACTGCGCCGGAACCACGCAGGCGGAATCGACCGCCACCACCGGCGCGGCCACGCTGTCGCGCAACTGCCGGAGCTGGCGCGGCATGATGAAGGTGGGGAACCAGTCGGTGACCACCATCGCAGCCCGGGCGGCGAGGGCCTTGAGGTTGGCGTGATGATCGACTCCCCCCCCCTGCTCGCGCTGGTCGAGGAAGTGGACGAACTGGATCCCGCGCTCGGCGAACCCGGCCGCCATGTCGACCACCCCTTGCAGCATGAAGGTGTGGAAGCGGTCGCTGGCCCACGGGTAATCGGGACGGAGCGAGAAGTACGCCAGCACCGGCACGCCGAGGGCGTCGGCCTGCTCGATCGCGAACTCGAGCGCGAAGTTGTCCTCGGCACGCTGAGTGGTCTGGATCCAGTAAAGGAGATACTCTCCACCGGGCCGAGGAGTGAGCCTGCCGATGCCCTCGGGCAACCAGAGGCGGGAGTCAGGGAGAGAGGGGAGGGGCATGGTTCGGTTGCACGGAAGGATATCTCAGTTTGGTGAAAGGTGAAAGGTGAAAGGGTGAAAGGTGAAACGGTAAAAGGTGAAACGGTAAAAGGGGTAAGGTGAAAGGGGTAAGGGAATCACTGTTCCGCCTTGCGGAGCAGGGCCAATATCAACGACTGGGCGCGCCGCGACTCGCTCTCCAGCACCTTTCCCTCATCGTCGGAGATCACTCCAACCTTCAGGAGGAATCGAATCAGATCGGTTGTCTCTACTGCGGAGCCGAGGGCCACCCGGAGATGATACGCCCACCGAGCCCGGGGGAGCCAAACGTACCCTTCAGCGATATTGAGCTGCACCGAGAGCGAAGCGCGGCCCAGCTGGTCAAACGCGGCACGCGCTACTGGACGCCAGCGGACTGTCGCGATTTTGTACACCTCCACCGCAAGATGCTGCGCCACCTGCCAGGCGATGAGACTCGTGTGATCGCGCATCCCCGAACGATCGCACGGAGCGCAGAACAACACGGCGCAAACCACCCCGGATGTGACCCTTTCACGTTTCACCTTTTACCGTTTCACCTTTAACCTTTCACCTTTCCCCCGCCCGGCTTCCCCGTTCCCCCGCCCCCCTCCTTGCCGCCGCCGCCCTTCTGCCCTACTTTCCCGCTCCCGTCAGGGGGCTGTAGCTCAGCTGGGAGAGCGCTGCATTCGCATTGCAGAGGTCAGGGGTTCGAGCCCCCTCAGCTCCATCGCCCGTTCCGCAACCCGGATCGGGCATTCTTTTTGCCTTTCCTTTCGGGCATGTCACCCTCATTGGTTTCACTCACGGCCACGGCAGGCCGGCTCAACCGCCCACCGGGCGGCGAGGCCAGCGCCGTGGTCCCGATCGAGACGGCCCGCCCACCGGCCGACATGGTCGCTCCGGCTGCCGCCAGGACGGCGGCCAGCGCTCAGGCGAATCACCCCGACGGGGTTCGCCTCTCCGAGGTGGTCGGGGCGCTCTCCTACGCACTCGACCTGACCGAGGGTCAGCCGCTGGGTCACGCGGTCCGCACCACCATCATCGGGATGCGGATTGCCGACCAGTTGATGATCTCCGACGAGCAGAAGAGCGCCCTCTTCTATGCCCTCCTGCTCAAGGATCTCGGTTGTTCCAGCAACGCGGCGCGGTTGTCGTCGCTGTTCGGGGCGGACGACCGGCTGCTCAAACACGCCTACAAGCTGACCGACTGGACTGCGACCTCCGACACCGCCAGGTATGCCTTCAAGTATTCGCTGCCGGGCCGCTCGAATCTCGCCAAGGCATGGCATGCCCTGATGCTCGGCACCAAGGCGCACGACGTCAGTCGCTCGATGATCACCACCCGTTGCGAGCGCGGCGCCGACATCGCCCGGATGCTCGGCCTCCCCAAGCCCACCACCGAGGCGATTCGCGCCCTCGACGAGCACTGGGACGGCCGCGGGATGCCGTACGGACTCAGGGCCTCGGGGATACCGCTGCTGGCCCGGATTGCCGGGTTGGCGCAGACGGTCGAAGTGTTCGCGACGGCGTTCGACGTGCGCACCGCCTACGAGATGGCGCATGCCCGCAAGGGGCGCTGGTTCGACCCGGCGCTGGTCGGCTGTCTCGACACCTTCGAGATGGACGCGGCGTTCTGGGGACGGCTGCGTGGTGCCGACACGCTGGAGGCGTTGCAGGCGCTGGAGCCCGCCGACCGGATCATCCGGCTCGACGAGGACGGCTTGGACACCGTGGCCGAGGCGTTCGCGAAGGTGATTGACGCCAAGAGCCCGTTCACGGCGCGCCACTCGCAGAACGTGGCGTTCCTGTCGGTGCGGACCGGCGAGGAGCTGGGGTGCTCCCGTCGCGAGCTTCGCACCCTGCGTCGCGCCGCGCTGCTGCACGACATCGGCAAGCTGGGAGTGAGCAACGCGATTCTCGACAAGCCGGGATCGCTCGATTCGGAAGAGTTCGACCTGATGCGTCAGCACACCCGGTTCAGCTACGACATTCTCAAGCGGGTGACCCGTTTCCGGCAGTTCGCCGCCACGGCGGCGGCGCACCACGAGCGACTCGACGGCAGCGGCTACCATCTGGGGCTCCGGGGCGAGGAGATCGGGGTGATGGCGCGGATCATCGCGGTGTCGGATGTCTGCGAGGCGATCAGTGCCGACCGACCGTATCGGGCCGGAATGCCGCTCGACGAGGTGCTCAGGCGGCTCAACGGACTGGTGGAGGCGGGTCATCTCGACCCGGCGGCGACCGAGGGGTTGTGCGGCTGGTTCACGGGGATTCCCAAGGAGCGGCCGGTCCAGGCGGTGGTTGCGGCCTGAGGGGAATTGCGCGGGCGGCCCGGCCGGGCTAATTTCGGCGGTTCAGGAACGCTGCCCCGTGGTGTAACTGGCAACACGTCTGACTCTGGATCAGAAGAGTCCTGGTTCGATCCCAGGCGGGGCAATTGATGAAGGCGGCCGTCATCCGGAATGGGTGGCGGCCGTTTGGCGTTCGGGGGGGGTATCTCCATCGATGCAGGGGTAGCCGACGCGGCCTGCCTGGTGAAGGCCCGACCTACGGACCAAGTGAGCCGATGGGGATTACCGCGACACCATCGGGGCGGCGGTAGCCATAACCACTGCCCACTATCACCCCGAGCATCGCTGGCTCGCCGCAAATGGAGGTGTCGACCCGCTCCGCGAAGCTGCGCAATTGCGATGCTGCGTCGTCGACGGCCGCGTGACCAAGTTTGATCTCGAAGGCCGCCCACGGCCCGCCAGCCGACGCGACGACGGCATCGATCTCGAGGCCCAGGTTGTCGCGGTAGTGGTGGACCACCGCGTCGTTCGCTTGGGCGGCGATCCGGAGGTCGCGCACCACCAGCGATTCAAACAACTGTCCCAGCCAACGGATCTCCCGCAACAAGCGGTCAGGGGTGGCACGCATCGCCGCCACGGCGAGCGCGGGATCGACGAAGTGCCGTTTGGGTGACGACCGCAGTATGGAACGTGAGCGCAGGTGTGGGGCCCATGCCGGCTGATCCTCAACCACCATCAGGCGGTCGAGCGCCGCGAGGTATTCCCGGACCGTGTCCGCGCCGATGGGCCCCTCGTCTCCACCGGTGTCTGCCGCAAGTGACGTCGACGTGGCCATCGTGGCGACGTTTCGGGCGAGCGAGGATGCCAGCCGCCGAATGCGTGCAGGATCGCGTCGAACTCCATCCACCCGGGTGATGTCGACCCGGCATGTTTCGTCGAGATAGTCACGCATCGACTGGATCGCCTGAGGTACGGCCAAGGTCTGCAACTGGGGCCATCCGCCGACCGCCACTCGCTCGGCGATCTCGGGGATGGTCAGCCCCGGGTCCGGCGTCGTCTCGAATTCCGAGCGCAGCAACGCTGCCAGACTTACCGTGCCGTTTGAATGTCCGGTTTCCACCAGGGCCATCGGGCGCATCCGCAGCCGGGAAATGCGGCCTGCTCCGGTGTGGCGTACCATGTCGTCGACCGGCACCAACGAACCGGTCAGGATGAACTGGCCGGGAGCACGGCGCTCGTCGACCGCCCGGCGGACATGGTTCCAGATCGCTGGTTCCAATTGCCATTCGTCGATCAAGCGGGGAGTCTCCCCGGCGAGGACGATCTCGGGCGCCACCTCGATCGCTGCCCGGGCATTGGCGTCGATGTCGAGGAGTACCTCGCTCGCCGCCACCTCTCTCGCCGACGCCGTCTTGCCGCACGCCTTGGGACCTTCGATAAGTACCGCACCAGCAGCTCCGAGTCGGAGCTGCAGTTCACTGTCGATTACCCTGGGGAGGTAGGTCATCGATGGCCTCCAGTTCGGCGTCCGGCTGAGTCCCACTCTGCCAACTCGGGGGGGGTGACAGGTGAAATGTAATGGTTGCGTGCTGTGAAATGTAGTGTTTCCAGCCGTGTTTATATAGTGCTTTCAGCCATGCTTATGTAGCGCCTCCAGGCAGTGCAATGTAGCGACAAGGCTGAGCAGCCGTACCAGGCGGGAAGTGGTACTATGATAATGTGTTGGCAATAGTTGTGATCACGCAAGCCGTAAATGCGTCGAAGTGGCCCTTGTTCGGCGCCTACCTATCGGTATGGTCATTGTCAGATTACCGGAACATTCACGGTTCTGTTACTGGGATATCAACGGTCAGGTTACCGCGATATTGAACGCTGGCCAGCCGCCGATGCAGTCGCTGGTTGGAGCGACGTTGGCAGTCGCCGTGAAGTCCATTGCCCCATGCACATGGCTCCAGATCCGGAAGGTCCTGATATGCGCTCCTCTGGCTTGATATGCCTCGCCGTGTGTGCAATGTCGTTCGGCATGGTTGGTCGAATCTCTGCACAGGATTTTGATATCGGCCTCACGGGACCACAGTGCAAAGAGATCGTGGACAACGCGTACAGCAATCCGGCGAAGATCGACACCGTGCGTCTGGTGCGTCATTGCCGGGGTGAGTTTGGTCCTGTAATCTCCCGGTTGTTGTTGGAGACAGCCCTGATTTCATCCGATTTGGAGGCGTACAAGGAGATCGTCTTGCTGGCGTCAAGCTACATGGAGAAAGACATCTTCCATACGGCACGATATCTCGCCGAGGATAGTAGTATTCCGTACCTTGCACGCATCGCTGGACTATCCATCCTGAACGCATATGCAAGTTCAGGCGGCATCACACCTGACTTGGCATTCTATCAGTCCTACAGTGGGGCATCGACAGGGTGTGGTGGCGGCGGAGTCAGCGGGGACCAGGTGACATACGCGGGTGAGACTGATCTGCCGCATGACGTTTATGCTCAGGCGCTTCAAAGTGCCAAGGAGGTAATCGCGAACGCCAACGAGGCTGGTCTCAAGTTTCTCGCGTCCTGCATTCGTGCGCGGATTTCAAGCGAAGGGATTGGAGGCGGGCCTGACCCCGCATCATTCACTGCCAGCACACACTTCTCCCATGTGAAGCAATGTGGACGCAAGTTCGTCCTGCGCAACAGCTCCCGCGGATGGGGATTGGTCGAACTCGCATGGGGCGTTGGAGGTGGGAACTACGAAACCAGGGAGTTCACGCTACCTCCGAGAGCGCCGGGCTCGTCGTATTCGGAGACGACATGGACAATCCCCGGGACAGACCGATACGCCAAGGTCTCTCACAACTCGTCTCTGATCATGAATGAAACGCCCGACGACACCCCTTGCTAGTTGACGGACGCACTCTGGAATGGCCCGATGGCGCTCCTGCTGTCGGGCCCTTCCGTTCTGCCAAATTTCCTCCTGCTCTCGAATCCCGACCCGGACCCTGACAATGGCACCCAGGTGTGTCCTGACCGCATCCTGACCAATTCCCTGAACCGCTGGTCAAGTCGCTGAACAAATCGCAACAGGTGCCGCGTGAGTTCGGCCGAGCGGTCAATCGCAGCTTGCCGCACAATCCGGTACGCCACCACCTCAGCCGCCCCGCCGGGGAGCGGGAACGAGCGGTGGCGACGGCCCGCAAGTGAGGTGCGAATCAGCGCTAGGCGGGCGAGGGGGGGAGCGCCTGCTGACTTCGTGATGGGGGCGGGTGGGGTGTCCGTCGAAGCGAGGCGCCTGCACAACGAGAGATAAGGAACTGTGCTACGCGACTGCTGACTGACCACGAGCGCCGCCACTCGCTTGCATTGAACCGCGTCCAAATGGGACCAACGTCACATTCTGGGCTACCCGAGCGTCTATTGGTTGGTAGTCAGGGCTAGCGAAATTGGCGCACGAAGCACATGATTCTTGCGGATGCCAGCCGGATACGTCGTGGGCCTGCGGTGCCGACGACGCCCAAGCCGTTGTCATTTAACAACTTCAGGCATTTCGGCGGCGGTGCAGTGTGGCCAGGCACGGTGAAACACCTTGTCGAAACGCCACAGAAGCTCGCCCAATTGACCTCCGGCTCTCGGACCGAGCCCTCCACGATGGGATGTTTAATGAACCGCACCAAGCCACTGATCGATTGCCCGAGCCCATCGAGGAAGCCCAAAGGGCTCGAAGGGTCACTCAGGGTCGTCAACACCACCCCACCGCCCGACATGGAAGCGTTCAAGGACGTGCGCTCATTCGGGCTCAAGGGGCTCAGGGAGAAGCTGGAAGCGAAGCGCAAGAAGCGTTAGGCGTTTTTTTGGTTTGACTGTCAGCGGGGTCCGATAGCATCATCGGACTCCGCTTTGCATTCCAGCAACGTCGCGAACCCGGGAGGAACCCTTGGCACACTCCGGACAGGTTTTCATCATTCCGCCGTCGCCGACCGAAGAAGGCGACCAAAAGTTTCGCCCGCATGTGCTCCTGCGTGATTGTGATGCCGATACCGCAATGGCCTCGTTTGCATTCGCCAGCACGCAAATGACCGAAGCGCGTTATGGGGCACAGAATGTCCTGGTCAATCCTGCTGCTACCGCCTATGCCGGATCGGGGTTCTCGCAACCAACGTACGTGTACCCCTCGCGTCTCGTCGCGGTGAATCCTGACGATCTTGATACGCCTGTTGGTCGAGTCATCGATGAGATGCCGCTTATCCGAACAGCGCTCCGCAAGGCTCTCGGTCTCGGGACCGGCACCGCAGTGAGTGGCGGCCAGGCGTCAGGTTCACACCGTGGGCATTTTGTCGTCCTGAGCAACGAGTTGAGCACAGAACTCGGTGCGTCTCTGGCCGTGATCATGACCGAACCAATTTATTCGATCCAGGAGCGCTTCCAGATTGTCATCCCGGTATTGTCCGGGGCGGAGTACGAATACGGTGAACTCGACGTACCGATTCTGGAGGGTACGGCGCAATGGTTGGCGCAGGTCGACAAGAAGTACGAGAACGCCTTCTTCTGGACCGAGGCAGTTTTTTCGCTGTTTCACCACAGAGAGATCAGGCAGTACTCCAAGCTGCCACTTGATGAGGGGACACTGCGCGACCTGGAGCGGGCGCTTGAGATCTTCTTCCAGATCTGATTACCCACCACCTCACCCCACCACCGACACTCCCGGGGTGGCTGCCCATCCCCCCCGGCGGTACATTCCTACGCAGCACTCAACCAACCGAGCCACGGCCTGCGGGAGCCCATCCCTCCGTCCGCGGGCCCCTTCCTGACCGGTACGACCGGGGCCGCACCCGACCCCGATGGACGGAGAGCATACCGCATGGCCAGCCGCACCCCCAAGGCAGCACCCTCCACCGCCAATCCCAACCTCTCCGCCTTCATCTGGTCGGTCGCCGACCTCCTCCGGGGCGACTACAAGCAGTCCGATTACGGCAAGGTGATCCTCCCCTTCACCGTGCTGCGACGCCTGGACTGCGTCCTGGCCCCGACCAAGCCGATGGTGCTCCGGGAATACGATACCCGCACCAAGTCCGGGGTGAACCCCGAGCCGTTCCTCCTCAAAGAGGCGAAGCAGAAGTTCTACAACACCTCGTCGCTCGACCTCAAGACGCTGATGGGCGACCAGGACCACATCGGCGAGAACATCCGCTCCTACATCCAGTCGTTCTCGGCCCCGGTGCGCGACATCTTCGAGTCGTTCGACTTCCACACCCAGATCGACCGGCTCGCCAAGGCAGGGCTGCTCTACCTGGTGACCGAGAAGTTCAGCAACATCGACCTCCACCCCAAGGTGGTGGACAACGCCCAAATGGGTGCAGTGTTCGAGGAGCTGATCCGGAAGTTCGCCGAACTCTCCAACGAGACCGCCGGCGAGCACTTCACCCCGCGCGAAGTGATCCGGCTGATGGTGGACCTGATCTTCATCGAAGACGATGATGTGCTTCACAAGCCGGGCGTAGTCAGGTCGATTTACGACCCGACGGCCGGGACGGGCGGCATGCTCAGTGTGGCGGAGGAATCCCTCCGCAAAATGAACCAGGACGCACGCCTGGCGATGTACGGCCAGGAACTCAACCCCGAGTCGTACGCGATCTGCAAAGCCGACATGCTGATCAAGGGGCAGGAGATCGCCAACATCATCTTCGGCAACACCCTCTCGGCCGACGGTCTGCCGGGGGAGCACTTCGACTATATGCTCTCCAATCCGCCGTTCGGGGTGGAGTGGAAGAAGATCGAGAAGGAAATCCGGAAGGAGGCGAGCGAGCAGGGCTACAACGGCCGCTTCGGGCCGGGGCTGCCGCGGGTGAGCGACGGCTCGCTGCTCTTCCTGCTGCACCTGATTGCCAAGATGCGCCCGGCCAGGGACGGCGGCAGCCGCTTCGGGATCGTGCTCAACGGTTCGCCGCTGTTCACCGGCGGCGCGGGGAGCGGTGAGTCGGAGATCCGCCGCTACGTGCTGGAGAACGATCTGGTCGAGGCGATCATCGCGCTGCCGACCGACATGTTCTACAACACCGGAATCAGCACCTACATCTGGATCGTGAGCAACCGGAAGCCGGCCGCGCGCCGGGGCAAGCTGCAACTGATCGACGCCTCCACCTTCTGGCAGAAGATGCGGAAGTCGCTCGGCAGCAAGCGGAAGGAGCTCTCGACGGAGCATATCGACGAGATCACCCGGCTGTTCGGGAACTTCGAGGAGGCGAGCAAGGATGGCGTGCCGATCTCGAAGATCTTCGCCAACGAGGCGTTCGGGTACCGGACCATCACCGTCGAGCGGCCGACGTTCGACGAACACGGCAAGGTGGTGCTCGCCACCAAAGGGAAGATGAAGGGAAAGCCGGTCCCCGATACCTCCAGGCGCGACACCGAGAACGTCCCGCTGAGCGAGGATGTCGAGGCGTACTTCAGGCGCGAGGTGCTGCCGCACGCGGCCGACGCCTGGATCGATCACGAGAAGACGAAGGTGGGCTACGAGATCCCGTTCAACCGGCACTTCTACGTTTTCAAGCCGCCCAGGCCACTGGCCGAGATCGACGCCGAGCTGAAGGTGGTGACCGACCGGATCCTGGAAATGATCGGGGGGCTGACCCAGTGAGCTTCCCCAGGTATCCGAAGTACAAGGACTCCGGCGTGGAGTGGTTGGGGGAGGTGCCGGAGCATTGGGGGGTTGTGCCTCTCAAGCAGCTAGCACGTGTGGTCAACGGGTACCCCTTCGATTCGGAACTATTTGACGCGAATGAAGGCGTGCCGCTGGTGCGCATTCGAGATCTCAACGAAGCAGAAACCGCCACAAGGTACAAAGGCCCATTTGTCGAGGCAGCAGCGATCAGCGCGAATGATGTTCTGGTCGGGATGGACGGCGATTTCAACATTGGTCGGTGGCGAGGGGATGGGGTAGCATTGCTTAACCAGCGGATGTGCTGCGTCAGGGGCAGCACGCCGGCGATCACACGCCTCCTAGAGTACGTGCTCCCTGTGCCGCTGAAAGTGATCAACGACACGACATATGCGACCACTGTGAAGCATCTCGCCTCGCATCAGGTGGAGAAGACTCTGGTCGCACTCCCAGCAAACTCGCGTGAGGTTGACGGAATCCTTTCCTTCCTCGACCGCGAGACGACCAAGATCGACGCCCTGGTGGCGGAGCAGCAGCGACTGATGGAGTTGCTGAAGGAGAAGCGGCAGGCGGTGATCTCGCACGCGGTCACCAAGGGGCTCAACCCCGATGCCCCGATGAAGCCGTCGGGGGTAGAGTGGCTGGGGGAGGTGCCGGCGCATTGGGAGGTGGTGCAATTGAAGCATGTTGTGCAGATGCAAAGCGGTGTCTCGATAACGGCGGAAGCGATTGAGGAAGACGGACTGTACCCCGTTTTCGGGGGGGGCGGACTCAGGGGCTATTCGTCTGAATACACACATGATGGTGATTTCGTCCTTGTCGGGCGGCAGGGCGCGCTCTGTGGAAATATCAATTATGGTGCGGGCCGGTTCTGGGCATCCGAACATGCAGTCGTTGCCACGCCTCTACACCCAGTTGCGATAAAATGGCTCGGCGAAATGATGCGCTCAATGAATCTGAATCAATATTCTGTTTCAGCGGCCCAGCCGGGCCTTTCGGTCGACCTCATCGGTAGGATTATGGTTCCCCTTCCGCCACTCGAGGAGCAATCGACGATCGGATCACTCATAGCTAAGGCAGTCGGTGACGCAGATCCTCTCCTAGCTGAGATAGTGCGAGCCCTCCAGCTCCTCCAAGAACGCCGCTCCGCCCTGATCTCCGCCGCCGTCACCGGCCAGATCGACGTTCGTCACCTCGCCACCGCCGAGGCCGCATGACCATCCACAAGGAGATCTCCTTCGAGAACGAGATCTGCGACCACCTCGCCGCCAATGGCTGGCGCTACGCCGAGGGCGATGCGGCGGAGTACGATCGGGCGCGAGCGCTCTTCCCGGCCGACGTGCTCGCGTGGGTGCAGGAGGCCCAGCCGGATGCCTGGCAGACCCTCACCAGGAACCATGGCGCCGCGGCCGGCGAGACGCTGCTCGCCCGGCTCCGCGACCAGCTCGACCAGCGCGGCACCCTCGATGTGCTTCGCCACGGCATCGAGCTGCTCGGCCTCCGGAAGCCGCTCATGCTGGCGGCGTTCAAGCCGGCACTGGCGATCAACGCCGAGATCCTGGCGCGCTACGCCGCCAACCGGCTCCGCGTGGTGCGGCAGGTGCGCTACTCGCTCCACAACGAGAACTCGATCGACCTGGTCCTCTTCCTCAACGGCCTCCCGGTGGCCACGGTCGAGCTCAAGACCGACTTCACCCAGAGCATCGACGACGCCATCGACCAGTACCGCTTCGACCGGCACCCGAGCCCCAAGGGTCAGGGGCCCGAGCCGCTGCTGTCGTTCCCCAAGGGGGCGCTGGTCCACTTCGCGGTGAGCAACCGCGAGGTCCACATGGTGACCAAGCTGGCCGGGCCCGCGACGAACTTCCTCCCGTTCAATCAGGGCAACGACGGCGGCGCCGGCAATCCGGTCAATCCCACCGGCGGCCACCGCACCGCCTACCTCTGGGAGCAGGTCTGGGCGCGCGACTCCTGGCTCGAGATCATCGGCCGCTACATGATTGCCCAGCGCGACGCCAAAAAGCAGATCACCACGGTGATCTTCCCGCGCTACCACCAGCTCGACGTGACCCGGAAGCTGCAAGCCGCAATCCTCCACGACGGCCCCGGCGGCAAGTACCTCGTCCAGCACTCGGCCGGTTCGGGCAAGACCAACTCGATTGCCTGGACCGCGCACTTTCTGGCCGAACTGCACGGCGCCGATCACCAGAAGCTGTTCGACACGGTGCTGGTGGTCTCCGACCGCAAGGTGATCGACGGGCAGTTGCAGGACGCGCTGTTCGACTTCGAGCGGACCACCGGCGTGGTCGCCCGGATCACCAACGAGGACGGCTCCAAGAGCGGCAAGCTGGCAGAGGCGTTGTCGGGCACCAAGAAGATCGTGGTCTGCACCATCCAGACCTTCCCGTTCGCACTCAAGGCGGTGCGCGAGCTGGCGGCGACCAGCGGCAAGCGCTTCGCCGTGATCGCCGACGAGGCGCACTCCTCGCAGACCGGTGAGGCCGCGGCCAATCTCCGCGCGGTGCTTTCGGCGGCCGAACTGGCCGAGCTCGATGACGGCGGCGAATTCAGCAGCGAGGACGTGCTGGCGGCGCAGATGGCGGCGCGCGCCGAGGAGGGTGGCATCACCTTCGTGGCATTCACGGCGACGCCGAAGAACAAGACGCTGGAGATCTTCGGCACCAGGCCCGACCCCACCCGGAAGCCGGCGCCCGACAACGTGCCTGCGCCGTTCCATGTCTATTCGATGCGCCAGGCGATCGAGGAGAAGTTCATCCTCGACGTGCTGCTCAACTACACTCCCTACTCGCTCGCCTTCAAGCTGGCGCACGAGGGGAAGGAAGTGGACGACCGCGAGGTGGAGCAGAGCGCCGCCCTCAAGAAGATCATGGGGTGGGTGCGGCTCCATCCGTACAACATCGCCCAGAAGGTCGAGCGGGTGGTCGAGCACTTCCGCGAGTTCGTCGCCCCGCTGCTGGGCGGGAAGGGGAAGGCGATGGTGGTGGTGGCGAGCCGGGTGGAGGCAGTGCGCTGGCAACTCGCAATCGAGAAATACATCAAGGCGCAGGGGTACAACATCGGGACGCTGGTGGCGTTCTCGGGCGAGGTCAACGACAAGGAGTCCGGCCCCGACGGCTTCACCGAGCAGAGCAAGGCGCTCAACCCCAACCTCCGTGGCCGCGACATCCGCGAGGCGTTCAAGGGCGGCGAGTACCAGATCCTGCTGGTGGCCAACAAGTTCCAGACCGGCTTCGATCAGCCGCTGTTGTGCGGGATGTACGTCGACAAGCGGCTGGCCGGGATTCAGGCGGTGCAGACGCTGTCGCGTCTCAACCGGGCGTATCCGGGGAAGGACACCACCTACGTCATCGACTTCGTCAACAACGCCGACGAGATCCTCGCGGCGTTCAAGGCGTACTACACCACAGCCGAGCTCTCGGCGACGACCGACCCCAACCTGGTGTACAACCTGCGGGCCAAGCTCGATGGTGCCGGCCACTACGACGACTTCGAGGTGGACCGCGTGGTGGCGGTGCTGCTGGACGAGGCCTCGAAGCAGAGCGAGCTGGTCAACGCCCTGGAGCCGGTGGCCGACCGGATCATGAAGCGTTACCAGGCGGCGCAGCAGCGCTTTGCGAATGCCACCATCGAGCATGACAGTGCGGCTGCCGGGGTGGCCGATGAGGAACGCAACGCCTTGGCGCTCTTCAAGGCCGACATGGGCGCCTATATCCGGCTCTACACCTTTCTGTCGCAGATCTTCGACTTCGGCAACACGGCGATCGAGAAGCGGGCGCTCTTCTACAAGCGGCTGCTGCCGTTGCTGGAGTTCGGGCGGGAGCGTGAGGGGATCGACCTCTCCAAGGTGGTGCTGACCCACCACAACCTGCGGGATATGGGCAAGCGCAGCATGTCGCTGGGTGAAGGCGATCGCCCCAAGCTCGCGCCGATCACCGAGGCCGGTGGCGGCAGTGTGCAGGAAAAGCAAAAGGCGTGGCTGGCGGAGATCATCGAAAAGGTCAACGACCTGTTCGAGGGAGAGCTGACCGACCAGGACAAGCTGGTCTACGTCAACAACGTGATCAAGGGGAAGTTGCTGGAGTCTCCGACGCTCCGGAAGCAGGCGGCGAACAACACCAAGGAGCAGTTCGCGAATTCACCCGACCTGATGAGCGAACTGATGTTGGCGATTATGGGGGCGCTGGATGCGCACAACGCGATGAGCACGCAGGCGCTGAACTCGGAGCGGATCCGGGCGGGATTGAAGGGGATTCTACTGGATCATGTGGGGTTGTATGAGGGGTTGAGGGGGGAGGGGGTGGGGTAGCTTAGATCGTCCCGGCCGATCAGCCGCTCTGGGCTGCCAATCAGCAGCGCCGGGATTGGTGAGGGCCTGAACCGTGTCGGCTCACGAGGCAGATGAACGCTTCTTCCCGTATGGCCACTCTGGCGGAACCCCGCCGTCCTCGTAGGTTAGCATCATGCCAGAGCCACTCGCAGAGATCCTCACGCCGGACAAGGCCCTGATCTTCCGGATTACCCATCGGGACAACCTTCTGCACATCCTGGAAAATGGCGTGCATTGTCGCAACTCGACCGTGCTCGATCCGGGATTCGTGGCAATTGGTCACCCCGACATCATTGCGAGGCGCAAGGCACGCGCTGTGGAGGTTGGTCCTGGCGGGGACTTGGCTGACTATGTGCCATTCTACTTCACGCCGTGTACCCCGATGCTCTACAATATCGTCACCGGCTGGAAGGGGTTGCAACGCCGGGCTCCTGCAGAAGTGGTGATTCTGGTCTCCTCAGTCGACAAGTTGGAGGAGCATGGCGTCACCTATCTGGTCGCCGATCGGAACGCGACCCTGGTGAACGCCATCCTCGCTCCCGGCTGTGAGCTGCTGCCCGGATTGGGGTGGGAGAATTGGCAGAAGCGTGATTTCGAGCATGACCCTGAGGATCCCGGTAAAATCGAGCGGTATCAGGCGGAAGTGCTGGTACATCGGCACTTGCCTGCGGCCGCTCTTCGGGCCATCATTACCCATGACCGACCGACTCAACTCGCTGTCAGGCAACACGTTGCCGGGTTCAGTACGGAGCTCAAGGTGGCCATGATGCCAAGTTGGTACCCCTGATGATCAGGTTCGTGCGGGGCAACCTGCTTGAAGCTCCCGTCGACGCCCTCGTCAACACCGTCAACGAGGTGGGCGTGATGGGCAAGGGCATCGCCCTGCAGTTTCGCGACGCCTTCCCGCTGAGCGCTCGGGAGTACGAGGCGGCGGCGAAGGCAGGACAGGTGAAGGTCGGCCGGGTGCTCGTCACGCGCAGCAACGAATTGCTCGGCCCCCGATGGATCCTCCACTTCCCGACCAAGAAGCATTGGCGGAACCCCTCACAGCTCGCCTGGATCCGCGCGGGGCTCCAAGATCTTGTCCGTGTGATCGAACGCGAGCAGATAGGCTCGATAGCGCTGCCCCCATTGGGCTGTGGCAATGGTGGTCTGGAGTGGAGTGTGGTTCGCCACGAGATCGAAATCGCTTTGGCAGATCTCCCGGACACGGAGGTCTCCGTGTTTGAACCGACGGCCCGGTATTACGACACTCCGAAGCGTACCGGATTGGAGAAGTTGACGCCTGCCCGGGCGCTGGTCGCGGAGCTCATCCGTCGGTATGCCGTGCCCGGAATCGACTGTTCACTTCTCGAAGTCCAGAAACTGGCGTGGGTGCTCAGCCGTACGCTGAGGCGCATGCACCTCGATGATACCCTCGGGCTTGATTTCACTGCCAGCCGATACGGCCCATACGCAGACAATCTGCGACACCTGCTTGACGGCCTGGATGGAAGCTACCTGCACTGCGGGAAGCGGCTGGCCGACGCGAAGGCTCTGGAGCCAATCTGGTTCGACGACGCCAAGCGAACGATCGTTGCCGACTATCTCGCCTCAGAAGAGGGGATAGGGTTCGTGCCGGCGCTGGACGAAGCCACCGCCGTCATCGAAGGGTTCGAATCACCGCTCGGCATGGAACTGCTCGCGACCGTCGATTGGCTGGTTCATGATGGCGGTGTCGAGCCTGCGGTGGGAGAGCTGAGGAAGGGGATCGCCAACTGGCCAGGCGGAGCCGATGCTGCCAAGCGGAAGCTTCGGCTGTTCGATGACCGCCTTCTGGGGCTCGCCCTCGACCGGTTGAATCGAACGCTGTTCGCTGTCGAGGTCGCTCGCTGATAGTTGTGGTGCAAGCCGTGCGACTCCGTTCAGTGCCCCTCGTCCAATCCAACCACGCCGCCCCCCCCGCCGACCTCAGGTCGACGTCATGACGGTCAGGTGCCGTCCCACTTGGCCAATCACGATTCAATCAGCAGGACCTCTCCTGCACGCTCGGCTGCGACCGCATTCCCACCAATTGTACGAATCGCTGCTCAACTCCCCGCCCGTACCTCGCAGGCCATTCCAGGCGACCATGCTCCGTCAGGTCGACGAATCAGCAGGCGTGCGGGACGATCCTGATCAGGGCCTTCACTCACCGTCCAACCCGCGAAGAACGCATATTCCTGAAGCCAACGTTCCAGATACCGATCATCCCCGGCTCAGCCAGCGCGGCGATCATGAGTGGTTTCGGCAGCTCCGCCAAATGCTCGCGCGTCGCTATCCAGCCCAGTCGCCGGCCCTCGGGCACGATGAGCCACTCGCGTGGTGAACAGGGAGGGTCAAGCGGTTGCTGAACAAATCGCAAGACGTGCAGAGTGAGTTCGGCGCAGCGGTCCATCGCACCCTACTTCACAACCCGGTACGCCACCAGATACGGCAGGTCGTCCTCGTCGGTCTCGAATCCGTATAGCCGGTCGGCGGTGATGATCATCGGGCGGAGCGGCTCGAGTGTGGCCGGCAGGTCGAGTCGTGCGAGCAGCTTGCCGTCCCGCCCGTACACCTCGAACTCCCGCTGCGTCGGGGTGCGCTGACGTGTCACCCAGAGCCGTCCGGTCTGATCGAGCCGAATCGCGTCGAACGGCGGGTGGATGCGCGGAATCAGATCGAGATCAGGACCGGGAGGGCCGAGGAGGCAGATGCCGAGCAGGGCAGCGACGATTCGAAGGGGCATCGGGGGGCTCCGGTTGTGGGCGTTGATGATCCCATCCTCCCCCGCTCCTCTCGGGTCGAGGGGTGCAGCTCAGGACGAAGAGTGCTCATCGCGCACCCACTTCGCAACTCCCCGACCAAGTCCTGACTGGCCAGGGCGTCGTTCAGCCGAAGCTGATTGCGGCGGCTGCCCCCCGGCGACCACTCTCCGGCTCCTCTTCCCGACGAGGGTAATGTGTCTCTTCGTCGCGCCGTCCGAAAGGTCGATTTCGGCTGAACCACTACTCCCGTTCGAGGGGGCCGGAGATGACGCGAGGTGCCGGTGGTGCCGTGTAGCGCCGGTGAGTGACGTCGGCCGAATAGCCCGCCACCCATGCAGCCATCGAATAATCCGGTACCAAGCACCATGTGATCCGGTCCCATGAATGCCCCGGGCACGGGTGATCATCGTGGATGCCCGAGAGCCTACGATCTGCCCCGAGCACCAGCCACTCGCCCAGGCGCGGAGTTGGCCTTTGACAGTGCATAGCCGTTCCACTATATTATCTCGGGTAGATGGCCGCCGAGCGAAGGAGCTCTACTTCGTCCGGGACTCGAAGAAGGCCCTCCGGCTCATGCCCGAGGAGGTTAAGGATGCGTTCGGGCAGGCCTTGCTTGACCTTCAATTCGGTGACACGCCGGCGATCGCGAAACCGTTCGGCGAAGGGGTGTCAGCAAAGGTGTGGAAGGAAGAAGTCCAAGGCTGGGCGGGCGACCCCACAATCAGATCGTGATCTCGTGACAATCAGGATGAGGGATGCCGTGGAACATCATCGTGAGTTGCAGAAATCGGGGGGGGCAGAATGACCACCAACAGGCGAACTTCTCCGGCAATCGAGCCAAGCAGCGGCAACGTCTTCGCTGACTTGGGGTTGCCGGATGCCGAGCTCCGGCTCGTGAAGGCACAGCTCGCTAACCTGATCACCAGCGAGATCGCGCGGCGGGAACTGACCCAGGCGCAGGCCGCGGAGCTGATGCGACTCAAGCAACCGGATGTCTCGAACCTGACTCGCGGACGACTCAAGAACTTCAGTCAGGAGCGGCTGGAGTCGTGCCTGAACCGTCTGGATTTCGATATCCGGATTCAGGTGTCGCAGGGGCCGCGATGGAATGAGCGTCCGGGGGTTTCGGTGGAGATGGTCACGGTCTGAGGCTCAGGCGGCTACTCAGGGAGCACGATGGTCGCAATGCGCTCATTCCGCGCGGCGATCTGTTGCCGCCTGGGGGAACTCGATCTCCAGCCCAGGTTGGTCAACGGTGCCCACACGAATGCCTGAAGCACCAAAAAGAGAGAAAGAGAGAAGGAGAGAAAGAGAGAAAGAGAGAAAGAGAGGCAGGTCTTGGCGTTGGCAGGTATGGCTCGATTGGATCGAACTGGTGGAGGCCAAGGTCTCCTCGGCGGGGTGGCGGTTCTCGGGTGTTCCGGGTCGAGGCCGATTGCGCCGGTTGCGTCCCGGCGGTATTTGACTGGACAGGTTGTCCCCCGTAGCTTGAATTTTCCACCCGGCTACCCGCACTACTTCCCGGGACGTTCTTCGTTGGACGGCGATCGCGACCTGAGGCAACGGGTGGGTCTGCTCCAACTGTCGGAGGAAACGGGATTGCCACGAAAACTGTCGACCAACGTCGGTCTTGCGAGTCGCTTGTTGGCACTCCTCCTCGCTGCCTGCCGATCCCCGGAAGCAGGTGCCCCCGATCGAGTTCGCGTTGAATCCGGCGAGCAGGGTGCCGCAAGCAGTCCTGCTGCCGGTGTCGATTCCAGCTCATTGCAGCAGCTCAAGTTCGAGATACGGACACGATTGCCCGCCTTCGGATACGCTCGTAATGTCCGGACGGGTGCGCCCCTCTCTGCCGATACGTCGGTCGTTGGGCTGACTGACATTCGCGGCGTCGGGCAGGACTCCGCTGGTCGATTGTATGTGCTCGATGCAGCCGCGCGACGTGTCTTTACCTATGGGGCTGATGGTCGCCCGATAGGCGCGATCGGGTTCGGCAATGGCGAGGGGCCCGGTTATTTCCTGCATCCGCTCACCCTTGCCGTTGCGCCTGATGGCCGTGTTGCCCTGGCAGATGTCGGACTGATGCGAGTCACGGTGTTCAGCGCCATGGGTGAATTGCTGTGGTCAGTGCCGAGCGGTCAGTACGGAACGCCAGTGGGCCTGGCATTTTCGCCGGAGGGTGTCTTCGTCCAGTTCCGGACGATGGGTCCATCTGACTCGCTCGTCGCGCTGATTCAACCGAACGGATCGGTGACCCGATGGTATCACGTCGGAGATGAGCACCAAATCAGACTGGCCCGAGGTGGGCAGCTCGGAATACTGAGCCCTTCCCTGGATGGTGGAACCGCGACGTATTTCACGCCCTATCTGCAGAAGTGGCTGCAGCTTGACCAACCGAGAGACTGGATGGGAAGAGATGCAGATCCCACTTCTGATGTCGAGGAAGAACGCTCCGAACGCGGGCCACCACTCACCTTTGTGCGGACCGGGTTGCTCGGAGCCGGACAGCTCGCCGCGGACCAATGGTGGACCCTGTCCTATCAATATGGCCCCGGGAGTCCGCGTGCTCCCGGGCGTGTCAGACTTCTGTATTTCTCGCGACTCCACGTGTCAGGCCGAGTCATTCAGAAAGTCGACCTGGAGCCCGCATTGCCCGGGGTGACCCGACTCTTTCCATCCTCGACGAGCAATCAGGTCTTCGCCCTTGCGAACGAGCCGGAACCGCATGTGATGGTTGTCGATCTCGTGGCGGACCCGCGATAGCCGCTGATGTGGGAACGACAGTGTAGCGGCACGACTGCTCTGGATCGATGATGATCGTGCCCTCGGAGTGCAAAGCGATGCCAATGACGTGGAGCAGTTGATCCTCCTCAAACCGGTACAATCGGGAGTGCCCTGACCTGCATGGTGCCCCCCCCCTCACCCCTGGTAACACTCCACCTCGCTCATGTCGGCCCGCCGGTAAAGAATCGTCAGCATCACCCGCATTTGCTGCCGCGGCGCGTCCCATGACCACCAGAGCCCCGACGCCGTCTTGCCTGGCGCCTTCACGGCATCGACCAGATTGCCGTACGACGCCCCCTCGGTGGCCCGGCTGCTGAAAAACCGGTCGTAGGTCGTAGGTCGTAGGTCGTAAAAGGTGAAACGTGAAAGGGGGAACGGGGGGACCATCAAAATGCCCGTCATCCTGAGCAACGCGAAGGATCTCGAGTGCTGCCGTTCGCACCAATCCTGTCTTGACGCGTCCAAACGCTCTGGAGATCCCTCGCTCCGCTCGGGATGACGGTGTAGGCGGCCCCGTTCACCGTTCACCCGCGCCGCGCCTGCCCCGCCCCGCGAAGCGGCGGCGGGGTAGCGGCGGCCCCGTTCACCGGTCGTAGGTCGTAGGTCGTAGGTCGTGAAAGGTGAAACGTGAAAGGGATGTTGCCATAACCCCCGTTTCACCTTTCACCCCGCCGCCGCGGAGCGGCGGCCCCGTTCACCGTTCACCGTTCACCCCCCCCATTACATTCCTCCTCATTCCGCCCCTTCGTGGGGCCCCAGCGCCCGGTGTCGATTGCCGCCTCTTGCCTCGCCAAGTGGGGCCGGATCGGGCCCAGCTGACCGATCGAGAGGGAGCGCCCCGTGATCTGGGTGTGGTTGCCCATGCTGGCATTGTGCGGGTCGATCCTTCCGGGGCCGTTGCAGCGGCTGTGGCGGATCGAGCCGTCGGTGACAGCCGGGGTCATCACCCTGCTGGGCCTCGCCTTCCTGCTGCCGTTCGGCCCGGGAATTGTCCACGACGGGTTGAGCTACGTCTGGCAGGTCCCCTGGGTGCCGACGATGGGGCTCTCGCTGGCGCTCCGCCTCGACGCGCTCGCCTACCTGATGGCGCTGCTGATTCTCGGCATCGGGCTGCTGGTGGTGGTCTACGCCCGCTACTACCTCGAGCCCGAACAGCGCACCGGGCGGTTCTTCGGGCCGCTGCTCGCCTTCATGGGGTCGATGCTCGGCATCGCGCTGAGCGAGAATCTGCTGCTGCTGGTGGTGTTCTGGGAACTGACCAGCATCACCTCGTTCCTGCTGATTTCCTTCCTGCAATACCAGCCCGCAGCGCGTCACGGCGCCCGCATGGCGCTGGTGATCACCGGCCTCGGCGGGCTCGCCCTGCTGGCCGGGGTGGTGCTGATCGGGCAACTGGTGGGGAGCTACGACCTCACCACGGTGCTGGCCCACGGCGACGCCATCCGCCAGTCGCCGCAGTATCCGCTGATTCTGGGCCTGGTACTGCTCGGCGCCTTCACCAAGTCGGCGCAGGTGCCGTTCCATTTCTGGCTGCCCCACGCGATGTCCGCACCGACGCCGGTGAGCGCCTACCTCCATTCGGCGACGATGGTCAAGGCGGGGCTCTTCCTGCTGGCGCGGCTCTATCCGGTCCTGTCGGGAACGCCGGAGTGGTTCACCGTGGTGACCACGGTCGGCCTGGTGACGCTGGTCTTCGGGGCGTTCGTGGCACTGTTCCAGCACGACCTCAAGGGATTGCTGGCATACTCGACGATCAGCCACCTGGGGTTGATCATGATGCTGCTCGGGTTGAACACCGAGCTGTCGCCGTCGGCGGCGCTGTTCCACTTCGTCAATCATGTGGTGTTCAAGGCGTCGCTCTTCATGGCGGCGGGGATCATCGATCACGAGACCGGAACCCGCGACCTGCGACGACTGGGCGGATTGCGTCACGCGATGCCGATCACCGCCACGCTGGCGATCGTGGCGGCGGCGGCGATGGCGGGGGTGCCGCTGCTCAACGGTTTCCTGAGCAAGGAGATGTTCTTCGCCGAGACGCTCGACGCGCGCACTCTGTTCGGCGTATCCTGGCTGCTGCCGGTGATGGCCACGCTGGGGGCGCTCTTCTCGGTCGCCTACTCGGCGCGGTTCATCTACGACGTCTTCTTCGGACCGGTCACCACCGAGCTGGACCGCACCCCGCACGAGCCGCCGCGCTGGATGCGGGTGCCGGTCGAGCTGCTGGTGCTGCTCTGCATCGCCATCGGGATCGCGCCGGCGCCGCTGGTGGGCGAGCTGATCCACGCCGCCGCCGAGGCGACGGTGCAGGGGGCATTGCCGGCTCACACCATCGCGCTGTGGCACGGCTTCAACCTGCCGCTCCTGATGAGCGTGGCGGCACTCGTTGGGGGGGGGATAGTCTTTGCAGGCCGGGCTCCTCTGTTCGCGCTGGCGGCCACTGGCGCCAACCTGTCGGAGGGAAGGGCGGTATTTGACTGGGCAGAGGGGCTGCTGGTGGGTGCCGCACGGTGGCTGGAGCGGGTGCTGCATCCGGCCCTCTTGCAGACTCACATCCGCTGGCTGCTGACGCTGGTGTTGGTGATTGGTGCCACGGTATTGCTGCCACACCTGCCGTGGAGTCAACTCGATCTGTCGCTGCCGCAACCGGTTCCGCTGGCGTTGGGGTTCGCCGCGCTGGTGGCAACTGTGGGGGTGTTGCGGACCAGCGGCAAGCCGCTCACGGCGATCATCGTCATCGGCGTCGGCGGGCTGGTGGTGACACTGTTGTTTGCATGGGCCTCGGCGCCGGACCTGGCGTTGACGCAGTTGCTGGTGGAGCTGGTGGCGATCCTGCTGCTGCTGGTGGCACTGCCGCACTTCGGCACTCCGCCGGGTGACCTGCGCCGACGGCCTGGACGGATGCTCGATGCCGGGCTGGCGCTCGGCGTCGGTGGCCTGGCGATGGTGGCCTCCTGGCTGATGCTCTCGACCAGCACGCCGAGCATTGCCGATTATTTCCTCACCAACTCGGTGCCGTTGGCGGAGGGCGCCAATGTGGTCAACGTGATCCTGGTCGATTTCCGCGGCTTCGACACCTTCGGCGAGATCACCGTGCTGGCGATCGCCTCGATCGGGGTGCTCGGCTTGCTGGACCGGCTCAGTCGCCGGCCCGCCCCGGCCGACCTGGTGGCCAACACTCCCCTGCTGCTGCAGACTGTGGGGAAGGTGCTGCTCAACCTGGCGCTGGTGACGGCGGTGTTCCTGTTCCTGCGCGGGCACAACGCGCCGGGGGGGGGATTCATCGCCGGCCTGACCGCAGCGGTGGGGCTGATCTTCGTTTACCAGGTGCAGAGCCCGACCGGCAATCCGGTCCGCCGTCCCGCCGCGATGGTGCGCTGGCTGGCACTCGGCGTGGCGCTGGCGGCGACGCCCGGCCTGGCGGCGATGCTCTTCGGCAAGCCCTTCCTGACAGCGTCACGGCTGCACTTCACCGTTCCGTTGCTGGGCGAGGTCCATCTGTCGACTGTGATGATCTTTGATCTCGGCGTGTTCGTGGTGGTGGTGGCCACGGTGATGGCGATGCTGCCGACCATCGGACGGATGCCGATGACCGATCACTATCACGCCGAACGGGAGGGATGACCGTGGCCCTCGTGGTGGCGCTGATGATCGGCCTCTTCACCTCCTCCGGAGTGTATCTGCTGCTCCGTGCCGACCGCTTCCGGGTGGTGCTCGGGTTGACCCTGCTGAGCTATGCCGTGAACCTCTTCATCCTCGCCTCTGGGCGGCTCCGGGTGGGGGCGCCGCCGCTGGCGGACCAATCCGGGAGTGCCCTCGGGGCGACCGACCCGCTCTCGCAGGCGCTGATTCTCACGGCGATCGTGATCAGCTTCGGGATGACAGCCTGGTTGATCGGACTCAGCATCAGGCAGGCACCTGATCGTCCGCCGCCGACTCCGCCGCCGACTCCGCCGACTGCCGGTTCCGGCGCATGACGCCGCATCTGATCACCCTGCCGTTCGTGCTCCCGTTGTTGGGGGGGGCACTGCTGCTGGCACTGTCGAACCGTCCGGCGGCCCGGCATCTGGTCGCGGGCACTCTGGTGGTGACCGAGGTGGTCATCGCCCTGCTGCTCTGGCATCTGGCGGGGCAGGGGGGACCGGGGGGATTGTCGTACCAGGTGGGCAACTGGCCCTGGCCGTACGGGATCACCCTCCATCTCGATGGCCTCAGCGCGACGATGTTGATGCTTTCGGCCACGGTCGGGGCAATCGCAGTGCTGCCGGGGATCGGGTATGACGACCGCCGCAATCGCTACGCGCTGGCCCTGGCGCAATTCCAGCTCGCCGGCATCAACGGCAGTTTTCTGGCGGGTGACTTGTTCAACCTGTTCGTGATGTTCGAGGTGCTGCTGATCAGCAGCTATGCGCTGATGGTGCACGGCCACGGTCGGGTGCCGCGCGCCGGTCTGGTGTACACGGTGGTGAACCTCACTGGTTCGTCGATCTTTCTGCTGGGGATCGCCCTGCTGTACGGTGCCACCGGCAGTCTCAATCTGGTGGATCTGGCGCGGCACCTCCAGAACATGCCCGCGGATGTGGCGGTGATGGGATACACCGGTGCCTGGCTGGTGGCGTTGGTGTTCGCGCTAAAGTCGGCGCTGGTGCCGATCGGACTCTGGCTTCCGGGGGCGTACGCCGTGGCCGGCCCGATGGCGATCACCCTGTTCGCACTGCTCACCAAGGTGGGGGTGTATGCCCTGATGAGGGTGTTCGGGCCGTGGTTCACGAGCGATGTGGCGGAACTGGCCGCGATCGGCGAGGCGCTCCGGGTCGGCGCGCTGGCGACGATCGTTCTGGGCGCACTGCTGGCGCTGGGATCCCGCACGCTGCGCCAGTTGGCCGGGGCGCTGGTGATGGCGTCGGTGGCGACGGCGCTGCTGGCAGTGACGGTCGGCGGCGCCGAGGCGATGTCGGCAGCGCTCTTCTATATGGTGCACAGCACCCTGGCGGCAGGCGGGATTTTCCTGGTGACCGCCTTCGTGATGCGGCTCCGCGGTGCCGCGCATGATCAGCTCGACGAGGCCCCGGCCATCACCCATCGCGGGCCGGCGATGCTGCTCTTCCTCGGCATTGCGGTGGTGGTGACCGGAATGCCGCCGCTGTCGGGCTTCGTGGCCAAGGTCGGCGTGCTGCAGCTCCTGGCCCCCGCTCCGGGAGCCGGCTGGTCGATCGGAGTGGTGCTGGCCGGGTCACTGGTGAGTCTGCTCGCCGTGGTGCGTTCCGGCAACGCGATCTTTCTGCGCTCGCCGATGGCGTCGTCATCGGCTCCGGCAGCACCGGGGGCGCGGGTGATCGGGCTAGCGGCTCTGCTGATGCTGGCGCTGTCGGTCCTGATGACCGCCATGGCCGGCCCCTTCCACGCGTGGACCGACGCGGCGGGGAAGAGCGTGGTGGTCCTGCCGGAGGCCGCTGCCAGCCCGGCTGAACCGCTCATGGCCAACGGCCGGGTGACAGGGGGGGGGATAGAATGAGCCGCTGGATTCCGCATCCGGTCACCAGCACCCTGGTGCTGATCACCTGGCTGATGCTCACCGATCCGCTGGCGCTGCCGTCCTGGATCATGGCGCTGGTGCTGGCGTGGGCACTGCCCTGGCTCACCCGGCGGCTCTGGACCGGCCGGATCAAGGTGCGGGCACTGCCCCGTATCATCGCCTACATCGGCCTGGTGATCCACGACGTGATGCTGTCGAACCTGCGGGTCTGCTGGCTGATCATCACCCGGCCAAAGCGTCTCTGTGCGGTGCTGGTCAAGGTGCCGCTCACCATTCAGGACCCCTACGGCATCGCGGCGTTGTCGGCCACCATTGCGTATACTCCGGGGACGGTCGCCGTCGATGTCAGTCCCGACCGGAGCCACCTGCTGGTGCACGTCTTCCACACCACCGATCCCGGTGCGGTGGTCCGTGAACTCAAGGCGCGCTACGAGCGCCGGTTGCTGGAGATCTTCCCGTGCTGATGATCGCCGGATGGATTGCCGGCGGACTGCTCGGCTTCGCCTCGCTCTGCTGCCTGTGGCGGCTGGTGCGCGGGCCCAAGGCGCTGGACCGGGTGCTGGCTGTCGACACCCTGGCGATGAACAGTGCCGGTCTGGTGCTGGTCTATCTGGTGGTGGGAAACCGGCAGGAGCTGTTCGAGTTGGTCTTTCTGCTCGCCCTGCTCGGCCTGCTCAGCACGCTGTCGCTGGCCCGGTTCATCGAGCACGGCCGACTGGGTGAGAGCCCCTTCACCCAGCCGGAAGGGGAGGCCGACGATGTCGCTCATCATTGAAGGGATCGTCGCCGTGCTGCTGGTGGTGGGCGGCCTGATGGCGGCGATCGGCTCGCTCGGCGTGGTGACTCTGCCACGCTTCCTGAGCCGGGTACACGGCCCCAGCGTCTCGATCACCGGTGGCCTGGGAACCCTCCTCGTCGCCGCGATGATCTGGTCGTGGGCAACGGGAGACCACTTCACCGGACGCGAAGTCTTTGTGAGCTTCATTCTGGCAATCACGTCACCGATCACGGCTCACGCTTTGTCGCGGGCGTGGTTGAAGCACAATCCCAAGCCCGCGCTCGAGTCTGACGACCAGTGCGAGGATTGACGCAACCCCGGGAGGAGAGCGCGATGCAACTCGACGGCATTCACCACATTTCGGCGATCACGGGCGACGCCCGCGTCAACCTCGACTTCTACACCCGCGTGCTCGGCCTCCGCCTGGTCGCCAAGTCGGTCAATCAGGACGATCCGTATGTCTATCACCTCTTTTACGGCGATTACCACGGGTCACCAGGTGCCGACCTGACCTTCTTCGAGTATCCCGGCGCCCTGCCGGGCCGCGCCGGGGCCGGGATGGTCCACCGGATCGCGCTCAGGGTGGCGAGCGCCGGGGCGATCGACTTCTGGGACGTGCGGCTCTCGACCGAGGGAGTGGCGACGACGCGGGTCGACGGCGAGTTGCGGTTTGCCGATCCCGAGGGGCTCGGCTTCGCGCTGGTGATCGATGACAGCGGCGACGAGCCGCTCCGCGCCGGTCATCCCGACATTCCGCCGCGCCACGACCTGCTCGGCTTCGATCATGTGGTGGCCTACGGCGAGCGGGTGAGCGGCAGCAAGGCGATTCTCGAGGATGTGCTCGGTGCCACCGCCATCGGCGAGCAGCGCTGGGGGTTGCGGGGTACGAGTCGCGGGGGCATGATCCGTTTCGAGGAGCCGCCGGCGGAGCGCCCGAAGCCGGGGGGGGGGACGGTCCATCATGTCGCCTGGGCCACCGAACCGGCGGAGCACGATGCCTGGCTGGAGCGGCTGCAGGCGGCGGGAGTCCCGTCAACGCCGGTGATCGACCGTCACTATTTCCGCTCGATCTACTTTCGCGAGCCGAGCGGGGTGCTCTATGAACTGGCGACCAAGGGCCCCGGTTTCACGGTGGACGACGCGCTCGAGGAGTTGGGTACCCGGCTGATTCTGCCTCCGACCTTTGAACCGCGGCGCGCCGAGATAGCGGCCCGGCTCACCCCGCTGCCGGAAGTGGCGCGAGGGCAATTCCGTACTCACGAGGATGACTGAAATCATGTCACGACCGCTCTCGCTGGTGATGCTCTCCGGTTCGCTCCGGACCGGTTCGTTCAACACCGCGCTGCTCCGCGCCCTGCAGGAGCTCGCCCCGGACACGCTGCGGTTGACGATGCTCGAATGGCGGACGGTGCCGGTGTATGACGGTGATTGCGAGGACCGCGAGGGAATCCCCGCCGTCGTCACCGAGTTGCAGGCGGCGATCCGGGCCTCCGATGGTCTGGTCATTGCCACTCCGGAATACAACCACAGTATCCCCGGCGGGTTCAAGAACCTGCTCGACTGGCTGTCGCGCGGGCCGATGCCGCACGGCCTCCACGGGGTTCCGACGGCGATCCTCGGCGCATCGGTCGGGACGATCGGTACCACCCGCGCGCAGGCGATCCTGCGGCAGACTCTCGCCGCGCTCAACGCCCCGACGATGCCATCGCCGCAGGTGCTGGTGACCGATGCCAACAACCGCTTCGGTGCCGACGGATCGCTCACCGACCAGGCCACCCGGAATTTCGTGGGCAACTGGCTGGTGGCGGTCGAGCGATGGATGCGCCGCTTCCCGCTGGCGGAACGGTGAACCACTTCCGGCGGGGTGGCCACTATGTCTGACGCGACCAGACCACCTGCCGTTCAATCGGAGCCGTTCACGCGTGCCTCGCTCTATCTCGGTCCGCTGTTCGAGGCGCACGGCTTCCGCTGCGTGGCGCGCGAGTACGCCGAGGGAGAGGAGGGGAGTGCGTCTGCCGAGTACCGGCACGGCGCCCTGGCGCTGCGGCTGGTGTGGGAAGGGGATGAGCGCGCGCTCTGGATTGAAGTCGCCCGCGCCGCCGACGGTGCCATCATCTCGCGGTGGCAGGATATCGAGTGGCTGGTGGCCGGCGAACGGCTGCCGCTCGATACCGCGCTGGACGACGCCCGGTTGGCCCGGCTGGCGGCGGCGGTGGTGGGGTATTTGGAGGTGGCAGGTCGGGGGTGAACGGTGAACGGTGAACGGGGTGAAAGGTGAAAGGTGCCGTCGCTTTAGCGACACCAGCCGAGCCGTCGCTTTAGCGACGAGCGGGTGAAAGGTGAAAGGTCGCAGTGCCGCCGCGTGGTGGACGTCGGGCCCCCGACGGCACCCTCTGGGTCCAGCGGATGACCTTTGTGGGGGAGGTGAACGACCCCCCGACTAGTGATGCCCGTGGTCACCGCGTGCCATCTGCAGGTGATGGGGCTGGTGGTGCGCCCCCTCGGCGAGGAGGCCGGCGAGGCCGAGCGCCCTGATCCGCCGGATGGTATCGACGTCGTCGGGGTCTTCGGCGGTGAGGATGAGGCGGATACCGTTGGCGAGCGGCTCTGTCCGGGCCCGATAGCGCGGCATCGCCTCCAGTTCCTTGGCATGTGCTGGGAGCATGCGGCCGATCGCCTCGGCAATACGCCCCGCGCCGGTCACGGACAACGCCACGCCGCCATCGAGCTGCGTGGGGGTGACCTCGCTCCGCAGGACCACTTCGTCCATGTCGCGCAGATGTTGGCGGAGGGCCTCGATGTTCACCGTCGACCAATCGGTGGCCGGGTCGGCGTCGAGGATCGCGACAATCTCCTGGATCGCGGCGAATGCCGATTGTCCCGCCTCCTTGGGCACCGTCGCTTCGGTATGGGTCATCCCAGGGGTGTGGACCATGCCGGCGGTGTGCACCTGGGCGGCGACCGGGGTGGCCAGCAGTGTCGCCGCAAGGATGGCGCGTGGGGCGAGGCGTGACATGATATCTCTTCGGTGACGTGGGAGGGGGAATCTACCACAATCCGCAACTTGGCTCCTGCCCGACGCCTTCGGACAGCTATCTTCGGAAAGACCGGAACTGCCCTGCATCCACCCTGAGATCGGGAGTTGCTGATGTCCATCCGCCATCTCTTCCTTCCTGTATGCGTCCTGCTGGCCGGGTGCGGGGGCTCCTCCGGGGCGACTCCCTCCGATGTGGTGGTGACCGATTCCGCCGGTGTCACCATCGTCACCAGCAGCGGCACTGACAAGCCGCTGCCATGGACTCTCACCGAACTGGCACTGATCGGCGGCGAGGACGAGGGACCCGGGTCGTTCTCGCGCGCCACGCCGTTCAATGTCGGCGTGGATGACCGCGACCAGATCCATGTGCTCGACGCCGAGGCGAAACAACTGCACCGCTTCAGTGCGACCGGCGAGCCGCTGGGCAGCGTGGGGCGGGCGGGCGGAGGTCCGGGTGAGTTCGGCTTTCCCGCCGGCCTGGGCGTGGGCGGTGATGGACAACGGACAGTGTTCGACATTAGCAAGCTGGCGTTGCTGCAGTGGGCGGCGAATGACACCCTGCTGGCCGAGGTCAAGTGGTCGGCGGGGGGCACCAAGTTCCCGAGCGGTCTCCTCCGGCGGCAGGGTGACACGCTGCTGCTGGTGACGCGAGGAGGCGATTCGCTGGTGCAGACCTTCGCACTCACGTTGATCTTCGGCGCCGACACGGTGGACCTGGCCTCGATGTCGCAGCCACGTCCGGAGATGCAGGAACTCACTTGCGTGGCGGTGAGGCTGCCGCCGCTGTTCACGCCGTCGCTCCGGTTCGCCGTCGGGGTGGGGCAGCTGGCGGTGACCCGCGAGGCGGGGTACGTGGTGGATCTGTCCGGTGCCGGCGGGAGGCGAAGTGTCCGACGCGACATCACCCCGACGGTGCCGGTGCCGTCCGATGCCAAGCGGCTCTACCCCGAGGGGTGGACGTTGACCCCCCTCGGCGGGGAGGGTAGTTGCACCACCCCGGCGGAGGAGATGGCGGAAAAGGCTGGGCTGGCTCCGTTGATCCCGCTGGTGCAGGACGTGGCGGTGGCGCCCGATGGCATGCTCTGGGTCCAGCGGATGACCTTCAAGGGGGAACCGGCAGCGACCGACCTCTTCGACGCCACGGGCCGCTACCTTGGTACCATGACCGGTCGCCCGCTCCCGCTGGGGTTCCTGTCGGGCGACCGGGTCCTCTTTGCGGTGGAGGATGCCGAAACGGGGATCACCCGGATCGGCGTATATCAACTGACCCGCAACCCGGAGTCCGGTACGACGTGATGCTGTTCCAGCGTGCTCTCCGGGCTGCCTTCTGGTAGGTCGGGGGTCGTGAGTCGCGAGTCGTGAGTCGTGAGTCGTGAGTCGTTAGTCGGGAGTCGGGAGTCGTTAGGTCATCGGTCGTAGGTCATCGGTCGTAGGTCGTAAGTCCGCTGAGCGTCGCTTGACAGCGGTATGGCGGCGAGCGTCGTTCATCCACCGGGAGTCGCTGATGTCCGTCCGCCATCTCTTCCTTCCTGCGTGCATCCTGCTGGCCGGGTGCGGGGGCTCCTCCGGGGCGACTCCCTCCGATGTGGTGGTGACCGATTCCGCCGGTGTCACTATCCTCACCAGCAGCGGCACTGACAAGCCGCTGCCATGGACTCTCACCGAACTGGCGCTGATCGGCGGCGAGGACGAGGGGCCCGCGTCGTTCACGCGTGCCACACCGTTCAACGTCGGTGTGGATGGACTCGACCGGATCCATGTTCTCGATACCGAGGCGATGCAACTGCACCGCTTCAGCGCGACCGGCGAGCCGCTTGGCAGCGTGGGGCGGGCGGGAGGTGGGCCGGGAGAGTTCGCCATGCCATTCGCTCTTGGCGTGAGCCAGAACGGGCGCCGTACGGTGTTCGACTTCGGCAAGCGCGCATTGCTCGAGTGGGGGGGCGATGATTCCCTGTTGTCCGAAGTCCAGTGGCCACTGGGGGCAAGCCGGTTTCCAACCGGAGTCGTTGAGTGGCATGGCGACACATTGTTGCTCCTGACGCAAGGACGCGATTCGCTCGTGCAGGACCTGGCCCTCACCTCGATCTTTGGTTCCGACACGGTGAATCTGGCCTCGCTGTCGCGGCCACGCCCGGCGATGCAGCAGTTCACCTGCGTGGCGTTCTCGATGGCGCCGCTGTTTTCGCCTTCACTCCAGTTCAATGTTGGTGCGGGGCAGATCGCGGTGACCCGCGAGGCAGCGTATGTGGTGGATCTGTTCACCGCCGGAGGAAGGCGGAGCATCAGGCGCGACATCACGCCGACGGTTCCCGCACCGGCGGATGCCAGGCGCCTGTATCCCGAGGGGATGACGATCCGGTTCTCCGGCGGCGGCGACAATGGCAGCTGCACCACCCCAGCCGAGGAGGTGGCGGAGAAGGCGGGGCTGGCGCCGTTCATCCCCTTGGTGAAGGAGGTCGCGGTGGCCCCCGACGGCACCCTCTGGGTCCAGCGGATGACCTTTGTGGGGGAGCCGGCCGCGACCGACGTCTTCAATGCCGAAGGTCGCTACCTTGGTACCATGGCCGGTCGCGCCCTGCCGCTGGGATTCCTGTCTGGTGACCGGGTCCTCTTCGCGGTGGAGGACGCCGAATCGGGGATCACCCGGATCGGCGTATATCAACTGACCCGCAACCCGGAGTCCGGTACGACGTGATGCTGTTCCCGCGAATCCTCCCGCTCGCCGCCCTGCTCCTCGGCGCCAGTCCTGCACTCAACGCGCAGGGGCTGCCCGAGGATCGGGGGATGCTGACCCGCCTCAGGGTGGTGATCGATTCGGTCACCTTCCGGGATGTCCTCGCCTCGGAGTTCATCCCCGAGGCGTTCGATGGCATCACCGACAGCATCCCCGGCGAGGTGACGATGTGCGGCCGCTTCGCCTGCCTGGTCTTTGCGCTGATGACCCCCGATCGGCCGCTCGGCGCAGTCGAACTGGGAGTGCGCGCCGCCACCGGGTTGACGCTGACTCCGCCCCCGGCCGATTCGCTGCCGCTCGGGGTCGCGCTGGTCGATGCCGCCCCGCCGCCGCCACCGGATTTCATGACCGATCCCGATTCGCTCGGCATCATCCACGATCTCTCCGTGGTGCAGATCACCGTGCCTCTGGATGCGATGGTCCCGCTCGGCCAGGCACTGCATCGCGCGGGAATCCGCGTCGACGTGACCGGCAGCACGCTCACCGTGACCTTCGGCGCCGCCACACTGATCCTGACCCAGGCCTTCGATGACCCGGGGATCGAGCGGATCGGCTTCGTGCTGCGCTACGAAGCGCCCGGCAATCCGACCTACCGCTTCGGCCCCAGGTCGGCGCTCCGCTTTGGTCCGGGGCGAGAGGCGAACTGGTCGTTTTGACCGCGTCCCGCCCGAACGACCCGGTGCTACGGGCCGCTGCCGTTTTCGGCGGGGGCTGCTTCTGGTGTCTGGAGGCGGTGTTCGAACCGCTCCGCGGGGTGTTCTCGGTGCAGTCGGGATACGCCGGGGGGGGGAGAGCGAATCCCGGCTACCACCAGGTATGCAGCGGCGCCACCGGGCACGCCGAGGTGATCAGGGTGGAGTACGATCCGGCCGTGATCGGTTATGCCGAGCTGCTGGAGATGTTCTTCGCCTTCCACGACCCGACCACGCGCAACCGTCAGGGCCCCGATGTGGGCAGCCAGTACCGCTCGATCATCGTGGCGGCCGACGAGGCGGAAGCCCGCTCGGCCCGAGCGGTGATCGCCGAGGTGACGGCGGCCGGGCTCTTCGGCGCGCCGATCGTCACGGAAGTCGTGGTGGGGGCGCCGTTCTGGCCTGCCGAACCGGAGCATGCCCATTACTTTCGGCGCAACCCCGATCAGGGGTATTGTCAGGCGGTGATCGCCCCCAAGGTGGCGAAGCTCCGCGCCAAGTACCGTGACCGCATCAACCCGGAGTTTGCGTGACCCGACAGCCCCACCCGAACAAACTGGTCGAATGGCTCAAGGCCGCGGCCTGGACCCTGGGCGCCTGGTTCCTGCTGACCACCTTCGTGGTCCAGGCATTCAGGATCCCGTCGGCCAGCATGGAAAAGACGCTGCTGGTGGGCGACGTCCTGTTCGTCAACAAGTTCCTCTTCGGCGCCAAGCTGCCGATCGTCGACGTCCGGCTGCCGGCGATCCGCGAACCGCGTCAGGACGACATCGTGGTCTTCAAGTCGCCGATCGAGGACTCGATGATCGTCAAGCGGCTGATCGGCATCCCAGGCGACACCGTCGAGATGCAGGGTGGCGTGCTCCGGCGTAACGGGGTCGCCCTTCAGGAGCCGTACGTGCAGTCCACCGATCCGGAATGGTCGGCTGACCAGGGTACCCGGCAGATGATGCGCGAGATGCAGCTGCCGCATTATGTCGGCTCCGATCCGGAGCGCTATCTTCCCGATGTCCACGACTGGGGCCCGCTCCAGGTGCCAGCCGAATCGCTCTGGGTGATGGGCGATCACCGCGATCAATCCCGCGACTCACGCTTCTGGGGACTGGTCCCCCGCAAGAATGTGCGCGGTATGCCGATCCTGATCTACTACTCGTGGGATCCGTCGAGTTACCGGCCGCTGCCGTTTTTTACCGCGACGAGGTGGTCGAGGATTTTTACGGTACCAAAATGAGAAGGAGTCGTAGGTCGTAGGTCGTAGGTCGTAGGTCGTGAGTCGTGAGTTCGTGGGGGGTCTTCTGCCACCGGGGGTGGTGATGTCGGTAATGGTTCGGAATCTGCTGGCCGTGGTGATCGCGTCGCTGATCGCCGGGGGCATCATCGTCATGACGGAGACGCTCGGGGCTCGTGCCCTGACGCCGCCGAGCGACGCGAAGCTGTCCGACCTGGAACAACTGAAGGCGATGCTCGAGGCGGGGCAGGTGCCATTCACTCACTTCCTGCTGGTGCTGGGCGGCTGGCTGCTGGGTGCCTACAGCGGTGGCCGGGCGGCGTGGCGGTTGAGTCGATCGGCCGCCCCGGTATGGCTGTTCGCGATCGTCTTCGTGGTCGGGATGTTGAGCCATCTCTCGGGCGGTGACCACCCGACCTGGATGTGGGTTGGTGGTCTGGTGGTCGGCCCGATGATGGCGCTGGCCGGTGGCGGCGAGTCGCTGGCGATTCGCGCGTGATGATGACCTGATCAAGACCGCGCCTCTCGTCAGTGGTGTGGTCGTTGCCCTCGTTTTCCGGGGCGGCCGAGTGCATCTTCCGTCCGGAACGTCCACCGACCCTTACGCCGACGGCCCGCATGCGCCAGCTTCGCTTGATCCTCATGACATCGCTGATTACCGCCCTGGCTGCAGGGCTCGGGGTAATCGTCGGCTCTCCCGGCGGCAGCCGCGGTCGCTTCGTGATCGCCACGGTATTCGGCACCCTCGGTGTTCTGGTGGCCGTCCGGGTGGTGGTGCGGCTCGGCTGGTTCGACGTGGAGCGGCGTCGCGGCGGTTCGATCGGCGGGATGGTGGGGCTCGCTCTGGCAACGCCGTTGGTGAACATGCAACCGGAGTCGATCACGACGATCGCCGCCGCCGCCCTGCTGGTCGGTGTCGGAGTGCTGGTGGCGGCAGGTCGAGGTGCTTCGCGATGATCCGGCGCTGGCTGGTCATCGGCTTGGCGTTGGGGACTGCATCGTCACTCGCTGCGCAGCAAGCGCGACCGCGCGCTCGCGATCTCGGGCTCGCCCCGGGGATCTTCGCACCGGGACCGCACAACGCCATCACCGACGTCACCGGTGTCCGGGTCGGGCATGCCACGGTGACGATCGGCGATTCGGTCAACACCGGCATCACCGCGATCCTGCCGCACGGCGATAATCTCTATCGGGAGCGAGTCCCAGCGGCGCTGGTGGTCGGCAACGGCTTCGGCAAGTTCATTGGCGTCTCGCAAATTCAGGAAATGGGCGAACTGGAGACGCCGATCCTGCTCACCTGCACCCTCTGCGTGTGGCGGGCCGCCGATGCGATGGTGGCCTGGCTGCTCAACCAGCCGGGGATGGCCAACGTCCGCAGCATCAACCCGGTGGTGGGCGAGACCAACGATGCCGGTCTCAATGCGATCCGCAGTCGGCCGATCACCCCCGCCGACGTGGAGCAGGCGCTCAATTCGGCAGACAGCGGCAGGGTGGTCGAGGGAAGTGTCGGGGCAGGGCGCGGCACCAGCGCCTTCGGCTTCAAGGGAGGGATCGGAACTTCGTCGCGGATTCTGCCGGCCACGCTGGGCGGCTGGCGCGTGGGAGTGCTGGTACAGAGCAACTACGGCGGCGTGCTCCAGATGCAGGGAGTGGAAGTCGGCAAGGCGCTGGGACGGTATTCATATCGCAACCAGCTCGCCAGCGAACGCGGTGACGGCTCGATCATCATCATAGTCGCCACCGACGCACCGCTCACCGAGCGCCAACTCGAGCGGCTGGCGTCACGCGGCATGCTGGGCCTGGCGCGCACTGGCACCGATGCCTCCAACGGTTCGGGTGACTACGTCCTCGCCTTCTCGACAGCGGCGGAAGTGCGGCGATCGCGCGGAGTCAGCATGCGGAGTCAGGAGGTGGTTGCGGACGACGCCATCTCGCCGCTGTTCCAGGCGGTGATCGAGGCGACCGAGGAGGCGATCTACAACTCGCTGCTGCAGGCCACCGACGTGACCGCACGGGGACGCACGGTCGAGGCGTTGCCGATCGATCGCGTCCGCGAGCTGCTGGCGGCCCGCGGGATAGTGCCGCGATGACTATCCACACCATTCACACCGACAGCGCGCCGAAGCCTGCCGGGCACTACTCCCAGGCAACAGTGTACGGCGGCCTGGTGCACGTCGCGGGACAGCTCGCCCTCGATCCGGCGAGTGGTGAGGTAGTGGGCGGTGCCGACACCGAGGCGCAGGCCGAGCAGGTGCTCCGGAACATCAGCGCCGTGCTCCAGGCGGCCGGCAGCGGACTCGACCGGGTGCTCTCACTCACGGTGTTCGTGCTGTCCCGCGACGACTGGCCCGGGGTGAACGCCGCCTGCGTCAGGGCGTTCGGCGCTCACCGGCCGGCTCGCGCGATCGTGGGGGGGGCAGAGCTCAAGCCCGGTTGCCGAGTGGAGATGACGGCAGTGGCCGCCCTCGACGAATCGGCTGCCACCGGCGGCTGAGGCGCCTGATGACTATCGACGCTCCCGTACTCACCCTGTTGCTCGGCCTCGCGGCGCTGCTCTACAGCTCGGTTGGTCACGGTGGCGCTTCGGGCTACCTCGCGGTGCTCGCCCTGGCCGGGACGGCAACCGCCGTGATGCGGCCCACCGCGCTGCTGCTCAATCTGGTCGTGGCCGGCCTCGGCACCATCCAGTTCGCACGGGCCGGCCATTTCCGGTGGGGACTCGCCTGGCCGTTCATTCTGGCCGGCATCCCGATGGCGTATCTGGGCGGTCTGTTGTCGCTCCCGGAAACGGTGTATCGCCCCGTGATCGGGGTGATCCTGCTGCTCTCCGCGTTCCGCTTCATGATCACTCTGCAGGCCGCCGACACGGCCCAGAGCACTCCGTCACCAGCCGTCCGCGTCGCGGTGGGTGCGAGTCTCGGATTCCTGGCCGGTCTCACTGGCGTGGGGGGGGGGATCTTTCTCTCACCGCTGCTGCTGCTGCTCGGGTGGGCCGATCTCCGCACCACCGCCGCGACTTCGGCCGTCTTCATCCTGGTCAACTCGCTGGCCGGATTGGCCGGATTCATTCACGGCGGCGGCGCCCTGCCGGACACGGCCGGGTCCTGGCTCGCGGTGACGGCCGTTGGAGGTCTGATCGGATCCACGCTGGGGAGTGTCCACCTTGGTCGCGCCACGCTGAGATTGCTGCTTGCCGTGGTGCTCGGCGTGGCCGGTGCCAAGCTGGTGCTGGGCGGTTGATGGACAGTCGTGCCGGTTGGGGCGGCACTCGCGAGTAGATTTGAGCGTGAGCCGTGACCGATACTCAATTACTTGTGAACCAGTAGCCACCGTCCGGAGTGTTGTCCCATGACAGATCGCCTGCAAGTGTACTCAACCAACCAGATCCGGGTCACCTTCGATCCCGCCACCTGCCAGCACAGCGGCGCCTGTCTGCGCACGCTGCCGTCGGTGTTCGAAGTGAACGAGAAACAGTGGATTCGCCCCGAGCGCGCCTCGGCCGAGGAGGTGATTCGCGCCGTCGGCAAGTGCCCGTCCGGCGCTCTCAAGGCGACCCTGGTGACTTCCGTCCACCCCACCGCGGGCTCGTTGCCCGGGCTCCAGCCGGAGCCACCTGCTCCCGTGGTGATCACCGTGCGCGATCACGGTTCGCTGCTGGTGGAGGGGCCGTACCGGGTGGTCGCGGCAGACGGCACTCTGATTCGCGAAGGGGTCAAGTGCGGACTCTGCCGCTGCGGTGCGTCGAAGACCAAGCCGTTCTGCGATGGCTCCCACAAGGAGATCGGTTTCTGACCGATTGCCGGAAACACGCACCGTGAGTGATCCGGCCGACAGCACGAGCGGACTCACGCTGGTCGAACTGGTGGGACCGATCGTCGATGATCGCGGCCTGGTCGCGCTAACTCTGCGCGAGGTGATCGGCGAGGCAGGATTGTCACTCCGCCCGGAGGCGACCGCTGCGGTCATCGGGGCGAGCGCGGCTCATGCGGTCGCCACCATGATGGGCGGCCATGGTCGTCTGGAGGATGAGGCGGCCGTCGCCGAGGTCGAGCGGCGCTGGGGAGCCGCGCTCGGGCGTGGTGATTTGGCATTGCAGCCCGGGGCGCTCGATGCGCTCAATACCATATCGACTCGCGGGCCGTTGGCAGTGCTGAGCAACCTGCCGAAACCGGCAGTGAGCAGTTGGGTCGAGCAGACTTTTCCCGGAATGACAATCGCCAGCGGCTCGCGGGGACTGCCTCACCCCGACGCCATCGTGGCCGCCGCCGCAGCAGCCGATGTACCAGTTGGCAGCGCAACCGTGCTGGCTCACAGCCCGGCGGTGCTGCTGGCGGCGGCCCAGGCGGGAGTCGGCAGAATCGTGCTGGTCGGACCGGGCAGCTCGCCGTGGACCGAACTGGTGCCGGTGACGGCGCGGGTCGCGACGTTGGCGGAGTGGGGTGGCGGCGGGCAAGAAGTGAAAGGTGAAAGGCAAAACGTGAAAGGTGAAACGTGAAACGTGAAACGTGAAACGTGAAAGGGATGCAGCCATCACTACCGTTTCACCTTTCACCTTTCACCTTGCCGCTTTCACCTTTCACCTTTCACCTTTCACCTTGCCCCCTTCGCGCTACCCGCCGTTTCCCGGCTCCTCGCGTGGCGTCCGCCCCGCCTGCCGCAACGCCTGCCGCAACAGAAACTCCACCTGCGCGTTGAAGGAGCGGAGGTCGTCGGCGGCCCAGCGCTGCAAGGCGGCATGCAGCGCTGGGTCGAGACGGAGAAGGACCGGCTTGCGTTCACTCACGAGTCCGGCGGCTCAGGTGTAGAGTGAGCCGGTGTTGATCACCGGATGGGTCGGCTGGTCGGCGCAGAGGGTCACCAGCAGGTTGGAGACCATCGCCGCCTTGCGCTCGTTGTCGAGGGTGACGATGCCGTCGCGTTCGATCATCGTCAACGCCATGTTGACCATCCCGACCGCGCCCTCGACGATCTTCTCGCGGGCGGCGATGATGGCGCTCGCCTGCTGGCGACGCAACATCGCGCTGGCAATCTCGGGGGCGTAGGCGAGGTGGGTGATCCGCGCCTCCAGCACCTTGATCCCCGCCTTCTGCAGCCGGTCCTGCACTTCCACCGCGAGCTGGTTGGCGATGTCGGCCGCGTTGTGCGACAACGACACGATCTCCGGAGTGTGCGCGTCATAGGGATACTGGGTCGCCAGCGAGCGCACCGCCGACTCGCTCTGCACCCGGACATAGTCCTCGTAGTTGTCGACCTCGAAGAGCGCCTCCGCGCTGTCGACCACCTGCCAGACCACCACCGCGCCGATCTCGACCGGATTGGAATCGAGGTCGTTGACCTTGAGCTTGGCGGTCTCGAAGTTCCGGACCCGGAGCGACACCGCCTTCTTGACCATGAGCGGGTTGACCCACCAGAGGCCATCGGTCTTGACCGAGCCGCGGTACTTGCCGAACAGGGTGAGAACCCGCGCCTGATTGGGCTGCACCGCCATCAGGCCGGCCCAGAGCAGGAAGACCACCACGCCCAGGATCAGCCCTGCGACCACCTGGCCGGGCTGGTCCTCGCGGATCCCGCCGATGAAGATCAGGACGGGGAGGACCGACAGGGCGACAAGGAGGAGCAGGGCAAGGGCTCCCGGGACTGCTTTGCGTTCGATTTCGCGGATCATGAGATGGTCCAGGTTAAGGTGACATCGGAATGATATCACTGTGATAGGGTGGGCGCAAGAGGGAGGGGGTAAGGTGAAAGGTGAAAGGTGAAAGGTGAAAGGTGAAAGGGGGTGCCGCCAAACCTTCCGTTTCACGTTTCACCTTTCACGTTTCACCCTTCACGTTTCACGTATTGACCCCACCCCCCGCCGCCGCGATACTCCTGCCACCTTGCCTACCGATTCATCCACAACCACCGGCCAGCGCCTCGGCGCGCTGCTTCTCGGCTACCTCCTGCTGGTCGTCGGGGTGATCGTGCTGTCACCCTTTGACTTCGCGGTACCCGAGCAGTGGCGGCTCCATCTGGTGCTGACCGACCCTGGTTGGGTCGCCGACCTGTTGCTCAACGTGGTGTTGTTCATCCCCTTCGGCTTCATCGGGCGCCGGGTGCCGGGGCTCACCATTGTCGGGATCGGTCGCTGGCTGCTGATCGGTGCGCTGCTCTCGCTCCTGATCGAGACCACTCAGCTCTTCCTCGCGGTCCGCTACGCCACGCTGAGCGATGTGGTTGCCAATGCCGCTGGAATGGCGGTCGGGGTGCTGTTGTCGGATCGGTTGGTGCGTTACCTGGGGGTCGGGGTCACGGCGGTGCAGCGGCTGCTCCTCGACGTGCCGCTGATCGGGATTCCCTACCTGTTGCTGCCGGTGCTCTGGTTGGAAGGGCTCGCGGCTGGGTCGACGTCGCCTGACGCATGGGCGATCCTGCCATTGGCTGCGGCGGGCGGAGTGGCATTTGCCGGCGCGGCGCGTACCACTGAAGTCGGCAGCCGCTCGCCGGGCCGCTTGCTCGCCATGGTCACCGCCGTCTGGTGGCTGGTCGCTGCGGGAGCGATGATCCGTGCGGCTCCGCTCGCGGTGGTGTTGGGGCTCACCGTCACGGTGGTCGCAGCCGAACTGGCCGATCCGCTGTGGCGCTGGCTGAGGCAGCGTGAACGCCGCCTGGAACCGGTCGTGGTGCCGGTGGTGCTCGCCCTGGTGGGCTGGCATCTGGTGCTGGTCGACGGACTCGCACCGGCCACCTGGCTGGCGATCGGCGCACTCGATCGCGCTCCGATGCTCCGTGGACTGGCAGCGGCCGCCACTGTCACCCTGATCGGCTACCTCCTCGCCGAGTGGCGTGGCCGAGCCGAGCATTCGATGATTCGCGGCATCCTGCTGCCGATCCTGGTGGGCGGCGCGATCGGCTGGCTCGGCGTCGGCCCCCGAGGCGCCATGATGATGGCAGTGGCAGCAGGCTGCGGGGGAGCGTTGTATTTGTTGCAGCGCGATCATGTGGTGGCGTTGAGGGGACGGTGAACGGGATGAAAGGTGAAAGGTGAAAGGTGAAACGGAGGTTCCGGCAGCCTCCCTTTCACGTTTCACCTTTTACGACCTACGACCTACGACCTACGACCTACGACCTACGACCTACGACCTACGACCTACGACCTACGACCTACGACCTACGACCCCTCCACCAACCTCCTCTTCGGACTGATTATCTGCGCAATCAGAATCCCCGACACCAGCGACACCGCGATCAGCACCATCTGAAACGCGCCCTCCACGCCGAGCAGCACTTCGCGATCGAGCAGCGAGGTGAGCGAGCGCAATCCCACGCTGCCGGGGACCAGCAGCAGCAGTCCCGGGACGAGCACGATCTGCGACGGTCGATTGGTGAGCCGGGCGTACCAGTTGGCTGCGACGCCGGTCACCAGTGCTCCTCCGAAGGCGCCGAGTTCGGGGCCGAGGGTGGCAGCGCCGACTCGGGCACCGACAAAGGCGAGTGCGCCGGCGAGGACGATCCACGGGGCATCGCGACGTTCCGCCTTGAGCAGCACCACGAAGGCGAGCGGGGTGACCACCAGCGAGACCAGCAGCGTCCACTCGGGGAGTGCCACCACCTGGGCGGCGGCGATGCTGCCATGGATCAGGGTCACCACCTTGGTCCCCAGCGCAATGCCGAAGACGATCCCCAGCAACAGGACGATGGCGCCCATGAAGCGGGCGGTGCCGGAGGCGAGGTGCCGGGTCGAGAGTTCGGTCATCGCGGTGGTCAGCATCAGCCCAGGAATGAGCACGATCACCCCGGCCAGGGTGGCGAGGAAGATCGAGACCGGGAAGCCCAGCGCCGCCATTGCGGCGGCCAGCAGCGAGGCGATGAGCGCCGCCACCGGTTCGAACACTTTGCCCAGTGCCGGATGGCGGCCGGCCGACAGCGCCAGCAGTCCGATCACCAGGCCGATCACCAGCCCGGCCAGGCATTCCCGCCACCCGCCGCCCAGGAATCTGGCGGCACTGCCCGAGGCGATCCCGAACGCGATGGTGGTGAGCAGGGCACCGTACTCGGGCTTGGAGTGTTCCAGTTGATCGAGCTGCACCGTCCCCTCGGCCGGGCTGAGCCGGCCGTTGAGCACTTCGCGGGTCACTTCGTCGGTGCGGGCCAGCTTGCCGAGGTCTGATTCACCGGGATCGACCCGGATCATGAAGGTGCGCTGGTCGTCCTGCGGACCGAACGAGGCCATGATCGAGGTGGGTGTCGAGAAGAACTGGCCGGTCAGGCCGAGCCGGTCGGAGGCCAGTGACAGCGCCTCTTCGAGCCGATTGGCCGCGTACCCGGACGTGTGGAGCGCACGACCCAGGCGGAGCACGAAGGCCACCCTGGGGTCGGCGTTGGTGAGACTCGACGGCAGCGGAATGCCGTGAACCGGGGTCCAACCGGTGGTGGCTCTGCGTGGCTCTGACTCTGGCATTTTCGTCATAGGAATTGGTATGATACGTGATCTCCGACCGGATTGGCCAATGCGACGCTTTCGACTTGTTCCCCTCGCCCTGCTCACCGCCGCCTGTGCCGTCAATCCGGTGACCGGCAAGCGGGAGCTTTCGTTCATCTCCGAGACTCAGGAAATCCAGATGGGGCAGCAATTGCTGGCCCAGTCGCGTCAACAAACCGGCTTCTATCAGGACCTGCAGTTGACCAACTACATCGCCGACATCGGCCTCCGGATGGCCGAGGCGAGTGAGCGCCCGAGCTTGCCGTGGGAATTCCACCTGCTCGACGATCCGGTGGTCAACGCCTACGCGGCGCCGGGCGGCTTCATCTTCATCACCCGCGGGATCTTGGCGTACATGAACTCGGAAGCCGAGCTGGCGGGGGTGCTCGGTCACGAGATCGGCCACGTCACCGCTCGGCACTCGGCAGCCCAGCTCAGCAAGCAGCAGCTATTCCAGACCGGCTTTCTGCTCGGCTCGGTGGTGGCCCCCGGTGCGGCGCAGGGGATCGGCGGTCAGCTCGCACAGATGGGGTCCGGCTTGCTGCTGCTCAAGTACGGTCGCGACGACGAGAGCCAGTCCGATGCACTGGGTCATCGCTACTCGCTGCAAGCCGGCTACGACGTGCGCGAGATGTCCAACACCTTCCTGACCCTGCAGCGGGTCGGTCAGGCGAGCGGCAACAGCGCCCCGCCTGCGCTGCTGTCGAGCCATCCTGATCCGGGCGACCGGGCCGTCAAGACGATGCTCTGGGCCGACACCGTCTCAAGTTACGCCAACCTGACCACCGGTCGGGACCGTTTCCTCGATCATCTCGACGGGATGGTTTACGCCGAGGATCCCAGGAGCGGCTATTTCGAGGGCGACCGTTTCTTCCATCCCACGTTGTTGTTGCAGTTCGACCTGCCGGCCGGATGGCAGCGAGCCAACCAGGCCACTCGCGTGGTCGCCGTCGATCCCAATGGCCGGGTGCAGTTCGAGTTGACCCAATCACAGGCGGCGAGCGCGCAGGCGGCGGCCGATGCGTTCGCGGGCACCCAGCAGTTGCAGGTCCGCTCCTCGGGGCGGACGACGGTCAACGGACTGCCGGCCCACGCGGTGTCGTTCCGCGTTGCTGGTGCGCAACAAACGCAGACGATCGAGGGGCAGGCGGTGTTCGTCGAGCATCGTGGCGCGGTGTATCAGCTTCTCGGCCTGATGGTGAGCGGCGCCGGGCAGCAGACGGCGTCGTCACTCGATGCAATCGTCCGCTCGTTCCGGCCCACGGCATCGAATCAGATCTTTCGGCGGGTGCGTGAACTCGACGTGATCACCCCTTCGCGTGCCACCACTCCCGAGGCGTTGGCGGCCGCGAGTGGCGGGGCCGCGACCGCTCAGGAGATCGCCTTCATCAACTCGCTGGAGCCGGGCGCATCGATTCCGGCGGGCCGCAAGGTGAAGACCGTCCGGTTCCGCTGATCAGCCGGAACTCCCCTTCCGGCCGGCGGCTATCGCGTCATCCCCTTCGCCGTTTAGCTTGACGCATGCAACGCACCTTCGCCTCCTCCCGCTTGGCCCTCGCCGGGGTGAAGCGGGCGTTGGCTGGCGGCCCGTTGCACGCGCTGAGGCATCGCGATTTCCGGATGTTCGCCGCCGGCCAGACGGTGTCACTGGTCGGTACCTGGATGCAGATCATCGCCCAGGGGTGGCTGGTGCTCACTCTCACCGGCTCGGCCTTCGATGTCGGGCTGGTAACCACCCTCGGGACACTGCCGATCCTGCTGTTCACCCTCTACGGCGGAGTGGTGGCCGACCGGGTCGACAAGCGCCGCTTCATCCTCGCGCTGCAGTCGGTGATGATGCTCGAGGCGATCGCCCTCGCCGCGCTCACGCTGACCGGCCATGTGACGGTGCACATGATCTGGGGACTGGCGCTGCTGCATGGTCTGGCGACGGCGTTCGAGGTGCCGACGCGTCAGTCGTTTCTGGTTGATCTGGTTCCGCCCGAGGACGTGGTCTCCGCGGCAGCGCTCAATTCGACCATCTACAATCTGTCGCGAGTGATCGGACCCGGAATCGCCGGCATCGTCCTCGCCGTGGGTGGCCCGGGTGCCTGCTTCTCGATCAACGCCGTGAGTTACACGGCGGTGCTGATCGGACTCTCCCGGATCCGGAAGCGCAGCGTTCCGCGGGTGGTGGCGGGAAAGCCCTCGGTGTTCGCGGGTTTGCAGTTCATCCGGTCGCAACCGGTACTGGCGCAGCTCACGATGCAGATGGTGCTGGTGTCGGTGTTCGCGGTGTCGTTCGTGCCGATCCTGCCGGTGTTCGCGCGCGAAGTGCTCGGCACCGGGGCCACCGGCTACGGGGCGCTCACTTCGTCGGTGGGAGTGGGTGCGGCGCTGGGTGCGATCGTCATCGGCGGGTTGGGTCGACGGGTGCGACGGACCCGGTCGGCCGTTGCAGGTGCACTTTCCCTTGGCGTAGTGGTGATGGCGGTCTCCTTCACCCGGGAATTGCCGCTGGCGATGTTCGGCCTGGCGCTGGCCGGGGCCTCGATGGCCGGGGTCGGCATCGCCACGGCGACCTCGCTGCAGCTTGCCTCGCCGCCGGACCTGCGCGGCCGGGTGATGGCGGTGTATTCATTCGTGGTGCTGGGGCTCGCCCCGATCAGCGCCTTCCAGGCCGGCTGGTTGGCCGAGCATTTCGGAGTTCCCCTGAGCGTGGGTGTCAACGGGGCAGTGACCCTGGCAGGAACGCTGGTACTCGCACGCCGTCTGTGGCACGGATCGGAGAGCTGATGTTCGTGACAATTACCCGGGAATATGGCGCAGGCGGGAGTACTCTCGCCCGGCGCGTGGCCGAGTTGCTCGACTGGCGTCTGGTCGACAACGAGCTGATCGAGGAGGTCGCCAAGCGCGCCGGCGTCAGCGTCGAGGCGGTGGCCGAGCGGGAGGAGCGGGCGCCGACCTTCGTGGAGCGGTTGGCACGGGCGCTGGCGATGGCGACCCCGGAACTCCTCGGTCCCGATACTATTGCGGCACCGGAAGCGGAAGAGGCCCGCCTGGTGAAGGTCACCGAGCAGGTGGTGACCGATCTCTGTGCCGAAGGCGATGCCGTTTTTGTCGGACGGGCGGCGGTGGCGATGCTGCACGATCGGGCCGACGCACTGCATGTTCGCCTGGTCGCTTCGCCGGAACATCGCGCCACGGTGATCGCGGCCCGGCTCGGCGTTTCGCCGGACGAGGCGGCCAAGCGGATCCGCGAGGTCGACGCCGACCGCACGCGCTATCACCGGCAGTGGTACGGCCGCGACTGGGCCGAGCCGCGCAATTATCACATGACCCTGCACACCGAGTGGCTGGGGCTGGAAGGCGCGGCACATCTGGTGGTGGAGGCGGCAGGAGGGGGCGCCGCTCAGCGGCGCGGGTGAAAAGGGGGGGCGGGGTAAAAGGTGAGAGGTGAAACGGTGAAAGGTGAAAGGTGAAACGGTCGTGCTGGCAGCATCCCTTTCACGTTTCACCTTTCACGTTTTACGACCTACGACCTCCCCCCACCTCCACCACCATCGCCCTCTCCCCTCCCACCGCCACCTCGCTGCCGGTCTCGACCTCGCGCCTGAGCTTGGCGAGGCCGAGCCAGCCATCTGGCAGTGTACCTATCGTGGTGATGACCCCCACTTCGCGCTGGTCTGCTCCGGCAACCACGGTGAGCTCGGACGGTGCGGCGCCGTCGCCCCGGAGGCCGCGCAGGGTGCGATTGGGGTGGCCGCGGAAGTGCAGCCGCGCGACCGTTTCCTGGCCGACGTAGCAGCCCTTGTCGTAGCGCACCCCGTCGAGCTCGTCGAAGCGGACCTCCTGCACCAACGTTCGGTCGTCGATCTCCCGGCCGAGCGTCGGCCATCCCGCCAGCAGCTTCAGCGCGTCGGCATACTCTGCGGGATGCGCTGGAAATCCGGCGGTGGCCAAGGCGGGCATCAGCGCATTGACCGGGCCGATCGCCAGCGCGGTGAAGGGGGCCATCGTTGGGGGGGGGATGATCCCGACCTCCGCCAGCTCGGCGGGCGGCGCTCCGGTGAGCCAGGCCACGGCGAGGTCATCGCGCGGAGTGGTCTTGGCGAGCCTGGGCGGGAAGGAGCGCGCCAGCAGTGCGCGAACGGCGTCGTACCCTTCTGCCGGGACAATCAGGCGGGCTGTGTCGTCGCGGCGGACCACCCATAGGTCGCTGATGATCATCCCCTTCGGTGTGAGCACTGCGCCCCAGAGCAGCGAAGGGGTGGTGACCTTCTCGACTTCGTTGGTGAAGATTCCCTGCAGGCAACCGACGGCACCCGGACCGGCGAGATCGATTACCCGGTCCGGCACGGACACGGCGCCGCGCTGGCCGAGGTGGGCGGTCAGGTCGTCGTGCGTCAGCATCAGGCGGAGGGCCATGGCAACTCCTCGATGGTCCGGTTCAGAAAGTGGTCCCACAGCGCATCGGGTGCGGCTCGTGACAGTTCGGCCGCCGGATGCGAAGTGGCCACCATCGCCACCCGCATTCCGGCAGCACGGCCGGCGGCGAGTCCGGGAAGCGAATCCTCGATCACCACGCACGACTCCGCCGGGAGTCCGAGGAGCCGCAAGCCGGCCAGGTATCCCTCCGGATCCGGCTTGGTGCGTTCGACATCCTCGGAGCTGACGATGCCGCGGAACGCCTGCCGCAATCCGGCAACCGCAAGGACATGCTCGATCTCCCAGCGTCGCGCAGCGGAGACGACGACCAACCGGACTCCGGCCCGGTCGAGCGCACTGATGAAATCGGTGGCCCCGGGAATCAGGGTGAGGTCGGCCTCGATCAGGGAGCGGTAGCGATCGCCCTTGGCATCGATCAGGGCATCGAGCCGGGATGCCTCCAGCGACTGTCCGGCGGCCTCGAAGGCATGCCGGAAGCAGCCCCGGTCGTCATACCCGAGGTAGTCGCGGTAGTAGGTTGCCTGGTCGAGTGGAATCGTCGCCTCGGCGAGGGTGGCGATGAGGGCGGCACAGTGGTGGCGCTCGTCGTCGACGATGACCCCGTTGAAATCGAAGCAGACCCCGCGCCCGGCGCTCACGAGCCGGTCTCCGCATCGAGCGGGGTCGCGAAGATCCGCTGCGGGTCGTGGCTGAGCCGGAGCTGGCTGACCGCCAGTCCCCCCCCCTCACGATAAGCGCCGAGCATGCCGACTTCGCGGCTGATGTTGCGGGGAGCGCGTTCGATGGTCATCGGGATTTCGCGTCCGGCAAGTTCCAGGCGCAAGTCGCGGAGCGCCGCCGCGGTGGTCTGGCCGCTCCAGCGGAGCATGCCCGAGGCCGGTCCCGCGCTGAGGAGCCCCTCGCCGAGCCGCGCCACGACCAGGTCGATGGCGTCATCGATTCCGGCCGCGAGAACTCCGAGACGAATCGTTACCGGTACCGTGGTCACCGCCCGGGCGGCTCCATTCCACAACAGGACCTGCTGCTCGCCCCTGAGTTCACGCCAGGCAAGATCGGAACTGTCGGCGAGTCGGCGGCCTTCCGCGAGCACCTGGTCGGCAGGTCCCAGCAGGCGGACTGCCAGCAACCACTCGTCGCCGGTGGTGAGGGCGGGCGAGAAGAGCTCGATCGCCGCTGCCTGGAGACCGCGACCGTGGAGTATCCGCGCGGTGGCGGTGAGCCGGTCGCGATCGGCGCTGGCGCTCCAGGTGACGTCCGCGCGCGGCAACGGGGCCAGACGAAACTCACAGGAGGTGATCACGCCCAGACCGCCGAAGGTGCCGATGTGCAGGCGCAACTGCTCGGCGTCATGGTCGCTGTCGAGGTGATGCAGCCGGCCATCGCCCGATGCCACGGTCAGCGCCTTGACCAAATGCCGGATGTCACCGAAGCCGTGGCGCAACGGCCCGGCGGTGGCAGTGGCGATCAGGGAGCCGAGGGTGCGGTCGGGACGCCCGGGGGGATCGATCGGCAGCCAACTGCCGTGGTCGAGCACCTCGCGGCGGGCGACATCAAGCGAGACCCCCGCTCCCGCACCGAGCACCCCATCCGGCCCGATCCTCACCGTGAGATCGTCGAGGGCGCGCAGCGAGATCACCAGGTCGGCCTCGGGGGGAGTGGGCGACCATGTCCCCCCCCCAGTGACTGCCACGCGCCAGCCGGCATCGTGCGCCACGCCGACCACTCCCGCCACCGCTTCGGCCGAGCCGGGCAGCAGTCGGAGGACGCCGTCGGCATCCCGCCGTGCGGCTGCCTTGCCCACTATCGAGCGAACCCGCTCCAGGATCGGATCACTCATGCCGGGTGCGCCGATGGGCCGTGCCCGTTGGTGCGGGCCCGGTTGTGAATCGCGACCCGGGCCTCCAGCTCGGGCACCAGGCGGGGGAGGAACTGGAGCAGCAGGACGCCGCGTTCCGCCGCGGACTTCAGGGTCAGCAGGTGACGAGCTTCGTCGGGCTGCCACGGCATGATGGCGGCGATCTGAAAGGTGAGCCGCGCCGGATCCTCGCTCCATGACTCCTCCGGTGGAGTCTCGAACAGCAGTTCTGCCGCAGCACGGCAGCGGAGTCCGAGGGCCCGCAGCGTGATCAGCAGGTCGCCCGGCAGGGGGGGGGCATCGACCTCGTCGTCGAACTGGTCGACCTCTCCCACCAGATAGGGTGCCTCGTCCGCGTCGAGCGAACGGAGGATGAAACGCTCCTCGCCGATCACCTGCACGGTGCTCTCGCCATTGGCGAGCAGCTGCTGGTGAATCACCCGCGCCACGCACCCGACGCTGCCCGGCGCGGGCGGTCCGCCGTCCGGATTGGCTGACACCATGCCGAAGCGGAGGTCGGTCGCGGTGATGTCGGCGAGGAGAGCGCGGTAGCGCGGCTCGAAGATGTGCAGGCCGAGCCGGGCGCCGGGGAAGAGCGCCGCGTCGAGCGGGAAGAGAGGGAGGCGCGTTGCCATCCCTAATCTTAAGCGGCTTGGAAGCCCCCGAGATGTCTCACTTCGGGACAATCGCGCAATTTGGCGAAGGCGCGCTCGCGCAATTGCCGGATCCGCTCCCGGGTGACGCCCAGAGCCACGCCGATCTCTTCGAGGGTGAGGGTGTCCTCGTCGGGATTGAGGCCGTAATAGAGCGACAGGATGCGTGACTCCCGCGGGGTCAGGTAGCGCCGGAAGAGTCGGTCGATGAACTCGCGCCGGAGGATCTCATCGGCACGCGATTCGATCTTGCTGAGCTCATGGGTGCTGAGCCGCTCTCCCAGCGTGGCCGAGCTGGCATCGCCGCCCTCGATCGGCGCGTCGAGCGATACCTCGGTGACGAAGAGTTGGCGGGCCTTGCGAACCTCCTCGACCGGCTGCTGCAGCGCCGTGGCGAGCTCGGCGTCGGTGGGAGTCCGGCCAAGCTCCTGCGCCAGCATCCCCTGGGCCCGCGCGAAGCGCACCACGCTGGCGTTCTGGTTGATCGGGAAGCGCACCGTGCGGGTCTGCTCGGCCAACGCCTTGAGCACCGCCTGGCGCACCCACCAGACGGCGTAGGAAATGAACTTGACGCCGCGATCGGGGTCGAACTTGCGGGTGGCGCGCCAGAGCCCCTCGTTGCCGATCGCCACCAGATCGTTGAGGTCGAGGCCGTGTCCCTGATAGCGTTTCACGTAGGCGATCACGAAGCGGAGATTGGCGGTCACCAGTTGCTCCGCCGCCAGTTCGTCTCCAGAGCGCGCCCGCCGGGCCAGCTCCCGTTCCTCCTCGATATCGGTGATCATCGGGAGGTCTCTGATGTCGCGCAGATACTGTTCGAACGACTCCGCGACGAAGGCGGTTACTGGGGGCCGGGAACGTTCAGGCGCCCGGCGAGTGCGACGAGGCATTGGGGGCCACTCGGTTGCTGCAGTGTGGTGGACGATGTTCGGGAACCCCTGCAAGATGGCACTTGTACGGGCCCTGTCAATAGCTGCTAACTATCGACATTGCAACAGCTTGCAGCACTTCACGATGGCGCGTTTGTGCCCATTCTCCACAGCGGCGTTGTCAACACGATGTGGGCCGATGCAGCAACCCGATGGTGTTGCACGAGTTGAGTCGTGGTCGGCGTTGGCGTCGATGTGGACAACCGGGTGTTACAGCAGATCGGCACCATCCACCGGCACGGTCCAGGCGTCGCCGTCACGGGCAACTTCGCCGATCCGGGCCAGCAGGGTGGCCCTGATCCGTCCGCCGCGGTTCTTCTTGTCGCGGGTGAGGCCTTCGCGGGCAATCTGCTGATCGGTATCGTGGGGGGGGGATGTCGGCAGCCCCAACGCCTCGAGCAGCCGCGCCAGTCGCTGGGCGGTGCCGGGCGCGGTGATCGCCATCCGTTCGCCGAGGAGCGCCTCTCCCACCAGTCCGATCGCCACCGCCTCGCCGTGGGCGAGAGTGAGTCCGTGGGCATGCTCCAGCGCGTGAGCCAGGGTGTGTCCGGCATTGAGCACGGCGCGGCGGCCTTGTTCGCGTTCATCGTCGGCGACGACTGCCGACTTGATGCTGATGCTGCGGCGGACCAGTTCCGCCACGGTGTCGGGATCGCGGGCGAGGATCGCCTCGACCTGCTCCTCCAGCCACGCCATCTCGGCCTCGCCGGTGATCGCCGCGTGCTTGACCGCCTCAGCCAGTCCCTCGCGGAAGGTGCGGTCCGGCAGGGTGGCGAGCAGGGCGGGGTCGGCGATCACCGCGATCGGCGGATGGAATGCCCCCACCAGGTTCTTGCCGAGCGGAGTGTCCACTCCCGTCTTGCCGCCGACCGCCGCGTCGAGCATCGCCAGCGTGGTGGTCGGCACCGCGATCCAACGGATGCCGCGCAGGTAGGTCGCCGCTACGAAGCCGGCCAGGTCGGTAGTCACTCCCCCCCCCACGGCGACGATCAGGGTGTGCCGGTCCAGTCGACGGGCCAGCAGCGCGTCGGTGAGCACTTCCCATTGCTCGCGGGTCTTGTGGGACTCGCCGGCCGGGAAGGTGAGATGGATCGCGTCGGGGAGCGGCGCGGGATGAAGGAGAGCCACCGTGGTATCGCTGATCACCACGACCGCGCCGCCGTTGCCGACCCGCGCGACCGTCTCCGGCAGTGCGGCGAATCCGCCGGCGCCGAGGCGCACCGGATAGCGGCCGCCGGCGTGATCGACGGTCAGCGTGGTGATCACGCCGTCACCATGTGGAGTCCGCGATTCCCGCGCGATGGTTGGCCAGACGGGCAAGGGTGAAGAGCAGATCCGAGAGCCGGTTGAGGTAGACCAGGAAGAGCTCGGGTACTTCGCTCTCCCGGGCCAGGTGGACCACATTCCGCTCGGCCCGGCGGCAGACGGTGCGCGCCAGGTGGAACGCCGCGGCCTTGGGCGATCCGCCCGGCAGGATGAACGCCGTCAACGGCGCCAGTTCCTGATCGGCGGCGTCGATCGCGGCCTCGAACTCGGCAGCGCGTCCGCTCGACAGCTCGGCCTTCTCCAGCGCCTGCCGAACCCGGCTCGGGTCGGGAGTCGCCAGATGGCCGCCAATCGCGAAGAGGTCGCGTTGAATGGTCTCCAGCAGCGCATCGGCGAGGTCGGTCGGTGCCGTGGCGCGAACCATCCCGAGCACCGCATTGAGCTCGTCGACATCGCCATAAGCGGTCACCCTCGGGTGATCCTTGGATACCCGGCCACCACCGAACAGTCCGGTGTCGCCGGTGTCGCCGGTGCGGGTGTAGATGCGGAGCGTCATGTCGGGAAGATAGTGGTGGAGGAACGGGGGCGCCGCTCTGCGGCGCGGGGGAACGGGGCGCGGCAGAGCCGCGCAGGTGAACGGGGGGTGGCGGGGTAGAAGGTGAAAGGTGAAAGGTGAAAGGTGAAAGGGGAAAGGGGGCGCCGCTTTGCGGCGCGGGTGAACGGTGAACGGGGAAAGGTGAAAGGTGAAAGGTGAAAGGTAAAAGGTGAAACGGAGGTGATTACAGCATCCCTTTCACGTTTCACCTTTCACGTTTCACGACCTACGACCTACGACCTACGACCTGCTACCCCAGCGCCTCCAGCATCTCGCGGACGGTTGCGAATTTTTCGCGGGGCCGGCCGCTGGCGGCGCCGCGCTCCTGCTCGATTGCATCCAGTTTCAGCCAGTCGCTCCAGCTCACCACTCTGACGCCGCGGTTGGCGAGCAGCTCGTCGGTGCTGGTCGTGGCGTCCGGTTCCGGGAGTCGGCCCGCTTCTGCATCCTGCAGGAGTTGCTGGACTGATTCCAGGGCGCACGGCTTGTTGGTGCCGATCACGCCGCTGGGGCCGCGCTTGATCCATCCCGCCACGTAGAGACCGGGAACAGGGGCGCCGTCCATCTCATGCACCCGTCCGCGAATGTTCGGGATGATCCCCCGGCGTTCGTCGAAGGGGATTCCCGGGATCGGAAGGCCGCGGTAGCCGACCGAGCGGAAGGCGATTCCCGCGGGAAGGAGGGTGGTCTCGTTGGTGGGAACGGCACGCACTCCACCGCTGCCGTCCGGTTCGAGCCGGTTGCGGACCAGGCCGATGCCGCGCAGGCGGTCGTCGCCGACGAACTCGATCGGCGAGGCGAAGAAGTGGAAGACGATCCGTCGGGCGGCACCGGTGCTGCCGCGCGCCGCGAACTGGCGCAGCAGTTCGAGGTTGCGGGCGGTGGTGCGGTCCTCGCTCGCCGCCAGCGCGGCCTCGCTGAGCGGATCGAGCTCGAGATCGCGGGGATCGACAATCACGTCGACGTCGTCGAGCTCACCCAACTCCTTCAGCTCTGGCGGAGTGCAGGCGGCCTGAACCGGCCCGCGCCTGGCGATCACGAAAATGGTCCGGATGCGCGACTGACGGAGCGCCGCGAGGGCGTGAGTCGCCAGGTCGGTGGTCGCGAGCCGGTCGGGACTCTCCGCCAGGATCCGGGCGACATCCATCGCGACGTTGCCGATTCCGATCACCGCCGCGCTCTCGGTGCTGAGGTCGAACTGGAGGTCGCGATAATCCGGATGACCGTTGTACCAACCAACGAACTCGGTCGCGGCGTGACTGCCGATCAATCCCTCACCGGGGACCCCGAGGCGGCGATCGGCCTGCGCTCCGGTGGCGTAGAGGACTGCGTGGTAATGGGCGCGCAGTTCCTCGTGACTGAGGTCGCTGCCGATCCGGACATTGCCGAGGAAGCGGAAGCCGGGATGGGCGGCGAGTCGATCGTAGACGCGGGTGACCGACTTGATCTTGGGGTGATCCGGCGCCACCCCCCCCCTCACCAGGCCGAAGGGAGTGGGCAGTCGATCATAAAGATCGATCTGAGCCGCTGGCAGCGCCTTCTGCAGCGCCTCGACGGCATGAAAGCCCGACGGACCCGAACCGACAATGGCGATCCGCACGTGTCACCGCTTCCCGAGTTCGGCCACGATCGAGTCGATGGCCGGCAGCATTCCGGCGCTGCCGATGGTGTGATGATTGGCCTGGACCGAGAAGATCATCACCCGGCCATCGGCTCGTTCGACATAACCGCTGAGGGCGTTGACCCGGTTGATCGTGCCGGTCTTGGCCACCACGCGCCCCTCCAGCGGAGTGCCGACGAAGCGTCGCCTGAGCGACCCCGGCGCACCGCTTCGCGGCAGGGCGGCGGCGAAGTGCGGATACGACGGATGCTTCCGCATCCAGCCGAGCAGCTCGGCGAAGGCGCGCGGCGTGACCAGATTGCCGGCGGAGAGCCCCGAACCGTCCTCGGGCGAGAAGGCGGTCGAGTCGATCCCCACCGAATCGATCAGGAAGCGCCGCTCGGCGCGGCGACCCTCGGACCACGATCCGGTGCCGCTCAGCTGCCGTCCGAGTTGCTTGAGGAGCATTTCGGCGAACAGGTTCTGCGAGGAGTTGAGGATCGGGAAGATCCAGTCACGCAGCGGGCGCGAGGTCACCTCGGCGAGCGCGGGAGCGGAACGAGCGTGCGCCGTCGAGCGCGGATCGAGGGTGGAGCGAACCTCGCCCCGCACCACGATTCCCATCGCGAGCAGCTCGCGCCTGAGCGCCAGAGCAGCAAAATGATTGGGATCCAACACTGCCGGATGGAGGGTCTGGTCGGCGCGACCGGCCGGCACGACGCCGGTGGCGAGATAGCGGCTGCCATCGGCGGTCCGGAAGATGTCGAAGGTGCGGCTGCTGTCGCGTTCACCAACCACGGCGCGGTTCTCGAGCCGGGCGAACTCCAGCTCCGGGTTCATGACGAGCTGTGGTGCCCCCCCCGGAGTGTCGCCGACCGAGACGCGGATGTCGAGCGCGTTGTCGTTGTACATCAGCCCCGAGACCGGCGCCGCGTACCACCAGCCGAGGTCGTAGACCTCCCAGGCAGGGTGGACCAGTTGCTCGTCGAAGTACGAGCCGTCGCCGATCAGGTTGCCATCCACCTCGCGGATGCCGCGCTGCGCCAGTTGGCGGGCCATGTCGCGGAAGCGGGCCGACGGGTCGTGATCACAGGCACCGGCGCGCGAGGTGTCGACGTCATAACAGCGATCGGAGAAGGTAGGGTCACCCCGTCCGTAGAGCACCAGGTCGCCCCGCAACACGCCGTGCTCCACCGGACCCGCGCCGTAGAGCGAGGTGGTGACGGTGAACTCGGGGCCGAGCATCACCAGCGCGGCGGCGGTCACCAGCAACTTGGTGTTGCTGGCCGGTACGAACAGCCGGTCGGCGTTGCGGCCGTAGAGCAGCTTGCCCGAGAGGTCGGTGACTGCGATCCCCCACAGATGGCGATCGAGACCGGGGCCGTCGAGCCGGGCGTCGAGTCGGCGGCGGAGGGACTGTGCCGGCAGGTCGAGCGGGGCCAGCAGAGCAAGAGCGACGAGGAGCAGGATGGATTTCTTGGCGAGGTACACTGCGTGAATCCGCCTTGGCAGGGCTGGGGTCAGCGAGCAGGTTGGCAAAAACCAACACGAACGACAGGACAAGAATACTCACCTCGATGTCGCCAGCGCCCCCCGGCGCTGCCGGTGCGGCAACCCCGATGGGCTATCGTCTCCAGCAGATGGACCCTTGGCCGCGGAGCACTACTGACGATCGCCCCCGTCTCCGGACCGTTGGTGGACGGCACCCCGCCACGGCAGGGGGGGCTGCCAGCGGGGGGGGAGATGACCGCTCGGCCGATGCCGCACCCCCATCCGGCGAACGGAATCGGGGCGGCGGGGGCGCAGGAATGGGGCATCGCACTCGAAAGTCGGGGCGAGAGGTTGGCGTAACCCCCGCAAGAAACCAGATTTGGGGGATGCGGTCAATCGTGGTCCTCGCTCTCCTCCTGGTCGGTGCCCTGGAGCTTTCGGCTCAAGCGGAGCCGCTGGTAGTCCGGGGGCTCAAGTTCGAGGGCAACCGGGCGTTGGACGACCTGACCCTCGCCGCCGCCATCGGGACCACCAACTCCTCCGCCTTCGCCAGCAAGTGGTACCTGCGCTGGCTGCCTTGGCCGAACGGCGAACGCCGCTTCTTCAACCAGACCGAGTTTCGCCGCGACCAGCTCCGATTGACGGTGCTGTACCGGGCCAGCGGTTTCCCCGACGTGGTGGTGGACACGGTGGTCTCCCGCGGCGATGACCATGTGTCGATCACCTTCCGGATCACCGAGGGCGAGCCGATCCGGGTGAGGGAGATCGTCGCCGAAGGGGTGCGGGTGGTGGAGGACCCGGCGCGGCTGGTGCGCGACCTGCCGATCGCGCGCGGGGAGCCGTTCTCCCGCTTCACCCTGCGCGCCTCCCAGGACTCGCTGGCCGCCCGGCTCTGGGATCTCGGCTACCCGACCGCCGAAGTGGATGCTCGCTGGGAAATCGACAGCGTGGCGCGACGGGCCAACGTGGTCCTCATCGCGCGACCCGGAACGCGCGCCGTCTTCGGTCCGATCGAGGTGGCGGGGATGGAGCAGATCGACTCCGCCTTCATTGCCTCGTTGATCGCTCCCCGGCCCGGCAGGAGGTACCAGCGGGACATGTTGTTCCGCTCCCAGCGCGCGCTCTACGGCACCGACCTTTTCCGCTTTGCCTCGATCTCGATCGACACCACCAAGTTCGCCGAGGGAGATTCGATCGCCCCGCTGATCGTCAACGTGATCGAGGGGCCGGGACACCGGGCCCGCGGCTCCGCCGGCTTCGCGACCAACGACTGCTTTCGCGTCGGGGCAGGGTGGACGGCGCGCAATTTTCTCGGCAACGGCCGGGTGCTGGATCTGAGCGGCCGGGTCTCCAAGATCGGTGTCGGTACCCCGCTCGGTTTTGGCGCGGAAGAATCGATCTGTGCGGCACTCAAGGACGACACCGTCGGCTCCCGAAAGGCCAACTACGGCCTGACCGCCTCGGCCAGGCGGCACGCCTTTCTGTCGAGCGACAATACCCTGGTGCTGTCGCTCTTCGCGGAGCGGCGCAGCGAGTTTGCCGTCTATCTGCGCGAAGAGGTCGGCGCCGCCGTCTCGCTGACCCGGGAGACCCGCGCCCGGATCCCGATCACCCTCTCGTATCGCGTGGGCTATGGCGTCACCGAGGCGAATCCGGCTTCCTTCTGCGGCTTCTTCAACGCTTGCGTGGCGTCGGACATTGCCCAACTGAGTCAGCGGCGGGTGGTCACCGCGCTCTCGCTCAGCGCGGTGCGCCAGCGGGTCAACAACCTGCTCGACCCGACGCGCGGTTCGGTGCTCTCGGCCGAGGCCACGGTGTCCTCCCGGTTCCTCGGTTCCTCGCGCCTGCAGCAGTTCTCGCGGCTGGTCACCGACGCCACCATCTATACTCCGATTTCCCGCGGCATCATCTTCGCGGGCCACATCCGGGCCGGCGGGATCGTCGCGCCCGACATCGATCTGGCGAGCGGAGCGGCCAACTTCATCCCGCCGGAGCAGCGCTTCTACGCCGGTGGTCCCAACGACGTGCGCGGCTTTGACCGCAACGAGCTCGGTCCGCTGGTCTACGTGGTTTCCCGCGACTCTCTGACGATCAGTCCCACCTTCGACACTACCTTCAGCCCGACCGCCCCACGCGTTTCGGCCACTGGTGGCGACCGGATCGTGATTGCCAACGCCGAGTTGCGCTTTCCGGCTCCCGGGCTGGGGGACCGCTTCCGGTTGGTGACCTTTCTCGACGCCGGCTCGGTGTGGGACGACTTCAGCAAGAGTGGCTTGCGGTTCACTCCGGGAGTGGGGTTGCGGGTCGCCTCGCCGCTCGGCCCGATCCGGCTCGACATCGGATACAACCGCAACCAGTTGCAGCGCGGCTCGGTCTTCACCGCCGACGAGGCGGGCAACCTGGTGCAGGTGGGCGACAACTTCCGGCTCGATCGCGGCTCCCGCTACACCTTCCACTTTTCCGTGGGGCAGGCGTTCTGACCCGCCCGGTCCGGATCCTCCGCGCCGTGGTGGCGGCTCTGCTCGGGCCGCCGCTGGTGGTGATCGCCGCGGTGACCGGCACCGTGGCGGTGCTGCTCTTTGCCCCCCCCGGACGCGCGCTCACGGCACGGCTCTTGACCGAGCGGATTACCGGAGCCGTGGCCGGCCGGGTGGAGATCGGGTCACTGGGGGGGGGGATCTTCGGGCACCTGGTGCTCGAGGATGTCACCGTGCGCGACTCCCTCGGCGTGCTCCTGCTCGATGCGCCGCGGATCGAGGCGAACTACCGGCTGCGCGACCTGCTGCGGGGGCGGATCGTCTTCGCAGGGCTGCAGCTCGATCGCCCCACGATCCATCTGGCGCGGCTCCGCGAGCGCCGCTGGAACTACGAGAACGTCTTCCGGATCAAGCCGCGGACGGGACCGACCACGCCGCCGCTAATCGAGTTCCGGAACGTCGAGATTCGCGGGGCCACTCTCCGGGTTGACGTGCCGACCTCGCCGAAGCCGCCGCGGGTGCCGATCTCGCGCCAGTCGACTCCGCTGCCGGAGCCCGAGGTGGCGACCACCTCCGACGGGCTGGTGCGGGTCTATCGTGCCGCCGAATTCGACGCCCGGCTCCCGTGGGTGCGCCTCTCCACCCCGCGGCGCGACCCGATCTTCGTGGAAATCGAGAACCTCGCAGCCCGAATCAGCGATCCGGCCATCCGGATCACCGGTGCCCGCGGCACGTTGCTCACCGCGGCCGACTCGCTGCGCTTCGTGTTCGAGGAGGCGAGTCTTCCTGCGACTGTGGTTCGGGGGGGGGGAGCCGTCCGCTGGCCGCGCGACACGGTGATGTTCGACTTCGAGCTGGCCGCCGACACCGTCGACCTGGCCGACCTGCGCTTCATTTCGCCTGATTTCCCCGACTGGACCGGCAAGGGCCGGGTGGTGGCGCTGGCCACGGCCGGCAGTCGCACCGACTATCGTCTCGAAGAGCTGACGCTCGGCCGTGGTGAATCGCGGGCCGAGGGACGGCTGATCGCCTCGGTTGATGTCCATCGCGGTCTCGGGATGCGCCAGCTCGATCTCGCCCTCACCAAGGTGCCGCTGTCGGTGATGCGGCCGTATCTCGACACCCTGCCGTTCGCCGGGACGCTGACCGGCCGGTTGCGCGCCGACGGCTTCCTCGACCGTCTCACCCTCGGCGGCGACCTGCAGTTCATCGACTCGCTCACCGCCGACACCCCGGCTTCCCACCTGGTGTTCGAGGGACCGATCCGCTTCGGCGGCACGGAGGGGGCCACCTTTGACCGCTTCGTCCTCAATCGCACCCGCTTCCCGATGGCGACGATCACCACCATGATCCCGGCGGTGATCCTGCCGGGCGAGCTGACTCTGCAGGGGAGTCTCGACGGCCCCTGGCAGAACGCGCGATTCGACGGGGTCGCCGAACACACCGCGCCAGATGGAGCGCTGAGCCGGATGATCGGCCAGGCCCGCTTTGACGTGCGTGACACCCTGCTGGCAATAGACCTCGATCTCCGCCTCGACCAGCTCTCGTTTGACGGGTTGCGGAGCGGCTATCCGGAACTCACCCCGCGCGGCGGACTGATCGGCCGGGTCATCGCGCGGGGGCGGCTCGATGCGGTCCGGCTCGATGCCGACGTGGTCGGCGAGATCGGCGTGATCCAGGCCCGCGGCGAGGTGGGACTGCTGATGCCGCGACTCACCGCCGACTCGCTGGTGATCGACCTTCGTCGGCTCGACGCCGATGCCCTGCTCGGGCAGGGCGGTTCGACGGCGCTCAACGGCACCGTCACGGTGTCCGGGGTGATCGATTCCGCCACTGCGCCGGTCGGCTCGCTCCTGCTTGCTCTGGGTCAGTCCCGGGTTGGCGGCATCACCTTCAGCGAGGTGACCGGCTCGCTGCATTCCGACGGGATGCTGCTCGGCGTCGACAGCGTGACCGCCTTCTGGCCCGAAGGAGAGATCATCGCCGACGGCACCGTCGGCTGGGTCGCCCCGCATGTCGGTACCATGTCGATTCGCGGTGACGCCGCCTCGCTGGCGCCGTTCGACTCGCTGGCGCGGGCCTTCGTTCCCTTCCCCCGCGACACCATCGGACCGCGGCCGCTGGAGGGAGAAGCCGATTTCTCGCTCACCCTGCAGGGCGCACTCGATTCGCTCGATCTTGTGGGAGTGGCGGAAGTGCAGTCGCTCAGGATTGATCGCTGGGGCTCGGGGATGGCCTCCTTGCGGCTCCAGGCAGACGCATTCGGTCATCAGGGGCTGGTGGTCGAGGCGATCCTCGACTCGCTCGGTTTCGAGGACCGCCTGGCCCGCGACGTCACGGTGCTGGCCTCCGGGCGCCGGGATTCTCTCTCGTTGCGGCTCGGGGCACAGTTGCTGGAGGCCGAAGTGGCAGCCAAGGGCGCCTGGGAGGCGACCGACGAAGTCTCCCGACTGGCCCTCGACTCGCTGCTGGTCGGCATGCCATCGCAGCGCTGGCAGTTGAGCGATCCGACCGCGTTCCGCCTGACCGGTGGGCTGGTGGAGCTGGAATCTCCGGTGCGCCTCGTGACGGAGGACGGGGGGGGGGCATTGGTGCTGACCGGGAGCGTGCCCGGTTCCTCGCCCGGGACGCTGGAGGCGAGTCTGGTGGGGTTCGACCTCTCCGATGCCTACGCCATGCTGTCCCGGGACACCGCTGGAGTCGGCGGATTCGTGGCCGTCGACCTGCGGCTCGGCGGGATTCTCGAGGCGCCGACTCTCCGCGGCAACGCGTCGGTCACCGGACTGGTGGTGGGCGATGCCCGGCCACCGCTCGCCCGGGTCGCGTTCGACTACACCGACCGGCGGCTCCGCTCGCGCATCAACCTCTGGAAGACCGGTGAATCGATTCTCGAAGTCGATCTCTCGCTGCCGGTCGATCTCGCCCTCGCTCCCCGGACGGAGCGGAAGCTGCCGGGACCGCTCGAGATCCAGGCAACCGCCGACTCGGCCGATCTGGCAATACTCGAGGCGTTCACCGTCTTTGTCCAGGAGACTCGGGGCGCGCTGGCGCTCAATCTGCTGGTGAGCGGCGGCTGGGATGCACCGCGACTCGACGGTACCGTCGCTCTGATCGACGGGCGCACCGAATTGCCGGCGCTCAACGTGCGGTATGACCAGATGACCGGACGTGGACGGTTCCTCGGCGACTCACTGGTGATCGACACCCTGGGCGTCCAGAGCGGCGGCGGCCAGTTGGCCATCGACGGTTCGGTGCGCTTCGCGCCGCTCACCCGGCCCACGCTCGACCTCCGCATCAACTCGCGCGGATTCCTGGCCGCCGACGTCCCCAACTTCCTCACCGTGCGGCCGACCGGACAGGTCACCCTGACCGGCCCGCTGATGCAGCCGGTGATGCGCGGCGAGGCGGTCCTCAACTCGACCGACTTCTACTTCGCCGACCTGGTCAACAAGAACGTCCTCAACCTCGAGGATCAGAGATTCGCCGACTTCGTCGACCGCGAAGAACTCGAGCGGCTGCAGCTCGGCGCGGCGTTCCAGAACCGTTTCCTCGATTCGCTCAGGATCGAGAACCTCCGCTTCTCGCTCGGTCGCGAAGTCTGGCTCCGCTCGGCCGAGGCGAATGTGCAACTCGAAGGAGCGGTGGTGGTCAACAAGTTGCGGCAGGAGTACCGCCTCGACGGCGAGTTCACCGCACTTCGCGGCACCTACCGGTTGGCGGTGGGGATCGTCAATCGCGACTTCATCGTCGAGCGGGGGACGGTGCGCTACGTCGGCACCCCCGACCTCAATGCCGACCTCGACCTGCAGGCGCGCCATCTGGTCTTTACCGAGGAGGGCGAGGAGATTCCGGTGGTGGCGCGGATCACCGGGTCGATCCAGGTGCCCGAGTTGGCGCTGTCGTCGCCGGGACGGAACATCGCCGAGCGCGACCTGCTTTCCTACGTGATGTTCGGCCGACCCGAGTTTCAAGTTGCCGGGAGCGGTCAGCGGGGAACAGGCGACGTCGCCAGCGCCCAGGCGCTGCAGTTCGCAGCCGGCGCCCTCTCCAGCGAAATCGAGCGGACCCTGGTCCAGGAGGCCGGGCTTGGCCTCGACATGTTCGAGTTCCGGCCGGTGCTCACGCCGGGGAGTCAGAGCACCGGCCAGTTCAACCGCTTCGCCGCCGGCTGGCAGGTGGGCCGCCGCTGGTTCGTGACCCTCAACGCCGGCTTCTGCGTGGGAGGCCAGGCAGAGCAGTTCTCGGCGAGGAATCTCGGTGCTTCGCTCGAGTATCGCATCACCCGAAACTGGCGCGTGCAGGCCTCGGCCGAACCGGTGCAGAGTTGCCTGATTGGCCAATTGAGTGATTTTGGTGCAACCCTGCGCTATCAACTCGGCGCCGACCTGCTATGGGAACGGGAGTACTGACTTGGCACGTGCCGTACTGATAGCCAACCCCAACGCGGCCCGCACCCAGGGCAGCGTGGTCAGGGAAATCGAACAGATCTTCAGAGCCGCTGGCTGGCAACTCGAGGTGCTCGCCACCGGCGGTCCCGGCGACGCCACCCGCCTCGCCGCCTACGGGGTGGAGCAGGGGGTCGATGTGGTGGCGGTTTTCGGTGGTGACGGCACCACCATGCAGGCCGCCTCCGCGCTGGTCGGCAGCGGCACCGCACTGGGACTCATTCCCGGCGGGACCGGCAACCTGCTGGCCGGCAATCTCCGGCTCCCGTCAAATCCGCTCCGCGCCGTCGAGGCGTTGGTGCGCGGGGTGCCGAGGGCACTCGATCTCGGTCTGGTGACCCGTCCCGGCGGCAATCAGTACTTCGCCGTCGCCGCCGGGGCAGGGATGGATGCCCGGGTGATGTCGGAGACGCCTTCGCTCCAGAAGCACAAGTGGGGGATGATGGCCTACCTCGCCACCACCTTCCGGCTGATGCCGGAACTCCGCTCGCTCCCCTTCCATCTCACCATCGACGGCGTGGTCCACGACGCCGAGGCGGCGATGGTCCTGGTGGCCAACTGCGGCGAGGTGATCCCGCGGCTGATCCGCCTGGGTCACGGCATCACCCCGCACGACGGCCTGCTCGATGTGGTGGTGGTGCGTGCCAATTCGGTGGGCCAGGGCGTCCGTGCAGTGTGGGATCTGTTGACCGATGCCTCGGGGACGTTCGGGAAGGATGTCTTGATCGGCTTCGCGCGCGGCCGGGAGATCCGGGTGGAGCTGGCTGGCGGCGAGGTGCAGCCGGTCCAGATGGACGGCGATCCCGGTGGCGAGACCCCCTTCACGGCGACCGCGGTGCCGGCAGCGATCCAGGTGATGATGCCCCGCACCTGACGAGACGGTATCTTCAGGAAATAAATGGCTGATTCAATTTTGCTCATCGACGACGACGCGTCCGTGCTGCGCTCCCTCGGGGCGCTGTTCGAGCAGCGCGGCTGGGACGTCTTCCGGGAACTGACCGGCGAGGCGGGGCTGGCGATGTGGGATCGCATCAATGCCGAGGTGGTGCTGGTCGATCTCCATCTGCCGGGAATCGATGGTCTCGAGGTGCTCGAGCAGCTCCGCGGGCGGGACACCGCCGTCATCCTGCTCACCGGCGATGGCGACATCTCCGCCGCGGTTGAGGCGATGCGTGCCGGTGCCGAGAACTTTCTGGTCAAGCCGGTCGACATCGAGCTGCTGCACGAGGCGGCCCGCCGCGCCGCAGAAAAGGTCCGGTTGCGGCGCGTCAACCGGACTCTGGTGGGGCATGGCACCTCCCCCGACCAGGTCGAGGCACTGGGACAGCACCCGCCGATGCGGGCACTGCGCGAACAGCTCACGATGCTGGCCCGGAGCGACCAGACCGCCATCCTGATCGAGGGGGAGAGCGGCACCGGCAAGCGGACCATCGCCCGGCTGCTGCACGATCTCTCGGTGCGGCGCGAGGCGCCGTTCGTCGAGGTGATCTGCGCCACCGAAGATCCCCCGGCACTGGAGGCGCAACTGTTCGGGGTGGAACCCGATGGTGATGGCCGCGCCCAGCTCCGCCTGGGGCTGCTGGAGGCGGCCGATGGCGGCACCCTCCTGTTGGCGGAGATTGCTGCCGCGCCGGCCGCCATCCAGGCCCGGCTGGTTCAGGTGCTGGAACAGCGCGCCTTTCGCCGGGTGGGTGGGGTGCGCGAGATTCCGGTGGATGTCCGGATGATTGCCACCGATTCGACCGGGGGAGAGAAGGGCAGCGGAGCGGGGCGACTGAGCGAGGATCTCTATTACCGGCTGCGGGTGGTACCATTGGTGGTGCCGCCGCTCAGGGATCGGCATCGCGAGGACTTGCTCGCGGCGCTCAGGCGAACGCTCAGGGAGCTTGCCCCGGCGCTGCCCGGAGCGCCCGCCCGGCTCGGCGATGATGCGGTGGAGCGGCTCCTGGCTCATTCCTGGCCGGGGAACCTGCGCGAGTTGCACAACGTCCTCGAACGGGCGCTGTTGCTCGCCCGGGGGCAGGATGAGGTGGCGGTGGCTCACCTTCCGGCCGAGTTCCGGGCCCGGCCCGGCCCTTTCGATCGACGGCACACGCCGCTCAGAATGGATGAGGTGGAACGGATGCACATCGAGCGCACCCTCAAGCATCACGAAGGCAACCGGACGCGGGCGTCCGAAGAACTCGGCATCTCCCGGGCCACGCTGATCGCCAAGATCAAGCGCTACGCGATCCTCGACTGATGCAGCCGGCCTCCCGTCCACCGCTCGCCGAAATCGACGCCATGCGCTGCCGCGCCTGCGGTCGCGAGGAGCGCGCGTCGGAGGGCTATCCGTGTGACGAGTGCGGCACCTTCATCTGCCTGGTCTGCACCATCCGGGGCACCACCCGCTGCCGCGAGTGCGTGGCGAAGGAAACCGTCTCGTGATGGTGCGGCGCTCCACATGATGCACACGCTGGTCCTCTTCGACATCGACGGCACCTTGCTCAACAGCTCGTCGGCCGGCCGCCGGGCGATCCAGCGCGCCTTCGCGGCCGAGTTCGCGGACCTCGCCTTCTTCACCTCGGTGCGCTTCGACGGCAAGACCGATCCGCAGATCGTCGCCGAACTGTATGCCGCGGCAGGCCAGCCGGAGCGCGCCACGCCGGAACGAACGGCGCAGCTGCTGGACAGCTACGTCGATCATCTCGCCGCCGAAGTCGGCCGGGCGGATCACCGGGTGCGCGCCCTGCCGGGAGTGGCGCCGCTGCTCGATGCGCTGCACGCCACTGCGGGAGTCTGCGTCGGCCTGCTCACCGGCAACATCGTGGGGGGGGCACGCCTCAAGCTCGGCGCGGCCGGGTTGCCGTTCGAACGGTTCCGGCTCGGCGCGTTCGGCTCCGACAGCTCCCGTCGCCCCGACCTGCCGGCCATCGCCGCCGAACGCGCCATGCCGATTTTCGGCCGGGTGCCGCGGGGCGCCGAGGTGGTGATCATCGGTGACACCCCCGCCGACGTCACCTGCGGCGAGGGGATCGGCGCGCGGGCCGTCGCCGTGGCGACCGGGGCCTACGACGGCGCGACGCTCTCGGCCGCCGGAGCCGCCGCGGTGTTCGATGACCTCTCCGCCACCGACGACGTGCTGGAGGCGATCCTGTGCTCGAACTCGAACTGAAGGCGGTGGTGCCCGACGCCGCGCTGCTGCGGGCCGCGCTGGCCCGGCACGGCAGCGTGCGCTTCAGCGGTCGCCTCCTGGACCGGCGCCTCGATCAGGGGGGGGCACTCGTGGCCCGCGACGAAGTGCTCCGGATCCGGCGCCACGAGGGCCACGACGGCAGCGTGCGCGAGGAGCTGGGGTGGAAGGGTCCGGTCCACCGCTCGGCCGAAGGCTACAAGGCGCGGCGCGAACTGGAGATCGGATTGACCGACGGGGCACCGGCGGGAGAGCTGCTGGCGGCGCTCGGCTATCAGGTGATCCATGCCGTCGACCGCTGGGTCGAAGTCTGGGACATTGGGGGGGGGACTGCCCGGATCGAGTGGTATCCCGACCTCGACGTGCTGCTCGAGGTTGAAGGCGATCCCGCGGCGATCGAGCAGATCATCGCGCTGACCGGAATCGCCCGCGAGCAGTTCTCGGCCGATGCCCTGGTCGATTTCGTGCGCCGCTTCGAGATCCGCACCGGCCGGCCCGCGCGCGTGGCACTCGACTCCCACGACGAACAACCACCGCACTGGCCCGCCGAATGACTCCGATCGCCACTGTGCTGGGCCGACTCGCCGCTCCTCCCAGTGCGGCACCCTGGGAGCAGATCCGGCTCGACCTCCTCGATGCCCTGGTCCGGGCCAAGGCAGGGGAGGCGCCGCCACCGGCGGCGTGGACTGACGCCTGGCAGATCGCCGCGACCGAGCTCCGTGATCAGGTGCTCGACGACGCGGTCGCCGCCCTCAACGCTGCGGCGAGGCATTCCCGCTACCCCGCCAAGCGGCTGGCGCTCCTCCTCCCCGACAGCGAGCAGGCCGACATCCTGCTGCAGCGCCTGCTGGCCGAGGCGATCACCCTGGAGGGATTGGCGGCTGCGGGTGAGTCGGCCGAGGTCAACCGGGCCCGGGGGACGGCGATCGAAACTGCCTGGGAAGGCGCCGCCCGCATCGCCACCAGCGAGCGGCTCCGCTGGCGCGCGGCAGCCAACCGGGTGGCCGAGTGGCGGCGGCCCTGGCGACCGGTCGTGATTGCCGGATCGGTGCTGTCGCTGGCGGCAGTGATCGTTGCCTCCTGGCTGGGTGGACAGCTCCCGGCGCCGCAGTGGTTCGATCCGGTGGCGGCCTGGTTCTGGGAGCTGCCATGGCCGTGATCAACATCGGGCTCGACGTGGTCGAGGTTGCCCGCGCCCGGGAAATGCTGGCCCGGCTCGGCAATCGGCTGCTGGAGCGCACCCTGACCCCGGACGAACGCCGCTACATCGACTCGCTGGGCGACCCCGCCCCCGCCTTCGCTGCCCGCCTGGCGGCCAAGGAGGCGGTCTACAAGGCGCTGCAGGTGCTGCCCGGTGCCCGACCAGTCGGCTGGCGGGAAATCGCCGTACGGCGCCTCCCGGACGGTCGCCCCGAAGTGGAGTTGCTGGACAGAGCGGCGAAGTTGCTGTCGGCCGACATGCGTCTGCACTTGTCGATCAGTCATAGTCGGGATGTGGCGGCGGCGGTGGTGGTGTTGGAGTCGTTAGTCGTGAGTCTTTAGTCGGGAGTCGTGAGTCGTTAGTCGGGAGAGGGGGCTCCCCATCTCTCACGCCCCCTCTTGGGTCGGCGACCAGAGAGGGGGGTGGTAGAACGGGGAGCCCCCTCTCCCGACTAACGCATGTTGAGAGCACGCCCCGCCGGGTTACCATGGAGTTCTCGAAATCCCATGGACCCCAACCCAACGGAGCGGCTCTCATGACGCGGACCACCAAGTATGTCGGACTGGACGTACATTCAGCAACCACGGTCGCCTCGGTGCGCTCGGAGCATGGCCGGGTGATTGCCCGGACGGTGCTGCCCACTGAGGCCTCGGCGCTCACCCAGTTCCTGCGCAGCCTGCGCGGCAGTGTGCACTTGACCTTTGAAGAAGGCACCCAGGCGCAATGGTTGTACGAGCTCCTGACTCCCCTCGTCCAGCAGGTGATCGTCTGCGATCGACGAGGGGATCGGTGCGCTGGCAACAAGGGAGACTTTCTCGATGCCGACTACTTGTCCGAGCAACTGCGCCGCGGTGCTCTGCGAGCGGTATATCACGGCAACGGCGCGCGGGTCACGTTGAAGGAACTCACCCGCGCCTACCAGAATCTGGTCGAGGACAGCACCCGTGTGATGCTCCGGCTCAAGGCGCTCTTCCGTGCCCGCGGGATTCCCGCGCCGGGCCAACGCGTGTACCACCCCGTGAGTCGCGCCGCATGGCTGGCGCAGCTTAGCGACCGCGGCGCACTGGTGCGCGCCGAAACACTGTATGCCGAACTCGATGTGCTCCGCGCGGAACGCCCGCGCGTGAAAGCCGCCATGCTCAACGAAGCGTGCCGTGATCCAGCATGGCGCACCCTTACGGCCATTCCATTCCTCGGCCCGGTGCGTGTGGCGTTCCTCCTGGCCACGATGCAAACGCCGTGGCGCTTTCGCACCAAGCGGCAATTGTGGGCCTACGCCGGACTCGCGGTGGTGACGCGCACCAGCGCCGAGTTCCTGCTGGTGGCCGGACAACCCGTACGCCGGAGCCGTACACCACTCACCCGTGGACTCAACAGCAATCACAACCGCGTGCTCAAGGACGTCTTCAAGGGCGCCGCCACGGCGGCGACCGGACACCCTGGGCCGCTGCAGGATTTTTATAACGCGCTGCTCGCACGCGGCATGCGGGCGGAGCTGGCGCGCGTAACTCTCACCCGGAAGCTCGCGGCACTCACGCTGCGACTCTGGAAAACCGGAGCAGCTTACGATCCGACGCAACTGACGATGCAGGCGCGCTAGCGCCCGGAGTCAACGAGGCAGGGCAGCGGGCGAGCACCGCGCCACTGACTTCACGATCCGGGACGAGGGTGCGAGGGAGAGTCTCAGGTGAGTCGTTCACCCGGCCCACAGTCGCCGAGGTTCTTGACTAACGCTAGGCCCCCTTGCAGGACCCGAATAAGCGTCAGGCCGGCCCCGGGCCGAGTCTCTGATAGAACCATGGTTCGCGCCCCGCGCGACCCCAGCGCTTGGCAATCGTCCCGAACGGATCGGGAGTCAGCTACGAGGTGCTTGATGCGGAAGAAGACCACTGGACCGCGAGCCCATAAGCACGCCCACACCTCAGACACAGAGGAGGCGGGGCTGATCGCCAAGGGGAAACCCGCCCGGCAATCAGCGGGCCGGAGGCACACCCTTGACAATCACTCTCATAGAACGACTCA
>JANRJE010000018.1:0-3247 GCA_033764135.1 Gemmatimonadales bacterium
GAGGATGGTCCCCTCATCGAGTCGCGGCATGAACTCGCTCCCGATCTGGGACCACGGGATGGCAGTCAGGATCAGCCCCACCAACGCCGCACCGATGACCGGCCACCGTTGCCGCAACACGAAGGTGATGACTGGTCGGTATAGTGCGATCAGAAAGCGATTGACAGGATTTGCCCGCTCTCGGTAGATCTTCCCCCGAATGAAGATCCCCATGGCCACCGGCACCAGGGTCACCGACAGCAGGCTCGCTGCTGCCATCGCAAACGTCTTGGTGAAAGCAAGCGGCTTGAACAGCCTGCCTTCCTGTCCTTCCAGCACAAACACCGGGACAAAGGAGACGGTGATGATCAGCAGGGAGAAGAACAGCGCAGGCCCGACCTCCTTGGACGATTCGCGGACCACTTGCCAACGCTCTGCGGCGGTCAAGATCGACGTGTCGAGTGAATTGCCCGCCTCAGTGTGCCCCAAGGCAACGTGCCGCGCATCCACGGCGCGTTCGAGGTGTTTGTGCATGTTCTCGATCATGACAATGGCCGCATCAATCATCGCGCCGATTGCGATCGCGATCCCCCCCAGGGACATGATGTCAGCGCCAACCCCTACCCATCGCATCGCGATGAACGCGATCAGGATCCCGAGTGGCAGGGTGATGATGGCCACCAGCGCTGATCTGGCGTGAAGAAGAAAGACGATGCACACCAAGGCGACGACGAGGCTCTCCTCAAGCAACTTGCCGCGGAGGTTTTCGATGGCCCGTTGAATCAGGTCGCTGCGGTCGTAGACCGGCGTCAGCACGACTCCAGCGGGAAGGCCCTGCTGGACCTCCGTGATCTTGGCCTTGACGCGTTCGATGGTGGCGAGGGCATTCTGGCCAAACCGCATGACCACAATGCCGCCCACCGCGTCGCCGCGCCCGTCAAGCTCCGCGATCCCTCGTCGGACCGCTGGACCGACGCTCACGCGACCAAGTTCCGCGACGCGGACCGGTGTACCGTTCTGAGTCGCACCCACGACGACATTCTCGATATCGTCGATCGACTTGAGGTACCCGAGCCCCCGCACCATGTACTCGCGCTCTGAGAGCTCAACGACCATCGCCCCGATGTCGGCGTTGGCGTTCTGAATTGCCGACATGACTGCCGTGATCGGGATCCGAAACCCCAGCAGCTTCGCGGGGTCCAGGTCAATCTGGTACTGCTTCTCGAACCCCCCCAGCGTGGCAACTTCGGAGACGCCCGGGACGGCCGTGAGGGCATAGCGGAGGTACCAGTCCTGGATACTCCGCAGCTCCGCCAGGCTCTTTTGTCCGGTGGTGTCTTCAAGCGCGTATTGGAACACCCAGCCCAGACCCGTGGCATCTGGCCCGAGCGTCGGGGTCACATTCGCCGGCAGCTTGCCCTGGATCCCGTTGAGATACTCCAGGACCCGTGAACGCGCCCAATAGAGATCGGTACCGTCTTCGAAGATGATATAGACAAACGAGATGCCAAAGAACGAATAGCCCCGAACCGTGCGAGACCCCGGCACCTTGAGCATCTCGGCCGCGATCGGGTAGGTGACCTGATCTTCCACAATTCGTGGCGCCTGATCGTTGTACTCGGCTTGTACGATGACCTGCACGTCGCTCAGGTCGGGGAGTGCCTCCAGCGGTGTCTGTTTGACCGCCCAGATGCCGCCGGCGATGGCGGCGAGCGTGAACAGGGAAACCAGAAGCAGGTTCGCGGTCGACCAGTCAATGATGCGCTTGAGCATGGCCGGTCAGTTCCCCTCGGGCACGGAGTGCCCCGTATGGTCGTTCCCCGCTGCCCTCGCCTTGATCGAGTCTTTGGTTGGCGCTGGCGCGCCCCGGCGCGGCGACGGCTTTGCCACTGGGGGGACCTTTGGTGCCGTCATGTCCATCCCCGGCATACTGGATCCGGGAGAGGCGGCGGGCGGGGGTGCGGCGGGTGCTGCCGGCACGGTGACGTCCATGCCTGGCATGTTGCCCATGCCGCCGAGCAGTGAGCCGAGATTTGATTCCGCGTCCACCAGAAAGGTGGCGGAACTCACCACCGTGTCCCCCACGACCAGACCCGCGAGAATCTCGAGTCGCTCGTCGGTCGCCTGGCCGAGGGTGACCTCCCGCGGCACCAGCATTCCGTCCGGCATCTTGACGAACACCAGATTCCGCTTGCCGGTCGAGAGAATCGCCGAGCGGGGGACGCTCAGCACGGGCTCGGAGGCCGCCGCAAAACTGAAGGTCGAATACATCCCCGGCTTGAGCAGGAGGCCCGGGTTCGCCAAGGTGACGCGAACGCGAGCGGTCCTGGTTTCAGGATTGATGGTGGGATAGATGTAAGAGATCCGGCCGGTTCGGATGTCTCCGGGGAGGGCCTGAAATTCGGCGGCAACTTGCCCACCGAGCCGCACCGAGGGAAGATCCCGCTCGTATACTTCGCCGTCCAGCCACACGATGCTCAGGTCGGCAATGCGGTAAACCGCCTCCCCGGCCATGAGGCGTTGCCCGGCAAGCACGGACTTCTCAATGACGACGCCGTTCACCGGGGATCGGAACGTCACCGTCTTGCGGATCTCGCCCGATTCCTCGATCTGACGGATCTGGTCCGGCGGTATCTCCCAGTACAAGAGTCGGCGCCGGGCGGATTGGAGCAAATCGTCGGAGCTTTGGACGGCCTCCGAGGTCCCGGTGGACAGATCGCGGTTGAGCCGTCGGGCGAGGAGCAGCTCCTGCTGGGCGGCAACCACCATCGGCGAATACAGGTCGAACAGCGGCTCTCCCACACGGACCGCCTGCCCGGTGAAATTGACATGCAGTTGGTCGACCCAGCCATCCACGCGGGCGGTGACCGACTTGAGCATGGTCTCGTCGTATGTCACGATGCCCACCGTCCGCACGACGCGGTCCAGCGGTCCGAGGAGGACCGGGGCGTAGGTGACCCCGATCCGTCGGGCTGCTTCCGTGGAGAGCATCACGGCACGCGCACTATCGGAGGCCGGGGTCGCGGCGTGATTGTGGGCGGCCGATTCGGCGGGGGACGCTGATGACCGACTGAAGTACCAGGTGACAATCGCGGCGATCGCGAGTACGCCGACGAAACCCATGACTGCGACGGGACGCGAGAGGCGACGGCGATTGCCGGTCTGGAACGGCGAAGACTCGGGGGCCGGATTCAGGGGATCGTGCTGCGTCGTCATCTATCGTTCTCCCGGCGCGCCGGCCGAATTGGACACCGTGGGGTCGAACAGC
>JANRJE010000020.1:0-184644 GCA_033764135.1 Gemmatimonadales bacterium
ACAACGGCGAGTGCATGCCGAGCAATGCTGCGTGCTCGGCCAGAAACGGGTCGGGGTAAATGACCAGCGAACTCCGGCTGATGTATCGGGTACGCATCGGGGGAACACCTCCGCAAAGGGTCGGAAGCTGACAGCCGTAGCCCGAAGGCGCCGGGGGCGCCGGGGGCGCCGGGGGCGCCGGATCAAGGGTTAGCGCCAGCGATTGAGACTGTCAAGTGGGAGTAAACGGGGAGGACGGCGACGGTGAAAATTGAAACGTGAATGGTGAACTGTGAAACGTGAAAGGGGGTGGGAATTACCCTCGTCCCGACCAGAGGGCCGGTCCTGAGCGCCAGCGAAGGAAGGGACCTCGGCACTAACCTCCGAATCGGACTGATCAGCCACCAGATGGTGGCACCTGCCGAGGTCCCTCCCTTCGGTCGGGACGAGGGGCAAATCGGGTCCCTTTCACCTTTCACCACCCCCGTCCCCCGTTCACCGTTCACCGTTCACCCGCGCGGCTCTGCCGCGCCCCCTTCACCCCCTTCACCCCCCTTCACGTTTCACCTTTCACCCGCGCCGCAGAGCGGCGCCCCGTGTCTATCTTTCCGCCATGACCTACTCCACGCTCCTCCTCGACACCGACGCCGACGGCATCGCCGTAGTCACCATCAATCGTCCCGACAAGCTCAACGCCCTCAATGCCCAGGTTTTCAGCGACCTGAGCGACCTGCTCGACCGGATCAAGGGCGACCAGACAATCCGCGCCGTGATCGTGACCGGTGCCGGCCCGAAGGCGTTCGTCGCGGGGGCGGACATCGGCGAGCTGGCCGCAGTGGACGGCGCCGAGGGGGCCCGGCTGTCGGCGCGCGGGCAGGCGGTGTTCCGTGACCTGGAGCGGTTGCCCATCCCGGTGATCGCGGCGGTCAACGGCTTCGCGTTGGGGGGGGGATGCGAACTGGCGATGGCCTGTCACCTCCGCCTCGCGGCACCGGCCGCCAAGTTCGGCCAGCCGGAGGTGAAGCTCGGCCTGATTCCGGGCTACGGCGGCACGGTGCGGCTGCCGCGCCTGGTGGGACGCGGCCGGGCGCTCGAGTTGCTGCTCACGGCCCGGGTGATCGACGCCGAGGAGGCGCTCCGGATCGGGCTGGTGGAGCGGATCGTGGCGGCCGACGCGCTGCTCGACGAGGCCCGGGCGATGGCCCGCACCATTCTGGCGATGGGGCCGCGGGCGGTGGCGCTCTGCCTGTCGACAGTGGACGCGGCGCTCGACCTCGATCTGGACGCCGCGCTGGCGGTCGAGGCCGGGGCGTTCGGCGCCGCATGTGCCAGCGACGACAAGCGCGAGGGCACCGCGGCCTTCCTCGAGAAGCGTCCCGCCGCGTTCACCGGCCGCTGAGCCGATGCAGGCCGCGTCGCTGGTGGTGCGGAGCGTCCGCAACCTGGCCGACGCGGCGCTCGACATCCCCCCCCCCGGCATTGCGCTCCTCGGCCCCAACGGCAGCGGCAAGACTTCGCTGCTGGAGGCGATCGGCTATCCGGTGCTGTTCCGTTCGCTCCGCGGCGCGCGCGATCGCGAGCTGGCGCGGCACGGCGGCCCCGGCTTCCACATCACCGTGACCCGGAGCGATGGCGGCTCGATCGCCGCCACCTGGAGTGCCGCCACCGGCCGCAAGGTGGTCACCGTGGACGGGGTGGAGCAGCGGGGAATCACCGGCGCCCTCGGCGCCTGGCTGGCGGTGGCGTTCCTCCCCGGTGACCCGGTGCTGGTGCATGGCGGAGCGGCCGAGCGGCGGCGCTGGCTCGACCGGATGCTCTCGCTGGCCCGACCCGCCTATCTTTCGTGGTTGCTGCGGTACCGGGCCGCGCTGGCCCAGCGCAACGCGGCACTCAGGCGCGGCGACCTCCGTTCCGCGACGCCGTTCGACGGGGTGCTCGCCGAGGCGGGCTCGGCGGTGGCGACGGCGCGGCGGGAGTGGGCCGCTCCGGCCGAAGCGGCGTGGCGAGAGGAATTGGCCGCGCTGGGCGAGCCGATGGCGGTGGGGCTCCGCTACCGGGGCGACGACGCACTGGTCGATCCCGCCGCGTGGCCCGAGCGGCTCGCGGCCGGGCAGTCCCGCGATCTGGCGCGCGGTCAGACCCACGTGGGGCCGCACCGCGACGACCTCGTCCTCACGCTCGACGGGAGAGCGCTGCGGATCGTCGGCTCGACCGGGCAGCAGCGTTCGGCGGCGATCGCGCTCCGCCTGCTGGAGCGGGCCACCCTTGCGGTAGCGCGGGGAGTCCATCCGGCGCTGCTGGTGGACGATGTCTTCGCCGAGCTGGACGCCGAGCGGCAGGCACGATTGGCGGCGCGGCTCCGCTCACAAGGTGGCCAACTGGTGGTGACGGCACCGCGGGTCGACGACCTGCCCCGGGAATTGGAGCTCGACAGGTGGTACGTACACGAGGGAAGAGTCCGGGAGCGAGCCGGGTAGACGAGGTCCCCGTCCCGCTGGCCGACGTGCTCGACAGTTGGCTCGCCAAGAGCGGGCTGGCCAAGCGGTTCGACCTCGCCACCGTGGTAGACGAGTGGCCCGAGCTGGTGGGGCCGCAGATCGCGGCGGTGACCCGGGCGATGGCGGTGACCCCGGACGGCACCTTGATGGTGCGGGTGGCCAACCACGCCTGGGCCACCGAGCTGGGACTGATGACACCGAAGATTCTGGCCCGCGTCAACGGCTCCAAGCGGGGGCGCGTGTTGCATGTACGCTGGATGGTCGGTCCGCTCGACCGACCCTGACTCACCTGATCGCGAGGACGCATGGCGAAGACATCGACTACCGGCAACAATGACTACGGCGCGCAATCGATCACGGTCCTCAAGGGACTGGAGGCGGTCCGCAAGCGCCCGGGGATGTACATCGGCTCGACCGGCGAGAACGGACTGCACCACCTGGTCTACGAGGTGGTCGACAACTCGATCGACGAGGCGCTCGCGGGATATTGCGACCGGATCGAGGTCACCCTTCACCGCGACAATTCCGTAACCGTCACCGACAACGGCCGCGGCATTCCGGTCGACATCCACCCCACCGAGGGGCTGCCGGGAGTCGAACTCGCGCTCACCGTGCTGCACGCCGGCGGCAAGTTCGACAAGAACTCCTACAAGGTCTCGGGCGGGCTGCACGGCGTCGGCGTCTCGGTGGTCAACGCCCTCTCCGAACAGCTGACGGTCACCGTCGATCGCGCCGGCGCGCGCCACCAGATGTCGTTTGTCCGCGGCCACACCACCCAGAAGCTGAGCGTGATCGGGATGGCTCCCGGCACCGGCACCACGGTGACCTTCAAGCCCGACCCGCAGATCTTCACCGTGCTGGAATACTCCTGGCACACCCTGTCGGAGCGGCTCCGCCAGCTCGCCTTCCTCAACGGCGGCATCCGGATCGTGCTGACCGACGAGCGCGAGGAGACTCCCAAGGTGGAGGAGTTCTTCTACAAGGGAGGTCTGGTCGAGTTCGTGGAGTATCTCAACCGCAACAAGAAGCCGCTCCATCCCAAGCCTGTGCATTTCTCGGCCACCCGCGACGATGTCGACGTCGACGTCGCCCTGCAGTACGAGGACGGCTACAACGAGAACACCTTCACCTTCGTGAACAACATCAACACCCACGAGGGCGGTACCCACCTGACCGGCTTCCGGGCGGCGCTGACTCGGACCGTCAACGACGTGGTCAAGAAGAACAACGCGCTCAAGAAGGACAACTTCACCCTGAGCGGCGACGATGCCCGCGAGGGACTCACCTGCGTGCTGCACGTCAAGGTGCGCGAGCCGCAGTTCGAGGGGCAGACCAAGACCAAGCTCGGCAATGGCGAGGTCGAGGGGATCGTGCGCGCAGTGGTGAGCGAACACCTGAGCACCTTCCTCGACGAGAATCCGGGAGTGGCCCGCGCCATCATCGAGAAGGCGGTGAGCGCCGCCCGCGCCCGCGAGGCGGCCCGCAAGGCGCGCGAGCTGGTCCGCAAGAAGAGCGGCCTCGAGAATGCCGTGCTGCCGGGCAAGCTGGCCGACTGCTCCAGCGACGATCCGGCGATCAACGAGCTCTACCTGGTCGAGGGCGACTCGGCCGGCGGTTCGGCCAAGCAGGGACGCAACCGCTCCAACCAGGCGATCCTGCCGCTCCGCGGCAAGATCCTCAACGTCGAACGGGCCCGGATCGACCGAATCCTCGGCAACGAGGAAATCCGCGCCATCATCACCGCGATCGGCACCGGGATCCGCGACGACTTCAAGATCGCCGACGCCCGCTACCACAAGATCATCATCATGACCGACGCCGACGTCGACGGCGCCCACATCCGCACCCTGCTGCTGACCTTCTTCTTCCGCCAGATGCCGGAGCTGATCGAGACCGGCTACATCTACATCGCCCAGCCGCCGCTCTACCGCGTGGCCAAGGGGAAGGAAGAGTACTACGCCTACGACGAGGCCGAACGCCAGGAGTTCACCCGCCGACTCGAGGACAAGGGCGGCAAGGGCAACGTGAACCTGCAGCGCTACAAGGGTCTCGGCGAGATGAATCCCGAGCAGCTCTGGAAGACCACCATGGATCCGGAAACGCGCACCATTCTCCGGGTGACGATCGAGGACGCGGTGGAGGCGTCAAAGCTGTTCGACGAGCTGATGGGCGACAACGTGGAACCAAGGCGCCAGTTCATTGAGGCGAATGCGAAGTATGTGAGTGTGTTGGACGTGTAGGGTCGTAGGTCTGAAAAAGGTCGTAGGTCGTAAGTCGTAAGTCGTAGAAACACGAAGGGCCGTTTCCGATCACGGATCCGGCCCTTCAGCACCTACGACCTACGACCTACGACCTACGACCTTTGGACCTACGACCTTTGGACCTGCGACCTACGACCTACGACCTATGACCTTTTCTAAAAAAACCCCGGCAATCCCCCCTTGCCGCCCGTGCCGGGGCCCCAGTCATCCTCCTCGATCGCATCACCGATCGGCCGCGCGCCGCCGTCCTCATGGAGTTCCCGCTCGGCCTCTGCCAGCGCCTCGCGGTCGATCGGGGTGGTGACGTCGTCCTCGGGGGCGGGGGCGGGGCGCGGACTTCCGAATCCCATGACCCATGCCAGCAGCGCAAGAACGACGACTGCACCGAACAGCATCACCATCAGCGCACCTCCTGCCAGGGCGTGGTTCCTGCCGCCGTGATCCGTTCAACGATGAGCGGCAGCGGTTCGGCCTGCTCTTGCCATGCCAGCTCGATCGAACGGCCGAGCGACGTCGCGGCGGCGGCGGCGTCTGCTCCGCTCCGGGCATGCACCGTCGCGATCAGATCGCCGCGCTCCACCGGTTGTCCTGCGCGGGGAACGATTTCCAAGCCGACCGCAGGATCGACATTGTCGGCGGCGACCCGTCGGCCACCGCCGAGGGTGATGATCAACTCGCCCAGGGAGCGCGGCGGCAGCGGCGGCATCCGGCCGCTCTGACCGGCGTGAACCTCGCGGATGACGGGAGCCGTGGGGAGGAGCGAAGGTTCGTCCACCACCCGGGGATCGCCTCCCTGTGCCGCGATGACGGCGCGAAACTTCTCCAGCGCCGCACCGGAGCGGATCGCGGCGTGCAGCGTGTCGAGCGCCGCCTCCCGGGAATCGGCACCACCGGCGATGAGCAGCATCTCGACGCCGAGCGCGAGAGTCACCTCCATCAAGTCATCCGGGCCATCGCCACGGAGCGAGTGGATCGATTCGACCACTTCAATGGCATTCCCTGCCGCGCGGCCCAGCGGGCGGTCCATCGCGGTGAGCAGCGCCACGGTGCGGCAGCCGGCCTGCTCGCCGACGCCGATCATGGTGCGGGCCAGAGTCCGGGCATCGTCCATCGCGGGCATGAACGCGCCGCTGCCGACCTTGACGTCGAGCACCAGCGCATCGAGCTGCTCGGCGAGCTTCTTTGACATGATGCTGGCGGTGATCAGCGGAATCGACTCCACCGTGCCGGTCACGTCGCGAAGGGAATAGAGCCGGCGGTCGGCCGGGACGATCTCCTCGGTCTGGCCGAACATCACCACGCCCAAAGTGTCCAGTTGCGCCGCTGCGCGATCGAGCGGCATCCGGGTGGTGAAGCCGGGGATCGACTCCAGCTTGTCGAGGGTGCCGCCGGTGTGGCCGAGGCCGCGACCGGACATCATCGGGACGGCAACTCCGCAGGCGGCCAGCAGCGGGGCGAGAATGAGCGAGGTCTTGTCGCCGACCCCGCCAGTGGAGTGCTTGTCGACCCGGACGGCACCGCCTCCGGAGCGTGGCAGTCGGCTGCCGGAATCGAGCATGGCACCGGTCAGCGCGCCGAGCTCGTCGGGGGTGAGGCCGCGGAAGTAGATCGCCATGGCGAGGGCGGCCATCTGGTAATCGGGGACGCGGTCGGTAGCGTAGTGGGCGATCAGCTCGCGCCACTCGTCACCGGTCAGAGTGCCGCCGTCGCGCTTGCGTTCGATCAATCTCGGGACAACCATTCACACCCTCAGGGGCAAGGCCCCCGTCAGAGAAAGGAACTGTCGTTGATGCTCGCGTCGCTCGCCCGTCGCCTGGTGATCGTTGTCGCCCTCGCCGCTCAGCCGGTCGCCGCCCAGCGCGAGCCGCTGGCGCTCGGGATATCGGCGATGGACGCTCGTGACCTCCCCACTGCGCGTCTCTGGCTGGAGCAGGCCGTCAAGGCCGATCCGGACGGGTACGAGCCCAACTGGCGCCTGGCCATGGTGCTGGTGGATCAGGGTCGCCTCACCCCGGACGACGTGCCGAGCGCCGCCCGCGATACTCTCTACCGACTGGCCGAAAGTTATGCTCGGCGTGCGGTCGAAGCGAATCCGAACGCTGCCGATGGCCACTTCGTTCTGGCCACGGCAATGGGCCAGGCATCGCTGACCATGAGCAAACGCGACCGGGTGGAGCGTGCCACGGAGATCAGAATCTCGGCACTCAGGGCGGTGCAGATCGACACCACCCACAGCGGAGCCTGGCATGTGCTGGGTCGCTGGCACGCGGAAATCCAGCGACTGAACGGAGTGGAGAAATTCTTTGCCCGCGCCTTTCTGGGGGCGGAGTTCTTTGATGTGGCAAGCTGGGAAGCGGCGGAAGACTGCCTCAGGCGAGCGGTGGCGTACGACCCCAACCGGATCGTCCACCGCCTCGATCTTGCCGAGGTTTTCATCGACCGCCGCAACTGGGCCGCCGCCCGGGAACAGCTCGAAGTGGTGGCGCGCCTGCCGGTTGTCGACCCGCTCGATCAGCGTCATCAACGGCGCGCGGCGGAGCTTGCTGTCAGCGTCAACGAGCGGCTCGAACGGTGAGCGGTTTGACCCCGGCCGAAGACGCAGCCGCGCTGCGCGCTCAACTGGAGCGCGCCAATCGCGCCTACCACGAACTCGACGCGCCGGAGATCAGCGACGCCGAGTATGACGTTCTGTTCCGTCGGCTGCAGGCGCTGGAGGTGGCGCATCCGGAGCTGGCCCGCGACGACTCGCCGACCAGGCGTGTGGGGGGGGCACTCGCCGAGCATCTCCCCAAGGTGGCCCATGCCCAGCCGATGCTCTCGCTCGACAACGCCTTCAGCGACGACGAGCTCAGGGCCTGGCACGAGCGGATGACCCGCGTGGACGGCAGAGCGGCCACAGCGGCGCTGGCGGTCGAGGTCAAGATCGACGGTGCCGCGCTGGCAATCACCTATCGCGACGGATTGCTGGTGCGCGCCGTGACCCGCGGCAACGGCAGCATCGGCGAGGACGTGACGAGCGCCGTGCGCAGTATCTCCGACGTGCCGCTCCGCCTCGATGGCGCCGGATGGCCCGCCCTCCTCGAAGTTCGCGGCGAGGTCTACATCCCGCGCCGCGCCTTTGCGCGGGTCAACACGGCCAGAGTTGCAGCGGGCGAGGAGCCGCTTTCCAATCCGCGCAATGCCGCGGCCGGTGCACTCCGGGCGCTCGATCCCGCCGAGGCGCGGCGAAGGCGGCTGCGCTTCTTCGCCTATCAACTGCTGATTCTGGAGGGAGGACCCCTCCCCACCAGCCATCACGCGGCGCTCGACAGCATCGCGGCATGGGGTTTTCCGGTCGAGCCGCACCGCACCGTGCTCGTGGGACTCGACGCCGCGATCGCCTTCACCGCGGAATGGCAGGAGCGGATCCGCACTCTGGATTTTGATGCCGACGGTCTGGTGCTCAAGGTCGACGACATCCGGCTGCAGCAGGAGCTCGGCGTGGTGGGCGCGCGGATTCCGCGCTGGGCCATCGCGCGCAAGTTCGCGGCCGAATCGGCGCGCACCCGCCTGCTCGATATCGAGGTCAACATCGGGCGTACGGGTGCTCTCACTCCGACGGCGATCCTCGAGCCGGTGCGTGTGGGGGGGGCACTGGTGAGCCGGGCCACCCTGCACAACGAGGAGATCATTGCCGCCCGCGACATCAGGGTCGGCGACCTCGTGGAGCTGATCCGCTCCGGCGACGTGATCCCCAAGGTGCTCGGTCCGGTGCTGTCCGAGCGGCCCGACAACGCTGAGCCCTGGCAACCGCCGGAGCTCTGCCCCTTCTGCAGCACCGCGCTCTCAAAGCCGGATGGCGAGGTCAACCGCTACTGCCCGGAACCACGCTGCCCAGGCCGCAATTACGAGGCGCTGGTGCACTTCATCTCCCGGCAGGGACTCGACATCGGCGGCCTCGGCCCGGAACGCCTCAGGCAACTGCTGGAAGCGAAACTGATCTCCTCGGCCGCCGATCTCTTCACCCTCACGGTCGAGCAGCTGCTCCCGCTGGAGCGCTTCGCCGAGCTCGCTGCCAACGGACTGGTGGAGGCGATCGCCGCGTCCCGGCAACGACCACTCCACGCGCTGTTGGTGGCGCTCGGAATCCGGCATGTCGGCGGTACCGCTGCCAAACTGCTGGCCCGACGATTCGGCACCCTTGCTGCGCTGAGGGCAGCCGCGCCCGCCGAGGTGGAGGCGCTCGATGGAATCGGTCCGGCGATCTCCCGGTCGCTGCAGGAGTATGGCACCGACCCGGTAAACGCCGCCCTGCTCGACCGGCTCACCGAGCTCGGCGTCGCCCAGCTGGAGCCGGGGATCGAAGTCGGCGACGGGCCAAGAGCGCTCGACGGGGTGATCGTGGTGCTCACTGGTTCGCTGCCGACTCTGAGCCGGGGCGCGGCCACGGCACTGATCGAACGTGCCGGCGGGACGGTGAAGTCGTCGATCTCCAGCAAAACCGCGCTGGTGGTGGCCGGCAGCGACGCCGGCGAGAAATTGGCCAAGGCCCGGGCGCTGGGAATCGAAGTGATCGACGAGGCGGAGCTCTTGCGGCGCCTCGGTCCCGTCACGTAGGTTGGCGGTCAATGCCAGCATTCGCCATCGCACCCGCTTCCCTGCACCGCCTGCGCCACCGCCTCGAGCGGCTCGGCCCGGTCGAGGCCGCCGCCATTCTTCATGATGCCGGTTTCGCCACCGGTGAGGCACTCGCCGCCGCCTGGCAGCGCCGGATCCACGAACGGACCGGGCTCGACGATCCCGGCGCACTCGACACCCGCTGGTTCGGACCGCTGCTTGATGAGCTCGCCGTGGTGCTCGGTTGGGGATCGTTGACCGTGAGCGTCCCCGGTCCCTCGGCGCTGATTCTGGAGAGCGGCGACTGGGCCGAGGCGGAGCCAGCCGTGCGCGGCGCCCCGAGCTGCCACTTCACCACCGGCTGCCTGGCGGCCTTCCTGACGATTCAGGCCGGTGCCCCGATCGGCGTGCTCGAGGTGGAATGCCGGAGCGCCGGACACCCTACCTGCATTTTCCTGGCAGCAGCCCAGCCAACCCTCACCGCGATCGTGGACTTGCAGGCAGCGGGTGGCGAGTGGCGGCAGGCGTTTCAAGGTGAAAGGTGAAAGGTGAAAGGTGAAAGGTGAAACGGGAGGCACGCCTCTCCTTCTCTCCTTCTCTCCTTCTCTCTTTCTCTCTTTCTCTCTTTCTATCGCGCGTCGTTATCCCACGGCAGGATGATCTCCTTCGCCGTTTCGAAGGCGTGATAATCGGGTGCCCAGCTACCGGTGCGGAAGGAGACGGCGCTCTTGACGTCGGCCGGCTCCATCGCCCGCACGGTGGCGAGCGCGAGTTTCATCGTCGCACCGGAGTCGCAGGTCTCGTCCACCACCAGCACGCGTCGTCCCCTGATGGAGGGTGGCGGCCCGACGACGAGGGTCGGTTCCTCGAGTGCGTCGGGCCGGGTGATGTTGATGGTGGCCAAGTCGCGTCGCAGGATGGTGGCGATGATCGCGGCGGGGATGACTCCCGCCTTGGCGATCCCCAGGATCACCTCGGGATCGTAGCCCTTGGCGACCCGGAGGGCGAGGGCCCGGCAGAGTTCGCCGAACAGCGGCCAATCGACTTCCAGCAGATCGCGCATTGGTTCAGAGGCAGATTTGGGCATGGCACCTTCCGGGGGTGAAGCGGGGGCTCCCCTCAAGGTACACTGCCGGGGCCCCAGCGGGGGCTCGGCCCCCCGGTGCGTTGCCGGACACCGCTGCGGGGCCTAGTTTTCCCGGATGGCCATTTTCCAGGATCTCCCGCACCAGTGAGTTGGTGGAAACGCATCCTCTCCGGCGACGACGACGCGCCGGCACCGCGTCGCCTCGACTACCTGAACGAGGGGCTCGCCTTGGAACGCCAGGGCGATTTCGAAGGCGCGATCACTTCGTATCAACTCGCTCTCCGGGATCAGCCGAATGATGTCCGCATCCTGCAATACATCGCGATCGCCCTTTCCAGGACGGCCCGCTTCGAGGAGGCGATCCGGCACTACCGCCGCGCCCTCGAGCTCCAGCCCGATCTGCTGGGGGCACACTACGGCCTGGCGTTCCTGCTGCTCCGGCGTGGCGATCGCGGGCGGGCGGCCGAGCATCTGCGCGCCTTCCTGGCCAAGCCGCCGCGGGACGGCGAGATGAGTCGCTGGGTGGAGCATGCCCGCACCAAGCTGGCGGAGCTGGAATCGGCGACATCACCGGCCGGGGAGCGGGCATGAGGTCGAGATTGATGATCGGCTGGACCCTGCTGGGGGTGATCGGTTGCAGCGATCTCCCCACCACCGGCGACGGCGTGGTATCGCTGCAAGTCGTCAACCCTGCCACACAGCTGCTGACCGAGGGGAGCTCGGTGACCCTCATCGCTCGCGCGCTCGACGCCGACGGCGAGGAGGTGGCCGTGGCGATTGCCTGGAGCACGCCCGACACTACCATCTCCGTGACGGATGCGGGGGTGGTCACCGCGCTGGCGGCGAGCGGCACCGGCCGGGTGCAGGCCGCCGTGGGACGACTCCGCTCCAACATCATCACCTTCTCGCTGCAGCCGGCGCCGAGTGGTCTTCGTACCGGGCCGTGAGCACGCCTGACAGCCCTGCCAAGGAAACCAGATGCCGCCCGCCACGCTGAACACCCTCTACTTCGATGCCATCGCCCGCCACGCCGCTCGACCGGCGGCGATGCGCAGCAAGCGCGAGGGCCGCTGGCGGGCGATCACCCACGCAGAGCTCCATGACCGGGTCAGAAACGTCGCTGCGGCGTTCCGTGAACTCGGCCTCCAGCCCGGTGATCGAGTGGCTATCCTGTCGGAGAACCGGCCGGAATGGGCGATCACCGATTACGCCTGCCTCACCGACTGCATGACCGACGTGCCGGTGTACGCCACGCTGCCGTCGAAGCAGGTGGGTCATGTGCTGCGCGACTCCGGCAGCCGGGCCGTCTGCTGCTCGACCCGGCTCCAGCTCGACAAGGTGCTGGAGATTCGCGACGCACTCCCCGCCCTGCAGCACCTGATCCTGTTCGATGAAGATCCCCATCTCCCCGAGGGAGTGATCGCCTTCCAGGAGCTGGAATCGCGCGGAGCGGCGGCGGCCGACCGCTATCCCGATTGGGAACGCGACGCCCGATCGGTTGCCCCGGATGATCTCGCCACCCTGATCTACACCTCCGGCACCACCGGCGAGCCCAAGGGAGTGATGCTCTCGCACGGCAACATCACCAGCAACGTGGTCGCCGCGCTGGAGGTGCTCAACATCTCGCCCGGGGAGGAGGGACTCTCCTTCCTGCCGCTGTCGCACATCTTCGAGCGGATGGTCGGTCACTACCTGATGCTCCACGCCGGCATCGTGATCAACTACTCCACCGGGATGGACGCGCTGGTGCAGGAGATGCGCGAGGTGCGGCCCACCATCATGGCCAGCGTGCCGCGGCTGTTCGAGAAGATCTTCGCGCGGGCGGTGGAGTCGGCGATGAACGGCGGCGGCCTCACCCGGGCCATCTTCGAGTGGGCCAGGGCCACCGGCGAGAAGCACGTCGACTACGTGCTCAACCGCCGTCGCGTACCGCCGGGACTCGCCTTCGCCAATTGGCTCGCCAACCTGCTGGTGTTCCGGAAGCTGCGGGCGCGCACCGGCGGACGACTCAAGTTCTTCGTGTCGGGGGGGGCACCGCTCAATCCCGAGATCTGCCGCTTCTTCATCGCCGCCGGACTGCCGATCCTCGAGGGCTACGGCCTCACCGAGACCTCACCGGTGATCACCGTCAACTCCTTCGAAATGCTCAAGCCCGGCACCGTCGGTCGCCCCATCCCCGGCGTGTTCGTGAAGATCGCCGCCGACGGCGAGATCCTGACCCGCGGACCGCACGTGATGAAGGGCTACTACCACCGGCCCGAGGCGACGGCGGAGGCGATCGATGCCGACGGCTATTTCCACACCGGCGACATCGGGATGGTCGATGCCGACGGCTGTCTCCGGATCACCGACCGCAAGAAGGATCTGATCGTGACCGCTGGCGGCAAGAACATCGCGCCGCAGCCGATCGAGGCGATGCTGAAGACCAACAAGTTCTTCTCCAACGCCGTCCTGCTCGGCGACAAGCGCAGGTTTCCGATCATGCTGCTGGTCCCCAACTTCGAGGCGATGGCGCAGTGGGCCCAGATCAAGGGACTGCCGATGCTCGCCCACGAGGAGCTTTCGGCGCTGCCCGAGGTGTGCGAGAAGCTGGAACGCGAGGCGCGGAAGTCGCTACGCGACCTGGCCCAGTACGAGATGCCGAAGAAGTTTCTGATCCTCGCCCGGGACTTCACCATCGAATCAGGGGAACTCACCCCCAAGATGTCGGTCCGCCGCAAGGTGGTGGAGGAGAACTACCGCGACCAGATCGAGGCGCTGTACGAGGAGGAGTGATGCTGCGGTATCACTGCCAAATTGCGGCGCAGGCGCTACAGCAGCGGCCCACCACCCGCCCATCTCTGGAGTTGCAAATTACGTATTGCCAATGACTTGCCTGCCATGGCCCTGGCGGTATGGATCCTGCGACTCGCTACGGTGAACTCTTGCTCCGGAGCAGCGATGCGGTCCTCGATTTTCCTTGCTGGCGCCCTGACCCTGGCCCTCAGCGCACCCTTGACCGCACAGAACAACACCGGCGGGGCTGGCTGGACGGTCAACATCTTCAACGTCGGTGCGAACAGCTGGTCGGGATTCCAGAACGTCTTTGCGCCTGCTGGCGGCCAGCCGGGCGTGTGGCAGCCCAACACGGCCAGCACCCAGTGGATCAGCGCCTGGGATGATTTCAGCGGGCCGGGCGGCGTGGGCGACTACAACTACACCAATGATGCCAACAACCGCTATCGCTACCTGTTCCGGTACGATTTCGGTGCCGCATCCGGGGCCGGGACGATCGGCTTCGACATGGGCTGGGACAACGTGCTCAAGTCGTTCGAGTTCTCCAATGGTGCCGTGGCGGGTCCGGTGAGCAGCTACAACCAGTCGAGCACGACCCAGTCGGTCGACAACCACTTCGGCTTCTGCCGCAATGGCGACGGGATCTGGGCTTCGGGCAACGGCATCTGCACGGCGCGCTTCGAAGTGCCGGTGTCGGCCGGAGCCACCTGGATGCAGTTCGAGCTCTGGGGTGATGGTCAGACCGACGGCATGTGGCTGGCATGGGATCAGTCGGGGATACCCACCGATGTCGTCCCCGAGCCGGCGTCGATGACCCTGCTGGCGACCGGTCTGGTCGGCATGGCGGCAGCCCGTCGGCGGCGGCACAAGACGGCAGAGTAACTGCTCTGACGATCGGCAGGAAACAACAACGGCCGCGGGCAGATGCCCGCGGCCGTTGTCGTTGTCGCGATTGAGCCCGCAGGCACACACTACCCCTTCCGCACCACCCAGACGCCACCCGCTCCCGCCAGCAGCTCGTCACCGGTGCCAAGGGGGGGGGATGTTCCCTCTCCCACCGCACGGAGGCCGGGCAGCACGCTCGCCAATGCGGCACCGGCCAGCGCCTCCGCGTCCGCACCGACGATCACTCCGCGGAGCGCATGACGCTTGAGCGGCCAGGCGGCCGTCCGGAGCACGCTGAGCACGTTGTCGGGGGAGAGCTCCGTCGAGGGATTGACCGCGACGATGCCGATTCCCGGCAGCAGCTCGGCCAGTTCAGCCGCCAGCGCTCCCGCCCGCCCGGCCAGCGCCAGCCAGCCGCCGGGCCCGTCGATGCCGAGCAGCGCAACGGCGCCAGCGGCGTCGAATCGAGGTTGCCCTGCCCCGGGCGTCCCCCCCCCAAAGTCCGGGATGCCGTCGGTCCACACTGCGCCCCAGCCGCACACCGGGCAGCCGAGAGTGCCGACCGGGACCAGACGGCCGTCCATTCGCTCCGGCAGGAGCACAAGGAACGATTCCTCGTGATCCACGGGACAGCGCAGGTGATCGGTGAGCTCGATGTGCATGAGGAATCATAAAGAGAGAAGGAGAGAAAGAGAAAAGGAGAGAAAGAGTGGTGAGGATGAAGTTACGCCTCTCTTTCTCTCCTTCTCCTTCTCTCTTTCTCTCTTTCTAGAACCGCACCCACGTCATCTGGCCGGCCACGACAATCGCCTCCCGCTCCACCCACTTGCCGTCAATCCTGGCCCGCAGCCGGTGCACTCCGGCCGGCACGTCGCTGATGGCGAAGTGCTCGCCGTACATCGGTGAGGGGAGGTTCCGCGGTCCGTACGTCTCGGCGAAGGCGAACGGCGTCTCCCTCGGCAGCGGTTTGTTGATCCCGTAGATCCGCGCCTCTGGTACCGGCTTCCCGGCAGAGTCAAAGACCTGGCCGGCAATGATCCCGGTGCCTGGCAGCGGTTCGATCCACAACTCGGGGTTGGTGGCATGGGGCGGGAAGCGCACCTCGGGATTGACGATCAGCGCCACCGAATCGACCGGCGCAGCGTGCACCTCGAGGTGGAGGTGATCGTTGGTGGCGCGACCGGTGTTGCCGACCCGGGCAATCTGCTGGCGCGTCAGCACCCGGTCGCCCACGGCCACATCGAGACCGCTGTTGTGGTAATAGACGGAGAAGACGAACCGCTTCTCGCCACCCGGGAGGAAGAGCGGGTCGTCGTGACGGATCGCAACGGTGAGCGCCCCGCGCTCGGCCGGACCGGCCCAGACCACCACGCCATCGCCGATCGCCAGCACGGGGGTGCCGTCGGCGTTGTTGAACTCGATCCCCTGGTGCGGCTGGAAATTGCCGCCCATGGTGGAGCCCCAGCGATAGGTCTGGTCGATGTGCGCGTTGTCGCAGGGACGAATGGGACGGACAAAGCGCGGCCGCCAGTCGCGGGTGGCGGGGGCGGGAGTCGTCGACGCGATCGGTGCACTGGCTCCGACCTGGTCGGCGATCACCTTGTCAGCGAAAAAACCATCGGTGGGCCGTTCACGAACGGCTGCTCCGCGACCGACGATCCACCGCAGCGGAATCTGCGCGCGCGACCCGACCAGGCCGGGAGCCGGGCAGCTACTGGGCGGCGCGAGAATCGACCAACCGTCGGCACCGTTGATGATCGCCAGCTCGGTGAAGTATTCCTTGCCGATAGCGACCAAGGCGGTATCGGCTGGGCCGCGCGCCGCCGGGCCAGTGCGGTCCACCAGTGCGATCCAGTTGGCGCCGTCATTCACGGTTGCCTGCACTCCGTCAGCGGTGGCGATCACCGTGGTATCACCCACCGTGGCGATTCCTTGGGGCGCGACATACTGCCATTCCGGCCCCAGCTCGCTGAAGGTCCAGTTGCGCCAGGTCCGGCCGTCGTCATGCGAGAGGCCCCAGCCGTTGCCGATGGTGCCGACCCAGATCTGGTCACGCGGACCGAAGGCGATGGCGTGGACAAAGTCCCACGAGAGCGAGGTCCCGGATGTGTCGGAGCGGATCCGCCGCCAACTCCCCCCCCCAGATAGCTGGACCAGCACGCCATGCCCGTAGGTGCCGACCCAGGTCTCGCCGTTGGGCCGCTGGGCACGCGTCAGATCGATCACCGGCCAGCCGTCGAGTTCGGTGGGGAGCGCCTGCGCGGCGAGGGAAAGGGGAAGGGCGAGGAGGAGTGAGAGATGGCGGAGCATGGTGGGTCCTGGTGAGGTCGTGAGTCGTTGGTCGTTGGTCGTTGGTCGTTGGTCGGGAGAGGTGAAAGGTGAAAGGTGAAAGGTGAAACGGGTCGTACATCCCGTTTTACGTTTCACCTTTTACGTTTCACCTTTTACGTTTCACCTTTCACGTTTCACCTTTTACGTTTCACCTTCCCCCCCCTACCCCGGCCCCACCCGCACCAATTCCACATGCACACCGGCTGGTCGAGTCGCCGCCCAGAAGACAGCGTCGGCGACATCGGTGGGGCGGAGCATGTCGGCGCGGTTGGTGAACCCCTCGCGACCGTCGGGGTCGACCGGATCCCAGGCCGCGGTGTCGGTCGGCCCCGGCGAGATCAGCGTCGACTGGACCCCGGTGCCGCGATACTCCTCCACGATCACCTCGTGCAGCCCGCGCACGGCGAACTTCGAGGTGGCGTAGGCGGCGTTGTGCGGGAAGGGGTGATGATCGGCGATGCTGCCGACCACCACGTGGCGTCCGTGGCCGCGGCTCCGCATCAATGGCAGGAAGTGCCGAGCGATGGCGAACGGCGCCTCGAGGTTGATGGCGAGTTGCTCATGGAGCAGGTCATCGCTGCTCTCCTCCAGCGGGGCGAGCAGGAAGGCACCGGCGTTGTTGACGATCACGTCGGGAACGGGATGCTCCGCGCTGAGCTGCGCGAGTGCCGCCTGCCGCGAGGCGCGTTCGGCGAGATCGACCCGCAGGTCCAGAGCCCGCTCCAGCGGCGGCATCGGGGAGCGCGCCAGCCGTATCACCGTCCACCCTGCCGTCGAGAAATGGCTGGCCACCGCCGCCCCGATCCCCCGCGAGGCGCCGGTCACCAGCACCAGAGGCGAGCCGGTCGAACCGGTCATCTCATCCTCCCCGGTATTCGGCATAGTTGCGGGGTGTCTCCCAGAGGCGGACGAGGGTGAGGCGGCCAGACGGAATGCGGGGCGCCAACTGCTCCCAGATGAACATGGCGATGTTCTCGACCGAGCTCTGGCGATCCTGGAACCAGTCGACATCGAGGTTGAGATTGCGGTGATCGAGCAGGGCATGGACATGCTCGTCGAACAGCGCCCGGAGGATTCCGACGTCGATCACATAGCCGGTGTCGGGACTGATCTCGCCCTCGACGCAGAGTTCGACCTCGTAGTTGTGGCCGTGAAAATTGGGGTTGTTGCAGGGACCGAAGGTGGCGCGATTCCACTCGTCGGAGCGGGCCGGGTTGTGGAGCCGGTGGGCGGCGTTGAAGTGGGCGCGACGAATGACGGTGGCGCGGGGCATGCCGAATCCTGGAGCAGGGCGAAAAGGCAAGCGGCGCTGCCCGATCACATCGGAGCGGCGCCGCGAAGCCGTGACGACGGCGGGGAGGGTGTCTTGAAGCCCGTGGAGAAAAGCTTGGCACCCTCTCCCCGTCGTCCGCCTTCCCGCAGCGGGGCATGGCGTTGGACCAGGAATATGGGCCCTTCCTCGGACCTGTTGGCTCAAGTACGTATGGTTCCCCGCCATCGCACGGCCACGATTAGTATACCGTCCGGGACCGGGTCCGTCAATCGGCCCGGCCCGACGTTGACCTCCCCGTTACCCCGGAGACGATGCCGTGTTCGAGCTGCTGGCCGGCCTGGCCCTGATCGTGGTGTGGGTGGTGCTGCAGTTTGCCGCGGCACTGGCCACTGGGTGGATCCATCTGTTGCTGATTGCCGGCGTGGTCCTGGTGATCCGGGGGGTGGTCGGGCGGGAGAGTTGACAGATTGGGACAAGGCCCCGGGTTTCGGGGTTGATTCGGGTTGGTCGGGCGAATGGCGGGTGGACATTTGCGCGGTTCCTCGCACAGATTATGGCCAATTCCCAACCAGAAAGAGGCCCCCCCGTGCGCTCCTCGCTCGTCGTGCCCGGATTCGCTAGGCAGCTGTTTGGTCGCGATGTCACGCGAACGCTCTGCGTGACTGACTATGCTCCATTCCCGGCCGGAAGCCAACGCCTGAAATCGAGTGTCCCGATTCTGACGGCCACGGTTCTACTGCTCGCAGCGCCGGCGCACGCCACCGCCCAGTGGGCGGTGACGGCGGGCTTTTCGAGCCAAACGGAGCAATCCTCGCCACCGCTCTCCCCATCGTCAGCGAACCCGGCGGTCTTGCGAGGCACGAAACGGCACGACAACCTCGGGGGCTATGTGCGCGCGGAGAGGCGCACGGGATCGGGATGGAACTTCGGCATGGCAGCAAGCTTCGCCACCACAGAGTACTTCGTGGAGTCGTTTGTCCCGGCGACAGGCGCCAGCGGACGTAGGGGAACTAGAGTCGTTGGATCAGTCACCACCCTGCTGGCGCAGGTCGGTCGACTGCTTACTCCGGTGAATTGGCCAACCCGCTTGGAGCTGCTCGGCGGAGCCGGTCTGATCCATCTCTCCAAACTGAGCGAAGTCAATCCCGATGAGCGCAGCTCGGGACTCCGGCCGGCCGTCGACGTCGGGGTCGCGTTGACCCAGAAACTGTCAGACATCACAAGTATTCAGGTCGGGTATTCCACCCTGTTTTATAGCTATCCGACCAGTCAGGACGTGGTCCCGCCGGGCAAGGGAATGAGGGACACCCGGGCAACGATCGGGCTCCGACTCCAGTTTCCATGAGCGGGGGGTGGTCGGGCGGGAGAGTTGACAGATTGGGCGAAGGCCGCTAGCTTCTCATAGGTTCGGAGCAGGAGGACAATTGTCGGATGGGCATCGGCAAGGTTGGCCTCTGTGTTCCGAATCACTTCCCCACAAAAGAGAGGCACCCCCGATGCGCTCCTCGCTCCTCGCTTTCCATTTTCGGATTCGTTCGGGAATGATTGATCGCGCTGTCCCGCGAGCGCTTGGTCCCGGCACCTCACGCACAACACCGGTTGCAGGGCAGGCGCGAAACCCATCCATCCTCACTTTGGCGATCTTGCTCGGGGCAGTGATCGCGCCTGTCTCACACGCCACCGCCCAATGGGCGGTGACGGTGGGTAGCGGAGGCCAAGCGTCCACGACGACCTCGCCGTTTGCACTCTCGGCATCGGATCCCACTGAATTCCGCAGCATTGGCCGGAACGACAACCTGGGCGGTTACCTTCGCCTGGAGCGACGCACTGGAACGGCATGGAATTATGGTGTCGCGGTCAACATCGCCTCCGTCGACTACTTCGTGACGACTCGTGACGCGACGACTTTCATGCCGGGTCCGGTGCTCGGGTTCACCCAGCAAGGCTCCGGGACGGTCACGACCCTGCTGGCCCAGGTGGGCCACCTGCTCACCCCGGTCAGTTGGCGCACCCGCGTTGAATTGGTGGGCGGCGCCGGTCTGATCCACCTCTCCGGACTGAGGGAGGCGAATCCCGATGAGCGCACTTCGGGACTCCGGCCGGCGTTTGACATCGGCGTGGCGGTGACCCAGGAGTTGACGAGCGTGGTCGGCATCCAGGCCGGCTATTCTGCCTTGTACTATCGCTCACCAACCAATCAGGCGGGGTTCGCGCCCAGCCGAGGAATGAAGGACCTCCGGGTGAATCTCGGACTCCGGTTCAAGCTGCGCTGAGCGGGCGCCGGCCGTCCGAACCTGGTGGCGCCCCGGCTGGCTTCGTGCCCGCCGGGGCGTTCGGCATCACACCACAGCCGTCTCGGCCCACGGCGCGGCGATCCGGCGACAGGCGTCATGCAACACGTCGGGCGGCGCCACCAGCGAGACCCGGATGTACCCTGCCCCGCCGGGACCGAAGCCGCTCCCGGGTGTGATCACGATCCGCTCCTCGGCCATCAGCCGGTCGGTCACCTCCCAGTCGGTCATCCCCGGCGGCACCGGAATCCAGAGGTACATCCCGGCCTGGGGGGGGGAGACCGTCACCCCCGCCGCCCTGAACCCCGCCACCGCCGCGTCGATCCGCGCCCGGTAGCCCGAGCGGATCTCCGCCGAGAGCTCCTCGGCATGCGCAAAGGCGAACGCCCCAGCGCGCTGCACGATGGTGGGCACTCCGTAGCCCACGAGGGTGCGATAGTTGTTGAGCACGGCGCAGACGTCGGCCCGACCGCACACCACGCCGAGCCGCATGCCGGCCATCGAGAAGTTCTTGGAGCCGGAATGAATCTCGACCGCCACCTCGCGGGCACCCTCAACCTCGAAGACGCTCGGTGCCGCCTCGCCGGTGTGCACCAGTTCGCTGTAGGCGATATCCGAGATCAGGATGATGTCCCACTGACGGCAGAACGCCACCGCCTCGGCCCAGCGCTCGCGGGTGGTCACGGCACCGGTCGGGTTGTTGGGGAAGTTGAGCAGCAGGAACTTGGCGCGGCGGGCCACCGCAGGGTCAACGGCGTCGAGATCGGGCCAGTACCCCGACTCCGCGGTGACCGGCAGCCGGACCAGGTCGGCCCCCGCCGCCGCAACGGCGCGCTCGTAGACGGGATAGGCGACGTCGGTGATCAGCATCGCGTCGCCCGGCTCACACCAGGCCAGCACCAGGTGCGCCAGCCCCTCCTTGGCACCCGCCGTGGGGACCACTTCGCTGGTCGAGTCGAGGGTGACGCCAAAGCGCCGCTGCATGTACGCGGCAAAGGCGTCCCCGAAGGCCCTCTCACCCGTCATCACCGGATAGCCGTGGGCGGTGCGGTCCTCGACGGCGGCGGCCACCGCGGCGATCAGCGCCTCGGGCATCGGCTGGTCGGGCGAGCCGAGGGAGAGGTCGAGCACCCGCACTCCGGTCGCCTCGATCTCCCGCTTCCGGGCAATCAGGGTCGTGAAGACGTAGGGTTTGACGGCACGCAGCAACGCAGTGGGACTTGGCACGATCGGGCTCCGAAGGTTCAGCGACCCCGGATGTTGGCCGGATCGGGGCGGGATGGCAAGGAGGAGGGGTCGTAGGTCGTAGGTCGGGAGGGACGCGGCTTCGCCGCGCTTGGTGAAAGGTAAAACGGAAGAAGGCCCAAGTACCTTTTCACCTTTCACCTTTCACCTTTCACCTTTCACGGTCGACGATCTCCGCCACGCCCCCGACTCCGCTCAAATCTCCCAATTACTCAACAACACCCCGCTGACCTCCGGTTCCTGATACCCCTCGAGGGTCAGACGCAGGTCGGTCCAGTGCACCCGCCAGTCGGCGGCGATGAGTTGGCGATAGAGCTCCGGGTAGCGCGTCTGGCAGCGCACCGCGCACCCTTCGAGGCCGCGCACCGACGCCTCGGCCTCCGCCGCCCGGATCGCGGCGCGGGCGGCGGGGAGGTCGCGGGCGACCAGCTTGAGCACCCGGAGGTCTTCGGCCGCCCGATCGGCGGCGAGCGGGGCGACCTGCCAGAGCACGAAGGCGGACAACTCACCGCCGGCATTGCGCAGCAGCGAAGCGTCTCCGAGACCGATCTGCAGGGTCAGTTCCAGCTCGCGGGTAAAGTCGATCCCGTCGGCCACCGCCATGCTGAGAGCACGGCACTCGTCGATCAGCGCCTCGCGTCGCGCGCCCTCGGCTGCGCCGAGTCGGGCGGCGATTGGCGCGAGACCGCGGGCGACCGGCGTCTGGAGGGTGATCGTCAGCGGGCCGGGCCGAAAGCCGAGCCGGGAGTAGAAGCCGATGTTGTCGAGGGTGCGGGGCATCGTCTCCAGGCCGATGGTGCGGACGCCGACTTCCTTGAGCCGGGCGATGCCGGCCTGGACGACGTCGCGGCCGAATCCCCCCCCCTGATGATCGGTCCGCACCGCCAGCGGTCCCATCCATCCCTCGGTGCCCGAGTGATGCACCATGTTGAAGGCGACCAGCTCGCCGCGCTCGTCGTGCCAGACCATCGCCCCGGCACCTGCGCCTTCGATGGCATAGCGCCAGACGGCGGTGTTGAGATGCGGCACCCTGACGGCAGTGAGACCGTCCCGGCGATAGCGCTCGGTGAAGGCATCCGAGAAGAGCCGGTTGAGGGCACCGATGTCGCGGGCCTCGGCTCTGAGCGGCCCGATCGGCGGGGTCGCCTCGGTCTCACGCAGCCACATCGGTTCCTCCGGCGACGTCGTCGCTCACGGTGGTGACTCCAAGTTCGAGGTCGTGGCGCACCCGGATCACCCGGTCGACTGCGTCGCGCATCCCCTCGATGTGACTGATGATGATGACCTGCGGGAAACGGTCCTGGAGCGCCCGCAGCAGGTCGAGCACCGCCTGCCGCCGCTCGTCGTCGAGCGAGCCGAAGATCTCGTCGAGGACCAGCAGCGCCAGCGGCTGTCCCGCGCGCTCGGCGATCATCTGCGAGATCGCCAGACGGAGCGCCAGATGAACCACATCCTCCTCGCCCCCGGAGATCACCGGCTTGACCTCGCCGTCCTCCACGACGGTGGCAACGTACTCCTCGCTCACGTCGAGGTCGGCGTAGCGACCGGCGGTGAGGTCGCGCAGGAAGCCGGAGGCGCGCTCGGCCAGATCGGGACGGAGCTGCAAGTTGAGTTCGGTGCGCAGATCGGCGAAGGCACGATCGAGTTCCTGGAGCCGGGTCAACTCGGCACCCAGAACGCGGGCCCGCTCCGCCTTGGCGGCGCGATCGGCCTGGCGAGCGAGTGCGGCAGTGCGCAGCTTTTCCGCCCCAGCCACCGCCGCGGTACTGCGCGCCAGTTCCACCTCTACCGCCTGATTCCGCTGCTCGGCCGCGCGCACCGTCGCCTCCAACGACTGGAACGCCTCCGGATCCCAACCGAGCGCGGCGATCCGGGCATCGAGCTGGAGCAGGGCATCTTCCGCCACCGAGGCGACCCGCTCGGCCTCGGTCGCTTCGATGACCAGAGTGCCGGCCCGCTCGGCCAGTCCCCGGAGTTGATCGTGTTCACGCCGCACCGGCTCGAGCGCGGCGAGGATGGCGCGCACCTCCTCGTGCCGGGTGGCGTCGTAGCTCGCCGCTGGTCCGGTCACCGCGGCCTCCAGCGAGGCGAGACGTTCGGCCATCCGGGCGAGATCGACCGTCAGCTCCGCAGCCCGGCGAGCGCGGGCCTCCGCCTCGGCAGCGGCCTCGGTGGCGGCGCGCACGGCGAGATCGGCGGCGGCGCGCGCGGCCTCGAGCTCGCGCACCTCCTCGGGCGGAGAAACCAGTTGATCGACGCGTTGCTTGAAGTAGATCCCGCTGGCGTGGACCTCGTCGAGTTCGGCCTGAAGCATCGCCAGCGTCTCGCGATAGTCAGCGCCAAGCGGCCGATTGCAGGTGGGACAGATCCCGTCCGGGCCGGCGGTCTCGATTGCCTGGTGCTGCTCGCGCAACTCGCGATAGCGATCCCGGTGCGCGTCGAGCTTGGTGCGCGCCTCCTGCTCGTCCTGAGTGTACCGGGTGCGCGCCTCGGCGAGGCGGGCTTCGGCCTCCTGGCGCCTGGTCAGTGCATCGGTGCGCGCCCCGACCAGCGCGGCGACCGCCGCGGCATCCGGCAGCGCCGCGAGTTCGGCCTCGACCGCGAGCCGGCGTTGCCGCAGTTGATCGCGTTCGGCCACGGCGCGGCTCCGGGCAGCCACTGCGGCGGCGGCCTGGTCGAGTCCATCGCGTTCGGCAACCAGCGCATCCCAACTTGCAAGTCGGGCCACCAGCGGCTCCAGACGACGCTGGGCATCGAGGGCGCCGGCCATTTGGCGGTCGAGCGCGGTGAAGTGCGCCCGCGCCGTGGCCACCCTGCCCTCCAGCACCCGGCGTTCGCCATCGAGCCCCTGCCAGGCGGTCCGCTTGGTCCGGGCGGCCTCCCAGGCCGGTCCCAGTTCCGCAGCGGCAGCGGCGGCCTCGCGCTGGGCCACGATGGCGGCCTCGTGGGCCGCGCGGGCGGTCTCCAGCGCGGTTGTGGCGGCGGCAAGGGTCCCCGCCAGCTCGTCGGGATCGGCCAGCCCCTGCTCCACCCCGGCGAGTTCCGCCCTGCGGGCGCTGCGCCGCTCCCTGAGCCGGTCCTGGGCATCGCGCAACCGTTCGTAGCCGAGCACCCGCGAGAGAAACTTGCCGCGCTCGGTGGGCGACATCGCGGCCATCACCGCCAGTTCCTTCTGGCCGGTGAAGTAGGTGTTGAAGAACTCCTCGCGGGTCATACCCAGCAGGGCGATGATCCGCTCAGTGACTGCACCGGTGCTGTTGGCGATGGCGACGCCGTCCTGGAACAGCTCGGCGCCGGTGAGCGAGCGCACCGCGCGGTAGTTGTGCGCCCCGAGGGCGAACTCCAGCTCCACCTCGCAGCGCGACCGGGGGGGGGCACCGCGGCGGCGCAGCGTGTCGCGGGTGCCGCGCGCAGCGCTCACGCCGTAGAGCGCGTAGGCGATCGCCTCGAGCAGGGTGGTTTTGCCGGAACCGTTGGGGCCGACGATCGCCAGCAACCCGGTACCGAGCACCAGGTCGGTGCGCTCGTGCTGGCGGAAGTTGAGCAGCTTCAGGCGGAGGAGCAGCACGTCATCCCCCCCCCTCAATTGCGTCGCGTTCCACCTCGGCAAGGCAGGCGACTCCCTCGGCGACGAACTGCGCTCGATCGACGCCGGCCGGCAGCGCGCGCCCGCGCAGGAACCCCTCCAGCATCTCGCCGAGGGTGCGCCGCTCCCCGGGAGCGCCCATCCCCACCTCGCGCGACGATTTTTCCGGCCGCCTGAGGTCGAGATGAAAGTGCAGCGCCCTGGCCTTCCACTGCCGGATGGCGGCGTGATCGAGTTCCCGCGCCACCGCCCGCGGCACTCCACGCACCACTTGGCGCACCACCGCATCGGTGATCCCTCCGGGTACTGCCTCGACCGCCTCGGCGAGCAGCCGGTCGAGTTCCTTGGCGGCGAGGTCACCGGCATCGAGGGCCGGCAGGTCGAGCACTCTGCGGGGCGCCTCGATGGCCCGCCGCTCGACGCTGCCGCGGTCCAGATCAACCATCAACCATCCCTTGCCATCGAGGCGACGACGCCGTTCCTCGCGCAGTTCGCTCCACGGATCGGGGCTCAGGTAGTCGAGCGCACCGGAGTACCAGACGCGCTCCTGCACTTCCATCTGGACGTGGTAGTGGCCCAGCGCGACGTAGCTCCAGTCGCCGCCGACATCTGCCGCCGTGAGATGTGCCCCCCCCGGTTCGGCGAGACTCCGGTCGGTGCCGAAGAGCCCCGGCGTCTCGCCGTGCAGCACCAGCACCTGATGACGTTCCGGTCCGGCCGGCTCGAGTCCCGGTCGCGGCTGCTCGAAGAGCGCCTGATGCGGCACCGCGAGCACCGAGAGATCGAGTGCGGGGAAAGCGAACCGCTGCGCGTTCTGATGCGCCACGTGAACGCCGAGGTCGTGGAAGAGGCCGAAGATCGACACCGTGTCGGTAGAGCGCGGGGTGTCGTGGTTGCCGGCAATCAGGATGATCGGCGCATCGGGCAAGGCGGCGCGCAGCCGGCTGAATTCCCGGAACGCCTGCAAAATCGCCGAGTTGGTGGGCCTGACTGCGTGGAAGAGATCGCCCGCGACGATCACCGCGTCGGGCCGCTCGGCCAGTACTCCGTCGACGGCCCGGGCGAAGGCGACTCCGGCATCCACCTCGCGCTGGTTGTGGCCTTTGGCACTCAGGCGGGCATACTGGCGAAAACCCAGATGCGGATCGGCGATATGAGCGATGCGCATCGGTCAGTACGGCGCGAACGGGTCGGTGTCGTCGTGCGCCAGCGGCGCGATGCCCCGCATCGGTTCCGGCGTGGTGGCGGCGATCGTGCGACGCAGCAGCGCGAGAAAGAAGCTGACCGGCGACTCGGGACGACGCCGCAAGGTGGCCGACAGCGCCGAGCGCACTTCGCTCTCCGGCCGCCCTTCCAGCGCCGCGCGAACGGTGTCGGCCCGCAGTGCCGGATCGAGGCGTCGCAACTGGGCAATGATCGCCTCGGCAAAGGGGAGATCGGCCGCCGGCGGAAACGCCTCGACCCCTTCGCGACCCGAGAGCGATGCCGGGCGCGGGAAGCGGACGAAGACCGGCTGGGTGAAGTGCGGATGCCGCACCATCAGCTCGCCCTTGGGGAGTGCGGCCAGCTTGGCCTTGATCGCCGGCGACAGCGTGGCATAGCCGGGCATCGCCAGTTCATCGCCGTCCATCCGGCCGTAGGCGGTGGTGCCGGCGTTGCCGACCACCCGGCGGAGCACCTGCGAGCGGAACTGCTGGGCCGAGAAGAGCACCAGGCCGAGATAGCGTCCCCGCTCGGAGAGGTCGAGGAGCATCTTCTTGACGTGAGTTTCCGGGCCGTCGCTCGGGGCGTACTTGTTGAGTTCGTCGACGAACACCACCATCTGATCGACGCCGAGGTCGCGACGCTCGAGATGTTCGCGCAGCTTGGAGATGATCCGGGCAAAGACCAGATCCTGGGCGAGCGGATCGACCCCGGCGACATCGACCACCGTCACCGAGCGGTCGCGGAAGGCGCCCCACGGCAGATCGTTCGCGACGCCGTCGTCGGTCACCAGTCCGCGGGCCCGGGTGGCGATGTTGCCGAGGCGGTTGCGCACCTTGCGCAGGGTGGCGACATGGTGGGTGCGCCAGACATCCCCCCCCCCGTGCCTGGTCTCCAGATAATCGAATACGGCGCGGAAGAGTTCGTCCAGATCGGCGAAGGTCTCCACCATGAACGGTGCCGCCCGCAGCTCGCCCGCCTCGAAGCGCTTGCCGACCACGCGATCGGCGAGAAAGTCGAGCACCGCATCGGCCTTGGCATCGACGTCGTCGCGGTTGAGCACCACCTCGGCGTAGTCGAGAATCTCGCGCAATCCCCACACCAGCGGTTCGACCCGGCCGACCAGCGCCGGATTGGTGCGCAAGGTGTTGAGGTTGACGCCGTCGGCCTTGTACGGCGCATGGACCGTGACATCGGCGAACGGCGTCGCGGCGAGGCCGAGCTGGTGCCAGAGGGCGAGGTCCTCACTGCCCAGCGGCGCCGGCTGGTCGAGGAAGCAGAGGTCAGGACCCTTCACGTTGAGACAGATCGCCGCGACGCTCCCCTTGCTCTTCGGGAAGGTCTGGAACAGCGAGGTGAGCAGGAAGGTGACCGCGCTGGTCTTGGTGGCCAGTCCGGAGACTCCGGTGATGTTGAGGTGCGCCGCCTCCGGGCCGAGCAGGAAGTCGGCATCGAGAAAGATCGGCGCCGACATCCCGCCGGCCGAGTAGAGTCCTATCGGGACGCCGGTGGCGGTAGCGTAGCTGTCCATCCGGAGCGCCACGCTCACGTCGTCGTCGCTGGCGGCGGTGACGGCACCGAACGGCACCGGCTGCATCGGCTCCTCGGGAAGCTGCCGCAGCACCGCGGCGGTCCACAGCCGGATCTCTGGGCGCAGGGTCGGCTCGTCAGCGGTACGGGCGGGATCGCCGTCGGCGCCGATCACGGCGTCGAGCGGCCGCACCAGGTCGGAATAGGCCACCGCCTCGGTGACCAGTCCGAAGACAATCCGCTCATCGGCCTCGACCCTGACGATGGTGCCGATCCCGAGCACCGCCTCGGGCGCGGTCCAGAAATGAAACTGGTGCGGCGTGCTGGGCCGCTGTTCGGTGGCGACCACCCGTCCGAGCACGCTCACGTCCGCACCGCGCGGGCGCGGAGATAGCGTTCGACGTCGTGGATGCCGTATAGCAGCCGGTCGGCCCGCGGATCGGAAGCAAGCGGCGCCCTTTCGGCCAGGAGATGGCGCGAGAGGAGGTCGGCGTCCTCGACGGTGCGCGGATGAGCCCGTGCCTCGATCCGCAGCAGGCCGTGGAAGAGATCGTGCCCCCCCCAATCGTGCAGCCTGAGCCCCCAGGCGTGGACCGGGGCGACCTGACGGGTGGCCGGCGCGAACACGCTGGTGCGATGGCCGGCCGGCAAGGTCAGGTAGATCGACAGGTCGTCGCCGGCAAACGGCAACGCGGCGTGACTCTTGACGATCCCCAGCATGCGTTGGTCGCGCGCCCATTCGGGGCTGATCGCCAGCGAGCCATCGACCAGCAGCCAGGTGTCGGGCCAGTTGGCTCGGAACGCGGCCGCCACCGTGATCTCGAGTGCGGTGCGCGCCCGGTCGACCAGGGCGTGGCTCCGTTCGGCGTCGGCGATCGGGTGCGGCGGCTCGTCATCCTCGATAGCCAACCGGCGGACAGTGTCGGGAAGAGTTTCCGACAGCGCGGCGAGCGCCTCCGGTCGTGCAATCACCAACTGCTGCCGCTGTTCCGTTGCAGTCGTGAGCCGCCGCTCCCTGCGCAGGCGTACCGCCGCACCGATTTCGGCGGCGAGCACCGGATCGGTACCGATGTAGCCGAGCAGTTCGACGTGCTGGGTGCCGTCGAGAAAGGCGACCGGCTCCCTCCACGCAGTCGGGGTGCCTACGGCGATGGTACGCAACGGCCCTTCGACCAGCGTGGCCGGACGATACCCGGCGGTGTCGCGTCGCCCCGCAGCCGATTCGGCGGCTGCCTTGGCCGGGTGACCACCCACCAGGGCGAGGCGGCGGCGGAGGCGATGAAACGCGGATCCAGACATGCGGCCGGTCAGATCAGGTCGGGACGCAGCGGGACGCCATCCAGCCAGAGCCCGGCCAAGCGGTGGGCGGCATCGACCTCGACTATCAGCCGGTCGGCAACGCGGAGCGGCTCGACCGGACGGCGAGTCCCCACCCGGAGATGGAAGACCCGGTTTTCCAGGTCGGTGGCCACGGTCATCGTCTTGTCCGCCTCCGTTGTGGCCGAACCGCGACGCGGCGGCTGCGAGGGCACCAGCACTTGGGCCACCCGCGCTTCCACCGGCGCGGCCAGGCCGGCCAAGGCGGTGACCTCGGGCCACACCACGATGTCCACTCCGGAGAGGATGCCGCCGACGACATCGATCAGCACGGTCGAGCCATCGTCGTCATCGAGCTCCACCGTGCCGGTGTAGCCGGTCTGCACCTTGGCCGGGGTGAAGCTTCCCGAGAGGATGTCGGTCTCGGGATCCCATCGCCAGGCGAGCGTCGGCAGCGTCCCCCCCCCTGGCAGCACATGGACGTCGAGGAGCATCAGGACGCAGCCCCGGCACCGCAGCGCGCGAGGTGACGGATCACCCGGTCGGTGGCCCGCTCCAGCTCGTCCTCGGAGACGCTGTACGACAGCCGCACCCAGCGATCGTCGCCGAAGGCGGCTCCCGGCACCGTCGCCACTCCCTCCTCGCGCATCAACCCCTCGGCGAAGGCGCTGCCACCGGGACCGCCACCATCGGCGAGTCCGTCGACCCTGACAAAGAGGTAGAAGGCACCGTGCGGCTCGATGAACTCTACTCCGGGCGCCTGTTCCTGGAAGCGGGCGACGAGATAATCACGCCGACGCCGGAAGGCCGCGACCATTCGCTCGACTTCGATGTCGACCGCGGGATCGGCAAAGGCGGTCGCAGCCGCCCACATCGCCGGGTGATTGGCACCCGTGGTCATGTGACTCTGCAGTGCGGCCATCGAGCGGACCACATCGGCAGGCGCATAGGCACCGCCGATCCGCCAGCCGGTCATCGCGTAGGCCTTGGAGGCGCCGTAGATCACCACGCTCCGCTCGAGCGCCGCGTCGTCGAGGTCGAGCAGCGAGGGCGCCGGTCCCGGGCCGTAGTGAATGCGGCGATAAATCTCGTCGCTGATCACCCAGAGGTCGTGCTCCCGGGCCCACTCGCTGATGGCGGCGAGTTCCTTGGTGGTGTACACCGCGCCGGTCGGGTTGCAGGGCGAGCAGAGAATCAGGCCGCGCACGGCGGGATCACGCTGGCGCTCGAGATCGGCCACGCTGACCTTCAGGCCCCACTCGGGATCACCCGCCACCATCACCGGCTGGGCACGGCAGAGGTGGACGATCTGCGGATACGACACCCACGCAGGCGAGGGGATCAGCACCTTGTCGCCGGGGCCGAAGAGCGTGAAGCAGGCGTTGAAGAGCGACTGCTTGGAACCGTTGCTGATGATCAGTCGATCGGGGTCGACCGGCCGGTCGGCGCTCATTCTGGACAGCGCTCCGGCCATCGCCCGGCGCAGCTCGACGATGCCGACGTTCGGGGCATAACGGGTGTGGCCCGCGCGAATCGCCTCGATGCCGGCCTCGGCCACCACCCCGGGCGTCGCGAAGTCGGGCTCGCCCACACCAAGGTCGATGACATCCTCGCCGGCGGCCTTCCGGCGCTTCGCCTCGGTGCTGATGGCGACGGTTTCGGAGGTCTTGAGATGGGCCAGATTGGCCGAAGGACGAAACAGCGACATCACGCGAATCCGATCATCGAAGGGTGACAACCCGGAAAAGTCCGTCGCTGCGGGTGCCGTGTCAACGTTGGGCGCCTTTTCCGGGCCACGCCACTGCACTAGGATTACCCCGACACGCTCCCTGCAATGGGCGGGAAGCGATTGACAATCGAGGGTTCCGTGACGGATGCGAATGATTGGGGCCTGGCCCCTGAACTGGCCAGCGAGCTGACCAAACTGGGGTGGACGAGGGATGCTGCGATCGGGATGGGCGGCCTGCAACCGGCGCGTCGCGGCACCAATCTGGTGCTGGTGCGGCCTCCGGCACCGGCGTGGGGTGGTCCCGCTCTGGCCGGTGTCCTCGCGGGTGCCGCCGAACGTGGTGGCCGGACCATCTGCCTCGCCTCGCCGGCGATGGTGCCGGTGCTCGGAGCTCTCGTCGCCCAACTCGCTCACGTTGCGGGGCTGCGTCACGAAACCGCGCTCGGCCCTGCTCGCGCCGCCCGGCTGTTGCGCGCCGACGAGGTCGACGTCCTGGTCTGCTCCCCGGCAACGGCACTCACCCTGCAAGGCCGTTCCGCGCTCGCGCCGGAGCGCGCCACTGCGCTGGTGCTGGCCTGGCCCGATGGCTGGGACGCCGACGAAGCGCTCACCCTGCTCCTCAACGACCTGCCGCGCGACGCGCAACGAGTGGTGTTGACTGCCGATCCTCTCCGGGTTGATTCACTGGTGGAGCGCTTTGCCCGACGGGCCGCCGTGCTCCCCGAGACTCCGCTGCCGGAGAGTGCAGCCGCGCCGGTCGCGATTCGCACGGTGGCCACGCCCTGGTCGGGCCGGGCGGCCACCATCGCGGCGCTGCTGGAGGCGACCGATCCGGACGGAGCGATGATCTGGACCGCCGACCAGGCCGACCACCTGATGCTCACCGCCGCGCTGGGCGGCGCACTCCCGTTGGTCACCCGGGGACCGGCCTCGCCGCAGGTGATCTGCTACGACCTCCCCGATCCGGCCACCATGGCGGGGTTTGGTGCTGCAGCGACGGTGACTCTGCTGGTTCCCCCCGGCACCGAGGCGTTCGTGAGCCGGCTGGCGCCGGTCCGGCGGCCAGTCGCCCTCTCGGCCACGATGACCGGACTGGTCGAACGGGATGCGGGACTCCGCGCCGAGGTGACCGGAGCGATGAACCATCCGGGAGTCGATGCGGCGCTCTACGCGCTGGCGCCATTGTTCGAGCGCCACGAACCGCAGCGGGTGGCGGCGGCCTGCTACGCGCTGTGGCGCGATGCTCAGCGTCCGGTTGCGGCACCGGTGCGCGAGGCGGCGCCGGTGAGTTCCGCGACCCAGGTCGGTGCCGGAGTCGCGATGGCCAAGCTCTGGGTGGGTGCCGGCAAGAAGGACGAGGCGACGCCGGGCGATCTGGTCGCCGTGCTGGTCAAGGAAGTCGGCATCGATCGTTCGTTGATTGGACGAATCGAGTTGCGCGACACCTTCGCTCTGGTCGAGGTGCCGGCGAGCGACGCCGACCGTCTCGCGACCGCGCTGACCGGTCTCACCATCCGGCGGCGCAAGCTGGTGGCGCGCGTGGACCGCGGCATTCCGGCGCGCACCGGTCCCCGCAAACCGGCACCAGGACGGTGATTGCGGCGATCCGGCGATGACGTGGGGGGGGGGAAACGCCGAGGGCCGCCCAGCGGGGCGGCCCATGGTGCAATGGCAGTGGTGCAGCGAGCTTACTTGGCCTTGTTGACGAGATCCTTGAGGCCCTTGCCCGGACGGAAAGCCGGAACCTTCGACGCCTTGATCTTGATGGTGGCGCCAGTCTGCGGATTGCGGCCTTCACGCGCGGCACGCTTGCGCACCTCGAAGCTGCCGAAACCGGTGAGGGCGATGCTGCCACCCTTCTTCAGTTCCTTGGCGAGGATGCCATCGGTCGAGAAAAAGAGGTCCACGATCTCGCCGGCATGCGCCTTCGAGGTATCGAGGGCCTTCGCGACCGCTTCGATCAGCTCCATCTTGTTCATGGTATGCTCCTGGGTGTGATTGGACGTTCATCCAGCACGGGCCCGGATGGCCCGCTTGCGCGAGAATATGGGGGTCGGGCGCGGAAGTCCGCAAGGGATGCGGCCTCCGGAGGTGGCGCGGAGTCGCCCCCTTGCCAAATGCGGCCTCCCGGTCAATACCTTTTTCCGGAAACCTCAGCATGAACCACCAGCGTGTCGGACGGATCGAAATCGTGGCCGGAGTGATGTTCAGCGGGAAGAGCGAGGAGCTCATCCGGCGGGTCCGTCGCGCCCTGATCGCCAAGCGGCGGGTCCGCGTGTTCAAATCCCACCTCGATGCCCGCTACGAGGGGCTTCATCACGTCTCCAGCCACACTGGCGTCGCTCTGGAGGCGATTCCGGTCGACCGGGCCGAGGAGATCCTCCGGCTGGTCGGCGACCCCGCAGAGGTCGACGTGGTGGCCGTGGACGAGGCGCAATTCCTCGATGCCGGAGTGGTCGAAGTGGTCACTCACCTGGCCGAACGGGATGTGCGGGTCATCTGCGCCGGCACCGACACCGACTTCCGCGGTGAGCCGTTCGGGATGATGGGACATCTGATGGCGGTCGCCGAGGAGGTCACCAAGCTGCAGGCGATCTGTGTCCGCTGCGGCGACCTGGCCTGCCGCAACCAGCGGCTGGTCGATGGTATGCCGGCGCGCTGGAACATGCCGATCGTGCTGGTCGGTGGCAGCGAGAGCTACGAAGCTCGTTGTCGGCGCTGCTTCCAGGTGCCTCGACAGGACGAGGACCAGGTACCCCTCCTCTGATGAAACTCTACTGATGAAAATCTACGCGCTCACCGGCAATGTCGCCGCAGGCAAGTCAACTGTCGCCAGGCGGCTGGCGAGCCACGGTGCCGTGGTGATCGACGCCGACGCGATCGTCCACGCAGTGCAGCAACCCGGCAGCGAAGTGTTCCGGCGCATCGTCGCCCACTTCGGCGAGACGGTCGTTGCAGCCGACGGCTCCCTCGACCGAGTCAATCTCCGGCAACTGGTCTTCAGTGATCCCACTGAGCTCAAAGCGCTGGAGGCGATCGTTCACCCGGAAGTGGCCCTGGAACAACAGCGGCTGATCGACCGCGCCACCCAGTCCGGAGCGGCAGTGGTGATAGTCGACATACCGCTGCTGTTCGAGAAGGGCGACCCCGATGCCTATGACGGAGTCATCCTGGTCGATGCCCCGGTGGCGGAGCGGCGGCGACGGCTGATCGAGGATCGGGGGTTCGCCCCGGATTTCGCCGACAGACTGATTGCCAGCCAGTGGCCCAGCGGACCGAAGCGCACCCGGGCCACCTGGACTCTCGACAACGACTCCGATCGTGACGCGATCCTCGCACAAGCCGACCGGTTGTGGACCACGATCTCGCGCTGACCGTCGTCTGGCTCGACGACGTCCCGCGGGACGCCGCCGACCAGATGGCGCTCGACGAGGCGCTGCTCAACCTGGGCGAGGAAGGGGTTCACTGCCTGCGGCTCTATCGCTGGACAACCGACACCGTCTCCTTCGGAGCCAACGAGTCGGCCGGAACGACTTGGGACCGGGCCGCGCTGGCAGCCAACAACATTCCCTGTGTCCGCCGACCGACCGGCGGACGCGCCGTCTGGCACTCCGCCGAAGATCTCACCTATGCCTGGACCGGTCCGGTGGCGTCGCTGGGCGGCGTGCGGCCGGCCTATGCCACCATTCACCGTCGCCTCGCCGCTGCCCTCGCTCCGCTCGACCTGGAGGCGACGCTGGCGGCGCGCCCCGCTCGGATGCCCGGACTCGCCCCCGGCGGTTGCTTCGATGTGCCGGTGGGCGGCGAGCTGTTGATCGCCGGACGCAAGGCGATCGGCTCGGCGCAGATGGTGCGCCGCGGTGCCCTGCTGCAGCACGGCGCGATAGCACGGCGCGACCGCACCGCGCGCCTCGACCGCTTCCGTCGTGTGCCCCAGGCAGACGCAGTTCCGTCTCTCCAATCGCTCCCCGAGAGTGATCGGGTGGCAGCCGCGATCGCCTCGTGGTGGCACGGGCAGGGGGCCCTCGCTGCGGGGCCGGAGTTGACGAGAGCGGCGAGTGAGGCGAGTCTCCCCTTGGCGCTGCGCTACCATGACCCCGGGTGGACCTGGCGCCGTTGACCCCCATCACCTGCATTCGGGAACTGCCGATGGTCCGCACCACCCTCGTTGCGCTGGCAATCTGCGGCCTCATCCGGGAACCAGCCGTCGGGCTCGCCCAGACCGTGCCGGGCACTCTCGTGATGGCGACCGGGCAGGACCCGGCGCTGCCGCTGCCGTTCATCGGCACCAGCTCGCTCGGCAACGCCGACGTCGCCGATCAACTCTTCCTCAGGCTCGGCATCTTCGGCAACACCTTCCGCACCGGCGGCGACCGCGCCCTCACTCCGCAACTGGCCCGCGGCTGGCGGCGCGAGGATCCCCGCACTCTGGTGTTCGAGCTCGATCCGCGGGCGCGCTGGCACGACGGCGTTCCGGTGACCTCGCGCGACATCGTCTTCACCTGGGAAATCGCCCGGAACGCCCGCATCAACCCGGACCAGACCGCGATCGAGCTGATCGAGAGCGTCACCGCCATCGACCGCGCCACGGTGCGGGTGCGCTTCAGGCGTCCCTCGAGCGAGCAACTCTATCTCTTCGGCTTCGCAATGCAGCCGCTGCCGGCCCACCTGTTGGAGCGGATGCCGGCGGAGTCGATCGCCACCAGCGACTACGCGCGCGCTCCGGTGGGCAACGGTCCCTATCGCTGGGAACGCCGGGTGCCGGGCCAGTTCGTCGAACTGCGCGCCGACTCGACCTTCTTCCTCGGTCGTCCCGGCATTCGCCGTCTGGTGATCCGGGTGGCGGCAGATCCCGGTGCGCGGCTCAACCTGATGCTCTCCGGACAGGTGGACGTGCTCGACAATCTCCCCCCCCCAATGCTCGCCCAGCTCGGCGCCCGCCCCGAGATCGAGACCGTCACCGTCACCAGCAACACCATTTTCTACATGCTGTTCAACGCTCGCCAGCCGAGCGACACCAGTCGCGCCCATCCGGTCCTGGCGGATCAGCGGGTGCGCCAGGCGCTCACTCTGGCGCTCGATCGCGAGGCGATGGTCCGCTCGGCGCTGGGCAGCACGGCGGAGGTACCCGACGCGGTGATTTCGCAATTGTGGCAATGGGCCCGGCCCTTGCCCACCGGTCGCCGGAATGGTGATGTCGCCAGGGCGCGTACCCTGCTGGCTGCGGCCGGCTGGCGCGACAGCGACGGCGACGGCGTGGTCGATCGCAACGGCACCCCGCTCCGGCTCACGATGATCCTGCCGAGCACCAGCGCAGCCCGCGCGGCGTTCGCGGTGCAGGCCGAGGCGATGTGGCGGGCGGTGGGAGTCGCGGTGGTGCTGGAGCGGAGCGACTTCCCGGCCTACCTCGCCCGTCGGGGCTCGGGCGACTGGGATCTCGACCTGACGGCGGTGAACCAGGATGCCTCGCCGCGCTCGCTGGCAACGAGCTGGTCGTGCGCGTCGGCCCGACAGCCGGGCTCGAGCAATGTGGCGCGCTGGTGTGATCCGGTATTCGACTCCCTCCGGGCCGCCGCCGCCGAGATGACCGGCGACCCGACCGCCGCCTGGGAACGCGCCTTCCTGCGCATGAAGGAGGTTGCTCCGGCGATTTTCCTGGCGGCACCGACCAATCAGGTGGCGGTACACCGCCGCTTTGCCAACGTGCAGATCCTGCCGCTCAGATCCTGGCTCAATGTCTGGCGCTGGCGCGTCCGTCCCGAAGCCGCCCTGCCCCGCGATCGATGACGTGACTCCCTGGCTGTTCCGGCGCACTCTCGACGCGGCGCTCTCGGCCACCGGCGGCATCCTGCTGCTGGTGGCACTGGTGCATCTCCTCCCCGGTGATCCGCTGGCCGCAGTACTGCGCGATCATCCCGCCGATCCGGCAACCGTGGCAGCACTGCAGGAACGCTGGGGCACCGACCTATCCCTCGGCCAGACGATGGTCCGGTTTGTGGGGGGGGCACTGCGCGGCGACCTCGGCATTTCCCTTTCCGCGGGACTGCCCGTCACCACCCTGCTCGCCGAACGGTTGGGGCCCACGCTGCTGCTCGGCGGCCTCACCCTGTTGATCAATTTCACGGTCGGGCTGGCGCTGGGGCTCTGGAGTGCGCTCCGGCCCGCCACGCTGCGGGCCCACCTGCTCGGTGGCCTCACCCTGGCCGGGTACGCGCTGCCCTCGTTCGTGCTCGGCCTGATCCTGGTCTGGGTCTTCGCACTCCAACTCGGCTGGCTGCCGCCCGCCGGCTACAGCGATCCGCTGCTGGCACCGGATGCCGGCCTGGGTGCGCATCTGCTCGACCGGTTGCGACATCTCGCCCTGCCACTGGCAACGATGGTGCTGGCCACGATCGCGGTGCCGATTCGCCATCAACGAGCCGCGGTGGCAGAGACACTCGATGCACCCTGGGTGCTGGCGGCCCGGGCGCGCGGTGTCGCTCCCGCTCGCCTGGCGTGGCATCACATCTGGCGGCCGGCGCTCACCCCGATCGTCACCCTGCTCGGACTCTGGCTGCCGGCTCTCGTGGCAGGCGCGGTGTTCGTCGAGGCGGTTTTTGCATGGCCGGGATTGGGCACGCTGATCGCCGACGCCACCGCCAATCGTGATGTACCGGTGGTGATCGGGGCCGGCGCGGTGCTGATCATCGCCGTCCAGTGCGGCTCGCTGATTGCCGACCTGCTCTACCGGCTGGTCGATCCCGCCCAGAGGCGCTCGTGACCAGGGCGACCAGGTGCGCGGTGGTGCTGCTCGCACTGCTGCTGGGACTGGCACTGATCGGGCCCTGGCTGGCGCCCGACCCGCTCGATCAGCCCGATCTCTTGGGGGGGGCACTCCTCGCGCCATCGGCCGATCACTGGCTCGGCACCGACCAGTTCTCACGCGATGTCTTCGCACGACTGGCGGCCGGAGCGCGCATTTCGCTGGGGATCGCCGGCGGAGCGATCGCGATTGCCACCTTGCTGGGAACTGCAATCGGGCTGCTCGCAGGCGGCGCCCGCGGTCGAGTCGCTGACGGACTCAGGCGACTGATCGACCTGATCCTAGGTCTGCCGCGACTGGTGGTGTTGCTGGTCCTCATTGCCGAATTGGGCACGCTCACTCCGGCCACGCTGGCACTGGTGCTCGGTGCCACCGGCTGGCCGGCCATCGCGCGACTGGTGCGCGGCGAGACATTGCGGCTCCGGGAAACCGGCTATGTCGAGGCGGCACGGGCGCTCGGTGCCTCACCACGCCGGATCCTGTGGCAGCACATCCTCCCGGGTGCCGCGGCGCCGGCGCTGGTTGCGGCGGCACTCGGCGTCGCCGACGTGATTCTCCTGGAGGCGGGACTCTCTTTCATCGGCCTGGGGATTCAGCCGCCGGCACCGACCTGGGGCGGGATGATCCTCGAAGCCCGCGATCACATCGCGGCGGCGCCATGGTTGCTGCTCGCCCCGGGTACGGCACTGGTCGTGGCCACCATCACCGCCACGCTGCTGGGCGACGGACTCCGCCGCCGACTGCTGCCGGAGTTGCGATGACGCCGCTCCTCGAAATCGATCAGCTCAGCATCTCGTTCCCGCACCGCAATGGGCCGACCGCCCTCGCGGTGGACGGTGTCTCGTTGACGATCTCCCCGGGCGAACTGGTGGCGCTGGTGGGCGAGTCGGGTTGCGGCAAGAGTCTCACCGGGCTGGCGATGCTGCGGCTCCTGCCGGCTGCGGCAGAACTCGGCGAGAACAGCGTGATCCGTTTCGACGGCACCGATCTCGCGCGGCTGAGCGAGGCCGAGGTGCGTCGCTACCGCGGCGCCCGGATCGCGATGGTGTTCCAGGATCCGATGGCTTCGCTCAATCCGGTGATGCGGGTCGGCGACCAGATCAGCGAGGCGATCCGCGCTCATGCCGCGGTACCGTCCGCCGTGGCGAGGGCACGCGCCGTCGAGCTGCTCGCGGAGGTCGGTCTCGCCGATCCCCGGACCGGAATCGATGCCTGGCCGCACCAGCTCAGCGGCGGGATGCGCCAGCGAGTCATGCTGGCAATCGCGCTCGCCGCCGAACCCGACCTGCTGGTGGCCGACGAACCGACCACCGCACTCGACGTCACGGTGCAGGCCCAGATCCTCGAACTGATCGACGCGCTGCGGCAGCGCCGCAGGATGGCGGTGCTGTTGATCACCCACGACCTCGGCGTGGTCGCCGGTCGGGCCGACCGGGTGATGGTGATGTATGCCGGCCGGATCGTGGAGTCGGCCGCGACGGCCGAGCTGTTCGCCGAGCCGCGCCATCCGTACACGCGCGGACTGTTCGCCTCGATCCCCCGGCTCGATGCCGACGGATCGCGGCTGGTGCCGATCACCGGGACGGTCCCCCCCCCTGATCGCTGGCCTTCGGGATGCCGCTTCCATCCCCGTTGCCCGTTGGCCGAGAGTCGTTGCGGCACGGAAGCTCCGGGCCTTGTGGCCACGCCGACCGGCCATGCCGCTGCCTGCTGGATCACCGCCGGGAGCGGCTCGTGAGCGCGCCGCTGTTCGAGGTCGAAGGGCTGGTGAAGCAGTTTGCTGATCGCGGCATCCTGCGGCGCGGCGGACCGCCGGTCAGGGCGGTCGACGGAGTCTCGTTGACGATTGCCCCCGGCGAAACGCTCGCGCTGGTGGGTGAATCAGGCAGCGGCAAGACCACCGTCGGCCGGACGATCCTGCGACTGGAGCAACCGACCGCCGGAATGGTGCGCTTCGAGGGAATCGATCTCGCCACCCTCCTGCCCCGGGAATTGCGGGCCGTCAGGCGCAGGATGCAGATCGTCTTCCAGGATCCATTCGCCTCGCTCAACCCCCGGCGCACCATCGGGGCGACGATCGCCGAGGGACTCGAGATCCATGACGTGGTCCCCGCAGCGGCGATCTCCGAACGGGTGGCGGCACTGCTCGGCGAGGTGGGACTCGATCCGTCCGCTGCCGAACGCTACCCGCACCAATTTTCAGGCGGACAGCGGCAACGGATCGGGATTGCCAGGGCGCTGGCGGTCGAGCCGAAGTTCATCGTCTGCGACGAACCGGTTTCGGCACTCGACGTCTCGGTGCAGGCCCAGGTCCTCAACCTGCTGATGGATCTCCGTGACCAGCGCGGTCTCGCCTACCTCTTCATAGCCCACGACCTCGCCGTGGTCCGTCAGGTGGCCCACCGGGTGGCGGTGATGTATCTCGGCACCATCGTCGAGACCGGACCGGCACGTGACGTCATCGCTACGCCGCGCCATCCCTACACCCAGGCACTCGTCTCGGCGGTACCCAATCCGGATCCGGCGCGGCAGCACAACCGGATCGTGCTCGCGGGCGAGCCGCCATCGCAGACTGTCCCCCCCCCCGGTTGTCCCTTTGCATCCCGCTGCTTCCATCCGGCGCGCGACGAGCGCTGCATCGCCGAGCGTCCCGCCCTGCGGCCGGTCGGCCGGCACGACGTCGCCTGCCACCATGCCGAGTCCGATCAATGAACCTGCTCCCATCAGCCCGGAAAAAACGTCCATGAACTGCATTCCGTCAGCGCGCATTGCGCTCGCACTGCTCATTGCCGCACCACTGGCCGCCCAGACTCCCCAGGCAGACTCGCTCGCCGTCGCTGCCACTGTCCGCGCCTACCACGCCGCTCTGGGCACCGGCGACTCCACCACCGCTCTCCGCCTGCTGGCACCCGATGCTGTCATTCTGGAGAGCGGTGGCGTCGAGAGCCGGGAGGATTACCACGCCGGTCATCTCGAGGCCGACATCAGCTACGCCATGGCGCTCCCCAGCGTCCGCGGTGAGGTCAGGGTGGTGGTCGAGGGTGACGTGGCGTGGGCCAGCTCCACCAGCACCACCCAGGGGCGACTCGGCGAGCGGCAGGTCAATGCCGTCGGCGCGGAGTTGATGGTCCTCTCCCGCTCGCGTGATGGCTGGCAGATCCGCGCCATTCACTGGTCCTCCCGAAATCGTCGCAGCGGTTCCTGAGCAGGAGGAGATTGTCATGACGGTGCTCCACCTGATCGATGCCTTCGCCAACGGTCCCTTCACCGGCAATCCCGCCGGGGTGGTCATGCTCGATGGACCGCCTCGCGCCGATGCCTGGTGTCAGGCGGTCGCGATGGAGATGAACCAGGCCGAGACCGCCTACATCACCCGGCGGAGCGACGGCTTCGGGCTGCGGTGGTTCACTCCGGTGGCCGAGGTGGATCTGTGCGGCCACGCCACGCTGGCGGCGGCGCATTTCCTCTGGGATACCGGTGTCCTGCCTGGCGACGCACCGGCCCGCTTCCACACCCGGAGCGGCGTGCTCACCGCCACGCGGGATCAGGCCGGGTTGATCACCATGGACTTCCCCGCCATCGTCTCATTGCCAGTGGAGGGGCCAGCCAATCTCGGTGCAGCGCTCGGCGTCACGCCCAGCGCGGTGCTCAGCGGTGATTTCGACCTGATTTGCGTGGTGGACGACGCCCGACTGGTGCGCGCCATCAGCCCCGATCTGGCCGCCATTGCCGACTGGGAGGTGCGCGGTGTGCTGGTCACCGCACCGGGGGACCGGGCCGGCATCGACATGGTATCGCGCTGCTTCTTCCCCGCACTCGGGGTGCCCGAGGATCCGGTGACGGGGAGCGCGCACTGCGCCTTGGCCCCCTACTGGAGCACGGTGCTCGGCCGCAGCACGCTGGTGGGGGAGCAGGCCTCACGCAGGGGGGGGGAAGTGCGCTGTGAAGTGAGGGACAACCGGGTGATGCTGGGCGGCATGGCGGTCACCACCTTGCGCGGTGAGTTGACGGGGTAGGGCCCGGTCCGGGAAGCCGTACCGTTACTGGCCGCCGCCGGGGGGAGTTGGACGCACGGGTGGAACGGCAGCCGATTCACCGGGCAGCGGGAGCGGGATCACCTGCATCATCTGGCCCCGCCGGATGGTACGCTGCGTGCCTGCCGCAACCGCCAAGCCTTCAACTGGGAACAGTCTTACCGCCGGAATCTCCGGCCCCCGGCTCACCAGGAGTCGCTCGGTCTCGGAAAGTGCTTCATCGCGCCGCAGGACTGTGCGCGTGGCGTCATCCACCCATAGTCGTGATTTTACGCCCTGACTCACGATGTCCACCAGCCAGACTGGTTGAAAGACGATTCCGCCTGCCCTCTGAACAGGTTCCATGCGACGATCCAACACGCTGAACTCCATCCAGTAGAGCGGTTCGCCGAATCCGGGCACGATCGGAATTTTTCCGCCAAATCCTTCGCGCATGGGCAATGCGGCAACCACCAGATCAATCCCGATCGCCCCGTACGGCTCTGCCTCGTAAAGCAGCTTGTGTCGACGCACCCGGCGAGTCCCTGCAGCCACGAATTCGGCATCCACCGAACGGCGGCGGAATCGCTGACTGGTTACCCCTTCGGGAGCATAACGAACAGTGGAGATGGTCCGGAGGGTTCGGTCCTCTAACCACGCTGAATCGAGGACCTGCCTTCCGGCTGCGTCGATCGTGCGCCGCGACAGGACCCAGACTCGTTCGCCGTTGACTCGGGTGGTATCGAGTCGGAGTTCGCCTTCATGCACAACGGTGGTGTCGCTCAGTGTCACCCGTCGCACCAGCTCCCGCACGATGCCCGGTTGCATCTGGCGTGCATCGGCCCGGGGCGCGAAGCTGTAAAAGCCGTAATTGGGCAACTCCCAACCCACCACGGAACACCCCGTGGCGAGAAGGCCAATGCCCAAACAGAAACACGCGCGGATCAGCACGATTGCAGGCTCGACGGCTCGGGACGAATTGGGGACGGCCACAGCGGCCACGAGCCAATATACGGGATGGGGCACGCAAAGGTTGCACCCCACCCCCGTCCTGCCGGAATGCCGGGAGTGGCGCAACGCCGCCGTGGCGTTAGATTCTGGCCGTTCCCATCACCAAGGTCGCGACCATGCTGAGTCCCGGGGGCTTCACCGCCCTGCTGCATGCCAACGAGCGAGGAGATCGCTCCCCGGCTGTTCTGCGGCTGGTCGCCAGCGCAATCCTCCTGCTGGGATGCCAGCATGGCGAACCGTTCGTGACCAGCGACCAGACCCGGCTGGAGCCGTTCTCCCCGACTCCACCAGTGCGATTGACCTTTGCCGACAACGGCGACGTGCAGCCAGGTTTCTCGGAAGATGGCCAGTTCATCGTCTACTCCTATCTGCGGCGGCCCAGCGACCGCGATCGCTGCCTCGGGGTACTGCCCGCGAACGGTGGCTCGCGCCGACGCGAGATCTGCCCCGACCCGGAAGCGGCGAATTCCCGTGACGTGCTCTCCTCTGCGGCACGGGCAAGCGACGGCAGGGTGGTGTACAATCGCCATGCCAGTGCGGTCACGGCCCCGGTGGCGTCGGGCGGCACCTTCGAGCTCGCCGCCGCTGAGCCCGGCCTCCCCGCCCGCACCCTGATGACATTGCACGCCTTCCCTGCCGGCTCTGCTGTGCGCTGGGACAACCTGCTCAACCCTGTCTGGGTGGGGCCGGACCGGCTCGTCGCACTGGCCGCCAAGGAGGGGATCGGCTCGTGGGTGACCTCGAATCCACCCGAACCGCGTGACACGCTGTACACCGGCAGCGCGGTGGTCGAGGTTACCATCGGGGCGAGTGACGTCACCTGGCGGGTCCTGGTGGAAGCACCCGGTGCTTCGATGCTGGCAGTGGACCGAGCAGCCGGGTTGATCTATTTCCTTCGCAGCACCCGGTTTCCCGGTGCACCGGACGAGAATTCACGACGCAGCCATGACAGCGTCTTCCGCGCTCCACTAGGGGGGGGGATGGCCGAACCACTGTTCGGCATGCCGCGCGCTCCTGATGAAGAGGTGGGCGGCATCGTCGGGCTTGCGGCCGGTGGCGGCCGACTGTTCATCACGGAGAATCGCGGCAGGCTGCCATCCGGCAGCGAGCTGCGACCGGCCGGTTCAGAGTCAAGCATCAGCGAATGGCGGTCCGGTGGTCTTCCGGTAACCCTCGATTCCCGCGACATTCTGGAACGAGGCCGCTGGCGACGGATCGCGGTCGCTCCCGACGGCAGCCGGTTGGTCGCCGAGCTGGAAACGGTGCTTCGCCAGACCGATCTTTACCTGTTCACCACCCCGTGACGACCGCTGGCTGCGCCATGGCGGCCGACCTTGCGCCGGATCTCCCGTGACCCCGGGACACCGCCTCCTGCTGGCTGTCGTGCTGCTGCCGACAACCGTCGCGGCGCAAAGTGCCGGCGGCATCGTAGGACACGTTCGGGATGCCAGCACCAGTCGCGTCCTCTTCGGCGTCGAGGTGCGGATTGACGGCGGCCGCTTCCGGGCCACCACCGATACCGCCGGGCTGTTCCGATTCCGCGGCATTCCGGGCGGCAGCCACCGGATCGAGGTGAGCTGGCCGGGATACCGTCCGGCGCGTCGCGACGACGTCGTGGTACCCGCCGGCGAAATCGTCAGCGTCGACATCCTGCTCGCACCCACGGCGGTCGAGCTGCAGGAGCTGATTGCCTACGGCATTCTCGACCCGGTCCTCGATCCGCTCGCCACGCAGACCGTCCAGCGGATCACGGCAGTGGACCTCCGCCGCCTCCCCGTCTCATCGCTCGAGGATGCGATCGCGCTGCAGGCGGGGGTGGTCGGAGAGTCGTTCCGTGGCGGTCGTGCGGGGCAGCAGAGTTTCCTGCTCGACGGCTTCGGGGTCAAGAACGCGCTCGACGCCGCCAGCAGCGAGGGATCCGGGCTCCGCATCCCGCCGGATCTCATCGCCGAGGCGCAGTTGGTGACCAACGGCTTCTCGGCCCGCTTCGGCCAGGCCGTGAGCGGGCTGGTGAGCGTGACGACCCGGGATGGCGGCGACAGTTGGCGCGGTCGCATCGCCTACGAGACCGACCGGCCGATGACCGGTGTGGCCGATCTGGGTCTCGACCGCTTCGTCTTCCAGGCCGATGGACCATTGGGTCGCGGGATCACCGCAGTGGGGATCGTCGATCTCTCGGCCAGAATCGACTTCGACCCCGTCAACGCCCCGAAACCAGATGATCCGCGCGACCCGCGCGCGACCATCTCGCGGCCGCTGCCGCACAACAGCGGCGAGAGCTGGACCGCGGGCGGCAAGCTCACCATCCCGCTCAGCCAGCGGTTGACAGGCCGGCTGTTCGGACTCGCCACCACCGAGCAACGCTACCTCTTTGATCAGCGTTACAAGTACGAACCGGAGTTTGCGCCGGGACAGCGCACCGACGCGCTGCTGCTGACCAGCCACCTGCAATTGCTGCCTGCGCCAACCAGTCGACGCCCGATCATCGGCGATCTGCGCTTCGGCTATTTCGAGCGGGAGTTTGTGCGAGGCGATGTCGAGGCACCGGACTTCACCTTCGGCGCATTCACTGGTCGGCCACTCGACATCCGCGGCCAGGAGCTGGCCCGTTCCCAGGATACCGTCGCTGCACGCGAGGCGCAGCCGGGCTTCAATGCGCCAACGCTCTCCGACCGGACTCCCTGGGGAGTGCCCGGCTTTTTCCTCGGTGGTGCATCCCAGGGAGAGATCTCCTGGAACCGCTTCCGGGAGTTGCGAACCCAGCTCGACATGAGCGTGGTGCTGGGCCAATACGCCGACCTCCATTTCGGGGGCATGGTGGCGAGTCAGGACATCAACACCTTCCAGCGTGTGCTTGCCTTTCAACCGGTCGGTGGCGCGGTGCCCGGCGCCACTGCCGCAGCGTTTTCACCAGTCACCACGGGAGCGTATGTCGAGGCACAGGCCCGCGCCGCCGACCTCGGCTTCACCGCCGGGCTGCGCTACGACACCTTCGATCCCGGCGGCGACCTCTCAAACGCCACAGTCCAGCGGCGAACCACAGTGAATCCCCGCGTTGCCGTATCGACAGTCCTCGACGGGGCCACTGTGGTGGCGAGTCTCGGCAAGTTCTCCCAGCCACCCGACATGCAGTTCCTGGTCGATGCCGCCTTCGACGACACCGTCCGCACCGGACGGTTCCGTCAGGGCAACCCCAACCTGGGATTCGAACAGGCCACCCAGTTCGAGCTCAGCGCCCGGATCCGCTTGCGCGAGTTCACCACCCTCAAGGTCAATATCTTCACCAAGAATCTCACCGGCCTGGTGTCGAGCACACCGCTCGGGGTCAATCCCGACTCGAGCATCTTCCTCAACGCCGACCGCGGCACCGTCATCGGCGCGGAGGTGATCTTCGAGCTGGAGCGGACCCGGGGCTGGGGCGCCCGGATCGCCGGCAGTCTCCAGCGCGCCGAGGGGACGGTGAGCGACGCTTTCAGGCTGCAGCGCCTGATCAGGATCGATCCCAACACCGGCGACACCCTCCCCCCCCCATCTCGCTCGGAGTTCCCTCTCGACTTCGACCGGCGGTTGTCGCTGATCGCCACCGTCGATCACGTCACCAGACCCGATGCGGGGCCGCGATTCCTCGGCGGACACATTTTCGGAGGGGTCGGAGTGGCGGGAGTGTTCCGTTTTGCCTCGGGATTGCCGTTCTCCAGGGTCGACAGCACGGGGGTGAATCTGCTGTTCGAACCCAATGGCTCCAGGCTGCCGTCGCAGTGGACTCTCGACGGGCTGCTCCGCAAGGAGGTGCGCTTCGGGAAGATGGCCGGTGGCGTGTATCTCGACGTGCGGAATGTCACCGATCGCCGCAACCAGGTGGCCACCCGGCGCGACACCGGCAACCCCAGGGCCTCGTTGACGACTATCGAGAAGATGGCCCAGGACGCCTTCCAGGCCAATCCCGGCGCCATTCCCTTCGAGTCACCGCGCTATCGTCCGGAGGCGGATCTCAATCGCGACGGCATCATCGCCGGATCCGGGGAGTTGCTGCCGCTCTTCCGGGCGGCGGCAGCCGACTTCACCCAGCCGCTGTTCGTCTTCGGTCCGCCGCGTTTGATCCGCTTCGGAATGGAGATTCTGTTCTGATGCCCGCTTGCCGGAGCGGCAACTACAACGGCATCGGCGGGATGACTTCGATCACGATCGTGTCGCGAGTCGCCCCGGCAACCGGCACATGGTCGCCCCAGGCGAGCACGGCAATCAGCCGGTGCATTCCCGGACTCACCGGTACCCGCACCGAATCGGCGCCGTTGCCCAGGTGATAGATCCCCTCGCCCTTGGGGATCACCTCGCCATCCGGGGTCACTTCGGCGTCAACGAAAAGATGAAAATGGGCCTCGCCGTCGGCCTTGGTGCCGGTGGCGGGAGTGATCGTCACCTCGCCGTTGGCCCCGAAATGCACCGTCAGCGAGTCGGCCACGATCGGCCCGGGCGGCGGGCTCAGGATGTCGACACCCAGCTGAATGCCCGCCGGGGCGGCGTCTGAAGCGCCATCACCACAAGCGGCAGTCATTATCATCAACGGAAGCACCATGCGCGCGGAAACCATCATCTGGACCTGACCGTAAGTTGAGTGTATCAATAGGGTGTCACAGGAACACCGCCCTCACGGAAGATACCACGGTGATCTGACACCGCTGACCCAAATCCGCCGGAGTCGCCATGCCGCATCCTGAATCTCTGCCGCCCCGCCGCCACTTCATCGGCACCCTGGCCATGGCTGGCGCGGCCCTCACCATTCCGGGAATCGGTACGGCGGCACCCCGTCCGGCACGGCCTGCAACCGGGCCGGATGACTGGGACCACAGCTGGCTGAAGCGTCTCAACCGCAAACACCAACTGGTATTCGACACCAAGGGGCTCGGCGGCACCGAGGTTTTCGGATATCCCACCCGCTATCTCGACGCGATGGAGTCGGGCTATGGAGCGAAGCCCGCCGACACGCTGGTGGTGATCGGATTGCACGGCACAGCGTGGGCTGCCGTCGTCGATGACGAACGGTGGAACCGCTACGGCATCGGGGACGTGGTCTCGGTCACCGACCCGGTGACCCGGGCGCCTTCGCTCCGCAACACCCTGCGCGTCCACGACGATCCGGCACGGCCCACCCTCGCCACGGTTCAGGCCCGCGACGCGGTGGTGATCGTCTGCAACAACACCCTGCGGCGCGTCAGCCGCGACCTGGCCGGTGCCGATTCCGGGCGGCTCGCGGACGACGTTTACGCCGACCTCCGGGCCGGCATCCTCCCGGGAGTCACCGTCGTTCCGGCGATGGTCGCCGCGATTGAAATGGCCCAGTCACGCGGCTGCAGCTATGTCCTGGGAGCGGCATGATGGCCGACATCGCGACCGAACCTGAAGATTTCGATCATCGCTGGCTGGAGCGACTGACCGGGCGCCATCGTATCGTCTTCGACGTCAAGACCCTTGGCGAGGCGGTGGCCCTCCGGCGCGCCCGCAACTATCTCGATGCCGTCACCCTCGAGCACGGCGCCAAACCGGACCAGGTACAGGCCGTGCTGGCACTTCACGGCGCCGCGGCCCCGATTGCGCTCAGCGATGCCGCCTGGGCCCGCTACGGGCTCGGTGAACGCAGCAGGGTCAATGATCCGGGCACCGGCACCTTCGCCACCCGCAACATCTTCGCCAGCGAGACACTGGGCGATCCCTGGACCAGCGTGGCAGTCCCCGCCCTGCAGCGCCGAGGCGCCATTTTCCTGTTCTGCAACAACGTCCTCCGCTTTCTCTCGGCGCAGTTGGCCCGCCAACCGAACGAAGACCTCAATGCCGTGCGGGCCGACCTGATCGCCTCGTTTCTGCCCGGCGTGGTGCTGGTGCCGGCAGTGGTGGCAGCTGCTGCGATGGCCCAGGAACGGGGTTGCGCCTACAGCGTGATCAATTGACCATGCGACGATATCTGCTCTCTGCACTCATCCTGATCATGGCGACGGCCTGCGGCACTCCGGCCGATCGCGAGTCAGTGCTGCCTCCCCCCCCCAAGACTTCTCCGCTAGACGGCATTCCCGACGGTGTGGTGGGGGCGAGCATCACTCGCGGGCTGGCGCTGCTCGAGGCCACCGCAGACTCGCTCCCCGACCACGTCGGCAACGACCTCCGCTGCACCTCGTGCCATCTCGATCGCGGCACCCGGCCCAACTCGACGCCGTGGACCGGCGTCTACGCCCGTTTTCCGCAATACAACGCACGCGCTGCGCGGGTCTTCCGGCTGGAAGAGCGGATCAACGGCTGTTTCGAACGCTCGATGAACGGTCGTGGCCTGGCACTAGACGATCCTGCGATGATCGACATGATCAACTACTTCGCCTGGATCTCGCGCGGCATTGCAGTGGGCGACACCGTGCCGGGTCAGGGCCTCCCCAAGCCGCCGGTGGCAACCGGCGACACCGTGCGCGGCGCGGAGATCTGGGCACAGCAATGCGCCCGCTGCCATGGCGCCGACGGCGAGGGAACCCCCATCGCGCCACCGACCTGGGGCGATCGCTCGTTCAACATCGGCGCCGGGATGGCCAGGATCCGCACCGCGGCCGGCTTCATCAAGGCCAACATGCCGTTCGACATGCCCGGGTCACTGAGTGACGCCGACGCGCTCGACGTCGCCCAGTACGTGGTTTCCCGACCCCGGCCCGACTTTGCCCGGAAGGCAGACGATTGGCCGAATGGCGATCCGCCGGTCGATGTGGCGTACCCGACTCGCGCCGGTCGGCGCGAGTAAAAGAGAGAAGGAGAGAAGGAGAGAAGGAGAGAAGGAGAGAAGGAGAGAAGGAGAGAAAGAGAGCACCCTCGTCCCGACCGTAGGGAGGGACCTCGGCAGGTGCCACCTGCTGGGGGCTGGCGAGTCCGAGCTGGTGGTGATTGCCGAGGTCCCTCCCTACGGTCGGGACGAGGGGTTCACTCCTGCAAATGGATCGCGGCCGCGGCAGCGCCGAGTGTCTCTCCATCCATAGTCACCAGTGGCAGGGCCAGCAGTCGCTGCACTCGCCGGTCGAGTTGCTCGGCCGTGCGTCTAAACGCCTCGCGCTGATCGGCCGGATCGGCGCGAGCTGGGTCTGCCATTCCCCAGTGCACCATCGTGGCGCCGGGAAGCACCGGACAGGCATCGCGCGCCGCGTCGCAGACGGTGATCACCAGGTCCCACGAAGCGTCCTGGACTTCCTCGATCCCCTTCGGGCGCTTGCCCTCCCAGACAATCCCGCGCTCGGCCAGCACCGCCACCGCCAGCGGGTGAACCATCGCTCCCGGCTCTGATCCGGCACTCGCCGCCACGATCAAGTCACCACCACGATGCGTCAGCAACGCCTCGGCGAGCTGACTCCGGGCCGAGTTGGCGGTGCAGAGCACCAGGACGCGGAGCGGTGCGGCAGGTCTGACTGTCACCCGGCGACCGGCTTCCTCGCGCGCACGAAGGCGCTGAAGACCTTCCCCTCGATCGCCTGGGCCAGGGCTGCGCCATCGAGACCGGCGTCGGTGAGGATCGCCTCGGCATCGGCACCGCGATACTCACGCACCGATTCGACCGACGGCTCCACGAACCCGACAGCGCTGAGTTCGGCGACGAACTCGTCCGCGTCGAGTGCACCGGCCACGCAGCCGGTCCACAGCGCCAGCGAATCGCGCACCGCCGCCGGCAGTTCACCGCGCGTCACCACGTCGGTCACCGCGAAGCGGCCTCCGGGACGGAGTACCCGAAACGCCTCTGCCAGCACCCGCCGCTTGTCGGCTGCCAAGTTGATGACGCAGTTGGAGATGATCACATCCACTGACGCATCGGGCAGCGGAATGGCGTCGATCGTCCCCTTCAGGAACTCGGCGTTGGTCACCCGGGCTGCGGCCTGGTTCTGCCGGGCGATCGCCAGCATGTCGTCGGTCATGTCGAGACCGTATGCCTTGCCCTCGGGGCCCACGCGCCGAGCGGAGAGGAGCACGTCGATCCCCCCCCCCGAACCGAGGTCGAGCACCACTTCGCCGGCACTGAGCTCGGCGAGCGCCGTCGGATTGCCGCAGCCGAGCGAGACGGCCACTGCCAGCGGCGGCAGGGTGGCGATCTGTTCGGCGGCGTAGAGGTCGGTAGTGATCGGATCGGCGCCGCACGATGTCCCGGTGCCGCAGCAGCCGGCCTTGCTGCCTGCGGCAGCTCGGCGGGCGGCCTCGCCGTACTTCTCGCGAACCAGACTGGTGAGTTCGGTGGTCATCTCTGTCTCCATCAAAAATAGTTGATACATAAAGGCCAAAAAAAACGACCCTACCCGCAACATCCCTCACGCACCGGCAGGTCGTCGGACCGGGCGCGCAAAGTCGCAATCTCTTCAACCAACTCATCCAGGGCGCCGGGAACGATGGCGTAGAAGCTCCAGCGCCCCTCCCGGCGGTCGGTCACCAGCCCTGCCTCCCGCAACACCCTCAGGTGGAACGACAGACGGCTCTGCGCCGCCTCCAGGTCGGCCGTCAGCTCGCAGACGCAGCGCTCGCCGCCCCGGAGCTGGGCCAGAATCCCCAGGCGGGTCTGGTCGGACAGCGCATGGGCCAGCTGAGCCAGCCGGGCGAGCGAGGGGGAGGCGGTGACGGAACCCATAATTCAAGGATACATCAACGTTAGTTGATTTGTCAACATCACCCCTCGTCCCGACCGTAGGGAGGGACCTCGGCAATCACCACCAGCTCGGACTCGCCAGCCCCCAGCAGGTGGCACCTGCCGAGGTCCCTCCCTACGGTCGGGACGAGGGTGCACTCTTTCTCTCTTTCTCTCCTTCTCTCCTTCTCTCTTTAGTCTCGCTCCAGCATCCTCCGGATCGGCCTGATCATCAGCGCCAGCACGACCGCAGAGCCGAACAGCGCCACGCTGGTGTAGGTGAACAGTTGCGGGGTCTGCTCCAGCGCTTCGGGATCGACCCGGCCGCCCACCAACCCGGCGATCAGATTGCCGACCGAGGCGGCGACGAACCAGATCCCCATCATCTGCCCCATGTACTTGCGGGGCGACAGCTTGGTCATCGACGACAGCCCGACCGGACTGAGCGAGAGTTCGCCGGCGGTCTGCAGGAAGTAGGAGCCGACCAGCCACCACGGTGCCACCAGCACGGTGCCGCCGCTGGCGACGATCGCGTTGGCGGGGATGATCATCATCGCGAAGCCGACGCCGGCGAAGACCAGGCCCAGCGTGAACTTGGCGGGAGAGGAGAGTTCGTTGCCGCTCTTCCCCATGCTGGTCCAGATCGCCGCGAATACCGGTGCGAGCAGGATGATGAAGAACGAGTTGACCGACTGGAACCAGGTGGCCGGAATCTCCCAACCGCCCACCATCCGGTCGGTGAAGTCGCGGGCGAAGAGATTGAGCGAGGTCGGCGCCTGTTCGAAGGCGGCCCAGAAAATCGAGGCGAAGATGAACAGCACCAGGATCACCAGCACCTGTTTCCGTTCCTGGGAGACCAGCGAGCGGTCCATGAAGACGGTCACGAAGAACACCACCGCCAGCCCCACCAGCACGGCGGTCATGTTGGTGCCGATGGCGACCGGATCGAGCGTGAGCACCCCGCCCGCAGCCGCGGCGAAGATTGCAACGACCAGGGCGACGGCACCGAAGGTGATCTGCTTGACGCGGCTCTCGCGCCGGGCCTGCACCGCCGGATCGGGATCGCGGACGATGTCGGCGCCGAGATCGCCGAGGGTGCGCGGGGAGAAGATGTGGAACGACACCAGGCCGAGGAACATCCCGACGCCGGCGGCGCCGAAGCCCCAGTGCCAGCCGACCTGTTCGCCGAGGAAGCCGGTGACGAGCTGGCCGAGGAAGGCGCCGAGGTTGATCCCCATGTAGAAGATCGAGAAGCCGGCGTCCCGCCGTGCCCCCCCCTCAGGATAGAGGTCGCCGACGATTGCCGAGATGTTGGGCTTGAGGAGGCCGGTGCCGAGCACGATCAGGGTGAGTCCGGCGAAGAAGGCGACCTTGCCGGCGGTGCCCTGCCCCGCCATGCCGCTCAGTCCGATCGAGAGGTGGCCCGAGGTGATCAGCAGGGCACCCCACCAGATGGCGCGCCTGAGTCCCAGCCATCGGTCGGCGATCCAGCCGCCGGGGAGCGAGGCGAGGTAGACGCTGGCGGCATAGATCCCCACGATCGCCGCGGCCTGGGTGCGGTCGAGTCCGAAGCCGCCGTCGAGCAGTGCGGCCGACATGAAGAGGATCAGCAGCGGGCGGAGGCCGTAGTAGGAGAAGCGCTCCCACATTTCGGTGGCGAAGAGGGTGCCGAGCCCGATGGGGTGGCCGAAGAAACCGGTCGATTTGCTGGGAGCGTTCACGTGGAATCCCGTCCGAGTTGCCTCTTGAGGTGGGCGAGTTGGGCCTCGACTGCTGCTTCTCTGGCGCGGCGGTCGAGGTGCGGGTCGGGGGAGTTGTCATCGAGGGAGTCGAGCGATGCTGGCGGTGCCGGCGGGAGACCGTGATCGGCGCGGAAAAACTGCGCCTTGGTGGCCTCGTACTCCCGGTCGGCGATGTGGACCTCGTCGCGCTGGACCAGGAGCTTGCGTTGCAGCAGGTCGACCCGGGTCCTGAGCCGGGCGGCATACTCGGCTGCCACGGTCGCGGTCTCGGTGTCACCGATCCCCTCGGCCAGGGCGCCGCGCCGCTCGGTGTCGGCGAGTTCGCGCTGTATGGTGTCGAGCTCGCGTTCGGTGCGGGCCAGGGCGGCCTGGAGTTCGCCGAGGGCGACCTTGAACTCGACCAGCGCGGCGCGGAGGCCGGCGGCCTGTTCGCGCGAGCCGTGGGTCGAGCGGGCGGCAAAGAGCCGGTCGAGGTGGTCCTTGATGTCGTCGAAGCTCATGGTCCCGGGTGTGCCGATCGTTGGTGAGAAGGGGAATGGTACGCCCCGGCAGGCGGCCGGGTCAAGCGGGGAGGGGGTTGGGGGGTGGGAGGCGGCTTTATGTTGACAAGCTGCCAGTGCTCCCTATGTTCATCATAAATTGCCAGTCAACCCTTCAGGTGAGGCCTCCATGTCCGGTATTTTTTCGGCGATTTATCCCGCCCAGCCGGAGGTTCTCCATTTCTTCGGAGCTGATCATTGGATCCGCCCGAAGGATGGTGTCCTCACCTCGGCTCAGGGCCTGGATATGGTCAGTCGTTTTTGCTCGGCTCGCAGTGAGCTTGCCCTGACAGGGCTGGAAGCTGGTCCGCCGTCCGAGTCCGTAGAGAAGCAGTCCTTCGGGATACTGCGTGTCGAGACCCATCGCTGGCGGCGGGCGCTTGATTTGGCAGTCACACTTCCTACAAACGCTCAAGGTTCATGACCGACGCCTCCTCGCGCAGCCAGCCACAGCCCAGCGCACCGGGTCAGTCCTCTGAGGACGGCGGTATCTCCGTGCTGTGGTTGGCCGCGGTGGTGCTGCGCCGGAGGCGATTCATCGCTATCGTGACATGCGTCGGAATCGTATTGTCCATGGGGCTCGCATTGATGCGCCAGACAACCTACACCACAACTTTTACATTCCTCCCCCAATCGCAGTCGGACCAGAGCCGGGCTGGATTGGCAAGCCTGGCGGGCCAGTTCGGCATCAATCTCGGTTCCCTCGGGGGTGGTGAGCAGTCGCCGCAACTCTATGCTGACCTGCTGACTACGCGCGAGATCCTTGGTCCAATAGCAACAGACAGTTTTTTCGTGGATGCAGACAGCTCTGAATCGCTCCCGCTTGCCGAGTTTCTCAAAATCCGGTCGAAGCCGGGCCCTGTTGCCACCGACAAGACCCTGCGGGCCTTGCGCAAGGACGTCATATCGACGTCGGTAGCCATCCGTACCACCGGCGTGGTCACCGTCAATGTCCGCACGACATCGCGGCATGTTTCGTTCTCAATTGCCGATCGCTTGCTCACCGGGCTGAACAACTTCAACCTTGTCACCAGACAAAGCCAAGCCAGAGAAGAGAGGCGCTTTACCCAGGCCCGGCTCGCCGACGCCAAGCGGGCCTTGCGCGCGGCGGAGGACTCGCTCCAGCGGTTTCTCGAGAACAACAGGCAGTTCAATTCCTCGGCCGCCCTCCAGTTCCAGCAAGACCGGCTCCAGCGTGATGTGCAACTCCAGCAGCAGGTCGTCACCTCGCTGGCCCAGCAGTACGAGGAGAACCGGATCCGAGAGGTGCGGGACACACCAGTGATTACCGTCATCGATCCACCGATCCTGGCTGCGCGCCCCGATGCACGGCTCCGGGGGCTCATTCTCGTGCTCGGAACTGGCGTCGCCCTGGTCATCAGCCTCCTCGTCGTGATAATGCAGGAGAATTGGCTTCGGAACGCCGCGGCCGGCGTTGACCCGGAATTGGCCTTGTTGAAGCAGGAGTGGCATCGGTTTCGCGGCGACAAACACTCCTGACATGACGTCATTTTCCGGCAGCCGTCTCGCTCGCCACAGTGTCTACAATCTCCTCGGTCAAGGGGTCCCCTTTCTCGCCGCGTTGGTCGCCATTCCGTTGCTCATTCGCGGACTCGGAACGGAACGGTTCGGGGTGCTAACCATCGCGTGGATGGTCATCGGGTATTTCAGCCTCTTCGACTTCGGGTTGAGCCGGGCGCTGACCCAAGTGGTGTCGGAACGGATCAGTGCAGGGCGCGACAAGGTCGCTCCGCCATTGGTCTGGGCAGCGCTCGCCTTGATGGTCGCGCTGGGATTGGTGGGAACCGGAGTCGTGTCGTTCATCGCCCCGTGGCTGGTGCATTCGGTACTCAAGATCCCCGGTCCTCTGCAAATCGAGACACTCCGCGCCTTCTACCTTCTTGCCGTCGGCCTCCCCATGGTGGTGGTCACCGCGGGGCTGGTGGGCATCCTGACCGCATTCCACCGTTTCGGAACCCTGAACATCATCCGGGTGCCGATGGGGATCTACACCTTCGTGGCGCCACTGGCGGTGCTTCCATTTTCGCGGAATCTGGGGTGGGTAACCGCAGCGCTGGTGCTGGGACGGCTGCTGGCCGGCGGGGCGTACTATTGGGCCTGTCGGCCTCTCATGCCGCCGATTCCACGGGGAGTTGTTGGGCAGTTCGCGGAGATCCGGCCGCTGTTCCGGTTCGGCGCCTGGATGACGGTGACGAACGTCGTTGGCCCGCTGATGGTCTATCTGGACCGTTTCGTGATCGGCGCGACGCTCTCAATTGCCGCAGTGGCCTATTATGCCACACCATATGAAATGGTGACGAAGTTTCTGATAGTGCCCGGCGCGATCCTGGGCGTTCTGTTTCCGGCCTTTGCCGCAAGTCATCGGCACAATCGTGAAGAACTCGTTCGTCTTTTCATTCGCGGCACGAAGTACATCGCGCTGCTGTTGTTTCCGGTCTGCTTGTTCATCATCGGCTTTGCCCATGAGGGATTGCAGTGGTGGTTGGGAAGCGAGTTTGCCCGTCACAGTTCGCTGGTGTTGCAAATCCTGGCCATCGGTGTCTTCGTCAATGCCGTAGCGCAAGTCGCGGCGACGCTCGTGCAAGGCGTCGGACGCCCGGACCTGAGCGCCAAGCTGCACCTGCTGGAGCTTCCCATCTACCTGCCCGCTCTCTGGTGGGCCATTGAGCACCACGGCATCATTGGTGCCGCCGTCGTTTGGACCGGTCGCGTGTTAGTCGACGCCATCTTGCTGTTCTGGATTTCAGGCCGACTCCTCAACGGCAGCGCGCCGCTCCTCAGCCGCATGACAGCAGGCATCGGGCTGGCTGCCGGAGCAATGACAATCCCGTTGCTGGTTCCCCGCCTGATGCCCAGAATATTCCTTGTATCCCTACTCCTCACAGCATTCCTCGTTCAGGCTTGGATGTTGGTCCTCGCCAAGTCCGAACGATCCTCGATACTGTCATGGATCGGCTCTCGATGATGCCCCGCGACCCCGCAGACAGATCCCAGATCGATTTGCCATGGCCCGAGGAAGGCCTCGAGGCGGTTGATCGGTGCCCGTATTGCCAATCGCGCGAACGCGACCTGGCCCATGCGGACGTGCAGGACTGGTCCTTCTATTGCGCGCCGGGCAAATGGACATATTGGGCCTGTGCTCAATGCGCGTCGCTCTACCTTGATCCGCGTCCCACCCCTACTACCATCGGCCTGGCATACGCCAGGTACTACACTCACAGGCACGCGGCCCAATCCTCCCTTGTGCAGCGAGCAAAGGATCATCTGGTCAATGAATTCTGGGCGCACGAACTGCGGGTCGATGTTCGCCCCCGACTTCATCTTCCCTCCTGGCTGCGAGGGATGCTACTGCCGCTCCGACCGCATCTGGTCGAACCGTTCCAGCTTGCCGAACTGGCAAAGCTTACCCCAGGCAGGCTTGTTGATCTCGGGTGCGGCAACGGAGACATGCTGGTCATGGCCGGACAACTCGGCTGGGAAGCAATCGGCATCGAACTCGACCCAGCCGCCGCTCAGGTTTCCCGCGTCAGGACGGGCGGAGTAGTCCTGGAGGGTTCCTATGCCCGACTGGGTGAGCTTCGCGGTGAAATCGACTGCGTCATATGTTCTCATGTCCTTGAGCATGTCCAGAACCCGCTCGACATGCTTGCCTCCATCGCGGAGGCACTGAGGCCGGGCGGCATTCTGCTGTTGTCGCTTCCCAATGCCACCAGTTCCATGAGGCAGCACTTCGGCGACGACTGGCGCGGACTTGAGGCTCCTCGCCACCTGTCGATTCCATCGATGCGCCAGCTGACAGCCACCCTTGCCGAGACCGGCTTCAGCGTGCGGCAACGGCCTCTTACCCGTCTCTGGACGGCGACTGAATCGTTTCGCATCAGGCGCAGGGGGATTCGCACGAACAGCCAGGATCGCGCTGCCGCAAGGCAACTGGCACGGAACTCGGCACCCGAGAGCACCGCGCAGTACGACTTCGCGGAACTTGTCTGCATCCGGACCAGCGCAGATGAGTAACGACAACGCTCCGCATCGATCACTCTCGGCTGTGCCGGCAGTGTTGTTCATCGTCTCGATGATGACATTCGTTCAGGCTTTCATCGTTCTGAAGCTGTGCTTCCTGGTCGCCTTTCTTGCCACGGCCTCCGTGGACATTGCCCGTGCGCATCGCCTGTTAGTGCACGTGCGGCTCTTGACGTTCTACCTGATCATTTCGTTCGCGGGCCTTGTATGGTCTCTGATCGGCCTGTTCAATCCTGGCACCTACAACCAGGGCGTCTTCGATGCTGCGAGATTGTATGTCGTCTGGAGTGCCGCCTTCGTCCTGCTCTATTCCCTGCTCCGGACCGGACAGACGCTGGCTCTGATGCACCGGGCGTTTGTCCTGTCGGGGCTCTTGATTCCGTTGCTCAACTTCGCCGGGATCGCGGACGCCTACTTCGGGCTGAATCTGATTCCATTCTCACTTCGCACGGCACTCGAGCTTAACGTTGGGATCTACGACGGATACATACAGATCAGCAGCCAGAACATCGGCTCAATGTTCCTGATCGCTCCTTATTTGGTGACCTCGGTGCTCCGCACCGAACCTGCTGCAGGTCTTCCCAGACTCACAAGACTGTCTCTCTTGCTGTCCGTGATTCTCGTGGCTGCCTCCGGTCGACGCGCCCTCTGGCTGGTGTTCGCCATCACGCCGGTCGTGATAATCACTCTGGCATTGGTCACGCGCCATTTTGCCCATTTTTCGAGGCGCGGCCGCATTCTGCTGATCGCCTGGACTAGCACTGCAGTCACCGCTGTCGGCGTCGTGGCAGTTCAGCCTGAGCGTTCGGAAACCAGTGTCGTTGGTCGCATTCAGGAGGCCTTCTCGGCCCAGGACGAGCGGTCGCTTCAAAAGCCCTATCTTATAGGCGGCTTCAAGGAAGCGCCTTTTCTCGGATCAGGATTCGGGGCCTATGCCGGGTATTCGCGCAGCGAGCAGCGTCCGTGGACCTACGAACTCACTTACCACAAGCTGCTCTTCAACCTTGGCTTCATCGGGACGGCGATCCTCGCCACTCTCGTGTTCAGCTATCTTTGCCTGGTCATCACGACCCTCAGAGAACATCAAGCACGCTCGGCAATTCCGTTCGGCCTGGTTGTTGCGTTCTTGTCATTGCTGCTTGGAGCATATTCCAATCCGTATTTCGGCTCCTTCGATTTTCTGTTTTTTGTCGGACTGTTGCCGTATTTGTCAACGTTTCAGAAGGGCTTCGGTATTCCGGCAGCAGCGATTGACGCCGCAGCGCACCAGTGCGTCCCGCAGAGCAAGGTGGAATGCCTGTGACACCTTTCAGGACTGGGCGCTCCCGCTGTTGCCCTTGTAGCCCGCGTACTTCCTCAGTCATGGCGGCCGCGATTTCGGCACGCACGACGCGCTGTGATTTCCGGTTATTGTGCGTTGCTAAGACCATCATGAGACTCAACGAATGATCCGTAACCGCACTCTGGCTGTCGTTGTCAGCTACAACGGCCTGGACCAGCTGTCGAAGACGGTTCACGCGCTCCTCAAGCGGGTATGCCATGTGCACATAGTCGACAACGGCTCCGGCATTGAGTCGCTCAATATCCTGTCGACGATCGAACAGGAGAGCGGCGTCTCGGTGGTGCGCCTTGGCAGCAATCGAGGCATCGGCTACGCCCTGAATCAGGGTGTCGCGCTCGCCCGGAAAATGGGTTGTGATTGGCTCTTGACCATGGATCAGGACAGTGTCATAGATCCGGGCATGCTTCGGGCCTACGATGCAGTCATTGCAGAACGGGCCGACTCTGTCTGCCTTACTCCCAGACGCGACGAACGGGCCAGTCAGACGGCACCCCGCCGCGTGACATATGCAATCACGTCCGGCAATCTCGTCCGTGTCGGGCTTTTCGACGAGATCGGTCTTTACGACGAGAAACTGTTCATTGACTGCGTCGATTTCGACTTTTCCCTCAGGGTCCAGCGCGCCGGCCACGATATTGTGCTGGTGCCCGGTGCAGTGATGCAACATCAACTCGGCGAAGCGATCGCCCTGCCCGCCTGGGTTCGGCCTTTCTATGCTCGGCATTCCCCCGCCCGGCGTTATTACATGTACCGCAATTATCTGTACCTTGCCGAGCGGCACTTGTGGAGGTTTCCCATTTTCATCGTCAAACTCGGCATCCTGCAACTTCTTCTGCTGCCGTTTATCGTGGTGTTTGATCGTGAACCACTGCGGAGTTACAGGGCGGTGATCCGGGGGATTGTGGATTATTTTGCCCGCCGTAGCGGGCCATGCAGGGAAGGCGCATGACTCGCCTCGGCTTCGTCTGCACCAACTACAACAACTCCACCGTGACCAGGGCGGCCATTGCGTCGCTCCGTTCGGGCGGGAACGATTCGCGCGTCCCGGTCGTCGTCGTCGACAACAGGTCACACCCCGATGATGTGCAGGCTCTCCGCTCCATTGCCCGCGAGTACCCCGGCGTCGAGCTGGTGCTCAATGACGACAACGTGGGTTATTTCCCGGGACTGAACATGGGCATCGCTCACCTGCGCACCAGATTCCCGGACCTCCTATACGTTGCGGTCGGCAACAACGACCTGATTTTTCCGCCTGATTTCGCTGATTCCGTCGAACGTCACGGGGACATCTTCGACGTCTGGGCCGTGGTAGCCCCCGACCTCGTAACCCCAGAGGGGGTCCACCAGAACCCGCACGTCCTTGCTCCGATAGGACCGGTTCGCAAATTGATCTGGGATGCCTATTTCTCGTCGTTCGCGACAGCGCGGCTGGTGAAGCTCGGCGCACGCCTGACCAGGCGCTTCACAGCCCGGAAGGAGAACGCCGTGGATAGCGGGTACCACACCTCGCCCGGACCCATCGAGCAGGGATATGGGGCCTGCTACCTTCTCGGCCCGATATTCTTCCGGCACTTCCGTCGACTCTGCGCTCCAACTTTCATGATGCAGGAGGAGTTCTTTCTGTCGGAACAACTCAGGAGAATCAACCAGATGGTCTACTACGACCCCCGCTTCGTGGTTCAGCACCACGGCCACGCAACCACCGACACGCTGCCCAGTCGTCGTCATTGGGAGATTTCCCGGGACGCCCATTCCGTGTACAAGAGGTACCTGGCGATGGCCCACGGTGAGCGTGCCAGATTCATCGACGATGCCGGCGGGGTGCTGCCATGATTCTCGCCACCGGCTGTGCCGGTTTCATCGGCAGCAATTTCGTTCACGCCTGGTTGGCGGGCACTGGTGAGTCCATCGTGAACGTGGACAAGCTCACCTATGCCGGGAACCTGGCGAATTTGGCGACCCTGACCGGCGATGCCAGACATCACTTCGTGCAGGGGGACATCGGCGATCGAGAACTCCTCGGCCGACTGCTTTCCACGCACCAACCCCGCGCCATCGTGAACTTCGCGGCCGAATCCCATGTGGATCGCTCAATCCATGGTCCGGGCGACTTCATCCAGACCAATGTGGTCGGCACCTTCAATCTCCTCGAGAGCGTACGGGCCTGGTGGAGCGAATTGCCCGACGACCGGCGGCCGGGGTTTCGTTTCGTCCACGTCTCCACCGACGAAGTGTACGGCTCTCTGGCACCGACCGACGCGCCATTCTCGGAGAAGACCGCATACCAGCCCAACTCCCCCTACTCGGCGAGCAAGGCAGCCAGCGATCATCTGGTCCGGTCCTGGCATCACACCTACGGACTCCCGGTGGTGACCACCAACTGCAGCAACAACTACGGTCCCTACCAGTTCCCGGAGAAGCTGATCCCGCTGGTGATCCACAATGCCGTCGCCGGCAAGCCTCTTCCGATCTACGGCGACGGGCAGCAGGTCCGGGACTGGTTGTACGTCGAGGACCACTGCCGGGCGATCATGCGCGCACTGGAGGCCGGTCGGGTCGGCGAGGTCTACAACATCGGCGGGTCGAGCGAGCGGCCCAACCTGGAGGTGGTCCGGACAATCTGCGCCATCCTGGACGAGAACAGACCCCGGACGGATGGCCGGTCATACAGCGACCAGATGACCTTCGTGAGGGACCGCCCGGGGCACGACCGGCGCTATGCCATCGATACCCGCAAGATCGAGCGGGAACTTGGCTGGCATCCGGAAGAGAGCTTCGAAAGCGGCATCCGCAAGACGGTGAAGTGGTACCTCGATAACCAGTCGTGGGTCGAAGGGGTTACCAGCGGTGCATATCGAAATTGGGTCAGCCAGCATTATGGCTCCTGAGAGACCGGATCGCCGCCTCCTGCTGCTCGGCCGAACCGGTCAGGTCGGCCACGAACTGGAGACGGCCCTCGCTCCGCTTGGTCAGGTGATTGCCATCGACCGGACCGATGCGGACCTGAGCGATCCCGAATCGCTGCGGGCCGTCGTGCGCGCCCATCGCCCCCACGTAATCCTGAATGCAGCAGCCTACACGGCGGTGGACCGGGCCGAGAGCGAGCTCGACCTGGCGATGTTGATTAACGGCGTGTCCCCCGGGGTGCTCGCCGAGGAAGCGCGCGACTTGAACGCGTTCCTCGTCCATTACTCCACCGACTATGTGTTTGACGGCCGGAAAAAGGACCCGTACCACGAACAGGACGCCCCCAACCCACTGTCGTCCTATGGACGCAGCAAGTTGGCGGGAGAGCGGGCGGTAGTTGCCGCCGGGGGCAGGCATCTGATCCTGCGCACCTGCTGGGTTGTGGGTGCACATGGGATCAACTTTCTGAAGACGATATTGCGCCTGGCAGCTGATCGAGGCACTATCCGTGTGGTGGCCGATCAACAAGGCGCCCCGACCTCCGCCGCGCTCATCGCCGAGGTGACCACCACTCTGCTGACGTCAATGATGCAAGCCCCCTTGGAAGACCACCGATGGGGGCTGTATCATGTGGCGGCCTCCGGTACCACGTCCTGGCATGGCTATGCCCGGTATCTGATCGGCCGCGCGCACGAGATCGGTATGCCGCTCCGAGCCACGCCCGAAGGAATCACGGCGATCACCTCGGCCGACTATCCGACCCCGGCAGCACGCCCAGGAAATTCGCGCCTCGAAACTACTCGACTGCGCACAACCTTTCCCGTTCAACTGCGCGACTGGCGGCAGGGAGTGGACCAGGTGCTGGAACAGCTGAAGGCCGGGCACCGGCCATGACAAGGCACGAACGTCGCGGAATCATTCTGGCCGGTGGTTCCGGCACCCGTCTCTATCCGGTCACCCGGGCAGTTTCCAAGCAGTTGATGCCCGTCTACGACAAGCCGATGATCTATTATCCGCTCACCACCCTGATGCTCGCCGGGATCCGGGAAGTGTTGGTCATCTCCACCCCGCACGACACCCTGCGATTTGCGGAACTGCTAGGCGACGGCTCCCAGTGGGGGATGCGCATAGAATACGCGGTTCAGCCATCTCCGGACGGGCTGGCACAGGCGTTCGTGATCGGGCGGGATTTCGTCGGAGGCAAGCCGAGCGCCCTGGTGCTTGGCGACAACATCTTCTTCGGACACGATTTCGTGAAGCAATTGGCCAGCGCGGACGACCGGCGCGAGGGTGCCACGGTCTTTGCCTACCGGGTGCATGATCCGGAGCGCTACGGCGTCGTGGAGTTTGGCGCTGCCGGTCACGCCATCAGCATCGAGGAAAAGCCGGCCACCCCGAAATCTCACTACGCCGTGACCGGGCTGTATTTCTATGACGATCAGGTGTGCGACATTGCTGCCAGCATTGCCCCGTCCGCGCGAGGCGAGCTGGAGATCACCGACGTCAATCGCCGGTACTTGGCCCAGGGCGCGCTCAAGGTCGAGACGCTCGGCCGCGGATATGCGTGGCTCGATACAGGCACTCACGACAGCCTGTTGGAGGCCGCCAGCTTCATCGCCACGATTCAGAAGCGCCAGGGTTTGATGGTCGCCTGCCCCGAGGAGATTGCATTGGCCAACAGGTGGATTGATGCGTGCCAGGTGGAGAGGTTGGCCCGGCCCCTGGAAAAGAACGATTATGGCCAGTATCTCCTCAACCTGATCCGGTGACCACGACATGACCTGCACCGCAAGACAAACGGCTTTGCCGGACGTGCTGGTTCTCGAACCCAAGGTATTCGAGGACGATCGGGGACATTTTTTCGAGAGCTTCAACGCGCGAGACTTCCAGGTGGCGACGGGGTTCACAGGCGTCTTCGTGCAGGACAATCAGAGCCGCTCACGGCACGGAGTGCTGCGAGGCCTGCATTACCAGGTCGGCCGGCCCCAGGGAAAGCTGGTGCGTGTGGTTCGCGGAGAGATCTTCGACGTGGCGGTGGATCTGCGTCGCGACTCCCCGTACTTCGGCCACTGGACTGGCGAAACGCTTTCCGGCGACAACAAGCGTCAACTGTGGATACCCGCGGGCTTTGCCCACGGCTTCGTGGTGGTCAGTGACCACGCCGAAGTGCTGTACAAGACCACCGAGTACTGGTACCCCGAAGGTGAGCGCAGTCTGCTGTGGAACGACCCGGCGATCGGAATACAATGGCCGGTGGGGCGACCTCATCTGGCGGCCAAGGACGCAGCAGGCGCACTACTGGACCAGGCGGAGACATACTGAGGTGACCCAACGCGCGTACCAGATCTGCACCAACTGCGTCATGGACACGACCGATTCCCGGATCGTGTTCGATGCTGACGGCGTCTGCGACCATTGCCGTGGCTTCTTTGCCACGATCCTGCCTCACTGGCACACCGACGACCGGGGTCGTCGGGAACTGGATCAAGTCATCGACCGGATCAAGCTCGAGGGCCGGGGCAAGGACTTCGACTGCATTGTGGGGATGAGCGGCGGGATCGACAGCTCCTACCTCACCTATCTCGCCAAGGAGGAGTTCGGGCTCAGGCCGTTGGTCTTCCACGTCGATGCGGGATGGAACTCCCAGATAGCGGTGAACAACATCGAGAGACTTGTCGACGAGCTCGACCTCGATCTCTTCACCACGGTCATCGACTGGGAGGAAATGCGAGACCTGCAGCTAGCATACTTCAAGTCCGGGGTGCCGCACATCGACACCCCCCAGGACCATGCGTTTTTCGCCACGATGTACCAGTTTGCCGAGAAGCACAAGGTGCGCCATATCCTCACTGGCGCCAATTACTCGACGGAGTGCATCCGCAATCCACTCGAATGGATGTACTACCAGTCAGACGCCACGCAGCTACGCGACATTCACCGGAAGTTCGGGACTCGGCCCCTCGTCACCTTCCCCATCACCAGCATACTGAGGCACAAGGTGTGGTTGCGCTACATCAAGCGCATCCAGGTAGTGCGGCCGCTCAATCATGTCCCCTATTTGAAAGCCGATGCCATGCGCCTGCTCGAGGAGCGTTTTGGCTGGCAGCCTTACCCGCAGAAGCATTTCGAATCCCGGTTCACCCGCTTCTATGAGAGCTACTGGTTGCCCGTCAAGTTCGGCTATGACACCCGCAGGGTACAGTATTCAAGTCTCATAGTGACCGGCCAGATGAGCCGCAACGAGGCACTGACGCGGCTCGAGGAGTTGCCATACGACCCGGACACGATTCATCACGACCTGGAGTTCGTGGCAACCAAGCTCCGCATTTCGGTCGCTGACCTCCAGGGCTTTCTCGCCGCCCCGAACCGTACCCATCGCGACTACCGGTCGCAGCAGGATGTCTATCGCATCGGCGCCAAGGTGATGCGCTTGATCGGGCTGGAGCGGGGCGGCAAGCGATGATAACCATTGTGGACTACGGCCTCGGCAACGTGCAGGCGTTCCTCAACGTTTACAATCGGCTCAACATTCCGGCGACAGCCGCCCGCACAGCCGGAGATCTTTCCGGAGCAGCGCGAATCATTCTGCCGGGCGTAGGCGCCTTCGATCACGCGATGGAACGACTGGAACAGTCCGGAATGCGTGCCACCCTTGATGAAATGGTGATCGACAGGCGGGTACCGGTCCTTGGGGTCTGCGTCGGTATGCAGATGATGGCACATGGCAGTGACGAGGGGGACAGGCACGGGCTTGGCTGGGTCGAGGGACGCGTCAGGGCACTGGAAGACTGGCCGTCAGCCCAGCGGCTGCCCGTACCTCACATGGGGTGGAATGACGTGACTCCACGTACCGCAACCATGCTGTTCCAGGGGCTCGAGTCCGACGCCAGATTCTATTTCCTCCATTCCTATTACTTCGAGTGTCATCGGCCCGAGGATGTCCTGGCAGTCTCCAGGTACGGCGCCGACTTCAGTTCCGCCGTGCGGCGAGACAACATCCACGGCGTCCAGTTTCACCCGGAGAAAAGCCATCAGTTCGGCACCCGGCTCCTCAAGAATTTCGCGGAGGGCTGAAATGCTGAGGCCGAGAATCACTCCATGCCTCCTGATACACAACGGAGGACTGGTAAAAACGGTTCGCTTTGACGAACCCAAGTACGTGGGTGATCCGCTCAACGCAGTGAAAATCTTCAATGAGAAGGAAGCTGACGAGCTTGTGGTGCTCGACATTGACGCCAGCGTCAGGGGCGTTGAGCCGGATTTCCACCTGATTGCCAGCCTCGCGGCGGAATGCCGGATGCCGCTATGCTACGGCGGGGGCATCAAGACTCCCGACCAGGCGCGAAGAATCATCGGACTCGGAGTTGAAAAAATCGCCATCAGCTCTGTTGCGGTCGAGGACCCGTCCATAATCACCAGCATCGCCGCTGAGGTCGGCCGTCAAAGCGTCGTTGTGGTGATTGACGTGCGGCGACGCGGAGACGACTACGAGGTGTGGACCCACAATGGCCAGCGTCCTGCCAATGTGACCCTGGCGGACTCGCTCCGCGAAGCCGGGACACGCGGAGCGGGCGAGATCGTCGTCAACTCCATCGACCAGGACGGCATGATGAAGGGTTACGACCTCGAGCTGGCGACGAGAGTGAGGGAAATGACGGCGTTGCCGATTACCATGCTGGGAGGCGCCGGATCTCTGGACGATATCGGTCGCCTTGTCGAGAAATGCGGTGTCCTCGGCGCGGCATCCGGCAGTCTTTTCGTCTTCAAGGGAATCTACCGGGCCGTCCTGATCAATTACCCGCGGCAGTCCGCCAAGGAAGAGCTGATCCGCCGTTGCTTGCCCCCTACCGCGGGACACCAATGAAACAGATCCTCCAGAATCTCCGCAACGGCAAGACCGAAGTGGCAGAGGTCCCCTGTCCCGCGATCAAGCGTGGCCACGTCCTTGTCGGTACGACCAACACGCTGGTTTCCGCCGGCACTGAGCGGATGCTCGTGAGTTTTGGCCAGTCGTCACTGCTGGGGAAGGCCCGCGCTCAACCCGACAAGGTCCGGCAGGTACTCGACAAGATCCGGACCGACGGTCTCGCCCCCACCCTCGAGGCGGTGTTCAACAAGCTCGACCAACCGTTGCCGCTGGGGTACTGCAATGTCGGTCAGGTGCTGGGGCTTGGCGATGGAGTCACCGAGTTTTCCATCGGCGACAGGGTCGTGTCCAACGGCCATCATGCCGAGGTGGTGTCGATCCCCAAAAACCTCTGCTGCCGGATTCCCGACCGCGTCACCGACGAGGCGGCAGTCTTCACTGTCATCGGCGCCATCGGACTCCAGGGGATTCGCCTCATTCAACCCACCCTCGGCGAGAGCTTCGTGGTGACCGGCCTGGGTCTGATCGGGCTGATGACGGTGCAGCTGCTGCGCGCTCAGGGCTGCCGGGTCCTTGGCATCGACTTCGACCCCCGGAAACTTGCCCTTGCAGAGCAGTTCGGTGCCTCCGTGGTGCGTCTGGCTGACGGCGAAGACCCGGTCGCAGCGGCCAACACCTTCTCGCGCGGGCGCGGGGTCGACGGTGTCCTGATCACGGCCTCCACCAGCAGCAACGAGCCGGTCCATCAGGCGGCCATCATGTGCCGCAAACGGGGCCGCATCGTGCTGGTCGGGGTCGCAGGGTTGGAGCTGTCGCGAGCGGACTTCTACGAGAAGGAGCTGTCCTTTCAGGTGTCGTGTTCCTACGGTCCCGGGCGATACGACCCCGCCTATGAGCAACAGGGAGTGGACTATCCCCCCGGTTTGGTCCGCTGGACTGAGCAGCGCAACTTCGAAGCGGTCCTGGACATGCTGGCCGAAGACAAGGTTGACACCCGGAGCCTCGTTTCCCACCGCTTCGAGATCGATCAGGCCGAAGCCGCCTATGCCTTGGTAACCGGAGAAGCCCCCTCGCTCGGCATCGTCCTCCGGTACTCCGGAACGGATGAGCATTCCGGTTCCGGTCGCCGTATCGCCACGGTTCCGCTGGCGCCGGCGACCACCCCTCCGGGAGGGGCGTCGCTCGGATTCATCGGTTCCGGCAATTACGCCACGGCCGTGCTGATACCAGCGTTCAAGGCATCCGGCGCGCAGCTCCTGAGCGTGGCGTCCAGTACCGGAGTGACGGGACTGCATGCGGCACGAAAGTTCGGATTCCAGTCGACCACCACCGACACTCAACAGCTGCTCGACGACCCCCGCGTTGAAGCAGTCGTCATCTCGACTCGGCACGACAGCCACGCGGCACTGACCGTGGCAGCGCTCGACGCGGGGAAGCATGTGTTCGTCGAGAAGCCACTGGCGCTGTCTGTCGAAGAGCTGGAGCGTGTTCGCACTGCTTGGGAGACGAAGGGTGACCGCATCCTGATGGTCGGATTCAACCGGCGCTTTGCGCCGCAGATACGGCGTATCTCAGGGCTCTTGGAGGGGATTTCCCAGCCCAAGGTCATGGTCATGACCGTCAATGCGGGGGCGATTCCGCGCAATCACTGGACTCAGGATCCAGCGGTCGGCGGAGGCCGCATCGTCGGGGAGGCATGCCATTTCATCGACCTGCTGCGCTTTCTCGCGCGATCCCCGATCCGGGATGTCGAGGCGAGCGCACTCCAGGACGGTCCTGGTGGGCAGACCATCGGTGACGTGGCGACGATCACGTTGCGCTTCGAAGATGGCTCCCTCGGTACCATTCACTACCTGGCCAACGGCCACAAGTCGTTTGCCAAGGAGCGTCTGGAGATCTTCACCGCCGGCCGCATCCTGCAACTTGACAACTTTCGTCGTCTCTCCGCCTTCGGCTGGCCCGGCTTCAAGAGATTCAATCTCTGGCGACAGGACAAGGGACAGCGTCACTGTGCGGCCGCCTTCGTGGCAGCGGTGCGGCAGGGATCAACCGCGCCACCCATCGCCTTCGCGGACATCATGGAAGTGAGCCAGGCCACTCTTGCGGTCGCGGCGGCGCTCCGATGAGCGAACCTGCTGCCGGGGTACTGATCGACATCATTGCTGGCGCTCGCCCCAATTTCATGAAAATTGCGCCAATAATTCATGCGCTGAACGCCTCCCGGGCTGCCGAACAGGGCATCCAGTACCGCCTGATTCATACCGGCCAGCACTACGACGCCAAGATGTCAGGCGAATTTTTCGTCCAACTCAACATTCCCGCGCCGGACATCAATCTTGAAGTGGGCTCAGGCACCCAGGCCGAGCAGACTGCCGCCATCATGGTCAGATATGAGGCGGTCCTGCGCGATCGCCTGAGTGACCTATGTCTGGTCGTGGGCGACGTGACTTCCACCATGGCGTGCACCATAACCGCCCGCAAGATGGGGGTGAAGGTCGGCCATGTGGAGGCCGGAATCCGCTCAGGCGACTGGAGCATGCCGGAAGAGATCAACCGGGTGGTGACCGACGCGATCACCAACCTTTTCTTCACCACCAGCGAGGCCGCGAACCAGAATCTCAAGAATGCTGGTGCCACCGACGAGCAGATATTCTTCGTTGGTAACACCATGATCGACACGCTTCTGGCCAACCTCCACCGCACCACCCCTCCGCCTTTCTGGGATGAGCTGGCCTTGGAACCGGGTGGTTACTTCCTGATGACTTTGCACCGGCCCGGAAATGTCGACAACCCGGAGCAACTCAAGGCGATGCTTTCTTCGATCGGCACCGCCTGCAGAGAGCTGCCGGTCGTATTTCCGGTCCATCCGCGAACGCTCAAGAATCTTGACGGCATCAAGATTCCGGCCAACCTGAAGTTGGTCGAGCCGCAACCGTACCTCCCGTTCATCCATTTGGCGCGCCATGCCAAGGCCGTAATCACTGACTCTGGTGGTGTGACCGAAGAGACCACGGTGATGGGAGTTCCCTGCCTGACACTTCGTGACACCACCGAACGCCCCGAAACCGTCACGATGGGCACCAATGTTCTGGTCGGGACGGATCCGGGTGCACTGCGACCGGTGTTGAATCAGCTCTTCGATGGTGCCTGGAAGCAGGGGGCCATTCCGGATCTCTGGGACGGCAAGGCCGGAAAGCGGATCGTGGAGGTGTTGCTCGGTCTCTATGGCTCCAAGGTATGAGCGGAGGCCTCGGGCGCCTCTGGCACACAGTGCGCCACCTGAGGCCCGTCCAATTGTACGGACGGGTGTGGTTCCGGTTGTTTCGACCCCGGCCGGACCTGCGACCGGCGCCGCCCCGCCGCCCGGTGCACCACAGCCTCACACCCACTCCCGAATACCCCGCGAGCATGGCGGGACCACAACAGTTCCGGTTTCTCAATGAGCCGGGCGATCTCGGCGCCGAAGGCTGGGACAATCCGGGCCGTGAGAAGCTCTGGCGATACAACCTCCATTACTTCGATGACCTCAATGCCCTGGCGTCTCATAAACGGAGCACTTGGCATACCGCCCTGCTCGCGGAGTGGATCAGGAGCAATCCCCCCGGACAGGGGACCGGTTGGGAGCCGTACCCGACTTCCCGGCGCATCGTGAATTGGGTCAAATGGGCGCTCCAGCGGGAGGGCGGAGATACCGGTCTCCGGGACAGCCTGGCCATCCAGGCGCGCTGGCTCAGCCGCCGCCTGGAGACCCACATTCTTGGCAATCATCTTTTCACCAATGCCAAGGCATTGATATTCGCCGGGTTATTCTTCGAAGGCGAGGAGGCCGAGGAGTGGCTCAAGCGAGGGTTGGCGATTCTCAGACGCGAGGTTCCGGAACAGATCCTTCCCGATGGCGGCCACTTCGAACGAAGCCCGATGTATCACGCCCTCGCTCTGGAAGATCTTCTGGATCTCATAAATCTGTCGAGAGTATACCCCGATTCCATTCCGGAGACTTGCCGGCACTTGGTCGAGGAATGGGACGGTCTTGTGAAACCGATGCTCATTTGGCTCGAAGCAATGAGCCACCCAGATGGCGATCTTGCATTCTTCAACGATGCGGCCATGGGGATCGCCCCGACGCACGCGAGCCTCAGCAACTATGCCAGCCGCCTGGGATTCACGCCACTCCCCGCATCGGGCGATCGCATCACCCATCTTGCGCCGAGCGGCTATGTCCGGTTGACACGAGGCCCGGCAGTCGCGATGCTCGATGTCGCGCCGGTAGGGCCAGACTACCTGCCGGGCCACGCCCACGCGGATACGCTCAGCTTTGAACTCTCGCTCTTCGGCCAGAGGGTGTTCGTGAACTCGGGTACCTCCTGCTACGGAACCGGCCAGCAACGACTTCAAGAGCGAGGCACTTCAGCTCACAACACGGTGGTGGTCGACAACACGGATTCGTCCGAGGTATGGCTGGGGTTCCGTGTTGCCAGGCGGGCCCGTCCGGTCGGATTGGTGGCGGAAGATGGTGATTCCTGCGTGGTACAGTGCTCCCACGACGGCTACGATCGCCTCCCTGGTCGAGTACGACACACACGCAGATGGGTCCTGGATGATGGCAGGATGGTGATAGCAGACGAACTCACCGGCCGGTACAGAGCCGCCCAAGCCCGCTTTCATCTCCATCCGTCCATCCGGGTCGAAGCCACAGACGGGGATCAGACAACCGCGACCGTGGCACTGGTTCTGCCTGCCGGGCAGAAGCTCAGGCTGTCGACCAACAGCAGGATGATTGGACAGACACCTTCAACCTGGCATCCCGAGTTCGGCGTCTCGGAACCGAATCTCTGCCTCACGATGGAACTGGCAGGAGCACCGTTGCAGACGTGCCTGACATGGAATTCCATCCCATGAGGGTGTTGATCCTGAGTTTCTATTTCGAGCCTGACCTCAGTGCCGGATCATTCAGGACGACCTCGTTGGTCAATGCCCTCCATGACATCCTGCCACCGGGTGCGGAAGTGGATGTCGTCACCACGCTGCCCAATCGGTACCAAACGTTCTCGGTGGATGCCCCGGCCCGGGAGTCACGCGGTCAGGTCACGATACACCGCATCTCTCTGCCCCGTCACCAGAGCGGGATGATTGACCAATCCAAGGCGTTCTACTCTTTCGCCAGAGGAGTGTCTGCCATCATCGCGGGACGACGGTTCGATGTGGTCTACGCCACTTCAAGTCGCCTGATGACGGCGGTGCTCGGCGCATGGGCAAGGAAGCGTACCCGGGCCAAGCTGTTCCTCGACATCCGCGACATCTTCGCGGATACCATGAAGGACATCTTCTCGGGCCCTGCATCGATGGCAGTCGGCGGCATGGCATCACTACTGGAGCGCTACGCCATCCGGTCGGCCACCCGCGTAAACCTGGTTTCACCGGGCTTCCTGCCATACTTCTCCGGAAGATATCCGCGGCAACGCTTCACCTCCCTGACCAACGGGATTGACGATGAATTCATCAGTGCAGGCGTCCGGCAACGACGCCCTTCTCCGCGCTCAGGTGGCGCAGGGACCATCACCGTGGTCTATGCCGGCAATATCGGCGAGGGGCAGGGACTGCACCTGATCTTGCCGCAACTCGGGCGAATCTTGGGGGATGGAGTACGGTTCAGGGTCATCGGCGACGGCGGACGCAAGCCTGAGCTGGCCAAAGCTATCGCGGCGGCAGGCCTCTCCAACTTTGAGCTCTTGAACCCAATGAACCGTGAGTCTCTGCTGCGAGAATACCTCGACGCTGACGTCCTCTTTCTCCATCTCAATCGATTCGACGCCTTCCAGAAAGTCCTGCCATCCAAGATTTTTGAATACGCCGCGCTTGGCAAGCCGGTGTGGGCTGGCGTATCGGGATTCGCGGCAGCATTTCTCCAAAGTGAGGTTTCCAACTGTGCGGTCTTTCCGCCATGCGATGCTGCTGCGGGCGCAGAAGCACTGAACGCACTCCAACCGGAAGATGCGCCTCGTGACGAGTTCGTGCGAAAATTCGCCAGGACAGGTATTTCCGCCCACCTCGCCAGAGACATCATCGAGCTCGGCATGCAGGACACCAAGGACTAGAGGTGAACCGCACCCTCGTCACCGGCGCCACCGGATTCGTCGGTCGTGCCCTGCTCCAGCGGCTCGGAACGGAGCAGCGCCCCTGCTCCGCGCTCTCACGCAGTGCCACCGCCGTGCCCGGTGCTGATCACACCTTCGCCGTTCCCGATCAGGCCGACGACGACGCTCTCCGTGCCGCCTGCCACCAGGTGGACGCCGTCGTCCACCTCGCCGCCCGCGTCCACGTTATGCGGGAGACCACCCTCGACCCGCTGGCGGAGTTCCGCCGGGTCAACGTTTCCGGGACGCTCGCCCTGGCCCGGGCGGCTGCGGCAGCGGGAGTCCGCCGGTTTCTCTTCCTCAGTTCCGTCAAGGTCAACGGCGAGGGCACCGCACCTGGACAGCCCTACCGCGAGACCGACCGGCCGACGACAACCGACCCCTACGGACTCTCCAAACTGGAGGCCGAGCAGGGACTCCTGGAGCTGGCTGCATCCGCAGAAATGGAAATCGTGGTGCTGCGCCTCCCGCTCGTCTACGGCCCCGGTGTCAGGGCCAACTTCCGCTCGCTGATGGCGGCGGTGCGTCGCGGCATCCCCCTCCCACTCGGCGCGATCGACAATCGGCGCAGCATGGTGGGACTCGACAACCTGACCGACGTCATATTCCGCTGCCTGGACCATCCCCGGGCTGCAGGGGAGACCTTCTTGGTGAGCGACGGCGACGATCTCTCCACCCCTGACCTGGTCAGACGATTGGCCCGTGCCATGAACCGCCGACCCCGCCTGATCAATGTGCCGGTACCGATCCTCGCCGCAGGGGCAACCCTCCTGGGTCGGCGTGAGGTGGTCCGGCGCCTCACCGGTTCGCTGCAAGTCGACATCACCAAGGCGCGGACGCTGCTCGACTGGTCGCCGCCTTGCACAGTCGATGAGCAATTGCAACGCACCGTGGTCGGCGGCTGACGCCCCATGATCCGGTCGCTGGCACTCCTGCCCCTGACATTCGGCCTCGCGGTACTGCTCACCGGCATCTTCCGCCGCTACGCCCTGGCGCGCGAGCTGCTCGACATTCCCAATGCGCGGAGCTCCCACCAGATTGCCACCCCCAGGGGGGGGGGAGTCGCGATCATCTTGGCCACTCTCATCGCCTTCACCATTGCCGCCATGCTCGGCGACTTCTCCTGGCGGTTTGCCATCGCCGCGGTGGGAGGTGGCACGCTGGTCGCCGTCATCGGCTTCCGTGACGACCTCGCCCACATCGCCCCGCGGTGGCGGCTGGCTGGCCACTTCCTTGCGGCGGCCTGGCTGTTGTGGTGGATCCCGTCGCTGCCGGCGCTGCCGCTCCTCGATGGGGAGATAGCCCTGGGGCCAATCGGCTATCTGATTGCCGCTCTCTACACCGTCTGGCTGATCAACCTGACCAACTTCATGGATGGCATCGACGGCATCGCCAGCGTCGAGGTCATCACCGTGACCATCGGTGGCGTCATGCTCCAGATGGTCGGGGGTCCGGACGACAGTCGATGGGTTGCCCCCCTCATTCTCGGAGCGGCCACGCTCGGCTTCCTGGTCTGGAACTGGCCGCCAGCCAGAATTTTCATGGGCGATGCCGGGAGCGGATTTCTCGGCTTCATGCTGGCCCTTCTGTCACTAGACGTCAGCACCCAGACCCCCGAGCTCTACTGGGCGTGGGTGATTCTGCTGGGCGTCTTCATCGTGGATGCCACGACCACCCTCACCCGTCGCCTCCGACGCCGCCAATCCCCGGCCGAAGCCCATCGCAGCCACGCCTACCAGCACGCGGCCATCAGGTATCGCTCCCATCGCGCGGTAGTCCTCACAGTCGCTGCCCTCAACCTGCTCTTTCTCCTCCCCGTGGCCTTGCTGGTCGCCACCGGACGCCTCGCTGGGCCTATCGGGGTGCTGGTGGCCTATGCGCCGCTGACCGCCTTGGCCCTGAGACTTGGTGCGGGGGGCGACCAACCGCCCGCCAGGCGCTCTCCACAAGGCGGCTGATCACCCCTCCCCGCCTTGCCAACCCCAACCCCGGCCATACATTCAAGCCAAGAATACGAATTGTCGATCGCATCAACCCGATTTTTCGACAATTGGGTAACATTCCGATGATGCGATCGTCTCGATGAAGACGGACCCCTTGCCAAAGATCTTGCGCCAATGAATCCTGCCAACACCCGCAACCGATACCTCCTCGTCGCCGACGCGGTGGGCATCGTCGCCGCAATCGCGGCCAGCTACCTGTTGCGCTTCGAGGGACTCGACTGGGGGGCTCACAGGCCGGGGAGCTGGGTCTTCCTGGCGACCTCGCTCCCGGTCACGATCGCCATCTTCTGGGCCTTCGGCCTCTACCGCCGCCTCTGGCGCTACGCCAGCATCACCGAAGTGCGCCGGATCGTGGCCGCCGTCTTCACCAACGGACTCGTCATTCTGGTGCTCGGTGCCCTGTTGCTCCCCATCACCGGCTCCGTCGCGGTCAGGGTGCCGATCTCGGTGCTGATCATGGCCGCCATCCTCACTGGGGTGATGATCACGGCACCGCGGCTGCTGATCCGGCTCATCGGCGGCAAGGGGCTCAAGCGACGGCGGCGGGATGATCCCCGGGCACTGATCGTGGGAGCTGGTGTTGCCGGTGTCGCCATCGCCAAGCAACTCACCGAACACACCGATCTGGGCCTCAATCCGGTCGGCTTCGTCGACGACGACCTCGGCAAGCAGAAGCAACGGATCTTCAATCTTCCGGTCCACGGTACCTTGAGCGATATCCCGGCGCTGGTGGCCGCGCACGACATCAGCGAATTGATCATCGCGATGCCGACCGCACCCGGCGGGGTGATCCGCCGGGTGGTGCACAGCGCCACCGAACTGGGCGTCCGTACCAGGACGGTTCCGGGGCTGAGCGACATGCTCTCCGGCGCCCCGCTGACCGCCCTCAGGCCGGTCCAGATCACCGACCTGCTGCGGCGAGCACCGATCGAGACAGACCTCAGTCAGATCCGCTCGCTGGCGGCCCGCCAGGTGATGCTGGTTACAGGGGCAGGCGGCTCGATCGGCTCGGAGCTGGTGCGCCAACTGGCGCGGCTCGACCCCGCCGAGATCATCCTGCTGGGACACGGCGAGAACTCGATCTTCGACATCCTGGGCGAAGTGACAGATCGCTTCCCGACCGTTCGCTTCACCCCGGTGATCGCCGACATCCGCCATCGCGAGCGAATGCAGGAGGTGTTCGAACGGCATCGCCCCGCGGCGGTCTTTCATGCCGCCGCCCACAAGCATGTCCCGCTGATGGAGCGGAACATCGCCGACGCGGTGACCAACAACGTGCTCGGCACCCGCAATGTTGCCGAGCTGGCGGCCGAGTTCGGAGTGGATCATCTGGTGATGATCTCGACCGACAAGGCGGTCCGCCCGACCAGCATCATGGGCGCCACCAAGCGGGTGGCCGAACTGGTGCTCCATCACGTGGCGGCAGCAAACCGGAAGAACTTCGTCGCGGTGCGCTTCGGCAACGTGCTGGGGAGTCGCGGCAGCGTGGTCCCCGCCTTCCTGCGCCAGATCAAGCAGGGTGGCCCGGTGACGGTGACCCATCCGGAGATGCGCCGCTACTTCATGACCATTCCGGAAGCGGTGCAACTGGTCATCCAGGCAGGGGCGATCGGCGAGGGTGGGGAGGTGTTCGTGCTCGACATGGGTAACCCGGTCAAAATCGTCGACCTGGCCACCGATCTGATCCGGCTGTCCGGTCTGGAGGTCGGCAAGGACATCGAGATCCGGTTTTCGGGGATGCGCCCCGGAGAGAAGCTCTATGAGGAGCTCTTCTTCAATCCCGAAAGCGCCACGCCGACCGCGCACCCCAAGATCTTGCGGGCCAAGGTCGAGGCCGTCCCGGCAGAAGGGGTCGCACTGGCCGCGGAATTGGTGGACCGAGCCCTGGCCGAGGCACCGGACGAGGAACTACGCCACCTGCTGACCCGGCTGGTTCCCGACCTTCGGCCGGAGGTCGCCGTCGAGCAGATCGGCTAGCGGTAAGCGCGGAGAAGTTTTGGACTGGCAAGCTCCGGGTACCGCACGCTTCGGACGCGTGTTACGCGACAACTGAACGTTGCATTATGCAACCACCTCCTGTGCTCGCCCGCGCTCCATTCCTTGACATATGTCCGAAATTTGTAGTATTATACGGACATGACGACGACCAGTGCCCATGACCTCCCGAGTCGCATCCGCAGGCGGGTCGCCGCCCGCCCTCGCGGATTTGCGTGGACGGCTGGTGACTTTTCGGATCTCGGCTCGCGCGCAGCGGTGGACAAGGCGCTCCAGCGTCTGGCGCACGACGGAAGACTCCGGCGCGTTGGCCGTGGTCTCTATGATCGCCCAGGCGTGAACAGTTTGACCGGCAGGGTACGGACGCCCGACTATCGGACTCTTCTCGCCGCGATCGCTCGCCGCAGCCAGGCTCGCATGCTGGTCGATGGCATGACTGCGGCGAATGACCTCGGTCTTACAACGGCTGTCCCCACAGACATCGTGGTGCCGACGGACGGGCGCTTCCAGCCGGTGGTGATCGGGAAGCAGGTGATCCGGTTTCGAACGGTGGCGCCAGGCCGCCTCTTCTGGGCGAACCGCCCGGCGATGCGTGTTGTTCAGGCAATTCGATGGACCCGAGCGACGGGAGGCGAGGACGGGCTCGGGGCGATCAAGGCGAAGGTCGGGGGGATTCTCGCGGCGCCGGACACGGGGAAAGCGCTCCGGGACGACCTGCGCGACGGACTGCACGCCCTCCCCGGATGGATGCGAGACTATCTCCGAGACATGCTGGATGGTGACGCGCATGGCGACTGATGCATACGCGTTCCTCGCGCAGGCTCCGGCAGTCGATCGCGTCGACGTCTTTCAGGAAGCCGCGGCGCATTTGGGCACCACACCAGCGCACATCGAGAAGGACTTGTGGGTGTGCTGGACCTTGAGGGCGCTGTTTGCCAACCGTCCGCAACAAGTGCCGTCGTACGTGTTCCGGGGAGGCACGTCTCTCTCCAAGTGCTTCGGAATCACGCACAGGTTTTCCGAGGATGTCGATATCACGGTCCGCCGGGAGGACCTGGGATGCACAGAGAGCTTCGGCGAGCTGGAAGCGCGATCCAGGCGAGGGAGGCGCGCAGTGATCGACGGCCTCATGGCGCGATGCAGAGCCCACGTCGCGGACGAAATGCAGCCGTACCTGCAGGGTAAGCTCGAGGAAGTCGCGGGCGGGACGGCGCGAGTCGTCATCGACCCGACCGTGCAGGATAGCATGACCTTGCTCGTAGACTACAATGCGGCGACGGGTCCGGGTGATGGCTATACGTATTCGCCGGTACGGGTGGAGATTGGCCCGAGATCTGACACCCACCTGCTCGCCACGGTCACCGTGACCCCGTACTGCCAGTCTTTCGTGAACGCCGACCTCGCGGTCCCCGGCGTCACAGTGCTCCGGCCCGAGCGCACGACATGGGACAAGGTGCTTATCGCGCACCGACTGTGCACCGAGGAGGACGCCCGCCATCCGGGGCAGGCGTCACGATGGAATGCCGATCTCCAGTCGCGGCACTTCTATGACCTCCACATGCTGCACAGGGATGGGACCGCAACGCGGGCAATAAACGACACCGCCCTGCTGCGCGAGAGCGTCCGGCACACCCGCCTGTTCTTCCCGCGAACGGGTGACGGCATCGAGCGGGCTGCGCGAGGCAGCTTTTCCATAACACCGCGCGGTGCCCTCCTGGACTCCCTCGCGGCGGACTATGCGGCAATGCAGCGGATGATTCTCGGTACCCGGCCGCAGTTCGATGAGGTGCTGGCCAGCGTAGTAGAACTCGAACGCGCTCTCAACACCCCGTGAGAGAAATGCGTGCCTCAGCCCGCACTGCTGTTCCTCGGTAGCACCGCGGTCAGGAAGGCCCGTGCCGCGCTTGCGGCTAGCGGGTCGAAACCGCGATCACCGCCACGATGCTCCCCAGAATCGATGCGATCCCGCCGATGATCGGCAGCAGGTCCCGTCGGTCTGCCGGATCCCGTTCGGGGACCAGCACCACCGCGCCCGGCATCGGCTTGGGGAGTCCATCGCCGAACAGGAAGCGCCGCTTGACCGACTCCACCCGGCCGCTCGGCTGGGTCACGAACGAGCGCCCCGCATCTGCCAAGCGAGAATATCCTCCGGCCGCGTTGACGTAGTACTCCATGTTCTTCCCCGGTGTCCAGGCCACGGAGACCGGCTGGTTGACGGCGCCGACCACACGGACAACCGGGGTGTACTCTGGAATCACGATCGAGTCGCCGCCAACCAGCACCAAGTTGTCGCGTGACCGATGATCGCGCAGCACCTGGGGGAGATCGATGCCGATGCGTCCTTGCCCACCCTGTCGGCGGTAGAACTCGACTCCTGCCGGATAGGCTTCGGCATTGAGGCCACCCGCGCGCTTGATCACGTCGCTCAGTCGCTCGGTCCTCGAGACCAGGGTGTAGGTGCCCGGGAACTTGACCGTCCCATCGAGCACGACCGAGCGCTGCAGCTCCCATTCGGGTTGCTGGAAGATCAGCACATTGTCGTACGGCTCCAGCGCAAACTCCGGTGCACCCGCTGCCGGTGCAGCCAACCCCGGTGGACCGAGGTAGCGGCCCTCCCGCTCGCGCTCGACCAGATAGGTCGAGTCGAGCGGAGTACGGATGGAGCGCGCCATCACACCGTTCGACCGGTCGCCGGGGAGCCGGGCGACCTCGGCCTCCCGCAGGTCGGCCCCTTCGGTCAGTCCTTCGGCGGCCAGGACGGCGTCACGAATCGTCATCCCGTCGCGATATGGCACTCGCCCCGGCTTCCGTACTGCACCGGTCACCACGATGTAGCGCTCCGGACGGAAATTTGTCAGCGAATAGACCGTGATTTCGTCATCATCCTCGAGCACCAGATCCGGAGCGACGGCGCCGTCATCACCCTGGAAGGCAGCCCGCAATTGCAGCCGGGTGGAGTCGGCGCGGAGTCGCGACACCGAAATCTGGCCGCGATAGGTATCGGGCTTCCCCCCCCCTGCCAAGCGCAACGCCTCCGAGAGCCGCATCCCGTCGCTCCGCCCCACCCGGCCCGGCGTCCAGACGTTGCCGGTGACGGTCACGAAGCGGGTTTCCCGTTCCGCCACCGCGAAGACGGTGACCGAATCGGCCGGCGCCATCGGGAAAGCGGGGACCGTGCCACCGGCGAACTGACGCTCGTCGAGGTCGATCACCACCCGCTCGCGACCTTGCCCCTCGCGTTGGGCTGGCGGCAGGATCCGGGCAATCTGGATCCGGCGCTGCAGCGCGCCCGGCTCGAAGCCGCCCGCCGCAGCCATCAGGTCACGCAGCGTTTCGTGAGGCAGCATTTCGTAAATGGCCGGACGAGTCACCTTGCCGGTCACCGCCACCCGGGCACCCCGGACCGGTACGAAGATCACGTCACCGGTTTCCAACCGGATGTCGTGCGCCGAGTTGCCGCGGAGCAGGTAATCGTAGAGATCGAGCGAGTCGACCAGCACTCCGGCCCGGCGCACCTCGATCCGCCGGAAATTGCCGTTCTCGCTGGGGCCGCCGGCGGCATAGAGCGAGGTTAGAACTGTGCCGGCGCTGGAAATCTGATACGACCCCGGCCGCATCACGTCGCCCACCACGAACATTTGAATTGTCCGGAGCCGGGCCACCGTTGCCTGGAAGCGGGTGGTGGCATTCTCGTCGCGGCTGACCCCGCTGTAGACCCGCCCGAGTCGGGTATAAAGCAGATCATCGAGTTGCCGGAGCGTCAGGTTGTTGACGAACAACTGGCCGACCTGGGGAATCACCACGAATCCCTCGCGGGTGACCTCCAGGGTATGGGCCAACTCGACGTCTCCGGTCAGGATCAGCACCAGCACGTCACCGGGACCGAGCCGGTAGGAGGGATCGACCGGACCGGCGAGCGAGGGGACGAATTGCGTGGTCCTGGAGCGAAACACTTCCAACCCGAACAACTCGAGCCGAGTCGAGTCGGTGCCTAGGCGCTCTCCCTCGAGCGCTCGGCGGGCTGAATCACTCAGGAAAAGTGGTGCCAACGAATCGGCTTCGGAGACGCTGGTGATCCCCAGAATCCGCAGGGCATCGAGCACATTGGTGCCAGGCAGCGAATCGCTCGGCTGCCCTCCCGGAAGGTAGGGATCGAGGAGATTTTCGGAGAAGCCGCCGGAGCGCAACCGGGAACGGATCTGGTCGGGAGTGAGTCCGCTGGCGCCGATCCGCTGCTGAAGTTGAGCGGCGAGGTCGGGACGTTCCCTCAGAATGCGCTCGGCCTGCTCCGGAGTCACATTGGTCGGGATTTGCTGGGCCTGACTTGGCTTGACCAGCAGTGCGAGCATGCTGGCCAGCACCACGCCACAGCGGAAAATGGGCCGGGTCCAAGTGGTCGACCTGAGCTTTGGGGATTGCATTGCGGTAAAGGTGTCCGGTCGCCGCGACCACGTCAACCAGATTCCACTTGGCCGGGCTACAACCATCGAACTCACGTCGCTGCCCTCAACGCGCATCAAAGACACCACCGAGGCGGAACCCCAGCGACATCTGGACCCGGCCCTCGAACCGGTTGGTGGTCCGCCCCGGGATATGATCGGCGTCGGCGACCCGGTTCCACCCGCCGGCTCCCTGCAATTCGAAGGGACCGGATTTTCCGGAGATGCTGCCACCCAGCCGGAGGGTGCGCGACTCGACCCCTGTCAGAATGATCGGCAGAGCACCGTCGAACAATTCCTCACGCGGTGGCAAGGCGTCCTGGATCCGCCCCTCGCCTTGCAGGAAATAATTGACCTCCGGGCTCAGCAACCAGCCGGTCCCGACGGGGATGGAAACCGCACCGCTGAAGCCGAGGTTGTCGTTGAAATTGCGGCCGAGCCCGACGCCATCATCGATGAAGTTCTGAGTTGCGTTGCCCGTCTGGAACGCTACCGCCGTGGCCCAGGTCGACCCCACACGCCATCCCAGGCTCGGGCCCAGGGCACCCGAGAGGGCGGCAGCACCGCCCCACCGTTGCGGGCGACCACTGCGGCGCTTGGTCGGGCGGGGCGGCTCGTCGAAGGCCAATTGCGTTTCCACCAGCAACCCCGGCGAGGCGCGCCAGTGGACGTCGATGCCGGTCATGGTGTTGAGATCGTCGTCGAAACCGAAGGTCCTGAGCAGGATCAGCGGGGCGGCGATGTTGGTGAATCGGGAGTCAAAACCGCGATCCTGCCGCCCGACCACCGCGGTCTCCCAGAGCGCCAGGTTGAGGGTGCGACTCAACTGGACGCTGAGCCGGTGAGCAAAGAACCCTCGCTCGATCCGCTGACCGTCGTTGGTGGCACCATCGGTGAGCGGCTGCGCCGAGGCCAGCAGACGGATCCGCCCGGTGCCGATACGGACGCCGATTTCGCCCTGCGGGTAGCGAATGTCGCTGATGGAGAGTCCGGGGTCTCCCACCGGTCCCCAGTTCCGGGTCAGCACGCCCAGGAGCAGCTCGCCGTACTTGCCCTGCATCGAGACGTACGCCTCCGGGAAGCGGTAGACGAGGTAGCCGTTGGCTTCGGTCTTTCGGCCGGTCCAGTCGGGATCGGCGAACAGTCGGCGATCGGCAATGGCTCGGCTGGCGATGGCGAACGGTCCGTGGACCAGACTGGCGCCGACCTCGAAATACGGCTCGACGTCATCACCGTCCACCGGATGGAGCAGGTCCCGGCGTGGGGTGGTGTAGCCCTGGGCCCCGGCCTCGATTGCGAAACTCCATCCCGCCAGAGTGTCGCCAAGCTCGGGTTCGCCCCAATACTCGATCAGACTCTGGATGAGGCGGGCTTTGCGAATCTCTCCCCCATCCATCTGCTCCTGCCAGGCGAAGGGACTGTCGGGATCCACCACATTTGCCGCGCGCAACGCTGCCAGCACCTCCGAACGCCGAAATGGCCGCACCATCGGCGTTGGGTCGACCACATCACCACGCCGGATCAGATGCTCCAGCAACGGCAGCTTGGGGTCATCCGCCGGGACATAAAGGGAGGCCTGAGCGTGAGCCTCCGCTACGGCTCCGGCTAGCAGAACGGCGAGCCCGGCAGCAAACCGGATCGCGTGGGGGATGAATCGCATGATCTTTTTCCATGCCGTGAAGTGTGGGCCAAGCGCTCAACCGGTGGGAGACGACCGGTTTCACGTCTCCGCCACGATAACCTTGTTAGTCGTGAGTCGGGAGTCGTGAGTCGTTAGAGGGGCTCCCCGCTCTGCCGGGCTCCTCTCTGGTCGCCGACCCAAGAGGGGGCGTGAGAACCGAGGAGCCCCCTCTCCCGACTAACGACTCACGACTAACGACTCACGACTCGCGACTCCCCCCCCATATTCCCCCTGACCCGAATCGGAGCATCGCCCTGTCCACCACTGTCCCGCACGATCCAACTCCCGACTCGATCCCCTTCCCCCGCCTCCGCGTGGTCCACGTCGCCAGCGGCCGCGAATGGCGAGGCGGCCAGCGTCAGGTGCTCCTGCTCGCCCGCGGCATGCATGAGCAGGGAGAGGTACCGACCCTGGTGATCACCGGTGCGGGCACCGCTCTGGCGGAGCGGCTCGCCGATGCCGGGGTGCCGACCCACCTGGTCACCTGGTCGATGGGGCTCGATCCGCGGGTGGTGCGCGGCATCCTGGCGGTGGCGGCCCCGGGCACCATCATCCATTCTCACGACAGCCACGCGCATACCCTGGCCGACGCCGCCATCCGCCTGCGACGGCTGCCGCTGGTGGCAACCCGCCGGGTCGCCTTCCCGGTCCGCCACCCCGCGCGCTGGCGCCGAGCCGACCACGTAATCGCGCTCTCCACCCCGATCGCCGAGCAGATGCATGCCGCCGGAGTGCCCAGGGAGCAGGTCTCGATCATCCCCTCGGGGGTCGACCTCGACATCCTCACTCGCCCGCGCACGCTGACTGCCCTGCCGGGTCTCCCCCCCCCCGGTGCGCCGCTGATTCTCTGCATCGCCGCGCTGACCCCCGAGAAGGGGATCGACGTGCTGATTGCCGCCGCGGCTCTGCTGGCCAATACCACTCCCGATGCCCACTGGCTGGTGCTCGGCGAGGGGCCGCGACGGCAGGCACTGCAGCGCCAGATTCGTGCGGCCGGATTGGAGGGGCGGGTCCACCTGGCCGGCGATGTCACCGAACCGCACGGCTACCTCACAGCCGCCACCATGGCGGTGCAACCATCCCGCAGCGAGGGGTTCGGTTCGGCGGTGCTGGACGCCATGGCGGCGGGGGTGCCGGTGGTCGCCAGCGACACCGGTGGCCTCCCCGAGGCACTCGCCGGTGGTGGCGGGCTGCTGGTCCCTCCGGGCAACGCCGACCGGCTGGCAGCGGCGGTCCGTCAGCTGCTCGACAATCCCGCCGAACGGGAGGCGATGGGAGCGGCCGGCCGCAGTGCCGCGACCCAGTTTGCGGTGCCAAGGTTGGTGGCACGGACCCTCGACGTGTATCGTTCTCTTGACCTGTTGCCGGATGGCCGATGATTTATTTCTGTATTCCGAGCCACAACGAGGCCGCCACTGTCGGCCCGGTGCTCTGGAAATTGCGACGCGTGCTCGAGGAATCGGCGCGCGAATATCAGCTCCTGGTGGGAGATGACGGCTCGACCGACGCCACCACCGAGGCGCTGGAGCCGTACCTCAAGGCGTTGCCACTGACCATCTTGCGGAATCCAACCCCGCTCGGCTCGGCAGCCACCCTCGAGCGCCTGCTCAAGGAGGCGCTGGAGCGGTCGGACCGCCACAAGCGGGACGTCGCCATCGTCCTCCCCGCCGACTTCACCATCGACCCCACCGATCTGCTCGAGTTCCTCAAGCGGCTCGACAGCGGGGCCGATCTGGTGGTGGGCGAGGCCACTCTCAGCGGCGAACCGGACCCCTGGCGCCGACGGGTCCGTCGCTGGGCTCCCTGGCTGCTGGGAAGGCGGGTGCGTGTGCCGGGCGTCAAAGATGTCGTCTCCGGGGTGGTGGCGTTCCGGCTGGTGGCCCTCAGGAATGCCTTCCGCGATCGGCCGGAGCGCTGGCTCTCGACCGAAGGATGGGCCGCCAATGCCGAATTGTTGGCGTGGGCCGCTGCCGGAGCGAGGCGGATCGAGACCGTCCCGATCACCGAGCGAGCCGACCGCCGCCAACGCCCGAGTCGCCACGAGCCCTGGCCGCTCGCCAAGGAGCTCTGGCGGGCCCGGCGCCAATTGAAGCAACCACCGGTCGGCTCGGCTCCCCTCGCTGGGGGCCGTCCGCCCCAACCGAAGGAAGCTGCCTGATGACCCTCGCTGCCGTGCTCCTCCTGCTCCAGACCACCGCCACCACGGCCGGGCCGCCGCTGCCCTTCTCGGTCGGCGAGCGCCTCGAGTACCAGGGCCGCTTCGGCATCCTCCGGGTCGGCACCGCCACACTCAGCGTCGATGGCGTGGAGTCGTTCCGCAACGCCCCCCACTGGAAGTTCAGCTTCACCTCCAGGGTGTCGGTCCCGCTCTACAAGAGCGAATCCGAGCTGGCCTCGTGGACCGGTGTCGGCGACTTCATCTCCCGCCGCTTCACCAAGACGATCGAGGAAAACGGCAAGCGCCGCGCCGAGGAGTTCCGGATCTTCCCAGATTCGGGGTTCTATCGCCGCAATGTCGAAGTGCAGACGGTGCCGACCTCAACCCGTCCGCTCGATGACGTCGCGTTTTTCTACTGGATTCGGACCGTGCCGCTGGTGGTCGGGGAGACCTACCAGTTTGCCAACTACTACCGGAACGATCGCAACCCGGTCACGGTCGAGGTGCTCAAGCGGGAGATGATGGAGATGCCCGACGGGACCAAGGTGCCCTGCCTGGTGTTGCATCCGGTGGTCGATGAGCCCAACGGGATGTTCTCCCGCCGCTCCGAGGCGCGCCTCTGGCTCACCGACGACGCCCGGCGCATTCCCGTGCAGATCCAGTCGACCTACGCCTTTGGCGAGGTGCGGCTGGTGCTCAAGAAGGTGACGCCGGGCAGCGGCACTCCGTGACTGGAGGGGCGCCTGTCAGGAGGCGCCCTCTCCCTTGATCGTTTCACGCACCTTGCGCGCCGTGTCGGGGGCAAAGAGCTTGAGGATGGTGTAGATGACCCAGCCGATGAATGCCCACCACAGCAGCGTCAGCGCCAGGCCGATCAGCGCGCCGAACAGACCGGTGAGCAGCTTCCAAGCCATCACGACGAGGAAAGCGAACACCGCAAAACCAGTGAGATTCCGGACCATGACAGACTCCCGCGCTGAATTCCCGGCCTGCCCGATGCACGGCCGTGGTGGAATCTACGACCTCGTATCCGGAAAGGTTTCAGTCCGAACCGTATGACGATCTCTTCCGACCTGGTGGTGGTGGGTGGTGGAGTGGTGGGCGCCGCTTGCGCCCGCGCCCTGGTGCGGGCCGGTGCCCGGGTGACCCTGATCACCCACTCCGGCAACGCCGGCGAGGCATCCCGTGCGGCCGCGGGGATGCTGGCGGCCCAGATCGAGGCCGAGCCGGACGATCCCCTGTTCGCCTTCGGAGTGGCGGGCCGGGCCTTTTATCGCCGTGAGGCGGAGGCGCTCGAGGCGGCCACCGGAATCTCGGTGGCCTTGAAGCAGTCAGGGATTCTGGAGGTCGCCTTCAGCGAGAGCCAGGTCGAGGCGTTCAAGGCCAAGGTCGCCTGGCAACGCCAGCAGACCTATCGCGCCGAATGGCTGGGGCCCGAAGAGGTCCATCAGGAGTGGCCCTGGCTGGCCTCGGGGCTGGGCGCCTTCTGGGCACCGGAAGACGGTTCCCTCTCCCCCACCGGCTTGCTGGATGCGTTGATCGCCGATGCGGTCGCCGGCGGTGCCCAGGTGGTCGATGATCTGGTGATCGGCCTCGATCGGCAGGGCAACCAGTTGCGCGGAGTGATCGGCACCAACGAGCGCTACCCTGCCGACATCGTGGTGCTGGCGGCGGGGGCGTGGGCGGCCCGTCTGGAAGACCTGCCCAGGCCGATTGCCGTCCAGCCGATTCGCGGCCAGATGGTGGCATTCCCGTGGCCCGACCAGGCCAAGACAACTGTCGCCTATGGCGACCGCTGTTACCTGGTCCGCCGCAACGACGAAATGCTGGTCGGCTCGACGATGGAGCATGCCGGTTTTGACGCCCAACCGACGGCTGCCGGGATCAGCGACTTGATCGATCGGGCGGCCACCCTCTACCCCGCGATCCGGGGGCTCACCCCGCTCCGGACCTGGGCGGGACTCCGCCCCTGCACCCCCGACGGGCTGCCGATCATCGGTGAGGAGCCGCGCTGCCCGGGACTCTGGTACGCCGCCGGTCACGGCCGCAACGGCATCCTCCTCGCCGGGATCACCGGCGAGTTGATCGCCGAGGCGATTGCCGGCGAACCGTTCCCGGAGATGATGAGGCCGTTTCGGCCCGAGCGGTTTTGGGATTGGTGAAAAGGTGAAAAGGTGAAAAGGTGAAAAGGTGAAAAGGTGAAAAGGTGAAAGGTGAAAGGTGAAACGGAGTGTTCCCACACCCCCCGTTTCACGTTTCACGTTTCACGTTTCACCTTTCACCTTTCACCTTTCACCTTTCACTTTCCCGTTCACCATCCTCACCTCTCCCCTCTCTCCGGCAACCGCCCCAACCCCCTGGTGAACAGCAGCACCCCGATCCCCCCCCCAAGAAGCAGCGGCACGAGAGGTACAAACGGCAGCCCGGCCCACCATGCAAGTGCGTTACCGGCGCGGAGCAGAAAATCGAACACCACGCTTTCCCGCTCCTTGAGAAGCCAGACCAATCCCAACAGCACTACGCCGCCCAGACCGATGGCGATCCGCACCGTGCGGGTCCGCAACCAGACGGCCATCCCGGTGGCGAACATCGTGGTGCCGGTGAGCAGTGCCCAGCTCTGCATGACCAGCAGCGGGTCGAGTTCCCCCCCCCCGGCAATCGCCGTCGCCGCCGACATCACCAGTGAGGCGAGCAGGGCGAGGACCGCGATCGCCAGCGCCACGCCCAGCGCCAAGGCGCTTCGGCGCACCGGCAGAGCGGCGAACGGCTCCATCAACCCCTCCGTGCGGCCGATCATGATCCGGCCGATGATGCTGGCCGGCAACGCCACGGCTAGCACCCTTAGGTAGATCAGCGCCGGGGTGCTGATGGTCGACGGCAACCACGGGATCACCAGCAACCCGGCCACCAGGACGAGCAGTTGCCGCGGCAGCCGTTCCAGGGCGAGCCGCAGGTGGAGTGCCGCGGTGGCGGTGACCGTGCTACCGCGTCCCCGTGGATAGCTCCTGGGATCGATCTCGCGCCGTCGCTCCAGCGCCGCCTGACGCTCGGGCGGCCCCGACGGCGCCACCGCCATCCCCCATGCCAGCAATCGGGTCGCGGGCCACCAAGCTGCCGCCAGGGATGCCATGCCGACCGCCATCGCTGCGTTGACCGCCACCCCATCGGCACCACGCGACGCGAACCACCCCGTCAGCGCCTGCATGTGTGGCATGACCAGCGGCCCCAGCCAGGGCCAGGCGAAGATTCCGATGAAGTACCCCGCGCCGAACACGCTGCTGAACCACCGTTCCAGCGGCCAGCGCGCGGTGAGCGCTGTGAACAGCACCGCCAGCGCGGCGGCGAGCAGCCAGAGCACCAGCAGCCAGCGCACTGCGATCGAGAGCGACAACGGCAGTTGGCCGGCCCGGTGCAGGCCGATGATCGCCGCACTCAATCCGAGCGGCAGAGTGCCGGCCCAGAGCGCCGTCAACATCAGCCGACCCCGTGCCATCGCGCTGAGCGGCACCGGCAGTCCGCGCAGGACATCGAAGCGACCGTGTTGGCGGTCCAGGGCGACCGTCCCCCACGACGCCGCGAAGCCGATCAGGCCGAACACCACCGCCAGCATCGCCACCAGGATCACCGCGTCGCCGCCGAGCCACCAGGCAGCCGCCGAGAGTGCGGGGCCCGTCAGCACGAAAAAGAGCAGCATCTGCCAGCGCCGCCTGATCTCCAGCCGGAACGAGCGGATCGCGACGTTCCGGCTCACGCGCTCCGTCCCGCTCCCAGCACGTCGGCGACCAGGGTGGTGAGCCGGCCGGCAGCGCGGGCGGCGTGGAGTTCCCCCCCCCCGATCTCGCCCACCAGCAGACCGTCACGAATGAGCAGTGCCCGGTCGCAGAGTGCCTCGACATCCTCGAGCAGGTGCGAGGAGAAGAGCAGCGCCCGGTCCGGCGCCCCGGCAAACCGTTCGCGCAACACCGCCACGAAATCCTGACGCATCACCGGATCGAGTCCGTTGGTCGGTTCATCGAGTACCAGCAAGGCAGGGCGATACGCCTCGGCGGCGACAAAGGCGAGCTTGACCTGGGTACCGCGCGAGAGGGTGCCGATCTTGGCCGCTGGGTCGAGTTCCAGTCGCGCCACCAGGGTCGCGGCATCTTCGCGCTGCCAGGTGGGGTGGATGTCGGCGAGGTAGCCGAGCCACTCGCGCACCCGGAGCACCGGGTCGGCCAGCGACGATTCGCCGGCAAAGCCGATTCGCGATCGCCAGGCGGGCGGTGCCTTCCGCAGGTCGCGGCCGGCGATCAGCGCCACCCCCTCGTGCCGAGGCAGTCGACCGGTGATGGCACGAAGGAGGGTCGTCTTCCCCGCCGCGTTGGCGCCCAGCAGCGCCACCGTCTCGCCGGGGTGGATGGCGAACGAAACCGGGCCGAGGGTGAAGCGGGGATAGCGCACCCTGAGGTCCTGCACGTCGAGAATCGGGGCGTCGGACACGGCGGCTCCGGGCGGGTGAAGGGAGAGCGGAACTTAGCGGCGGACGGTTGCAGCGCGGCAAGCCCTCCGTGCCACGGGGAACCGGAGAGTGGCAATCCCGGTTCCCGGGGGGAGGTGTCACGGATCGGGTCGCGTCGCTCCGCGGTCGGGGCTATCTTTCCGGGCTGAATCCGCGAGGAAGAGAGGAGTCGCGTGGCCGTTCCGCTGGTACAGTTGACCCGACAGAATGCCGCCCCCGGGGCCCCGGAATCTGCCGTGGTGCTCCCGCTGGTGCCGGCCCGCAAGCCGTCCTGGCTCAAGGTCAAGGCCCCCGGTGGTGGGGAGTACCTCCGCCTGCGCCAGATGATGCGCGAGCTGGGGCTCCACACCGTGTGCGAGGAAGCCCGCTGCCCCAACATCGGCGAGTGCTGGGAGCACAAAGCGGCCACCTTCATGATCCTGGGCGACGTCTGCACCCGGAATTGCGCCTACTGCGCCGTCTCCCATGGCACCCCCAAGGCGTTCGATGCGGCCGAGCCGGTTCGCCTGGCGGAAGCGGTGGAGCGGATGGGACTCGCCCATGTGGTGATCACCTCGGTCGACCGCGACGATCTTCCCAACGGCGGCGCCGAGGCTTTCGCCGGCTGCATCACCGAGATCAAGGCCCGCCTGCCGGAGACCTCTGTCGAGGTCTTGATCCCCGACTTCAAGGGCTCCGAACGGGCGCTGCAGATCGTGATGGATGCCCGTCCCGACATCCTCAACCACAACCTCGAAACCGCCGAACGGCTCTATCGGCTGGCCCGTCCGGGTGGCCGCTACGACCGCGCGCTGCGCCTGCTCGCCAACGCGCGTCGCATGGATGGTCAGGCGCTGACCAAGTCGGGGATCATTCTCGGCATGGGCGAGGAGTGGGACGAGGTGATCACCTGTTTGCGCGACCTGCGCCGCAGCGACGTCAACATCGTCACCCTCGGCCAGTACCTGCGGCCTTCCGATGGTCACCTTCCGGTGGTGCGCTACTACACCCCGGACGAGTTTGCCGAATTGCGCGAGATCGGTCTGGGGATGGGCTTCTCGCACGTCGAGAGCTCGCCGCTGACCCGCTCGTCCTACCACGCCTGGGATCAGGCCCGGTCCGCCCGACGGGACCCCGATTCCCCCGACGCCGAAACGGAGAATCACTGAATGGCCGTGTCCACCGACACCGCGCCGCGCCCCACGCGGCGCGCGGATGCCGATGCATATCGCGATGAATGGACCGACTGGCTCCGGATGATGCTGCTGATCCGCCGCTTCGAGGAACGCGCCGGCGAGGCGTACTCGATCGGCCATATCGGCGGCTTCTGCCACCTCTACATCGGCCAGGAGGCGGTTGCGGTCGGGACCATCTCCGCGCTCCGGGATGACGACTACGTCATCTCCGCCTATCGCGAGCATGGTCAGGCACTGGCCCGCGGGATGACGGCGCGGAGCGTGATGGCCGAGCTGTTCGGCAAGGCGACCGGTTGCTCGGGCGGCAAGGGCGGCTCGATGCACCTGTTCGACGTCGAGCGCGGCTTCATGGGCGGGCACGGGATCGTCGGCGGCCAGATTCCGCTCGGCGCCGGATTCGCCTTTGCCGCCAAGTATCGCGAGACCGAACAGGTTTCGCTCACCTACTTCGGCGAGGCCGCGGCGAACATCGGCTCCTTCCACGAAGCGCTCAACATCGCCGCACTGTGGAAGCTGCCGGCGATCTTCGTGATCGAGAACAACGGCTACGGGATGGGGACGGCAGTGCGCCGCTCGGCAGCGATCACCGATCTCGCCGACCGCGCCGCCTCATACGGGATGCCCGGCGTGGTGGTGGATGGTCAGGACGTGATCGCCGTCCGCGAAGCGACCGACGAGGCGGTAGCCCGCGCCCGCGCCGGCGAGGGACCGACGTTGATGGACATCCGCACCTATCGCTACGTCGGTCACTCGATGTCCGACGCGCCGCACGGCACCTATCGCAGCAAGGACGAGGTCGAGGAGTTCCGTCAGCGGGATCCGGTCCTGGTCCTCGAAGAGCGGATGCGCGAGGCCGGCCTGCTCGACGACGCGGCGCTCGAGGCGATCGAAGCGGAGGTCACCGCCGAGGTGGCCGACGCGGTGCAGTTCGCAGAAGAGTCGCCCGAACCGGACGCAGAGCAATTGTGGACCGACGTGCTCGCACCGGTGAAGGAGAACGACTGATGGCGACGCTTACTTACAGAGACGCCCTCAACGCCGCGCTCCGCGAGGAGATGCAGCGCGACGGCGACGTTTACCTGATGGGCGAGGAAGTGGCCGAGTACAACGGCGCCTACAAGGTCTCGCGCGGGCTGCTGGAGGAATTCGGAGCCAAGCGCGTGGTCGACACCCCGATCGCCGAGCTGGGCTTTGCGGGCATCGGCGTCGGCTCGGCGATGGTCGGCCTCCGGCCGGTGGTCGAGATGATGACCTGGAACTTCGCGCTCCTGGCGATCGACCAGATCGTCAATGTCGCCGCCAAGATCCGCTACATGAGCGGCGGGCAGATCGGCTGCCCGATCGTCTTCCGCGGCCCCGGCGGTGCGGCCCTGCAGCTCGGCGCCCAGCACTCGCAGGCGTTCGAGAGCTGGTATGCCCACATCCCCGGTCTCAAGGTGGTGATGCCGGCCACTCCGGCCGACGCCAAGGGGCTGCTCAAGAGCGCCATCCGCGACGACAACCCGGTGATCTTCATCGAGGGCGAGATGCTCTACAACCTCAAGGGTGAAGTCCCCGACGAGGAGTATCTCATTCCGCTCGGTGTTGCCGACATCAAGCGCGAGGGCGCCGACGCGACCATCGTCTGTCATTCCAAGACCGTCGCTCCGGCGCTCAACGCCGCCAAGACGCTCGAGGACGAGGGGCTCGACGTCGAGGTGATCGACCTGCGCACCATCCGCCCGCTCGATGAGGCGGCGGTGCTCCGCTCGGTGCGGAAGACCCACCGGCTGGTGATCGCCGAGGAGGGATGGGGCTTCGCCGGGGTCGGCGCGCAGGTGGCCGACCTGGTGCAGCGCGAGGCGTTCGACGACCTCGATGCCCCGGTCATCCGGGTCCACCAGGCCGACGTCCCCATGCCCTACAACAAGCACCTCGAGAAGGCCGCCAAGGTCGACGCCACCAAGATCGCGGCTGCCGTCCGCACCGTCTGCTACCGGGACTGAAGAACATGGCCACCAAAGTCGTGATGGAAGCACTCTCGCCCACGATGGAAGAAGGGCGCCTGGTCGAATGGAAGAAGGCCGAGGGCGATGCGGTCGCCACCGGTGACGTCCTCGCCGAGGTCGAGACCGACAAGGCGGTGATGGAGCTGGTGGCCCGGGCCGACGGGGTGCTGCTCAAGCGCGTCGTTGCCGACGGCGACACCGTGCCGGTGGCCCAGGTGGTCGGCTGGATCGGCGCCGAGGGCGAGGCGATCCCCGAAGGGGGGGGGACGGCTCCGGCAGCAGCTCCGCCCGCCAAGGAGAAGGACAAGGCCGAGGCCGCACCGTCAGCACCGGCGCCGAAGGCCGCGGCTGAGGCCGCACCGGAGCCGGCGGCACCCGCGCCGGCACCGGCTGCCGGCGCCGGCAACGATCGCGTCAAGGCCTCTCCCGTGGCGCGGAAGATCGCCGCCGAGCGCGGCCTCGACCTCGGCAGCATCGCCGGCAGCGGCCCCGATGGCCGGGTGATCATGCGCGATCTGGAGGGTGCCACAGCCAGACCGGCAGCGACTGCCCCGACGATCGGCGCCTCGGTGTTCACCGACCTGCCGCTCAGCCAGATGCGCAAGACCATCGCCAAGCGGCTGGTCCAGTCGATCGGTCCGATTCCGACCTTCTACCTCACGGTCGAGGTCGACATGGAACGCGCCCACGAGGCCCGCGAGGCGCTGCTGGCCCGGGACGACAAGGGGAAGTTCTCCTTCAACGACCTGATCATCCGCGCTTCGGCCGAGGCGCTCACCCGTCACCCGTTCGTCAACGCCTGGTGGATGGACGACAAGATCCGCCAATGGCAGGATGTCCACGTCGGCGTGGCAGTGGCGGTAGATGAAGGACTCATCACCCCGATCATCCGTCACGCCGACCGGAAGACGCTCCGCGAGATTGCCGGCGAGGTGCGCGAGCTGGCCGGTCGAGCACGCGCCAAGAAGCTCGCCCCCGAGGAGTACACCGGGGCGACCTTCACCGTCAGCAACCTCGGCATGTTCGGCATCGACGACTTCACGGCAATCATCAACCCGCCCGAGGTCGCCATTCTGGCCGTCGGACGGATCGAGCAGAAGCCGGTGGTGGCGGACGGCGAACTCGAAATCCGCCGCCGGATGCGGATGACCCTCTCCTGTGACCATCGCGTGGTCGATGGCGCCACGGGAGCGCAGTTTCTGAAGACGCTGGTGGAGATGCTGGAGAATCCGCTGGCGTTGGTGTGGTAGTAGGTAGTAGGTCGTAGGTCATAGGAGGTCGTAGGTCATAGGTCGTAAGTCATAGGATTCAGAGACCAAGCGACGCAGCGCGTGACAACTGTTCGTACGACCTGCGACCTACGACCTACGACCTACGACCTACGACCTGCGACCTGCGACCTACGACCTACGACCTACGACCTACGACCTACGACCTACGACCTACGACCTATGACTCAACAACGATCCATCCCCTACCGGGAGCTCCATTAATGGCCAACCAAACCTTTGACGTGATCATCATCGGCGGCGGTCCCGCCGGCTACCCCGCTGCAATCCGCGCCTCGCAGCTCGGCCTCAGCGCGGCGGTGGTCGAGCGCGACAAGCTCGGCGGCGTCTGCGTCAACATCGGCTGCATTCCGACCAAGGCGCTGCTCCATTCGGCCGCGCTGCTCAACAGCATCCGCAAGGACGCCAAGGAAAACGGGATCACCACCGGCGACGTGAGCGGCGACTACGGCGTGGCGATGAAGCGCTCCCGCAAGGTGGCCGATCAGAACTCCAAGGGCGCCGAGTTCCTGATGAAGAAGAACAAGGTCACGGTCATCAAGGGCACCGGCGTGCTCGCCTCGGCGACCACGGTCAAGGTCGGCGACGACGTGCTGACGGCCAAGAAGGCGATCGTGCTCGCCACCGGATCGCGCACCAAGGGAATCCCGCCGATCGGGCTCGACATCGACGGCAAGGTGGTGATCTCCTCCGACGAAGCGCTCTTCCTGGAGGCCGCGCCGAAGCGGCTGGCGATCGTCGGTGCGGGCGCGGTGGGATGCGAGTTCGCCGACATCTTCAACTCGTTCGGCACCGAAGTCACCCTGATCGAGGCGCTGCCCAGGATTCTGCCGGTGGAGGACGCCGAGTGTTCGGATGTCATCGCCAAGAGCTACAAGAAGCGCGGCATCGCGGTCCATGCCGGTGTCAAGGTGGTCAAGGCCGACGTCAAGGCCGACTCCGTATCGCTCACCATCGAGACGGGCGGGAAGACCGAGACGATCACCGCCGACAAGGTGCTGATGGCCGCGGGGCGGGCGGTGAACACCGAGAAGATCGGCCTCGATGCGGTCGGCGTGAAGCTGACCGATCGCGGCTTCATCGCGGTCGACCCTGCCACCCTGCAGACTTCGGTCAAGGGTGTCTACGCGATCGGTGACGTGGCCGGGCCTCCGATGCTGGCGCACAAGGGCACCCGCGAGGGGATTCATGTCGCCGAAGTGATCGCCGGACATCACCCCAAGGCAATCGACTACAGCAACGTGCCGAGCGTCACCTACTGTCACCCGGAAGTGGCCAGCGTGGGGCTCACCGAGGAGCAGGCCAAGGCCCAGGGGATCGAGATCCAGGTGGGACGCTTCCCGTTCTCGGCCAACGGCCGCGCCCGCGCATCGAACGAGACCGACGGCTTCGTGAAGATCATTCGCGGCGCCAAGTACGGCGAGATCGTCGGCGCGCACATCGTCAGCGGGCATGCCTCGGAGATGATCCACGAGCTGATCCTGGCGCGCACCAACGAGTACACGGTAGAGGAAGTCGACCTCGCCATCCACGCCCACCCGACGCTCTCCGAGGCGATCGCCGAGGCGGCACTCGACTCGCTCGGGCGGGCGGTACACATCTAGCCGAGTGGATGTTGGATGTTGGATATTGGTGGTGCACGCGCCACCCCGCCACCGACATCCGGCATCCAACATCCACTCGCTTCCCGCGATGACTGACGCCCCGCTCTCTCCCAACCCGCTCGGCGACGCCGCGGCGACCGAGGATCAGGTCGGCCTCGCCACCGCCGCGATCGGCGCCGGGCTGGCCACATCGATCGCGCTGCTCTCGCTGGTCACCTGGTGGACCTTCCGGCTCGCCCTCGCCAGCGGCATCGACTCCGTGACGGCGCTCTCACCCGATGCAGCCCACGTCAACATGATCACCTACGGCATCGTCGCCACCCTGGTGGCGAGCGGTGGCGTGGCGTGGTGGCTGATGATGCCGATCCGGTCAACCTATCGTCGCTTCGGGCTCAGCATGGTCGCGGTGCTCGGCGGCTTCGTGCTCGGTGCGGTCATCACCACGATCGTTCGCGAGACCCTCGGCACGGCCCTGCTGCCCGGCGCTGCCGCGGTGGCGGCACTGCTCGCGGTCCTCGGCGTCCGGCGCGCCCGCCGCCTGGCGCGATCCCCGGCACCATGAGCCGGTTGCTGGAGGTGGTCGATCTGGGCCATCGCCGCTATGACGAGACGCTCACCCTCCAGCGCGATCTCCGCCTGGCCCGCCTCGACGGCACCCTGCCCCACGACCTGCTGCTGCTGGTGGAACATCCTCCCGTCTACACCCTCGGTCGCGGCACCCAGGCCACATCTTTGCCTCATCCGGCGGAGTCGCTCCGGCAGCTCGGCGCCGAAGTGGTGGAGATCGAAAGGGGGGGGGATGTCACCTGGCACGGCCCGGGGCAGTTGGTGGGGTACCCGATCATCCACCTCTCCCGGCACCGCGAAGACCTCCACTGGTACCTCCGCACCCTCGAGGGTGCGCTGATCGCCGCCCTGGCCAGTCTTGACCTGGTGGGCGAGCGCGTCGCGGGGCAGACCGGGGTCTGGGTCGGCGGCCGGAAGATCGCGTCGATGGGCATCCACGTGAAGCAGTGGGTCACCCTCCACGGTTTCGCGCTCAACGTGCATCCGGATCTGTCGTGGTTCCAGCGGATCATTCCCTGCGGCATCGCGGGGGTCGAGATGACCTCGGTGGCGGCGGAGCGTCAGGTAGTAGAACCGGCCACTCTCTGGGCACCGAGCCGGGAAGCGGTCATCGGCGGCATGGCGGCGGTGTTCGATCTGGTGGCGGTGCCCAGGTCGGCGGCAACGCTCACCGTCTCGAATTGAACCATCGCGAAAGCTTGCGATTCGGTCCGGTCCGGGGAACCTTTCAGCATGACCGACGCTCTAGACCAGAACCGCATCGCCAAGGCAGCTGACGAAACAGCCGCTGCGATCCTTCGGGCCGCGGCGTCCTGGGCAGCCGAGGCGCCGCCCGTGCTGACACCGCCGATCCGCGCCGTCTGCGTCCGGCTCGCCGAAATGGTGGCCGACCAGCGGCACTACCTGGCACCACTGCCGGAGCCGCAGGCGTCCGAACGGCGCGCCGTCCTCACGCTGGTGGCGCACCGGTTGCGCACCGGCCCGATTGCCGAGGAACTTGCCCCGCACCTGCAGGCGCTCGCCGAGATGGAGTTGCGGGCGACCGGATCGTGGTCGGTGGTGGCCGGGGCGCAGAACGAGTGGCAGCAGACGGCGATCGACTTTCTCGCGAGCCAGGTCAGGGAACTCAGCGACAGCCACGGACTCGACGAGTACTGGGCCGACGACGTGGTCTGCGGAATCATCGCATCGGTCAAGGGAGTGATCGGCGCCGACGATCTCTACTCGCGCATCGAGGCGCAATACGCAGGCAAGGGGCGCCCGCGAACGCCTCAGGAATGAGAGAAAGAGAAAAAGAGAAAAAGAGAGAAAGAGAGAAAGAGACAACAAGGTGCCTTCTCTTTCTCTCCTTCTCTCCTTCTCTCCTTTTCTCTTTACTCTGCCATCAGTTCGAAGAACCGCCCGAACACCCTGATCCCGTCCCACAACTGCTGCAGATCGAGCTTCTCGTTGGGTGAGTGCAGCCCGTCGTCGGGGAGACCGATGCCGGTGAGCAGCACGGGTGCGCCCGATTTGCCGAGCTGGGGGACGATCGGGATCGAGCCGCCGGCGCGCACCGCCACGGTGCGCCGACCGACGACTTCCTCGAAGGCGCGGTCGAGCAGGGCGAAGGGGGGGGCATCGACCGCCATCTGGACCGGGTCGCCGCCGTGCAGCCAGCGCAGCTCGCAGTCGGCGTGGGCCGGTGCGACGCGTGCCACCGCCTTCTCCAATTGCTGCTGCACGAACTCCAGCGGCAGCCCGGGCACCAGCCGCAGCGAGATCTTGGCGGTGGCCGCAGCGGGGATCACCGTCTTGGCGCCCTCGCCGGTGAAGCCGCCCCGGATGCCGTGGATCTCGAAGGTCGGCAGCGCCCAGGTGCGCTCGAACACCGAGAACCCTTCCAGCCCGGTGAGCGCCTTGGCGGTGACTTCGTGGCGCAGGTACTCCGCTTCGTCGAACGGCAGCGAGCGCCAACCCTTCCGCTCCGCCTTGGTCGGCGGGATGACGCTCTTGTAGAGCTTGGGCACCCGGATCCGCCCGGAGCGCTCCTTGAGGTCGGTGAGCATCCGGATTAGCGTCTCGATGGCGTTGGGGGCCACCCCGCCATAGCTGCCCGAGTGGAGGTCGCGCTCCAGGGTGCGCACCTGCAGCTCGGCGTAGCACATCCCCCTCAGTGCGGTGTAGACCGCCGGCCATCCCGGGGCGAAGTAGGACATGTCGGCCACCAGCACTGCGTCGGCGGCGGTCCGCTCCGGTTCGGCCTCGAGCAGATCGAAGATCACCCGTCCGCCGCACTCCTCCTCGCCCTCGAACAGGAAACGGATGTTGATCGGCGGTTTGCCGTCGGCATCGCGCACCGCCTCGTAGGCCTTGAGGAGGCAGAAGACCTGGCCCTTGTCGTCGATGGCGCCGCGAGCGAAAAGTTGCCCGTCGCGGATCGACGGAGTGAACGGCGGGGTGTGCCATTCATCGAGCGGATCGGGGGGCTGCACGTCGTAGTGGCCGTAGATGAGCAGCGTGGGCGCGCCCTCCACTCGCGGCGACTCACCCCAGACCACGGGATGGCCGTCGCCCTCGATCAACTGCACCACAGGGCAGCTGAGGGTGAATAGCTGGTCGACCAGCCACTGGGCGGCCCGGCGGCAATCGCCGGCGTGCTCGGGCAGGGTGCTGACACTGGGGATGGCGAGGAAGTCGTTGAGCTCGTGGAGGAGTCGGGCCTCCTCGCGGGCAGGAAATTCGTGATCCATCGATTCGGTCCGGTCGTGGTGGAACTGGAAAGTTAGTCGGATCGGATTGGGGTGCCCAGCAGGCCCTCCGCCTCGTCGCATCCAAAGCGTGGCGCCAGCGCGATCCACCGGTCAAGCCGGTGGATCGCGTCGGCCCATTCGGCAGGGGCGCCACGCAACTGGTTGCTCCTCGACGGAGGGTCTGCTGGGCGCGCCTCTCCTTCTCTCCTTTTCTCTTTCTCTCTTTCTCTCTTTCTCTCTTTTACCTGCCCTCCACGACGTTGCGCAGCCGGTCGAACGCCTGCGGCCCCTCCACTCCGTCCATCAGTTCGCGCAGCCGGTAGAGCGACAGGGTCAGATCACCCTTCTGCTGCCGTTCAAATGCTGCGAACAGATCGAGTCCGGTGCGGTAGAGGCGCACTCCGAGCAGGGCGGCGTTGTTGATGGCGCGGTTGCCGAGTCGGGTCGGGTCGACCGTGCGGAGCGACTGCCCGAACGGCGAGGCGAGGGTATCCCGGCTCCAGGCCTCGATCTGCTCGCGGCCGCGTTGGTTCTGCTCCGGTGGTAGGCGCAGGGCGTATAGCGAATCGAGTTTGCCGAGCAGCAGGTCGTAGTACTCCCCGAGGATCCGCTCGTCGTGCCAGCGATCAATTGCGCGGAGGGCGTGGGCGGTGTCGCCTCGCTCCATGAAGAAATCCGCCGCGGCCCGGTATCCCATCCACTGCGCGAACGACTCGTTGAAATCGACCGCACCCTTGACCCAGAGGGAGTTGTGGGCGATCTCGTGGAAGACGGTGGCAGCCAGCTCGACCGAATCGGTGGTGAGCGCGGTGGAGAGCAGCGGATCGTTGAACCAGCCCAGCGTCGAGAACGCTCCCGAGGGGCGGAGATGGACGTCGTAGTCGCGGGCACTGTATCGGTCGGCGGCCTCCATCGCCTTTCGTTCGTCGAAGAATCCCTTGTAGGGAATCCGGCCGACGATCGGGTACGACCAAGTCACCGGGCAGAGACAGTTCTTGGGCGAGGTCGTCAGCACCAGCAGCAGGGTGTCGCGGCCGACATCGCTGTAGGTGGTGTAAGTCTCGCCCGCCTCCATACCGAGTTGGCGGGCATGGATCCGCACCGACACCACCAGACTCGCCATGCTGCGGAGCGAATCGGGCGCCGAGGGGTCAGCGGCCAGGAAATCGATCGGCACCCGGTTCATCAGGATGCGGCTCTCCTCGATCCCGGCCCGGGTGATGTAGCGCACATCTTCGCTCGCCACATACGCGGTGGCGTAGCCGAACAGCAGCGTGCCCGCCGCGATCAGGAGTCCCATTATCCACCGCCTTGGCTTGGCGTTCGAGGGATGAGTGGCTCGTTTGGGGTGGCGCCGACGTTCCATCATGGCGTCCAGCGGAGCCCCACCGAGTGCACGCGCCGGGAGACTGCGTTGCGGCGCTGATAGGCGTAATCGAGCCGGGCCCGCGACAGCACCAGCGAACCGCCGTAGCTGGTGGCATCGTCATTGGCCACCCGGGATTGCCGTCCCGTCCCGATCCGCCCGACCACTCCCACTCCGCTGAACACCATCCCGGCCTCGACTCCCAGCACGGTGCGCCGGTCATCTCCATCGGTCCACACCGACTCGGTAACCAGCAGGAGGCGGCCCTTGGAGTAGTTGTCGATCAGGTTGAGCGAAAAGCCGAGCCGGGTGGTTGTCGGGAGGTCGAGGGTCGGGCCGTCGAGACTCTCTGGCGAGAGGTTCTGCACGCTGAATCCCAGCGCCGCGATGTCGAAGAAGGCGAGGGTTGCGCCGACATCCTGGGAGATGGTGCGGAACACCTTGCCGGAAGAGTCCTCGACCGAGACGTACTTGCCTGACGCCCCCAGATATGCCCCCCCCCTCCGATAGGTGGTGGCGAAGGTGGCGAGCAGATTGTCCTGGACCGGGCCGCCGTCGTCGAAGCGGAGATAGCGATACCCACCCCCGATGTTTACCGGGCCGGTACGCGCCACGGCCGCAGCGGTCGCGTACCAGAGGTCGTCCCTCCCCTGTGCGTACGCCCCCTCGACCGAGAGCACCCGGATCGGGCCGATCGCGGAGGGGTTGTCGAACACCACCGCGGCATAGCCCGGCAGTCCGGTCGCCGCACCGCCCAGTCCGGCGGAGCGGACCGAGGCGGCAACGTCGGCGATCACCGGAATTGGGGGGGGGACTGCCTGGCCGCCCAGCGGCGACGTCAATACCAGCAGCCCAGCCGCCCAGGCAGTGCGCATCACCGGATACGCACCACCGCGAGGCGCGGATCGAGCGCCGCGTTGATCCGGGCCACGTCGGTGGCACCATTGGCGCGCAGCGTGATCCCGTTGGCACCAGCCGGCACCACCACCCGGAGATGACCAGCACTGCCGCCCGCCAAGGTGCCGGTCAAAGTGATGGACCCCGAGGTCACCGAGGGGACCAGCGGATAGGGACGATCAAAGATCTGCGGGAAGTTGCGCCCGTAGGTGCCGCGCAGGTCGAACGAGCGGTAGCGCAACCGGCCCTGTTGCGGGAAGCCGTCGAGATTCTCCAGGTAATTGGCCAGATGCCACTCACCGGCCAGCGTCGCGAACGGCACCCCGGTTACTGCGGCGACATTCTGGGCTCCAACCGCGGTGGTCTGGACCAGGGCGCGGGTGAGCTGGGTGCCGAACAGGGTGTCGGCGGCAAAGTGATCGCTGAGCCAGGTCACGAACAGCCACGCCGCACCGCGCTGTGCCAGAGTGCCACCGCTCGATTCCGGCGCGATCAGGTGCGTCGGCGGCGGGTCGATCAGGTACTCGAAGGCATTCAGCAGGTTGCCGCTCATGAACTCGCTGAAGCAGGTTCCCGAGTTGGGGCAGCGCTCGTCCGGAATGCCGCGAAAACCGAGCTCCTCGGCGTAGTGGGAAAGCCCCTCGTCCAACCAGAGCGCCTCGCTGTTGCCGGTGCGGACCAGCGCCCGCTGATTGAACGAGATCATGTGCTGCAGCTCGTGGATCAACACCGACGGCAGCGCCCTGAGTGCGGTGGTGCGTGAGACCGCGGGGCAGTTGCCGGCGGAGGGTACCGGCGCAAAGGTGTAGAACACCTCGCGCGCATTGCTGCCGCTGAACCCGGGCAGCAGATCGCCCCCAAAAAAGAACCCGACGATGCGGCCATCGGTGCAGTCGGTGATGATCGAGTTGACCTGGTCGGTGATCAGGATCGCGATCCGCTCGTCGCCATTGATGTCGGATTCCCGGCCGAACGCGGTGGTGTCGAGCGGGAAGAGGTAGTCATCGAACAACGTGGTGAGTTGCTGAAGGTCGGCCAGTTGCAGCTGATCGGTGAACGGCGGCAGAGTGTCATCGACATAAATGACCGCGTGACGACCAACCGTGCGGACGGTGGCCGTGACCTGATTGAAACTGGTGCACGAGGTGGTGGCGCACACGTTGAAAGTGTCCCGTTCTCCCACCACCGGAACGTCGCGCAGTGCAGCCATCCGGTCGGCAGCAGCGTTGAGCGCCGCCAGCGGGCTTTGGGCGAGCGTCCGCTCCCGAACGCGCAGCATCTGGTGGAACTCGTCCGCAGAGCTGGGGGGCCGGGGAGTCAAGGCCGGGATGGTGATCGGGTCGCCGAAATCGACGGCAGCGGCGCCCGACTGCGAGGCAGCCGCGGCGCTCGGCGTTAGTCCGGTCCGCAGCCCGATAGGCCCGGAGACCCCGTTGGAGCTCGCCAGCCCCGCGGCCGAGTAGAGGGCGACCAGATACTCCCGCTCGGCACCGCCACCGGCCACCGTGATGCAGCTCGATTCGTTGAGCACGTCGATGATCCGCGTCTCACCCACAGCGAGATCGACCGGGGTCGGCTGAGTGCAGAGTATCGCCGGATTGGACGGATTGGACGGTCCCGCAGTCCCCACACCCCCGCAGGCGGTCAGGATGAGGCCCGACAACAGGGCCGAAAAGGTCTCAATGCGCACGGACGGCTACTCCCGGTCTAGGTATTCTAAGCGTAAGCAGGACAACGACTTTTGACAAATCCACCGGATGGCGATACGATTCCCGGGTGACCCCACCGACCTGGCTCGACACCATCCAATTTGATGCCGCCGGGCTGCTGCCCGTAGTGGCTCAGGACGCCACAACCGGAAACGTCCTGATGGTGGCCTGGGCCGACCGCACGGCGCTCGAACAGACCCTGGCTACCTCCCGGGCCCACTATTTCTCCCGCTCCCGGCACACCCTCTGGCAAAAGGGGGCAACCTCCGGTCATCAACAATACGTGCGAGAGATCCGGGTGGACTGTGACGCCGACACCGTCCTCTATCGGGTCGACCAGACCGGCCCCGCCTGCCACACCGGATCGCCGAGCTGCTTTTCCCTGAGCATCGGTCCGGATGGCACCGCAACGGAAGGGGACGACCCCGGGGGCCATCTGCTCACACGCCTGGCCAGTACGATCGCCGACCGGGACCGGGAGCGCCCCGCCGAATCGTACACGACCAGGCTCTTCGAACGCGGGATGGCGAAGATCTCCCAGAAGGTGGGCGAGGAGGCGGTCGAGACGGTGGTCGCGGCCCATGCCGAGTCGGACGAGCGGCTGGCCAGCGAGGCGGCCGACCTGATCTTCCATCTCCTGGTCCTCCTCCAGGCCCGGCAGATCCCCTTTGGCGCGGTCCTCGACGAGCTCGCCCGCCGGGAGCGCTGACGATGGCTTTCGCGCACCTGCACACCCACTCCGAATTCTCGCTGCTCGACGGCGCCAACCGGATCGGCGAGCTGGTCGGCCACGTCAAGTCGATGGGGATGGACTCGCTGGCGGTGACCGATCACGGCAACCTGCACGCCGGATGGAGTCTCTACGAGCAGTCCCGCGCCCAGGGGATCCGGCCGATTCTCGGCTTTGAGGCCTACCTCGCCTTCGGACCGCGGCAGGCCCGCGAGAAGCCGGCCTGGGCCCCGGCCCAGTACTCCCACCTGGTGCTGCTGGCCAGCAACAAGCGGGGCTACCAGAATCTGGCCCGGCTCTCGTCGATCGGTTTCGTCGAGGGGTTCTACCGGCGGCCGCGGATCGACCGCGAGGTGCTGCAGCAGTACAGCGAGGGAATCGTCTGCCTCGCCGCCTGCCTCTCGGGCGAGATCGCCCTCTACCTCCGCCAGGGTCGCTACGACAAGGCGCGCGAATCGGCGGTCTGGTTCTCGGAGACATTCGGCAAGGACAATTTTTTCCTGGAGATCCAGGACCACGGCATCCCCGAGGAGCTGCTGGTCACCAAGGGGATGCTCGAGCTCGGCCAGGATCTAGGACTCGGCGTGGTCGCCACCAACGACGCCCACTACCTCACCCGGGACGACGCCGAGGCACATGACGTCCTGCTGGCGATCGGCACCGGTGCCGACCTCGACGACCCCAAGCGCTTCCGCTTTACCGGCAGCGAGTCGTACGTCAAGAGCGAAGCGGAGATGCGCAAGCTCTTTCCGGATCACCCGGAGACGATCGACCTGACCCAGACGGTGGCCGACCGCTGCGAGTTCGATTTCGAGAAGCGCTATTTCGTGCCGCAGTTCCCCCGCCCCGAGGGATTCGCCACCGACGAGGAGCTGCTGGCGACCCTCGCCACCAAGGGAGTTGAGGGACGCTACGGCACGCCGCTGCCGGAGCAGGTGCGCACCCGGCTCGACTACGAGCTGTCGGTGATCAACACCGCGGGCTATGCCGGCTATTTCCTGATCACCCAGGATTTCATCAACGCCGCCCGCGAACGCGGCATTCCGGTCGGTCCGGGGCGCGGGTCGGCGGCGGGATCGATCGTCGCCTACGGGCTCGGGATCACCAACGTCTGCCCACTCAAGTTCGACCTGCTGTTCGAGCGCTTCCTGAATCCGGAGCGGGTGTCGATGCCCGACATCGACGTCGACTTCTGTTTCGAGCGGCGCGGCGAGGTGATCGAGTACGTGCGCGAGCGCTACGGCCGGGAATCGGTCGGGCAGATCATCACCTTCGGGACGATGAAGGCGCGTGCCGCAGTGAAGGACGTGGCCCGCACTCTCAAGGTGCCGCCGACCGACGCCGACAAGCTCACCAAGCTGATTCCCTCGGGACCGGCGTTCTCGATGTCGGTGGCCGAAGCCGGGCAGAAGATCGACGAACTGCGTCTGGCGCTCCGCGACAACGAGGTCTATCGCCGCGTGTTCCAGTACGCCTCGCGCATCGAGGGGCTGTCGCGTCACGCCTCGGTACACGCCGCCGGCGTGGTGATCGCGCCGGGACCGCTGATGGATTACGTCCCGGTCTGCACTGCGCCGACCAAGGGTTCGGGCGCCAGTGCCAACGGCGAGGATTCGCTCATCTGCCAGTACGAGATGACGGCGCTCGAAAAGGTCGGCATGCTCAAGATGGACATCCTCGGTCTCAAGACGCTGACCGTGATCAACGATGCCGTGACGATGATCGCCGAGCGCACCGGCAGCCGGATCGACATCGACGCGCTGCCGTTCGACGACCCCGCCGTCTACGACATGCTGCGCCGCGGCCGCACTGCCGGCGTCTTCCAGTTCGAGTCGCCGCTCGCCACCGACACGCTCCGGGCCATGAAGTGCGACCGCTTCGACGACCTCGTCGCCTCCAACGCCCTGCTCCGCCCCGGCCCGCTCGATGCCGGGATGCACACAGTCTTCATCAAGCGCAAACTCGGTCACGAACCGGTGACCTACCCGCACCCGTCGCTCGAGGAGGTGCTCGAGCCGACCTACGGGGTGATCACCTATCAGGAACAGGTGATGCGGATCGCCAACGTGATTGCCGGCTTTTCGCTCGCCGAAGCCGACGTACTCCGCAAGGCGGTCGGCAAGAAGGACGCCGAGCTGATCCGGAAGGAGCTCGGCAAGTTCATCAGCCGCGGCCTGGAGCTGGGCCACGACCAGGCGCTGCTCGACGAACTCGCCGGACAGATCGAGACCTTCGGCCGCTACGGCTTCAACAAGTCGCACTCGGTGGCCTACTCGGTGCTGTCGTACCAGACCGCCTGGCTCAAGGCCCATCATCCGGCCGAGTTCATGGCAGCGCTGCTGTCGAGTGAAATCGGCAGCACCGACAAGGTGGTCCAGTACATCAATGAGGCCCGCGAGCTTGGGCTTGAGGTGCTGCCGCCCGATGTACACGAGTCCGGCTACAAGTTCACCGTTACCGGTGAGCGGCGGATCCGCTTCGGGCTCGGCGCCGTGCGCAACGTCGGTGCAGGGGCAATCGAGTCGATCATCGCCGCGCGCCGGGACGGGGCGTTCCCGGATCTGTTCGATTTTGTCCGGCGGATCGACACCCGGCTCTGCAACAAGCGGGTGCTTGAATCGCTGGTGGCGGCCGGCGGCTGCGATTCACTGGGGGGGGAACGCGCCCAGCTCGTGGCGGCGCTGGAGCAGGCGCTGGGGGAAGCGCAGTTGCAGCAGGAAGAGGCCGCAGCCGGACAGGAGTCGCTGTTCGGCGACGTCACCGTGGTCACTCCCGTGGTGCCGACGCTCCCCGATGTGGCACCCTGGACCGAGTCTGACCGGCTGGCGAAGGAAAAGGAGATCCTCGGCTTCTTCATCTCCGGTCATCCGCTGGAGCGCTACCGGCCGCTGGTCGAGCTGTTCGGCACCCGCACCACAGCCACGCTGGGCGAGTGGGGTGAGCACCAGGTCACCATCGCGGCGGTGGTGACCACGGTCAAGCGGCAGACCAGCAAGAAGACCGGCAAGGAATACGCCCGGGTCACCCTGGAGGACTTCCACGGCACCGCCGAGACGATCGTCTTCCCGGACGCGTGGGCCAAGCTCAACCAGGCGATCCACACCGACTCGGCACTGCTCTTGACCGGTGGCTATTCGCCGCGCGACCGCGGCGAGGAGCAGGTGCCATTCATTGTGGAAGGGGTGCGCACGCTGGACGAGCTGGAAGCAGCCGGTATGCTGGGAATTGCGATCCGCTGGTCGGCGCCGAGTGCCCCCCCGGTCGAGGCCGCCCGGGCCGCCGCCCGGGTGGCGGCAGCGCACCCCGGCCCCGCTCCGCTCTATATTGAGTGGTCGGACGGGAACGGAACCGCAGTGCGGCTCCGGGCTCGTCGTCTCCGGGTGGAACCACACGAGGAGGTCGTGCGCGCCCTGCGCGAACTCTTCGGTGGCGACGCCGTCTCCTACATTCGAGCGGGGTGAGTGCCGATGGCAACCGCGTACGCGCTGGAATTTGAAAAGCCGCTGGCCGAGCTCGATCGCCAGATCGAGGAGCTCAAGCGGGTGGGTCTCGATCGCGGCATCGACGTCAGCAGTGAATTGGGCACTCTGGTCACCAAGCTGGAGGCCAAGCGCGCCGACATCTATCGCACCCTCACCCCGATGCAGCGGGTGATGGTGGCGAGACATCCGCGCCGCCCCTACACCCTCGACTACCTCTCCTCGATCTTCACCGACTTCATCGAACTGCACGGCGACCGCCTGTTCCGGGACGATCCGGCGATCGTCGGCGGCTGGGCCCGTCTGGCCGGGGTATCGGTGATGGTGATCGGGCACCAGAAGGGCCGCGACACCAAGGACAATCTCAAGCGCAACTTCGGCATGCCGCACCCGGAGGGGTATCGCAAGGCGCTCCGCCTGATGCAGATGGCCTCCCGCTTCGGCGCTCCGGTGATCACCCTGATCGACACTCCCGGGGCGTACCCCGGGCTGGGAGCCGAGGAGCGCGGGCAGTCGGAGGCGCTGGCGCGCAACATCCTGGAAATGTCGGCGCTGCCGACGCCGATCATCTCGGTGGTAGTGGGTGAGGGTGGTTCGGGGGGGGCACTCGCCCTCGGCGTTGCCGACCGGGTGCTGATGTTCGAGAACTCGGTCTACTCGGTGATTTCGCCCGAGGGCTGCGCCGCGATTCTCTGGAAGGATGCCACCCAGCGCGAGCGCGCCGCCGAAGCGCTCAAGATCACCGGCGAAGACCTGCTCCGCCTGGGAATCGTCGACGAGGTGCTCACCGAGCCGGTCGGCGGAGCTCATGCCGATCCCGATGCGGCGGGCGAGACGCTGCGCGCCGCGCTGATCCGTCACCTGACCGAACTGCGCCGGATTCGCGGCGATCGACTGGTGAAGAAGCGGCATGACAAGTTCGCCGCCATGGGGGCCTACGCCGAGGCCTGATGCCCCAGACTGTCGAGATCCGTTTCAAGGGCAATCGCCGCGGCTTTCATGACTGGCCCGAGGACGACTCGCCGCTCCGCCTCAACGAGCCGGTGCTGGTCGAGGCCGAGCGCGGCCTGGACTTCGGCTGGGTCAACAGCACCGGCGATGCCGCCCTGGCCAAGTGCGGCGGTTGCACCTCGTGCGGACCGGAGAGCGCGACGGAGGAGCCAGCGGCAGCCGTCGAGGCGATCCGGTCGAAAGTGATCCGCCGCGCCCGGCCGCGTGACGTGGCCCAGCACGAAGAGCTCCGCACCAGCGAGGACGCCGTCCGCCGGGAGGTCGGCGCGCGCGCCGCCACCCACCAACTGCCGATGCGCATCTCCGACGTGGAGTGGCAATGGGACCGGCAGCGGTTGACCGTCTACTTCACCGCCGAGCGCCGGATCGACTTCCGCTCGCTGGTGCGGGAACTCGCCGGCCACTTTCGAGCGCGCATCGACCTCCGGCAGATCGGCATGCGTGACGAAGCCGCGCGACTCGGCGGGATCGGCCGCTGCGGCCGCGAGTTCTGCTGCTCCACCTGGCTCACCCAGCCGGGGCCGGTCAGTCTCGCCCTCGCCAAGGACCAGCGCCTCTCGCTCAATCCCGCGCAGATCTCGGGCGGCTGCGGGCGGCTGCTCTGCTGCCTGAAGTACGAACACGACTTTTACGCGACCGCACGCAAGCGCTTCCCCAAGGAGGGAAGAACGGTCCGCACCCTGCTCGGAACTGAGCGGGTGGTCGGCGTCGATCTCTTCCGGGAACAGGTGAAGCTCGAGAGCGCCGAACACGGCTCGCGCACTGTGGCGCTGCTGACGCTCCGCGACGAGGTGTCGGCTGCCGCTGCCACACGGCCCGACGATGACCAACCGGTTGCGGACGTGCCGACCGGAACACGGCGGCCCGCTGGTGCGCCGCGCCGCGGCAGACCGGGTGGCGGGTCCGGTGGCCCACCGCCCCCCCCCCCAGGAGGATCGGCATGACCAGGGCGTTCTACATCACCACCGCCATCGACTACGCCAACGGCGATCCCCATCTGGGACACGCGCTCGAGAAGATCGGCGCCGACGCGATCGCCCGCTGGCACCGGCTGCGGGGCGAGCCGGTCCGCTTCCTGATGGGAATGGACGAGCACGGTCAGAAGGTCTTCCAGGCGGCCCAGGCCGCGAGCCAGCACCCCCAGGAATGGGTCGATGGCATCTCGGAGCGCTTCGAGACCACCTGGCACCGGCTGCACTGTGCCCACGACGACTGGATGCGGACCACCGAGCCCCGCCACGCCACCGGCGTCCAGGCGCTGCTCACCCGGATCATGGAGCGCCACCCCGAAGACATCTTCCAGGGCGAGTACGAGGGGCTCTACTGCGTGGGCTGCGAGGAGTTCAAGCAGGGCGGTCAACTGGTCGACGGCCGTTGTCCCGAACATCCGGGCCGCGACCTGGTCCCCACCCGCGAGCGCAACACCTTCTTCCGCCTCTCGGCGTATCGTGACCGCGTCCTCGCCCTGCTGGAGGCCAACGACTCGTTCCGGGTCGAGCCGGCGCACCGGCGCAACGAGCTGCTCGCCGTGCTGCGTGAGGGATTGCAGGACATCTCCATTTCCCGTTCGCGACTCCCCTGGGGAATTCCCTTCCCCGGCAGCGACGACGAGACGGTGTACGTCTGGTTCGATGCCCTGATCAACTATCTCAGCGCCACCGGTTTCCCCGGGGCCGGCTGGGAGGACATCTGGCCCGCCGACCTGCACGTGGTGGGCAAGGGGATCACCCGCTTCCACTGCATCATCTGGCCCGCGATGCTGCTGGCCGCCGAGCTGCCGCTGCCCGGCGCCGTCTGGGCCCACGGCTATGTGCAGTGGGGGGGGGCAAAGGTCAGCAAGTCGGAGGGAGCCGCGGTCCTGCTCGACGACGTCATCGAGCGGCACGGTGCCGACGCGCTGCGGTATTTCCTGCTCCGCGAAGTCGGCTTCAGCAACGACGGCGACTTCACCCTCGAGCGGTTCGACGCGGTTTACGAGAGCGAACTCGCCAACGGACTCGGCAACCTCGCCTCCCGATCGCTGGCGATGATCGGCAAGTACCGCGACGGCGTCGTGCCGGGGGGGGGAGAGAGCGGACCGCTGGAAACCGCCGGGCTCAATGCCCTCGATGCCTACGCGGCTGCAATGAACGCCATCGACCTCAAGGGCGCCGCCGAGGCGATCGTGGCCCTGGTCACCGAGGCCAACGGCTACATCACCGTGTCGGCTCCCTGGGCGCTCGCCAAGGCAGGTGATGACGCGCGGCTCGACGAGACGCTCGCGGCGCTCTCGCGCGCCCTGATCCGCCTCACCGTGATGGCCTCACCGTTGATGCCCGAAAAGGTCGCCGCGCTGTGGACCGCGCTGGGACAGGAAGGAACGCCCGAGGCCGGGTGGGAAAAGGCGAAGGCCCCCGTGATGGCGGGAGCCAGGGTGGTGAAGCCGGAGAATTTGTTTCCGCGGGAGTAGTTGGATGTCGATGTTGGATGTTTGATGTTGGATGTTGGAGGTTGGATGTTGGATAATGGGTGGCCTCGTCCCGAGCGTAGCGAGGGACCCCGGTACCTGCCGACGCTTGAATACTGGCTCGTGATGGTGGTACGTGCCGAGGTCCCTCACTTCGTTCGGGACGAGGAGCATTCAAACATCCAATATCCAATATCCAACATCCAACATCCACCTAAAACTTCACCGCCGGCGCCTGCTCCGCATTCACCGCTGTCGCCTCGTAATACTCCCGCGACTTTGACAACCCGAACATCTTCGCAGTCAGGTTGGTCGGGAAGCGGCGGATGGCGGCATTGAACTGCTCCACGGCGGCGTTGTAGTCGGTCCGCGCAACCGCCACCCGGTTTTCGGTCCCCTCCAACTGGTCCTGCAGCTGGCTGAAGTTCTCGGCGCTGCGCAGCTCCGGGTACGCCTCGGAGATCGCCAGCAACCGCCCGAGCGGCGCCTGCATTGCCGCGTTGGCCTCTGCCATCTGCTCGAGGTTCCCGGACGCCGCCGCCCCCGACAGGCGCGAGCGCGCGTCAGCCACCGCGATGAAGACTTCTGATTCCTGTGCCGCCACGCCCTTGACCGTCTCGACCAGGTTGCCGATCAGGTCGGCGCGGCGCTGCAACTGGGTCTGGATCTGGGCCTGGGCCTTGTTGACCCCCTCATCCAGCTCCTGAAGCTTGTTGTAACCGCAGCCCGTGAGCGAGAGCACGACGGTCGTGAGGACCAGGGTACGCAAGGAGTGACGCATCAGGCAGCTCCGGGTTGATGTTGATCGACAATCTCGACCAGGCGGTGGACCGCCTCGAGATATTCAGTGAAGAGTTCCGGGGTACACGACCATTCCGGGTCGCGCCGGTGACTGGCCACCTGGTGCAGCGCCGACTCCGCCGTGCCGAGTGCATCGGCGAGGGCCGAGATCGCGGCCAGCGGAGTGGTGCCGGGATCACGGCGCTTGAGCACGGCGATGCAGCGCACCAGCACCAGCAACTCCGAGACGGTCGCCATGGCGAAGCCGCCCAAGGTCGGCATGGCGTCGCCGAAGCGGGCGTAGGCCTGCCTGAGCCGGATCAGTTTGCCCCGGAGCGCGCTCTCCAGGGCGCGACGCAGGTCGGCAGGATCGACCGACAGCGGCAACACCGGATCGTCGCCGCGCAACACCTCATAGGCCAGCGACATGTCGGTGATCTCGATCGGGAAGACGTCGGCCGCGCGGACCCATTCATCCCGTCCGATGATCAGCGGAGCGGTGAATCCCGCCTCGTGCCAACTGCGCACAGCCGGCATCAACTGCTGCAGTGCCGGGGGTGAGGCATCCTCGAGCACCAGCAGGAGATTGAGATCGGAGCGCGTTGCGTCCCAATCGCCGCGCGCCGCCGAACCGTAGAGCACAACCGAAACGCCATCCGGCAGAGCCAGGTCGAGTGCTGCCAGAAATTGGGCCAGTGCAGCATCACGAGTCTTGATGTCCATCAGAATCCCCTTCCGGCGCCGCCGCCGCCAAAGCCGCCGCCGCCCCCGAATCCGCCAAAGCCGCCACCTCCGAAACCGCCACCCCCAAAACCGCCGCCACCGAATCCGCCGCCAAAGGTCGGGCCAATCCAGGGAGAGACCCGGCGGCGACGGCCTCGCATGGCGTTCCCCCCCCCTGACCCGCCGCCGCCTGCTCCAGCCGCGGCAGTCGCAATTGCCACCACGATGAGCACGACGAGGATCACCGGCAAAAGGTTGCGGCCACCCGACTCCTGCCGGGGCCGCACCAGCGCGGTGTCCTGCGCGCCGAGCTCGCGGGCAAAGAGATCGGCGAGCCGGGCGGTGCCCTCGTCGATCGCCTCGCCATAGCGCCCCTCGCCGAGGAGCGGAATGATGGCGTCGAGAATCTGGCCGGCCAGCGCATCGGTGAGGAATCCCTCGGCGCCGGTACCGGAGCGGAGATCCACTCTGCCCCTGGTGGAATCGGTGCGCGGCACCAGGAGGAGGACGGCGCTAGCGTTGCGCCGTCGGTCGCCCACATCCGCCTGGGCGCCAACCCCCCAGGCCCGCCCGATCGCCAAGCCGATATCGGCCGGTGCCGCATCGCCGATCCACGGCAAGGTCACCACCACCACCTCGGCGCCGGTGACCTCGCGGAGCCGGGCCAGCCGCTGCTCGACCCGCTGGGCCACGACAGGGTCGAGCACCCCGGCAAGGTCGGTCACGAACCCCGCCGGACGGGGTGGCACCAGCCCGGCCACCGTCCCGCCGTCCTGCGCCGCCAGCGTTCCAGCCATGAGGACGCCGAGCACCCCAGCGAGCCACAAAAATCTGATCACAGCACCCCAAGGACAAGGTGGAGTTGCACCATTATGATTCAGGAAGATAGTTGGATGTTGGATGTTGGATTCTGGATGTTGGATTTTGGATGTTGGATGGATATTGGATGGTGGACGTTGGAGCGCTCCTCGTCCCGAACGAAGTGAGGGACCTCGGCACGTACCACCATCACGAGCCAGTATCGAAGCGTCGGCAGGTGCCGAGGTCCCTCGTTCGGGACGAGGAGCATTCCAACCTCCAACATCCAACCTCCAACATCCAACCTCCAACCTCCAACCTCCAACCTCCACCCCCCACCCGCCCTCTCTCCGGAGTACCGATCGTGATCCGTGCCGTCGCCCTGCTCGCCTTGCTCGCCGTTGCCGCGCCGCTGACGGCGCAGCAGGATCCGCTCGCCTCGCGTTCCAAGGGGCGGAGCGATGCCCCGGTGACCGTTTACGAGATGAGCGATTTTCAGTGTCCCTTCTGCAAGCGATTCGCGGATGAGACCTTCCCGACCATCGAGCGGGATTACATCGCCACCGGCAAGGTGCGCTGGGTGTTCATTCACTTTCCGATTCCGCAACTGCATGCCAACGCGGTAGCTGCCGGCGAGCTGGCAGCCTGCGCCGCCCAGCAGCAGCAGTTCTGGCCGGTCCACGACCGCCTCTTTGCCACCCAGGACGAATGGGCCGCGCTCAAGAACCCGGCGCCGTTCTTCATGGCCCAGGCCAAGGCACTCGGCCTCGACCAGACGGTCCTGAGTCGCTGCCTCCAATCGGGACAGGGCACTCGCGCCGTGCAGAGCGACGCCGAGGGGGCGGCGCGGGCCGGGGCGACATCGACGCCGACTTTCTATATCGAGGGGGGACTCGTTTCGGGGGCGCAGCCGATCACCGTATTCCGGCCGATCCTCGACTCGATCGTCAAGGCCAAGTCCGGCCGCTGAGCCGGACGGACCGGCGTCAGAGCAGGGTGACGTACACGTCGTAGAGCGCGTGACTCCAGGCCGCGATTCCGAAGCCGCGAACCAGGTAGATCGCGCTGAAGACCAACCCGGCCAGCGCTCTGAAGATGAACGACCCCGCCTCGAGCGGATCGCCGTAGGGGCCGATGTAGTGGAACGCCGAGAAGATCAGCGCTCCGACAATCGCGGCGGTGATCCCCGCGGTGCGAGTGGTCCAGCGCAGCAGGTTGACCCCGACCGCCGCCAGCGATCCTACCAGCAGGACCCGGAAGAGCAGTTCCTCGTAGATCCCGGCGCCCAGCGAGATCATCAGTTGGGTGGGGAGATCGAGCGTGCCCATCGGGCCGATGGCCAATCGCTGCAGCAACAGATTGGTGGCATAGCCGACCACCACTCCGACCAGGAGCGCCAATCCCGCCGACTCCGCCAGCATTCCCGCGAAGACCCGCGGCCGGAGCGCCCCGGGGTGAGTGCGCCAATCGCGCACCACCAGCCACCCTCCCGCCACTGCCAGCACCAGATTGAACACCAGCAGCCCATGAGCGCCGCCCATGGTGATGAACAGCGACTTGAGGAGGACGTCAGCGCCGTTCCGCACTCCGCCACCCGCATCCTGCAGCAACAGCGCGAGCGCCTCGTAGCCCAACAACAACGGGACGGCGAAGAGAATCGTGTACCGCGGGGAGCGGCTGTCGCGAAGGTATGGTGAGTTGGCCATCGCCCTGAAGGTTACCCACGCTCGCACTCACGAGCCAGCACCCGCTTGCCCGGGACCGACCGACCGGGCATCGTTCCCGACGTGAACAGCGTCCCTCCCTGGAGCTATCGCGCCGCCGTGGCGCTGGCCGTCCCGATGGTGCCGCATCTGCTGCGCTCCACGGGGGCACGCACGGCCCACCTCGGCCGGCTGGGAGCGACGGAGCGGCTGACGACCTGGGGCGGGCGCCATCGCGATCCCTCCCGGCCGCTGGTCTGGCTCCATGCTGCCTCGGTGGGCGAGGGGCTGAGCGGAGCTGCCGTGCTCGGGGAGCTCAAATCGCGGCATCCCGACATTCAGGCGGTCTTCACTCATTTCTCCGGGTCGGCGAGCGAGTTCGGCGCGACAATCGGGGCCGACGCCCACGACTTCCTTCCCTATGACCGGAGCAGCGACATCGACCCGCTGCTTGCCGCGCTCCGACCCACGATGCTGCTCTTTTCCCGGCTCGACCTCTGGCCGCTGCTCGCCACGCGGGCCAGTGCCATCGGCAGTCGCCTGGCACTGATCGGGGCGACAGTCCGGCCTGACAGCGGCAGACTGCGATGGCCGGTAAAATCGCTGATCCGGCCGGGGTATGCCGCGCTCGATCTCGCCCTGGCAATCAGCAATGACGACGCAGCCCGCCTCGCCCGGCTCGGTGTGACAGCCGACCGGATCGTGGTCACCGGCGACCCGCGAGTGGATGCGACCATCGAGCGAATCAAGTCGGTGTCCGCAACCGGACTGACGCACCACCCCGGCGACCCCGATACCACCATGGTGGCCGGCAGCACCTGGCCTGAGGACGAACTGGTGCTGCTGGAGGCCTTCGTGCGGGTGCGGCAGCGCCATCCTCTGGCCCGCCTGGTGGTGGCACCCCACCAGCCGAGTGCGGCACATCTGACCGGACTGGCTGCCTTGGCCACCCGGCTGGATCTCCCCCCCCCAGTGTCGTTCCGGGAAACGGAAGCAGCGCGAGCGCCGCTGGTGGTGGTCGATCAGGTCGGCCACCTCGCCGCGAGTTACGCCAGCGGCGGGATCGCTTATGTGGGGGGGGGATTCGGAACCAACGGGATCCATTCCGTGATCGAGCCCGCCGCGTGGCAACTACCGGTGGTCGTGGGACCGCACTGTCGCGGCGCCCGCGAGGTGGCGATGCTCCGCGCCACCGGAGGGCTCCGGCAGCTGCCGGCAGGACCGCCTGCGGTGAGCGAGCTGGAGCGCTGCTGGGAGGAGTGGCTCCGGGACCCCGCCAGTCGGCAGGGGGCCGGCCGGGCGGCAGCGGCCGCACTCGCCGCCGACCGCGGTGCCGCTGCCCGCACGGCGGATCGCCTCGACCGCTGGCTCACGCCGCGCTGAACCGAACGACAAAGGCCGGCACCCAGATGGGTACCGGCCCGGTCAGCGAGCTTGAACCGGGTTGCGAACTGCTACAGCGTCCACCCCAATCCCACCGTCCACACGCTTGGCCGCGAGGAAAAACCGTCGCGTTCCACGAAGAGCCGGTCATAGGCGGTCCGGATCGTGAGCCCGCTCAGGAAGGCGAGCTCGATGCCGCCACTGATCCCGAAGTCGGTCTCGGTGTTCCCCGAGGCGCGCTGCGCCTCGATGCGCGGGGCGAGCCATGGCTTGACCGCCAGCACCGGGATCGGGATCGTGGCGGCGAGCCCCAGCGACACCGGGAAGCGGGTGTGCCGCACGTCGGTCGCCGTGGCGGTGTTGGCTTCCCAGGTCGCCACGCCGCCCTGCAACAACACCCGGAACGGCACCAGCGGTCCGCCGAAGAGTTGTGCCGTCACGGCTCCGCCGAACGAGGTCCGTGAATCCAGCAGATCGTTCTCGGGGACGTGGCGCGCGACCGAGCCGCTCAATCCAATGATCCCGAGCCCGACCCGCGCCTCGCCGCCGTAGGCGGTCCCGCCGCCCGCGTCGTCGTTGGGGGCGCCGATGTCCGCTGCCACCGACAGCCCGGTGCGAACCCCGTTGTTGACGATCGGCAGGCCGTTCGCCTGGGCTGCCAGCGACAGCGGCGCGAGCACCGCCGCCACTGTCAACAGCGATGCGAGACGACCGGTGAGCGGCTTCACCGCAGGAATGCCACGCTGAAGCTGATCCCGTCGATGTCACCGATGGCGGCACTGAAGCGGAGATCGAGTCGCGGCGAGACGCGGGCATCGAGACCGAAGCCGAGCGAGAAGAGGACGTCATCGCCGTCGGCGAAGGTCGGCGTCAGCACCGGGTGCACATAGGGCACCAGCGAAACCGAGGAGCCCTCGACGATGATCCGCCGACCCAGGGTGAGGCCGATCGGAATGAAGCCGACCGTGACGTCGTCGCTGGTGGCGAGTCCGAATCCGAGCGTGAACGATCCGTCGAGCGGGAACGACTCGCTGTGGTCGAGCACCCGGTGACGGTAATCGCCGCCAACCAGGAAGGCGGTCGCGTTGTCGCCCGGCGGATTGGCGAAGCCGGCCCGGATGCCGACGTCGCCGGTCCGGCCGACCGCGGCGCGATAGGCTCCCTCGAGCGCGAACCCTTCACCCGGATCAGAGAGCGATCCCGCCAACTCGCTGCTGGCGAAGGGACGGTAAGGCGACTGGTAGACCGGGGTGCCGGTGGACTGGGCCGCGAGCGGCGCGGTGATGACGGTAATGAGCACGAGCTTCAGGGCCGAACGGAGCATCACCCCTCCTTGAGGACTTGTTCCGCGAGAATGCGGACGCTGTTCTGGACGACTTGGAGGAACCCACCTTGCACATTGAACCGGGTGACGGCGTCACCCACCCGCACTGAAAGCGCCCCGCGACCAAGGGTGGTCATCAGCGGAGCATGGTTGGCGAGGATGCCGATGTCGCCGTCAAAGGCCGGCGCCGTGACGGCATCGGCCTCGCCATCAAAGACGGCTCCCTCGGGGGAGATGATGGTGACGCGCATCAGCTCTGGAGTTCCCGGGCCCGCACGATCACGTCCTCGATGCCGCCCTGCATGTAGAACGCCTGCTCCGGCAGATGGTCGAACTCGCCGCTGAGCACCCGCTCGAACGACGCCACCGTCTCCTCGAGCTTGACGTACTTGCCCGGCAGCCCGGTGAACTGCTCGGCGACCGCGAACGGCTGCGACAGGAAGCGCTGCAACCGGCGCGCCCGGCCGACGATCTGCTTGTCCTCTTCCGACAGTTCGTCCATGCCGAGAATCGCGATGATGTCCTGGAGCGCCTTGTAGCGCTGCAGGGTGCGCTGCAGGCCGATCGCCACGTTGTAGTGCCGCTCGCCGAGGAACTGCGGCGCCAGGATGCGCGAGGTCGAGTCGAGCGGATCGACGGCCGGGTAGATGCCCAGCTCCGAGATCGGACGCGACAGCACGACCGTGGCGTCGAGGTGGGCGAAGGCGGTGGCCGGCGCCGGGTCGGTGAGGTCGTCGGCGGGGACGTAGATCGCCTGCACCGAGGTGATCGAGCCGTTCCGCGTCGAGGTGATCCGCTCCTGCAAGTCGCCCATCTCGGTGGCGAGCGTCGGCTGGTAGCCGGCCGCGCTCGGCATCCGGCCGAGCAGCGCCGAGACCTCGGCACCCGCCTGCGTGAAGCGGAAGATGTTGTCGACGAACAGCAGCACGTCCTGACCCTCGACGTCGCGGAAATATTCGGCGATCGTCAGCCCGGAGAGCCCCACCCGCAAGCGCGCTCCCGGCGGCTCGTTCATCTGGCCGTACATCAGGGCGACGGAGCCGAGAATCCCGGCTTCCTTGAACTCGAGGTAGAGGTCGTTCCCCTCGCGGGTCCGCTCGCCGACGCCGCAGAAGACCGACTTGCCGCCGTGACCCTTCTGGACGTTGTTGATCAGCTCCTGAATGACGACCGTCTTGCCGACGCCGGCGCCGCCGAAGAGGCCGATCTTGCCGCCCTTGACGAACGGGGCGATCAGGTCGATGACCTTGATGCCGGTCTCCAGCACTTCAGTCTGCGGCTCCAGCGCCGTGAAGGCCGGGCTGGCACGGTGAATCGGCCACCGCTCGGTGTCTGCCGGAATCGGCTCGCCGCCGTCGATCGGCTCACCGAGCACGTTGAGAATCCGCCCCAGTGCAGCATCGCCGACCGGCACCGTGACCGCCGAGCCGGTGTCGCTGGCCAGCATCCCGCGCGATACACCGTCGGTCGAGCTCATCGCCACCGCGCGCACTTGGTTGCGTCCGATGTGCTGCTGCACCTCGGCCGTGAGCCGCACCGGCACCGGACCGCTGTTGTCCTCCACCAGCAGCGCGTTGTAGATCTCGGGCAACTGGTCGGGCGGAAACTCGATGTCGAGCACCGGGCCGATGACCTGGACGATGGTGCCGGTGACGAGAGTGGTTGCGATGGTGGTGGTCATGTGGATTCCGGTCTATGGGTCATAGGTCGTAGGTCGTAGGTCGTATGTCGTAGGTCGTAGGTCGTATGTCGTATGTCGTAGGCCACCAAAGCCGTTTCCTACGACCTATGACCTACGACCTCTGACCTATGACCTAAGACCTGTCACAAAGCCGCCGCTCCGCCGACCAGCTCCGCAATCTCCTGCGTAATCTGCGCCTGGCGTTGCCGATTGTACGTCCGCTTCAGTGCATCAATCAAATCGCCGGCGTTGTCGGTTGCGTTCTTCATCGCCGTGCGCCTGGCCGCATGTTCTGCCGCCACCGTCTCGACCAGTCCGCGATAGACCGCGTTCCTGACGTACAACGGCAGTACGTCGGCCAGCAGCGTTTCCGGATCGGGCGAGAGGATGTAATCGGGCCGCACTCCGCCGCTCTTCACCTCGGGTGCCTCAACCGGGAGGATCCGCACCGTGGTCGGCGGCGTCACCAGGACGCTCTGGAAGCGGGCGGCCACCAGCTCCACCACTCCGAGAGAACCCGCCGCAAACTCGGTCATCACCGATTCCACCAGCGAAGCGGCGTGCTCGGCGGTGGGACGGTCGGCGATGTCGATTCGCTGCTCCCGGAAAGTCCGGCCGAGATAGCGGAAAAAGCCGATCCCCTTCTTGCCGACGCCGACCAGCTCGACCGCGTATCCCTCGGCCTCCAGCGCATCGATGCGGCGACGCGCCTCCTTGATCAGGTTGGCGTTGAAGCCGCCGGCCAGACCGCGATTGGAGGTGATCAGGATCACCACTGCACGAGTCGGCCCGCCCTTGGCGGGAGGGAGCGGGCTCTGCAGCAGCGGAAATTGCTGGGCCAGTTCCGGCGTCACCAGATCGGCGATCACCGCCCGCAACGCCTCGGCGTAGGGCCGGGCCGCGACCACGCGATCCTGCGCCCGCTTCAGCTTGGAGGTGGAGACCAGCTCCATCGTCCGCGTGATCTTGCGGGTGTTGGTGACGGAGCGAATCCGCCCCTTCAGGGCCCTGTTGGTCGCCATGTCAGCTGGCGGAGAACATCGGAGCGAACGCCTCGAGCGCGGACTTGAGCTCGGTGACCACCTCGTCCGACAGCTCCTTCTTGGTGCGGATCGACTCCAGCACCTGGGGGCGTGATGCGCGCGCCCACGCCAGGAAGTCCTGTTCCCACTTCCGCACCGAAACCACGTCGATACCATCGAGATAACCGTTGGTCACCGCGTAGATCACCGCGACCTGCTCCTCGACCGGCACCGGCTGGTACTGCGGCTGCTTGAGGATCTCGACGGTGCGCGCGCCGCGGGCTAGCTGACGCTGCGTGGCGGCGTCGAGGTCGGAGCCGAACTGCGCGAACGCCTCGAGCTCGCGGTACTGCGCCAGCGAGAGCCGCATCGGACCGGCCACCTTCTTCATCGCCTTGATCTGCGCCGAACCGCCGACGCGACTGACGGAGATGCCGACATCCACTGCCGGCCGCACGTTGGCGTAGAAGAGGTCGGTCTGCAGGAAGATCTGGCCGTCGGTGATCGAGATCACGTTGGTCGGGATGTACGCCGAGACGTCGCCGGCCTGGGTCTCGATGATCGGCAGCGCGGTCAGCGAGCCACCGGGCACCTTGATGCGGGGATCGTTCTTGGCGAGCTCCGGATCGGGGCTCAGCTTGGCGGCCCGCTCGAGCAGACGCGAGTGGAGATAGAAGATGTCGCCCGGATACGCCTCGCGGCCCGGCGGGCGGCGGAGAATCAGCGACATCTGCCGGTACGCGGCGGCCTGCTTGGAAAGGTCGTCATACACGCAGAGGGTGGCCTTCCCCTCTTCGTACATGAAATACTCGGCAATCGCGCAACCGGCGTACGGCGCGATGAACTGGAGCGGCGCCGGATCGGAGGCGGAGGCGACCACCACGACGGTGTATTCCATTGCCCCGGCGGCCTTGAGCTGCTCGACCACCGTTGCCACGGTCGAACGCTTCTGACCGATGGCGACGTAGACGCAGACGACGCCGGTGCCCTTCTGGTTGATGATCGTGTCGATCGCGATGGCGGTCTTGCCGGTGCCGCGGTCGCCGATGATCAACTCGCGCTGGCCGCGACCGATCGGGATCATCGCGTCGATCGCCTTGATTCCGGTCTGCATCGGCTCGTGCACCGGGGTGCGGACGATGATGCCCGGCGCCATGAACTCGACCGGCCGCGCAGAGATGGTATCGATCGGCCCGAGGCCGTCGACCGGGATCCCGAGGGCATCGACCACTCGTCCGAGCATTCCCGGACCGGTCTTAACCTCCAGCAGTCGGCCGGTGGCGCGGACCTCGTCGCCTTCCTTGAGCTTGAGGTAGTCGCCCATCACCGCGGCACCCACCGAGTCCTGCTCGAGGTTGAGTACCAGACCGGTGATCACGTCGCCCGTCTCGCGCGCCGTGAACTCGAGCATCTCGCCGGCGATCGCCCGCTTGAGCCCGTAGATCAGTGCCACACCGTCCTTCACCTCCAGCACGGTGCCGACGTCATTGACGTCGAGCGAACCAAGGTCCGCCGCCTCGATCTCCTTGAGCAGGATTTCCTTCAACTCGCCGGGCCGCAACATCGAATCCGTCGCCATGGTCTCAATCGCTAAGGGTGGGGAAGCGTTTCCTGTCCAGCTTGTGAAAATAGTCACAAGGGACAGCCTCCGACAAGCGGGGCGTCATTGCCAGGGCGGCGCCGCCACCGGCCCCCGGAGCGCCCGGAGGAGCTGTCGGTCGCTGGCGTCGGCTACACTGCCGAGCGGGGCGCCGAAGAGACGCCGGGCAGTGCGGTGGAGGAGCGAGGGGGAGGAAAAGCCGAGCATCGTCGCCACGTCGGCCACGGTATAGCCGGCCGAGCCCAAAATCTGGCTGGCGGTGACCACCCGAACGAAGTCGGTGGCGCGCTTGAGGGACGGGGCCGCGGCGGCGGCGAACTGGCGCACCAAGGTTTCCCGGGAGAGGTGGAGCCGCCGGGCCAATGCGGCGGCAGGCATCCCGGTTGGGGCCTCGTCGACCAGGATGGCCCACGCCTGGCGCTGGAGCGGTGCCGTGAGGCCTGCCGCAGTCCCCAAGGGGAGCAGCCGATCGCGTCGCCGGGCGGTGGTGCCGACCGCCGCCACCAACCGTCCCAGCACCGGCTCGTCGAGTCCCTCCACCGCCACGGCGGCCACCCGCTGCCGGGCTGCCCTTCGCAATAGATCGGAGTCGTCGGAGCGGATCGGCGCGAAGAGGATCACCGGCAGGGTGGCATAGTCGGCGCGGAGCGCGTCGAGCACCGGCGAGCGCGCGGCGGCGGCCCCGATCATCACCGCCTCGACCGGCTCGCGATGGAGCAATGCCTCGAGATGGGCCGCCGACCGGGCCGAGCGGATCGCCGCCCCCGAGCGGGGGAAGGCGCGCCGGAGCGCCAGCAACGCCGGTCGTCGATCGAGCAGCGCCACCACGACCGGCACCGTGGCGCTCAGTTCGAAGCCGGTCCGGACGCCGGAACAGGGGGGGGGATCGGCGCCGGAGGCCGCACCGGTCGACCGCGTCCCACCGCCACCAGCGTCCGCGCCATCTCCGCCGCGCGCTTGAGCACCCCGCGCGCGTTGTCGTAGCTGAGCACCTCGAGGGCGCGTTCCAGCGGCTCCCAGCGCACCGCGGTGATCCCCTCCTCCACCTGCGGTGCCGCTTCGCCATCGGGCGACTCGAACAGGAAAAAGTGGCAGTACTTGTGGATGTACTTGCCGCGAAAGCGGAAATGCCAGTCGATCAGCCGGATCGGACCGTGCGCGACCAACTGCGCCAGCCCGGTCTCCTCCTGGGTCTCCCGGAACGCCGCCACTGCCGGAGTCTCGTCCTCCTCCAGGTGGCCCTTCGGGAATCCCCAGTGCCGGTAACTGTCGCGAATCAGCAGGAAACGCGGCGTGCCGTCGGGATCGCGTCGAAAGACGATCCCGCCAGCAGAGACTTCTTTTTCAGCGCGCTTCTTGGTGTTCATAGTGGTTTTAGGTCTTAGGTCTTAGGTCGTAGGTCGTAGGTCTTGGGTCGTAGGTCGTAGGTCGTAGGTCGTGGGTCGTGGGTCTTAGGTCGTGGGTCTTAGGTCGTGGGTCGCGCGTGTCGTGAATTGTAGGCGCACTCTCGGAACCGATGGGGCACACTGCGTCGGAAATTATTTCCACGCCCCCTTCCGACTTACGACTTACGACCTACGACCTACGACCTGCGACCTGCGACCTGCGACCTGCGACCTGCGACCTACGACCTACGACCTACGACCTCCTAGAACACCGAAAACCTGAAATACCTTCTCGGATTCGCCTGAATGTCGCTCAGCAGCGTCCGCAACTGAACCACCGTCAGAGTCGCCTCGCGATACAAAGTCGAATCGCGGCTCAGCATGCCGAGGGTGCCCTCGCCCTGCTCCAGCCGGGTGAGGATCTGCTCCGTGGTGCCGACGATGTTGGCGAGCCGCTCGCGCTGCTCGTTGGCGGTGCCGGCGACGGCCCGGAGGTCGCTGCTTGCGGCGCGGAGTTCGACGCTGGCGTCGCGCGCGTTGGTCACCAGTTCGGAGAGCTGCCCCTTGCTGGTTGATGAATCAATCCGCCCCAGCGTTGCCTGGAGGTGTTCACTCGCGCTGGCGATGTCGTCGGAGCCGGCCACTGCGTTGTCGACCACCCGGTCCATCGCCTTGCTCTGCCGCTCGGTGAAGGCGAGCAGTTCGGCGGTCATCGCCCGGAGGTCGGCCACGCTGCCCCGCAGGTCGCGGACGGTGTTGGAGTCGATCAGTCCCTCGACCCGATTGGTGACGGTGGCGACGTCGGTGGCGATGCGGCTGGCCTGGGCGGTGAGTTGGCCGATGTCGGGGAGGGTGGCCCCGGGCCAGCGTTCACCCGCCCCCTGGGCGGCCTCGATCAGCAGGCGGCGCACCTCGGGGTCGTCGGGCGCCAGGGCGCTGTCGAGCACCGCGATCTGCCATTCGCCGAACAGCGAGGCCGAGGCGGCGATGGCGATCGGCCGGGACGGCAGCTCCTCCGGCGAGCTGATCCGGAGTTCGGCCTCGACCCAGTCGTCGGGCGCCAACCTGATCGCCTCGACCCGGCCGACCTTGACGCCGCGCATCACCACCGGATCGCCAACGCCGACTCCGCCGACGGTACGAAAGCGGGCCACTGCCAGGGTGCGCGGGCCGGTACCGCCGAGTTCGCCGAGCCAGACGGCGGCGGCAATGAACAGCGCCACTGCGGCCAGCACCGTCAGCCCGACGCTGAGGTCGCTGCGGCCGCTCATTCGGGGCGTCCCTCGATGAACTGTCGCACGATGGGGTCCTCGCTCGCTTGGATTTCCGCCACGGTGCCCGCCTCGCGCACCCGCCCTTCATGGAGCAGCGCCACGCGATCGGCCACGGTAAACGCCGACTTGAGATCGTGACTGACCACCACGCTGGTCACTCCCAGCTCCTCGCGCACCTGCATCATCAGCCGATCCATGGTCGCGGTGGTGACCGGGTCGAGTCCGGTCGTCGGTTCGTCCCACAGAATGTAACGCGGCCGGAGCGCCACTGCGCGGGCAATCCCGATCCGCTTGCGCATTCCGCCCGACAGCTCGGCCGGGTGGCGATCGATCGACTCGACCAGTCCCACCAGTTCCAGGGCCGCCGTGGTGCGCGACTCCACCTCGTCGGCGTCGAGCCCCTGACGCACCAGTCCCATCCGCACGTTGTCGCCGCAGGTGAGCGAGTCAAACAAGGCGGCAAACTGGAAGACGTAGCCGATCTCCTGGCGCAGCCTGGTCAGTGCGTCGGGATCGAGTTCGTGAACCACCTGACCGTCGATCTCCACTCGTCCCTGATCGGGAACCAACAGGCCGACCAGCTGCTTGAGCAGCACACTCTTCCCCGCCCCGGAGCGACCCAGCAACACCGTGGTGCTGCCATCGGGGACATCGAGCGTGAAGCCGTCGAGCACCACCGTCTCGCCGAAGCTCTTGTGCAGATCGACGATCCGGATCACAGCAGCACCAGCGCCCAGAAGGCATCGAGCACGATGATCGCCGCGCAGCCGATCACCACCGCACGGGTCGCCTCTCGACCGACGCCGGCGGCACCCCCGGTGGTCGCCATGCCGCGGAGACAACCGGTCAGCGCAATCGCGCCGCCGAACGACGCCGCCTTCACCAGGCCGAACCAGAGATCCTTGAAGATGTAGAACGAGCGCACCCCCTTGACGAACTCGGGTGTCGACAACTCGAGCAGGTTGACCGAGGTGATCCACCCTGCGGTGACCCCGGTCGCCATCGCGAAGGCGGTGATCAACGGAAACATGATGACGGCAGCGAGCACCCGAGGCACCACGAGGTAGCTGACCGGATTGAAGGCCAGCGTCTCCAGCGCGTCGACCTGTTCGGTGACCTTCATCGTCCCCAGCTCGGCGGCGATGTTGGCGCCCACCCGGCCGGCCAGCGCCATCCCGGTGAGCACCGGACCCAACTCCAGCAAGACCGTCTTGCTCACCAGCGCGCCGACGAAGTACATCGGCACCGTGCCGGTGAAGATGTACGACGACAACAACGCCAGCACCACGCCGGTGAACAGCGCGATGAACAGCGCGATCGGAATCGAGGCGACGCCGAGCTGATACATCTGCGGCAACAAGTGGGGCCGCCAGGTGGCGACGTCGGCGAGGGCCCGCCCGGCCAATCGCGACACCCGGCCGACCTCGTTGAACGGGGCGACGAGAGTCACGCCGCGTAACTCTTCAGGATGCGGCCGGCGTCACCGTCCTTGAGCCGCTTGAGTGCCCGGTCGCGCAACTGCCGCACCCGTTCGCGGGTGACGCCGAGCATCAGACCGATGTCCTCGAGAGTGTGTTCGCGGCCGCCGTCGAGTCCGAAGTAAAGCGACAACACCTTGGCGTCACGCGGCGCCAGCATCGAGAGAGCGCGGTGCACCTCCTCGGTGAGAAAGCGGCGCATCACCTCGGATTCGGTGTCGCCCACGCCGTCGGTCGCGAAGCGGTCGATCAGGGCCCGGTCGCCCGACGGATCGAGCGCCGCGTCGAGCCGCACCTCGGTGGTGTTGAGTGCCGCGAGCGCCTGCACCACGTCCACCGCCAGCTTGGTGGCGAGCGCCAGTTCCTCAGCGGTCGGTTCGCGACCGAGTTCCTGTCGCAACGATTCCGCCGCCCGGGTGATCCGCGCCAGGTCGGCGGTGCGGTTGAGCGGCACCCGCACCGTGCGGCCGTGGCGCGCCAGTGCGGCGAGGATCGACTGGCGGATCCACCACACCGCGTAGGAGATGAACTTCACTCCCTGCTCCGGATCGAACTTCCGCGCCGCCGTCATCAGCCCGATGTTCCCCTCGCCGATCAGGTCGGGAAGCGAGAGACCGCGATTCTGATACTTCTTCGCCACCGAAATCACGAAGCGGAGGTTGCGGACAATAAGCTCCTCCATCGCCGCCTCGTCGCCCGCCTGGGCGCGCCGGGCCACGGCAATCTCCTGGGCCTGGGTGAGCAGACCGGTGCGCGAAACTTCGCGCAGATACTGATCGAGGATGTCGCCTTCGGTGTCGTAGATGCCGAGCGACGCGGCCGAATCCCGACGGGCCCGGCGACGCGGAGCGGGTGGCGGAACACTCGCCAGAATTTCGGCGAGCGTGTCGTCGTCGGCCGCTCCGGCATCCTGCTCGTTGGTCATGACTGGAAACTAAAACAGAGGGGGTCATCCGCGCCGCTCCGGGATGATGATTGCTTGACAGCGGTGGCCCGGCTCGATAGGATTCCCTGCTCTCCCGGTCCCGGTATGCAACGGGTACCGGGGGCCTGGGGGGCGTAGCTCAGTTGGGAGAGCGCTACAATGGCATTGTAGAGGTCAGGGGTTCGATTCCCCTCGCCTCCACTTCAGGGATCGGTCGCGGCTTGACCGGTTGCGGCAAAGGGCAGGCCGGGGTAGTTTCGCGGTCCGCCAGCGGTTGCGGGAATAGCTCAGTTGGTAGAGCACAACCTTGCCAAGGTTGGGGTCGCGGGTTCGAGTCCCGTTTCCCGCTCTGGAATTGGTTGCAGGAACGCAGGAAGCGACAATTTTATCTCCCAGGAAGTCGGGGAGATCCTTCGCCCCCCAAGGGGGGGCTCAGGACGAGGCGTCGCGGGGTGGAGCAGTCTGGTAGCTCGCCGGGCTCATAACCCGGAGGTCGTGGGTTCAAATCCCACCCCCGCCATGCAGTGCACGACGGGCAGTCGGCCCAACGGTCGTCTGCCCGTCGTTGTGATGGGCGGTTAGCTCAGTTGGTTAGAGCGCCACGTTGACATCGTGGAGGTCACAAGTTCGAGTCTTGTACCGCCCATGAGGGTGCAGTGCGATGATTGGTCCGTTGGGGTGGCCGACACTCCGATCGACAGGGGTCCATAGCTCAATTGGATAGAGCATCTGACTACGGATCAGAAGGTTGGGGGTTCGACTCCCTCTGGGCCCACTTGGTGGTTTGAGTCGTTAGTCGTTAGTCGTTAGTCGTGAGTCGGGAGATGTTGGAGTCAATTACGGGGCGTAGCGCAGCCCGGTTAGCGCGCCTGCTTCGGGAGCAGGAGGCCGGAGGTTCAAATCCTCTCGCCCCGATTGGAATCAAGCACAGAGCCCAGGGTCCGTAGCTCAGCTGGATAGAGCGCTTGCCTCCGGAGCAAGAGGTCGCGCGTTCGAATCGCGCCGGGCCCATAGCAGTAGGTCGTAGGTCGTAGGTCATAGTAGGTCGTAGGTCGCAGGATGGTGCTACCCCGCCCGAATCCCAACTCCCCGACCGCGCCGCCAGGCATGGCACCCACCAAAGTCCAACATCCAGCATCCAGATCCAACATCCCCTCCCCAGCCACCATCCCTGCCCCCGCCAACCGGTTGCAGCGCAATCCCTTGCCTGCAAGGCGCCGCGTCGATATTATTCGCTATTCGCGAATACCGACTGGAAGGGTGGACGTGATCATGGCGAGACAAGACGCACTCAAACCCCACGACATCGCCGTCGTTGTCGGACTGGCCATCATGGGAGACGACCCCTCCATGGCTACCTATAATCAGATCGGCGACACCCTCGGCCTGAGTCCCAGCACCTGCCATGAATCGGTGCAGCGACTTCAGCGGGCGGGGCTGCTGCTGCCAGGGTCACGACGCCCCAACCTCCACGAGCTCCGCAACTTTCTCGCTCACGGCGTGCGAGCGGCCTTCCCCCCCACAATGGGACTGCATGCGCGGGGCGTCCCGACGGCGCACTCAGGGCCCTCACTGAGCCAGTTGCTCGACAGCGCCACCACCACGGTGTGGCCTGACTCGAACGGGGCTTCGACCGGGCCAACCCTGACACCGCTATACCCCAAGGCGGTCGAACTCCCCGGGAAGGCGCCCAGGATCTACGATGCACTCACTCTGGTCGACGCCCTCCGGGTCGGCCGGGCGCGTGAACGGAATGCGGCGCTCTCCGCCCTCGACGAGCTGCTGGGGGTGACCGTTGGCTAGTCCGCGGCCAGAGACGTTGGCTCATCCATCGGTGCGGCGATTGAAGAGAATCGCGACAGCGATAGGTGAACTGACGGACGAGGTGGTGTTCATCGGAGGTGCTGTGTCCCCGCTCCTTCAAGAGCAACCGCCTTTCGATCAGGCCCGCATCACCAAAGACGTTGACGGAATAATCGTCACACCCAGTTACACCGCCATGTCGGGGATTGGTGAGCGATTGCTGGCGGTAGGGTTCAATCATTCGACCACAACAGGCCACATGCATCGATGGATCTCGACAGATGGGGATCTACTGGACCTGGTTCCTGCGGGACAACACCTGGGAGCAAGCGGGCAAGAATGGGACGAATACGCGGCGCGCGACGACGTGAAGGTCGACCTGGGTGACGGGGTCACCATCCGGCACGCTTCATCGGCCACCTTCCTCGCACTGAAGTGGGCTGCGTTCAAGGATCGGGGGGCAAACGATCCCGGCGCCAGTCATGACCTCGAGGACATAGTGGCGATTGTGGTTTCGAGACCTGATATCGTCGAAGAGGTGCATGCAGCGCCGGAGAAAGTTCGTGGGTTCATCGCGGACAGCACTGGCCAGTTTCTCCTGCATCCACGAGCCGAGGATTATCTCGCCGGATGCGTCAATCGCGCGCAGGATCCCTCTTTCACGCTGACCCAGGGCCTGCTGCGACTCGGAAGAATCAGAGATTGGTGAGGGATGGTATCACCTCCGTGAACCGTATTCGACGCTCCACACCAGCCCCCCTCTCCCGACTCACGACTCACGACTCACTTCAAACAACAAACAAGCCCGGAACTCTCGTCCCGGGCCTGCTGGTCATTCCGTCATCCCCTTGCGGAGCTTGGCTCGAAATCAGCCGTTGTTCTTGCGACGGCGCCGCGCGGCAGCCATCCCGACCAGGCCAGTCGCCAGCATCGTCATCGTGGCCGGCTCCGGCACGATCTCGACGGTGTCGTCAGGCCTGGTGCTGATCAGCACGAACATGTCGTTGAAGTCACGGTCGCCGCCACCGTTGGCAGTCAGGATATCCTCGATCCCGACGGTGACCATGTTGGTATTACCGGAGTTCCGGAACACCGCGAACTGGCTGGAGCTGCCCGAGAGGGCCGTGGTGCCGTTGGTCATCGAGACCCAGAGACCCCAACCGCCAGCGAAGGTCTGGCTGGTCGGCAAGGCACCCGCACTGTTCAGCGAGGTGAAGGTGTTGTTGACCGCGTCGTAGTAGCCCCAGTCACGGTTCTGGCCGGCCACGTCACCACCAAGGATGTTAGTGCCACCGACCATGGTGAAGTTGTAGGTCCCTGCGCCGAACAGTACCGGCGGCGCGGTCGGGCCAGCGCCCCAGAACTGATTCTGGACCGGGCCGGTGTAGGGGAGCCAGCCTGCCGGGCGCTGGTTGTTGCAACCGGACGTCGGCGCACCCGTGAGGATGAAACCCGAGTTGCAGTTGGTGCCGTCGGTCGACGGGTTGTCCCAGAACTGGCCACCGTCATTCAGCGGGGTCCCGAGAGCCGTCCACTGCGCCGAAAGTGGGGCAGCCACCAGGACGGCGGCAGCGGTGAAAACAAATGCGAATTTCTTCATGACGGAACGATCTCCGGTTGGGGTTGCCCATACCATGGGCAGCTTCCGTGCCACCAGGATGGGCCTGTTCCGCTATCGTCAACTCATTACACATCAACAACTTGATAACTTGTCGAGTAACTGGAATCACGGTATTGTTGCGCTGAAACAACACCAGTTGTCGCGGAGTATCACCAGTGGGTGCGGCGCTGAGTCGGTAGTCGACTTAGTCGGGAGTCGGCTGAGTCGTGAGTCGTGAGTCGTGAGTCGTGAGTTGGGAGAGGGGTTCCCGATTTCTCCTACCCCCTCTCGGGTCGCTGACCAGAGAGGAGGATCGCAGGGCAAGGAGCCCCTCTCCCGACTAACGACTCCCGACTCACGACTCAACTAAGATTGCCCATGCACCCAACCGCACCCCTCCCATGACCGAACTCCCCGACCGCACCGCCGCCATCCGCCGCCGAGACCCCGACACCCTCGACGCCGTGGTGCGGGAAACCCTTCCCGCCCTGCTCCGGGCCGCGCGGGCTGCCGGACTCCCGGCCGACCGGGCCGAGGACGCGGTGCAGGAGGCGATGCTGGTCTTCGTGAGGCGGGCCCCCGAGTTCGATGGCCGAGCGCGGGTCTCGACCTGGATCCACGGCATCCTGCTCCACAAGATCCTGGAGGGACGCCGCTCTGCCCAGCGCGACGACGCCAGCGACGACATCGACGAAGTGGTCGAGTCACAATTCAACCACCAGGGCCGCTGGTCCCGCCCCCCTGCCGGCGCGGCCGACGCCCTGGCCGCCAGCGAGGTCCGCCGCCTGCTGGCCGACTGCCTGGCGGGGCTCCCCGACCGTCAGCGCCTGGCCTTCACCCTCCGTGACGTCGAGGGGTTTGAGAGCGAGGAGATCTGTAACATTCTCACCGTCTCCGCCAACAACTTGGGAGTGCTCCTCTTCCGCGCCCGCAACCGCCTGCGCCACTGCCTGGAATCCAAGGGAATGCGAGGGTCCGCAGATGCTCGTCTGTAGAGATATCCCCCATCGCTGGGCCAGCGATGACCTCGATCGCGGCCAGCGCGGTCCGTCGCTGGCGCTCCGCATGCACCTGATGATCTGCCGCAATTGCCGCCGCTATATCCGCGAACTGGTCGCCATCCGCCAAGCCGCCCGGGAGCTGGCAGCGGATGATGCCAGCCGCCAGGAAAAGTTCGAACGGCGGGTGAGGGAGATGGTAAGGGGGAACGGTGAGGGGGGCGGGCGAAAGTGAACGGGGCGCGGCGGAGCCGCGCGGGTGAACGGTGAACGGGACCACAGGTGAAAGGTGAAAGGTGAAAGGGGCGCCCCTCCGGGGCGCGGGTGAAAGGGGGCAGGGCCAGTTGGGTTGAGGGACGGCAAGGAATTCCGGCCTCCCTCCGTTTCACCTTTCACCTTTCACCTGCGGTCCCGTTCACCGTTCACCCGCCGCCGCTTCGCGGCGGCCCCGTTCCCCCAGCTCCCCCATATTCCTCCATGCCCCACACCCCTCCCACCGTCTGGTGCCCCGGCCGCCGTCACCGGGTCAAGCTCGACCCCAAACGCTTCTGGGCCCGCGCCGCCTGCCCGGTCTGCCGCACTCCGGTCGATCCCGCCCGCACTCAGCGGCTCCTGATCACCGGGCGGATGCTGCTCCCCGGCAAACGCTGGGCACCGGCGAACTCTCTCTCCTGGGCCCTGCTGGCACTGGTGTGCCTCGTGGCCGGAATGATCAACCTGGTCGGCGATCGTCATTGGCTCGGCACCGCCCTGCTCTTCTCGGGCCGCTGGATCTGGCTGGTGCCGGTCGGCGGATGGCTGCTGCTCCTGATCGCCTGGCGACCGCGGCCGCTGGCACCCGCGCTCTTCCCGACCATAACTGCCTTGGCTGTGGTCCTGTTCGGGGTGATGGATCTCCACCTCGGCTGGCGTCGCCTGATCCCGGCAGGAGGCGGTCAGCGCATCCGGGTGCTGACCTTCAACACCGCGGCGAGTCCGTTGGCGGGCCAGCGGCTCGCGCTCATGCTGCAGCAGTGGCACCCCGACATCGCAGCCTTCCAGGAATGCAGTCGCGCCCTGCGCCAGGAGCTCGGCCTCCTCACCCAGTGGCACACCGACACCACCGTCGGATGCCTGGCATCGCGCTTCCCCATCGACAGCATCGCCCGCATGCCCAGTGAACATCTGCGGGTGGTCGAGGGTGCGGGAATCGTGACGACCTATCATCTGGCGACGCCTGCGGGACCAATCGCGTTCACCAGCGTTCACCTGGAAACCGCCCGTCACGGACTGGAACGGCTGCTGACCGACGGAGTCGAGGGAAGCGACGCCGTCCGCGACAACATGACCCTCCGTGATCTGGAGAGCGAGCAGGCCCGCCGCTGGGTCGACCGCAGCCAGGATCCGAAGATCATCGTCGGCGACTTCAACATGCCGGTGGAGAGCGCAGTCTATCGCGACCACTGGGGCGACCTCTCCAATGCCTGGCACCGCGCCGGCCGCGGACTTGGCCACACCAAATACACCGGCTGGATCCTGCTCCGCATCGATCACGTCCTCACCGACCGCTCCTGGCGAGCCGTAACTGCCACCACCGGACCTGCTTACGGCTCGGACCACTGGCCGGTGATTGTGGATCTGGTAAGACAGGAACGGGGGGGGGGAAGGTGAAAGGTGAAAGGGGGTTAACGGGGGTTAACGGGGGGGTTAACGGGGCGCCCCTCCGGGGCGCGGGTGAACGGGGTGAACGGGGGGGGCCCTGCGTGGCGGTGAGCGAGGAGACGAACGGAGCCCCTGCGTGGCGGCGAGCGAGGAGACGAACGGAGCCTCTGTGTGGCGGCGAGCGAGGAGACGAACGGAGCCTCTGTGTGGCGGCGAGCGAGGAGACGAACGGAGCCTCTGCGTGGCGGCGAGCGAGGAGACGAACGGAGCCTCTGCGTGGCGGCGAGCGAGGAGACCCCGCCGCTCGCTACGCGAGGGCGGGGATATCCACCTCCCCCCGTTCACCTTTCACCCGCCGCCGCAAAGCGGCGGCCCCTTTCACCTTTCACGTTTAACGGCCCTCCCCCCCTTTTCCCCCCTCCCCCCCATTATCTTCCCTTGATGACAGCTCTCGCGCTCCCCGCCATCATTCAGGGCGGCATGGGTATCGGCGTGTCCAATTGGCGCCTGGCCAATGCCGTCTCCTCCCGCGGCTTTCTAGGCGTGGTCTCCGGCACGGCGATCGATTCGCTCTTCGTGCGCCGCTTGCAGGACGGCGATCCGGGCGGGCACCTGCGCCGGGCGATGGAGCATTTCCCGATTCCCGGGGTGGCCGAGGAGGCGCTGCGACGCTGGTTCCGGCCCGAGGGTCGCGAATCCCAGGACGCCTACAAGATGCTGCCGATGTATCGTCACGGCATCTCGGCGGCCCGCGAGCGGATCACCGCCTTGGCGAGCTTCGTCGAGGTGTGGCTGGCGCGCGAGGGCCACGACGGCCCGGTCGGGATCAACCTGCTCACCAAGATTCAGCTTCCCAACCTGGCAGTGCTCTACGGGGCGATGCTGGCGCGAGTCAATGTGGTGCTGATGGGTGCCGGAATCCCCAAGGAGATCCCGGCGGTGCTCGACGCCTTCGCGGCCCAGCAACCCGCCGCCATCAAGCTCGAAGTGGACGGAATGGCCCCGGCCGAGGCGCCACAGATCACCCTCGACCCCAAGGTGATGAATGACGGCGCCGATGTCGGCGAGCTGACCCGGCCGGCCTTCTTGGCGATCATCGCCAGCACCTCTCTGGCCACGATGCTGGCCCGCAAGGCGAGTGGCAAGGTTGACGGCTTCGTGATCGAGGGGCCGACCGCCGGTGGTCACAACGCCCCGCCCCGCGGCGCCATGCAGCTCGACGACACCGGTCAGCCAATCTACGGCGAGCGCGACGTGGTCGATCTCGACAAGGTGGCCGAACTCGGCCTCCCCTTCTGGCTGGCCGGCGGAGCCGGCACTCCGGAAGCGCTCGGTCAGGCACTCGATCAGGGTGCGGCCGGGATCCAGGTAGGCACCTTGTTCGCCTACACCGAAGAAGCCGGCATCGACGATGCCCTCAAGCACTCGGTCATCGAGTCGGCGCTCAAGGGCGAGGTCAGCATCCGCACCGATCCGCGCGCCTCGCCCACCGGCTACCCGTTCAAGCGGGTCCAGTGGAGCGGCGACGTCAGCGCCAATGCGCCCAAGCGGAAGCGCGTCTGCGACTTGGGCTATCTGCGCACCGCCTACGCCAAGGAAAACGGCCGGCTTGACTATCGCTGTGCCGCCGAGCCGATCGACACCTACGAGGCGAAGGGTGGCGACGTGGACGATACCACCGGCCGCAACTGCCTCTGCAACGCCCTCCTCGCCGACGCCGGCCACGCCCAGGTGCGCGAGGATGGAGCAGTCGAACCGCCCCTGCTGACCAGCGGCGACGACCTCGAGCGGATTCACCTCTTTCTCAAGGGGCGCAATCGCTACACGGCAGCCGATGTGCTGGAATATCTGACGGCGAAGGTGCCGGTGCCGGTCTAAAAAGAGAGAAGGAGAGAAGGAGAGAAGGAGACTCCCTCTCTCTTTTTCTCTTTCTCTCCTTCTCTCTTTCTCTCTTTCTTGGAGATCGCATGAGGACGCTTCCCCTTCTCCTTCTCCTCCCCGCCATCGTCACCGCGCAGTCCGCTCCGCGCCTCGGCACCGTCGGCTTCCCCACTTCCGTCAGCCAACCCGCCGCACAGCAGGAGTTCGAGCAGGGTGTGCTCTGGATGCACTCGTTCGAGTATGAACACGCGGCCGAGTCGTTCCGGCGCGCCCAGCAGGCGGCGCCCGATTTCGTGATGGCGTACTGGGGCGAGGCGATGACGCACAACCACCCGATCTGGAACGAGCGTGACGCCGATGCCGCGCGGGCGGTACTGGCCCGGCTGGCTCCGAGTCCCGAGGGGCGCGCAGCCAAGGCCAGGACCGCGCGGGAGCGGGCCTGGCTGCATGCAGCCGAAGTGCTCTGGGGCGAGGGACCGAAGCCGCTCCGCGACACCCTCTACCTGCAGGCGATGGAACAGGTGGCGCGCGATCATCCCGACGACGAAGCCGCTGCCTTTCTCTCGCTCGCGCACATGGGGCTGTCGCAGGGAGTGCGCGACATCCCCTCGTACATGCGGGCCGGCAAGATCGCGCTCGAACTCTTCACTCGCTCCCCCAACCACCCGGGCGCGGCGCATTACGTCATTCACGCCTTTGACGATCCCGATCACGCCATCCTCGCACTCGATGCGGCACGGGCCTACTCGCGGATCGCTCCCGACGCCGGTCACGCGCAGCACATGACCACCCACATCTTCCTGGCACTGGGAATGTGGGACGAGGTGAGCCGCCAGAACGTGGTGGCGATGCAGGCCGCCCGCGGCAACAGCGATTCGCTGGAGTGGACTTCAGGACACTACACCTGGTGGCTCCATTACTCGCGTGCTCAACAGGGGAAGTGGGCCGACGCCCGCCGCTGGCTCGCTCGCCAGGACGAACTCCTTCCCGCCGACGCCACGCCGGCCCGCCGCGACAACCTGCAGCAGCGTCACAACGAGCTGCGACTCAACACCGGCGACTTCACCTCCGCGTTTTCGCCCAACACCGCCTCGGCGACCGACGCCACCACGCTGCTGGTGCGCGGCATCGCGGCCTGGCGCCGTCATGATCGAGTCGCACTGGCGCGCGAAACCGCCGCGCTCAGGGCCCTCCGCTCGAGCGATCCGGACGACGTCACGCTGCGGCTCCTCACCCCGCAACTGGAAGCGCTGCTGCACGGCGCCAACGGCCACGAGGGTTCTGCTCTGGCGGTGTTGCGCGAGGCGGTGGCACTCGAGGCATCGCTGCCGATGGACTTCGGCCCGCCCGCCATCCTCCGGCCGGCCCACGAGGCACTGGCCGAGGGACTCTTGGTGGCTGGACGATTTGCCGAGGCGCAGGCAGCGTATCATCGCGCCCTGGCGCGCACCCCCGGCCGGTCGCGCTCACTCGCCGGGCTGGCGCAGGCAGCCAGCTCGGCCGGCGACAGCGCCGACTCGGAGCGCGCGATGAAGCAACTGCGAGCCAACTTTCACGCCGCCGATCCGGGAGCGCTGGAAGCGCTGCTGAAAAGCGTGCCGTAAAGAGAGAAAGAGAGAAGGAGAAAAAGAGAGAAAGAGATTCCCTCGTTCCGACCGTGGAGGGAGAGAGTCCAAACCCCTCGTCCCGACCGTAGGGAGGGACCTCGGCAGGTGCCCGCAATTTTGACCTGCCAGCTACCAGTGATGGCCAGTGCCGAGGTCCCTCCCTACGGTCGGGACGAGGAGCCATCCCTCTCTTTCTCTCCTTCTCTCTTTCTCTCTTTCTCTCTTTCATAGCCGAGCAGGCGGAGCGCGTTGCCGATCACCACCAGCGTGCTCCCCTCGTGGCCCACCACCGCCGGCCCGATATCGAGCACACCGGCTGCGGCCAGCGCCAGCAAGATCAGCATCATCCCGCCGGCGATCACCAGGTTCTGGCGCACGATCCTTCTGGTTCGGCGGGCGAGGCCGATCGCGAACGGCAACCGCGCGAGGTCGTCACCCATCAGGGCCGCATCGGCGGTCTCCAGCGCCGCCGCCGTCCCTGCCCCCCCCATCGCCAGACCGACGGTCGCCACGGCGAGTGCAGGTGCGTCATTGACGCCGTCGCCGACCATCGCAACACTGCCATGCGTCGCAATCATCTCCCTGATCACCTCGGCCTTGTGTTCCGGCAGCAAGTCGGCGCGCACCTGATCGACTCCCACCTCGCGACCGACCGCCTCGCCGACACCGGCATGATCGCCGGTGAGCATCACCAACGGCTGCAATCCCATCCCGCGCAGCTCGGCGATGGTCGTCACCGTTGACTGGCGCACCGGATCGGCGAGGCCGAGCACTCCGAGCCACCGTTCGCCGTGCCTGACCACCATCACGCTCCGACCCTGCTCGCCCAGCCGTTTGACCACGTCGGTGATCGCTTCCGGAATGACAATCTGGTCGTCGCTCCAGAGCCGGAGCGAACCGATCGCCACCGGCTCGCCATGCAGATCGGCCCGCACTCCCTTGGCGGTGACGCTCTGCAGGTCACCAGCAGTGGGCAGCGTGAGCGCTGCTGCCGCGGCACGACGCACCACCGCCTGCGCCAGCGGATGTTGCGAGCGACCCTCGACCGCAGCAGCAACCTCGAGCAACTCGGTCTCGCTCACTCCGCTCGCCGGAATCAGGTCGGTTACTTCGGGACGTCCGATCGTGAGGGTGCCGGTCTTGTCGAAGGCGATTGCGCGCACTCCGGCGAGTGCCTCGAGATGGGTGCCGCCCTTGATCAGCACTCCGCGTCGCGCGGCCTGGGCAATCCCTGCCAGCATCGCGGCCGGTGCGCCGAGTGCCAGTGCGCATGGTGAAGCAGCGACCAGCACCGTCATGCCGCGATAGAGTGACTCGTGCCAGGGCATCAGGCCGAGCAGCGGTGGAATCACGATCAACAGGAAGTCGGCGACCACCACCACCGGCACCAGCACCTTCTCGAACCGTTCGGTGGCGCGTTGGGTCGGCGCCTTGGCCGCCTGCGCTTCTTCCACCAGGCGAATGACCCGGTCGAGAGTGCGGTCGCCGACCCCGCGAGTAGCCACGATTTCCAGGGCGCCCTCACCGTTGACGGTGCCGGCGAAGACATCGTCGCCGGGTGCCTTGTCGACCGGCACCGACTCGCCGGTGATCGGCGCCTGATCGACTCCCGAGCGACCGGACTGCACCGTGCCATCGGCCGGAATCCGTTCGGCCGGACGCACCACCACGATGTCGCCGACCCGCACCTGTTCGACCGGTATCTCCACTTCCCTGCCATCGCGCAGAATCCGGGCGCGCGACGGCGCCAGTTCGGCGAGGGCGCGAATGGCGTCGCGGGCCCGATCGAGTGCGTACGTCTCCAGCGCATTCGCCAGCGCGAAGAGGAAGAGCAGGAACGACCCCTCGCCCCAGGCGCCTACTGTCCAGGCGCCCACCGCCGCGATCACCATCAGGAAGTCGATGTCGAGCAGCAGCTTGCCGCGCCGAAGCCCGCCCAATAGGTGGGCCACCGGCTGACGACCGCCGATTATTCCGGTGACGAGGTAGCCCGCGATCGGCAGCGATACCGGACCGCGACCGGCCCAGTCGACCACCCACGACAGCAGCAGCAGCAATCCCGCCACCCCGGCCCACGCCAGATCTTCGTGCCGCGCAAAGAGCCGAGCCAGCCGCGACGGCGGTCGGCCGAACAAGGTGCGGTCAAGCCAGTTGGGTGTGGGCATTGGGGTTACTCGTTAGGGACAGTGAAAGGGGGGACGTGAAAGGGAGGACGTGAAAGGTGAAAGGTGAAAGGTGAAAGGGGCCGCCGCGCGGCGGCGGCGGGTGAACGGTGAACGGTGAACGGGCGGCCCCGACCATCCCTCATCCTGAGCGAAGCGAAGGATCTCGAGTGCTGACATTCGCACTGATCCGGTCTCGATGCGTCCACGCCATCTGGAGATCTCCTCGCTTCGCTCGGGATGAGGAGGGCGAGTGGCCCCTTTCACCTTTCACCTTTCACCTTTCACCTTCCACCTTTCACCTTTCACGTCTCCCCCTGCGTCTCCCTCAGAATCGTCCGCATCCGGATCGCCAGCTTCTCGATTTGCTGCAACGCCTCCTGCACCTCGGCGTCGTGTACCGTGCCGGAGAGCAACAGCAACTGGGTCTCGGCGAGGAGGGCTGCGAGCGGGTTGGCGAGGTCGTGCCGCAGCTTTGCTATCTGGTCGGTTGACGTCATGGTGATCTCAGCGTGCAAAGGGGATCGGAACGAATGTCAGGATGAAGACCACAATACACGCCCAGCCGGTGATTCGCCCGTTCCGGAGCACCGGACGCTCGGGGAGGATCACCGAGGGATGCGACCAGCGGCCACCGCCAATGGCGAAGGTCAGCGCCACCCAGAGCCACCAGACCGCGGCCGAACGACCCAGCACCAGCAGCCCCAGCACCACCAGCCACGAAATCTGGACCTGGCGCTTGCCCCACAAGCCGTAGAGGACGTGGCCGCCGTCGAGTTGCGACAGCGGCAGCAGGTTGAGGCCGGTGATGAACATCCCGACCCACCCCGCGAAGGCGGTCGGCGAGAGCAGCACCGACCCCGATCCCGGCAACAACCAGTCGCGGAGCGCGTGGGTGAGCAGCGAATCTCCCAGCACGATCGGGGCGCCGACGATCTGGATCAGCGACGGCTCGCCAGCGATCGGCAGCGTCAGCCGGAGCGAGTCCTGATAGCCCCAGAGCAGCACCGCGATCGCCACCACGAAGCCGGCCAGCGGACCGGCCGCGCCGACATCGAGCAGTTGACGACGATCGTACACCGGCGAGCGGATCCGGATGAAGGCGCCGAGGTTGCCGATCGGCGAGAGATTGGGGGGCACCGGGAGGAAATAGGGCGGTGAGACATCGATCGCGTAGCGGCGCGCGGCGAGATAGTGCCCCAGTTCGTGGACCAGCAGGATCAGCAGCAGCGGCACCGCAAAGCGCCAACCGGGGAGCAGCTCGCGCCAGCCGCCCGCCAGCACGAACTCGGCGAACTCGACCACCCCCACCACCGCGCCGCCCCAGCCGGGCCGGATCACCGGTGACCAGACATGGGCAATCACGGCCCCTGCCGCCAGGGTGCAGAGGATGGTCAGCAACAGCAGCCCGCCGTGCCAGAGCCAGCGCTCGGGCCGGGGGGTGGCGCTGCCCTGGATCAGGACCAGCCGGGTGTGCTGGTCGTCGCCCCAATACCAGGCGCCGGGCCATTGGGCGAGGAATTGAGCCAGCTCAGGCGAGGGGGCGCGGTGCTCCGGGCGGACCACGCCGTCGAGCACATCGCGCGAGCCGGCCAGCGATTGGGCCCGCCACCCCAGGAAGAAGCGGGTCGGGTCGGTCATGCCGGGACTTGACGAAGCGGGGCGCGGGCCATATTCTCCTGTTCCTTCAATCCCCGGACGAAATCGCTCGCCGAAAACGTTTCGCGCCTGAGGCGCGACCTCTCGAATAATTCACGATTATATCAATCAACCTGTACCCCATCGTCGTCGTACCAGCCCAGCCATGGCCTGGCCGCCGCGTCTGACCCTCGGAGTAGCTCGTGGACATCGCTGATCTGAAAAAGAAATCCGTCGCCCAACTGCAGGAGCTGGCCACGGAGTTGAACATCACCAACTTCTCGGGCCTCCGCAAGCAGGACCTGATCTTCCGGATCGAGCAGTCGCTGCTCGACAAGGACACCGTGATCCGCGGCGAGGGGGTCCTGGAGATCCTTCCCGAGGGATACGGCTTCCTCCGCTCGCAGGATTGGAACTACCTCTACGGTCCCGACGACATCTACGTCAGTCCGAGCCAGATCAAGCGCTTCGACCTGCGCACCGGTGACACCATCACCGGTCAGGTGCGCCCTCCCAAGGAGGGGGAGCGTTACCTGGCGCTGCTCAAGGTGGAGTCGGTCAACTTCGAGCCGCCCGAGAACACCACCACCCGGATCGCCTTCGACAACCTCAAGCCGCGCTACCCCGACGCCCGCCTGCGGCTCGAGGAGGCGAGTGGTGACCTCTCGATGCGGGTGGTCGACCTCATGGCTCCGATGGGTCGCGGCCAGCGCGCCCTGATCGTTGCGCCGCCCAAGGCCGGCAAGACGATCCTGATGCAGAAGCTCGCCAACGCCATCGCCGACAATCACCCCGAGGTCTACCTCATTGTGCTGCTGATCGACGAGCGGCCCGAGGAGGTCACCGACATGCAGGAGAACGTCCGGGCCGAGGTGATCGCCTCGACCTTCGACGAACCGGCCGACCGCCATGTGCAGGTCGCCGACATGGTGATCGAGAAGGCCAAGCGGCTGGTCGAGCACGGTCGCGACGTGGTGATCCTGCTCGACTCGATCACCCGGCTGGCCCGGGCCCACAACGTGGTGGTGCCGCACTCCGGCAAGATCCTCTCCGGTGGTGTCGATGCCAACGCGCTGCAGAAGCCCAAGCGCTTCTTCGGGGCCGCCCGCAACATCGAGGGCGGCGGTTCGCTCACCATCATCGCCACCGCCCTGGTCGATACCGGTTCGCGGATGGACGAGGTGATCTTCGAGGAATTCAAGGGCACCGGCAACTCGGAGCTGGTGCTCGATCGCCGCCTCGCCGATCGCCGCATCTACCCGGCCATCGACATCAACCGCTCCGGCACCCGCAAGGAAGAACTCCTGCTCGACAAGGACGAGCTCAACCGGGTCTATCTGCTCCGCAACTTCCTGGCCGACATGCCGACGGTGGAGGCGATGGAGTTTCTGCTGGAACGGATGAAGCGGACGAAGACGAACAAGGAGTTTTTTGCGAGTATGGCGCAGTGAGGCGGTGGACGGGTGAATGGTGAAAGGTGAAAGGGGGCTGGGCCGGCTGGGCGGTGGGACGGCAGGAGGGAATCTCAGCACGCCCTCCGTTTCACCTTTCACCTTTCACGTTCCCCCGTTCACCGTTCACCGTTCACCGTTCACCATCCGTCTCCCGTGACTATCCCTTCCACCGGCCGCATCCTCGCCCTCGACTGGGGCTCCACCCGCATCGGCGTCGCCATCTCCGACGAGACCCAGCTCATCGCCTCGCCGTTGGCGGTGCTCAGACACCGGGTCGGCAAGCGGTTGCCGCTGGGCCGGTTTCTCACCATCTGCGAGCAGGAGCATCCGGTGGGCATGGTGGTGGGACTCCCCTACGACGATGACGGCCGTGAGGGTCCCTCCGCAGCGGCTGCGCGCGAGATGGGAAACACCTTCGCCGCGCGGAGCGGATTGCCGGTGGAGTGGCTCGACGAGAGCTTCACCACCGCCGAGGTGATCGATCGGCTCACCGCCCGCGGAGTGGCGCCGAGGCAACGGCGGGAGACCGTCGATGCGCTCGCCGCCGCCGTGCTGCTCGAGCGTTGGCTCGACGACCGGCGCAGGGCGCGATGACTCGGTGGCTGGTTCCGCTGTTCGCCATGCTGCTGCTGGCGGCGTGCGGCACCACCGCGCCCGGCGAGGTGGTCCGGATCGGGGTGCCACCCGGCGCCTCGCTCGGCGCGGTCGGTGACTCGCTGGTGGCGCGCGGCATTCTCATCGATCGACGCTGGTTCACCCTGCGCGGTCGGCTCCGCGGCGTCGATCGCTCGCTCAAGGCCGGCATCTACGAATTCACCCCTGGCAGCACCGTCGATGCGCTGCTCGACCGGCTGGTGCGCGGCGATGCCGTCCGCTTCAAAGTCACCCTTCCCGAGGGCGCCACGATCTTCGATCTGGCGCGCCGCACCGAGGCCGCGCTCGGCATCCCCGCCGACAGCATGCTCGCGGCGCTCCGCGACACCAGCGTCTTGGCTCGCTTCGGAATCGAGGCACCGAGTGCCGAGGGCTGGTTGCTGCCGACCACCTACGACTTTGGCGGCTACAGCGACGCGCGCGAGGTGGTGAGCCGCTTCCTGACCGGTCGCCAGCAGAGCTGGCCCGACGGGTGGCAGCAGCAGGCCGACGCGATCGATCTCGATCAGGCCGACATCCTCACCCTTGCCAGCATCGTCGAGGGCGAGGCGCAACTCGCCGAGGAGCTGCCGCTGATCGCCGCCGTTTACCGGAATCGACTCCGCCTCGGCATGCCGCTCCAGGCCGACCCCACCATCCAGTACGCCTACCTGCTCGACACCGGCGCCCGCAAGCCGCGACTGTTCAACTCCGACTACGCCTATCAGTCACCGTACAACACCTATCTCTTCAAGGGGCTGCCGCCCACCCCGATCGGCAACCCGACCACCGCGGCGATCGAGGCGGTGCTCTCACCCGCCAATGTGCCGCACCTCTACTTCGTCGCCCGCGGCGATGGCGGGCACATCTTCGCGAAGAGCTACCGGGAGCATGTCAACAACATCCGGCGGGTGAGGGGGCGGCAGAGGTGAAAGGTGAAAGGGGAAAGGGGAAAGGGGAAAGGTGAAAGGGGCGCGGAATCCCCGCGCCGCCTCCTCGACATCCCCCCCCCTCAAGATCCCACTCACCACTGCCACCCCCGCGCAACCGATCGCGCGCATCGCGCCTACGTCCGCCGGCTCGATACCGCCGATCGCGACGCAAGGTCGGCCAGCCGCCTTGGCGATGAGTGCCGCGATTCCCTCGGGGCCGAGCGCCGAGCCGGCGTCGTCCTTGGTGCGGGTGGGGTGGAGCGGACCGATCCCCCAGTAGTCGGCCGCGGCACCGCGAGCGATCTCGGCTTCGCTGCCGACCGAGGCACCGATCACGAAGCCCGCCGGTGCAATCCGGCGCGCCATCGCCGGCGCGATGTCGTCGGGGCCCAGGTGCACCCCGGCGGCGCCAACGATCAGGGCGATGTCGAGCCGGTCATTGATGAACAACGGCACCGGCAACCGCGCCACCATGGTCCGGGCGAGTGCCAGCAGGTCGCGATCGGGGATGGTCTTGAGGCGGAGCTGCACCGCGGTCACCCCACCCGCCACCGCGGCCAGGGCGACGGCCAGCGGATCGCGTCCTTGCAGCAGGGCGTCGTCGGTGACCAGAAGGAGTCGGAGCGCGTCGGCTAGATTGGTGGTCATGATCAATGGAATCAGCCCCCGTCGTCCCCGGCGCGCCACCCCGAGTCGGCAGTGATCGACGTCGCTACCGTCTCGGCCCGCGGCGCCAAGCGCTGGAGCAACGGCCACCCGTGGATCTTCCGCAGCGACGTTGTCAGCAGCCCCGATGTTCCGGGAATCGTGGCGGTCGAGGACCAGCGCGGCCGCTTTCTCGGCCAGGCGCTCTGTTCCCCCGCCTCCGAGATCCGGCTCCGGCTGCTGGAGCGTCGCAAGGTGATGATCGACGCCGCCTGGTGGCGGACTCGATTGCTGGAGTGCCGGACGCGCCGCGAGGGAATAGACGCCAACGCCTGGCGGGCAGTCCACGCCGAGGGTGACGGCCTCCCCGCCCTGGTGGTTGACCGCTACGATCGCTGGTTGGTGGTGCAACTCCTCTCGGCCGCCCTCGAGAGCGAGCGTGCCGCGATCGTGAGCGCCTTGTGCGATGTCTTTGAACCCGCAGGCATCCTGGCACGTCACGACGTTCCCAGCAGGCGGCTGGAGGGGTTGGGCGAGGAGGTCGAGTTGCTGCACGGCAGCGTGCCGGAGCAGGTCTCGGTGCGGGAAGGCGGGGTGCGCTGGTACGCGGCACCATGGACCGGCCAGAAGACCGGTGCCTTTCTCGACCAGCGCGACAACCGACTGCTCGCCGGCTCCCTGGTGCCGCAGGGAGGGACGGCACTCGACTGCTTTGCCTACCACGGCTCGTTCGCTCTTCACCTCGCCGGACGAGCCAGCGCGGTGACGGCGCTCGACATCAGCGCGGAGGCACTGGCCCGCGGTCGCGAGCACGCCGAGCTCAACGGCCTCGGTCAGATCGAGTTTGTCGCGGGCGATGTCTTCGACCTGCTGCCCGAGTGGGGGCGCGAGGGGCGCCGCTTTGATGTGGTGGTGGTCGATCCGCCCGCCTTCGCCAAGGGGAAGGCCCATTTGGCGGCGGCGCTCAGGGGTTACCACGAAGTCAATCGGCGGGCGATGCGCCTGGTCGCCCCCGGCGGGTGGCTGGTGACTGCCAGTTGCTCTTTTCACGTGGGCCGGACCGACTTCATGGCGATGCTCGCCGGTGCCGGCGCCCAGAGCGGTCGACGCTTCACCCTCCACTCCATCCTGGGGCAGCCGGTGGACCATCCGGAGGTGCTGACTATTCCCGAAACCGGCTATCTCAAGGGCGCCGTCCTCCGCGTGGATTGACGCGAGGGGTCCGACACACGAACTTCGAAGCATGCTCTCCCAGCAGCAACTGCTTGCCGCCGTGCCCCGGCGACGTTCCCACCGCTCGCTCAGGCAGCAGTACGACCTCTACATCATGGACCGGATCGAGCACTACAAGAACTCAATCTCGCGCGAGGAGCTGCTCCGCATTGCCAGCGAGGCGGTCCTCGAGCTGGGCGGCGACGACGAGCAGCAGTTCCTGCTCACCGAGGTGCTCGCGGCCGAAGCGGTCGACGGGCTGATCAAGAAGCGGCTGGGGATTCGCTCGTTCGAGATCTGGCGCAAGCACTACCCCAAGCTGCGCGCGGCGCAGCGCGATCCCACCCACTGGGGACTCGACCCGGCCCATCTGGTAGCGGGACTGGCGCCCAGGCTCGAGCCCGATGATCCGGTGCTGGTCGTCGGTGGCGGAGCCGAGAGTGCGGCATACCTGCTGGCCGCCCATGACGGCGACGTCACCTTCCTTGACCACGACGTCGCCGTCGTCGAGCGGGCGGAGCACCGGGTGATCTCGGAGTCGTTGTCGAGTTCGTTCGACGCGATGATGGTCCAGTTCGGGGAGTGGCTGCCGTCCATCAGCGGCGGCTTCACCCTGGTGGTGATCGATGCCGGCACATTGGCCACCCTGACACCGGGGGCGCGCCGGGTGCTGCTGGCCGAGTTGCAGCAGCTCACCGCTCCCGACGGGATGCACGCGCTGATTCCCGACGGACTCGGCGGCACCGCCGAAGGATTTGCCGGCCACTACGCCACCTGGGCCCGCGAGCAATTGCCGCCGGCCGGACGCCGGGCCCGGACCGCGCCGTCACGGGGGGCGTTGTTCGTGAGGCCGCGCGATGCTGCGGAACAGTTGGAGGGAGAGCGGTCGCGGGCATGAGGTCGAAGGGTCAGGGGAGATCGAGGTAGTGGAAACGCACACGGGGCCGGCAGATGCCGGCCCCGTGTTTGTTGCAGGGGCAGCCGCTGCCACCCCGGTTGAACTTTACATCGCCGCCGGGGCGGCTGCCGCCGGAGCGGCCTTCTTGCGACGCACGGTGCGCTTCTTGGTGGCCTTCTTGGCCGCCTTCTTCGCAGGGCGCTTGGCGGCCTTTTTCTTGGCAGCCTTCTTCGCGGGGCGCTTGGCGGTCTTCTTCTTGGCCGCCTTCTTGGCCGGACGCTTGGCCGCCTTCTTGGCGGTCTTCTTCGCGGCCTTCTTCGCCGGACGCTTGGCGGCCTTCTTCTTGGCAGCCTTCTTCGCCGGACGCTTCGCCGCCTTCTTCGCGGCCTTCTTCGCCGGACGCTTGGCGGCCTTCTTTGCAGCCTTCTTACGTGTAGCCATGGAGCCTCCCTGGGGAGTGAATAATTGTCGGCGTCCGACGTACGTGCGGATGCCGCGACGACGCGCCGTGCCCGGCACGGAGTAGCGTCGACATATACAAGATCGAAATTTTTTCGCGCAACGCAATACCCCCCGGTCCCGGAACCTCCACGGGGGCATCAGGTTGGGGCGGTCATCCACATCGATTGGAGCGCCCAGAACCCGCCCTGCAGCAATCAACAGGCGAGCTGCCAGTGGCAGCGGAATCGATTGCCCGACCTCGCGACATGGCCGACGCTGAATTATGTGATCACGCTGCACACCGCATTCCGCGCGGCTTTTCGGGTGATTGCAGTTGCGCTATCCCGCTCGCACGCACTCCATCAGCGCGCCACAACCGCACCAACATCTACCACTGCCATCACCCGCAACCAACGCCGCCGCACGACTCGGCCGACGATTTTCCGGCCGGAAACCGGCACCCCCCGAATCGGTGCCGAATCGCCGCGAACGGTCTTTCTCCTCGACCGAGCCGTCACCGATCGGGGGGAGCGGTGTGCCGGAACCGGTCCGCCCCGCGAGCCGGAAACGGAGCAACGGAGTGCCTCCACACCGCTCCGGCGCACGCCGAAAAACAACGTCGACCGCGCAACTTCCGGTGCGACACACTACCCCGCCCGGCACGATCGAGCCATCAGCTGAACACTACCGCCAACGACGGTGGCTGCCCGCGTGCGGGCGAGGTGGTGGCACCCGTCAGCGAGGTGGCTAGATTTGCAGCGTCTCATTCACCCAAGGACACCGATGCGCGCGTTGATCAAGGCGAGGCCAGGCCCTGGAATGGAGTTGGTGGAGCAGCCGCGCCCCGTGCCCGGTGCCCGCGATGTGCTGATCCGGGTTCATCATGCCGGAGTGTGCGGCACCGATCTCCACATCTGGGAGTGGGATGCCTGGGCGTCGGGTCGGCTCAAGCCGCCGGTGGTGATTGGCCATGAGTTCGCCGGCGAGATCGCCGAGCTGGGCGCCGAGGTGGCGGCCGAGGGGCTCTTCGCCGTGGGCGACCTGGTCACCGCCGAGGGACACATCATCTGCAACGACTGCGTCCCCTGCCGCACCGGCCACGGCCATCTCTGTGTCCGGACCCAGATCATCGGGGTCGATCGCGACGGTGCCTTTGCCGACTACATCGCGATGCCGGCCACCAACGTCATGAAGCTCGACGGCATCCCGACCGACATCGGCGCCATCATGGACCCGATCGGCAACGGCCTCCATACCGCGCTCGAGGGGAACGGGGTGGCGGGGAGCACCGTGCTGGTGATTGGTTGCGGCCCGATCGGCTGCTTCGCGGTGGGAGTGTTGCGCGCCGCGGGTGCGGCGGTGGTGATCGCCTCCGATTTCAACGCCAAGCGCCGCGAGCTGGCCCAGGCAATGGGTGCTCACGTGGTGCTCGACCCGGCCGCCGTGGATGTGACCGCCGAGGTGCGCTCACTCACCAACGGGTTGGGGGTGGACCTGGTCTGCGAGATGAGTGGTCACCCTGCCGGTCACGCCACCGCCTTCGCTGCCGCCCGACCGGGTGCCCGGGTCAACCTGCTCGGCACCCCGAGCCGGACCACCGAGGTGGATTTTGCGCGCGACGTGATCTTCAAGGGACTCACCCTCTACGGGGTGACCGGCCGAAAGATGTACACTACCTGGATCCAGATGCGCCGGCTGCTGGCGAGCGGCGCCCTCGACCCCAGACCGGTGATCACCCACCGCTTCCCGCTGGAGCAGATCGCCGAGGCGATCGCCGTCATCAAGGACGGCACCGCGGGGAAGGTGATTTTGGAGGTGGCAAAGTGAGCACACCCAACACCCTCAACACTCGTCTCAACGCCCAGCTCGACGGCTTCCGCCGGGATGGCGTGTACAAGACGCTCAATCACATCGCTTCGCCGCAGGGCCCGCGCGTCATCATGGAGGGGCGCGGCGAGGTGATCATCCTCTCCAGCAACAACTACCTCGGATTGAGCGACCATCCCGATGTCGTTGCGGCCGGCAAGGACGGACTCGGACAGTTCGGTGCGGGGACGGCGTCGGTGCGTTTCATCTGCGGCACCTTCACCATTCACCGCGAGCTGGAGGCGGCCTGCGCCCGGCTGGTGGGAACTGAAGCGGCCCTGTCGTTCGTGAGCTGCTGGAATGCCAACGAGGCATTGCCGGCCACGGTGCTCACCGCCGACGACATCATCCTGAGCGACCAGCTCAATCACGCCTCGATCATCGACGGACTGCGGCTCGCCAAGAGCATCACCAAGTGCGAGACCGGGGTGTACCAGCACGCCGACCTCGCCGACCTCGACGCCAAGCTCGCCGCAGCAGCCGGCAAGCAGGTCAAGATGGTGGTGAGCGATGGCGTCTTTTCGATGGAGGGAAGCATCGCCAACCTCCCCGGCCTGTTGGAGGTCTGTCGCAAGCACGGCGCGATTCTCTGGCTCGACGACTCGCACGCCACCGGCGTGCTGGGCGCCACCGGACGGGGCACCGCCGAGCACTTCGGGCTGCTGGGCGAGGTGGACCTGATCACCTCGACCCTCGGCAAGGCGTTGGGGGGGGCGGCCGGCGGCTTCGTGGCGGGGTCCGCCGCGGTCTGCGACTACCTCACGCAACGCGCACGTCCCCAGCTCTTCACCAACGCCCTCCCGGCCACCGTGGCGGCCTCCGCGCTCCGCTCGATCGAGGTCCTCGAGGCCGAGCCCCAGCGGGTCGAGGCACTCCGGGACAAGGCCCGCTATTTCCGGCAACGGCTGGCCACCCTCGGGTTTTCGCCCCTGCCGGGCGATACTCCGATTATCCCGGTGATTCTCGGCGAGACGGCGGCCGCCATCCGGATGAGTGAAGCGCTGCTGGAGGCAGGGGTGTTTGTGACCGGATTCGGCTTTCCGGTGGTTCCCCAGGGTGCTGCCCGGGTGCGCTGCCAGATTTCGGCAGCCCACAGCCAGGCCGATCTGGACGAGGCGCTGGAGGCCTTTGCCGCTGTGGGGCGGCGATTGGGCTTGATTTGACCTGAAACGGACGTTCCCGGCCTGTTCCTTGCTGGGATGGCAACTGATTTCCCTACAGGAGAATGCTCCATGATGCTCTACCGGCGGGTCTTCGGCATGTTCGCTCTGGCGACTCTCGTCACCTTGCCCGCGTCTTCCCAGGTGCTCCGGGACGACTCCCACACCTGGAAGCTCGGCCTGCAGGGCGGCTCGATGGTCTTCCAGACGCGCACTCAGGACTATGAGGCGGTCCCGTCGGTCGGCGCGCACCTGCTGATCATGGCCAAGCGCGGCGGCCTGATGGTCGGTGTCGACGAGGGATTCGGCGATGACGAGCAGTCCGGCCAGATCGTCTTCAACGACATCCGGCGCTATCAGGCAGTGCTGATGGCCTTCCCGGTGGCCGGCAAAATCGAGCCGTACTTCGGCGCCGGTGGCGGCCTGCTGCAAGTGGTCGGACCCCGCGTCAGCAGTCTGGTTACCGATCCGCTCGAGCGTGAGGCATTGCTCGACGCCGCCGACGACGCCACCACCCACGCCTTCGCGACCTTCCTCGCGGGCGTTCAGGGCAAGTGGGGCCGGAGCAGCGTATTCGTGCAGACACAGATCTCCACCGCGCCCGGCAGCGACAAGTTGCTCCGCGGGGCGCTCTACAGCTTCCACGGCGGAATCCGGATCGGACTCGGCAGCACCCGAGAGGATGTGCGCGCCGGCGGGTACTGAGGCGTGCAGTTGAGCCACAAACAACAGGCAGCCCTCGCCCTCCTGGCGGGGGCTGTTTTGCTGTCGCCGCTGGTGATTGCCTCACCGCCGCCAATGGGAGATTACCCCAATCACATGGCGCGGCTCTGGATCCTGTTGCACCCCGAGAGTTGGATCAGAACATCCGGGCTGGTCGAGCTCAATCCCCACCTGACACCCAATCTCGGCTTCGAGATGGTGGCGCTGGCACTGGCCAAAGTGCTGCCGTTCGAGTTGATCGGTCCAGTGGTAATCGGGATCATTCTCCTCACCTTTCTGGCCGGCTCACTGCTCATTGCACGCGCCGTTGACCCGAATCGCTGGGGATACGGTGCCTTGGCCGGAATGTTCGCCTGGCACTCCGGGTTGCAGACTGGATTCCTCAGTTACAGTCTCTCGGTGGGGATGTTCCTGGTGGTGTTCGGCTGCTGGTTGCTGTGGACCCGCGGCGGTGGGACGGCCTGGGGGATCGCGGCCGCGCTGTTGGGTGCCCCGCTGGCGCTGGTGCACGCAGTGGGGCCTGTCATCCTCGGCGTGGCCGTGACCTCCGCCCTGCTGGTTCGCCTGCTTCGACGCGAGAACACCGCAAGCTGGGCACTCAAACATGCCTTGCCGATCATCCCGTCCTGCATCGGGTTCTTGTTGCTGCGTCGACCCTCGCCCGAGGGAGTCGGTCATTCGTTCGCATGGAACAGCATCGGCGGTAAAATCTCCGCCCTGTCATCGTGGGCCCGCAGTTATGACCTGCAATTCGATGTCGCGTGGCTGATCGCGTTCACGTTGGTGGTAATCCTGATCCTGCGCGGAACGGTGCGCGCACGGTGGGACCGCGATGTGTTGATGGCAAGCCTCGCGTTGTGGTTGGTGTCACTCGCGATGCCACTCGCAGTGATGACCGGCACTGGAGTCGATCGTCGCTTCGTTCCTGCCGCGTTCGGACTGCTGGCGCTGGCATTCGTCCCCGTGCTGGCGTCGACCAGTACCAGGATGATTGCAGTCCTGACCGCACTCGTGCTGGTTCGGCAGGGAGCGATCTCCATCCGCTTGCACCAATTTTCGGAGGAGACTGGCCGGGTGGTCGCGATGCTGGCGAAGCTGCCGGAAGATGCAATGCTGTTGCAGTGCAGTGCCGAGGCCGACCTGAGTGCGGCAGCAGAGAAGCGGCGAATGGTCTTTCGCCATGTCGGACACTTCGTCACGCCGCTCCGGGGCGGGGTCTCGAGCACCCTGTTCGGCTTCGAGAGCCAGCAGCCGATTGTCGTGGATGTCGAGCGGTTCAACCGGGCGGCTGGTGCCGAATCGGGAAGCTGCCGCGAACCGAGCTGGCCGTACCTGCTGGTGGAAGCTGGCGCGCCAACCATCATTGATTCGCGCTACACTCCGCTGGGGGCCACCGGGCGGTGGATGCTGCTCAAACGGGTGGGGTGATTGAGTGACCGTCAGTGAACAGGCCACCGCTGAACGCGGTGGCCTGATCACCAAAAGTCAGCCCTTCTTGGTCTTCGCCGTGGTCGTTGGCTTCTTGACGACCTTGGCGGACTTGGGCTGAGCAACGCTATTTGAGTTCTTGACCGGCTTGTTGCCCTTGGCTGCCTTCGCTGGTGCGACCTTGGTGCTCTTGGCAACAGGAGCAGCCTTGGGCTTGGCGGCCTTGGCGTTCTTGACGGCCTTCTTGACTGGCTTGGCAGCAGCGGCCGTCTTCACCTTCGCCTGCTCCTCCTTGGGAGCCGGTGCCGGTGCCGGTTCGGGCGCGGGCTTGCTGGCACCGCCCAGCGAGACCACCCCGACCATCGGCACCGCCGAGGCGGGACGACCAGTCACGGTACCCGACCGGAAGCGGAGCGCACCCGCCGGCCTGGTGGGAGTCAAGACTTCACCATTGGCGCCCGGCTCCGGTGCCGCATGCACCTTCATCGCCAGGTCGGACTTGTGCGGCGAGACTTCGTAGTCATCCTCGCCGAGCAGGCGGACATCGGCAATCTCGGCGTCGTTGGCCTGGCGCAGCAACCGGGGAAAGCGGGCCGGCTCCAGCAGCGGATCTTCGCTGCCGTGCAACGCCGCCATCCGGGCCCGCAGCGCCTCGTGCGCCACCGGAGTAGCCAGTTCGCCAAGCGCGCGGCTCAACAGGTAGAACGCCTCGGCCAGAGTCATCCCGGCCGGAGCGACCGGCGCCTCGGGCACGGAGCGCGCTGATGGTTCAGTCGACGGCGCGGCGTCATCCCCCCCCCGCGAACGCCCCCGCCCGCCCCGGCGACGACGCTTGCGATCGCGTTCCTTGTCGTCCTTGGCCGACTCGGGTGCCGCCTCCACCAACGGCGTGACGGCAGCAGTGACCGGAGCGGCTTTGGCCTCGACGGATGGCGCGGCAGCACGCTCCTCTCGTGCCCCCCCCCTGCCACGGCCACGGCCACGACCACGACCACTCCCCTCGGCGCGCGGTGCCGCGGCAGCCGCTTCGGCGCTGGGCTTGACGGTCGTGGCGGCGGACTTGCTGCCGCTGGCCGGAGCGACGTCGAACTGGCCGTTTTCCTGCTTGATCACCGTGATCAGCCCGCGAGCACCGGCTTCCGCCACGAACTTCGAGAAGCGATTGAATCCTGCGTTGGCCTCGTCGAAGTTCTGGTCGATCTGCTGCATCACCTGCTTGAGACGGTCGGCGCGCATCACGTCGCCGTTCTTGGTCATCTGCGCCACGGCCTCCACCACCAGCTCCCACGGATCGCGCTGGGTGGAGGGCATGTCGCTCTCCCGGGTCAGCCCGGCGAGGTCGCTGTAGGAGAAGTACTCGTCGCAGTTCTGGATCAGGATGTCGGAAGCCGACTCCCGGATCCCCACCCCGATGACGTACTTGCCGTATTCCTTGAGCTTGAGCACCAGCGAGGAGAAGTCGCTGTCCCCCGAGAGGAGGATGAAGGTACCGATCTCCGGACGAGTGAAGATCAACTCGATCGCGTCGACGGCCAGCCGGATGTCGGTCGCGTTCTTCTTGCTGTTGCCGAAGGCGGGTGCGAAGATCAGGTCGATCGACGACTCCGACAGCGGCACGATGTACTGCGGATAGCGGCGCCAGTCGGCGTAGGCCCGCTGCACCGAGACCTTCCCCTTGATGATGTCGGAGTCGAGGAGGTGACGGAGTTCCTTGGTGAGGTCGGAGCGAACTCCGAGGGTGACGTTGTCGAAATCGATCAGCAGCGCCGCATTGGGCGCTTGGGGGGCCTGCGCGGAACTGGTCCGGCCGGCCCTGAGGGCGGGAATGGAATGCACGACAGTCCTGTATGTTGGGCCATCCCCGGTCTCGAGCCCCGCCACCCGCCTCCGCCGTTGCGGTCAGGTGAGTAGGCGGGGGCCGATGATCGAGACGGCGCGCCGGTCCGTGCGGCGCCCCAATGGCGCCTGCGTGCGGACAATCGGAAAGGTAGGCGGGGGGAGGGGGAATGGGAAGCTCGTAGCCCCCGCACCGTTCACCCGCGCCGCAGAGCGGCGCCCCCTAGACCCCGCCGCCGCTTCGCGGGGCGGGGCAGGCCTTTCACCTTTCACCTTTCACCTCACCCCACCTTCCCCACATCCCCCAGCCGGTCCAGCAGCCGATCGACCAATCCGTTTTCTGACGGCCCCAACGCGTCAATCTGGAAAGGCAGCGCTCCGATCGCTCGCCAGTCGGCAAGCAAGGCCGTCGCCTGCTCCCGCACGAACTCTCGCACCCAACAGGGAGCGTTTTCCAACTCCTCCCTCCATTGCTCCGAGGCGAGCAAAATCACAACAAGGTCCGACAGATCCTTGCTGCGGTGCGGCGCGTCCTGCCCTCGATCACGGTATGCTCCCCACTTCAGCACCAGGAAGCCGAGCGGCGAGGCATGGCGAATGTGGGGTGGCAGCTCGTGCCTCACTGCTGTGTCATGGGCGAAGCGGTCGTGCGCGCTCCCGGTTCCTCCCAGATGTTCCCCGCAGCTTGTCAAATCCAGGAGATCGCCGTGGGGGGTGTGCCACCGGTCCACATGCGTGGCGGTGCCCGTCGCGTGCCGGAAGCCCCGGATGCGGAGCGCCTCCTCAAGCATCCCCTTCTGCACATACGTGCTGGTCACGACCATCCCGTCGACATCCATGGTCAGCCGCAGCGTCTCGAAGATTTCGTTGCGGTCGGTCAGCAAGGGGAGCACTGCACCACCAATGAACACCACTCGCGCGGCGAGTTCCGGGCCGAGCGCTTCCGCCACCCGGGCAATTCGAGCGAGCGATGGCGACAACTCCGTCATGCCGCGGCCCCGAGGCGTTGCCGGAAGAGTCGCGACGCCACCTCAAAGTCCCTCGGCGTACCCACACGCAAGGCATCGACCAGTGACAGCATCTCGTAGAGATCGGGACAGCCTTGCCGCAACATCGGCGCACTCGGAATCAAGGGATCAATCGCAGTCCCGAGAACCGTTCCCTCCGGACTCGGCCAGACCAGCGGGTCACCGCCGGGATCGAGATCGTCGTGAAGCACTCCTGCCGAATGGGCGGTGGGAACTCCTCGCTGGCGACTCGCTCCTCGTGTCGCAGGGAAGATGTAGCGAACCGCGTGGACAACCAGATCCTCAAACGCCGCCAAGTTGACCAGCCACCCGGATTGCTCGCCACGCCAGGCGAGCCCCGATTCCTGCAACCGGGCGAGAGAGTGATGCACAGTACTCTTGCTGACCTTGAGCTCACCGGCAATCTGGTCGTACCGCGCATGCGGCCGCTTTACCAGGTAAAGACCGAGGACAATGTCAATCGATCGAAGCGCCATACCCACCTCGTATTCCTTGTTCGGAAACAGCGAACAGTAGGATAACACAACGAGTTGACTGACGTCAATAGTGGCACGTCGCTAAAGCGAGGGGGGCGCACTAGCGGGGTTCCAAGGCCCGCTCGTCGCTAAAGCGACGGCCCCGTTCACCCGCGCCGCAGAGCGGCGCCCCCTAGACCCCGCCGCCGCTTCGCGGGGCGGGGCAGGCCTTTCACCTTTCACCCCACCTTCCCTACATCGACACCACCCGCGCCAGCTCCTGGCGCTTGACCTTGCCACTGGCTGTTAGCGGGAAGCCGTCGAAGAAGCGCACCAGGTCGGGCACCTTGGCCGCGGCGAGGGTGTCCTGACAGAAACGCCTGAGCTCCGGCCCGGTCACGATCGCCCCTTCGATCAGCACCACGCAGGCGCAGATCAGCTCTCCCAGCACCTCGTGAGGGGCGCCGACCACGCAGGCGTCTTCGATTCCCGGGTGGGTGCGGAGGATGTCCTCGATTTCCCTCGGCGTCACCGTCTGTCCGGCGCGGACGATCACTTCCTTCCGCCGGGCGACGATGCTGATGTAGCCCTCCTCGTCGAGAATGGCGAGGTCGCCGGTGAGCAGGAAGCCATTGCCGGTCAGCACTCGACCACTCTCGACCGGCATCCGGTGGTAGCCGAGCATCAGGTAGGGGGATCGCACCGCGAGTTCACCCACCGCCTCCTGGCCATGCAGTTCACCGGTCCGGATATCGACTACCCGGGCCTCCACTCCCGGCAGCGGCCTCCCTACCGTGGTCCGCCGTTTTTCGGGCGGATCGCCGCGCTGAGTCATCGACACCGCTGGGCCGGCCTCGGTGAGGCCGTAGATCACTTCGACATCGCACCACTCCCGGATCCGGTCGGCCAGCCCGGGGGCGACGCTGTTGCCGGCCACCACCCCGCCGCGGAGCGCGCCGAGGTCGGCGGCGGCAAAGCCGGGGGAGCGCATCAGCAGTTCGAACATCGTCGGGGTGCCCGGCAAGGCGGTGACCCGTTCCCGTTCGAGGGTGGCGAGCGCCAGGGTGGGCTCGAAGGTCGGCAGCATCACCACGGTGCTGCCGTGGGCCAGCGCCCCGATCAGCACGCTGAGACCGAAGATATGGAAAATCGGCACCGCGAGGAGGATCCGCTCGTCGGGGCCGAGTCCCATCGCCTCGATGGTGGCGAGGGCGCAATCAACCAGGGCGTCGTGCGACTGCATCACCCCCTTGGGCTTCCCCATGGTGCCGCTGGTGTAAACGAGTGCCAGCGGGGGGAGCTCCACGTGAGGCGGCTCGACCGGCGGCTGGTGACGCCCCCGCTCGACGAGCTCGGCGAACGGCACGGCGCGGTCGTCGAACCAGGCGGTGCCCGGACCGACGTAGCTGATCAGTTGCAGCGACGGGAGGGTGGGCAGCAACTCGTCGAAGAGCTCGAGAAAGTCGATCGAGCCACCCGCCTCGGGGATCACCGCCCCGGCGACCGCCGCGTGGCGGAGTTGATACTGAAGCTCGTGGTAGCCAAGTTCGGGGTCGAGCGGCACCACCGTGAGGCCGGCCTGGGCGGCGGCGAGGAGGGTGATGGCCCAGGGGATGCCGTTGGGGAGGTCGATCGCCAGCCGGTCACCGGGCACCAATCCACTGGCCCGAAAGGCGCGGGCCAGGAGGTCGACCTGCTCGGCCACTGCCGCGCGGGTGAGCCGCTGGGTCCCCTCGATCAGGCAGGGATGATCGGGCTCGCGCTGGGCGAGTTCTGCAAAACGAGCAACGAGGTGTCGGTGATCCACGCGGTAATGCCCCCGGACCGGTCGAGTCGAACGGGTAAGGTAGACGAGTCGGGCGAACGGTGGGAGGGTGGGGGTGGTTCACCTTCAACCCCGCGACGTTTCGGCATTGCCAGCTCCGGACGACCGTGGCCCGACCATTGCGACGCAGCGCGTCCGTGACCACGCCAAACAAATCTCTCGACCGCACCCTCCTCTCCGGCATGGGGTGGAACGCCTCCGGTCGCTGGGTGGGGCAACTGATATCGTGGTCGTCCACGCTGGTGGTGCTCCGCTTCCTCACCCCGGCCGATTACGGCCTGGTGGCGATGGGCGGGACGCTCTTCTCTCTGATCACACTGCTGGGCGATGGCGGGATGCGCGGTGCCATCGTCAACCGTCAGGAACGCTCTCCCGCGATCCTGCACCAACTCACCAGCGTCTCGGTGCTGCTCGGCATCGCCGGAATGCTGGTCGCGATGGCGCTGGCAGTTCCGTTGGCTGCTTTCTTCCGGGAACCGCGACTCACCGCCGTCGTGCTGGTCGTGAGTGCCAGCTATGCGGTGCTCGGCTTCCGGGTGGTACCGTTGGCCGTGCTGCAGCGTGACCTGGCGTTCCGCACCCTCGCGAAGAACGATCTCCTCATGGTGACTGTCACCGCCCTCACCAGCGTGTTGGTGGCGTGGCAGGGCGGCGGCTATTGGGCGCTGATCATGGCACACGTCGTTGGCACCACCGTGGCGACCATCGCGGCGTGGCGCGCGGCACCACAGGCGCTGGTGCGACCGGTCTGGACCGAGGTAGGCGATGCGGTGCGCTTCGGTGGACACCTGATTGTCTCGAGCGTCGCCACCTGGTTCCGGGGCAGCGCCGACACGGTGATCATCGGGCGCTGGATCGGGCAGGGGGTGCTCGGTGCCTACCGGGTGGCGATGGACTTCGCGGCGTTGCCGCTGGAGAAGGTGGCCGGCATCATTCTGCAGGTCACCTCGCCGGTGTTCGCCGCCGTGCGGGACGACAAGGCCGCCCTCTCCCGCTACCTGCTGCTGCTCACCGAGGGGTTGGCGATGTTGACCTGGCCGCTGGCGACTGGACTGATTGTCGTAGCCGACCTGGCGGTCCCGGTGGTGCTCGGCGAGCAGTGGAGTGCTGCGGTAGTCCCGCTGATGATCTTCTCGGCCGCAGCGATGATCCGCACCGTCTCCCCGCTCCTCAACACCGTGGTGCTGGCACGCGGCCATTCCCGGCTGGTTGCCCGGGTGTCGATCATCAGCGCGGTGGTCGCGGTGGCTGCGATGATCCCGGCCACCCGCTGGGGGGTCGCCGGAGTGGCCGCCGCGTGGGCACTCTCCTTCCCGATGGCGACCGTGCCGATATTGGTGGTGGTGCTGAAGGACTTGGAGATATCGTACAGTCGCTATGCGGCTACGCTCGTTCCGACGGTCCTGGCATGTGGTTTGGAGGCCGTCGCGGTAATGGCCTTGCGTCAATTCGATCTGTTCTATGATTGGAGCCCGGTGATCCAGTTGGTGACCTGCATCGCGGTCGGCGGAATTGCCTACGGCATTGCAACTGCCCTGATCTCGCGGAAGCGGGTGCGGCAGGTATATTCTCTGATCTCCAACCGGACGATACACGTGCACGAAGCAGCGGTGGAGCAAGGATAACTCATACACACCAGCGCGGTGACGCCCAGATCAATGGTATCGAGCGAGATCACTCGCGCCGCCATCCTGACCCCTTAATGCAAGAAATCTGACCCTCGTGCGATTCAAGTCCATCTTTCTCGCGATCGCAAAAATCATGGGCGGCTTCCGGGCCGCCCGGCAGTTGACGCGCCGCTCCATCCGGATCCTCTGCTACCACGGCACCTGGCTTGGTAGGGACGGCTTCCGTGGTGACGGCATGTTCATGAGCGCCGACACGTTCCGCGCCCGCCTCGACCACCTCACCGTGATGGGCTATCCTGTCATCACCTTGGGGACAGCGGTATCGGAGCTTCGGGATCACCGGCAGATTATCAATGCACCAGTCGTCATCACCATCGATGATGGTTGGTACAGCACCTACGCCGACATGCTGCCGGAACTGGCTCGACATTGTTTCCCGGCGACGCTTTATTGTGACTCGCGGCACCTCGAGTCCGGTGCCCCGGTACCGCATCTGATGGCGCGGTATTTCCGCCAGCTCGCAACTACCGGAGAGATCACCAAGGAGGCAGAGGAGCGCTACCAGCAGGCCTTCGATAGAGAACTGTCCACGAATGAGCGGGTCGCTGCCGCCGTGGCCTTTGGAAGGCAGGTCGGGATCGACCCGGAACCTTACCTTGAACACCGCGTTTTCGAATACATGACTCCCGTCGAGCTCAGGACCTTCGCGACCACCACCGGATTCACAGTTGAACTGCACACCCACCGCCACTCGATGGGTGATCACTCTGCGGAAGTCATTCAAAGGGAGGTCGCCGACAACCGCGCGGCTCTCTCCCGGCTGTTGGGTAGTCGGCCCGAGTCGTTCACCCATTTTTGCTACCCGAGCGGCGCATTCAACCGCTCCGACGCCACCCATCTCCGCTCCGTTGGCGTGGCAAGTGCGACATCGACGCAACAAGGAATCGTACCTCCAGGCGCCGACATCATGCTGTTGCCCAGGATACTCGACGGCGAGAATCTGTCGATGCTGGAGTTCGAGGCCGAAATCTCCGGCTTCATGCACCTTCTAAGGAAGGTCACTGGTCGGTCGCGGATCGGGTATGATGCACCATTCTCTTGAGAGGCATCACACTTCCCTCCTCGCGCTGATCGACAGCGCCCTCCTTTCCGGTCCTGGGCGGCAACTGGCAGCACTCCTTGCCTCGCTCCGGGCCGGTGGTGTTGACGCCAGTGTGGTAACCTTCCTCCGCGAGGGACGCTCCCCCTCGCCACTGGTCGCCCACCTCCAGTCGATTGGCGTACCAGTAACCGTGATAGCCGAGCGCGGCCCTGTCGATCGGCGGACCATCGCCGAGCTTCGAGGGCTGGTCAGGGAGTGCCGGCCGTCCATCATTCAGACCCACTCCTACAAGGCCACCGCGCTCGCGTGGTGGCTCCGCCGCACCGGCGAGGAGTTCCGCTGGGTGGGCTGCTTCCACGGTTCCACCACCGAAAACCTCAAGGTCCGCGCCTATCACAAGCTGGACCAGCTCCTGTTGCGCAGCGCCGACCGGGTGGTGGTCATGGCCGAGTCCCAGCGAGCAGGACTCGGCCGCGCCGGCGCCCGAGCCCAGGTCATCAACAATGCGGTGATTCCCCCCCCCACACCCGCTGACGGGCCGCTACCTGAATGGGCAGTGACGGCCAACCGGCCGCTGATTGGCTACGTCGGGCGATTGAGCCCGGAGAAGGGGGTGGACCTGTTGCTCCAGGCGCTGCGGGAAGTGACGGAGCGGTGTCCCGATCAGCAGTGGACGGCGATCATCGCCGGAGACGGTCCTCAGCGGGAAGCACTGGCAGCTCAATCCGCAGCACTCGGACTCAGTGCCAAAGTCCGCTTTGTGGGACAGCTTGCAGATCCGTGGCTGCTGTACCGGCAAGCGGCGGTGATAGTGCTACCGTCGCGCAGTGAGGGGTTGCCCAATGTGTTGCTGGAGGCGATCGCCGCCGACCGGCCGGTGGTGGCCACCACTGTTGGCGCGGTGGCGAGCGTCATTGGAAACGGACGTGCGGCCCGGCTGGTCCCGCCTGAGAATGTGCCTGCATTGACCGCTGCGATCATCGAGAGCATCACCACCCCGGAGGACTCAACCGCCGCAGCCGACCGCGCCAAAGTGCGGGAGCGATACGCCCTCACCAACCGAGTGGAATCCCACCTGGCGATCTATCGGGATCTGGGGCTCGAGGTATAGTCAGCGCTTTGGCGCAGCGCCCTGCACCAACTCACCCATCCTGCCCCGAATCTCGGCCCAATCAAAACGATGCTGGACAGCACTCCGCGCCCTGGCACCGAGTAGTTCCGCCGAATCGGGATCACCGAGCAGCCCGATCACCCGTTCGGCGAACCGCACCGGCTCATCGGCGATGAGGAGTTCCACCCCATCGGTCAGTGCCAACCCCTCTGCCCCGATGGTGGTGGAGACTACTGGCCTTGCCACCGCCATCGCCTCGAGGATCTTGAGCCGAGTCCCCCCCCCTGCCCTGAGAGGAACGATCACCACCGCTGCAGCGCCGATGGTCGCTGGAATATCATCCACCCGACCGAGCCAGGATGCTCCCGGTGAGGCGGCGATGGCAGCCTGCAGGGCGGCGGAGGCCGCTGGTCCCACCACCTGAAGTTCGGCGTCGGGGACCTGATCCCGGATCCGCGGCCAGATCTCCCGCAAGCAATAGTTCACGGCGTCGTGGTTGGGGAAGTAGTCCAGCTTGCCGAAAAAGAGCAGCCGATTGGGTACAGGCCGAATGCTGCCCGGAGCAAAGCGGACGGTATCGACCCCGTTGGGGACTACCAGCACCGGGCTGGTCACTCCGCTTGAGGCAATACTCGCTGCTTCCTCCTCAGAGCAAACCCACACCTGACTTGCTGCGGCGAACACCTCGCACTCCAGGTGCCGCAAATTGGTGGCGGTGCGGGCGGCATACCAGCGCCGGGGGCCATGAGGGAGCGAGGTGACATAGCGGTCCATGTTGACCGAGTCGACGTTGTGGGTATCGACAATCCTGGGCACCGCCGCAGGAAGCGCCTTCAGGTAAGGCCACATGAAGGTGGTCACCGCCACCCCGATGGAAAATTCCCGCTCGGCCACCAGGCGCGCCACGATGGCATGGGCTATTGCCGATTGCTGGTTCCAGTACTGGACCGGTTTCCTGGTGACCAGCCCCTTCAAGAGCCGCACCGCTGAATTTCTGGCACCAAGCGGCACCCCGACGATCTCTACTCGCCCATCCCACGACGTCGCCGCTGCCGCCACCAGCTCCGGGGAGTCCGGTTCGGCCACTACCAGGGTGACGTGGTGGTGCTCGGCCACTGCCCGGATCGAATGCCAAGTGCGTACCTTCCAGCCGTCGTCGAGCGGAAAGGGGAGTCGGTTGGCAACAATCAGTGCGGCACCGGCCATCGGAATTGCCCTGTGGTGGAGGAGGAGGATGCATCCCAGATCGCAAACTCCGGTCCGTTTTGTGCTACGACGTTGACCCAATGTAGACTCGGATCGTGTCCAAGGCACGGACCGACACCTGACAACCCCATCACCCGGCGAGACCACCCCATCGATGTGCGGCATTGCAGGCTGGATCGGAAACTCCCTCGGCGAGGATGCCCTCGGCCAGCGACTCGGGCAGATGCTGGCGTCGCTCAGCCGCCGAGGGCCGGACGGCGAGGGAACGATGGTTCGCGATGGCTTCGCGCTGGGACATCGGCGCTTGGCAATCTTCGATCTCTCCGATGCCGGTCGCCAACCGATGTCCACCCCCGATGGTGTGGTGACGGTGGTCTTCAACGGTGCCATCTACAACTGGCTCGATCTCCGTAGCGACCTGGAGAGCCATGGCGCCCGTTTTCACAGTCAGACCGACACGGAGGTGCTCCTGTCGGGCTACCGGCACTGGGGCATCGATGGCCTGGTGGAACGACTGCGCGGGATGTTCGCCTTTGGTATCTGGGACGAGGGCGAGCAGGTGCTGCATCTGGTGCGCGACCGGCTCGGCGTCAAGCCGTTGATCTACACCCGGCCGAGTGACGGGTCGATCGCCTTCGCTTCGACACCCCGCGCACTCAAGGCCGCTGGGCTGGGGGGCGAGGTAAATCCTGCGGCGCTCGGCGCGATGATCCGCTTGGGGCACGTCCCGGAGAGCAGCTGCATCTGGACCGACCTGCACAAACTGCCCCCCGCGACGATTCTCCGCTGGACCCGGCGCGATGGAGTACAGACCAGAAAGTACTGGCAGCAGCCGGATACCCCGGAGCGCTCCGCAATCTCTTTCGCTGACGCGGTTGACGCCACCGAGGCGGCGCTGCTGGAAGCGGTGCGCTGTCGGCTGGCGGCCGATGTCCCAGTGGGGTGCCTGCTGAGTGGCGGCGTCGATTCCAGCTTGGTGGCGTGGGCGGCCAGCCAGTTGCATGCCGACATCCGCACCTTCACCGTCTCGACCCCTGGCAATCCCGCCGACGAGGCACCGACGGCTCGGGCCACCGCGAAGCATCTCGGATTGCGCCACGAGGTGCTGCCGATGGACTCCGCCAAGACAGGGCTGACGGAGCTGACGGCGGCATTTGCCGAACCATTCGGGGTGTCGTCCGCACTCGGCCTGCTGGCGGTGTCGCAAGCGGTCCGGCCCCACGCCACAGTGTTGCTCACCGGCGATGGCGGCGACGAGGGATTCCTCGGCTACCCCGAGCATCGGGTGTTCTGGATGGCAGAGCGACTCGGGAGGCGAGTGCCACGCCCGGCCTCACTAATGCTCGGCGGAATAAGCCGGCTGGCGCTCAGAGCCGGTGCAGGACCACTTCGTCGGCCGGTGCGGGTGCTGGACTATGCCACCCGCGGAATGGCTGCGGTCCATGACGCACAGCGCTCACAGTGGGAGGCAAGCTGGCAGGCGGTCGCCGGGCCGCGCTTGACGGAAGTCCCCGGGCTGGAGTTGGAGCGAGCCCCAGGCAATGAGGGTGGGCTGATGCAGCAGTATATCCATCATCAGCAGGCAACCGCTTTCGGTGGCGAATACCTCCCGAAGGTAGATGGCGCCACTATGCACCATGCCCTCGAGGCCCGGTCGCCGTTCCTGGACCATGAACTGTGGACCCTCGCGGCCACGCTGCCATGGCAGCTCCGCCTCCAGCGGGGCGAGCTCAAGGCGGTTTTGCGCACTCTGGCCCGGCGTCACCTCACTCCCGAAGTAGCCGCGGGACGGAAGCGCGGTTTCACGATTCCGGTCCAGGAGTGGCTGGTACGGGAGCATGCCGACCGGCTCGACCGACTCGCCACCGATTCGGCACTGGTGGCTGGGGGGTGGTGCGTGGCCGCGGGGATCAAACGGCTGGTCGAGTCGGCACGACGTTCCGGGCAAGCATCACTGGTGCTATGGCACCTGGTGGCGGCGGAGGCGTGGCTTGAGCGTAACGCGCAGCCTCGAGCCTAGTGGGGCGAGTCTGCCTTCACGCCCGTGTCGCCACTACCAGGTTTTCCAGTCACCCTTGAGCGCCCGACTGGTGGCGACCACCGGGGCGCCCAACATCCGGATGAACCAGCCGCACTCCCGGATGACGGGCAAGAGCGGTCGCCTCATCACCAGCGAGCCCAGCACTCCCAGCCCGCAGACGATCACTGTCGCTGCTGCACCGGCATAGAGCCACCACGCCGGTAGTGCCAAGGCGGCTCCCGCCAGGAAAATCACGACCAGCAACGGCGTCGCGATGCGGAGCAACTTGTGGCAGACAAAGGCCGCCCACAATCGATTTCGCCACGGCACCAGCACCCACGGTTGCCACCGACAGATCTGCAGCACGCCGGTAAGGGTCCGGATCTTTCGGCGCAACTGCACCTCACGAGACATCTGCCGCGGATCGCGCGCACGGGCACCTGAGGCGACCTCCGTCCGCCACCCCTGCCGGCCAATTTGCAGGGGGATCAGGAGGTCGTCGCAAATCAGTCCTGCCGGCAACGGCTGCCAACAACTGCGCCGGATAGCATGAATTGCCCCCGTCACGTTCACCACCAGCCCGAGTCGACTCTCCAATTGACGCAGCACCAATTCAAAGCGCCAGAACAGACCGAAGACTCCCTGTTCCGCATCGGTACGGATCTCCCCTGTCACACCACCGACGTCCGGTGACTGCAGTGCGGCAACCAATTTTCCGATCGCTGCCGGATCGAACTGCTGGGCGGAATCTGCAAAAATGATCAAGGCGGTGTTGACCTCTCGCACTGCTGCATTGAGGGTGGCCGCCTTCCCTCCTGGCGAATCGCCGAGTACCACCGTGATGCCTGGTCGATGACGCAGCGACTCACGATACCGTTCGAGGGAGGTGCCAGCATTGGGATCGACTCCGATCACAACATGCAGCCGGTCGTGGGGCCAGTCCGTGGTGTAGAGCGACTCTACCCGGGACACCACCGCGTCCGGGGCCTCGCGTGTCGCAATCACTACTGTGACGGTTTGCTCGTTCGCCTCCGCAGGGTCCGCACGCACCCGACGGCGGCGTGGCATCAACGCCAATCCAAGGGGATAGAGCAGCCAGCCCAGCGACAGTAGGAACAGCGCGAGCAGCGTGGCGATCGATGAGGCCACGGTCAGTGCCGGCACATTCGAGTTTGTGTCCAGCATCCGACCGCAATCCCGCATCCGGCGGCGAGCCCAAGATCGTTCAAGCCGTGCCCCCCGGCACCAGATTATCTGTCTGGTGCGATTGGCGCCGATCCCGCAGCGCCCGGGCCGGCGAGCCGGCCACCACCAGCCACTCTGCTACCGGCCTGGTGACCACCGCACCGGCGCCGACAATCACGTGCGAGCCGAGGTCGGCCATCACGACAGCGCCGTTCCCCACCCAGCAATCCACGCCAATGGTGATGATGGTGACGTCGCGGGGCTGCAACCGCATCGGCAAGTCCAGCCGGTCGCTGGCGTGGGCGTGCCCGCCCCCGATCAGGTGCACCCCGGTACCCAGCATGGTGTCCCGGCCGATGATTGCATGCCCGATTGAACACATCGGCCCGATATAGACGTGCTCATTTATCACCACTTCAGGGCTGGCAAAGATGGTTCCGAACCCGACCGAGCTGCTGAGCGCACAGCGCTTGCAGGTAAGGTAGAGGAAACCGCGCCGCAGGTAATCGCCAGGAAGGCCAGGGCCGAGGGAGAGCAACTGGGTGAAGCCCTGAAAAACGTCGTCCCGCCGCCCCCATCCAACCAGTGACAGCAGGTGATAGCAGAGCGCCAACGGGGCGGCACAGAGCACAGCCAACATGTTCAGCGCGTGCTTGAGCAAGGTCCGCATCAGCCGGTGGCACTCATCAGTCGATCATAGAGCGATTCATAGGCATCCACCATCGCGTGGAGACTGTAGCGCTGTTGAACCCTCCGCTGTCCTGCGGCGCCGAGCCGACTCCGCTCTGCCGGACTGGCGATCAGGTCACGCAGGGCATGGGCCAATGTGCCCGCATCGTTGGCGGGAATCAATCGCCCGGCGGCGCCGTCGGCCAGCACCTCCGGATTGCCGCCTACCGCCGTCGCCACGCAGGGGAGGCCACTCGCCATCGCCTCCAACAGACTCAACGATGTCCCCTCGGCGTGGGAAGTGATCAGGAAAAGATCCAGCTCCGGCAGGACCGTGGTCGGGTCGTCAACCATCCCGAGGAAATGTACTCGCGCCCCAACTCCCATTCGCCACGCGGTAGCGGCCAGCTCCGCTCTGGTCGGGCCATCACCGGCGATCACAAAATGGGCGTCGATACCGGCTGCGGCGAGCTGCGCCAACGGACCGAAGGTCAGCTCCAGATTCTTGATCGGTGCCAATCGGGCGACAGTGCCGAGCACGAACGCGTCGGGTGACAGCCCCAGGCGCTGGCGCAGTTGGCCGCGCCGGGCGGCGGCGAAACGAACGACATCGATCCCGTTGGGAATCTGGTGCAGCCGGGATCGTGGCACCCGGCATGACTCGCTGAGGTAGTCGGCCAACGGGGGCGAAACGCAGGCGATGGCACCGCTGAGCCGGGCAGCGAGAAACTTTTCCGTCGTTCCCCACCACGGCTCCTGCTGATGCAAGCCGTGCACGGTGTGGACTCTGGAACCAACCCGGGCCCTGGAGGCAGCCACCATGGCCCGGAGCCAGAAACCGCTGTGGCTGTGAACCACGTCGGGACGGCTGGCGTGGAACTGATCGATGATGGCACGAGGGCCCAGCCAGGATGCCGCCCCTCCGACCGGCAGCACCGACACCGCGATGCCATCGAGCCGGAGGCCCGCGGCCAGCTCTCCCTCATCCCTGGTACAGATCACCCCGACCGTCCAGCCCCTCTGGGCCAGCTCGCGTGACAGTGCCACCACCATCCGCTCCATCCCCCCCATCTCCAGGGTGGGGAGGAGGTGAACCACCGCGCCGCGCTTGAAACTCACGGCACACCAATCATCGCCGGTAGCCCAGGTAGCGCCAACTGAACTGAAATGCCTGGTTGAACATTTTGGGACTGTTAAACCAGGTTTTGGTGACCGAACCTGCGAAGGTTGCGTCTCCTCGTTGCAGGTACTTGGAGTCACCGGTCCGGGCATACAGCCAGCCATAGGCCTCGAGGTAGAAGCCGTTGAGATCGCTGGCTGGCGTCGCATCTCCTTCCCCTGGGCAACCTCCAGAGTAGTAGTTGTATACCTGCTCCGCGGGACGCCACTGGGTGTCCCAGAGCCAATCCTGAAAGCGTTGCACCGCCGGCAGAATTCGGGCATCCGGGGCGATCTGCTCCGCGTACTGGATCAGCACCGAGGTCAGCATCCCGGTCATGAAGTTGCTGCTCTGACCGCATTGGCTGTTGAACACGAAAGAGCCGTTCGCTGCCTGGGTCTGCAGGATCCAGCCGAGGTCGTCGCTGGCCTGGGCACTCCAGTTGGTCACCGCACCGTAGGGAGGCGCTTCCAGTCGGTGCGCCAGAATCTTGCCGGAGAGCACCTTCGACTGGTTGCGGTTGTCCATCCATTCGTGGCTGGTAGTATTGGTGAGCCGCGCCGCGCCGCCGCGGCTCTGGTGGAGGTTGTCAGCAGTCTTGTAAACCGCCTCGCGCGAACGTTCGTCGCCCGCCAACCAGTAGTGGAGAGCCAGTCCGTCGAGTTGGGCCCACCACTCGGTTGTGCCGAAGTTGTTCGCTTCCAGATATTTGTTGCGGTAGTCGATGGCGATCCGGGCCGCCCGCTCCCAGAGCACCGGATCGCCGGTACGGGCCCAGAAGGCGAAATGGCTGAGGGCGCGATCGTAGAAGTTCAGCGCTTCCCAGTTGGCCCCGTAAGTCGCCCAGTGATTCTCGCCCCACCGGTCGAACTCCGCCTCGTATGACTGAAAGAAGCCGGGCGACTGCGGGGCGTTGAAGCGGCTGACGGTGGGGCCCACGATCTGGGTGCTGACCAGGTATTCCGCATCTATCGGTAGCGCCGCAGCCGCCGCCATCTGGCCGTTGATGGGGGTCTTGGCGCGCGCGGGGAGTATCGCTGCCGCACCTACCTCCAAGATGGCATCACGGCCGCCATCGCCGGGCCAGACAAACTGCAGCAACAGCGACATCACGCTGCCGTCGGGATGTTTGCCCTTGAGCACTTCCGCAAAGATCGGTACTTCCACCCCGCCGACCAACACCCTGACCATCGGCGGGGCGGCGGGGTCGACCAGCCACCCCGGTGGCAGCGGAATCCCGTTGCTCACAAGCACGTCGCCACTGCCGCCATCCATCCGGTGCAGCAACAACGGCACCTGTTCCACTCCCTGACGGGGAGGCGCTCCGGCCACCACTACCACCCGGGCGGTATCGGCACGGGGGGGGGATGCGCTCGATTCGGCGCTGGCACAGGCACAGCTTGCCACCACCAGGAACGATCCCAGGCGGGTGCCCGCAGTAAAGAGCCCGTTCGGTGCCATCACCCCTCCGGTTGCGCTGTAACTCACGGCCACATTCCTGGCAGCCCGGTCACTCCATTCCGCCGCTGCGGCAAAACGGAGCGAGTCGCCCGCCCGGATGGTATCAACCCGGGGTGCCACCCGAAAGGCCACGACGCTTGCCGGAGCGGTAACGCGCTGCTCCGGTGGTGTCTCGGTCGATACCGGGTCAGCGGCGCCGCACCCCACAGCGAGGAGCGTGATCGCCACCAGCGCTGACTGTCGCGTTATTGAACATTGAACTTTGGCCATGGTTGCACCTTGTATAGGATACAAGGGCAGTATCGGCAATTCCAAAGCCAGACAGAAGTGTCTTGTTATTTGACATTATTTGAAAGCCACCACGCCGCAATCCTCCAGTGCACCGACGATTCGTTCCGCCGTCAGGCCATCCCACCCAGCCGGCTGACCACCCCGGCTACCCGCAGAGCGACCTGACCTCCGGGCAGCGCCAACCGCCTCGACCAGGCCATCTGAGGTAGGCGGCCACGGCAACATCCGGTTGGTGCCCTGCTCCACCGTCACCGGCCGCTCGGTGGTCTCCCGCACGGTCACGCACGGCACGCCGAGGGCGGTGCTCTCCTCCTGCAACCCGCCGCTGTCGGTCACCACCACCGCGGCGCCGTCGAGCAGGGCGGCCATGGTCCGATAGCCGACCGGTACCGTGAGCTGCAACCCCGCCGGCAGCGCCCCGCCCAGCGAGTCAAGGGTGGCGCGAGCCCGCGGGTGTACCGGCCAGATCAACGGCAGCGCTTGGGCAACTGCCGCCAAACCCGCCACCAGTTGCTTGAGCTGCTCCGGATCATCGACATTCGAGGGCCGATGCAGGGTGACCAGACCATAGCAATTGCGATCCAGGCCATACTCCTGCCAAGGGGTGTCAGCCGCCCCGCGTTCTCTGACGGCAAAGAGGGCGTCCATCATGACATTGCCCACAAAGCGGACCTTGTCCGGCGATATCCCCTCGCGAGTCAAGTTCCCCTCCGCCTCCGGTGAGTGGGTCAGCAGCAGGTCGGAGAGCTGATCGGTCAGCACCCGGTTCACCTCCTCGGGCATGGCCCAGTCACCACTCCGGAGTCCGGCCTCGACATGGGCAATCCGCACCCCGAGTTCACTGCGTCGCTTGGCGGCCACCAACGCCGTGGCCAGGGTGGAGTTTACGTCGCCGACCACCAACAGCCAATCTGGCCGCTCGGCGAGCAGCACCGGATCGAACCGTTCCATCACCCGTGCGGTCTGTTCGGCGTGACTCCCCGCACCGACGCCGAGATGATGATCGGGTGTCGGCATGCCGAGGTCGGCGAAGAACGCGTCCGACATGGCGGCATCGTAATGCTGACCGGTGTGTACCAGCACTGCCTGGTGGCCACGGGCCGACAATGCGGCGAGAATCGGGGCGACCTTCATGAAATTGGGGCGCGCCCCGACCACGACAAGCACCTTCATCGCTTGGCTCCAGCGGATTGTGAATTGAGAGACTACGATGGCAGCAGGACGTTCTGGTCCACCAGCGGCAGCATCACCGCGAACGAGAAGCGCGTCCCCACCCCTTGGGTGGTTGCCACCTCCAGAGTCGATCCCATCGCCTCGACCAGCTTCCGGCAAATCGACAGCCCCAGCCCCGACCCCGAGAAGGAGTAGTCACTGATCTGCTGACGGCGCCGGAACGGTTCGAACAACATCGCCATTGCCGCCTCCGGAATCCCGCGACCACTGTCCTCGACGGTGCAGACCACCCGCTCGGGCTCTGCCGGATCGGCCTCGACCCGGACCATCACACCGCCATCGGTGGTAAACTTGAGGGCGTTGGTGGTCAGGTTGAGCAACACCCGGTTCAATGCCGCCGGGTGCCCCAGGCGGTGATCGCCCGCCGGTCCGCTGAAGGAGAGCGAGAGCTTCTTTTCCTCGGCCAGTGGCCGGACGATGTCATGCACCGATTCCAGCATCTCGCTGAACGCGAACGGCTTCCGCTCGGCATCGGCCAGGCGATGCCCTCCCCGCACCAGCTCGATCACGTCGCTCGCCACCGCGTTGAGTCCGAACGCAGCCGCGTAGATCAACGCCATCTGCCGCTCCTGCAGCGGAGTTAGCGGGCCGCTCCGGCCCCGCGAAATTGTCTCGGCCAAGAAGAGAATGGAGGTGAGCGGCGAGCGGAGATCGTGCGCCACCTCGACGATCAGCTCCAACCCCGTCGGCCCGCCCAGCCGCTCCTGGAACCGCTCGGACCAGTTGGGAGCCAGCTCCTCCCTGAGTGAGTCGATCCCCCGCAAGTTGGCGAGCGCCGCCTCTCCCACCGGAGCGACCAGCGCCGCCAAATGGGCCGAACGGAGCGCCACCAGCAGTTGATGCGCCAGCGGCGATGGCGTGACCGGCGGATGCCCCCCCCCCACTGCCCGTGCCCGGATCGCCACCACCAGCGCGTCAACCAGCTCGGTCACTTCCCGCTCCGAGATGGCATCCGCCACGAACCGCTGCCAATCGGTCGCGACCCGGTCACGAGCCGCCCGCAGCGGATCCGCTCCCCCCCCCTCAGCCATCGCCGTTGGCTTCCCGCTGGAGTCCGTGCTTTTCCATCAGGCGGTAGAGCGTGGTCCGGTCGATCCCCGCCTGACGGGCGGCCTTGCTCATGTTGCCGTTGGCGCGGGCCAGCAGACGGGTGAGATACTCCTGCTCGAACTCCGCCACCACCAGCTCCTTGACCTCGTGGAACGGTCCCTCGAGCGCCACCGTGCTCGACCGCCCGCCAGGCGCCGCCTCGACGTCGTCGTACAACGGCAGGTCGGCCGGACCGATGGCGGAGTCAGGATCGGCCAGTACCGCGACATGCTCGATCACATTTTGCAGTTCGCGCACATTGCCGGGCCAGGGCCGGGAGCGCAACAGCCCCAGCGCCTCCTCGGTCAGCCGCGGCTGCTGCCCCGGCATCCGCCGGTGCTTGGCCCAGAAGATGGTCAGAAAGTGGTTGGCCAGCAGAGAAATGTCCTCGACCCGCTCCCTCAACGGCGGCAGGGCAATCGGCACCACCCGGAGCCGGTAGTAGAGGTCGCCACGCAGGATCCCGCGCGCCACCGCATCCTGGGGATCGCGATTGGTTGCCGAGATGAAGCGGACATCTACCGGATCGGCCGCCACTTCGGCGCCGACCCGACGGACCACACCGTCCTGCACCACCCGGAGCAGCTTGGCCTGGAGCGGCAGCGACATCTCGGTGAGTTCGTCGAGAAAGAGGGTGCTGCCGTTGGCCGTCTCGAGGAGGCCGGGCTTGTCGCGGTCGGCACCGGTGAAGGCGCCCTTCCGGTGCCCGAACATCTCCGACTCCAGCAACGGCTCGGGCAGCGCGGCACAGTTGATCGGCACCAGATGCTTCCGCGAACGACGGGAGTGCGCATGAATGAACTGGGCGATGACTTCCTTGCCGGTGCCGCTCTCGCCACTGATGAACACCGAGGCATCGGTGGCGGCGACCTTGCGGGCCAGCTCCACCGCCCGGCGGAATGCGGGCGAAATGCCGATCAGCGCCGAGCCGTCGCCAGCGTCACCGTGCCGCAGCACCTGCTGGCGCAGCTCGGCCGCCTCGCGCGCCTTGAGCACCGCGTGGGAGGCGCGCCCCACCAGGACTTGAAGATGAGTGGCCGAGAACGGCTTGGGGAGATAATCCCAGGCACCAGCGCGGAGCGCCTCGATCGATGAACCGACGCTCGGATTGCCGGTCATCACCACCACCAGCGTTTCGGGATTGAGTTCCAAGGCCGCGGCCAGAATCTGCAGCCCGGTAACCTGGTTCATGAAGAGATCGACCAGGATCAGGTCAAACGGCCGCCGGCGGACCATGTCCAGCGCCTCCTCGCCCCGGGAGGCGAGGGTCACCTGATAGCCGTCGCCCTGGAGGACCGAGGCACAACTCTCCCTGAGGGTCCGCTCATCATCGACAATCAGCAGCCGGATTGTGGCGGCCACGTCGGGGGCAATTGCTAGGTGATCACGCATCGGCGTGCTCCCGGCGGTACCGGTCGGAGAGTCGTCTCCAGTCATGACAGTCATCGGGCGATCAACCTCCACCAGCATCGGGACAGGCACAACGCCGCATTGGCGCAACGGCATGGGATAGCAGAAAGCGTGCCCGATCTGTTGCTGTGAGTCAGCGAAAATCCTTGCACTTGTAGCTCGACTGCAACATAATATAGGAACATTCGTCGCCCCAAAGCCGCAATCCGGTGCTTCACCTCGGCAAATTGCCGCCATCTCGCCACGCCCCGGGAGCGATTGCGGTATTCTTGTTGCATTGGGCGGTTCCCAGTGCGGGGCCATACCGGCCGCGCTTCCAACATGCACCACCAAGAGACGGCACCCAGATGACCGGTTCCTCGCTTACCCCAGTGACCCCCGCCGCGGCCCCCCCCGACCTGTTGGCGGGGGCCGGACTACCGCCGGGGGCGGCGTTCGGTTCGGGCCCCAGGGTCTCGCAAGTCGCCCGGTTGCTGGCGGCACTGCGCCGATTCAAGTGGCTGGTGCTGGCCTGCCTGATTCTGGGAGTGGTGGGTAGCGTGCTGGCGACCCGGTTGATGCCAGCCACCTACCGGGTCCGCGCCACCCTGGCGTTGGAGATGCGGGAGCCGGATGCCAATTCGCCAATTCAGGCATCCGCGCTCTACTACTCCAGCCAGTGGGTGGAGTTGCTGACCACCGACGCGGTGCTCACCCCGGTGGTGGTGCAACGCAAACTCTATATTCGCGGCCCCAACGCCGAGAGCATGTTCGGTGTCCCGCTGGAAGGTCCCACCGGCCCGGATGCCTCGCTCTTCGACAACTTCGAGCGGACCGAGACGATCCGTTCCGGCAGCTACCTCCTGGCAGTCAACGAGGATGGTCGCCGCTGGGAGATGACCCATCAGGGCAGCCAGCAAAAGGAGTCGGGGGTGGTGGGCGACTCTGTGGGTCGCGCCTTCGGCTTTCGCTGGGCTCCCAACCTCGGGGGGGGGCGCCGGGGCCGCAGCTTCCGGTTCGACATCCTCACCCCGCAGGAAGTGGCCGACGACATCCGCGGCAAGCTGCGCCCCGACCTGGACCGGATGAATGCCCGCTTCCTGCGACTCAACTACGAGGGCCAGAACGCCGAGCGCGCCGCAGCCACCCTCAACGCCATCGTGGCGCAGTTCGTGACCCAGGCCGCCTCCCTCAAGAATCGCAACCTCTCCGCCGAGGCGGAGGTGCTCGACACTCAGTTGACCCGGGCCCGGGACCGGCTGAACATGGCCCAGGCGGCGCTGGAATCGTTCAAGGTGAGCGTGGTGACTCTGCCGCGTGAGGACGTCCCGGTACCGGCCGGCTTGCAGTCGAGCACGCCGTCGGTTTTCGGCAATTTCATCCGGCAGCGCAACGAGGTCGACTCGCTAATTCGCGAGCAGACCGAACTGCGCGAGGCGCTGGCCCAGGCCCGCTCGGGTGAGCTGGCGATCGACCGCTTCCTCAACATCGGCGCGGTGACGCGCGCCCCCGAATTGACCCAGGTACTCACCGAGTTGGGCGAAGCCGAACGGCAACGACGCACTCTGCTGCTCACCCTGATGGCCGAGCACGATTCTGTCAGGGCTGTCACCGCGCGGATTGACGAACTCCGCATTGGCACCCTCCCAACCTATGTGCAGTCGGTACTCAATCGCCTGGCGCGGGAGCAGGCCCGTTTGGAGACCCAGATCCAGGCGGCCCGACGCGACCTGGCCGGCATTCCGCAGCGCGCCATTCAGGAACAGGAATATCTGCGTGAGCTGGAAATTGCGGACCGGCAGTACCGCGACCTGGAGCAGCGTTTCGAGAACTCGCGCCTGCAGGAGGCGAGCTCGCTGCCCGACCTCTCGGTGCTCGACCGCGCCTTCCCGCCCTCGCAGCCCGAGAAGAACCGCAAGTCGGTGATCATCGCCCTCGGTACCCTGCTCGGACTCGGCGCTGGGATCGGGCTGGCGTTCCTGCTCGACCTGACCGACAAGCGTTTCCGCTACGCCGACCAGATCACCGCCGGGCTCGGCATCAGCATCCTCGGCGCGGTCCCCGAGATCCGCCGCGCCAAGGGCGAGACCCCCTCGGCCGAGGAGGCGTCGCAGGTAATCGAGGCGTTCCGCACCATCCGCCTCAACCTGATGCACACCGTGGCGCGCGAGAAGGGCTTTGCGATCACCATCACCTCGGCGATGCCGGGCGACGGCAAGTCGCTGGTTTCCAGCAACCTGGCGCTGTCATTCGCCGAGGCGGGCTTCAAGACGCTGCTGATTGACGGCGACACCCGGCGCGGCGAGCTGCACCGCACCTTCGGGGTGGAGCGGCGTCCGGGCCTGCTCGATCACCTGGCCGAGCAGGTGCCGATTGCCGAGGCACTGCACCCCACCAATCACCCCCGACTCACGGTGCTGACCGGTGGAAGTCGCCACCGGAACGGCCCCGAATTGCTTGGCTCGGCGGCGATGCGCGAGTTGGTGGACCAGCTGCAGAAGGAATACGACGTGATCCTGGTCGACTCCCCCCCCCTGGGCGCCGGCATCGACCCGTTCCTGCTCGGCACCCTCACCGGTCACCTGATGCTGGTGGTGCGGGCCGGCGAGACCAACCGGGAGTTCACCGAGGCGAAGCTGCAGATCATCGATCAACTGCCGATCCGGCTGGTGGGCGCGGTGCTCAACGACATCCGCACCAGCATGAACGAATACTCATACTACGCCTACAGCTCGGGCTACGCGGCCACCGACGAGGCGGAACGGCGGGAGGGACAGCCCAAGCCGGTGGTGCCGACAATTCCGGCCGAGGTGGGAACGCGGGACTGAAAAGAGAGAAAGAGAGAAAGAGAGAAAGAGAGAAGGAGAGCCCCTCGTCCCGAGCAACGCGAGGGACCTCGGCACCGGCCACCATAACGGACCATCATGGTTCGAGTCGTCGGCCAGCGCCGAGATCCTTCGCGTTGCTCAGGATGAGGGGGGGGCGCTCAAGCCGCCAGCGCTGCCGATGCCTGGGCGAGCAGGGCGTCGCCGGTCAGAATATCGGCGGTGACCCCGCTGACACCAATCCGGTGTCCGTTGGCGATCCCGATCCGCTCCAACCCTGCCGCCAGGCGACTGGCGAGCCGCCCGGCGCCGTCGCTGTCGGCATCGACCGCGATGACCGCAAATCGCCCCGGCCCCATGCGACCCACGACATCGCCGCCACGGCAGAGCTCCACCATCATCTCGCCGACGGCATGCTCCGTGGACCCCGTCATCCCCTCGGCCATCCCGACCGCGACGCAGGCCAGCGGTGCGGCTCTCCGGCGGGCGTTCGTCACCAGCTCCCGAGCGCGCCGCACCAGGCCGTCGGCCGGGTAGAGTCGGGCATCGAGCTCCTCCACCCGGGCAGCCATGGCGCTATAGGCCGCGCGTGCGGGGATATACAGGCGCAGCTTGGCCAGCAACGCCTCGCCATCGAGTGGTTGGCCGAAAAAGTCCCAGGCACCCGCCTCATATGCCGCGAGGCGGGCCTGGCGACCGGAGGGTCCGGCAGTGGTCATGATGATGGGAGTCGAGGGACCGAATCGTGGGTCGTTGCGCAACGCCGTGGCAACCTCCAACCCCGAGCGATCCGGCAACTGTTGGTCGAGAATGAAGGCGCTGGGGAGCACACTGCCGAGCAGCCCGAAGAGCTGGCCAGCGGTGAAGGCCCGCACGGTCCGGTACCCCGTCGCCTCGAGTATGGTTTCGAGACCGCGGGCCGTCCATTCCTGGTCGTTGAGCACGGCGACCAGGGGCTTTTCGGCATCATTCATTCGTTCTCACCCGATCGCTCGTTGTTGCGTGGACGCAACAAAACTCGTGGTTGCGCCACAGTCGCCGACCCCTCGTGCGCTGGCTGCCAACGGCCCAACTCATTGTCAGGTAACATCTTGGCAATCATCTGGTCACCCTTGGAGGAGTCTCTGGAGTACTCTGTACGGAAAAATCGTTCCCGGGGGAGGGGATGTTGGATTTTGGATGTTGGATGGTGGAGGGTGGCGCTTGATGTGGCGGGAAGGCCACCCCTGTGCGGCTTGAACGCCACACGATGTGGGGACCGGCGCCTCACTGTGGCGCCACGGCGGCGGAATCGGCCATCCTGATCCCCCGCTTTCGGCCCGCGAGTTGCATTGCGGGAGGCCAAGTTATTGACTCGAACAATCTGGAGCCTTCGTGACTCGCCTAGCCCGCCGGATCGGCCTTGCCTGCTGCCTCTGTATCGCCCCGGCGCTTACCACCGCTCAGGTGGGGGGCCCTCCGGGCTCAGGAGTGGATACCCAGACCCTCTTCCGGATGCTGAGCGGCACTCCGCGCTCCAAGACCACCAGGGTTGACCTGCAGAACTCCCTGGCCGAGATCGAGGCTGGGCTGGCCGCAGGGAGCTACGACGAGATTACCCGGGCCACCCGGCAGGCCGAGGCGGCGATGATCCGCAAGCGGCTCAACGAGGGCGACATCTTTGCCGGCGACGTGGTGATGCTGCAGGTCAGCGGCGATTCGCGGATGGACAACTCCTACGCCGTCACCCCGGAGCGCACCATCCAGGTGCCGGGCGCCGGCGAGATCTCGGTGGCCGGGCTGCTCCGCTCCGAGCTGGAGGATCGCCTCAATGAGGTGATGGCACGCTTCGTCCGGAACCCCACCGTGCGGGCCGAACCGCTGATGCGCCTGCAGATCTCCGGCGCCGTCGGAAGCCCGGGATTCTACACCGTGCCGACCTCGATGCCGATTCCCGATCTGCTGATGCAGTTTGCCAAGGGACCGACGCAGCGGACGGATATGGGCCGCAGCAAGATTCGCAGGGGTGGCGAGCAGATTCTCTCCGGCTCGGCAGTCGAGGAGGCGATCCGCTTGGCTCGCTCCATCGACGCGATGAGCTTGCAGGCCGGTGACGAGATTTTCGTGGGAGAGCGCCCGAACAGTGGCAGGGTGACGCAAATCCTGGCCGGCGTGGGAACGGTGGTATCCTTGATTTTTCTCTTCAGCCGCTTCTGAAGGATCATGGCGGAACCGATTGCACGGATGCAGCACGACTACGATGAACCGAGCCGCCCGATGGCGTCCACTCGACCACCGCTCGAGGTGGTCGGCCCGGCCGTCGTAACCGTCTGCAGCCGCACCGATCGCGCCACCCGGGTGCTCAATGTCGTGGTCGCAGCGATAGGCCTGGTAGTCAGCATGCCGCTCTGGCTGCTGATTGCCGCAGCCATCAAGGTCACCTCCCGCGGGCCGGTGCTCTACAGCCAGACGCGGGTGGGAATCGATGCGCGAGCCGCACGCGGAGTGCGGCACGATTCCCGTCGACGGGAAGACATCGGCGGCAGGCCGTTTGTCATTTACAAGTTCCGCACCATGCGGCCCGACGCCGAGTCGGCCGGACAGGCGGTGTGGGCCACCAGCGACGACGATCGGGTCACCAGCGTCGGACGATTCCTCCGCGCCACCCGGTTGGATGAGCTGCCCCAATTGTGGAACGTGCTGCTGGGCGACATGAACATCGTGGGACCGCGTCCCGAGCGCCCCCAGCTCTTCAAGCAGTTGCGGGAGGAGATCCCGCACTATCAGGAGCGGCAACGGGTGCGCCCCGGGATCACCGGCCACGCCCAGGTACACCTGCAATACGACACCAACATCGACGATGTCCGCCGCAAGGTGGAGCACGACCTGGAATACATCGCCACCCGTTCACTCTGGCAGGATATCGTGATCATGCTCAAGACCTTGCCGGTGATGCTGTTCAGGAAGGGCGGATGGTAGCCCCCGCCGTTGTCGGCGAGGCGCTGACGCTGACCCGGGTGGTCGCTGCCCTGCAGCGTCCTGCGGTGGCCCTGCCCACGATGGCAACGGCGCTGGCGTTTGTGGTCCTGTTCATGGCCCCGATCCAGACCCTCGGTCGCGACTGGTGGAACAACCCCGACGCCGGCCATGGTCTGCTGCTCTTTCCGGTCTCGCTCTGGCTGGCGTGGAAGGCCGGCATTGTTTCCAATCCCGCGCCGCAGCGCCTGCTGGGAAGCGCAGTGCTGCTGAGCGCGGTGCTGCTTCGCTGGGTCAGCGGGCTCGCCGCGGAGTTGTTCACCATGCGCGCCTCGATGTGGTGGGCGATGATCGGCTTGATCATCTTCACGGCCGGCTGGCGGCAGCTTCGCCACTGGTGGTTGCCGCTCATCCTGCTGTTGCTCTCGATCCCGCTTCCGGCGGTGATCACCAACACCCTCGCCATCCCGTTGCAGTTGCAGGCCTCGGACTTCGGCACCAGGCTGATTGCCTGGCGCGACATCCCGGTACGGTTGAGCGGCAACGTGATCTCCATTCCCGGCCAGCGGCTCTTCGTGGCGGAGGCGTGTTCGGGGCTCCGCTCGCTCACGGCGTTGATCGCGCTGGGGGTGATGATTGGCGGGATGTATTTGCGGCGCTGGCCTTCGCGACTGTTGCTGATTCTGCTTTCGATTCCGATCGCCGTGATGATCAACTCCATCCGGATTTTTCTGACCGCCTTCCTGATGCACTATATCGACCCGGCGCTGGGGCGCGGCTTCATGCACACCAGTGAGGGATGGGCACTCTTCGTCGGCGCACTGGGACTGGTGGCGATGGTCGCGGCGGTGATTGCCTGGGTCGAACGCCGCCTGCTCAGGAGGAACGATGCCGTTGCCGCTCTGGTCTAGTCGTGGCCGCTGGATTCCTGCCGCCCTGCTCGGGGTGGGATGCGCGGTCAACATCTTCTTCTTCGGCGACCGGGTGCAGCCGGTGCCGCTGGTGCAATCGCTGGACACCATCCAGACTGAGTTCATGGGGCTCCCCAGCACCCCGATCCCGGTCTCGGAGGAGGAGCAGCAGGCGGCAGGGATGTCGAGCTTCGTGCTGCGGCGGCACGCCGCCTCAGAGGCCGACCCGATGGTTTTTTCGGTGTATGTCGGGTACTACGAGACACAGCAGCAAGGGAAAACCATCCATTCCCCTCGCAACTGCCTCCCGGGGGCGGGATGGGAGTCGGTCGGCTTCTATCCGGTAACCATTCCAACTCCCGACGGCGACGCCAAGGTGAGCCGCTATCACCTGGTCAAGGAAGACCAGCAGTCGATCGTGTACTACTGGTATCAGGGCCGCGGGCGGATTGCCTACAACGAATATCTGGTCAAGTACGATCTGCTCCGCGACGCCATTCTGCTGGGCCGAACCGACGAGGCACTGGTCCGCATCGTGGTGCCGGTGGTCAAGGGCGACATTGCCGCCGCCGACTCGATCGGGGTGCGGGTGGCGCGGGAGCTGGCCCCGGCCGTCAGCGCGGTGGTTCCGCCGCGCGGATGACCGGGGTGACTGGCCTATTGTCCGACCACCAGCCCCTTGCCGCGATCGGCGGAGCTCTCTTCGCCGCCGCCCTTGGCCGCCTTGAGGAGCCGCCACGAGAGCCAGAGTGCGACCGGGATCAGCAGCGCGGCACTCGCCATCGTCTTGAACGAGGTGGCATCGAAGCGGTCCTTCTGCACCTGGGGAACGGTGCGCCGGACCTGCAGGGCGTCGAGTCCGAAGCCCACCACCGCGACCATCATCACCAGCGCCAGCACCCCCACAATTGCCGCTGCGGTCCGCACCGTGCTGCGCTGACCGAGGATGCCGCCGACCAGTGCCACCAGGGCAGCGGCCACGGTGAGCTGCAGCGAACCGTTCAGCAGGATTCCGAAAAAGCCGAAGCGCCAGCCGATCTCGTCGAAGCGGAGTGGCCAGGTCGAGGCCAGCAGGTCGAGCAGCGGGGCAATCAGGAAGAGCACAAAAACGGGGAGCAGTGCCGCGAACAGCGTGCGCTGACGCTCCGAGAGCTCGAGGCCAAGACCAATACCGGACATGCAGCAATCTCCGTGGCTGGAGGGTGGGGGTGCGTTTATTCGGTGGATGAGCGCCGCAACAAGGATACCTCATCGGCGGGCTGGGCGGAATCCTGTGACATTGGGAGAGCGTTCCGGTGACCGCCGGTCAGCGCCGGATGCGGGGAGTGCCAGCGGTTGCGGCCGCCGACCCGATTGGTGCGGTAGAGGCGGCGATTGGTGGTGGGCGCAGCCAGGGCGGACGCAGCCGTCACACCGTAGCCACCGATTTCCTTTCGGCACCACTCACCCCGGCACTCCGGCGTCTCGGTGTGTTGTACGGGCTCTATCTCTGTTTCACATCGCTCCGCATCCAGGAGGTGATCACGGCCCTGGCCATCCCCAAGTTGCCGATGGCCATGGCTCTGGCGTTGGCGGCGGGGTTGGTTTCGGCCGTCCCTGGTTCAGGGTGGACGGCACTCTGGCGAGCGGCGCCGGCGTTGCGTTGGCAGACGCTGTTGGTGGTGCTGGCCATCGTAACGGTTCCACTCAGCATTTGGGTCGGCAATTCGGTGGACCAGCTTTACCCAGGATATTTCATCTCGGTGACAGTGTTTCTCGCCGGGATTGCCCTGCTTCGTGACCGCGCCAGCATGGTCCGCATACTCCTGATTCTCCTCGGGGCGTTGGTGGTGATCACCAGTATCATCTTTTTTGGCGGGGGCGGTGCGGCGGGGCGGATCGGCCTCGGTTCATCGTTGGACTCGAATGACTACGCCTGGGTCCTGGCGACCTGCATTCCCATCGCCCTCTGGCTCGGGGTCCGGCGCAAGGCCACTGCAATTCTCTGGTTCGGGGTGGCGATCCTGCTGGCCCTTGGGATTGTCCGCACCCAATCCCGCGGGGGATTCCTCGCTCTCCTTGCGATGGCGGTCGTGCTGATCTCGTTCGGCGCGACGGGATGGCGGCGGGTGGCGATGTTCGTCGCGATCGCCGTTCTCGGGGCTGGCGTGCTCGCCTATATCGACGCCTCGGGCGCCTCACGCCTCACCGACTTCAGCGGCTACACCGGCGGCACCGGACGAACCGAACTATGGAAACAGGGAATCCGCTGGATGGTGCAGCGTCCCTGGGGCTACGGGATGGGTAACTACGCCACCTACAACGTCTGGATGACGAGGGATTACCACGCGGGGCATTCCGCCTACGTGAATATCGGGGTTGAGCTCGGCGTCCTCGGCGCTGTTGCCTACTTCGCCATCTGGATCGGGGCCGCGCGCGGCGTGTTGACGGCCAGGCGCAATGCAATCGCTGCTCTGGGACAGCCCGGCGCCGCCGAAGAGGCGACACTGCTCGGCTTCATGGTGGCGATGATGGCCGGGAATGCCGTCGGGTCGGCCTTCATCAACACCCAGTATTCTGCCCTCACCCTTTTCGTCCAGGCGCTGGCGACGGCTGCCTGGTTGGGCTCCCCCTTTCGTGGTGCAGCGCCGCCGACAGTGGCCGCCGCCCCCGCGAACGGTCAGCGCCCCGGACGAGGAGGTGCCGTGATTCGCGGGGTTTCTGCAGCAGCCGCTGTGCCTCCTGGCCGACATGAAGGTCGAAATCGGTGACCAAGCAGAATCGGTTCGGCGCCGCTCCGACTGTCCTTCTCATAGCAGCTCATTATCCACCATCCCGTGAATCAGGGGCGCGGCGCCCTTGGGAACTGGTTGGCGCTTTGTTGGAGGCCGGCATCACCGTCAAGGTTCTCACTGCCGCACCACACGCCGCTCCCTGGAAGCGGTCGGAGCGGGGAGAATTGATCCGTACCATTGCAGAACCTGCCGCCTACCAGCGCACAACAGCCGCGCCGGTGGGCCACTCCAGCCCCGGCGCGCTTCGCTCGCTCAAGCAAATGGCCGGTCGGTCACTTCCCGCCCTCAAGCGTGAGTACGAGGCGTGGCGCCTCTTTCCGGACTTGTGGCGCGATGCGACACCCGCACTGATCGAAGGCGCACTCGACGTTGAATGCGACCTGGTTTATTCCACCGCCCCGCCGATGAGCGTGCATCGCGCAGCGAGCCGGATATCCCGACAGCTGGATGTTCCGTGGGTGGCGGAGTATCGCGATCCATGGCATGACCAAGACACCGGTAGGCCGGCCTTCTCAGGTACCATCATGGCCGCGGCCGCAAACACGATGCGTCGCCAGATAGTCACCGGACCGGCCCTCTGCGTCGGGGTGAGCGAGGGAATCGTCTCGTGGCTTGAGCAGGAAGGCGCTCGTGAGGCACTATTGGCCAGAAACGGCATCCCCGACCGGCTGCTTACCTCGCCCAGTGCTCCCGCCACGATCGACCGGCACCGGACCGTTTACTTCGGCTCCTTCTATCTCCAGCGCACCCCGATCCCGTATCTTGACGCCTTGGTGACACTCCGCGACAAGGGGCACCTGTCGGAAGGTTTTGCCCTCGACCTGATCGGTGATGTGGCGACCTTCAACGATGCGTCGATCTCGGAGATGCTCGAGCGCCGCGGGCTCTCCAACCTAACGACTATTGCAGCACGAATCCCCCATGCCGAGGTGATGGAGCGGACGCGCTCAGCCGGCCTCCTGCTGCTGCTCGCCCAGCAGCAACCCAGGCAAGTACCCAACAAGCTGTACGAATATCTCGCCGCCAATCGCCCGATTCTGGCCTGGGTGGATGACGAGGGCGAGAGCGCCCGGTTGCTACGGCAAGTCGGCGGACATTTCCTGGTGACGGAACAGACCCCCGCCGCCGAGATCCCGGCAATTGCCCGCGCAGCGATGGAAGCAGCGGCAGGAAACTGGGCGCCCGCCCACCCGGAGGTACTCGACGGCTTGAAGAGTTCGGTCCAGCTTGAGTCGGTGGTCGCTGCGGTGCAATGGCTCGCCGCACTCGGCAGGTCATGACCATGGAGCGGCCGCTGCGAGTGCTGTTCATCCATCCCGGCCCGGTGCCGCCCAAGACCGATCCGGCCCAGAATGCCGTGGCCTGCTGGCCTCCTGCAGTGATGGGGGAGTTGATGATGCCTTCGTGGCGCATGCATGAACATCCCGAGGAATTGGCCGCCATCCGCGAGCACGGACTCAACGACTTCGGGTTTGAGCCGCTGCCGGTCGACGCCGATGGTGTCCCGGGCGCTGCTCTCCGCAAGATTGTGCGCTTTGTGCGAACCGGGACACGGTTGTCCCGGGAAAAGGGAGAGTACGACCTGGTCTTCTGCTACGGCGCCCTCTCCACTGGGCTGGCAGGTTGGTTGCTTTCACGGCGACTGCGGGTTCCGCTGGTGCTCGACTTTCCGGGCCACCCTTTCAAGGGGATCCTCCACGGCGAGGGACGGTTCAAGCCGATGCGGGTGTGGCTCGCCAAGGAGATTGCCCGATTCCTTGCCAAGAGAGCACAACACGTCAAACTGCTCTACCACAGCCAGCTCGATGATCTTCACCTTCCATCAGTGCCTCCCGTCACGGTTGGCCATGATTTCACCCCTGTGTCAAAGGTGCCCTACAGTCCGGATGCCGAGCTCCCCGAAATTCTCCTCCTGGGCTACCCCTGGCACCTCAAGGGCGTCGACATCCTGATCAAGGCGTTCCATCTCGTTGCCGAGAAACACCAGGAGGTCCGGCTCCGGATCATCGGGCATTGCCCCGACCGCACCCCGTTCGAGCTTCTCGCTGCGGGTCACCCGCGCATCTCGCTAGAGAAGGCAGTGCCGAGCCACATTGCCTACGCGGCACTCTCGCGCTGCCGGGTGTATGTCTCCGCGTCAAGAACAGAGGCGTTCGCCCGAGTGCTCCTCGAGGCGGGGGCCGCGGGCCGCGCCACCATTGCGTCCCGGGTCGATGGCTCTCCGCACCTGATCCAGGACGGCGTCAACGGGCTGCTGTTCGAGTCGGAGAACGTGGCCGACCTGGCCGAAAAGCTCGACCGGCTCCTCTCCGATGCGGCTCTCCGGCGCACTCTGGGCGAGAACGGGCGGCGGATCGTGATGGAGAAATACTCCGAGAAGGAATACGCCCGGCAGATGATCACCTTGTTCTATCAGGTGCTCGGCCGGGAACCGCCTCCGGAGCTCGGCGCCACTGCCGACTGACCACCACTCCAATACCGACAAACCAAGCGGGGCACCCCACCATGGGGTGCCCCGCTTTTTTTGACCACTACCAGATCAGTACGCCAACAGCTACGGCTCGCCCCTCACCTCGGCGAGCTGTGCCGTGAGACTGGCGTTGAGCCGGATCCCGTTGCGATCAACCCAGGCGAGAAAATCGCCGAGGTCAAAACGGCCATTGCGGTTGCCGGTGGCATCGAAAAAGTCGCGTTGATCGCCGGTCAGCCGGTTGCCGCGCACCAACTCATCTACCGCGTTGGTCGGCGACGGATCAGCCACCACCACCACCACCACGGTGTCGGTGTAGACGCCGCGCATTACCGGATTGCCCTGGAGCGAGACCACGACCGAGTCGATATGCTGACCGGCCGGCAACTGCGATACATCGCGAGTCCACACGATGGCACCCTCGGTCGGCGTGGCGCCGTCAACAAAGCGGATCCAGCTCGCTCCGGTGGTGGCCACCCACTTGGGTGCGGAAGTGCCGCCGCTCTCACCGTCCAGCGTGGCGGTGACGGAAGTGGTGTCCTGCCCTGACGAAGCCGTGGTCCCCCTGCTGTCCTTGATGGTGCGAGTCTTCCCGCCCCCCTTGTTGAGCCGGGCAGTGGTGGTCTGGGTGATCACCAGGGTATCAATCACTGTCCGCGAGCTCACCCCTGCCGCCGTCACCGTGATGGTGTCGACATAGGTACCGGCCGCGAGGCCGCTGGTGCTGCGGTTCCACTTGACCTTGCCGCTGCCGGTGCCGCTGGCCACAGTCAAGGTGGTCCACGCCTTCCGCTTGGTGGCGCTCCACGCCGTGCTGCCGCTGTTGTCGCCGCTCAGGGTGACG